>NZ_AUHZ01000006.1 GCF_000423445.1 Acidipropionibacterium thoenii DSM 20276 | reverse complement strand
GATAATGCGTGGGCGGAGTCGTTCAATGCGACGTTGAAGAACGAGAGGGTGCACCGGGTAATCTATCGGACCAAGGATGAGGCGGTCCGGGATATTGTGCGGTGGATCGAGCTCAGGTATAATCAGAAACGTCTTCACTCGTCGTTGGGGTATCGGACCCCTAATGAGATTGAGGCGGAGTACAGGGAATCACGTCAGGTGGCCTGAAACCAAGTGTTTGGGCGTGTCCGAGAAACGGCAAGCAGTCCACGCCTCATGCAGGCGCACTACGCCGACGCGATCCCGCTCTCCGTGCTCAAGCGTGAGCAGGATCGGATCGTCGCTGAACTCGACCAAGTGACTCGCCGCATCGACGCCCGCTGCGACGACACCAACCGGCGCCTGTGCAACCAGGCGTTCTTCACCAAGGTCTTCATCGACGAGGACAACGAGCTGCGCGTCGAGCACAACCGGCCCTTCGAGATGCTCCCCGATCCGCAGGTCAACGCCAACGCCCTGACCTGGGCCGCAGACATGAACAAGGCCCGAACCTCGACCAACGTTTCCGTTGGCAAGGGTTCGAGCCTTGTGCGTGGGGTGGAGCATAGGGGATTCGAACCCCTGACCTTCTCATTGCGAACGAGACGCGCTACCAACTGCGCCAATGCCCCTTGAACCGCGCTCACGCTACCACAAGGCCCTCGGCAGACCAATCCTGACGGTCCCCACGACAGCGCGAGCGCCGATGCCGATCAGGCCGACTCCCGCCCGAAGACGACGCCGTCGATGACCTCGCCCTCCAAGGCCTCACCGTCGGCCGGCTTCACCTCGGGCTTGGCTCCTTGCGGATGCTCGGCGGTCACCGGGGACTCGGTCTGGCCGGCCACCGGGCCGGGGGCCGACAGATCGATGGTGCGCACCGTTCGTGCCGCGATCGGCTTGGAGACGTAGGTCGGGGCCGTCACCGGGACGGCCTCCCACAGGGATCCGGGATCGGTGGCGATCGGGCCGCTCAGCGTCACGGAGTGGGAGGTGGGTTCGCACTCCTCCTCGACCTGCCGGTCCTCGGCGGTCTCCGGAAAGGAATCCGATCGGCCCAGCAGCACGGTGTGCTCGTCCCACCCCCTGTCGATCTGGTCGATCTGCTCGTCGAACCGGCGGGCCATCGTCACCACCGAGATCCGTGCGACCACCAGGAACAGTACCACCAGTGCCCCGGCACCGGCGGTGAACCACCACGACACCAGGGAGAATCCGGCCAGCACGGCCATCATGGTGACCAGCCCCAGCAGCACAGCCAGCGTCCTACGGCGTCTCACAGCTGCATCGGCCCAAGACTGACGCAGCTGATGGCGGGCGTGGGCCCGGGTGTACGGGGTGGCGACCTCGATGTCGTCGGCATCCTCGGCGGCCGTGTCGGTGATGGTCAGTCCGCCATCGCGGACCACCGCCATCGAGTCGGGAAACTCGGTGGACTCCTCTGCCTGTTCGGCCCGGTCATGACGCCGCATCACGATCCATGGCACAAGGTAGGCGATCCACGCCACGATGAGCACTCCGAAGATAATTGCTTCCACGGCGCTCACGTTAAGGTGCGCGGTGGGGTCGAGTCAGGCTCTGCCGCGGAGTGTCGGACATTTCGCACTACACCGATGTAGTTCGGGTGGCCCCGGTTGCGGCGTCATCGTCGATACGCCTCCGACAACGAGATTCATCCCGCGGGGTTCCGAGCGTGCGGGCCCGGCCGGCACTCTCACTGGCGGGTCAGCGGCGAGCCGGGCAGCACATGGTCGCGCAGGTAGTGGCGCAGCACGCCATCGGGGTGGTCCTCGCGCAGCAGCCGGAAGACCCGGTGGTCGCGCCAGTGGCCATCGATGTGGAGGTAGCGGGGCCGCATTCCCTCCTCGTTCAACCCGAGCTTGTCGACCACCCGCAGGCTCTTGAGGTTCTCCGGTCTGATGCAGATCTCGATGCGATGCAGTCGCAGCACCTGGAAGCAGTAATCGGCAGCCAGCGCCACTGCCGTGGGCATCACCCCACGCCCGGCATGGCTCTGACTGATCCAGTAGCCCATCGAGCAGCTCATGGCCGAGCCGGCGACGATATTGGAGACCGTGAACTGTCCGATCACCGGCAGCTTCTGGGGCCGTGCAGCCGGACTGGCCGGCCACCGGTCATCCCAGGCGATGGCCCACGGCAGCGCGGTGGGCACCTGGGCCATCCTCCGGTTGCGGACCACCATCCGGGAGAATGTCAGGATCTGCTCCGAGGACTCCGGCGGTCTGGTCGCCTCCCAGGGCTGCAGCCAGTCGGCCTGGCTCTCGCGAATCCGGAACCAGGCGGGCCCGTCGGATCTGCGCAGCGGGCGCAGTACCACTGCACCGGCCCGCAGCGTCACCGGCCAGTGATGACCGGCCGGCAGCTCGATGCCGTAGGGCATCTGGAAGCTGCTCCGAGGTGCTGAGGCCGTCATCGGCGGCTAGTTCTGCTCGATCGGCCAGCAGGTCACGGGGTCGGAGATGTCAACGCCCTCGCCGGCCGGGATCACCGCCAGGGCATCCGCCCCCGCCAGGTCGACCAGTTCACGGGCATCCCCTCGGCCGGCCCGGGTGGCGATGGTCCGGCCGTCGCGGACTCGCAGGTTGACCGGCACGAACCGCACCGGGACGTCAGGATCGGCCAGGATGTCGGCCGCCTCGGCGACCACCTGCTGGCCCGCCGAGACGATGCTGCCACCCATCTTGCGCAACAACGGCGCGGCGAAGGCGTGGAAGGACACCAGTGCGGCACCGGGACCCGCCGGCAGCACCATCACTGCCACCAGATCGGGACCGACCAGCCCGAACCCCTGGGTGCCGCCCGGTTCCATCGCCACCTGGCAGAAGTCCGTGGCGCCGAGTTCGGGCAGCAGCTCAGAGGCGGGATCGGGTCCGGCGCTGAGGGCGGGGTCTGCGGTGACCAGCAGGAGGTCCGCCCGGATCAGCTGGTCGGTGATGGCCTCGCGCAGTTCCTCACGATCGGTACCGTCGGCCTCTACCCGCCAGACATGCGCTCCGGCCTCGGTGGCTGCGGCGGCTATCAGGTGAGCGGTGACGTCGGGCAGCGGGAGGCCGTCCGAACTGAGCCTGCTGCCCCCGGTGCCCAGCACCACCACCCTGGGACGCGGCCGGGCCAGCACCTTGTCGACACCGGAGTCGGCCAGCAGTCCCACAGTTGCCGGATGGAGAATCCGGCCGCCTGCCAGGATCGCGTCCCCTGCCGCGAAATCTGAGCCTGCCAGCCGGCAGCCACTCCACGCGCGCACCGGGGCCGACAGTGATACCTGACCATCCTCGTCCAGGGACTCCGCGGGAACCACGCAGTCGACCCCGGCGGGCAGCACCTCACCGCTCCGCACCACTGCCGCAGTGCCCTGCACCACCGGGCTCGGCGGACGCCGGTCGACCTGGAGGGTCACCGGATACGGGTTTCCGGCCCGGGTGGTGACAGCCGAGTCCAGGGCGAAGCCGTCGATGACAGCCGTGGTGAGATGGGGGACGTCGACCGGCGCCGGCACGTCCTCACACAGTTCAAGGCCCAGGGCGTCCCCGATGCTCAGCCCGAAGGGCTGCAGCGGCTTGACCAGGGAGAGCAGGAACTCGCGGTGGTCATCCATCGAGCGCCGCCCACTCGCGTCATCGACCGGAGCTCCCGGCAGCTCCAGAGCCGAGTGCCCGGAACTCTCCTGCTGGGACTTCTTCCTGCGGAACAACGCCATGCCCTCACCCTACGGTCTTCCGATCCCCCGGGCCGCGCGACCGGCCGGTAGGCTGCCGGACATGTCCTCGCTGCTGCTGCCCGACGGGAGCCCGGGCGACTCGAAGCGGGCCTGGCGGGAGCTGGGCAGACGCCGTCGGGCCGGCGTGGGCGCACAGCAGAACGTCGTCCGGGAGGCCGGCTGGGCGCAGACCGGCAGCCGCCGGATCCTGTCCTCGGGGGTCTCGACGGTGGCGCTGTACCTCTCCCGACCCGGGGAACCGGGCACCGGACAGCTGGCCGATGCGCTGGTCCGGGCGGGTCTGCGAGTGCTGGCCCCGGTGCTCACCGATCGAGCCGGGCGCGGACTGCACGATCCTGCCTGGGGGCTGTACTCGCCCGGTCAGACACGCCCCGGGCTGTGGGCCATCCCCGAACCGATCGGACAGACACTGCCGGCTGAGGGGCTGGGGCAGGCCGATCTGGTGATCTGCTCGGCGTTGTGGGCCGACCTGGAGGGCCACCGGGTGGGAACCGGCGGCGGCTGGTACGACCGGGCACTGGTCTGGCGCCGCAGCGAGGTCCCGGTCTGGGCGATGGTCGACGACTCCGAGGTCGTGGAGCGCCTGCCCCACGACAGCTGGGACATCCCCGTCGATGCCGCCCTGACCCCCACCGGCCTGACCGCATTGGGGTGAGCGGAACTCCAGGGGTGGGGCCTGGCCGCGGTCGGGCCGGCGGCCTGGCCGCGTCCGGGCGGGGAATACCGGGCGCCGCCGTGGGGTTGATGCTGCCGAGTTGAGCCCTGAGGTCGGCGCCGGGGAGTCGTACCGCGATGTGCCCGGATTCGGAGTCACGGCCCAGGTCACCTAAAATATCGGCGTCGCCCGATCACGCGATCGGACCGGATCGAGGAGAGCATGCCCACCTATCAGTACCGTTGCACCGAGTGCGGACGCGATCTCGAGGTTGTCCAGCGTTTCAGCGATGCGGCCCTCACCTCCTGCCCCTCCTGCAAGGGCAAGCTGCGCAAGGTGTTCAGCGCGGTCGGTGTGGTGTTCAAGGGTTCGGGCTTCTACTCCACCGACAATCACACCCACGGCGCCACCGCCGCGGCCGCCCCGGCTCACGAGCACGAGCACGAGACGAGCGGCTCGGCGCCCGCCACCGCCAAGGTCGCCGCCGGGAAGGCCACCGGCTCGGATGCCACCAGCAGCGCCCCGGCGTCATCCACAGCCCCCGCTGCCGCGAACTGACCTGGAACTGAGCTGTGGAAAACCGCTGATTCGAGTCACGGACCCCTATAAGTCGGGGTGTGAAGAGACTCTCCGACATCCCTCAGCCACCCCCGACCGCCCGACCGACCTCGAGACGCGTCCGCACGCGGATGCCGTTCGGCAGAGCGGTGCATGTCTTCATCGCGCGGCACCGCAGAGGGCTCGCAGCCCTTCTGGCAGCCCTGGCGGTCTGGCTGATCGCCGGCCCCCGGCACGATGAGCAGTCCCCCGGAGTTCCGGTACTGACAGCCGCGCAGGCCCTGGCAGGTGGCTCCACGTTGACCAGTGCGTCTGTGAGAGTGGTCCAGGCGCCAGCCGGGATGGTGCCCGCCGGTGCGCTGACCAGTGTGGACCAGGCCGCCGGGCAGACCGTGGTCGCCGACCGGCCGACCGGCAGCATTCTCACCCGATCCGACCTGCTCTCAGCCCCTCGTGCCGGTCCCGGTCGGGCGCTCACCGCGATCCGCATCTCCGACACCGCGCCGCTGGCCATGTTGCGGGTCGGTCAGACAGTCAACGTGGTGGTGGCCGGCGAGGCTGACCAGATTCGGACGTTGGCGTCCTCGGCGGTGGTGCGCTCGATCCTCAGCGGCTCGGCCCTCACCGGATCGGGATCGGGACCGCTGGCGGCCGGCGGGGACATCGCAGTGATCGTGGTCTCCACCGACCCGACCAGTGCCGCCAGGATCGCCAGTCATGCCAGCAGCGAGTCGATCGGGATCGTGATGACCTGAGCCGTATCACCGGCCCCGGCACAGCCGATCACCCCGGCAGAGAATGCCCTGACGGTGAAACTCGCCCCGCCAGGATGAATCGTCGAGTCGAACACTCTAAAATGCGGCGGTGTTGACGATGCCGTCCGTGCGGCTGCGTCCGTGCGGGCGCAGAACTGAAAAGGATGCCATGAAGGGCTTCAAAGATTTCATCATGCGCGGAAATCTCGTTGAGCTTGCTGTCGCATTCATACTCGGCGCCGCATTCGGCGACGTGGTCAAGTCATTCACTGCGATCATCATGGATCTCATCGGCAGGCTCGGTGGTACTCCGAACTTCTCCTCCTTCCAGCCTGGTGGAGTCCATGTCGGCACCTTCATCACCGCCGTGGTCTCCTTCCTCATCCTGGCCTTCGTGATCTACTTCGGACTGGTCAAGCCCTTCGAGTACGCGAAGTCTCACCTGGTCAGTGATGATCCCGACGACGTGCCCCCGACCACCGAGGAGCTGCTCGCCGACATCCGCGACATCCTCGCCGACCAGACTGATGCCCCGGCCGGTGGCGCCTCCTCCCGGTTCACAAGGCGGAGTGACAGGGTCTGAGTCCTTCGACTGTCGGCGCGATCATCGTTGGACGCTGTGCGGGGGTACCTCGCGCAGCAGTCTCTGCTCCTCAGGGCCGATGATGATCGGGCCATGGTGGATCCGTTCGGCCATCCCGTCCAGGCCTGTGATCTTCCTCAACTGCGCCAGCAGGGCGCAGTAGCGGGCGAACTCCAGCCCGGCGGCCAGGTCATCGGGCAGCCGCTGAGGCCATGGCCGTCTCTCCTGCTGGCAGCGGCGACGACGCTGCGCCAGCCGGGCGGCGTCCCATCCCTGGGACTCCAGCCAGTCGGCCAGCCAGTCGGCCTGCCAACCGGCGGTGGCGGGCACCGCCAGCCGCTCCCCGGTGAGCACCACCGCCACCGCCGCCCAGCACTGGGATGCTGCGGCGTCGACGTGGTCGGCATCTGATCCCGCAGTCATCTCAACGCCCCCTGGCAGCGCAGTCGGAGGGTCTGCCCCGAGCAGGGGTGGCAGATCATCACAGCTCGGCCGGAGTCATCCGGCCGCTGAGACGAGCCCCGTCGGGGATGGTCACCGGATCACTGCCGGCCTCCAGATGGGCCGAGCCCTCGACATCGACGTCTGACCCGAAGGTCCAGTTCCCCTCCACCTTCAGCTTGCTGGCGGCCCGCAGCGAGGGCGGCTCGGGAATGCGCGCCTGGAAGTCACTGATCCGCCGGTAGTAGTGCGAGTCCAGATCGATCTCACATGTGGTGTCGGTGTTCTTGACCAGGTGTGAGTTCTCATTGAGCGAGTAGACATCGCTGCGCAGCAGCAGGAGCTCGTTGGTGGTCTTGACCGGCAGGAACCGTGACCGGTCGACGACGACGCAGGTGGCTCCTTCGAAGACCTCGATCGCCCCTCCCATCGCCGACTCGATCTGGATCACCGGGGTGGAGCCAGCGTCGGTGGGATCGACGGTCTTCTCGTTACGGATGAGCTGGAGGCCGAGGACGCCGTTGCGCTCGCCGAGCACCTCGCGCACCGCCGCCAGGTCGAACCACAGGTTGTTGGTGTGGAAGTAGGGGTGGCGCAGTTCGTCGGTGAAGTAGGCCATCTCCTCGGGTGCGGTCTGCGCGGTGTCGCGCAGGATCAGCTGGCCATCGGATCGCCGGACGGCCAGGTGGCCGCCCTTCTTGTCATTGACGGTGCGCCGGCATATCTCGGCGGCGTAGGGCGCTCCGGAGGCGGCGAACCAGGCGGCCAGCCTGGCATCGGGAACCGCCCCGAGGTTGTCCCCGTTGGAGACCGAGGCGTACCTGAACCCCGTGTCCAGCAGCTTGTCCAGGACTCCCGAGCCGAGCAGCGCGGTGTACAGATCGCCATGGCCGGGCGGGCACCACTCCAGGGCCGGGTCCTTGGGCCAGGAGACCGGGGTGAGATCGTCGGCCCGCAGTTTGGGCTCCTGGTTCTGCAGGAAGTCCAGCGGCAGTCCGTCGACCGCCAGATCCCGATAACGACTCAGGTGGTCCAGGGTGTCCTCGCTGGTGTTGAAGGAGTCCATGAAGACCAGCGGCAGGCGTGCGCCGTACTGGTGCCGGGCTGCCAGCACCTGCTCGACGACGATGTCGAGGAAGGTCTTGCCGTCGCGGACCTCCAGCAGGGACTTGGCACGATCCAGACCCATCGAGGTGCCCAGCCCACCGTTGAGCTTGATCATCACGGTGCGGTCGAGGGCCTCGGCGGCCGCCTGGTCACTGATGTCGGCCTCGTCGAGGGTCGGAGGATCGGTGAGCGGACGGATGGTGTCCTCGGGGATGATCCCGGTGCCTCCCTCCTCGAGCTGGTGGTAGTAGGAGGTGAAGACGTCGACTGCGACCTGGTCGACCCCGGCCTCGGTCATCTTCAGCTGTGCTGCGGCCAGTCCTTCTCGGCTCATCGGCTCTCCTCCAGAGGGTGATCGGCGTTGAGGTCTGGTTCGATCCTAGAGGCCCGACCGAGATGCCAGGAAGGCAGTGTGGTGCCAGCCGAGGAATTGCCCGGTCGAGATGCCGGCGACTAGGCTGGTGCGGTCCGGCCCGAGGTCGGCATGGCCCCGTAGCTCAGGGGATAGAGCAGTGGTTTCCTAAACCATGTGTCGGAGGTTCGATTCCTCTCGGGGCCGCCCTCAGGAGTACCGCTGCTCCATGTCCTGCTCGATCTCCTCCAAGGACTTCCCAGAGGTCTCGGGCATGATCCGCACCAACACAATGCCGATGATCAGGTTGAGGACGCCATAGATGGTGTAGGTGGTGGCGCCCCCCAGGCGTGCCATCAGGGTCGGGAAGGTGAAGGTGATCACCGCATTGACCACCCACATGAAGAAGATCGCGGTGCCGTTCATCACGCCGCGCACATGGGAGGGGAACATCTCCCCCATCATCGTCCAGACCACCGTGCCATTGGTGGACTGCACGATGAGCATGAAGATCGCCATCATGGCCAGCACCAGGAACGGCGCCCAGGCCGGCACCGGGTCGCCGGCGCTGACATGCGGGGCGATCACGAAACCGAAGATCGCGGCGATGCCGAGCAGCGCTGCAGCCACCCCGAAGATGTCGAAGATGAGGAGTTGACGGCGTCTGAACCGGAAGATCAGCCACAGCCCGAGGGCGGCGCCGATCACTGAGGTGACGCCGTTGGCGACCTGGGCGGTGATGGAGGCGCTGGTGGTCATCCCGGCGTACTCCAGCACCTTCGGCGCGTAGTACATGATCGTGTTGACGCCGGTGGTCTGGTTGATGACCGCCAGGAAGATCCCCATCATCAGCAGCTTCCGCAGCCATGGAGTGCGCCAGACCAGTGCCAGGTCGCCCTTCTGGCCGTTCTCCAGGAGCTGGTGGCGGCGGGTCTCCAGCATCTCGGAGACCTCGGCCTCCAGGGGCCCGTCCTTGCGGGGATCGCGGACCCGCTTGAGGGAACCGATCGATTCACGGACGTGCCCTCGCACCAGGTACCAGCGAGCCGACTCCGGCATCATCCGGATACCGATCCACAGCGCGATGGCCGGAAGGGTGCACAGCACCAGCATCCAGCGCCAGGCCTCGCCGTTTCCGGCGCTGATCACCAGATGGTCCAGGAAGGACTGGAACTGGGCCGCGTCCAGCGGGCCGCCCTTGGAGGACTGCAGGGCCAGGATCGAGTCCCAGGAACGCTGCCCCACCCCGATGCCGAGCGAGTCGGCGTTGTGGTTGGCGGACACGGTGATCTTCGGGCCGCCATGGGCCGCGTTGATCACGGCGTTCATGCTGAAGGCCATCAGCTGGCCTGTCACGATCATCAGCTGGTCCACCGCCACGATCGAGCCCCGGATGCGTTTGGGGGCCGACTCGGCGAGGTAGACCGGCACGGTGGCCGATGCCCCACCCACCGCGAATCCCAGCACCAGACGGAACGGGTACATCACCAGCGCGGTGGGCGCGAACGTGGTTCCCAGCGCACCGATCAGGAAGAGCACAGCCAGGATGGTGAGGTTGTTGCGTCTGCCCCATCGGTCCGACAGTCTGCCGCCGAACACCGCTCCCAGGGCCGCCCCGATGAGCAGGACGCCGCCGACCAGGCCTTCCTGGATGGGGCCGATGGCCAGCCCGCCGGCGCTGCGCGGCATGTACATGTACGGCAGCGCCCCGGAGATGACGCCGGTGTCGTAGCCGAAGAGCAGGGATCCGAGGGTGGCCACTGCGGCCACCACGAAGATGCCGCGGTACTTTCCCGATGGCGGAGTGGTGGCCACCAGCTGCTCGACGTCGGGGCGGATCGTGCCGCTGGCTGGAGAGTGTGCGTCCATGGTCCCTGGCATCAGCCTTATCTGTCGTCGCCGGCGCGCCCGCCATTGGGTGTGCCAGGCAGCTGAGACGTTACACTGAAATCCGTGTCACCTCACGTTCTGGCGGGCACTCGCCCCACCCGCCAAGGGTCGCCCTCCGGACCCGTCTCAGACCTCGGCCTCGGCCTGCTTCTGGGCCGCGGCCTGCTTGGCCAGCTCGGCCGGATCGATGGCCTGGACCTGACCGATGAGGTCGTCCAACGCCGATCCGGGGAGCAGACCGGACTGGCGGAACACCAGGTAGCCCGAGCGGAAAGCCATCAGGGTGGGGATGGAGGTGATCTCCAGGGCGCCGGCGAGGTCCTGCTGGTCCTCGGTGTCGACCTTGGCGAAGGTGACCTCGGGATGGCGTTCGCTGGCAGCCTCGTAAATCGGCCCGAAGCGCATGCAGGGATTGCACCATCCGGCCCAGAAGTCGATGAGCACGACGTCATTCGCGTCGATCGTCGAGGCGAAGTTCTCCTCATTCAGGGCGACGGTTGCCATTTCTTCCTCCGTGTGAATCTGACCATTGAAGCCATCGGTGTCTGTGCCCCCGGCATGTTCCTCGCACCGGCAGATGTCGCTGTGGAGGCGACCTCTTCTGTGGCTCTCGAACACCTTCGGACACGGCGATATTCCCTGTCAGGCGATCCCCGAGGCCGGTTCCGGGTCCTTCAGGGCCACCACCCGTCGCATCGGGATCGGCAGCTCCACCTGCCCCCGAGCCACCGCTCTGCGCACCAGCCAGTCGCGGGCCGAACGGCGCCGTGAGGGTGTCGACCCGGGCAGGTACATCGCGTTGATGATGAGATCGGCGTCCTCGACGTCGTGCACCGTGAACACATAGCACGCCCGGGCGTCCTCCACCTTCCGCAGACCGCGCTGGGCGAGCAGGTCGGTCAGTTTGAGCTCCAGGGCTCCCGGAAAGCTCGGCGTCGATCCGACCCGCAAGGTGAACTCCGCAGCCTGGCGCGCCAGTGAGGGGGCCATCGGGCGCACGGTGGGGGCCATGCAGGCGAACGAACCACCGGGGCGCAGCACCCGGGCGGCCTCGTCCAGCAGCACCCGGGGGTCGCTCGCCGTCACCATTCCCATCGAGGTGACGACGGCATCGACCGAGCTGCTGGCCAGCGGTAGATCGCCGACCTCCCCGTACATCCAGGTGATGGACTCGGGACCGGCGGCCCTCGCCGCCGCCAACTCGTCGGCCGAGTCCTCGATCCCGATCACCTGCCGGCCCTCCTCGACCAGTTCGCGGGTCAGCGCACCGGCCCCGCACCGGACGTCGACCACCGATCCGGCGGTCCGCGACACCGAGCGCGCCAGCCAGACGTAGGGGTTGCGCTGCCCGGCCAGGCTGCGGCCGAGCACCTCCTGGATCACCCCTGGCCGCTCGGCGTGAAACCTCGCCAGGTAATCGGGCCAGGCGTCCTCGGGCAGGCTCAGACCCAGCCGCCTGACCATCTCGTGCACCGGGAAGAGTCTCATCAGCTCACCTCTGCAGGTTCAGGCCACCGCGTTGACGGCCACCGGCGTCACGAAGATCCCGTCGGCGTCGTGCTCGGAGAACTCCGCAGAGCCCTGCGGACCGGTCACCACCACCAGACCGTCCTGAACCTGGGCGCGCACCGTGGTGCCGATCGTCACTCCCACCCGGTTGGTGGTGGCCAGATTGGAGTCGGTGGCCTGGAAGTGTTCGGTGAGGCGGACGATCCTGACCAGCTGGCCGTCGGAACCGGCATCACCCGGGTGCCCGGCATGGCCCGGGTGCCGACCCGACCCCGCCCCACCGGATGGCTCGGCGTCGGTGAGGAACTCGGCGAGCGGCCGGGAGTCCTCCCGGAAGGAGGCGGCCGAGTCCGGGCTGGTGTACTGGCCCATCGCGGGAATGGCGTTGCCGTAGGGGGAGGTGCCCGGGTCGTCGAGGATGTCGATGAGCCGTTTCTCCACCTCATCGGAGATGACATGCTCCCAGCGACAGGCCTCGTCGTGGACCAACGCGATGTCCAGCCCGATGACCTGGGTGAGCAAACACTCGGCGAGCCGGTGCTTGCGCATCACATTGACCGCCTCGGCATGACCGTCAGGGGTGAACTCGATGGTCCGGTCGGCATTGACGACCAGCAGCCCGTCGCGCTCCATCCGTGCCACCGTCTGGGAGACCGTCGGGCCCGACTGGTGGAGTCGCTCGACGATCCGTGCGCGGCGCAGGTCGATGCCCTCCTCCAGCAGTTCGTAGAGGGTCCTCAGATACATCTCCGTGGTGTCGATGAGTTCGCCGCTCACGTTCTCCTCCGTCGCGCCATGTGGACTGTCGCGTCCATCCCACTGTCCTTCCCATCCCCCGATGACCCTCCCACCGGCCCCGGAGCTGTTGTCCCGAGAAGAGCTGGGAGACGCCGTTGTGGCAACATCCGCGCCCTGCGGGGCATTCCCGAACCCGGACCCGGGCCGCCGGCCACTGCTGGGGGCCCGGCGTCCTGCCGGTCTCAGTGAACCGGTCGCGCCACCTCCCGGCCGGCCCGGATCACCCGCTGAAGATGTCCCGTGGCGGTGGTGAGGCACAGATCCGCCCGGCGCCCCTCGGCGATCACTCCGGCATCCAGTCCGTGCCAGCGGGCCGGGGTCGCCGAGGCCATCACCGCGGCCTCCTCCAGTGGGATCCCCACCTTGGTGACGACGAACTCGACAGCCTTGCCGAGAGTCAAGGTCGAACCGGCAATCGCCCCGAGAGTGCCGTCGGCGTTGAGCAGTCGCGCACTGCCGTTGATCACCCGGACCGCCAGGGAACCCAGCATGTAGTCCCCGTCGGGCTGGCCGGTCGCGCTCATCGCATCGGTCACCAGACCGATCCGGCCGGGCCCGGCGGTCTGCACGGCCATCCGGATGACGTCGGGTGCCAGGTGGACGCCGTCACAGATCAGTTCGCACATCACTCGCGAATCGGTGAGCATCCACGGCACCGGGCCGGGCTTGCGGTGATGGATCGGGGCCATCGCGTTGAACAGATGGGTGACGATGTCGGCCCCCGAGTCGACCGCATCGCGGGCGGTCGCCGCGTCCGCCTCGGAGTGGCCGAAGGCGGCGTGGACGCCTGCGGCAGAGATCGTGCCGACCGCCTCGATACCGCACCGGCGCTCCGGCGCGACGGTGATCATCCGCAGATCCTCGCCACCGGCCTCCAACAGCCTCTCGACCCGTGCCGGGGTGGGGTCGCGCAACAGCTCCAGACTGTGCGCCCCCTTGCGTGACTCGGCCAGGAAGGGGCCCTCCAGATGAATACCGTCGAGCTCCCCGGCGGCGCAGAAGGTCCGGATCCGCCCGATCTGGTCGACCAGGTCGTCGAGGTCCTCGGTGACCGTGGATGCGAACAAGGTGGTGGCGCCCTGGTTGCGGTGGTACTCGATGGCAGCACGGACCCTCTCGGGATCCGGATCGGAGAAGCTCGCCCCGGCGGCACCATGACAGTGAGTGTCCACGTAGCCGGGCAGGATCCACTCGGGGACCTCATGGGCGGCGTCCACCAGATCGGTGGTGACATCGGCGATCCGATCGCCATCGATCGTGATGGTGGCGGGCCCGGCGGAACCGTGCGGGCCGAGGACATGTCGGGACGAGATGATCATGCTGACCTCCGGTGGAATTCGCGCCCAATCCTCCCACAACCCCGACCACCGGGAGGTCCCGTCAGTGGACATCTCCCCACGCGGCACCGCGAACTGAGAGGATTCCCACATGTCTGAGCTGATCATCCCTACCGATCTGCTGCCCGCCGACCCGCGTTTCGGGTCCGGGCCCTCACGCATCCGCCGCGAGGTGGTGGAGTCCCTGGCAGCCCCCGGTTCGGTGCTGGGCACATCCCACCGCAAGGCGCCGGTGAAGGACCTGGTGCATTCGATCCGCACCGGGCTGGCCGAGCTGTACCGGCTGCCCGAGGGGTATCAGGTGGCGCTGGGCAACGGTGGGGCGACGCTGTTCTGGTCGATGGCGGCCTGCAGCCTGGTGAAGCATCGCAGCGCCAACGGCGTCTACGGATCCTTCACCCGCAAATTCGCCACCACCTTGCAGAAGGCTCCCTTCCTGGCCGACCCGGCGATCTTCGAGGCACCGGCCGGAAGGCTCGCGCTGCCCGAGGCCAGCTATGCCGCCGACAGCTACGCGTGGGCCCAGAATGAGACCTCCACCGGGGTGGCCGCCCCGGTGCGCCGGCCCGTCGATCTCGACGACTCGGCGCTGGTGCTGATCGACGCCACCTCGGCGGCCGGCGGGATCGACGCCGACATCTCCCAGGCCGACGCCTACTACTTCTCACCGCAGAAGAATTTCGCCTCCGATGGCGGCCTGTGGGTGTCCTTCCTGTCCCCGGCGGCGATCGAGCGGTCGGCCGAGCTGACCTCCTCGGCGCGCTGGGTGCCCGACATCCTCAATCTGACCCTGGCTCTGGACAACTCCCTGAAGGACCAGACCCTCAACACCCCGGCGATCGCCACCCTGATGATGCTGGAGGCCCAGGTCCGCTGGCTGCTGGCCCACGGCGGGATGGCCGGGGCCGCGCAACGATCCCGCACCAGTTCCGACATCCTCTACGGCTGGGCCGATGCCAACCCGTTGACCGCCGCCTTCGTGCGGGATCCCGCGCTGCGCAGCCCGGTGGTCGTCACGATCGATCTGGACGCCGGTATCGACTCGGCGACTCTGTGCGGAATCGCTCGTGACAACGGGATTGTGGACATCGACCCCTACCGGGGGCTGGGACGCAATCAGATCCGGGTCGGGACCTTCTCCTCGGTCGACCCCGAGGACGTGCGCGCCCTGGTGGCCTGCCTGGACTGGATCCTGGAGAGGATGCCCGGCCTCAGTGCTTGAGTTTCACCGAACCCGGTAGACCACCACGGCGGCTGCCAGGGCCACCAGCACCGACCCGATCAGCATGATCAGGGTGCCTGTCCGGGGGCTGGCCTGGGAGTCGGTGGACTCGCTGCTGGCCGCCTGAGCACTCGCCGACGGGGAGGGTGTCGCCCGGTCGCCGGCATGCGGCAGGTCCATCCCCGCCACAGCGGTCGAGGAGCCGCTGACCAGCAGACCCTTGCCCGTCAGGTCGTTGCTGATCGCCTCGCCGCCGGTCGCCGAGATGTTCGCGGTGGCCAGCGTCTTCCAGCTGTAGGCGTCCAGCAGAGTCACCTGGTCGGCGGTGCGCAGCGCCAGCTCCGTGCCGCCGGGGAGGAAGACGGCGTCGGTGACGCCGGCAGGTGCCGAAGCGACCTTGACCAGGGCGTTGTCGGAGTCGCGGCTCAGCTCGGAGGAGGCACGGTAGACCGCCGGCGAGTCACCCTTCGTGACGATGTAGATATTGCCCTTGGGACTGACCGCCATCGCCGAGGAGTCGTGCGCGCCATCCGGATAGACGAAGTCCCAGGCCCGCCACGAGGTGCTGGTGCCGCTGAGGCTCATCGGGCTGAGCACCTGGATGTGGTCCCGGTCCCCGCTCGGGTCACCGATGTCGCCGACGTAGAGGGTGCTGTCGGCCCAGGCCAGGGCCTGCACATCCTTGGGGGCGGCCTGCCAGCTGATGGACTTCGACGGCCGCCCGGAACTGTCCACCGAGACCAGCGTCCGGGTGGTCGCGGTCCTGCCGTCAGTCACCCAGTAGCAGTCCCCGTCCGTGTCGGCCGCCATCCCCACCGGGGTCGAGATGCCGGATATCTGCACAGTCATCCCGGATGGAGCGGCGAGGGCGGGTCCGGCGGCCAGCAGCCAGGCCGCCACGGCGCAGCCGAGCATCTGCAGCAGGCGGCGGATCTGCAGCAGGGATCGCGCGGAGCTTCTGGTCACGGTCTGCCATCCTGCCACGCGCTCCTCCCGAGGTCGTGGAGCTGTTCGTTGTTCTGGACGCGGCCGTCCCGCCACTGCGGAGCCGGTCACATCGCCCCGAGCAGGGCGCCGGCCACCACCAGCGCCACGATGAGCACCAACGCCGCGGTGACGACATACTGTCTGGAACGGGGATCCACGCATTCCACGATAGTTGCGACCACGGGTCGGTACGGTTGTGCCCATGGGTGAGTTACGGCTTCACGCCATCTCGATCGACGAGGTTCGGGATGTTTTCGGAGCCGACGAAGCGCAGGCAGACAAGCTTCGCGGCTGGGCACAGGAGTATTTCAGTGTGCCGGAGGCCCCGCGTCACAAGGGGCTGTGGTCCAAACTGCGCCCCGTCACGCGCACCGACAAGGCCGCGCCGATCCTGCCCGTCAACTGGCCCACCCCCAACGACGTCGACGACCTCATCGCCGGCAGCTACGTGAGCCCCGACCGGTTGACCCGGTGCTGGCGGGTCTTCGATCTGTGGCTGCACAAGTTGTCCTGGGGAACCCATTCCATGCTCTTGGACGCCGCTCAGGCCGACAGTTTCGAATTCGATCTGGCCCGCGCCGGGTTGCCCAGCGAGTTGTCCCTGCGGCGGCTGCTCGGTGGGGATCCGCAGATCCCGCTGCGGGCCACCCCCGGGATGCGCACCGGCTACTCTCGAGCCGCCCACGTCACCGCGACCGCACAGGCCCTGGCGTCGATCACCGATCAGGTGGTCGAACCCACCCACGGCCTGGTCGAGGGGCTGGTCGACTTCCTCACCCGGTTCCAGGAGTGGAGTGCTGCCGCGCCAGCGGCCGGACGGCGTCCCCCCGATCTGTTCGTGGTGTGGCACGCCGGCCAGAGCAGCGTCGACAGAACCACCATGTAGGTGCTGCCGCGCGCTCTGACCGGCGTCGCGGATCGAAGGTCAGCCGATGAGCTGGAGCAGCAGCCCCTGGGCGAAGTAGACCAGGAACAGCAGCGAGACGACCCACAGGATCGGGTGCACCAGACGCGCCTTGCCGACCACCAGCTTGGTGAGGCAGTACAGGATGAAGCCTGCGCCGATACCGGCGGTGATCGAGTAGGTGAAGGGCATCAGGATGATCGCCGCGAAGGCCGGCAGGCCCTCGACGACGTCCGTCCAGTTGATCTCGGTGACCTGGGACATCATCAGGAAGCCCACGAAGACCAGCACAGGTGCGGCGGCCTCCGAGGGGATCATGGTGATGATCGGGGAGATGAGCATCGACAGCAGGAACAGGATGCCGGTGACCACCGACGCGAAGCCTGTCTTGGCACCCTCGCCGACTCCGGCCGAGGACTCGATGAAGCCGGTGTTGGAGGAGGAGCAGCCCAGACCGCCGGCCACCGCGGCCAGCGAGTCGACCATCAGGATCTGCTTGAGGTGAGGCGGGTTGCCCTCGTCGTCGTTGAGACCGGCCTGGGCGCCGATGGCCACCACAGTGCCCATGGTGTCGAAGAAGTCGGCCAGCATCAGGGAGAACACGATGAGGAGCACCGTGATGAAGGTGGCGGCGTTGAAGTGGCCGTCCTTGAGGAATCCCCCGAACAGGTCGACCCGTCCCACCAGCCCCAGATCAGGCCAGGAGAAGCTCGACGCGGCCGGCAGACGGGGCACATTGAGAGCCCACCCGGTGGGGTTCTGGTCGCCGATGTGCGGGCCGATCTTGGCGATGCTCTCGATGATGAGGGCCAGCACCGAACCTCCGGCGATGGCGATCAGCATCGCGCCCTTGACCTTCTTGACGTAGAGGATGACGACCCCGAGGAATCCCACCACGCACACGAAGATCGGCCAGCCCTGCAAGGAGCCGCCGATACCGAGCTGGACGGGTGTGCCGTCGCCGGCGCGCACGACTCCGGAGTCGACCAGGCCGACCAGGGCGATGAACAGGCCGATGCCGACGCCGATCGCCGCCCTCAGGCTTCGTGGCACGGCGCGGAAGATCATCTCCCGCAGGCCCGAGATGACGAAGACGAAGATGAGAATGCCCTCCCAGACCACCAGACCCATCGCCTGCGGCCAGGTCATCGTCGGGGCGACGCCATAGGCCAGCAGCGAGTTGATGCCCAGGCCGGCGGCGATGCCGAGCGGGAAGCGGCCGTAGACTCCCATGAAGATGGTCATCACGCCGGCGACCAGGGCGGTCACCGCCAGGATCATCATCTTGTTCTGGTCGATGGCAGCCTCGTTGAGGGTCTTGCCCGCCGCGTCGAGGAACTTCGGGGCGCCGTTGAGGAGCGTGCCGTTCTTGTCGGTGGCGCCTCCGAGGATGAGGGGGTTGAGGGCGAGGATGTAGGCCATCGTGAAGAAGGTGACCACCCCGCCGCGGATCTCTTTGGATCGGGTCGAGCCACGCTGGGTGATTTCGAACCAGCGATCGAACCTGCTGTGAGGCTCTGGATACGTTGAAGTCGCAGACACGCGCAGCATGGTACTGAGGTTGAAGGATCGATCATGTTACGAGCTCATAGGATGACTGAGTGGACAGTCCCGATGAGCATTGCGGTAGTGACGGCGTCCGGCGCGAGGCCGAGCCGAGACCTGCCAGGCACCGTGGCCTGGTGCAGGCGGAGGTACCCCCGCTCGACGTCGACGGGATGACCGCTGCCGTTGCCGGTACCGCCGCCTTCACAGTGGCCCTCATCGTCTGCTGGATCGAGCTGCCGGCACTGCGCCGAGCCGGCCACGGCGACTGGTTGTGGATCTGCCTGGCCGGTGCGGTGCTCGGGCTGGTGGGGATCGGCTATCTGGCGGCCCGGCGCCGGGCGACCACCTGATCAGCAGTAGTTCCACGGCGTGTCGCTGTCATGGACCAGGATCGTCCTCACCTCGTCGGTGACCATGTCACTGTCACCGAGGTAGGAGAACTCCAGCGTGCGACCGCCGGCCTGATACAGATACCTGTCATGGGCATCGTCTTTCGTCAGGCGGCCCGGGTACAGATCCACCAGGCTTGTCAGGCTCATTCCAACTGTCGCACCGGCGAGAGTTCTCGCGCCGTCCGCATTGATCATGATCCCGGTGAGCTTTCCATCGGTGAAGCGCATATGGTAACCATCAAGGCCCGGCACCCTTCCATTGAAGGTATTCGACGTGCTCTGCGGCTCGCACTCGTCTTCCATTGACATATGCATCACGGGACCCTCGAGTGACCCTCTGGACATTCCCAATGTGATGGGACCAATGCCATCCATCGTGATAGGCGATACTTTCACCAGTACGGCCGATGCCCGAAAATCACAGAAACCACCCATTGCCTTCCCCAACTCGCTGAACGGCGCATCATAGGGAATCATGTAGCAGTCTCCACCATGGGTGACCCGCTTGATCTTCATCCACTCGGCACCGACACGCTGCAACAGCAGCCACCCTCCAGTGAGATCGCCCTCGAAATTGGACTCCACCACCGCCCAGTTCCCGTCGTCCACGCAGGTGATCTTCGTCGGCTTCATCGTCGGGTCCTCCTGGATCCTCCGGATCTGATCCACCGATGGCGGGCAGCTGCCGGTGAGGCAGGTGCACAGCACGATGGTGATGATCCTGCCGTCCTCGATCTGCACCTTCCAGCCCAGACCGAGACGCGCGTCTGCAGCGTAGATCCGGGTCTCGACTCCCCCACTGGTCGAGGTCGAGACCGCCGTTCCGAGCACGCCCAGCGCCGTGGCGGCGTCCCCCACGCTGAGGCCGTCGATGGTGGCGGCCGAAGTTCCCAGCTCGATGGAGGTGAGGACACCCTTTGCACTGAAGGTCCAGGTGCAGTTCATCCAGACCACCCGTGTCTGCGTGCCGGTCCGCACCTGGGGGAAGTCCGGGTGGCTCTTGCGGATCTGGTCGACACTCTGCCCGGGCCGGATCGACTGGACACCTGAGGGAGACAGCGTCCTGGACGCTGCGGCAGGGTCTGTCAGGGCATCGAGACGAGGGGCCAGCTGCGCGGAGTTGCTGGCCGTGACGAAGTATCCCCTGCCCTTGGAGGCGATGCAGGACAGCTGATCGGAGGAGGCGTTCAAACCGATGGCCGAGATCGACAGCCCCGCGTTGTCCGCTGCCAGACTCGCCGCGGTCTGGCACGGGTCCGGAGGTGCGCAGGAGTCCTCCCCGTCGGTGATGAGAACGACATTGAGAGCCCGTCCCTTCGCCTGGGCCGCTGCGGTGCGCAGAGCCCGACCGATCGGCGTCCATCCCGCCGGTCGGAGGGCTCTGACCTGCTGAGTCACTGCGCCGGCATCGGAGCCGACCGGAACCTTCAGGGAGACGTCACCACATCCGACCGAGCGCGGCGCCTCCTCCAGGGTCTTGTCGCCATAGCTCGCCAGGCCGATCCTGGAGCCCTTCGGCAGGGAGGACACGAACTTCGAGGCGGCCTGCTGGGCCGCCGCCATCCTGGTGCCTCCCCCGACATCGGACGTCCTCATCGATCCGGAGGCATCGACGATCAGCAGGTAGCTCCCGATCCCTGACGAGGGCGAGGCGCTCGGCGATCCCGCGCTGGCGGCCGTGGTGGTCGCCGTTGTCGACGCTGTTCGCCCCGCGCCGGATCCAGTGGACGCAGGCGTGGATGATGACAGACCCGGTAACGAACACCCTGCCACCATCAGCGTCGCTGCAACCCCGACAACCAGCCATTCTCGTGCCATGGCCGAAGACTAAGGAGAACTCGACGCCTAGGCAGCCGGATGCTCCCGATCAGCTGTCCCCAGTTCGGGGAACAGGTCAGCAGAGCTACTCGACGCCGGAACGGGATGCGGCTCCGTGAGGGCCTCACTTCTCGCAGTCACCGACTCCGGTCCCTGCCATGAATCCCGGCGGCTTCGACCGACCGACGACCCTGCGAGTCAGCACTTCGGTGCGCAGATCACTCCGCAGACGGGGGTAGGTGCAGCCACCGCTGCACCTACCCCCGTCTGCGGAGTGATCTGCGCAGTCGCCAGGTCCCTCGGCTCAGTCGAACAGCGAGGAGTCCACCGAGATGGTGTCGAAGACCGGCTCGGGAAGCTCGATGCCCCGTTTCTTCTCGACAATGTCGGAGTGTCCTCCGCAACCGTGCTCGATCTCCACGACATGGGCGTCGAAGGGCGAGTACTCATTGGTGCAGGCACCGAACAGCCGCCCCAGACCCCCTTGGAGACGGACGAAGTAGCCACAGGTCTGGCACTGGCCGGGAGCGTGCTTGGTGTACGCGTCATCGGGGCCGGCCGGACCGTCGAGCCAGCGCTCGGCAGCCATGTCACGCCCCTCGCGAGACAGCACCCGCTCGCGGCCCAGACCGAGCTCGGAGGCCACCGCCCGGGTGGCCGCCCAGTCCGCCGGGTCCTGGTCGGCAGCCAGCTCCCCCCCGGTGTAACCAGGCTCGAGCCGAGGATCATTGTCCGAGGTCGGCAGCAGCGCACCTGGGGTGATGTCGCCGGCCTCGACCCGCTCGGACCACGGCACCCAGGCGGGCGCCAGCAGCGCGTCGTCACCGGGAAGAAGATCCACCTCATCGACGGTGACATTGCGCCCGCGCAGCGCACGGGCCATCGTCACCGACCAGTGCCAGCCGCGGTAACCGGGATGCGGGCAGTCGAAGAGATGACTGAGCACCCGCTCCCCCTCCACGACGGCACCCAGGTACTCGCCGACGCCGAAATCGCCGGCCTGGAACTCGGCCGCCTCGCGAGCCTGGTCGACAGCCCTGACCAGGGTCGGATCGGCCTTCGGCCGCGCTGCGGCCCGCTTGCGGACCACCGGTTCGGCAGCCTCGATCACCTGGGCCGCCCCGACCGGGAAGAGCGCGTCGGGCTCAGCGGTGACGGCTTCCCCGGGAACAGTGGGATCCGTCGCGGACTCGGCCGGGACCTCAGGATCCACCGGGACCGGCGTCCTCGACTCGGACTCGCCGTCAAATGTGGTCATCACAGCTCCAACTCGTCGGCTACGGCCCTCAGCATCTTGGCGACCTTCGCCCCGGTGCGGGAATCGGGGTAGCGGCCGTGCCGGTAGCCGTTGCCCATGTGGTCCAGCATCTTGATGAGATCCTCGCAGATGACCGCCATCTCATCGGCCGACTTGCGGGAGGCCTTCGACAGCGATGGAGGCGTGTCGACCAGCTGCAGGGAGAGCGCCTGCTCCCCCCGGCGCCCCTCGACGACCCCGAACTCGACCTTCTGGCCGGTCTTGAGGGCGGTCGTACCGGCGGGCAAGGCCGATGAGTTGACGTACACGTCGCCACCGCCGTCCCTGGTCAGGAAACCGAACCCCTTGGCGGCGTCGTAGAAACGCACCTTCCCGGTTGGCATCGCTGGCTCACTCCCTACATCTGCTTGGAAACTGCATACTCGTGCTGACTCGCCTGCGGCCTGCGGCCCCAGAGGACGAAGAACCGTCGCCGGCACCATGTGGCCCGACGACGGCTCACGGAACCGACGGATCGGCTCCCAGGTCTGCTTGTCTGTCAGATATTCAGCCTACAAGGTCCCGCCAGCTGCGCCAAGAGCAGGGATCCGCCGGGCCGGCGCCGGCAATCCCGGGCAGCTGCGAGGCCACCGCTCCGGCGGCAGGCCGCGAGGGGACGCGCCGGTGTCGCGGGCTCTGCTCGAGGGTTCAGTACTGGTAGCCCTCGGGCTTGTTCTCCCACACGTAGCGGTAGTAATCAGCCAGCCGCAGCTTGGCGGCGGCGGCCTCGTCGACGATCACCACGGCGTGCTCGTGATGCTGGAGGATCGAGCCAGGGCACATCGAGCTGACCGGACCCTCGACGGCGGCGGCCACCGCATCGGCCTTCGTCTCGCCGTTGGCCAGCAGCACGACGTGCCGGGCGTCCATGATCGTTCCCAGGCCCTGGGTGACGCAGTGGGTCGGCACCTTCTCCCCCTCGGAGAAGAACCGCTTGTTGTCATGCAGGGTCCGCGGGGCCAGTGTCTTGAGGCGGGTGCGCGAGGCGAAGGAGGAGCTCGGCTCATTGAAGCCGATGTGCCCGTTGCCGCCGATCCCCAGGATCTGGACGTCGACGCCACCGGCGTCCTTGATCGCCTGCTCATAGGCTCGACAACCGGCGATGATGTCCCCGGCCAGCCCGTCGGGGACATGCACCCCGGCGGGGTCCAGACCGATCTGCTCGGTGACGTCGCGCCGGATGGTCGCGGCGTAGCTGCGCTCATCGGAGGTCGGCAGACCGACGTACTCGTCGAGGGCGAAGGCCTTGACATGGGAGACGTCGAGGGAACCGGCCTGCACCAGCTCGGCCAGCGCGGAGTAGGTGGCCAGCGGTGAGGATCCAGTGGCGACGCCGAGCACCGGATCAGGGCGACGCGACAGAATCGCTGCGATCCGCGCGGCCGCCCGATGTCCCGCCTCGTCGGCGTTCTTGCAGATGATGACCTCCATGATGGAGCCCCTTCGACGATTGCGATGACGCGTGGCGACAATGGCGTGCGCGCCCTTCCAAGCTGCTATCGCAGATTATGGGCCGAGGTCTCGAGGTGACATCTTCGTGAGTGATCCGCGCAGCTGCGATGCGCGTTTTGAACATTTGACTGAGCGATCAGTGATCCATCAGCCGCGGCGCCGGGCACAGCGCGACGGCGATGCGTGGTCTCCGACCGATCAGCCGCAGCACTGCCGACGGCGTCATCCCTAAGATGGTGACGTGATGACCAGGGCGAGTGTGACGAACAGGGCCGGATCGACTCCCGACTCGCCCGCGCCCGGCGGCCTCCCGCTGGTGGCCGGATCGCCGGCATCGGCAGGGGTGGCGATCTCAACCAGGCGACGACAGCCGGACGTGGTGGGAGCGGTGGCCCCGCCGCTGGCCTTCGCGATGCCGGATGCCGCTCCGCTAGAGGGCCTCTCCACACCGAGGGGCAGCGCCGGACCCGACCGGGTGATCGCCGACCAGCAGCCTGTCCCGGCACAGCCGCCGACGACCTATCAGCGTTCGACTCAGCAGCCTCCCCTGGAGTCCCTGGCTCCCCGGGTCGAGACTGAACGGGATCCCAGGATCCCGTTCAGCTCCCCTGAGTCGATGAGCCATTGGGCGTCGATGTCCCAGGAGCTCCACGGTCGCCACACGGACCCCCACCGGCCGATCCTCACCTCCGAGGGGCCTGCCGGCCGTTCAGCCGGGACACGGGCCTACCCCGAGGGCCAGCTCCCCTCGGCCGGGCAACCCTCGGATGCGGTCCGGGACACCGCCGGATCGCCGATCTGGGCTGCGGGCAGCACCGCACGCACCAGTGACTGGGCACCCCCGGCAACAAAGCCGGCGACAGTCCCGCCGGGCGGCATCCGTTTCGACACGGCCACTCCCTCCGCAGTGTTCGGCCAGCTGCCCACCACACCGGGCGCCAAGTCCCTGGGGACGATGTGCCGGGGCCTGGGCTGGGGGCTGGTGGCCAGCATGGTGACCGGATGCCTGGGCGCCTGGGTGTCGGTCCCGGCCCTGCTGGCCGGCTGGTACTTCACCTGGCGTCATCCGTTGGCGCGCCACCGGTTGATGAGGGCCTATGGCATCGCCACCGGACTGGTGCTGATCATCAGCGTGATCGGGAGCCCCACCCGCGGTGGATGGGCCCAACTGAGTTGGGCCGCCTGGATGGCCAACCTGGGGCTGCTGGCCGCCTCATTCCTCATCATCGACCGGACCCTCACCCCTGCACCCAGGAGCCGGGCCGGCCAGGGCACCGGGCCCGGCCGCCCGCCTCAGAACCCCCAGAATCGCCAGAGCAGTGACCATGGCCAGGACCCCTGGACCGGCCAGAACCCTGCCGGCCAGAACGGTCGGCCCCCTCAGAACTGGCAGAACCCTCGAGGCCCACAACGATGACCCTCACGCTGGCATCGGTGATCCGCAGCATGGACACCGATGCGATGACCCGGCTGCTCACCCTGCGCCCTGATCTGGCCAGCCCGGCTCCACGATCCCTCACCGAGATGGCCGAGAGGGCGTCCACCCAGGCCTCGGTGCGCGCCGCCCTGGACGGTCTGGACAGCTGGCAGTACCGAGTGGTGCTGGCGATCGCGGCCCTGGGGGACGACTCGGTGGAGGATCTCGCCAGCCACCTCATCGACCCGCCCATCGCTCCGCTGCCGGGCTCGGACGCCGAGCAGCCGGCATCCTCCGACGACCAGCCGGGCACCGAGCCGACCTCGGCAGCCGAGATCTCCCTGCCGACCCGCCAGGATCTGGACGACGCCGTCGCCCACCTGGTCGACCTGGCCGTGGTGCTGCCCGAGGAGGGTTCCCTCCATCTGGTCGGTGCCGCTGCCACCGTGCTGGGCCCCAACCCGTCAGGACTGGCCCCCGTGTCCGCACAGCCGCTGACCAAGGCTGAGATCCGCGAGCGTCTGGAGGCCGCCGGACCCACCGTGCTGCCGGTGCTGCGCCGGCTGATGTGGACCCCATCGGGTCACGTCCCCCACGCCCGCCGTCCGGTCAGCCTCGAGACCGCGACCTCCCCCATCGACCTGGCACTGGCCCACCGGCTGCTGCGCCCGGTCGACAACGAGACGGTCGTGCTGCCCCGCGAGGTCTCCCTGCTGCTACGCGGTGGCAGGCTCTTCGAGACCCCGGTACCGGCGGCGCCACCGGCCTGGCCGGCACCGCGTCCGGCCGCCCGCACCAACTCCGCCGCGCTGGGAACCGCTCTGGAGGCGATCTCGGCGATGTCGGCCCTGCTGGAGGCGGTGGAGACCATCAACCCCGCCCGACTGTCCTCGGGCGGCATCGCCAAACGCGACGCCACCCGTGCACTGACCAGAGTGGCACGGGGGGACGCCGGCTGGCTGTACCTGGTGCTGGCCGCCTCGGCCGGGCTGATCTCCGCAGACGGCCGCGGCTGGCTGCCGACCACCACCGCCGACAAGTGGCGCCAGGACGAGCTGTGGTCCCAGTGGCTGGCCCTTCGGGCCGGATGGCTGGCCATCCCCCAGACTCCCGGCGAGCTGTCGAACACCCTGGAGGCTCCGGCACCCGCCACCGCCCGGGCCTGGCGCCAGCAGGTGCTCTCCGAGCTGGCCACCGCCGAGCCGGGAACCCCGGTCGACCCGGAACTGGTGATCGCCCGGATCGCATGGCGTCATCCCCGATGGCCGGTTCCAGAAGCCGCACCGGTGCTGCGCGCCACCCTCGAGGAGTGTCAGATCCTGGGCCTCACGGCACTGTCGGGGCGCTCGGATCTGGTGGACGCCCTCGAGGATCCGGGGATGCCGGCCCGCCAGCAGGCCATCATCCTGCAGTCCGATCTGACGGCAGTGGCGCCGGGCCCGCTCACTCCGGGGCTGGCCGCAGATCTGGCCCTGCTGGCCGACCGGGAGTCCACCGGGGTGGCCGGGGTGCGCCGGTTCACCCATTCCAGCCTGCGGCGCGCTCTGGACGTCGGCTGGACCGGCGACCGGGTGCGCCAGTGGTGGCACGACCACTCGATGTCGGAGGTGCCGCAGGGGCTTCTGGTGCTGCTCGACGATGTGGTGCGGGATCACGGGAGGGTGTCGGTGGCGGCCGCCGGGGCGATCCTCGAGGTGGATGATCCGAGCCTGTTGGAGACCCTGCTGAGATCCCCCGCCGCCGAGGAACTCGGTCTGCGGAAGGTGGCACCGACGGTGCTGGCCGCCCAGGCCGACCCCGATGTGGCGCTGGCCCAGCTGCGCGAGCTGGGACTGAGCCCGGTGGCCCGCGACTCCCATGGCGACATCTTCAACACCCCCGCCCCGCCGCGCGCGAGGTCGACCGGTCGTGCTGGCGGGACACCCGCCCCGGGCACGAACTCCCACTCGGACCCCAAGGAGCTGGCCGAGGCACTGTCGAGCCTGCCGACCTTCAATGACTCGCGCCACCTGCTGGCGATGCTGCACCGGGCGCAGGCCGACGCCTCCTGGATCGAGGTGACCTGGGTCCGTGACGACGGGACCACGGTTGCCGACACCATCAAGGTGATGGCGGTGGCCAAGGGTGCGATGCGCTGTGTGCGCCGCGGCGGTGGCGGTGTCGTCATCATCCCGGTGCCCCGGGTGAGCGCGGTACGGGCCGCCGCCCAGTAGCCCAGTAGGCACCGCCTTGGCGCGGGGGGATACTGGACAGCGATGTCTCAGACTCCAGGCCCCCTGATCGTTCAGTCCGATCGCACACTTCTGCTCGAGGTCGACCACCCGCTGGCCGACGAGTGCCGCCACGCCATTGCCCCCTTCGCGGAGCTGGAGCGCGCTCCCGAGCACATCCACACCTACCGGCTCACCCCCTTGGGGCTGTGGAATGCGATGGCCGCCGGTCATGACGCCGAGCAGGTCGTCGACGTCCTGATGCGATACTCCCGGTTCCCGGTGGCCTCCTCCCTGCTGGTCGATGTCACCGAGACGATGAGCCGCTACGGTCGGCTGAGGATCGAGAAGCATCCGACCCAGGGACTGGTGCTGGTCTCCACCGACAAGGCGGTGCTCACCGAGGTGCTGCGCGCCAAGTCCGTGCGAGGCCTGGTCGGCGACCAGATCGACGCCGAGACCGCGATCGTGCACCCCTCCCAGCGCGGCACCCTCAAGCAGGCGCTGCTGAAGCTCGGCTGGCCGGCCGAGGATCTGGCCGGCTATGTCGACGGCGAGCAGCACGATATCGACCTGGTCGAGGATGGCTGGCAGCTCCGGCCCTACCAGAAGATGGCGGCCGAATCCTTCTGGGCCGGGGGTTCCGGGGTGGTGGTACTGCCCTGCGGTGCCGGCAAGACGGTGGTCGGGGCGACCGCCATGTCGCTGGCCAAGTGCACCACGCTGATCCTGGTGACCAATACCGTCTCGGCACGTCAGTGGAAGGACGAGCTCATCAAGCGCACCTCGCTGACCGCCGATGAGATCGGCGAGTACTCGGGGTCGCGCAAGGAGGTGCGCCCGGTGACCATCGCCACCTACCAGGTGATCACCACCAAGCGGCACGGCGTCCACCCCCATCTGGAGCTCTTCGAGGCCCGTGACTGGGGTCTGGTGATCTACGACGAGGTGCACCTGCTGCCGGCCCCGGTGTTCCGGATGACCGCCGACCTGCAGGCCCGGCGGCGTCTGGGGCTGACTGCGACCCTGGTGCGCGAGGACGGCCACGAGGAGGACGTCTTCTCGCTCATCGGCCCCAAGAGATACGACGCCCCCTGGCGTGAGATCGAGGCCCAGGGCTGGATCGCCCCGGCCGACTGTGTGGAGGTCCGGGTCAACCCGACCGAGGACGAGCGGATGGCCTGCGCGCTGGCCGAACCGGACGTGCGCTATCGGATGGCCTCCACGCTGGCCTCCAAGAATGCCGTGGTGCGCGACCTGGTGGAGCGTCATCGCGGCCAGCCGACCCTGGTGATCGGCCAGTACGTCGACCAGCTGGAGGAACTGGCCACCGAGCTGGACTGCGAGATCATCACAGGGGCGACGACGCCGCTGCGCCGTCAGGCGATCTACCAGGAGTTCCGCGACGGGACGATCAACCTGCTGGTGGTGAGCAAGGTGGCGAACTTCTCCATCGACCTGCCCTCCGCCGAGGTGGCGATCCAGGTGTCGGGGGCCTTCGGATCCCGACAGGAGGAGGCCCAGCGGCTCGGACGTCTGCTGCGACCCAAGCACGGCCTGACGGCGCGTTTCTACGCCGTGGTGTCGCGCGACACGGTGGATGCCGACTTCGCCGCCCATCGCCAGCGCTTCCTGGCCGAGCAGGGGTACTCCTACCGGATCGTCGACGGCGGGGAGCTGGACCGGATCAACGAGGGGTGACCCGGCTGCTCGCCGAGATCCTGGATCTCAGGTGTCGACGACGCCGGACGGCGAGGGATCCTCGTCAGCGAGGGGCCTGGGAGTCGATGAGCAACCGCCAGGATCGGACCAGATCAGCCGCGACTCCGGAGTCGTAGCAACCCTGCGCCCGGGCGGGCCGCCCGATGTGGAAGGCGCGGATACCGGCCCGGACCAGCCAGGGGACGTGCTCGGGAGCCAACCCGCCGCCTGCCATGATGAGATCCGCCGCCTCGGGGATCTCGTGCGCCAGGCCGATGAGGGTGTCCAGGCCGTGCTCGACGCCACGAGGCGAGCCGGCGGTCAGCACCTGGTCCAGGCCGGGAAGAACGAGCAGGGTCGACCAGGCCTGGTCGAGCTGGAGTACCGAGTCGATGGCCCGGTGGAAGGTCCAGCGGCACGGTGGGGTGCCGGCCAGCAGTTCCATGATCGCGGTGTCGATATTGGTGTCGACGTCCAGGAAGCCCATCACGATGCCATCGGCTCCGCAGTCCAGGTAGCTCTTCACCAGTCCGCGCAGGTGGCTGAGCTCACCGCCGTCGGTGGTGAATCCGGCACGCAGCCGCACCATCGGACGGACCGGGATGTCGACGGCGGCCACCGTGCTCTCCAGGACCTGAGGCTCGGGAGACATCCCGCCGTCCTCCAAGGACCCCAGCAGTTCCACCCGGTCGGCCCCGCCGTCCTCGGCCGCACGGGCATCATCCGGGTCTCGACAGATCACCTCGAGCAATCCCATGCCGTCATTGTGGACCGGTCGGCGCGCCTCAGTGGGGCGGCGCGCCCAACTGCTGTCGCGGTCCGGCCGAGGGCACTGCCAGCGAGCGCCGCCAGGCCCATCCCAGGGCGGCGATGACCAGGATCAGAGCCGCCAGGGTGATGACCGACCCCTCGGCCCCGAAAGTGCCACCGGTGAGGGAGGCCGCTGCGCCGGCAGAAGTCTGCTGGGTGAGGATCGAGGAACCGAACCCCAGCCCGGAGACGTCGTAGCCCAGCACCATCGCCTGGGCCCAGTTCCAGACCGCATGGAATCCCATCGCCGCCCACAGGTCGCCGCGCCACAGCACCAGCAGACCGAGCATGATGCCGAAGGCCGCGACATTGGCCAGTGCGACCGGCGTCACCCCCGGATTGGAGCCGTGCAGCACCGCGAAGATCGCGGCCTGGACCAGCAGGCCGGCCCACACCCCCCAGCCGGCGCCGACCCCTTGCATCACGAACCCGCGGACGACGGCCTCCTCGGCGGAACCCTGAATGGCGAACAGCACCAGAATCGCAGCGACGCCACTGACCCCGGCAGCACCGAGGCCCGCCCAGTGGAAGCTCAGCTGCCCGGTGGCCGCCATCACCACGGCGTCGACGGCCAGGATGCCCGCTGCGATTCCGATACCGATCAGCACATCGCTCCGGCGGCCGTCCAGGCCGATTCGGCGCAACGGTCGGTGCTCGACGAAGCGCATCCAGGCCCACAGCAGCACCCAGACCGGGATGAACGAGGCCAGCAGCAGCACCGAGGAGGCGGCCGGTGATCTCTCGGCTCCCAGCAGCTGGGCCGGCGCGGAGACCAGCAGCTGGCCGCCGACGATGAAGGACACCCCGAGGATCGCCGCCACCACCGGCTGGCTGGGGCCCGCCTGGTCCAGGAAATGGCCGGTGGGACCGGATGGCAGGACGGGAGAGGTCACGTCAGGCACAATAACCTGCCGGCCCCTCGCCCCGGGGTGCTGGCGCCGGGATCGGCACAGGTGCGAGGGCCCCGAGCCACCACCAGCAGGCGCGGACGGCTCAGTTCCAGAGCCGGCCGCCCTCCCAGGAGCCCGAGGAGACCACCGGAGTGACGGTCGCCGAGACGACCGACCCCTCGTGTGGCGGATGAGGGAGATCGGCAGGCAGCGCCAGGGTCATCGGCACCGAGGTGGTCCCGACGATCCGCAGCCAGTCGACGCCGGTGAGCTGGTTGGTGCGCCGCTCCACCTTCTGACAGACCATCGTCATCTGGGCGGCGGCGCTGGCCTGGGAGCGGGTGGCCCGCCCCGCGCTGATCTCCAGCAGCCACGGGGAGATGAGGGTACCGGCCGAGAAGGACAGCTCCTGGCCCATCGATCCCTCCTCCGAGCGGCCGTAGGCCTCCTCGGAGTCGTAGATCTTGGGGAAGTCGATGGCTACCACGCCGACCCGTAGGTGCTCGATCCTCTTGGGCTTGTCGTCGCCGGGGTCGGGACACAACGGGTACTCGATCGGGTCGTCGGTATTGGCCAGGAACCGTGCCAGCCGCCTCGGCTCGGGATCGGCCTGGCCACTGAGGATCCCGTCCCCCGACAGGATCCCCGTCCCGTCCAGTGCGGTCCGCGACAGGCCACCGGCCCGTCCCGGGGCCAGGATGTCGACCTGGGCCAGGGACTCGTGGTAGCGGAACACCTCGGCCGGATGGGTGGTCGGGCTCACCAACGAGGCCATCGTGTCCAGGTCCGCGTCGAAGGGCTTCAGCAGGGCCAGCCGAGCCCCCGACGGATCGGAGTATGCGGCCAGGATCTCGAACCCCGCCACATTCTGGACGCCGGCCGCGCCCTGGTCCAGGGCCCGATCGACCAGGTCGTCGAGAGAGGGGGCATCGAATCCGAGGCTGTGCAGGTCAAACGAGATCACAGGCCCGATCCTACGATGGCCCCGGCCTCGGACCCCTGCTCGCTAACCCTGGAGGGCGCGCAGCAGCTCATCGCGAACCCTTGCGGACCTGCGCGGAGTGCGATCGCCCACCACCGCCACCGTCATTCCGCCGGCCTGCTCGGTGGCCGGGGTGAAGGCCGATCCCTTCCGCCCGGCATCCCCGCGGACGCAGAAGAGGTGCCTCTTCTCGGCCTCCTCGGCGATCGCGGCGTTGACCTGGGGATCGTTGGTGAGCGCCTGGACGAACCACATCCCCTCCAGATCCGACGGCCTGAACGCGCGCTGGCGCAGTTCCACCAGATTCTTGCGGACCATCCGACCCAGCTGGATCCCGGTATTCGGCGCCACCACGTGGACCCTGGCTCCGGCGTCCAGCAGCCTGACCACCCGCCGCTCGGCGACGTGCCCGGCGCCCACCACCAGCACGTCGCGGCCGGCCAGCCGCAGCCCGCTCAAGTAGACCGGCGCCCCCTCCCCCAGACCGACCTCGGCCAGCGGCTCCCGGTAGCGGTCGACGACCACATCGGCCAACTCGTCGCAGTCGCCGATGACATCGGCGATCCGCACCTCGACGTCGGGCCGGGCGGAGTTCCACGCCTCCACCTGCTCGCCCATCCAGCGGTGCAACAGGCCCGGGAACAGGTAGTTGCCCACCACCACGATCTGGCTGGCCCCCTGGGCCGCCAGCAGAGTCAGCGCCTCAGGCAACGCGGGCCGGGTCACCTGGATGAAGGCCGGCTGGACCCGGTTGAGTCCGGACTCCTCCCAGAACAGCCGGGTCAGCTGGTAGTGGGCGGCGTTCGCGTCCGGCGACAGGGCGCCCCGGCCCACCAGCACTGCGGCGGTGTCGCTGGCCTGCCAGGCCGGCTCCCCGGCCGGAGCCATCGCCTCGTTGAGACGCCGCACCAGGGCCTGGCGCAGCCTGGGATCGGGCTGCAGGGGCCTGGAGTAGATCACCCGGGAGTCACCGCGTCCCTCATCGATGGCCTCGGGAATGTCCTGCTGGACGTGGCCCCCGGTGTTGATCATCAGTGGGACCACGACGGCCGCCGGCGCTGCCTGCCCCTCACGGCGGGCGCCGGAGCCCGCGGAGTCCTGGGGGCTGACGCCTGCGTCGGGGCTGCCGGTGTCAGTCGCATCGCCGGTGCCACTGCCCTCGGGCTCCCGGTCACCGGCAGCAGACCTGCCGGCAGCGATCGCGGCGGACACCGCCTGGGAGATCGGCGGCTCGGCCAGCTCGACGAAGCCCAGCTCCACCGGGACCCCTGGCAGTCTGGACCTGATCCGTCGCACCAGGGCTCGGCAGGTCGCCACGCCGTGCTGGTCGCGGGTGCCGTGGGCTGCGATCACCAGGGGCACTCCGCAGGTGAGATCCTCGGCCGGAGGTCCAGCCGGTGAGGCGGGGGTGGGATCGGTCATGATCGTCCTTCCTGGGACTGGGCCAGCCTGGCCCCGGGGTCGACATCCATCGGCTCGGGATCGGGTCCGCCGGCATCGGTGCGCTGGGTGCCATCGGCACCCTGCCGAGCTGTCTGCTCGGCACCCTGCCGAGCTGTCTGCTCGGCACCCTGCCGAGCGGAACGCTGCCCCAGGTAGGAGGCGTCGTCAGCCCTGGGCAGATCGCGATGGGAGTAGTTCTTCTGCTTCTGGGCGCTCACCGCGCCGTTCATCCAGTGGTAGTCGCGCGGGGTCACCATCAGTTGGCGGCCGTCCCCGGAGGTCACGTACCGGGTGGTCGAGGAGCCGACCACCACCATCGACGTCATCCCCACCCACTCCGGCCTGAAGTCGGCCAGGGTGGACATGACGATCTCCTGCTGCCGCCGTTCGGCGTGCGAGACCATCGCCACCGGGGTGGACGCCGGCCGGTACTCGGCCATGATCGCCAGAGCGTCGGGCAGCTGGTGGGTCCGGGTGCGCGAGCGCGGGTTGTAGAAGGTGGTCACCAGATCCCCCTCGGCGGCGGCGCGCACCCGCTTGAGGATGAGGTCCCAGTCGGTGTGCAGGTCCGACAGGCTGATGGTGGCGTGATCATGTCCCAGCGGGGCTCCGAGAATGGCCGAGATCGCCAGTTCGGCGGTGATCCCGGGGATCACCTGGACGTCGATGCCGTCGGTGCCCATCTCCAGGGTGGGGGACGCCATGGCATAGATCGCCGGGTCGCCGCCGCACACGAAGGCCACGTTGTTGCCACCTCGGGCGGCCTCGATCGCCGCCTCGGTGCGCTGCTCCTCGGTACCCATCCTGGTGGCCAGGATCTCGGCCCCCGGGCGCACCAGGTCGCGGATCTGGCGCACATAGGGGGCGTATCCGGCCACGAAGGTGGCATCCTGAATGGCCTTGACGGCGCGCGGAGCCAGCAGGTCCCGGGAGCCGGGGCCCAGGCCCACGATGGCCAGATGCCCGCGGGCCGGGATCCTGCCGATGGCGCAGGTGGCGACCGGCGTCTTGTGCTTGGGCACGAGCAGCTCGGCCCCGGCGGCCAGCACCGAGGCCTCCGAGACGCTGGCGGTGCCGACCTGTCGGGCGACCACCGCTGAGGGGTTGGGGGCGTCCTGGTCGGCGAGCGTCTCGGCCGGGTAGGTGCGGTACTCGACACCGAGCTGGTGGGCGAGCTTGATGAGGCCGAGCTCCCCGGCCTTCACCTCGTGGCTGAGCAGGGCGGATACCGACTCCAGCGCCAGACCGACCTCGGCCAGGGTGGCCGCCAGGAGCTCTCTCAGCGGCTCGACCTCGGTACCGGCATTGCAGCCCATCCCGACCACCAGGGATCGGGGGTGCAGGATGACGGTGGGCAGCTCGGTGCCGGCCACTTCCGACCTGTCGGTGACGACGATCCGGGCGACCGGGTCGGCCGCACCCTCGGCGACGTTGCCGGGAAGTGGCGGAAGTGGGCAGCGGTAGTCCCGCACGACCTCCACCGGCCTGCCGGCGATGATCGCCCCGGTGACCCCTGCCACATCCCCCCGGTAGGCCCAGCCCAGCTGGTCCAGGGCCGGGACGCCGAGCGAGTCGGTGGCGGTGGAGACCACGGCGGTCCCGCCGAGGGCCTCGGAGATCCGGCGGGCCAGCCCGTTGGCGCCGCCGACGTGCCCGCCCACCAGTGGGATGGCGAAACGCCCGGCCTCGTCGACCACGACCACCCCGGGGTCGGTCCTCTTGGAGGCCAGCATCGGGGCGATGATCCGGGTGGTGGCGCCCAGCGCCAGATGGGAGACGATGAGGTCGCACTGACCCCAGGCCTCGACCAGGCCGGCGGTGGCCGGTCCGGGATACTTCCTGGTGATGACACCGAGGGCCTTGTCGATGGCCTCGGCATGGGCGACCGCGGCGTCGGAGTTGATGATCTGGCCGATGATCGGGGCCCGGTCGGAGCCGTCGGGATTGGTGTCACAGCCCGGGGTCGGGTCCTCGGGCCGAGGCGTGTTGGCGTCGCCGGCCAGTTCGGGGCTGACGCCGATCCCCGCGAGATCGTCGGGATGGTGGGCCAGCACCAGCACGACGTAGGGGCTGGTGAGATCCTCGGCGGCCACCACGGCCCTGGCGGCCTCCTCGTCGAGGACGCGGATCCGCTGGTCGGCCTCGCCGATCCGCTCTGCCACGACGTAGTACCGGTGGTATCCGGCCAGGCCGGCCACCAGTTCCGGCAGGCCCTTGCCAGGTGCGGTGAGGATGCCGACCTTGGGGTGGATCCTGGCGATCCTGATCGCCGACTCGATGCCGCCGGTGTGGCTGGAGACCAGTTGGGCGTCGTCCCAGGGCAGCGCGACGGCGGCGAAGGCGGCCTGCAGGGAGCTGGGAGCGGTGATGACCTGTGGCCTCAGGCCGGCCTGGCGCATCCGACGGACCACCCCGAAGAACATCGGGTCCCCCGAGGCGATCACGGTGACCCTCGCCTCGGGCGGCAGCGCCTGGATGCGTTCGATGGCGGGGCCGATCAGGCCCAGCACCTGGCGCCTGTCCTCGGCAACGCCCAGGGCGTCGAGGTGACGCCGCCCGCCCACCACCAGGGCCGAGTCGGCGACGTCCGTCCTCATCTGCTCGGTGAGGTTGCCGAGGTAGCCGTGGACCCGGATCATGCGCGTTCTCCCTTGTCGTCGATGGCGGTCCTGGAGTCCTCGTCGAGGACGCCGCGGGTGCCGTGGGCCGCCAGATCGGCCTGCGCAGCCGGATCGGCCGGCCGGTACTCGTGGCGGAATCCGGGATGGTAGAGGTGGCTGCGGGTGGCGATCGGCCCCTCGGCCAGTGCCGGACCGACCAGCACCACGGCGTGCTTCCACAGTTTGTGGGCGCGCATCGTCTCCGACAGTTGTGACAGCGGGCAGCGGAACATCCGTTCCTCAGGCCAGCTCACCGCGTATCCGATGATGCACGGCGTCTCCCCCGGGTAGCCGCCCGCCAGCAGAGCCTCCTGGAGCGCCCGGTTGCGGGCCGCCGACAGGTAGATCGCCATGGTCGCGCCATGGGCTGCGAAGGAGGCGACGGTCTCGCCGGCAGGCATCGGGGTGCGGCCGCCCTCCAGCCGGGTGAGGATGAGTGACTGGGAGACCTCGGGAACCGTGATCTCGACATCCATCCGGGCCGCGGCGGCCGAGAAGGCGGAGATACCGGGAATGGTCTCGAAGGCGATCCCGACCCGCCGGCACAGGTCGCGCTGCTCGGCGGTGGCGCCGTAGATCGAGGGGTCGCCGGTGTGCACCCGGGCCACCAGCAGGCCCTCGTCGCGGGCCCGGGCATAGAGCGGTTCCAGGCCCTCCAGAGGGATGATCGCCGAGTCGATGAGTTCGGCGCCGGGCTTGTGCCGGGCGACCATATCGGGGTGGACCAGACTGGAGGCCCAGATGATGATGTCGGCCTGCTCGATGATCCGAGCCCCTCGGACACTCACCAGATCGGCGGCACCCGGGCCGGCGCCCACGAAGACGACGAGCCCCCTGCTCTCCCCCTTGGTCGCGTCCTGCCGGCCGGCTGCGTTCTCCGGGCTGACCGTATCCTGTCGGGCGGCTGCGTTCTGACTCACAGGCTTCCTCCTGTCATGGTGCGGACCGGGGCGCTCATCACCGTCGAGAAGTAGGGCAGCGTGGCCCCCTCAGCGACCTCCTCCAGCCCGATCAGCTGCTCGGAGTCCAGCGAGACGTCGGTGCCCAGCACGGCGTCACGGCCTCGGCTGCGGATCTGGTCGAGGACCGCCGGGAGGGTGCGCCCGCCCTTGTAGACAGTCACCGAGTCGGCCAGGTCGAGGACCTGCCCGAGGGCCTCGGGGCCGACGGTGGCGGGCACCAGGGCGAGGATCTCGTGGCCCTCGACCAGCGGGGTGGTGGCGGCCGCGGCCAGCGCCTGCATAGCGGTGATGCCGGGCACCAGGCTCACCCGCACCCCGGGCATCCGCTCCTCGACGCTGCCGCGCAGGTAGCTGAAGGTGGAGAAGACGCCGGGATCCCCGACGGTGGCCAGTGCCACGGTGCCCGCGCCCGCCTGGAAGGCCGCGATGGCGGCGTCGGCCGATGCCTGCCAGGACTCGATGCGTGCGGGGCCGACACCGCGCTTCTGGGCCATCGAGAAGGGCACCCTGACGATCTCGCCGCGAAGTGTTGGACACGCTGCGCGCACGATCTGTTCGGCCCGGCCGGGGCCATCCGCGGAGGCCTCGGTGGCCGGCACCAGGACGACATCGGCGTGGCTGAGGACTCGCACCGCCTTGAGGGTGACGAGCTCGGGGTCGCCGGGTCCCACCCCGACGCCGACCAGGCTGTGTGCAGGGTGGGTGGCATGGCTCATGCCGGCCTCCTCAGGTCTCTCGCCCGAACTGTGCTCGCTGCGTGGCATCGGAGTGTCTGGCTGCCCTTCCCAGGGTCACAGTGGCGGGACCGCTCCGGACTCTCACCGGATTCCTCGTCGATGGACGCGGGCCCAGTCTCCCACATCGGCTGGGGCTGCGGCTGTCCAGGCCCTGTGGGTGGACGTCGATGCCGGTGCCGGGGACGGTTCCCGCGGTTCAGCAGCCTCGAACCGGTGCGATGGGGAGGTGCGGAGCGGGCGCCTTGGCCTGGTCAGCGCGCCAGATCCAGCAGTCCGCCGACATCGACATGAGCCTCCAGGGCGTCGGCCAGGGTGTCGATCATCTGGCCCCGGCGCGCCTGGTAGCCGGTGGCCGCATGATCGGCGTGCCAGTCGATGCCGGCCTCGGCGGCGGCCTGCTCCAGCCAGGCGCGGCGGAAGGCGTCGCACTCGAAGGCGCCGTGCCACATCGTCCCCCAGACCGATCCGACCCGGCAGCCGTCCAGGAAGGGCTCGACCTGGTCGCGGCTCTGCGGGAGGACCGTGCAGCAGCCGTGATGGATCTCATAGCCGCCCACCGGGATATCGCGCCAGGACCCCTGGGACAGAGTGGTCACCTTGTCGGCGGCGAAGTTCACCTCCACCGGCAGCAGCCCGAGCCCCTCGATCCGCGATCCGGGAGCGGCCTCCTCACCCTCGGGGTCGACGATGAGCTGCGACAGCATCTGGTAGCCGCCGCAGATACCGACCACGGTGCGCCCGGCAGCGGCCCGGTCGGCGATCACCGCAGCGATGCCGGTGGAGCGCAGCCACTCGAGATCGGAGACGGTGGCCCGGGATCCGGGCAGCACCACGACATCGGCCTGAGCGCAGGTGGCCGGGTTGACACTGACCTGGACATCGACGCCGGGCTCCCCGGCCAGCGCGTCGACATCGGTCGCATTGGAGATCCGCGGCAGCCGGACCACCGCCACCCGCAGTGCGTTCGGCTCGGTGGACTCTCCCTCGTGGCGCCAGCGGCCCACCTCCAGGGCATCCTCCCCGTCCAGCCAGACGCCGTCGACCCAGGGCAGCACGCCGAGGCAGGGCAGTCCGCTGCGGCGGGTGATCTCCTCGAGGCCGGGGCTCAGCACGGCCTCGTCGCCACGGAACTTGTTGATGAGGTAGCCGGCCAGATGGGAGCGGTCGTGGTCGTCGAGCAGCGCCCAGGTGCCGTAGATGGAGGCCAGCACCCCGCCGCGGTCGATGTCTCCGACCAGCACCATCGGCAGGTTCTTGGCCTCCGCCAGGCCCAGGTTGACGTAGTCCCCCCGGCGCAGGTTGATCTCGGCCGGGGAGCCGGCCCCCTCGCAGACCACCAGCTGGTGGGCGGCGGACAGCTCGTCATAGGCGGCGAAGGCGGCCTCTGCGAGATGACGCCGGCCGGTGGTGTACTCCCCGGCCTCCAGGGAGCCGCCGGGGTGGCCGCGCAGCACCACGAAGGACCGTCGGTCGGTGCCGGGTTTCAGCAGCACCGGGTTCATCGCCGAGGTGGGCTCGACGCCGGCCGCCTGGGCCTGGAGATACTGCGCCCGACCGATCTCGGCGCCGTCGGCGCAGACCATCGAGTTGTTAGACATGTTCTGGGCCTTGAAGGGGGCCACGTCGATTCCCCGGCGGGCCGCCGCCCGGCACAGGGCGGTGACCACCAGTGACTTCCCGGCGTCCGAGGAGGTTCCGGCGATGAGGATTCCAGTCATCGCGCCGCCTCCCTCCGGGCCGCCGACCGCTGGCACCGGGTGGCCCCGGAGGGGGCCGCTCGGTGCGGGATCACCCCGCCGTAGAACAGCAGATGACCGGCGACCGCCAGGCTGCCCGCGGCGATCCCGGTGGCGGCGAAGGTGACTGCCTGGACCAGTCGGGCGGCATCACCGACCTTGCCGGCGGTCGGCCTCGGGCCGTCCCCGAGCAGCGGGCGGTGTTCGACCCGGGAGCCGTAGTAGAGGTTGCGCCCGCCCAGGGTGACGCCGAGGGCACCGGCCCAGGCGGACTCGCACCAGCCGCCGTTGGGGCTGGGGTGGTGGGAGTGGTCGCGGGCCATCACGAACAGGCTGCGTCGCCGGTCCCCGTCGATCATCGGGGCCAGCAGGCAGGCCAGCACCCCGGTGATCCGGGCCGGGGCGAGGTCGAGGAGGTCGTCCAGCCGCGCCGGAACCCGGCCGAAGTGCTCGAATCGGTCGTTGTGGTGGCCGACCATGGCATCCAGGGTGTTGGCGCCACGGTGCACCAGCATTCCGGGGAGGCCGGCCAGTGCACCCCAGAAGATGGAGGCGACCGCGGCGTCGGCGGTGTTCTCGGCCATCGACTCGACGGTGGCGCGGGCCAGTTCCGGCTCGTCCAGCGAGCTGGGGTCGCGTCCGCACAGGTGGGAGAGCTGGCTGCGGGCGCCGGCGAGGTCCTTGGCGGCCAGCCGAGAGGCCATCGTGTCCCCCTCACGAGCCAGCGAGGTGGCGCCGACGACGGCCCAGGTCGCGGCTGCGGTGCTCAGCGTGCGGGCCACCGGGTGGTCGCGGGTGGCCCGGTCTGCGGCGATCCCCAGGACCGCCAGTGGGCTCAGGCAGGCGGCGCAGTAGATGGCGCCGCGCGGCACCGAGTCGGCCCAGACCCGCCTCTGGAGGGCATCGGCCATCGACCCGAAACAGGCGACCGGGTGGTGACGTTGTGGATCGGCGATGAGGCGGTCGGCGAGGATCCCCAGCGCGATCCCGGCCCCCCTGGCCAGCAGTCCGGCTCCGAGTCTGCGATGTGGGGTGAACGCCATGGCGTCAACCTACCAAGGTGCCGCGGCCGGGAGCTGCCCCGGAATCGGCCATATATCGACCGGCCTCTGGATAATCCAGTCCGCGGCCCGGCCCCGACCGACTTCGGGGCGACCCACCACGCAGTGCGCCCGAAATCGGCCACATACCGACCGGCCTCTGGATAATCCAGCCGGCGGTCCGCCCCTGACCGGGTTCATTCCTGTCCCGGATCCGGGAGCTCGGAGGTGGCGATCACCCGCCCGAGGACGGTCGGCGAGAGGGTGTACCGCCACAGACCGAGTCATCTCGATCCTCCGGTCGGGCGCAGTGTCCTTGAGGAGGAACCCGTGAGCCAGGCGGCAGTCGTCGGCACGACTCTCACCCTGCGCAGGGAGGTCCAGTGACTCCGGGCCGGCAGGTAGCCTCTCGCCCGTGACCCTCATCGTGCTGGTCCGTCACGGCCAGTCCACCTGGAACCTGGAGCATCGTCTGCAGGGCCAGCGGATGGACGTTCCGCTCAGCGGCCTGGGGCAGCAGCAGGCCCACCAGGCCGCCGGCCGCGTCGCCGGCCTGGTGGCCCCCGGCACCCCGGTGTTCTCCAGCGACCAGGAGCGCGCCCTCCAGACCGCCGCGCCGATCGCCGCTGCTCTGGGCTCGGCGATCCGTCCCGATCCCCGCCTCCGGGAACAGGACCTGGGAGCCATGGAGGGCCTGACCCCCGATCAGCTCACCCCCGAACCGGCGCCCGAGGGCATCGACATCGCCGATGTGGGCTGGGGCGGCGGGGAGTCGCTGGCCGAGGTCGCTGCCCGCAGCCGCTCATTCCTCGCCGACCTGGCGTTGTGTGACCACGGCCACCCACCGGCCCAGGTCGTCGTCGTGGGGCACGGCGATGCCCTGCGGGTCCTCATCGCCGTGCTGGACGGACGCACCCACCGCGAGTGCGACTTCACCCTGGAGCTGGGCAATGGTGAGGTCATCACCCGCACCTGGACCGGCACCGCGGGCGTAGCCTGAGCAACGTGCTGGGCCCAGACTCGACATCACATCAGCCAACTGCGCTGATCCTGCGTGAACGACGCTTCGACGCATCCCATCCGGCGCTGATGGCAGTCATCAACCGCACCCCCGACTCCTTCTACACCCCGGCCCGCCACACCCTGGACGACGCCCTGCGCCGCCTGGACGAGGTGGCCGGCCAAGGCGCCGACATCGTCGACGTCGGAGGTGTAAGAGCCGGTCAGGACGGCCCCGCTGTCTCCCCCGAGGAGGAGATCGCACGGGTGGCGCCCTTCCTGGAGAAGGCCCGCGCCGAGCATCCCGAGGTCCTGCTCAGTCTGGACACCTGGCGCTCCGCGGTGGCGCGTGCCTGCCAGGACTGGATCGACGTCGTCAACGACACCTGGGCGGGTGCCGACCCTGAGCTGGCCGCCGTGGCGGCCGAGCTGGAGGCCGGCCACGTCGTCTCGCACACCGGCGGGCTGCCGCCGCGCACCGATCCGCATCACGTCCACTACGAGCACGGAGTGGTGACGGACGCCCTGGCCGAGCTGACCCGCAGTGCCGCACACGATCTGTCGATCGGGATCCCCGCCGAGCGGATCATCGTCGACCCGACCCTCGACTTCGGCAAGACGACGACCGACTCGCTGGCCTGCCTGCGCGCCACCGACCGGTTCGTGGCGCTGGGCTTCCCGGTGCTGGTGGCCGCCTCCCGCAAGGACTTCGTCGGGGAGACGCTGGACCTTCCGGTCGACGACCGACTGGAGGGAACGCTGGCCTCGGTGGCGGTGGCGACCTGGCTGGGGGCCACCGTGATCCGCGCCCACGATGTCCAGGCGACCAGGCGGGTGGCCGACATGGTGGCCTCGATCCGCGGTGACCGGCCGCCGGCCAAGGCGATCCGCGGAGTCTGAGTCATCAGCGAGGGGCTGACACCCACGGCTGCGTGCGCGAGAATGCGCACATGGCCAGCGTGGAGATCCTTCGAACCGACATCACGACACTCAAGGTCGACGCCATCGTCAACGCCGCCAACTCCGCGCTGTCCGGGGGCGGCGGGGTGGACGGTGCCATTCACCGCGCAGCCGGGCCGATCCTGGACATCGAGTGCCGCGCGATCCGCCAGACGCGATACCGCTCAGGACTGCCGATCGGGGCGGCGGTGGCCACCTCGGCAGGCAACCTGCCGGCCAAATGGGTGATCCACACCGTCGGCCCGGTATGGGACGGATCGGGGCTCCAGGACGGTCAGCTGGCGGCCTGCTACCGCAACAGCATCGCGGTCGCCGACGAGCTGGGTGCCTACAGCATCGCCTTCCCCTGCATCTCGGCCGGGGTCTACGGCTACCCGGTCGAGCCGGCGACCAGGATCGCCGTGGAGACCTGTCAGCAGGCCCGCCCCGATGTCGTCACCCGGATCGTGCTGGTGGCTTTCGACAGCAAGGTCGAGAGGGGATATCGCACGGCGATGGAACAGGACTGACGCCGCCTCCCGGAGCCGGCTCAGCGCGCGGACTTCCTGCCGACCCTCAGGAACCCCGGCACCAGGACGGCGATCAGCAACGCGACAGTGACGTAGTTGACGATCTTCCCGTATCCCTGCAACAGGTTGACGATCGGGTCGCCGACCGCGTATCCGGCGGCGATGAACCCCAGGTTCCACGCCGTGGCCGCGATGAAGTTGAGGATCATGAAGCTGCGTAGCTTCATCCCGGAGGCCCCGGAGAGCACGAAGACGACCGGCATCAGCGGTAGCGGGATCGGCGCGTAGGCGATCAGGATCCCCAGCCAGCCGAGCTTGCCGGCCCATTTCTCCATCCGGTCGTAGCGCTTCCTGGCGCGCTCCGAGCTGCCGGCCCAGACCTCGATCATGCCGCGCCCCCACAGCTTGCCGGCCCACCAGTAGACCCAGTCGAGCTTGATAGAGACCAGCGAGCCGAGCACCAGCCAGGCGATCCAGTGCGGCGACTTCCCCACCGAGACCATCGCGCCGGTCGCGGCCGCACCGATCCGCGATCCGGAGACGCCCATCATCACGTCCGGGCTCAGCCCGAGAAGCCATCCCTTGAGGGGGATCATCGCCATCCCGAACACGGCGACGACGCCGATCCAGCCCATGCACCAGTAGTCGGTTCTGGTGGGCTTCTGGTGCCAGGGCATCCCGGAGTCCTGCCACCAGGGCTCCTCCTCGGGATTCTGGACGGCTGTCACACCGGACTCAGACTCGTCGTAGGCGTCTGCGACGCGCTCTTCGGACCCCTGCTGACAGGGGTCCAGCTGCTCGTCGGTGGGGCGATCCATGTGACCGACGATACCCGTCGCCAGTACCTCAACCCTTGAGTCCGGAGGTTGCCAGCCCCTCGATGACCCGCTTCTGCATGCTGAAGAAGAGGATGAAGATCGGCGCCATGGCCATCGTTGAGGCGGCCATCATGAGCGCATAATCGCTGGCGTGCTGTCCGGCCAGAGTGGCGATGCCGACGCTCAAGGGCATCGACTCCTCACGAGTGGTGACCACCAGAGGCCACAACAGATCGTTCCAGGACCACAGCACCGTGGTGATCGCCACCGCGAACAGGCTCGGCGTCACCAACGGGAACATCACCCGCCAGAACGTCTGCCAAGGATTGCAGCCATCCAATCTGGCAGCCTCCTCGAGCTCGACCGGCAGGCTCATGAATCCCTGACGCATCAGGAAGACACCGAAGGCCGAGAAGAAGCCGGGAAGCACGATTCCCCAAGGTGTCTCCAGCAGGCCAAGACTCTGGACCACCTGGTACTGGCCGATGAGATAGGACTGACCGGGAACCATCAGAATGGCCAGCAGCAGTCCGAACAGGACGCCGCGGCCCTTGAACCTCATCCGGGCGAAGGCATAGCCGGCCATCGAGCACAGCACCAGCTGGACCACGGTGCGCATCACGGTGATCTCGATTGACACCCAGAACTGGTGCATGAAGGGCAACTTGGAGAACACGCTCGCGTAATTGCCCCACTCCCAGCTCTTCGGGATGAGCCGTGGCGGCACCGCTTGGATCTGCGAGTTCGTCGACAGCGACATGAGGATCTGGTAGACGAACGGGAAGACCATGCACAGGCCCCCGAGAATGAGCAGGACGTGCACCGGGATGAACCGCCGCTGCGAGGTATGGCCTTGCTTGCTGGCCATCCTCGCTATCTCGGCGGTGGTGAAGTCAGACATAATTCACCCACTTCTTCTGGCCGATGAACTGAATGACGGTGACCACCGCCACCATTGCCAGGATGACGATCGCGATAGCCGCGCCACCGCCCTGATTGCTGTCGACGAAAGCCTGTTGGTAGAACAGCCTCACCAGTGATCGGGTCTGCGGTTCGACCGGATTGCCTCGCGAGATCATCGCGTAGATCGCGTCGAAGAGCTGGAACCCGCCGATCGTCGTCATGATGGTGAGGAAGAAGATGGACGGTGTCAGCAGCGGAACAGTGATCCATCGAAACTGCTTGAGGCCGGTGGCGCCGTCAATCGAGGCCGCCTCGTAGAGCTCCACCGGGATGCTCTTGAGACCGCTGGACAGGATGATGACATTGAACCCGATGGCACACCACAGGCCGAAGACCGACACCGAGATCAGCGCCAGCCAGGGTGTCACCAGCCAGTACGGCGGATTGCTCACCCTCAGTCCTTTGAGCACCTGGTTGATGAGTCCGAAATCGCCGTTGTACAGAATCTTCCAGACCTGTGCCACGGCCATCGGCATCGCCAGATAAGGCATGAAGTAAACGGTCCGGTACAGGCCCTTGAACCGCAGTCCCTTGAGCTCGATCATTGCCGAGATGGCGACCGAGAGCGGAACTCCCAGCAGCAGGATCACGGTGTACAGCACGGTGTTGACGATCGCGCGCCCCAGACCCGGGTCCTGGAACAGTGCGGTGTAGTTGTCGAACCCGACGAACTGCGGGTCACCGCCGAAGGCGTTGGTCTGCTGGAAGGAGGTGATGAGGTTCTTGACGATGGGCCAGTAGTAGAAGACCGCCACACCCAGCATGAGCAGCCCGATGAATGCCACCGGCCAGGCACCGACACTTGTCGGCGAGCCCCGGCGACGCCGGCCACTGGGGCTGGCGGAGCCGGGGCTCGGGACGGCACGGCCGTCCCGAGCACCAACTTCAGTCATCACTTCTCCTTGGCCAGCGCGGCATTCATGAAGTCGGCCAGATTCTTGGCGGCGGTCGGCACCGGGGTCGTTCCGCTGAAGGCCGGAGTGAGGTAGTCCGGCTCCTTGTCAGCCCACACGGCGGTGTTCTTGCTCACCGGGTAGGGAACGGCATAGTCGCTGGCGGCGTCGACGAACAGCTGCATGTCCCACTGCGGATAGGTCTTGACCCAGGCGTCCTGGGTGCCGTTGAAGGCCGGGATGGCCGTGCCGTTCTTGGCCTCCATCGTCTGGGCCGCCTCAGATCCCATGTGCGCGGCCAGGGCCAGGGCGGCGGCCTTGTTGGCCGACTTCTCAGCGACTGACCAGCCGAGGCCATGGATGACGGTGGCCTGCTTGGCACCCTTGGGCAGCTCGACGACCTGGAAGGTCTCCTCCTTGCCCTTCAGATCGGTGGCCAGCTGGGAGGCCATCCAGTCCCCGCCCCAGAACATCGCACACTTGCCGTTCTCGAACATCTGGTCCGGAGGAGTTGAGGTGGCGACCTTGGAGGGCGCCACCGACCCGTCCTTGATCCAGTCGGTCCAGCACTGCAGACCGGCGATGGTCTTCGGGTCGTCATAGCCGGACTTACCATCCTTGATGACGAAGCCATCGGCCTGCGGAATGGTGTTGTAGTAGGTGGACTGGGCGTCACTGTTGAAGGCGGCCGCACAGCCCCAGACTCCCTTGGACTTGCCCCAGTCGGAGATCGCCTTCGCCTTCTGGTGGAAGTCGTCCCAGGTCCAGCCGGCCTTGGGCTCCGCGACGCCGGCTGCCTTGAAGATGTCCTTGTTGTAGAACACCCCGATGGTGTCGAAGTCCTTCGGGATACCGAAGTGCGTGCCGTCGAAGGAGTACAGATCCACCAGGGCCTTGGGGTAGTTGCCCCAGCCGATGCCCTGGGAGGTGAGACCGTCCAGCGAGGCCAGCATTCCGTTGGAGGCGTAGAGCTGGATGTGCGGGCCGTTCATCCACAGCACGTCGGGCATCTCATTGCCCTGGGCCTGGGTCTTGAGCTTGGTCCAGTAGTCCGCGTAGGCGGTCAGGTTGGTGGTCACCTTGACCTTGGGATACTTCTCGTTGAAGCTCTTGATATTGGCCGTCACGGTGCCCGTCTGGTTCTTGTCCCAGTAGGCCAGCGTCAGGTTGGCGGTCGTGTCGGGGTCGATCGTGGCTGGGGCCGAGGAGCTCGAGCTCTCCTTGGACCCACAGCCGGCCACGGCCATTGCGGCCAGTGCGGCCGCTCCGGTGAGGAAACTACGCCTCTTCATGGTCTTCTCCTAGATTCTCCTGTGGTCACTTGACCTGGTTGTTGAGGAAGTACGTGACGATCTCATCGGGAAGCGATGGGATCCGCCGCGGCACGGAGCCGTTCCGCAGCGAGTCTGTGGCCTGGATGCCGGCCGCTACCGCGTACCAGGCGCCCAGTGGGGAGGTGTCGGTGTGCGCGCCGGTACGCACGAACCGGATGAACTCGGAGACCGTGAGCACGTCGGCGTCACCGTGGCCGTTGGCGTCCCCGATGATGGGGAACTGCTCATCACCGTCGCCGTTGTACTCGGTGCGCCTGTTCCACAGCCGGATCAGGCCGCCCTCCCCGTCACCGAAGTTCTCGATGCGACCCTCGGTACCGATGACGGTGTAGTTGCGCCAGTAGTCGGGTGTGTAGTGGCACTGCTCGTAGGAGGCGTAGACGCCCGACTCCATGTGCATGAGCATCATCGAGACGTCCTCCACGTCGATGACCGGGTTGAGCCCCTTCTGGGACAGTGGCGGCCAGTTGTCGTGGGAGAACCAGTCCCCCATGAGCTCATCGGAGTGGGAGCGCCGGTCGGTGACCTGGTCGTAGAGGGTGAGCCCGCCCATCGCCACCACGTCGGTGGTGTGCGAGTCGGCGAACCAGTGCATCACGTCGATGTCATGGGCGGCCTTCTGGAGCAGCAGGCCGGTGCCGTGCTCACGGGTGGCGTGCCAGTCCTTGAAGTAGTAGTCCCCGCCGTTGCCGACGAAGTGGCGGCACCAGATGGCCTTGACCTCACCGATCCGACCGGTACGGATCAGGTCCCGCATCGAACGGACCACGTTCATGTGACGCATGTTGTGGCCGACGTAGAGCTTGGTGCCGGTCTGGAAGGCGGTCGTCAGCACCCGGGTGGCCGACTCCATCGTGATGGCCAGTGGCTTCTCGAGGTAGACCGGGATGCCGGCCTCCAGCAGCGCACAGGTGACATCGGCATGGGTGTCGTCGGGAGAGGTGACGAAGGCGACGTCCACGCCGGCACTGATCAGTCCCTCGACATCCGGGCTGATGGACACCTCATCGGGATCCTTGTGCAGCCGGTCGGCGATCCGTTGCCGGGCCAGGTGATGGGGCTCGGCCACGGCGGTGATGACGCCGTTGTTCTCGGCCAGCTCCGTGTTGAGGGCGAGCCTGGACCGGGCACCGACACCGACCACCCCGACCCGCAGGGTGTCGCTGTGCAGTGGTGCAGGGGTGGATGTCGACATAGTGGTGTGGGATCCCTTCTGAAGTTCGGATGTGACGAGGCCGAAATGACGTAACTCGACCGGATTGGGGTCAGGGACGCCGAGCAGGCCGCGGAGGGCCTCACGCAGGGCCATCCCGAGAGCTCCGGTGACCGACGCTCCCCAGCCGAGCCGGGACACCTCGGCGACCAGCGGCGGCGCGTCGGCGGGTCGGTTGCTGATGACTCGGGCGAGAACCCGGCGGACTCCGGGCAGGGAGTTGGGAGTGGGGCCCGTGACGACGATGAGATCCGGGTCGATGACGGCGGCAGCCGTGCCGATCACCACGGCACACTGATTGACCCATTCCTGGCTGGGGCTGTCGAACTGGTCGTACGGTTGGCCGAGGACGTCACTGACCTCGCCGGCATTCCACTGCCTGCCCTGATGCACTCGCCCGCCCAGCACCAGGCCGGTGTTGAAACCACGGGTCATGTGCACCATCAGGAGATCGCCGTCGGCTCGAATCGTGCCGCTCTGACGACGCGTCACGAACTCTCCGTAAGCCGCCAGGTTGATGTCGTTGTCGACGAAGGCCGGGGCGCCGAGGCGGGCGGACAGCTCCGCGCCCAGCGCCAACCCGTTCCACTGCGGGACGAGATCGCTGCGCTGGATAGCGCCATCCCCGTCGATGATGCCGGTGGTCGAGATCCCGATCTGGCGCAGGTCACCGTGCTCAGGCTCAGACTGGCTCACCATCGTCGAGATGGCCTCCGTCACCTCGTCCAGCCTGGCCTCACGTTCCTGCCGGTCGAGGGAGACCGTTCGTGCCTGCAGAATCTCCCCGTCGACCGCCGCCACGACGATGAGGGCCGAGGTGACCAGGATGTCTGCCGCCACGACGATCCCCGCCTGCGGGTTGATCTCCCAGCTGGACGCCGGTCGTCCCACACCGTTCTCAGCCGTGAGGTCGGACCGCCTCACGACCCCGCACCGGTCCAGGCTCGCGAGCAACGAGATCACTGTCGGTCTCGACAACCCCGTCGTGGCGACGAGTTCCCGAACAGTGCTGGGGTCCGGACTGGCGGCGCGCACCGCGGCGAGGACGGCGTCAGCCCTGACGCGCTTCGCCTCCTGGTCACCGACTGCCATGCCCGCTCCCCTGCCCGTACCCGCCGTCGCCTGAAACACGTTGTCATCACAGAGACACGGAGGTTACAAAAACCTTTTTCGAAACCGTCTTTCATATGAACAGTTCCACTGTCGGCGCAAACGGGGTGCGTTGTCAACGTGTTCGGCCGAAATCGCCGTGCCGGTTACCAAACTGTTCGATTCGAGCCCGGCCCGGTCCCCGGCACCGCGACCGGCCCCGGTGCGTGACCCCGCATCTGGAGCAGAGACCCGAGAGCTCGGGGCGTAGGCCTCGCGGAGTCGTCGCATTCACCGCGAAGGATGCGGGAGATCCGGCCACTGCCCATAATCACTGTGTGGCAGTCAGCGTCTTCGACATCTTCAAGATCGGCATCGGCCCCTCCAGTTCACACACCGTGGGGCCGATGCGCGCTGCCCAGAGGTTCGTGTCCGATCTCGGCCGTGAATCGGGGTTCGGTGAGGTGACACGGGTGCGGGCCGAGCTCTTCGGCTCCCTCGGCTCGACCGGCCACGGCCACGGCTCCGAGGCGGCAGTGCTGCTGGGTCTGGAGGGTGAGGACCCGACCACCGCCGACACCGATCGGATGAGGCCCAGGGAGGCTGAGATCCGTTCCACCGGCCGTCTCCGGTTGGACGCCGCACACACCGACTCCGGGCACGAGATCGCCTTCGACGCCGATGAGGATCTCGTTCTCCACCGCACCCGTTCGCTGCCCTTCCACCCCAACGGGATGATCTTCACCGCCTGGGCCGGTGACAAGGTCCTCAGCAAGCGGACCTTCTACTCGATCGGGGGCGGTTTCGTCGTCGAGCACGGCGAGGACGGCCACCCTGCCGTGGTCCCGGACTCCACTGCGGTGAGCTATCCGTTCCGGACCGGTGGGCAGCTGCTCGAGCACTGCGTCGACAACCGGATGAGCATCCCCGAGATCATGATGGCCAACGAGATCTCGCTGCGCACCGGCGGGCCGTCCGGTGGACAGTCACCTGACGGGGAACTGGCCGACCCGGCATCGCGCGGAGGCGATCCGGCGGCCGTCGAGGCGAGGGTGCGGGCAGAACTGCTGCACATCTGGGAGGTGATGCGCAGCTGCGTCGAGCGAGGTTGCTCCCGGTCGGGGACGTTGCCAGGAGGCCTGCACGTCAGACGCCGGGCCAAGCGGATGAGGCAGGATCTGATGGATCGGGAGCGCCGTTCCGCCGGCGCCCCGGAACCGTTCGGGTCGATGGACTGGCTGACGGTCTGGGCGCTGGCGGTCAACGAGGAGAATGCCGCCGGTGGCAGGGTCGTGACAGCACCGACCAATGGTGCCGCCGGGATCGTTCCGGCCGCCGTGCACCTGGTGGTGCGGTACCTGGTGCCGGGCGGGCAGTCCGACCCGGAGGAGGATCTGGCCGGCACTGCCGAGGATGACGCCGTGGTCGACTTCCTGCTGACTGCCGGGGCGATCGGGGCGATCTTCCAGCAGTCGGCGTCCATCTCGGGGGCCGAGGTGGGATGTCAGGGAGAGGTCGGCACCGCCTGCTCGATGGCTGCCGCCGGGCTGGCCCAGGTGATGGGCGGCACCGTGCACCAGGTGTGCAACGCCGCCGAGATCGGACTGGAGCACAACCTGGGGCTCACCTGTGATCCGGTGGGGGGCCTGGTGCAGATCCCGTGCATCGAGCGCAACGCGGTGGGTGCCATCAAGGCATTGACCGCCGCACGGCTGGCCTGTGCCGGGGATGAGCAGCAGATCGTCAGCCTCGACCAGGTGATCCGCACCATGATGGCCACCGGCCGCGACATGAAGACCAAGTACAAGGAGACCGCCCGTGGCGGCCTCGCTGTGAACATCGTCGAGTGCTAGCAGCTCGGCGCATCACCACGTCAAGTGCTAGCAGCTCGGCGCATCACCACGTCAAGTGCTAGCAGCTCGGCGCATCAGCGCTCCGAGTGCTCGGGACCCGGTACGGCCCCGGAGTAGCATCGCGTCGCCGCCGGGCCCCGGCACAGGCAGCTCATCACGACGACACGACGAAACAGGTACTGCATGACTGACATCCAGGCGGCCGACGGCCAGAAGAAGCCGTGGCCCTCGCTGTGGGCGATGCTCATCGGCTTCTTCATGATCCTCATCGACATGACCATCGTGTCGGTCGCCAACCCGTCGATCCAGCGCGGACTGTCCACCTCCACCACGGGTGTGCTGTGGGTGACCAGCGCCTACCTGCTCACCTGCGCGGTGCCCCTGCTGGTCACCGGACGGCTCGGCGACCGATTCGGACCCCGAAAGGTCTTCCTGATCGGCCTGACCGTCTTCACCCTGGCCTCCTTGTGGTGCGGGCTGTCCGAGGACCTTCCCGGCAGTGCGATCGCCAACCTGATCACCGCCCGGGCGGTCCAGGGACTGGGAGCGGGGATCATGTCCCCCCAGCCGATGGCGGTGCTCACCCGCACATTCGCCAAGAACTCCCGCGGCACCGCGATGGCCCTGTGGGGTGCCACCGCCGGCGTCGGGACCCTCATCGGTCCGATCCTCGGCGGTGTCCTGGTCGACTCCCTCGGGTGGCAGTGGATCTTCTTCATCAACGTGCCGATCGGCATTCTCGCGTTCGTCCTGGTCAACCGACTGGTGCCCGATCTGGAACTCCACGCCCACAAGTTCGACTGGTTGGGGGTCGGGCTGTCCGGCGCGGCGATGTTCCTGCTGGTGTTCAGCCTCCAGGAGGGCAATACCTACAGCTGGAACTCCTGGGTGTGGTCGGGCATCGTCGCCGGAGTGGTCATCATGGCGCTGTTCATCTGGTGGCAGGCGGTCAACCGCAACGAACCACTGCTCCCCCTCGGACTGTTCCGCGACCGCAACTTCTCGCTGGCCAATGTCGCCATCGCCACCGTCGGCTTCTCCGTCACCTCCCTGTTCGTGCCACTCATCTACTACTTCCAGCTGGTCCACGAGATGACCCCGACCGAGTCCGCGCTGATGAGTGCCCCCTCCTCGATCCTGGGCCTGGTGCTCGCAGCGCCCGCGGGGCGTCTCACCGACCGGGTCCATCCCGCCCTGCTGGCCGGGCCCGGGGTGCTGCTGATGTCGGCCGGGATGTGGCTGTACTCCCTGATGATCTCGCCCACCATCGGCTGGCCATGGCTGCTGCTGCCCTCCGCCGTGATGGGGATCGGCAGCGCCTTCGTCTGGGGGACCATCTCGGCCACCGCCACCCGCAATCTGCCCCTTCACCAGGCCGGCGCGGGATCGGGCGTCTTCAACGCCACCCGTCAGCTCGGGGCGGTGGTCGGATCGGCCGGGGTCGCAGCTCTGATGGCCAACCGGATCACCACCCAGCTGTCGGCAGCCACCGGCGGCCAGGCCGGTTCGGGTGGACAGGGCGGTTCGAGTGGACAGGGCGGTTCGGGGGCCGCCGGCGCCGCACAACTGCCGAGCTTCCTGCATGCACCGTTCAGCACCGCGATGGCTCAGACCGTCGCCCTGCCGGCTGCGGTGATCCTGCTCGGCGCGGTCTGCGCACTGTGCTTCCAGAAGCCCGCCTTCATGACGCCGCAGACCTCGGAGAAGTAGCCGCGCTGCGCCCGCCCCCACAGCGGATACCGATAGCGGCCGCCACCGTTGGCGACATGATGCATGCACTGCACCTCAACGTCGTACAGAACGGCTATGCTCAGGCTCAGGTCGAAGCGGTACTCCACCGAGCCGACCGGGGCGGTCATCAGGCCGCCGTCTTCCACTAAGGATCGTCGGGCACGTACCTGCCCGTGGAAAGGAACAGCCGAACTATGGCAACTGTTCAGTACAAGGAGGCGACCCGTGTCTACCCGGGCACGGATCGCGCGGCCGTCAGCAAGCTCAACCTCGATATCGGCGACGGCGAGTTCATGGTTCTCGTCGGACCCTCTGGTTGTGGCAAGTCCACCTCGCTGAGAATGCTGGCCGGCCTGGAAGAGGTCAACGCGGGAAGCATCTGGATCGGGGATCGGGACGTCACCGACCTGCCCCCCAAGGACCGTGACATCGCCATGGTCTTCCAGAACTACGCGCTGTACCCCCACATGACCGTTGCGGACAACATGGGTTTCGCGCTGAAGATGCAGAACGTGCCGAAGGCCGAGCGTCAACAGCGGGTGCTCGAGGCAGCCAAGCTGCTCGGTCTGGAGGATTTCCTCAACCGCAAGCCGAAGGCCCTCTCGGGTGGCCAGCGGCAGCGCGTTGCGATGGGCCGCGCCATCGTGCGTAATCCTCAGGTGTTCCTGATGGACGAGCCGCTGTCCAACCTGGACGCCAAGCTGCGAGTCCAGACCCGTACCCAGATCGCCGCCCTCCAGCAGCGGCTGGGCGTCACCACCGTCTACGTGACCCACGACCAGGTCGAGGCCATGACGATGGGCGACCGGGTTGCTGTGATGCGTGACGGGCTGCTGCAGCAGGTCGACACGCCGATCACGCTGTACGACGCTCCTGCCAACCTCTTCGTCGCCGGGTTCATCGGCTCCCCCGCCATGAACCTCATCGACGGCGATCGGGTCGACGGCGGTGTCAAGGTGGGCGACTACGTCGTCCCGGTGGCCCGCGAGGTGCTCGACAAGGCCCCCAACGAGACGAAGTTCACCCTGGGCATCCGCCCGGAGAACTTCTCTCTGGCCGACGCCGGTATCCCGCTGGATGTCGCGGTGGTCGAGGAGCTCGGCTCGGACGCCTATCTCTACGGCGCGCTCACCGGCTCCGGTCTGGCTGCCAGCATCGAGGACGGCGAGGCTCACCAGATCGTGGCTCGGATCTCGTCGCGGAATCCTCCGCAGCACGGGGCCCAGATCCGCCTGGGTGTCGATCCCACCACGGTGCACGTGTTCAGCAAGGAGTCCGGCGAGCGGATCTCCGAGCCGGTTCACTGATCGGAGAACCGGCCGGGCTCGACCCGGCCAGTCCGCACAACGCCCCCGAACCCACCACAGGTGGGTTCGGGGGCGTTGACGCGCATCCGGTCGATCGGCGGGCCCGGATCACCTCACCGACACGTGGACATGGTCGAAGTGGTTGGCGGTCGCCGAGCCACGGTCCGGCATCCCCCGCCAACCCTCCGAGGAGCGCTAGGTGCTCCAGATCTTCTGGGCCCAGATGACGTAGCTGACGCCCAGACTCGAGGAGTTGGCGCGCACATAGGCGGCGATCTCATCACCCAGGCGGCCGGTGACCATGATGTCGACGGCACGCCCGCTGACGTGGTCATGCGCCCCTGCGGTGATGAAGCTGACCTGCGGGTATCGCGCCTTGACCGCCTTCATCACGGCGACAGTGTGGGCGGACAGCCCCGAGGTCTTCCCGACGTCGACCTTGGAGGCCGAACTGCTGGCAGGTGTGCGCTGGTTGCTGCCCGCCTTCTTCGTCGAGGCCGCCGATTTCTTCGAAGCTGTGGCCTTCTTCGAGGCTGCAGACTTCTTCGAGGCTGCAGACTTCCCGGTGGTCGCCGACGTCTTGGATACCGTCGCCTTCTTCGCGGCCTTCTCCGTGGCCTTCTTCGCCGAGCCGGGGGTGGTGCTGCTGGAGGCGGTGGATCCGCCGGCCGCCGCGCGGCCAGATGTCTCCGCAAGGCGGCCACCGTTGCCAGCGGCCCGGCTGGCCGAGGCGGTGCCACTGGGATCGGCCAGCGGGGTGCGCGAACTCTGCTCCCGACTGACCCCGGTGCTGTTGCGCGCGCTCGATGCAGTCGTGGGCGTGGCGACAGCAGACCTCTGACCGGCAGTCGGGGAGGTCGTGGTCACCAGGGCGACGTCGGCCTGATCGGAGTCGGCGGATCGTCCGGCAGTCATGCCGGTCACCACGCTGCCGCCGATCACCGCCAGTGCCGCCACGGCGCTGATCCCGGCGACCGCCCGGCGCCTGACCAGCGCAGTGGCAGCGGGCCGGGCTCGTCGTGGCTGGCAGAGATCGCCCGGATCGACGGGATCGACCCTCGAATCCGCGTCATCGCCCTCCTGCTGGGCACGCCTGGGGCCGGTACGGGTCGTGTGGAACATGATTCACCATCCGTGGACAACGGTCTGAGGAACTCTGGAGGGAGCTCTCGGACACAGTAACTGATCCTGAAGGAAAGCGAAAGAAATCCTGAGAACCTCTTCTAAAACCCTCCTGTGCCCAGGTACCCTCGTCCGGATCGCCCCCGACGGCTCGGAGGCCTCACCGCGTGGGCGGCGTCCCACCGGCCGCACGCCGCCCGTCCGAGCCGGGCAGGACTGGACCGACTCCCCCGCGCAGACGTCTAGAGTCACAGCCAGCACCAACCGAACATCCCAGGAGAGTCGCATGAGCTCGCAGGACCACCACTTGGCCACTCCACTGTCGGGGACACCCGCCCGGGAGGGGCTGTCGGAGCTGATGCGAGGCCTCACCACCGGGATCGCCGCCCCCGACCAGCACAGCTCGGTGGTCCCACCGCTGTACCTGTCGACGAACTACGCCTTCTCCGGACTGGACGGACGCCCCGCCTTCGACTACTCGCGGGGCCACAATCCCAGCCGCGATCTGCTGGCCGAGGCGCTGGCCACCCTCGAGCACGGCGCCGGGGCGACAGTGACCTCCTCGGGGATGTCGGCCATCACCTTGCTGGTGGAGACCACGGTCCCGGTCGGCGGCCACGTCATCGCCCCCCACGACTGCTACGGCGGCACCTGGCGGCTGTTGGACACCTGGTCGCAGACCGGACGGCTCACCGTCGACTGGGTCGACGAGACCGATCTCAACGCCCTCGAGCATGCTCTGACACGCTTCGACGAGGCCCCGGTGCACACCGATCTGGTCATCGTGGAGACGCCGTCCAACCCCTTGCTCCGCATCACCGACATCGCCGAGGCCTCCCGGCTGGGCCATCGCGCCGGTGCGGTGGTGGCGGTAGACAACACCTTCTGCTCCCCGATCCTGCAGCACCCGCTGCAGCTGGGGGCCGATTATGTGGTGGCCTCCGACACCAAATTCCTCAACGGACACTCCGATGTGGTGGGCGGCTCGGTGGTCTCGGCCACCGCCGAGCGGGCCGAGCGGATCGGCTACATCGCCAATGTGATCGGCGTGACCGCCTCCCCCTTCGACGCCTGGCTGACGCTACGTGGTCTGCGCACCCTCGACGCCCGGATCCGGGTTCACGCCGACAACACACGTCGGGTGGTGGAGACCCTCACCGGCCACCGCGCCGTCTCGGCGGTGTACTGGCCGGGGCTCGCCGACCATCCCGGCCACGACCTGGCCGCCCGCCAGCAGGAGGGTCCCGGTTCCCTGCTCAGCTTCGAGTTGAATGGCGGGATCGACGCCGTACGCCGATTCCTCGATGGCTTGCAGGGGTTCACTCTGGCGGAATCCCTGGGTGGCGTCGAGTCGTTGGTCTGCCATCCCTTCTCGATGACCCACGCCGCGATGAGCGAGAAGGCCAAGGCGGACGCCGGCGTCACCGAGTCCATGATCCGGATGAGTGTCGGCATCGAGCCGGCAGAGGATCTGGTGAGCTGCCTCACCGAGGGCCTCGACCGAGCGGCCTCCTGAGTCGCTCATCGTGCGCGGAACCTCCGGTGACCCCCGGGAGGATGGCAGACTTGGCCCGTGACGCGATTCCTGTCGGCAAAACCGGACGCCCGGCTGCTCCCCCTGCCGTGGGGCACCCCGCTGGCACAGTGGCCGACTGATCGCCTGGTGGCTCTGCCGCGCGGCATCTCGCGCCACGTGGTGCGGTTCATCAAGGTGGGCAATGACGTCTACGCCGCCAAGGAGGTCATCGAGCACCTGGCGATCCACGAGTACCGGCTGCTCAGTGATCTCAAGCGACTGGGCACCCCCTCGGTGGAGGCGATCGGCGTCGTGACGGGAAGGGTCGATGCCGAGGGGGAACCGCTGGACCCGATTCTCATCACCCGCCACCTGCAGTTCTCGCTGCCCTACCGGTCGCTGTTCCACACCGGCGTGCGCCAGGAGACGGTGATGAGGCTGCTGGACGCCCTGGTCGTGCTGCTGGTGCGGCTGCACCTGGTGGGCTTCCTGTGGGGAGACGTCTCGCTGTCCAATGTGCTCTTCCTCAGAGACGCCGACGCCTTCGCCGCCTATCTGGTCGACGCCGAGACCGGGGAACTGCACGACCAGCTCACCGACGGCCAGCGGGCCCACGACCTCCAGATCGCCCGCACCAATATGTTCGGCGAGTTCCTCGACCTGGAGGAGGGCGACATGCTCGACTCCTCGCTGGACCCGCTCAATCTGGTCAACACCATCGAGACCCGCTACTGGGAGTTGTGGGACGAGCTCACCGGGGCCGAGGAGTATGCCGGCTCCGACATCTCCCAGGTGGAGTCGAGGGTCCGCCGGCTCAACGCCCTGGGCTTCGACGTCGCCGAGCTGGACATCGAGACCTCCCCCGACGGTTCGACCCTGCGCATCCAGCCAAAGGTCGTCGACGCCGGCCACCACCAGCGCCGGCTGATGCGGTTGACCGGCCTGGACGTGGAGGAGAACCAGGCGCGGCGGCTGCTCAATGATCTGGACACCTTCCGGGCCCGCAAGGGCCTCCAGCATGTCGACGAGTCGGTGGTCGCCCATATGTGGCTCACCGAGTGCTTCAAGCCGGTGGTCGCCCAGATCCCTCCGGAGCTGAACCGCAAACGGGAGTTGGCGCAGTTCTTCCACGAGGTGCTGGACTACCGCTGGTACCAGTCCCAGCGGGAGCACCGCGAGGTCTCCCACATCGAGGCCGCCAAGGGCTACGTCCGAGATGTCCTGGCGAAACTGCCCGATGAGGCGATGAGCATCGAGTCGGTGGTCCCGGTGGCCGGGGAGAATGTCTCCGACCAGGCGGTCCACAAGATGGTCAATCCCTACGACCCCTCGCTGGGCTATGTCGAGGACGAGGAGGAGGAGCCCCCCTTCGACCCCTGGGAGGCCGAGGAGGAGGACGCCACCCCCGGCCCGGAGATGCTGGACATGGCCGCCCTGAGGGCCCGGTCCAAGAAGTAGTCAGGCGCCGTCTGCGGGGTCGTCGGGGTCCGAATCGTCGGGGCCCTCGTCCTCCGATGCAGCATCCGCCACCCCCGGCACGACCACCGGCGGCACTGAGGTGACGGTGAATCCCTGCCATCCGGCCGACACCGACAGGCTCGCCGGTCCAGCAGCCTCCGGCCGGTCGTCGTCCTCCTCGGCCCCGGCTGGTCGTGCTCCCGGCGTCACCGGGCGGATCGGCTCGCCCATCGCCGCCGCCAGTGCTGCGGCGATCGGGTTGGATGAGGTCTTGTGCTTGCGGATCTCGGCCATGTCCCCATGGTAGGAGAGGCGCCGGTAACCTGTTCCCCGTGACCTTTCAGCTCTACAACACCGCCTCGCGTCAGATTGAGACCTTCACCCCGCTGATTCCCGGCCAGGTGTCGATCTACCACTGCGGGATGACGGTGCAGGGTTCCCCGCATCTGGGCCACATCCGCAAGGAGGTCGTCTTCGACGTCCTGCGACGCTGGCTGGAGTACTGCGGCTACCAGGTCACGGTGGTCGCCAATGTCACCGACATCGACGACAAGATCCTCGCCAAGTCCGCTGCCCAGGGGGTCCCGTGGTGGGCACTGGCCTACCACTTCGAGACCGAGCTGCACGAGGCCTACCACGCCCTGGGGTGCCGCCCGCCGACCTACGAGCCGCGCGCCACCGGCCACATCCCCGAGATGATCGAGCTCATTCAGATCCTCATCGACGCCGGTCACGCCTACCCTGCCGACGACGGCTCGGGGGATGTCTACTTCGATGTGAAGTCCTGGCCGCGGTATGGCGAGTTGTCGGGGATGAAGGTCGACGAGATGGCCCCGGCCGAGGACTCCGATCCACGCGGGAAGCACGATCCGCGCGATTTCGCGCTGTGGAAGGGCCACAAGGACACCGAACCGCTGACCGCCTCGTGGGCGACGCCGTGGGGCCGGGGCCGGCCGGGCTGGCACCTGGAGTGCTCGGCGATGGCCGGCAAGTATTTGGGCGATGCCTTCGACATCCACGGTGGTGGCATCGACCTGCGCTTCCCCCACCATGAGAACGAACTGGCCCAGTCGGCGGCGGCGGGTCGGCCCTTCGCCCACTACTGGATGCACAACGCCTGGGTGACGATGGCCGGGGAGAAGATGAGCAAGTCCCTGGGCAACACCGCACGGGTCACCGAGGTGACCCGTGAGCACGACCCGAGGGCGGTCCGCTACTTCCTGCTGGCACCGCACTACCGCTCGATGATCGAGTTCTCCCCGGCCGGCGAGCAGACCCAGGGGTCTCTCGAGGAGGCCGAGAAGGCCATCGAGCGGATCGACGGGTTCCTGCGCCGGGCCGAGGAGTTGCTCGGCGGGGCCCCGACCCCCGCGGCCGCATCGGCAGGGGCCGGACGGGCGGAGGCCGTGGCGACCGCCGAGGGCGTCATCCCGATTCCCGAGGAACTGCGGTTCGCTGCCGCGATGGACGACGACCTGGGCACCCCAGGTGCGGTCGCGGCCCTGTTCGAGGCGATCGGATCGGGCAACAAGGCGATCGCCGCCGGCGACCCCGCACAGACCGCCCTGGTGCTGGCCGGCGTCCGGCGGATGCTGGCGGTGCTGGGGCTGGATCCCGACAGCCCGGAGTGGGACGACCACACCTCGGCGACCGACTCCGACAGGCTGGAACCTGTCGTCGACGGGTTGGTCCAGGCGATGCTCACCCAGCGCGCCGAGGCGCGCGCCCGCAAGGACTGGACGACTGCCGATGGCATCCGCGACACTCTTGCGGGTCTCGGACTGACCGTCGAGGACACCCCGGCCGGCGCCCGCTGGTCGCTGTGAGCCCCGGCACCCACTGACCCACCACCTCCGCAGCACCGAGAGACCCCGGCGCTGCGGCACCGCCCAGACACGGTGCACCCACCCAAGAAGAGATACTGGGCACCACGACTCGAGGAGAGACCATGGCTGGCAACCAGCAGCGGCGCGGCGCCGGCGCCAAGAAGGCCGGTAAGTTCGCCGGAAAGGGCAGTGCGGCAGGCTCCGGCGGCCACGGCAAACGGGGCCTGAGAGGCCGCGGACCCACCCCGAGGGCCGAGGACCGGCCCTATCACAAGGCCTACAAGGACAAGCAGCGCGCCGCTCAGGGGGGTCGCCCCGCGAGTCGCCAGGGCGGGTCCGGGCAGGGGTCCCGAGCCGGAGCCAAGCCCGCAGGGCCCGAATGGGTGGTCGGGCGCAATCCGGTCCTGGAGGCCCTGCACGCCGGCCTGCCGGTGACCACCGCCTACGTCGCCGAGGGGGCCGAGCACGACTCGCGGCTGCGCGAGATCCTGTCCTACGCCGCCGATCACAATGTCCCGATGCTCCAGACCACCCGTGGCGAGCTGGACCGGATGACCGGCGGAGCGGTCCACCAGGGAGTGGCTGTCCGGCTTCCCGAGTACGACTACGCCGGTGTCCAGGATCTCATCGCGGCCGGAGCCGAGGATCCGCACGGCGGGCTGGTGGTCGCCCTGGACAAGGTCACCGATCCTCGCAATCTGGGCGCCATCATCCGTTCGGCGGCCGCCTTCGGAGCCCAGGGGGTGCTGATCCCCTCGCGGCGCTCGGCGTCGATGACCGCGGCGGCCTGGAAGTCCTCGGCCGGTGCGGCGGCCCGGATCCCGGTGGCGATGGCCTCCAACCTCAACCAGGCGCTCACCACCCTCGGCAAGGCCGGCTACACGATCGTGGGGCTGGCCGGGGAGGCCGATTCCGAGATCGCCGAGATCCCCGGTCTGGACTCCCCGCTGGTGATCGTCGTCGGCTCCGAGGGGGAGGGGCTGGCCCGTCTCACCCGTGAACGATGCGACCAGGTGGCGGCCATCCCGATCACCGGCGTGGAATCCCTCAATGCCTCGGTGGCCGCCTCCATCGCGCTCTACGAAGTGGCCCGGGCCCGTTCCTGAGATGTCAGGAGGGCGCCGCGCGGCTCGTGCGGGCTCCTTCGGGGCCGCCGCGGCGGATTACCAGCGTTACCGGCCCGAGTACCCGCTGGAGGCGGCCGCCCTGCTCATCGGGGACCTCGGACCCGACTCCCGGGTGCTCGACCTGGGAGCGGGGACCGGCAAGCTCACCGACCAGCTGCTGAGACTCGGGCTCCAGGTGTCGGCGGTCGACCCGTCGCCCGAGATGCTCGCCGAGCTCAGCTCGCGGCACCCGGAGGTGGAGTGCCTGGTCGGCACCGCCGAGGCCATCCCGCTGTCGGAGGGTTCGGTGGATGCGGCCGTCGTCGGGCAGGCCTGGCACTGGATGGACGCCGCCACCGCCGGGAGCGAACTGCGACGGGTGATCGCCGGGGCCGGCACGCTGGGCCTGGCCTGGAACATCGACCACACCGAGTCCGGATGGCTCAGCCTCATCGACCAGGTCTGCGACCTGCCGCGCGGCTCTGAACTCGGTCGGTCGGCCGACCGGGTCCCGGCCCATCCCGGGCCGGACTGGCTGCCGTTCAGCCATCACGAGGTGGACTGGACCATGACTCTCTCCAAGGAGGACTTCCTGCGCCTGTGGCAGACCCACTCCCAGTGGCTCACCGCCGGCGAGCAGGACCGGACCAGGTGGATGGCCCGATGGCGGGAGATCCTGTCCACCGACCCGCAGGTGGCAACCTTGAGCACGGTGGAGATCCCGATGACCACCGAGTGCTGGGTCACACGGCTGAGGGATCATCGCTGAGGGCAGGCGTCCGAGAGGTTGAGAATGAACCGTGCGGCACAGCGGGGGGAACGAGGGCTCAGCCGGGGGCTGCTGATGCTGATGGCCGTCACCGCCGGCCTGACGGTGGGCGGCAACTACCTCAACCAGCCGCTCATCGATGAGATCTCCGGCTACTTCCATGTCAGCATCTCGGCGGCGGCCTCCAGCGTCACGGTGGCCCAGTTCGGCTACGGACTCGGGTTGCTCCTGCTGGTGCCGCTGGGCGACATGGTGGACCGCCGCAAGCTCGCGGTGATCCTGGTGCTGCTGGCCGCTGCCGGTCAGCTGGTGGCGGCGGCCTCCGTCAACTTCCCGATGCTGCTGATCGGCACCGGCACCGCGGCGGTCTTCTCGGTGGCCGCGCAGGTCCTGGTGCCCTTCGCCTCCGACCTGGCCGCCCCCGGCAAGGGGGGTTCGGCGGTCGGCACCATGATGACCGGCCTGTTGATCGGCATCCTGGTGGCCCGGGCGGTGTCGGGGATGCTGAGCCTGGTGGGTGGCTGGACGACCGTCTACTGGCTGGTCGGCGGTCTGCTGCTGGTGATCGCTGCGATGCTGTGGCGCCAGCTCCCGACGGTCGCCCCCAGATCGCGGTTCAGCCTCACCGAGCTCCCGGCGTCGATGATCGGCGCATGGCTGCGGTTCCCCAAGGTGCGGACCCGTTCGGTGATGTCCTTCATGCTGTTCGCGGCGATGAGTGCCTGCTTCGCGACGATGACGCCGTTGCTGGCCGGTGCTCCCTTCGGGCTGGGACCGGCGACCATCGGGCTGGTGGGCCTGCTCGGGGTGATCGGTGCCCTGGGTGCGGGCCCCATCGGACGGCTGGCCGATCGCGGCCTGGGCACCCAGGTGGTGGCCCTCGGCATCGGTCTGCTGCTGATCGGCTGGATCTCGATGTGGTTCGGTTCGGCCCATCTGGCGATGTTCTGCCTCGGCTTCATCCTGTTGGACTGCGGTCTGCAGGCCGCCCATGTCACCAATCTGGCGGTCGTGCAGAGCCAGGACACCGCGCTGCGCTCGCGGCTCAACTCGATCTACATGACCTTGTACTTCATCGGCGGAGCGGTGGGATCGGCCGTGGCGGTCGGGCTGTGGGACCGGTTCGGCTGGCACGGCGTGACGCTGGCCGGGATCGGCTTCGTACTGGCGGCGGCCCTGGTGCTGGTCTGGGAGCTGCTGGGCGATCGGCGCCGGCAGCACCGGGAACGGGCCTGAGTTCAGGCCGGCAGGAACCGCTGGGCGTTGATCGGGGAGACGTCGTTCATGCCAGTCTGCCCAGCTCGGCCAGCGGCACGGGTTCACGCGGAGGGCGCCCGGATGCCAGCCGTTCCAGCTCGTCGAGCGCACCGTCGGCCATCCGGTCGATCTCGCTGCCCAGTGAGCCGGCCACGTGCGGGGTGATGATGATCCCCGGACAGCTCAGCAATGGGGAGTCGGGCGGCAGCGGCTCAGGGCTGGTGACGTCCAGAATGGCGCTGAGCCGACCGGTCGAGCACTCCGCCAGCAGGGCGTCGTGGTCGACCAGGGCTCCTCGCGCGGTGTTGATGAAGGTGGCGCCGTCGCGCATCAGGGAGAGCTCCCGGGCCCCGATCATGCCGATCGTCTCGGAAGTCCGGGGAGCGTGCAGGCTGACGACGTCGCTGCGGTCCAGCAGCTCATCGAGACCCACCAGCCGGGCCCCGGCCCGAGCCACCTTTCCGGCGTCGGCGTAGGGATCGGCGACCAGCAGCTCCGGGGACATGGTGCGGGTCAGGAACGGCTGGGTGAGGGCCTCCAGCACCGCACGGCCCACTCTGGAGAAGCCGATGATGCCGATCGTCCGACGCCAGTTGGACAACTCGAGGACGGTCTCCACGCGAGTCCTCGGATCGAGCAGGTCGGCGGCCCCACGGGCCAGCCAGGGCACTCGCTTGCCCGACCACAGCAGCGCCGCCAGAGTGTACTGGGCCACCGGGTCGGCATTCTCGGCGACATTGTTGGTCACCAGCGCACCGCGCTCGACCAGTGCGGGGGTGACCACCTCCTTGACGGTGCCGGCGGTGTGCAGCACCGCGCGGAGCCTCGGCATCAGCGCCTGCACAGCCGCGTTCAGGGGCGGCGTCCCCCACCCGGAGATGAGCACGTCGATCTCCCCGAGGTCGGTGCCGGGCAGTTCGTCGTAGCGCTCCACCACCGCCACCAGCCGTCCGATGCGCTGCAGCCGTTCCAGGTCGAGATGGCGCGTCGCGATGGCGGTGTCCATGCAGACCAGGACATTGGGCCGAAGGCCGGTCTCGTCGTCGGAAGTCACATCGTCTCCTTGTCGCCGCACACCACCATGCCATCTCACCGCTGCCCGCTCGCCACGCCCGGGTACTAGATTGAGCTGCGCCCACACAACAGGAGGATTCCGTGCCCGACTCGACCTATCCAGAGCCAGCGAGCATCAATGAGCAGGCCGCCCCGGCGTACCAGACGCTGCTGGACATCATCGGCTCCGTCGAGCCCCGGATCGCCGAGGCCACCCGCGCAGAACTGCACGACCAGCGACACTCCCTCAAGCTGATCGCCTCCGAGAACTACGCCTCACTGCCGGTGCTGGCCACCATGGGCACCTGGTTCTCCGACAAGTACGCCGAGGGCACCATCGGGCACCGCTTCTACGCCGGCTGCCAGAACGTCGACACCGTTGAGGCGGTCGCCGCCGAGCACGCCTGCGAGCTGTTCGGGGCCGACCACGCCTACGTCCAGCCGCATTCGGGCATCGACGCCAATCTCACCGCCTACTGGTCGATCCTGGCTCATCATGTGGAGATGCCGGCACTGGCCGAGTTCGGTTCCAAGACCGTCAATGACCTGTCCCAGGAGGACTGGGACACCTTGCGCCACCGATTCAACGACCAGCGCTCGATCGGGATGAGCCTGGACGCCGGCGGGCACCTCACCCACGGATTCCGCCCCAACATCTCCGGCAAGATGTTCGACCAGCGGTCCTACGGCACCGATCCGACCACCGGCCTGCTGGACTACGGCAAGATCCGCGAGCTGGCCCTGGAGTTCAAGCCGCTGGTCATCGTGGCCGGCTACTCGGCCTATCCGCGCCGGGTGAACTTCGCGAAGATGCGCGAGATCGCCGACGAGATCGGCGCGGTCCTGATGGTCGACATGGCCCACTTCGCCGGATTGGTGGCCGGCAAGGTGTTCACCGGCGACGAGGACCCGGTCCCCCACGCCCAGGTGGTCACCACCACCACCCACAAGTCATTGCGCGGACCGCGCGGCGGGATGGTGCTGGTCACCAAGGAGTACGCCGACGACGTCGACCGCGGCTGCCCGATGGTGCTCGGCGGACCGCTGGCCCACGTGATGGCCGCCAAGGCCGTCGCCCTGGCCGAGGCTCGTACCCAGGCCTTCCGGGACTACGCCCAGAAGGTCGCTGACAACGCCAAGGCGCTGGCCGAGGGACTGATGAGCCGCGGTGTGAAGCTGGTCACCAATGGCACCGACAACCACATCAACCTGCTCGACGTCACCACCAGCTTCGGGCTGACCGGACGTCAGGCCGAGTCGGCCCTGCTGGACTCCGGCATCGTCACCAACCGCAACTCGATCCCTGCCGATCCCAATGGCGCCTGGTACACCTCGGGCATCCGGATCGGCACCCCGGCGCTGACCTCGCGCGGTTTCGGCGCCGAGGAGTTCGACCGGGTCGCGGCGCTGATCGTCGAGGCCCTCAAGGCCACCACCCCGGTCACCGCCTCCAGCGGCAAGCCCGGCAAGGCCAAGTACGCGATGACCGACGGCGTCGCTGAGCGGGTCCACGCCGAGGCCGATGAGCTGGTGGGCAACTTCCCGCTGTACCCAGGCCTCGAGCTCTGAACCGTCGTCCGGGAAGAGCCAAACGCTCCTTCTGCTACAACCGCTTCGGTTGTGGCTCGACGATCCTCGGTGATTGCGGGCCACAACCGATCTTCATCTGACGAGTCTTGGGAACGACCTGCCTGGATTGGGGTTGCTCAACGCGCACCTGGGGCTCCCGATGTCGCCTGCCCGAGACACGGCCTCAATCACCAGACTCACGTCATCGCAAATGCCAACAATTGCCCGATCGGGCAGGCTTCCTGCCCGATCGGTCAGACTTTCATCAGATCTATTGCGCTTCTCACATGCCACCCATAGGCTCTTAATCACGTGATACCGCACGAATGGTACTACTTCCGACGAAAGAAGGACGGTTGTGAACCACAAGAAACTTGCAGGAAGTACCGCTGCCGTAGCGATCTTATTCTGTGTTGTGGCAATTCCTGCGCAAGCTGCCCCAGAAACCTCGTCTCAGACCGGCTCCTCGACGTCCAATATCGCACCGCGAGATGCTGGACTATTTGAGTCGAAGATCGACAATCCCCACTTTTCCAGTACGGTTCACGGAAATGTGAATGTTCATGGTGGATGGAAGAAAAGTACCACATTCCGCGCAACGCGCGCCAAGGTCACGACGCGTCTCTACGCCAAGAAGTGGGGAGTATGGGTTCTTGTCGCAAGTTCAACGGCTACAGTGGCGCCAGGATTTGGAAGCGAAAAATGGGTTCCGGCCGCTAGGAAATGCAAGGCGCATGACAATCATCAGTTCATGGGGACTGTTGGTGTGGACATCATTGGCTATGCCGATCCACCGGGTGTTGTGCAGTCCAATGTCGTCACGTTGGCGTGCTCCCCGTGGTGATGAGCCTCGGAACCCCGGCCACGATAACGGCCGACCTGACAGTTGCCTCACCAAAGAGACCCGTCCCCGCCTTGGACCAAGTGTTCTATCCGGTCATCGACGGTCTTGGCCTCCGTTCGCCGATTGATGAGGGGCCACCCCGCTGGAGCTATGCCGCAGCCAGTGCAACCGGCATGTCCGCAGACATGATCTCGGTGTCTTTTCGCGCCGATGTCGTACCCACAACATGCATCACAGGACCAGGCGGACAATTCATGTCGTGCATCGTCGAGACACTGAGGATGCTCGGTATCTCACATACTCAAAGTGTGAAACTCACCGGAGAATCCCAGTTACTCGAGGCATGGACCGGCAACTCCCGGGACACATACTGGGGTCTCTATGAACAGCGTGATCGGTGGCTCGGCTGGACCGGCGGCAAATCAACATGCATGGCGCACATCGGCTCAGTCCAACCCGCCTTCATAAAATCCCTGTCAGAGTTCTTTATTGACGCTAATAATTTCACCTATCACGCACAGGACAACGTGATTTGCGTCGATATCCCAGACGATCCGGTCGCGGTGGGATGGATATTTGACTCAATCGCCTGGATCACGAGAACTTCAGACTTCTCTGCATCCCTGAGCCCAGCGACCGCATCATGAGATCAGTCATCTGCCAGCGCGGATTCCCCGCTCTGGCAGATAACTGATCATGGTCTGCCCGTATCATCGACGGTGTGAGCAGCTCGCGATCCCGCAGCAGGTCCAGGGCGAAGGGACGCCCGCAGGCCCGGCAGAGGTCCCGGCCCAGCGTGGCCGACACTCGCTCGGGATCACAGGACTCGAAGCGCGCCCCCACGCCGAGTCCTTCCGCCCCTGTACTGCCGGACACCGTCACCGGTGCCGGCGAGATCGGGATCGGGCTCACTCTTGGGTTCACCTCACTGACCGCATCCAACCCGGCCACCGCCGCAATCGTGGTGACCCTGGGGCTGGCCACCACCGTCGGGATGTGTCACAACTACCGGACCCGTCGTGAGATGACGCGCTCCGCGACCAGGACTGCCGTGGTGCTGGGAGCCGGACTGGCCGGCGTGATGGCGGTGGTGGCCACCCTGTCGATGGATCTACCGGTGGGCACTGCGCCCCTCATCAGCCCCGTGGTGCTGGCGGTGGTCGCCTTCGGGATCCGCTGGCTGGCCGAGCGCTCGCCGGCCCTGACCCCCTGGCACCTGATCTGCTGGCTGCTGATGGCGGCCGGCTGCTTCACGCCATTGCTGGTTCCGCCATCGGGCGCTCTGCTGGTCTGCGGCGTCGTGTCCGGTGTGGCGCTGCTGGCGATGGGGGCTCTCGACAGCCGACGGCTCAGCAGGGACATCGGCCGTGCCCCGGACTACCCGCCAGGGCCGCCCAATCCCGTGATGGAGTGGCTGCGCGACCTGCGCAGGCGCTGAAGCCGGTCACTTAGCGCCGGAGAAATCCCACCAACAGGTCCAGCCGCTCGAAGAGGGTCGGCACCAGGATGTGCTCGCTCACCGCATGAGCGCCACCGCCCATCGGCCCGAAACCGTCGACCGCGGGGATGCCCAACGGCCCCCCGACGAGGTTCGTGTCCCCGGCCCCGGCGGCGGGGCGTCCCTCGATCGTCTGGCCCAGGCCCGCCCCGGCCGCTGCGATCTCGGCCAGCAGCTCCTGATCGGAGGCCTTCGGAGCCCAGGTCGGGCGGTGGGTGAGGATCTCGCTGTCGATCCGGGCGCCCGCACGGATCGGCGTCAACGACGTCAACCGGTCCAGCACGAAAGCCTCGCTGCGAGCCTCGAGGAACCTCAACCCGATCTCGGCCTCGGCATGGTCAGGGATGACATTGGCCCGGGCGCCACCGGAGATGATCCCCACATTGCACAGCACCTCGTCGATCCGGTTGGCCTCGGCGATCACCCCGCGCACCCCGACCAACTGATCGACCAGCTCGTCGATCGCCGAGATCCCCGACTCCGGGTCCAGCGCCGCATGGGCGGCCCGTCCGGTGACCGAGACCCGCAGCCGGGTCGAACCGCGGCGTCCCACCTTCAGGGCCCCGTCGGGATGGGGGCACTCGAAACCGATCGCCGCTGCGACCCCCTCAGCAGCCTGCCGGCAGATCGCCTCGCCGGTGGGCGAACCGCTCTCCTCATCGCAGGTGATCACCACTCGGACCGGCCGGTGCGCCACCCCGCGCAGTCGCTCCAGGGCGCTGATGATCATCACCAGCCCCGACTTCATGTCCAGGGCACCCGGGTCTCGATGTCGCCGTGCTCCCAGACGGTGTCGGAGTGACCCACCAGCAGGATCGGCGCTCCCACCCCGTCACCCGGATCATCAATGATGAGATGGACCCCGGAGGCACTCTGGATGCGCCGGGCCACCAGGCCGAGTTCAGTGAACCAGGCGACCAGCAGGTCGGTGATCTGACGACTGGCCGCGGCGTCGCGAGAGGGACTCTCGACCCGCACCAGCTGTTCGAGCCGTGCCAGCACCAGAGTCTGGGATCCCGGTTGCGTCATGTGAGCCCCTTCTCGTTTTTACCGATCATAAGCCGTGAGCTTCCGGGAATCCTCCAGGCACCCCTGAGCTGGCCGTTCATCCTTGTGCGAACGTGTTATCGGGTCATCCTAGGGACTTCCGCCAGATCTCCCCCCGGTAACAAGGACGCAACATATGAAACGTATCTTCAGCACCATGGAGGACATGAGGGAGATCTCGGCCGAGCCCAGGGGCGGCGCCGACAGCCTCGACGCAAGCAATCCGGTGGTGAAGCTGTACTGCGGCACCCTGACCGAGGCCAGGGAGTTCGGCGAGGCGGCCCGGCTGTACCGCCGCGCCTTCAACTACGACCTGCCAGAACTATCCCTCAACGCGAACCTGCTCAGCGCGCTGGGCCGCAACGGCGGCTCCTCGATAGGGGTGCAGCGCGACTTCCCCGACGGCGCCCTGGTCGGCTTCGCCTACGGGTTCTCGGCCCTCGCCCCGAAGACCCACAAGCCCTTCCACTACTCCCAGGCCGCCGTGGTGGACCCGAGCATGCAGGGCCACGGGATCGGCAGGATCCTCAAACTGCGCCAGGCCGAGGTGGCCCGGGACTGGGGCGCCAGTCACATGCGCTGGGGGTACAACCCGCTGTTCGCCCGCAACGGCCACTTCAATCTCGACTCCCTGCAGGGGGTGGGCCGCGAGTTCGTCGTCGACTACTACGGCCGACCGCACAGCGACCGCGCCATCGTGGAGTGGAATCTGCGAGACGCCGCAGACCGCTACGACGAGGAGCACCAGTTGCCGATCCCCGATGACCTCAGAGACGCCGAGCCGGCCACTGCGGTCGCCGACGGCGAGGGCGCGTGGATCCCGATCCCCTCCGGCATCGTGGCGGGTGACCATTCCGAGGACGGCACCGAGGAGGTCCGCGACAGGCTGCGCACGACGCTGTCCGATGTGATGGGGTCAGGACTGGTGCTCGTCTCCTGCCGCCGGCTCGGACCCGATCTGTCGGTCTACCGGGCGGTACCGGACCGCGGAGGAGCTTTGTGAGCACGGCCGAGACCAGCTCCGGAGCAGGCTCCGCCACCGGGGGCAGCGCCGGCCCCACCACGAGCAGGGGACCGGCCAGCCCTCGCGACCGGATGCTGCGGCTGCGTCCCAGCCTCAGCGGGGAGGCACTTCAGGCCCACCTGATGGAGGCCGAGCGGGCCTCACTGGAATCCACTTTCGCGACCCTGGCCACCGACTCCAGCCTGTCCCGGGCCGCCGGCCTCATCCTGGCCTCGCGCCGCAAGTACATCGCCGGGGCCGGCAAATCGGCCGCCTACGCAGCCCTGCTCAATGCCGATCTGGCGGCCACTCTTCCCAACGTGATGCTCATCGGCGATGGCCCCAGCGCCACCGATGTGCTGAGCGATGTCCGCCCCTCCGACGTCTGCATCGTGTTCAGCCTGCGCCGCTACCGCATCGAGACGGTGCGGCTCGGGCGGCTGTTCGCACAGTCGGGAGGGCGTCTGGTGGTCGTCACCGACGGTGCCGACGCACCGCTGGCCGAGTACGCCTCGGTGCTCATCCTGGTCGACACCGGTTCGGCCTCCTTCGCCGACTCCCCCACCGCGATGGCTGCGGTGTGCCACCTGCTGAGCTCCCTGGCCAGCGCCTCGGCCAAGGGGGCCAGACGCCGGCTGGCCAACCGCGACACCGCCACCACGGCGCTGGGGATCTACTGGGATCAGGACGCCGGCATCTACAGTGACGACAAGATGGCAGACGACAGCGACGACCCACAGGAGAGCGACCAGAACTCATGAGAATCACCCGAGCGAGGCTCTTCGAGGTCAGGCTTCCGCTGGTCCACCGGTTCCAGACCAGTTCGCATGCCAAGTCCACCCTCGACCACATCCTCGTCGAGTTCACCGACGCAGCCGGCCAGACCGGCTGGGGGGAGATCGCCTCTCCGGCGGGACCCTTCTACTGCTCGGAGACCACCTCGACGGCCTGGGACATCGCCACCGCCTTCCTGCTGCCCACCGTGCTGGACGCCGACTGGGACCATCCCGAACAGGTCGACGCGCTCTGGTCGAGGATCCGCGGTCACTTCTTCGCCAAGGCCGGCCTGGTCGGGGCGGCCTGGGATCTGTGGTCGCGCGCCCAGGGAGTCTCGCTGGCATCGGCACTGGGGGGCACCCGCAGCCAGGTGCGGGCCGGCGTCTCACTGGGGATCGAGGCCACCATCGATGACCTGCTCAGCCAGGTCGAACACCAGGTGACGGCCGGGTATCACCGGGTCAAGCTCAAGATCAGCCACGGCTGGGACATCGAGCCGGTCCGCGCGGTGCGCGCCGAGTTCCCGGAGCTGGACATGCATGTCGATGCCAACGGCGTCTACACCTCAGATGACGAGACGATGTCTCATCTGAAGGAGCTGGACGACTTCGGGCTGACGATGATCGAGCAGCCCTTCGCTCCCCGCGATCTGCTGGGCCATGCCCGCCTCCAGCAACGGATCGCCACCGACATCTGCCTCGACGAGTCGGTCGAGGATCTCCACGATCTGGGGCTGATGATCGCCCTGAGGGCCGGCCGGGTGCTCAATATCAAGGTCTCGCGGATGGGCGGGCTGACGGTGGCCCGGGCGGCCCATGACATCGCCAGGGACGCCGGGATCCCGGTCTGGTGCGGGGGGATGCACGAGTTCGGGATCGGGCGGGCCGCCAATGTGGCGATCTCCTCGCTGCCCGGGTTCACGCTGCCCTCCGACGTCTCCGGGTCCGACAAGTACTACGCCCGCGACGTCATCGTCCCGCCGGTGATCGCCACCGACGGCTGGGTCCAGGTGCCGACCTCCCCCGGGCTGGGCCACGAGATCGATCTGGAACAGATCACCGCCAACACCTTGCGCCGCTACGACAGCGCCCAGACCAGCTGATCCGAACACCCCTGGGCGGCCCCGGCACCGGGCCGGTGACGGGGTCACGCAGTGGCCATGTCAGGATGTCGTCATGCCCATCAGCCGCACCGACGACCTGCACTTCGCGTCCTGGCTGGCCGATCTCGAGGAGCCCGGCGCACTGGACGACCGGTTCGAGGAGCATCGCAGGCTCGCCTGCGGCCCGGAAGGCCTGCCGGACGATGCCCTGGAAGGTCTGGTCGGATGCCTGCGGCAGGCCACACCGGCTCACCTGTGCATCGAGGTCACCTACGGCCAGTGGACCGGCCGAGCAGGCTTCTGGGGAGGCGAGTTCGGTACTCCCGTCCTGATCCCCGATGAGCCGGGCAGATTGGCCAAAGCCTCCATCTGGGCGGCCGACAAGGGGGTCCGGATGGCGGCCTTCGGTGCCCGTCAGAGGGCCCTGTTGAGGCAGTGGTGGGACGACATGCTGCACAACCCGCTCACTTTCCAGGGCCGTGACCTCGCCCTGTTCCGTGGACGGCTGGAGGCCGTCACGAGGTGGGAGAGCACCATGGGCCGAATGGCTTTCCGACACAGTCCCGACCTGATCTGGCCCGACGACCACTCGTGGCTGGTGGCAACCGAGCCCGGTGACCTCGCAGCGGCGGAGGTGGTCGGCGTCTGGGGAAGCTCCCGACTCACCGGCCTGCTGGACGCCGATCCCCATATCAGCTCCATACTGCGATAGCTTGGCGGGCACATCATGACGAAGAACCTCACCGCCGGACCTCCGGTGCGGCTGATCCTGCTGTTCACCCTCCCGCTGCTGATCGGCAACCTGTTCCAGCAGGCATATTCCTTCACCGATGCAGCCGTGGTGGGCCGCCTGCTCGGAGTCAATGCGCTGGCCGCGGTCGGGGCATCTGGAAGCATCCAGTTCTTCCTGATCGGCTTCTCCATCGGGTCCTCCACCGGGTTGGCGATCCCGGTGGCCCGGGCGTTCGGAGCCGGCGACCTGCCGGCGGTGCGCCGACGGGTGGCCGCCGGGCTGGTCATCATCACGGGGATCGCGGTGGGGACCACCCTGGCCGGAACGCCGGGGGCCCGCACCGTGCTGGGCTGGATGGACACTCCCCCCGAACTGGTCCACGACTCCACGGTGTTCCTGATGGTGCTCAGCGCCGGCTCCTCGGCGATGGTGGCCTTCAACTTCCTGTCCGCGATGATCCAGGCCCTGGGCGACTCGCGGACGCCGTTGATCTTCCTGGTGATCTCGTGCCTGATCAATGCCGGGCTGGTGGTCCTGTTCGTCGGTGGTCTGGGCATGGGAGTGGGCGGCGCTGCGGCCGCCACAGTCGTCGCCCAGGGCCTATCGGTGGTGCTGTGCCTGGTACTGATCAGACGCCGGATGCCGATTCTGAGGCTCAGTCGAGCCGATCTGGCGGTCACCCACGACGAGCTGCGCGAGTCGCTTCGGCTGGGTCTGACCCTGGGATTCCAGATGTCGGTGATCGCCACCGGGGCGGCCATCCTGCAGTACGGCGTCAACAACCTGGGATCCGAGACGGTTGCCGCCTTCACCGCGGCGATGCGCGTCGACCAGATGGCGGTCGCCCCGCTGGCCTCGGTCGGAGTAGCGATGACCACCTATGTGGCGCAGAACCGGGGAGCCGCTCAACCCCGCCGGATCCGCGTGGGCGTCTTCCGGACAGGGATCATCGCCAGCTGCTTCGGCGTCCTGCTCGGCGCGATGATCTACCTGTGGGGACAGTCCGTCGTGAGAGTGTTCGTGGGCTCCGGGGCGGAGACCGTGGTGGCCCTGGCGCACCGCTACCTGGTCATCAACTCTGCGCTGTACTGGGTGCTGGCACTGTTGTTCCTGCTGCGCAACACGGTCCAGGGCCTGGGGTCGACCTCGGTGCCGACGATGGCCGGGGTGATGGAGTTGGTGGTGCGGATCATCGCCGGTCTGGTGCTCGTCGGTCACATCGGATTCCTGGGGGTGTGCATCGCGGCGCCGCTGGCCTGGTTCCTCGCCCTGGTGCCGGTGACGATCGCCTGGCTCGTGCTGCGACGCCGACTGGTCGCCGATGAGCTGGCCGGCAGTGCGCCGCCGGTCCTCCCGACCGCGGTGCCGGCGGCCTCGCCCACCTCGGTGGTGGAGCCCCTGGTGCCGGTCGCGCCGGCTTCAGCCCTGCCGGCCGATGAGAGCGGTGGCGATCGCCGCGACCCCCTCGCCCCGCCCTGTCAGTCCGAGGTGATCTGTGGTGGTCGCTGAGACCGAGACCGGCGCACCGACCACATCGGTGAGCAGTGCCTCGGCCTCGTGGCGCCGCGCCGCCATCCTCGGGCGGTTCCCGATCACCTGAACGGCGACATTGCCCACCTGCCAGCCGGCCCGGGCCAGCATCCTCACCGTCTCGGTCAGGAATGCCGCCCCGGCAGCCCCGGCCCATTCGGGACGATCGGTGCCGAAGTTGGCACCGAGATCCCCCAGCCCGGCGGCCGAGAGCAGGGCATCACAGATCGCGTGGGCGGCGACATCACCGTCCGAGTGCCCGGCCAGCCCGGCCGGTTCATCGGGGAAGAACAACCCGGCCAGGTGCATCTCCACGCCGTCCACCAGCTGGTGGACGTCAGTACCGATGCCGGTGCGGATCTGCGGGATCATCCGCGACGCCGGTGCGAGGGTCGGGGATCCATCCCGCTGAGCACCCTGCGGACCCGGCGTCCGGAGTGGTGGCCGGCTCCCGCGGTGGCCTTGAGCAGCGTCTCGGCGATGTCCAGATCCAGCGGTTCGGTGATCTTGAGTGCCATCCGTGAGCCTCCGACGAGCTCCACCGGGTAGCCGTAGTTCTGGCAGCAGGTGACGTCATCGGTGACCTCCCCGCCCTCCTCGTGCAGCCTCTCGTGACAGCCCGTGATGACCTCCCGGTCGAATCCCTGGGGGGTCTGGACAGCTCGCAGGGTGGATCGGTCAATCACCGTGGAGGTCTCGCCGTCCAGCTGGCGGATGGTGTCGACCACCGGGACCGCCGGGGTCACCGCGACCGCCCCGGCGTCCAGGGCGGCCAGCACATCCTCGACGACATAGGCCGGCACCAGCGGCCTCACGGCGTCATGGATCAGGACCTTGCGCGCCTGGCACAGCTGCGGATGGTTCTTGATGAGCTGCAGGCCGTGGTGCACCGACTCCTGGCGGCTGGCGCCGCCGGTGGCGAACCGCACCGGGATGGGGGACGCCGCCAGGGCCAGTCGGAAGTGGTTGTGCATACCGCCCTTGACCACCACCACTGCATCGGTGCAGCCGCCGGCGGCCATCGCCTCCACCGCCACCGCCACCACCGCCTTGCCGGTGAGCTCCTTGACCTGCTTGGGGACCGGCCCACCGAACCTGGTGCCGATACCGGCAGCCATCACGAGGGCCACCACGGGTTCTGCCATGGTCGTGACTCTATCGTCGGCCGAAACCGCGGTGGCGGCCAGATCGGGTGGCCAGGTTCAGGCAGGTGACGCGCGAACCTTCCCGGTGGGCTTGTGCACCTCGAACCTCCGTGGGATGATTCCAGTACGCACAAATTTTCCCCTTACGGGCAATATCTTGCATCTACTCCCTTGGAGGTCAGATGAATCGGGTCATCGAGGCTCCGTTTCTCATCATCAATCCGAAGGCCTATCTCTACGGCGACCAGGCCTTGGAACTCGCCCAGCTTGCCGACGGCCTGAGCCAAGACTTCGGTGTCGACATCATGTTCACCGTCCAGCACGCAGACATCCGGCTTGTCTCCGAGCAGACGGAGAGACTGATCGTCACCGCCCAGCACATGGACCCCATCAATCCCGGCCGAGGGATGGGGCACATCCTGCCGGAGTCACTGGTGGCGGCCGGGGCCCGGGCCGTGGTGCTCAATCACGCCGAGCACCCCCTCACCCTGGCCGAGCTGGACGCCGCTCTGATGCGCGCCCGTGAGGTCGGGCTCGCCACAGTGGTCTGCGCCGACTCCATCGCCCAGTGTCGGGTGGTCGCACAGCTGGGACCCGACGTGATGATCTGCGAGCCCTCCTCCAATATCGGCACCGGCTCGCTCACCACTGACGACTACATCCGGGATTCCACCGCCGCGGTCAAGGAGGTCAACCCCGCCATCATGGTGCTCCAGGGAGCGGGCGTGTCCACCGGTGAGGACGTCGCAAGAGTACTGGCGCTCGGAGCCGACGCCTCGGGTGGAACCAGTGGCATCGTCTGTGCACCAGACTGGCGGTCCACCATCTCTGACATGCTCACCGCCCTGCGCGCCGAAAAGGACCGCCGCAACAGGCTGCTAGACGCAACCCCCAATCCTCATATCGCTTCGACTGTTCAGAAGGACCTGCACAGCAAGTAACAAGAAGGAAATCTAAACTATGACCGTCAACATTGACACCATCCAAGTTCGGTCCAAGGCCGGCCGACCCACCTATTTCGAGATCACCGATGAGGTGCGCCGCATCGTCGCAGCATCGGGAGTCAAATCAGGCATCTGCACAGTGGCGTCGACGCATACCACCTGCTCTGTGTTCTTCGAGGAGTACTGCCATGACGTAGATTTCGCCGGCGACGAATATATCCAAGCCGATCTCAACGAGGGTTTGGACAAGATCTTCCCCCGCTGCATGACCAACAACCAGTATCACCACCCCGGACCCGCTCACGTCGAGGCAGTTCAGAACATGACCGACGGCGCTACCAGCACCGGTTCGACGATTCTGGTGCCCGATCTGGAGAGTCTCCTCAACACCGAGGCCCACCTTCGCGGTACGCTCATCGGAGCATCCCAGACCTTCGTCATCGACAACTCCGCTCTCCAGATCGGCGCTGTGGGCTACATCTACTTCGTCGACTGGGACCCCAACCGCGAACGCGACCGCAAGATTAAAGTCGCTGTCATCGGAGAGTGACGTCATGCTCATCGGTCTCAAAGACGCCCTCGACTACGCCGAGGATCATCAATGCGCAATTGCCGCAGTCAACACACCTATTTTTGAGTCACTGGTGGCCACGATAAGAGCAGCCGAGCAGCTCAATGTTCCGGTAATTTTGGCCCACGCCCAAAGTCACGAGAAAATCAATAGGATCACCGATATCGGGCCAGCAATGGTCTCCCTTGCCGAACGAGCTTCGGTACCGTGCGTGGTTCATATAGACCATGGTGAGGATCTCCACTACATCCGCACTGGCCTGGAGCTGGGGTTCACCTCGGTGATGCTGGATGGATCACGTATGCCGTTCGAGCGCAACGTCGAGACGACCGCAGAAGCTGTCCAGATCGCTGACGGTTACGGCGCTGGCGTTGAGGGAGAGCTGGGAGTGATGACTGGCAACGAGAACGGCGATCCCGATCAGGGAGTCGCGGATGAAGCTCTCTACACCGACCCCGCCGTGGCCAAACAGTTTGTGGAACGCACCGGAGTCACCTGCCTGGCCGCTTCGTTCGGTACCGTCCACGGCCTGTATCACCGCGAACCGAAGTTAAACTTCGACCTCGTAAGGAGTCTGCGGCGCGAGGCGGGAGTCCCGATCGTCATGCACGGCGGCTCCGGTCTCAGCAACGAAGAATACCGCCGATGTATCGCCGAAGGGGTGAGGAAGATCAACTACTACACCTACTCGGTCAAAGCTGGATTGGACGGTGCCCGAAGATTACTCGACCAACACTCTGATGTCTTCGTCTATCCTGACGTCGCGAGCGCTGCAACTGAAGCAATCGCATCCAATGTCAAGGCGTTCATGACATGCATCTACGATGCCGACCAGGCCGTGGCATGAAAATTGAGCTGACGAACGACCCATCCGGATCGCGGATAGTCGGGCCGCCCCACGGAGAACACGGCGAGGACAGCAGATAGCATTGTTGCGGCTGCGCTCAGGACGCCGAAAGCACCACTTCAGCCAAATTCTCATCAAGCACGATGCCGGTGAGAATCCCCGACCTGAGCACAGCCGCTGCTCCTCGGGACTTCTCCGCACCGGACACGATTCCCATCACGCGTTCGATATGGGAGAGCTGTTCAAAAGTCAGTCCAATGACGTGATCATCAGCAGGTGTGAGGACCGGTTTCCCATCATCATTGATGAATCTGCCACACACGTCACCAGCGATCCCGGCGGCGCGTACCTGTTCCAACTGCTCTGGATCGAGTCTCATCGAGCGAACAAGTCCGGCTGACCAGTGCACACCCATCGATCCCACGCCAACGATGGCGAGATCGCAGTCCTGAGCTGCTTCCAATGCCCGGGCGACCACCGGCTCATCGAGCATCGCCTTTCCAGTCCTGGCAGACTGAACAATGGCTGGGGCATCAATTCGATGGGCGTGACCGCCGCAGCGGCCAGCAAGCTCTTGGACGACGGCGTTGCCAGACAGGTTGGCATCCTGGTCCGACATCCCACCTGACAGCGGGTAGAGCTCCAGCGGCAAGCTTGTCGGCTGATCAGGCACGGACTGCACGAATGCCCTGACTGTGCGCCCCCAGCTGAGCCCGACTGACCTCACCTGCGCGGTGTACTCCACGAAGACCTCAGCGGCCAGTCTCCCGACCTCATCCAGTGAGCGCGAGCCCGGCCCTATCGCGGCGACCCAAGCACGATGCAGTCCGAACTCCTTCACCAGAGCATTCTCAAGGTCAGTGCGACGCTCAACCGCCTTGGACGGGTCCCGGATGATCACGGTGACAAGGCCGTCGTCTCGAGCCTGAGCGAGGATCCGGGAGATGCTGGACGTGGAGATGCCAAGGGATTTGGCAATAGCAGACTGGTTCTGTCCCTCCGCGTAGTACATCGTCGCGACCTTGACCAAGGTCTGCACGTCCCGACGTGGAGCCATGACTGCATCTCCCCCTCTCGACTCCGTGTTCTGCAACAACGCCCACTGCCCTTGCGTGGACGGTGGCCCGCACACGGGCGATGCTCTCACAGGTTCCGCTCAACCCTACGGGAGTCGAGAGCCCCAGGAGTCAGATCCTGCGATTCTGAAGAGCCTCACCCTTGAGGTAGCGGGTCAACTCCTCCAGTCCGATCTCCACAGATGCGTGCCAGGTATCTGCACACGTACCAGCTATATGCGGCGTGAGCGTCACATTCCGCAGGCTCAGGAATGGGTGATCGCTAGGCAACGGTTCAATGTCGAACACGTCGAGAGCCGCTCCCCCGATCCGCTCTTGCTGGAGCGCTTCGACCAGGGCCGCCTCATCGACCAACGATGATCGTGCGGTGTTGATGAGGTAAGCGGTCCGCTGCATGTGCGCCAGAGCCGGGCCATCAATGATGTGATAAGTCTGCGGCGAGGTCCTCAGGTGCAAAGTCACAAAGTCCGACCGTTCAAGGAGTTCTTCCAGGGTGTCCACCGCCGTGACGCCCACCTTCTCGATCTGTGCAGTAGACATGAACGGATCGAAAGCAATCACTCTGCTTTCGAATCCAATCAGGCGCTTCGCCACTCGCGATCCGATCTGACCAAACCCCACAATTCCGACTGTGCGTGTCTTCATATTGTGGACGTAGTCCCGGTTAAGGTAGTTCTTGCACCATTGACCCTCGAGGATGAGATGGTGGCTACGAGCAATATTCTTGTTCTCAGCAATCATCATTCCGATCGTGTAGTCAGCTACGGCGTCGGCAGAGCGCTGGGGCGCATGCACGAGAGGAATATTCCTCTCTTCGAGCTGCTTGAGGTCGGCATTCTCAACTCCTCCGCGCAAGACTGCTACCAGCTTGAGATTAGTCGAGCGTTCAATGACATCGCTGCCAACCGGAGTGCCGTCCACAACGATGACGTCGGCATCGGCACAGTTGTCCAGCAAGGCCTGGCAGGAGGAGATCGCCCCCAAGCCTTCCCTTTCCACCAGTGCGAGACGGTCCATGTACTCGGGCAGCGTGGTGGAATCAGCATCCTGCACGATGGTGATCTCAGCTCCAAGGCTCTCCAGCGGCCTCAGCTCCTCCATCAATGCAGTCCCTACAGCTCCATCTCCAACACACAGAATTCGGGTTTTCATAGCACTTTCTCCTCGTATGTAGTTCACGGCATATTTGACGCGGGACCGATGATCGCCCGTTGATTGGCCTGCATACTTTTCCGCTTTGGACCCTTTTACGGCTCGACTGTGACTTTGATGGCCTCGCCACTGGCCAGCACATCAAAGGCCCTCAAGCCCTCCTTGAGTGGAATTCGGTGGGTGATGAGGTCGTTAGCTCGCAGCGTCCCGGTTGCAAAGTATTCGAGGGCCAGCCGGTTGTGTTCAGGCGTGGAGCCATTCGTGCCATGGATGTGGAGCTGCCGGTAATGAACCAAGTTCGAGTCAAGCGTGATGGTCGGCGCAATCTTCGGCAGGCCTCCGAAGAATGATATCCGACCATTCCGTGCTGCCATTTCCACCGCGTGAATCTGGTCTTTCCCTGCTGGGGTGGCCGTGATGACAACGTCGGCGCCACGGCCGTCAGTGAGGCCCATCACGGTGTCGACCACGTCGTCCTGCGATGAGTCGATGGCGAAGTCGGGTTGCACAAGCTCAGCGGACCTGGCCAACCTGCCAGGCCGGCGGTTCACCAATACCACTGTTCCTGCCCTGTGGATGTTCCTGGCAAGTCGAGCGTGCATGCACCCGATCGGGCCGGCTCCGATGACCACCACGAAGTCGCCAGGCTCGATACCCAGCTGCTCTTGCGCATTGATGGCACAAGAACACGGCTCGGCCGCACTCGCCTCGGCGAAATCAACGCCCGTCGGGATCCTGTTCAGACCATTGGCTCGAAGCATCGCCTCCGGCACGATCATGAACTCAGCGAAGCCGCCGTCATACTGGAAGCCCATGCTGTTTTGGTTTTCGCACACTTGGGTCCATCCACGGCGGCACTGGTAGCATTTTCCGCAGGGGATATTGGAGATAGCCTGAACCCGGTCTCCCGGAGACCAGTTGCTTGATACTGAGGACCCGACGTCGACGATTTCACCAGCTATTTCGTGACCCATGGTCGTCACGCGGCTGATCATCTGGTGACCATTTCTGAAGGCCTTGAGATCTGTACCGCACATCGAGCAGTTCCGAACCCTGATCTTGACTTCTTCCGATCCACAGACTGGCTCAGGGACCTCCTCGAGGCGCACATCACCTGGCGCATGAAACCTCATGGACAGCATCGAATTACCCCTACTTCCTACGGGAGACGTTCTTGTCGGCGGGAGGCGCCCATGCGAGCCATGGACGCCTCCCGAGTGCACCCGGAGTCCTCCGGTATCGCGAACTTGCCTGTCTTTGGCTCAGCCGATCGTGCCGTTGGCGATCATGGCGTCCTGCAGCCGACGCATGGCCACCAGAGGTCGAGTCTCGTCAATCTCCACGTCGTCGTAGGTGACCGTCTCACCAGCCTTGACGTCCGATGTCAGCACGCAACCAGCAGCCAGCCCAATCGGGAGCGCCTTGGCCGCGCTCGCCTCCTTGGCGTCGACGGTCCAGCCATGGACATGGTGTCCGCCGATACCCTCGAGCTTCGTCCCAGACTTCAGATCATGCTTCGCCACCGCAGTGACCTCCGAGGTCCAGGTCGTCGACTGGAAGGAGGGGTGTCGATCCAGCACTGCCTCGCCGACTGAGAGGTCGGCCTCGATGGAAGCAAGGTGATAGGGCCGGTAGATCTTGAAGTACTCGCCCTTACCGACACGCAGATACTGCAGCTCCTCGGTGACGACCGGATTTGGAGACTTCACGATGACGAACACGCCGGGGGCCACATTTCCAGTGACGTACTCAACGATGGGACCGTCGCTCTGGCGAACTCCTCCATCACCAACTGGCACGAGCTTCTGGTCAAGCTCGTCGATATTGCACTCAAGTCCATGCATGCCGGGGACCTCGACCTTGAACCCTGTCGCGTTCGACAGCGCACACATCTCGATCTGCGTCTTGGTGCCATCAGTGAAAGAGCACAGCATCTTCGGGTTCATCTTCTTGATCCGAGCCTCTTCCACGACGTCGTCGGGGACATCAGTGGGACGGTTCGGGTTGTTCTTACCCTTGCCCGCCACCACGACCTCAAGACCGAGATCCTCGGCGTACTCGACGAGCTTCACGCACTCAATGGGCTCATCGCCGCGGCAGATCGTGTAGATCGAGTCTCCGGCATTGGCCATCGACGAGAGCAGCAGGCCGACAGTGACATCTGCCTCAACTGTCATCAGACCGATGTCGGTGTGATTGGTGATAGCCGCATAAGCAACCTGGGCGGCGACATCCGGAACTCCGGAGGCCTCAAGCACCATGTCCAGAGGCAGCTCGGGCATCGACAGACCGTCCTCGATGGCCACAGATCCACCGGCCTCAATGATCGCGGAGGCCTTGGCGACGTCATTCTCGACGACGGCGTCGTCACGCCCGGCGTTCTTCAGAGCGGTGGTGGCGCGCTCAATGTCGACGTCAGCAACGGCGACGACCTCCAGCCCGGGGGCGAGCTGCACCTGTGCGACAAGTCCGCGACCCATCTGTCCCGCGCCCACAACTCCGACGCGAACTGGACGACCGAATTCTGCTTGACGAGCGAGGAGACGCTTGCTGTATCCCATGGGATATGTCCTTTCAAAGGATGAAAACTTCGTTGTTCTTGAGAAACTTCTGATGGGTGGCGATCAGGCGGTGGTGGATAGACTGGTCTGCCGCATTGACCGAGTCACGGTCCGATGTGTAGCTGTCGCTCTGACTCCGCAGACCTTGTCGAATTGTTCGAGAGCCTGAGCCACCGCCTTGCGGAGCATCTTGTCGCCGGCACGATCGACTGCATCGTCCGCTGGGCCTTCCAACGCAAGGTTTCGGCGAATTGGTGCAAATACTGAAGCGCCAGCCATCACACGGGCCTCGACAATAGTTCTGGATTGAGCGTTAATGACTAGCATAACGACCGCACCGCGAATCTTGCCACGGCCCCTGCCAGACACAAGAATATTGGATCGGTCGTTATGAATATCCGCCATCTCGCGTAGGGCTCGGGTGTACCGACGAGTCTGAGACCAAGTAAACGGGACGGCGAGAATCATTGCGGCGAACAAGTAGAGTGCGAATTTCCATTCCATTCAGATCACCTCATGGCCTTATCAAGGCGACAGTCTGACCAATCGCCGGTGTCTTGATATCCGCACCATGAGCTTTGAGTGCTCCGGGTAGCAGAGGCTGATCCGGATTGTTGACGTAAACCACAATGTGGCCCAGATCAGCCAGATTCCGATTCGCCACATCACCGACCTCATCGATCGTGAAGACCTCGGCACCCAAGCGCACCTCGTCACCCGGAGCCACCTCCGATGCGGCGGAGACTGCGGCAGCCCCGCCAAGCTTGTGGACGACACTTACCTCAGCGAGCGCGTCAGGCACAGGCTCTCCAAAGAGGATCATCACGCCAGCCTCGAGCAGATCTGGGGCATCCTCACCCACGAATGTTATCTCTGACTGCCACAGCACAGTGGCCATATCAAAACTCCCTTGTCCTGATCTCTCCAGGTGGCCGTTCGTAATGACTTGGCCACCCGGATCAACTCATGTCATGTACTACTTCAGTACTCTCCTACACCAAGAAGGAGAATCCGTATGCAATGAGAACAGCGAGCGGTGACGTGAGCTGACGGCCGAAGAGCACCGCCGGAACACCGACATCAACTGTTTCCGATTGCGCCTCGCCGAGGCTCAAACCCACCGGTATGAAGTCACATCCAACTTGGCCGTCAATGGCGAACAATGTCGGCAAGGCATACCGCACCGGCAGAGCTCCTGTTGCTATCTGAGCGCCCATAAGCACGCCAATAATCTGCGCGATCGCAGCGCCGGGGCCAAGGAATGGTGACAGAATTGGCAGCCCCGTGATGATGCCGAGCAGGAGCAGACCCCAGAGGCTGCCTGCCAGCGGCGACACGCTCCTGGCGATCCAGTTCGCCAGGCCCGTGTAGTTCACGATTCCCATGATCAGTGCCACATAAGCCATGAACGGAATGACCGTGTTCAGGATCAGCTTGACGCCTTCCCGGCCCGCGTTGAGCAGGCTGGTAATTACGTAGCCGATCGCTCCGCCGAACTTGATGATGAACCTCGAGAAGGCGCTCTCCTTTTTCACCTCCCCAACAGCGGTACTGTTCACTGCGGCATCAGAACCATCCGGCTGAGGGGGCTGGCTTGCCTGACCCGTCTCAGCGCCATCGTCGCCGATAGCTGGGGTACCAGCCTCGGCAGTCTCGACATTGCTGACCCCCACGCCCGAGACGTAGATGTCATCGGTGATGTACTTCTGAAGTGGCCCTCCAGGGGAAGCCGTGAAGACGTTCACAGTCGGGATGCGCTTCTTCGGGTAGACGCCGCTCCGCGCTGTTCCACCGCAGTTGATGACGGCACACATGACCTGGTCATCGGGGGCACCGGAGTTGAAGGCGTTGACCACCCGTCCTCCGGTCAGCTCAGCAATCCTCTTGGCTACCGGATGCTCATCTCCACCGGTGACGGAGAGAACGATGTTTCGGTCGCCATGGACGCGGACCACCAAGCCAGGACCCCATCCACCTGCGCCCTTATTGATCCGCACAGCGGGAAAATCCGTTGTCATGCCACTGCCTCCTCAGTGCGCTCCATCTGGCCTTGGGCGTAGTCCTCATCGAACTTCTGGAAGACCGCCTCATGCCCGCCACGCTTGATGAGGAAGTTCGTGAAACCTTGAGTCACCAGTCCTCTCATGAGGATGACGATCAGCCCCACGAGGAAGTAGAGCGCCGCCAACCGTGCATATGCACCGCTGTCAACCTTCAGCACTCCAGCAGAGACGCCCGCCCAGACGAAAAGCTCCGCGCCATTCGCATGCGGGAAGAAGGCCGTCACCGGGTGCACGAACGACACTGTGGCGTCGTAGTAGGCCGGCTTGTACCGCTCCGGAAGGAACCGTCCGAAGGTGTAGCACATCGGGTTCGTCAACATGATGACCGCCAGTAGCGGCATCAGCGTGTATCGCGTGACCGCGTACTTACCTGCCCATTGCACGGCGTGCGTGACTCGCTTCTCACCAATCCAGGTGGTGAGCGCGTACATGAAGGTGATGAGAACCAGGAGCAACGGGATCACACCCGTCGCGAGGCCGACGAAGCTCTCAGCCGCGGCCTTGAACAGGCCGATGAAGTGCGTAGCAAACCATGCGATGCCCTGCATCACAGCGTTCGATTTGACATCCAGGGGTATCGCCAGGAGTTGGCTACCTCCCCAGGGTGCAACAAGTAGAGGGGTCATCACGAAACTCCTTCGTCTCGAGAAGTGCAAGTATTTGCATGTGATTCGCATCTTTTTGCGACCACACGACGAGCATGGCACACCTACGCGCGGCACACAAGACACTGCACGGGTTTTTCCACCAGCCGTGAGCAGAGCCCTGGACAATGCGCACCACCTCCACTGACGTGGCAGCTGAGGCTCGAGCTGCTGATCAGTTGTGAGGCCAAGATCCATCGGCTGGTCCCGGAACGACTCGGTCGCGAACCAAGCCCGTCTGGTCGGCCCTGAAGCCTCTTCTTGTCAGGCATCGGCTCCCAACATGACCTCCGGAACGCGACCAGCCCTGAAACTGGCAGACTCTGGGCAGTCACTGCTGGGCAGTCAGAATGCTCGAATCGGCCCAACTGCACAGCGCGGCGCCTGCACGCCTGTCAGTCACAGATATGCGGACACATGTTGGGCGCGGCAGGACCATCTTCGCTGAGTGTCCCCACCGACCCCCGAGATCGGGCACCCGATTGCCCCTACAGTGATGCCCATGGCGCGCAAGACCAAGGACGAGCACCTCATCGAGGTGCTCCACGTCGCCGAGATGTACTACTTCGAGCAGATGACCCAGTCCGCGATCGCCGATCGGCTGTCGCTGAGCCGCTGGACGGTGGGCAGGATGCTCGAGTCGGCCCGCGACTCCGGCCTGGTGCACATCACCATCGACCACCCGCTGGCCCGCCACCACCGACTGGAGGTCGAGCTCACCAGACGCTTCGGGCTCAGCCGGGCCATCGTCGTCCCCACCCAGGGCCGCGTGGAGGCCACCCTGGACGTGATCGCCTCGGCAGCTGCCGACAACATCAGCCTGCTGCGACCAGCACCCTCGGTGATTGGCGTCAGCTGGGGCAGGACGCTGGCCCAGGTGGTCCGCCACCTCCGTCCCGGCTGGACCCGCGAGGTCACTGTCGTGCAGACCAACGGCGGGGTGGCCATCACCCGCAACGACCTGGTCGGCCGATCGGTGGTGATGATGGCCGAACTCGGCCGCGGCCGTGCCATCACCTTGCAGGCACCCACCGTGCTGGGCTCGGCACAGCTGTGCACCATGCTGCGCGCCGACACCTCGGTCGCCAGAACCCTGGAGATGGCCTCCCACGCGGACCTGCTGGTCTACTCCCCCGGGCCCGCCGACAACGGCTCGGTGCTGGTGGGAGCCGGCCACATCTCCCCCGGGGACATGGCCCGGTTGCGCGCCTCCGGGGCCAAGGCCGACGTGATGAGCCATTTCGTGGACTCCTCGGGCCATCCGGTGGACCCGGATCTTGACGCCCGGACGCTGTCGATGGATCTCGAGGCGGTCCGCCGATCCCCCCGGGTGATCGCGGTGGCAGCAGGATTGGAGAAGGCGGAGGCGATGGGGGCCGCGCTGTCGGGGGGGCTGTGCACCGAGGTGGTCACCGACTCCGAGGTCGCCGAGGCCGTGCTGAGCAACCGAACCACGGCAGGCCAGCAGGAGTGACCACACCCCACACACGAGCCTGTCGCCCCACATTTGTGCAGAACCCCCGTCGAGCGGGACTTCGGTGAGGCGTCGGGGTTAGCGTCTTCTCGTCGGTTCGACCAGGTCCGCTTCAGCACTGTCGCTGACCCCGCCGACCATCACCGGGACACTCACCCGACCCGGGCAAGACGTCATCATGGCGCACGGCCAAGGCTCCGACAGCCCACGCCGGTGTGCCCGCACAGAAGGAGAATCATGGCGAAGATTGCAGTCCTGGGCGCAGGCATCATGGCCACCGCGCTCACCTTCCCTGCTGCCGAGAACGGCAACGAGGTCAACCTGATCGGCACCCACCTCGACGACGAGATCATCGACTCCATCAAGGCGGACGGCACCCACCCGGTGCTGGGGCTCAAGATCCCCGAGTCCGTCAAGCCCTTCTACTTCACCGAGGCCGCCGAGGCCGTCAAGGACGCCGACATCATCATGAGCGGCGTCAACTCCTTCGGCGTCGAGTGGGCCGGCGAGCAGCTGGCCACCCTCGCCAAGCCCGGCCAGATCATCCTGTCGATCACCAAGGGGATGCGCGCCGACGAGGACGGCACCCTGCACATCCTCCCCGACGTCCTCAAGGAGAAGATGGGCCCGCTGGCCGACCAGGTGGACTGGGCTGCCATCGTCGGCCCCTCGATCGCCGGCGAGCTGGCGGTCCACCACCTCACCTGCGTCACCTTCTGCGCCGAGAAGCAGGAGATCGCCGAGAAGCTCGCCCCGTTGTACCGCACGGACTACTACCACATCTGGACCTCCACCGACTTCATCGGCAACGAGGTCGGCTCCTGCATGAAGAACATCTTCGCCTTCGGCGGCGGATTCGCCCCCGGCATGCTGAAGAAGGCCGGCAAGCAGAACGACAAGTACGTGCTGTACAACTACGCGGCAGCGCTGTTCTGCGAGGGCGCCCGCGAGCTGAAGGAAATGGTCGTCCTGATGGGCGGCGACCCGCTGGTCACCGAGAACCTCGGCGGGGTCGGAGACATGTTCGTCACCACCATGGGCGGTCGCAACGTCCGCGCCGGCACCTACGTCGGTGAGGGAGTCGCCTTCTCCGAGATCCGCAATGTCAAGATGAAGGGGGTCACCCTGGAGGGGGTCGCCGCGATCGGTGTCGTCGGCGAGGCTGTCGAGAAGCTCATCGCGCGCGGCGTGGTGCCCTCAGATCACTTCCCGCTGCTGCGGGCGCTCTACCAGATCGTGGCGCACGACGCCCCGCTGGATCTGCCGTGGAGCACCTTCTTCGGCGGCGAGCACTGAGACCGGTCCGGGGGTCCGCCCAGTGCGCCGACCCCTCGTCAACGATCCTGAACGAAAAACCATAGAATCTGCGAGGTGGCTGCGGCCCGCGCCACCCCCGACCCACTAGGTGACTCAAGGTCACCTGCACATGAGTGCAAGATGGGCCGATCAATATTCACAGGCAGCAACCCGCTCCCACAGAATGGCTCCCACCGGAGTCGGGATGCGAGAAGCTGCCCGAACCGTGGAGGATGCGGCCCAGGGCCACCACCCTCCACCGATCAAAGGAGACGGACAGAATGATCAGCAAGAAGGTTCTGGTCTGCTGTGGCACCGGTATCGCCACATCAGTACAGGTAGCCAACAAGCTTCAGCGCCTGCTGAAGGACCGTGGCATCAACGCAACGATGAAGGAGTGCAAAGCGGTCGAGGTGCCGGCTCAGGCCTCGTCCTTCAAGCCCGACGTCATCGTCTCTACCACGGTCGTCAAGGCCCCTTCCGCAGACATCAAGGTCTACCGCGGAGTCGCATTCCTCACCGGCGTCGGTGCCGACAAGCTCGCCGACGAGATCGCTGCCGATCTCAAGGGCTGATCCGGGCCCACGAGAGGCATGGTCACTAGCCCTGGCCGTGCGTCTCGCCGCCCCAGCCGGCTCGACCCCGTCGAGCACATCATCCACACATGGAAAGGGCCCTCGACCCTAGCCCGGCCGAGGACCCTCATGACAGAAGAAAGCACCTTCCATCATGGGAACAGTCACAACCGTCATCCAGTACATCTTGGGTCTGGGCGCGAGTGTCGTCCTGCCGATCATCATATTCCTGCTCAGTCTGTTCTTCCGAATGAAGCCTGGTAAGGCCATCCGGGCAGCACTGACGATCGGCATCGGCTTCATCGGCATCAACCTGGTCATCGGCCTGCTCACCAGCACCCTCGGGCCGGCCGCTCAGAAGATGATCGAGAACACCGGCCTCAACCTGCCAATCATCGACGCCGGCTGGCCGGTCGCTGCGGCGATCTCCTTCGGCACAGCCAAGGTGGTGCCGTGGATCTTCATCCTCGGCATCGCCATCAACCTCGGCATGATCGCGTTGAAGTGGACCAGCACACTCAACGTCGACATGTGGAACTTCTGGCACTTCATCTTCTCGTCGGCCTTCGTCTACATCGCCACCGGCAACTTCTGGCTCGGTCTGCTGATCGGCCTCATCACGCTGGTCGTGGTGCTGAAGCTGGCTGACATCTGTGCCCCGGTCATCCAGGACTACTACAAGATCCCCGGCGTCACGACAGCTCACACCGACACCGTCTCCTGGGCCCCGGTCGGCTGGTGCCTCAACAAGGTGCTCGACCACGTCCCCGGCTTCCGTCACAACAAGATGACCCCCGAGTACATCCAGGACAAGTTCGGCTCCTGGGCCGAGCCGATGGTGATGGGCACCATCCTCGGTGCTGTCATCGGCCTGCTGGCCTACTTCCCCGACATGACCGGCGGCGCCTGGGGCACCGCGATCAAGGGCATCGTGCTGGTGGGCATCTCGATGGGCGGCGTCATGCTGCTTCTGCCGCGCATGGTTGCGCTGCTGATGGAGGGCCTCATCCCGCTGTCGGACGCCGCTCAGGACTGGATCAAGTCGCGTTACCCCGACCGTGAGCTCAACATCGGCCTGGATGCCGCCATCCTGGTCGGCTACCCCGCCAACATGTCCGTGGCCATCATCCTGGTCCCGATCACGCTGGCTCTCGGTGTGCTGATGAGCTACCTGCACCTCAACCAGATGCTGCCCTTCGCCGACCTCGCCGACACCCCGTTCTTCGCGGTCTGGGCGACGACATGGTGCCGAGGCAATATCGCCCGAGGTACCGCGATCGGCACCTTCTTCGTGGCCTGCATGCTCACCATCGGAACGTTCATGGCGCCGGCGACGACAATCCTGGCCCATCAGGCGAACTTCACCATTCCGCAGGGCGCCAGCCAGATCTCCTCGATCGACTCCGGCGCTCACCTGATCGCCTACTTCTTCGCCTTCTTCTTCGTATTCGCCCAGGCGAAGGCATATGGCACGGCGTTCATCGTCTGGAGCATCATCCTGCTCGCCATCGCGCTGGTCTGCTACGTCACCTTCTTCGCCCACGTGATCCGTGGCGGCAAGCCCGGCATCGAGGACCGCGAGCAGTACATGAGCGCTGACGAGCTCGAGGCCGAGGAAGAAGAGCGCAAGGCACTTGCCGAGGCGGAAGCCCAGGGCGCCGGAGCGGGGTGGTGATCGACAATGGTTGAAAGCATGCTCGATCTGGTGCTGGGGAGCTGGTGGCGGTCCGTCGTGGCCTTCTACGTCGCTCACTTCACCTGGATCGTCGTCCCTCTGGTGGCCTGGCTGGCCATCATCGTGGTCGCCCACCATGTCATCAAGGACGCCGAACGAGCCATGCGCGCCACCCTGTTCAGCATGCCGAACGGTAAGAAGGCATCGGAGCGGGCGCTGCGCAAGCACCTCGTCCCGGTGATCCAGGACACCGCGTCGAAGCATCGTTGGATGCCCGCCGGGCCGGGCGGGCTGTGGATCCGCCGTTGCCAGCCCGACGCGGTGGTAGCTCAGATGACGGGGGTGCCGAACTATCTCCTCCGTTTCCGAGATCAGCAGTTCGGCCTCTCGACTGGGCGACGCCGCCGCCTGCCGGTGCGCTGAACAACCCCGGGACGGCGCCGGGCCTGCACACACAGGCCCGGCGCCGTTCCATCGGGGCCCCGCCCGGAGCCCCTCTCAGCCGTGACCCGGGTGTTCTTCCGCCCGGGGTCCGCGGCTGAGGTCCGCCGAGACCTCAGAGGTCGCGGACCAACCCCCACCTCTCACACTCCTCTGTCTCCAAAGGAATTCCGTCATCATGTCCGAAGCACCCAAATTCATCGTCGTCGACGCCGACACCGACTCCCGGGAGGCCCTCTACCAGAGCGTCAACGCCCGGCTGCTGGCCGAGGGAGCCGTCCGCGACACCTTCCTGGACGCCGTCAGCGCCCGTGAGGAGAAGTACCCGACAGGCCTGGACTTCGGCCACTGCCAGGTGGCGATCCCCCATATCGACCCCGAACATGTCATCACCCCCGGCGTGCTGGTCTGTCGCAATGCCCAGACCACGCCGTTCTGCGCGATGGACGACCCGGAGCGTGAGCTTGCGGTGCGACTGTCCATCTGGCCGCTGGTGACCGATCCCCAGAACCAGACCGACATGCTCGGCTCAGTGATCTCCCTGCTCCAGGACGAGCAGTCCTACCAGCAGCTGCTGACCGGGACCCCCGAGGAGCTCCAGGAGGCCCTGACCGGCGTCCTGGACGCCATCTCCAGCCAGGCCTGAGGGAGACCACGATGCAGTACCCGACCCCCCGCCGACAGATCATCGACTACTGCATGAAGATGCTCGACGACGGCCTGACCCTGGGTACCTCCGGGAACATCAGCGTCCGAGTCGATGACCATGTTCTCATCACCCCCTCCGGAGTGCCCTACCCGGATCTCACGCCGGAGTCCATCTGTCTGCTCGACATGGCGGGCCATCAGCTCGAGGGCGACCTGAAACCGTCCACCGAGGTGCCCTTCCACGAGCTCATCTATTCTCGCGATCCGAAGGCTGCCGCCGTCATCCACACCCATCCGGTCTACGGGACGGTGGCCGGCACGCTGTGCGACTCGCTGCCGCTGATCCACTACATGCTCGCACCCCACGGTGGCTCGGTGCGGGTGGCCGACTACGCCCGGTTCGGCACCCAGGAGCTGGCCGACAACGTCTCGGCGGCGATGGCCGGGCGCAAGGCAGTGCTGCTGCGCAACCACGGTGCCGCCTGCTGGGGCAAGGATCTGGCCGAGGCCTACATGCTGTGCGACTACCTGGAATGGGTCTGCAAGGTGTGGGTGATCGCGCGGACCGCCGGAACCCCGGCACTGCTGACCACCGACCAGTTCGAGGAGGCGATGACCGAGATCACCGGGTCCGGCTATCTGCCGGGCAGCCGGGACTGATCTCCCGCATCGCTGCGCACGGCATGTGCGCACCACCACTGGACAGACGAACTACCGCGAAGGGACACACATGAGAGCGTGGTTTTTCAACGGCCCCGGGGACCTGAGTCTGGAGGACGTCGAGTCCCCGGAACCCGGACCCGGCGAGATCCGGATCGATGTCAAGGCGGCCACCACCTGTGGCACCGATCTGAAGACCTATCGGCGGGGACATCACCTGATGCCCCCGGCCCCCAGCAGGTTCGGCCATGAGGTGGCCGGAGTGGTGGAGTCGGTCGGCGAGGGGGTGACGAGGTTCACCCCCGGAGACCGCGTCGTCTCGGCCAATACCGTGCCCTGCGGTCACTGCTGGGCCTGCCAGAAGGGCCGCGAGTCACTGTGCGAGAATCTCCAGTTCCTGTGGGGCGCTTTCGCCGAGCAGGTCGTCATCCCGGCCGCCATCGCCGCCCGCAACACCTATCTGCTGCCCGATTCGGTGTCCTTCACCGCGGCTGCCCCGTTGGAGCCGCTGGCCTGTGTGGTCCACGGCATCCATGACGCCGGTATCGAGCTCGGCGACACCGTGGTGGTCCACGGCGCCGGCCCGATCGGGCTGATGTTCGTCCGGCTGGCCACCGCCTCGGGAGCTCACGTGGTCGCCGTCGACCAGACCTCCTGGCGTCTGGAGCAGGCTGCGGCTATGGGAGCCGTCGACACCGTGCAGCTGGAGCCCGGCACGACACCCTCCCAGGCCGCGGAGCAGATCAAGCGGCACACCCCGCACGGCCGCGGGGCCGACGTCGGCATCGAGGCCACCGGCTACGCCCCCGTCTGGGAGCAGAATCTGGCATCCCTTCGCCCCGGCGGCACCGGGGTGATGTTCGGCGGCACCAAGGCGGGCGCCTCCTTCCCACTGGACACCACCGCGATGCACTACAACGAGTTCCTCATCAAGGGCGTCTTCCATCACACCCCGCGGTTCGTCGCCACGGCGGTCGACATGCTCGTGTCGGGGATCGTCGACGGCAACGATCTGGTGACCGAGTCGCGCCCGCTGGAGGCTCTGGTGGACTCCCTGGAGGACATGGCCGCCGGGCGCGGATCGAAGTACGCGATCGTCCCCTGAGGTCGGCTGAGGCGGCCAGGACACAGTTCGAGGGTCCCACGAGATCTCGTGGGACCCTCGAACTGTGTTGTTCAGAGACCTGGGACGAGCCGGCTCAGGAGGCCAGCACCTCGTCGAGCATCTCCTCGGCCTTGTCCTCCTCGACCTTCTCGGCCAGAGCGAGCTCGGAGACCAGGATCTGACGAGCCTTGGAGAGCATCCGCTTCTCACCGGCGGACAGCCCACGATTACGCTCGCGACGCCACAGGTCGCGCACCACCTCGGAGACCTTGATGATGTTGCCGCTGTGAAGCTTCTCGGTATTGGCCTTGTAGCGACGGGACCAGTTCGTCGGCTCCTCGACCTGCGTCTTGCGCAGCACGTCGAAGACCTTCGCCAGGCCCTCCTCGTCCACGACATCTCGCACTCCGACGAGATCCAGGTTGCACGCCGGCACCCTGACGACCAGGTCGTTCTGTCCGATGATCCTCAGGACCAAGTAGAGCTTCTCCTCGCCCTTGATGGTCCGGGTCTCGAGATCCTCGATGACCGCCGCCCCGTGATTGGGATAGACAACCGTTTCGCCGACGTTGAAAGTCATGTAGGCAACCCCTTTCAGGGGTCCATCCTACCATGAAAAAGCCCTGAGAGGAAGGTGTCGTCCCTAGTCATCCGCAATTACACCCTATACCAAGGGGTTGACTTCCGGCCAAATCTGTGCCCGACACGCCGATCTGGAGCCACTTTCTCCGGGCTGACTAGGCAGGCGGCCTCTGGTGCTCCCCTGTCGCTCATCCCCTTGTCGGAGGGTCCTCATTGCCGGTCGGGCCCGTCCCGGCGTCCCGGTTCGGCCGGGCTGATGGCGTCGGCGGGACGCGGGTGAGGCCATCCGGCGGCGCTTGCCAGATGCTCGCTGCCGAACCCTGCGCAAACCTGCGCAGGACGGTCTGCCGGGCCCGCCCGGCGGCGGCGTCAATCAGCTAGGCTCGGCTCACCGGCTCAGGCCGGGAGCGGCTGAATCCACACCTGCAGGAGATGACCATGACCAGCGCGCGCAAGTTCGCCAGCAAAGCGGTTCTCGTGGTGGCGGCGGCCACCCTGCTGCTGCCTGCGATGACGGCGTGCAGCATGGAGCCCAAGGTCATCCGGTCCTACACCCAGGCCGCCGGGGTCAATGCCTCCAACACCACCGTCAAGCTGCGCAACGTCGCTCTGGTCGCCCAGGATGGCCAGGCCAGACTGACCGGACTGGCGGTATCCAGCGTCGACGACGAGATCACCGGGGTCACCGGGCGGGCGCTGAAGCCCGACGACGCCGACGGCTCCGAGCTGTCCCCCAGCACCACCCGGGTGCCGCTGACCGCGAACAAGGGGCTCAACCTCACCGACCCCGGCGTCCAGGTCTCCTCACCGGACCTGACCGATGGTCTGCTGGCTGCCATCACGATCTCCTTCAGCCACTCCGACCCGATCACCCTCGACGTCCCGGTGATCGCCGCGACCCGGCCCGACTTCACCCCCGCGGCGCCGACCCCGTCGACCCCCGCCAACTCCTGAGGGTCGCCAACCCCTGAGGCGTCCCCGGGGTAGGGCGTCTGGCCGGAGGATGCATCCTTACCGGCACCGCCTTCCATGTCGTCCGTCCTGCCCCCCACCGGCGTCCCCAGGCGAGGCCATCCGTGGCCTCCCTCCTGCCCCCGCACCGGCGTCCGCAAGCCGAGGCATTCCTCCCAGCGGCCCTGTCTCCCTCCCACCGGTCCCCTCCGGCGCCCCGTTTCCACCCCCCTCTCCACGCTCGTCCTCAAATCTGGCGTTCGTCCTGGAATTCCAGGACGAACGCCAGATTTGAGGACGAGCGTGGGATCCAGACCACCTCCAGCGCCCCCAGAGCAGAGACGCTGCCAGGCGAACGTGGGATCCAGACCACCCTGGGCGGCCCCCAGAGCAGCTGGACGCCGGGAATGCAGGTGCACCACAGCCCACTGACCCGGGCTGCGACCGTGCGACTGTCGGATCGGCGTCCGATCACCCGACCGGGTTATCCACAAGTCCGGAACACAACCTGCCACCTCGGTAGAAGTTGTCCACAGATCTCGTCCTGAGGCTGGCGCTGGCACAGCGGAGATGGCTCACTTCTGACATGGGAAACGATGCCAGAAGGGTGCAGCGGGTCGGGCAGTTGTGCTCGACTGCGATGACCTACGACGAGCTGAAGGCAGCAATCCGGGCTGGCACCATCACGCCGGTGCGCCACGGTGCCGTGATGCAGGGGCCACCGGCCAGTGACGGGAGACAGCGGCAGGTGGAGCTCATCGCGGGCACCGTCCCGGTGATTCAAGGTCCCGACTGGGCGCTCAGCCACACCTCGGCGGTGGCACTTCTGGGTCTTCCGATGTCCCGCGGGGAGCTCGACCGGGTCTGGATCACCCGGCCTCCGCAGGGTCACCAGGGCCACCACCGTCCCGGGCTCGTCACCCGGGTGTGCGGGCTGGAGCCCGACGAGATCACCCGCGTCGGCCCGTACCGGGTCACCAACCTCGCCCGCACCACCGTGGATATGGCTCGTCAGTTCGGCTTCGCGACCGGGGTCCTGGTCGCCGACGCCGCCGCGGCGAGAGGGTGCACCCGCGAAGCCATGCAGAAGGTCGTCGACCGTTCCGCGCGCAGACCCGGGAATGGCATCGCCCGCCGGGTCTGGCATTCGCCGACGGACGGTCCGAGAGCGGAGGGGAGTCGCTGATGAGGGCGATGTGCGAGCTTCAGGGATGCGCCCCCACCGACATCCAGATCGAGATCTACAGTCCGGAGGGCCATTTCATCGCTCGCTGCGATTTCGGCTGGCTGGAGTACGGCATCGTCGGGGAGTACGACGGCGTCCAGAAGTATGGGCGGCTGGTCAGACCCGGGCAGTCGGTCTCCGACGTCGTGGCCGCCGAGAAGGACCGGGAGGCTCAGATCCGCGACCAGGGCCTGGAGATCATCAGGTTCTGCAAGGTGGATCTTCGCAGGCCGGCCGCCGCAGCCGCTCGCCTGCGCAGGTTGATGGACCAGCGGGAACGCCGCGAGACCCCCTGGACCAGTCCGATACCCGCTGCCCCTCCCGACGAGAACTCGCCCTGGGACGACCCCTTCCTGGGGAGTCCTTGGTGATGCTCTGACGCCGGGCAGGCCCCGAGACCACGTTCGTCCTCGAATCTGGCGTTCGTCCTGGAATTCCAGGACGAACGCCAGATTCGAGGACGAACGTGGAAAGAGGCGGATCAGGGCACCGGGTTCAGTCGAACTTGTAGCCCAGCCCCCGCACCGTGATCACCCTCACTGGATGGGAGGGATCGACCTCGATCTTGCCGCGCAGCCGCTTGATGTGGACATCCAGGGTCTTGGTGTCGCCGACGTAGTCGTCACCCCACACCCGATCGATGAGCTGGCCACGGGTCATCACCCGCCCGGCATTGCGCAGCAGCACCTCCAGCACCTCGAACTCCTTGAGGGCCAACGACACCGGGTGCCCGTCCACCGTCACCTCGTGACGCTCGACATCCATCCGGACGCCCTCCTCCTCCAGGACGTCCTCGATCACCGCGTCCTGGTCGTGACCGCGGCGCAGCACCGCACCGATCCGGGCCACCAGTTCCCGGTGGCTGAACGGCTTGGTGACGTAGTCGTCGGCCCCCAGCTCCAGGCCGACCACCTTGTCGATCTCGGAGTCGCGGGCGGTCACCATGATGATGCCGACATCGCCGCGGGCTCGCAGCTGACGGCAGACGTCGGTGCCGGGCATGCCGGGCATCATCAGGTCCAGCAGCACGATATCGGCCCCCGAGGCGTCGTACTCGGCCAGCCCGGCGACCCCGTCGGCGGCCTCCACCACATCGAAACCCTCCTTGCGGAGCATGTATGAGGTGGCGTCGCGATAGGACTCCTCGTCCTCGATGATCAACACACGGGTCACGTCAGGTCCTCATTCTCGTCAACACTCGTCAACTCTCGTCGCTTCTGGTCATTGCCCCTCAACTCTGGTCATCGATCCCCGGCCCCGCCGGCTTCTGAGGCACATCCTCCTGCCTCGCCTCACCCGGGTTCCCGGCCGACTGACTGCTGGCCGCCGCACTGATGCCGGCCTGGCCCGCAGACGGCGTCTCGCCGAGCCGGATCAGGGGCAGCCGAATGGTGAAGGTGGATCCCTGACCCAGCTTGCTCCACACCGTCACCGACCCACCATGGATACGGGCGATGTGTTTGACCAGAGACAGTCCCAGGCCGGTTCCGCCACTGGCCCTGGAACGGGCCGGATCCACCCGGTAGAACCGCTCGAAGATCCGTTCCTGGTTCTCCTCGCTGATCCCGATCCCATTGTCGGTCACCGCGATCTCAGCCATCTCACGTCCCTGGATCCACTCGGCCCGGGTGCCCACCGAGACCCGGGCACGCGGTCCGGAGTAGGCGATGGCGTTCTGCACCAGGTTGCCGATGGCATCGGTCAGCTGACCGGGATCCCCCAGCACGACGAGTCCGGGAGCGCAGCGCACCACGAGGTCGACCTTGCGCTGGGCCGCCAGCTCATCGGTGCGGTGCACCGCCCGCTCCACAGCCTCTGCGATGACGACCCGATCGGCGCGCAACTGCGGCTGGTCGGACTGCATTCGCGACAACTCAATGACCTGGTTGACCAGATCGGCCAGCCTGGTCGCCTCCGAGTGCAGCCGCCCCGCGAAGTGCCCGACGGCCTGCGGGTCATCAGCGGCGTCGGAGACCGCCTCCGCCAGGATCGAGACGGCGCCGATCGGCGTCTTCAACTCATGGCTGACATTGGCGAGGAAGTCATTGCGGGCCTGGTCGACACGCATCAACGGGCTGCGGTCGGCCGCGACCACGATCACCTGGCCCTCCTCGTCCAGCGGTGCGACTCGCACCGACAGGTGCAGCACGGGCCAACCCGGACCGGGCCGCACGTCGAGATTCTCATGGGACTGGGACCCGTCGTGGCGGCAGCTGCGAACCCTGTCGAGCAGCTCGGTGACCTCGATCCGGGTGCCCTCCACCAACCCGGCCGCGTACGCCTCGGGAGTGGCGTGGCGCACCTCGTCATGGACGCCGACCACCAGGGCCGGGGTGTGCAGGGCATCCAGCGCCGCGATCAGAGTGGGCTCGACCGGCGCCGCCGGCTCATCGGTCGGCAGATCCTGGTCTGCCTGGCGGGTGCGCCTGATCGCCCAGACGATCACCAGTGTCATGACCACACCGACGACGATGCCGAGCAGCCACCACAGACACCAGTTCACAGTCCAGATCATAGGAGAAGCCCTTGCACCGGCCCCATTCGCCTCGACCGGACCGATCCGAGTTCACCGAGGGTTCACGGGTGGTTTGCCGCGATGACAGGCTGCGCTCTTCTGGACAACTAGGCTGATCGTTCAGCAGAACCGATTGAGCCGCAGCCAATGCCAACCGGAGCGGATCCCGCCCAACCAAGGAGGACGCCCTTATGCGCGAGAGCTATCACGATGAGCTGAACGCGAACACCGATGACATCGTCTCGATGGCAGATCTGGTGCGCTCCGCAGTGGAGCGAGCCACCACCTCACTCATCAATGCCGATCTGGGCCTGGCCGAACAGGTGATCAGTGCCGACGCCAGGATCGACACCCTCCATGACGAGATCGAGCAGCGGTCGTTCAACCTGCTGGCTCGCCAGGCGCCGGTGGCCGGCGAACTGCGCACCGTGGTGGCGGTACTGAGGATGTGCTACGAGTTGTCCCGGATGGGCGACCTGGCGGTCCACGTCGCCGAGACCGCCCGGCACCGCTACCCGGACCACGCGGTCCCCGAGCCGGTCGCCGCTCAGTTCACCAGGATGGCCAAGATCGCCGACCAGATGATCCTCACCGCCTCCCAGACCCTGGTCAACCGCGACGCCGAGAACGCCAGGGAACTAGCTGACAAGGACACCGCGATCGACGACATCCGCGCCGACCAGTTCCGGATGCTGCTCAGCGACACCTGGCCCTACGGGGTCGAGGAGGCCGTCGACACGGCCCTGCTCGGCCGTTACTACGAGCGGATCGCCGACCATGCGGTGGCCATCGGCTCGCGGATCATCTACATCGTCACCGGCGAGGCTCCCGAGGGCGAGGACTGGCCGAAGGTGTTCTGAGGCCCCCGACTCTCAGGTCGGGCACAGGTTCATCCGAGCTCGGACCTATGCTGTTCGTGGTGGCGTCACCGTGGCGCCCGGAACCGAGGTTCTTTATCCATGAGTCTCCGTCGCACCCAGGCTGAACGGCCCACCCCAGCAGGATCCCCGGTTCGGAGCCGTCGCTGGTCCCAGAGACGTCGGCTGGCCGGGATCGGCGTCCTCACCGCGACTACACTGTTCGCTACCGGGTGCTCGATCTCCGGATCCGCCTCAACATCGTCGTCGACGCCGAACAGCTCCTCGTCATCCCATGGCGTCACCGGGTCGGGCTCCGCTGCCGGGTCGGCCTCCGGCTCCCCGGCCTCCCCCGGTGCCGCCTCCGCAGCCGCGGGGGCTCACGGCGTCGGGGCCCCGGTGGTCCACCCCTCCTGCACCAGGCCGCCCACGACCTGGAAGACCTTCAAGGCTCCCGATGCCGTGGTTCCCGACCTTCCAGAGCTGGAGGCCGGCACCAATCACTCGAAGACCGCCGACAAGTGGACCTACTCGGCATCCCAGGTGCACCAGTGGATGGCCAAGCCCCAGACCGCCCCCAAGGGCAAGAAGCTGGTCTTCATCACCTTCGATGACGGCCCGGACTCCACCGTCACCCCCAAGGAGCTCAGCAATCTTGAGAAGGCCGGTGTCCCGGCGACCTTCTTCATGATCACCCCCCAGCTCCAGGGGGTCCCGGTCGACCTGCTGCGCCGCTCCCTGCGCGACGGCAACGGCCTGGACATCCACTCCTACAGCCACGACTACAAGTACCTCTTCCATGGCGATGCCAATCAGCGCGCCGCCCACGTCACCTGCGACTACGACTGGGCGCTGGCTCAGGCCCGCGCCGTGATCGGCTCGGACTACGACCCCTCCGGATTCCGCTACCCGGGTGGCGAGATGTCCTGGAACGACCTGAGCAAGGCCAATGCCGGGTTGGCCAAGCGCGGCGTCGTCCCGATCGACTGGAATGCGATGAGCGGGGACGCCGACGCGCACATGCCGACGACGATCCCCGGGTACGTGACGATGGTCAAGCAGTCCATCGCCGAGTCCGGCAACCCGCGGGTGGTGGTGATCCTCAACCACGACATCAAGGAGAAGACCGCCGAGGCGATGCCGAGCATCCTGGCCTGGCTGAAGTCCCAGGGCTACCAGTTCGGGATCATTAGCTGAACCGACGCCATCCGGACCGCCTCCGATGAGCACTCCCGAGCGGTTTCCGGCCACTCGGACGCACAACACGGCCCCCGGGATCTGATCCCGGGGGCCGTGCTGTGCTGTCCTGATCGAGCCTGTTTCGACTGGATCACAACCGGGTGCCGGGGCCTCCGATGCCCATCGGAAGGTGCCCGGCCGCCCGATCGGGACCTACTTCTTGGCGCCCTGATTGGCGACGGCCTTCTGACCGGCGGCAGCGGCCTCCGGATCGAGGTAACGGCCACCCTTGACGACCGGCTTGAAGTTCTCATCCAGCTCGTAGTACAGCGGGATGCCGGTGGGGATGTTGAGCCCGGCGATGTCGGCATCGGAGATGTCGTCCAGGTGCTTGACCAGGGCGCGCAGCGAGTTGCCGTGGGCGGCGACCAGGACAGTCTTGCCGGCCTTCAGGTCAGGCTCGATGCCCGACTCCCAGTACGGCAGCATCCGGGCGACGACGTCCTTGAGGCACTCGTGCAGCGGGCGCTCGGCGGCCGGGATGTCGGCATAGCGCGGGTCGTTGTACTGGCTGAACTCGCCCTCCTTGTCGATCTCTGGCGGCGGGACGTCGTAGGAACGACGCCAGGCCATGAACTGCTCCTCGCCGTACTTCTCGCGGATCTCAGCCTTGTTGAGGCCCTGCAGGGAGCCGTAGTGGCGCTCGTTGAGGCGCCAGGAGCGGCGCACCGGGATCCAGTGGCGGTCGCAGCCGTCCAGCGCCAGGTAGGCGGTGTGGATGGCGCGGCGCAGCAGTGAGGTGTGGACGATGTCGGGCAGCAGGCCCTCGGCCGCCAGGAGGTCTGCGGCGTGCGCGGCCTCCTTCTCACCCTTCTCATTGAGGTCGACGTCAACCCAGCCGGTGAACAGGTTCTTGGAGTTCCACTCACTCTCGCCGTGGCGGAGCAGAATCAGCTTGGAAGTCATGGCGCCAGCTTATCCGCCGGGATGGACGCGGGTCAGCCCCGGCCCGAGAGGATGCGCCAATCCCACACATATGGGTGAACTTCGGGGACCGGCCACGCCCTGGCGGGCGACATCGGTTATCGTCATGGTGTTGACGTGTAGTTGTCACGCCCATCCGATGAAGGAGAAGCTCACATGCCCACTCGCACCACCACCATCGCCGCCGCCAGCGGTCTGCACGCACGCCCGGCAGCCATGTTCGTCCAGGCTGCCTCCAAGTCGGGCCTCGCGGTCACCATCGGGCGCCCCGGCGAGACCCCGGTCGATGCCCGCAGCATCCTGTCCGTGATGGGACTGGGCGCCAAGTTCGGCGAGACCATCGAGCTGACGGCCGAGGGCGACAACGCCGATGCTGTGCTGGACACCCTGATCGCCAACCTGAACAGCGATCCGGAGGCCTGATCCATAATGCAGACCCTGTCAGGGCTGGGGGTCTCGGCCGGTGTCGGCCAGGCCGAGGCCCTCGTCGTCTCCCCTGCTCCCGGCCTGCCCGAGGTCGACCCCAAGGGGGAGATCAAGGAAGATCTCGAAACCGTTCGTGCTGCCCTCAACAAGGTGGCGGATCGGCTCGACTATCGGGCCATGCATGCGGACTCCTCTGCGCTGGCCGTCCTCACCGCGACGGCCATGATGGCCCGCGACCCCGGCCTGATCGCCTCGGTCGAAGGCCATCTGCACACCGGTGACGGGCCCTGCCATGCACTGTGGAACGCCTTCGACGAGTTCTGCGATCAGCTCAGCGCGGCCGGCGGCTACCTGGCCGAGCGGGTCACCGACCTCAAGGATGTCCGTTCCCGCACCCTGGCAGTCCTGCAGGGACTGCCCGAGCCCGGCGTCCCGACCCTGGATCGGCCGGCCATCCTGGTGGCCGAGGACCTGGCTCCGGCCGACACCGCGACCCTGGACCCGGAACTGGTGAAGGGGTTGATCACCGCCGCCGGCGGCCCGACCTCCCACACCGCGATCCTGGCCTCCCAGATCGGTATCCCGGCGATCGTGCGCTGCCCGGAGGCGCGCTCGATCATCACCGGCACGAAGCTGGCCCTGGACGGAGTCACCGGCACGGTCCTCATCGATCCCGAGGACGCCGCCGTCGTGAGGCTCACCGAGCGGGCCGACAAGCGCCGCGAGGTGCTGGAATCGGCCCCCGAGGGCGAGTCGCAGACCGCCGACGGTCTGCGGGTGCTCACGCTGGCCAATATCGGCTCCCCCGCCGATGCCGTTGCCGCCAAGAAGAAGGGCGCCGAGGGTGTCGGGCTGTTCCGCACCGAGTTCCTCTTCCTGGAGCGTCAGGAGGCCCCCACCAAGGCCGAGCAGGCCGATGTCTACGCCCAGGTGCTGAGCACCTTCGACGAGGACGCGAAAGTGGTCTTCCGCACCCTGGACGCCGGGGCCGACAAGCCGTTGGCCTTCGCCGACCTGGGCCCGGAGGATAATCCGGCTCTGGGACGCCGTGGCCTGCGACTGTCCCAGGTCCGCACCGATCTGATGGACACCCAGCTGGCCGCACTGGCCGAGGCTGCCCGCAAGACCGACCGGATGCCCTATGTGATGGCGCCGATGGTGGCCACCCCCGACGAGGCCAGGTGGTTCTCCTCCCGGGCTCGCAAGGCGGGGCTGAGCACCGTCGGTGTGATGGTCGAGGTGCCTGCTGCTGCGCTGCGTTCCTCGCAGGTGCTGGAGACGGTGGATTTCGCCTCCATCGGCACCAACGACCTCACCCAGTACGCGATGGCTGCCGACCGCCTCCAGGGGGAGCTCTCCGAGCTGCTGACCCCCTGGCAGCCGGCCGTCATCCAGCTGGTCAAGGCCACCTGTGACGGTGCCGGCAACCGGTTGATCGGCGTCTGCGGCGAGGCCGCCGGCGATCCGCTGCTGGCCCTGGTGCTGGTCGGCGTCGGGATCCGCTCGCTGTCGATGGCCGCTGGCAAGATCAAGGCCGTCAAGGCCTCGTTGGCGCTGCACAGCCAGGCACAGTGCGAGGTGATCGCCCAGGCCGCACTGGCCGCACCGAGCCCCTCCGCGGCCAAGGCGGCGGCTCTCAAGCTGGCCGATCCGCGCATGGAGGTGCTGGTGTCCTGAGCCCGGCACTGCGGGCCGGCTCCTGAGATCAGCCGTTGCACCGCCCCGGCGTCCCCAATTCGGGGGACGCCGGGGCGGTGCTGTGTGCAGCGCGCAAGAATGAGGACATGAGTACTGCACTGGTGACAGGAGCAAGTTCGGGAATCGGCGCGGCCACCGCTCGCGCCCTGGCCGCCGACGGCTGGTCGGTGATCTGCGCGGCCCGGCGCCGCGACCGCATCGAGGCGCTGGCCCTGGAGATCGGCGGACGCGCGGTGGTCTGCGACGTCACCTCCCCCGAGTCGGTGGCATCCCTGGTCGAGGAGGTCGGCCCGAAGCTGGACCTGCTGGTCAACAATGCCGGCGGTGCGGTCGGCCAGGAGCCCGTCGAGGAGGCCGACTTCGACGCCTGGCAGATGATGTACCAGACCAATGTGCTGGGCACCACGAGGGTCACCAAGGCCCTGCTGCCGGCCCTGGAGGCCGCCAACGGCACCATCGTCTTCATCACCTCCACCGCCGCGGAGGGCCCCTACGAGGGCGGCGCAGGCTACAACGCCGCCAAGGCCGGGGAGCGGATGGTCGCCGGCGCACTGAGGCTGGAGCTGTTCGATCGGGACGTGCGGATCTGCGAGGTGAGTCCGGGGATGGTGCACACCGACGAGTTCTCGCTGACCCGCTTCCACGGCGATCAGGCCAAGGCCGACAAGGTCTACGAGGGGGTCGCCGAACCCCTGGTGGCCGAGGACATCGCCGAGTGCATCCGCTGGATCGCCGGGCTGCCCCACCATGTCAACATCGACCGGATGATCGTGCGCCCCAGGGCCCAGGCCTCCCAGTTCAAGGTCTTCCGCCAGGCCCAGTAGCAGGCCCAGTAGCCGGCAACGCAGCTGCCGGACAGACCACGACGCCGCGCTCCTCGGTGAGGAGCGCGGCGTCGTTGAATCCGCGTGGCTGGGGCACGGCCCCGGTCCGGCTCGCAGGAACCGGCCGGAAGCTCCGTCCCAGCTGGAGCCGGGGTCAGCCCAGAGCCACCAGGCCCTGGCCGCCCTGGACGGCGTCGCCGACCGCGACCAGGATCCCGGTGACCTTCCCGTCGGAAGGAGCGGTGATCTCGGTCTCCATCTTCATGGCCTCCAGGGTCAGCAGCACGTCGCCGGACTTCACGGCGTCGCCCGCCTTCACCAGGATCTTGGCGACGGTACCGGCCAGCGGAGCCGGCACCTCGCCGGCACCGGCCTTACCGGCACCACCGCCGCTGGCCGGAGCCAGCGCCGGGCCGGACCCGCCACCGAAAAGAATCGGCGGGATGGGCGAATTGTTGGACTTGTCAACATCAACGTCAACGTCGTACGCGACGCCGTTGACGGTCACCTTGAGCTTCATTGTCAGTCTCTCCGGGTCAACGAATGGAATGGTTCTGGAGCGTCCTGCGACCCTGCCGGGTCCAGTTCTCACTCGGGGCGAAACGGATGGCCTGGACCTTTCCGTCGTTGCCCAGGTAGGCCGCCACGGCCGCGCTGATCACGGTCACGACGTCCTCCGGGATATCGGCGCTGGCTGCCTTGAGGCGACTCACGTCGGCCTCCAGAGCACCCAGTCGCTTGGTCAGCGTCTCGAGGACGCGATCCTTCTCGTTGTCACTCATCAGTTCCTCCGATCAGCACGGCATATTGCCGTGCTTCTTGGCCGGACGGGACTGACGCTTGGTGGCGTAGGTCTCCAGTGCGGCAGTGATCTTGCGGCGCGTGTCAGCGGGATCGATGACGTCGTCGACCTGACCGCGGGCGGCAGCCACGTACGGCGTGTTGAACGCCGTCTGGTACTCCTCGATCTTCTCGGCACGAGTGGCAGCCGGGTCCTCGGAGGCCTTGATCTCCCGGCGGAAGATCACATTGGCCGCACCCTCGGCACCCATCACGGCGATCTCGGCGGTCGGCCATGCGAACACGGCGTCGGCACCCAGGTCACGGTTGCACATGGCCAGGTAGGAGCCGCCGTAGGCCTTGCGGATCACCACGGTGACCTTCGGGACGGTGGCCTCGGAGTAGGCGTACAGCATCTTCGCGCCATGGCGGATGATGCCGCCGTACTCCTGCTGGACGCCGGGTAGGAAGCCGGGGACGTCCACCAACTGCACCAGCGGGATGTTGAAGGCATCGCAGAATCCGATGAACTCGGCGGCCTTGTCGGAGGCGTTGATGTCCAGGCAGCCGGACATCACCTTGGGCTGGTTCGCCACGATGCCGACCGAACGGCCGTCGATCCTGGCGAAGGCGGTGACGATATTGGTCGCCCAGCCCGCCTTGACCTCCAGGTAGTCGCCCCAGTCGACGATCTTGGCGATGACATCGCGGATGTCATAGCCCTTCTTGCCGTCGATCGGGACGATGTCGCGAAGCTCCGGGCACGGCGAGATGTCGTTGTTCGGGGCGGTGATCGCGGCGTCCTCGGTGTTGTTCTGCGGAAGGAAGCTCAGCAGCTTCTTCGCGATGAGCACCGCGGCGTCGTCATCCTCGGCCACGAAGTGGATATTGCCGGAGGTCGACATGTGCGCCTCGGCACCACCGAGCTGCTCACCGGTGACGTCCTCGCCGGTCACCGACTTGATGACCGAGGGGCCGGTGATGAACATCTGGGCCTTCTTCGTCATGATGATGAAGTCGGTCAGAGCCGGGGAGTAGGACGCACCGCCGGCGCACGGGCCCGCGATGATGGCGATCTGCGGCACCACGCCGGACAGCTTGACGTTGGCGAAGAACATCTTGCCGTAGCCCGACAGGGAGTCGATGCCCTCCTGGATCCGGGCGCCGCCCGAATCGTAGAAGAACAGGAACGGTGTACCGGTCAGCAGCGCCTGCTCCATGGTCTCCACGACCTTGGTGGACTGCGTCTCGCCGGCCGAACCTCCCATCACCGTGAAGTCCTGGGAGGCGACATGGACCGGACGTCCGGCGATGGTCGCACGACCGGTCACCACGCCATCGGCGGGGATCTCGGCGGTGTCCATCCCGAACAGGGTGGTGCGGTGCTCGCGGAAGGCGCCCACCTCGTCGAAGGAGTACGGATCGACCAGATTGTCGATTCGCTCACGGGCGGTCTGCTTGCCCTTGTCATGCTGCTTGGCGAGGCGCTTCTCACCTCCACCGAGCTCTATCTTGTGCCGTTGATCGGCAAGCTGCGCCAGACGATCTTCCATCGTCTCGGCGAGCTTCACACGCTTCTTCTCAGCCATGATTGGCAATCATCCTCACGCGGGCTCGACGGTCACGTCGTGGCTGCGGCCACCGACCGTGACGCTGTAGTTGACCGGTCCCTGGACCCCGGAGGGGCCACTTCCCTCGGCCTCGGCCTTCAGCTGGGCCTCGGTCATCGCAACGCTCTTGGGGCCCTGCGGGCGCTCCTTGAAGAACTTCGGGGCGACTCCCGGGAACAGTGCATTGGTGAGCACGTCCTCATCGGTGCCGTCGAATCCCTCGAGCGCGGAGGTCTGGCTGACCAGCTCGTCCCACTCGTTGTCGATGAGATCGGCGGGCCGGCAGGTGATCGGCTTCTTACCGGTCTGCTCCTCGGCGCGCTTGATGAGATCGGGGTTCAGGTCGCCGATCGGCTGGCCGTAGTAGCCGAGCATCAGGTCGGCGAACTCGGCGGTCAGGGTCTTGTACTCGCCATTGCCCATCAGGACGTTGAACACCGCCTGGGTGCCGACGATCTGGGAGGAGGGGGTGACCAGAGGCGGGTACCCGGCGTCCTTGCGGACCCTCGGGACCTCCTTCATGACCTCGTCGGTGCGGTCGGCAGCGCCCTGGGCGGCCAGCTGGGACTCCATGTTGGAGAGCATCCCGCCGGGGATCTGGGACTTGAAGATGTCGGTGTTGACCAGCGTCTTCGACTCGAACTTCTTGTACTTCGGACGGACCTTCTTGAAGTGGTCGCGGATCTTGATGAGGCGATCCATGTCCAGGCCGGTGGTGTACTCCGTGCCCTCGAGCATCTCGACCAGGGACTCGGTCGGGTTGTGGCCGGGCCCCAGGGACATCGAGGAGATCGCGGTGTCGACGACGTCGACACCGGCCTCGATGGCCTTCTGCAGGGTGACCAGGGTGACCCCAGTGGTGGAGTGGCAGTGCAGGTTGATCTGCACGTCGGGGTGGTTCTCCTTGATGCCCTTGATGATGTCGTAGGCGGGCTGCGGCTTGAGCAGGGCGGCCATGTCCTTGAAGGCGATGGAATCGGCGCCCATGTCGATCAGCCGGTCGGCCTGCTTGACGAAGCTCTCCGGGGTGTGGATCGGGGAGGTGGTGTAGCAGATGGTGCCCTGGGCGTGCTTGCCGGTCTTCTTGACCGCCTTCATCGCATGCTCGAGGTTGCGCGGGTCATTGAGGGCGTCGAAGACCCGGAAGACGTCCATGCCGTTCTCGGCGGACTTCTCCACGAACTTGTCGACGACGTCGTCGGCGTAGTGCCGGTAACCCAGCAGGTTCTGGCCTCGCAGCAGCATCTGGAGGCGGGTATGGGGCATCAGCTTGCGGAAGGTCCGCAGCCTCTCCCAGGGGTCCTCATTGAGGAATCGGATACAGGAATCGAAGGTTGCTCCACCCCAGCACTCGGCGGACCAGTAGCCAGCTGCATCGATGTCAGCACAGGCATCGACCATGTCCTCCATGGCCATGCGGGTTGCAATCAGGCTCTGATGCGCGTCGCGGAGCGCGAGCTCGGTAACGCCAATCTTTCGCGGACTCATGGCTCCCATCCTTGCACCCATCACTCGGTTGTTCGGCGCAGGGGTCGACGAAAAAGGCCTTAACGGTGTTCAATCCGTGGACGCCCTGCACACCGCCCTTCGGTGGCGGGCGCAGCCGGGACAGGAGGGGTCCGCCAGGCGGGGCGCCAGCCACTGCCGAGGGGTGCCGAGGGGTGACCCGGGCGGCGTCGCGAAGGTCTCTGGACGCACAGGTGGGGCCGACCCGTGCGGATCGGCCCCACCAGCTGGACGGGGTGACTCAGGCGGTCAGCGAGGTGCCCTTGGAACCGAGCTGCTCGCAGGCCTCGAGGATGCGGGCCGACATGCCGGACTCGGCCTTCTTGCCCCAGGAGCGCGGGTCGTAGTCCTTCTTGTTGCCGACCTCGCCGTCGATCTTGAGGACGCCGGCGTACTTGGTGAAGAAGTGATCGGCGACCGGACGCGAGAAGGCGTACTGGGTGTCGGTGTCGATGTTCATCTTGATGACGCCGTAGGACACCGCGTCGGCGATCTCCTGGGCGGTGGAGCCGGATCCTCCGTGGAAGACCAGGTCGAAGGGCTTGTCCTTGCCGTACTTGGCGCCGCAGGCGTCCTGGATCTCCTTGAGGATCTCCGGGCGCAGCTTCACGTGGCCGGGCTTGTAGGCGCCGTGCACGTTGCCGAAGGTCAGGGCGGTGATGTAGCGGCCCTTCTCGCCGGTGCCGAGCACCTCGAGGGTGCGCATGCCGTCGGCGACGGTGGTGTAGAGCTTGTCGTTGATCTCTCCGGTGACGCCGTCCTCCTCGCCACCGACAGCGCCGACCTCGATCTCGAGGATGATGTGAGCCTTGGCTGCCTTGGCCAGCAGCTCATCGGCGATCTGCAGGTTCTCCTCGACCTCGATGGCCGAGCCGTCCCACATGTGGGAGTTGAAGATCGGGTCCTGGCCCTTGTCGACCCGCTCCTGGGAGAGCGCGATGAGCGGACGGACGTAGGAGTCCAGCTTCTCCTTCTGGCAGTGGTCGGTGTGCAGACCCACGGTCACCGGGTAGTTCTTGGCGACGATGCGGGCGTACTCGGCCAGCGCGACGGCGCCGGTCACCTTGTCCTTGATGGTCTGGCCGGAGGCGTACTCGGCGCCACCGGTCGAGATCTGGATGATCCCGTCAGAGCCCGCGTCGGTGAAGCCCTGGAGAGCGGCGTTGACGGTCTGGGAGGAGGTGACGTTGATCGCCGGGTAGGCGAAGCCCTTGGCCTTCGCGCGATCGATCATCTCTGAGTAGACCTCAGGTGTTGCGATGGGCATTGTGTGCCTTTCTGCTCATTTTTCGCGGTTACTGGACCATTCTCTCGCATTCCGACCGCGAACGGGGAGCGGGGCCGGGTCCGGGCCGCCGATCGGCTGCGCAGATCACTCCGCAGACGCGGTTCTCCGCCTCTGGGAATGCACCAACCCTCGTCTGCGGAGTGATCTGCGCAGTGGCCGGGGGTACACGGACGGACGCGGGGCCAGGGAGGGCAGTGAGATGGTCCTCCGCCCCGGCCTCGGCGCGGCCGGAACGCCCAGAACGGGCCGATCAGGCCGGACCGCTCAGGCCGGACCGCTCAGAACGGCCGGTCCAGGCCTGTGACGTCCAACCCGGTGCGGCCCCCCGACCAGGCCCGGGCCGCGGAGTCGATGGTGCCGGGTAGGGCGTCCAGCCAGGAGACCGGGACCTCCCAGCGATGGCCCTCGGAATCGACCAGCCGGACCACCGGGCCGGCCCCCAAGGAGCTGCCGAGGACGGAGAACTCGGCGACCTCGGACCATCGGACCAGGTCCAGGGCGGGATCTGCGGGATGGGCCGGGATCCTTTCGAGGCTGCTGTCCCCTGGCTCACCGGAGGACCCGGCCTGCTGGTCGGAGGCCTGCGCCCCGGCGGCCCCCGCTCCGGCGGAGCCCGCTGACCCCCCTGCTCTGCCCGGCCGGCCGGATCCCCCGGGTCCGGCCACCCGCTGCTCCCGACGCATCGCGATCCCGCTGGGGTCCAGGCGCAGGACGGTCCCCTCGTTGATGGTGAGCAGATCCTTGCGGGCGGCCCGCAGACGCAGATTTTGGATGGTGAACATCACCACGAAGACCACTGCCCAACCGATCAGCATCCCCATCAGGGTGCCCAGGTCGAAGGAGGACCGCGCGATCGCCCAGATGAGCGCGACGACGGCCACGATGACCAGGGCCTGGAGGGCCAGTCTCACCCGGGTCGCCTGGTGGCGGGCCACCCGTCCCGCTGCGGGAACGGGGTTGTAGGCGACCTCCAGGGCCGCCCCGCCGAAGTCGGTCATGGGCCCGAGCCTAGCGGCCGGCGCAGTCGACGGTCCCCGACACGTATCTCTCAGCCGGTTCCTGGCCCGCACCTCCCGGCGCCAGGTCGGCTCAGTCGGCCCGCGCCCAGCGCAATGCCCAGTGGTACATCGCGATCGCCGATGCCGCTCCCGCGTTGATCGACCGGGTCGAGCCGTACTGGGTGATCGCCACCAGGGACTGGCATCCCGCGACCACCTCCTCGGTCAGCCCGGCACCCTCCGAGCCGAACACCAGGCAGCAGTCGCGCGGCAGCTCAGTCTCCTCCAGGGGCACCGATCCGGGCAGGTTGTCGACACCGATCGGGGTGACGCCGTGATCGGCGAGCCAGTCCAGGAAGTCGGCCACGCTCTCATGGTGGTGGACGTGCAGGTAACGGTCGGTGACCATCGCACCGCGACGGTTCCACCGGTGTCTTCCCAGGATGTGGACGCCGGCGACGTTGAAGGCGTTGGCGGTCCGCACGATCGAGCCGATGTTGAAGTCGTGCTCCCAGTTCTGGATCGCCACGTGCAACCGGGAGCGATGCCGGTCCAGCTCGGCGACGATCGCCGCCACGCTCCAGTAGCGGTACCGGTCGATGACATTGCGCCGGTCGCCGTGTTCCAGCAGCTCGGGGTCGTACCGCGGGTCCGTGGGCCAGGGTCTGGGCATCGGGCCCACGCCCACCTGCGGGGCGCCGTGCGGGCCCGCTGCGGGCCCGCCGGAGTCCGTGGCGACGCCACCGGATCCGGCCCCGGCGTCCGCTGAATGGCCATCATCCCCGGACAGCGCCGGCGGCGGTGTGCTCACCGACGGATCGATCTGCGGCGTCTGCCCCGTGATGTCGTCCACAGCTCAACCGTAGGACCGCCACGTATTGTGTCCCTCATGCTGAGCGTCGCCACCTGGTTCACCCCGCTACTTCTGCCCTCCTTCCTGGACCCCCAGCACATCGTGGAGGCAGCCGGCGCCTCGGCACTGTGGCTGGTGGCCTTCATCGTCTTCGCCGAGTGCGGTCTGGCGATCTTCTTCATGCCGGGTGACTCGCTGCTGTTCGCGATCGGGATGTTCACGGCGGTGGGCCTCAGTTCCGGCTCGGCGCCGCTCATCAGCTACGGCGGCAGGGTCGAGACCCTGCTGGTGGTCAATCTGACGCTGATGGTCGCCGCGGTGGCCGGCAATGTCGTCGGATACTGGATCGGACGCCGGATCGGACCGGCGCTGTTCCGCGACCGGGAGGGTCTGGCCGGGCAGATCTTCTCCCCCAAGCACGTCGCCAAGACCGAGGAGTTCTTCGTCAAGCACGGCCCGGTGGCCCTGGTGCTGGCCCGCTTCGTGCCGATCGTGCGCACCTTCGTGACGATGGTCGCCGGGATCGGGAGGATGGACCCCCGAAAGTTCATCTCCTACACCGCGATCGGCGGCGTCGCCTGGGTGCTGATCGCCGTCCAGGCCGGTCACTTCCTGGGCACGGTGCCCCTCATCCGCGACAACTTCGAGATCGTCGTGGTGCTCATCGTGGCGATCTCGGTGATCCCGATGGTGGTGGAGTGGCTGAAGGCCCGTCGAGCCGCCCCGGGCACCGTCCACTGAGGGACCGGCCACCGTCGGCCGAGGAGCAGCCGGCCGGCCGGTGCAGCCTCCCCGAGGCGCTCACAGCCACCCTCCGGTTCTCCCGGCTCAGCTGGCGACCTGCGCATTCCCGCCGGAGATGTATCCGCGCAGCATGGTCGAGGAGGTCGAGGCGGTGTAGGGCAGGTACATCACCCTCGCACCGATCTCGGCCAGCTCCCGTTCCAGCCGGTCCCCCTTGGGGGTGTTCTGCCAGTCGCTGCCCTTGAACAGGATGTCGAAGCGACGCCGGTGCCAGGCGATTCTCTTGTCCTGGTCGACATCGGCCACCGCCTCGTCGACGAACTTCAGGCTGGCGACCAGTTCGAGCCTCTCGGCGAACGGGATCACTGGGTTGCGATGCTTCATCTGGGTCAACGACTCGTCGGTCGCCACCCCGGCCACCAGGACGTCGCAGCGCTGCCGGGCGGCACGCAGGATGTTGAGATGTCCGACGTGCAGCATGTCGAACCCGCCGGGAACGTAGCCCACCACAGTGCCGCCAGCCATCAAGCTTCTCCATCTTCCGGGTACCGGATGGTCTCCCCGGGTGGAGCCGTGGTGCTCAGGCACTCATCAGTTGTTCACCCGGGGTTCTTGAACTCGAAACGATGAGGGTGACGTTATCACTGTCCACATTGCCTGACCAGATCACTGCTGAGGGCGAAAAGGCTCCTGGGGGTCCTCGGGAGCGGCTCCCGGCTGCTGGTACTGAGGCTGCTGTGAGCCGCCTGGCTGCTGGATCTGATAGCCCGGAGCCGGCGTCTGGCCGCCCTGTTCGAGCTGGCCGGGGGTACCGGGCTCGCTCTGCGGCGGGCGCTGGCTGATCTCCCCGAAGTTGACAGTAGGCGCGGATCTCACGGCGGCGTCGTCGACCTGGAAGTAGCCGGCCTTCTCGAAGTGGAACATATTCGCCGCCAGGTTCGAGGGGAAGCTCTCGATCTTGGTGTTGTAGGCCCGGACGTTGGCGTTGTAGTAGCGCCGGCCGTTGGCGATCCGGTCCTCGGTGGCCGCCAGTTCGCGCTGCAGCTCCAGGAAGTTCTCGTTGCTGCGCAGCTGTGGATAGGCCTCGACCTGGACCATCAGGTTGCGGACCGCGCCGGTCAGCTGGGACTCGATCTGGTCGCGTTGCGGGTCGGGGCCGTCCGAGTGGGATCCCGATGCCATCTGGACCGCCTGGTTGCGAAGTCGGGTGACCTCCTCCAGGGTGTTGCGCTCGTGCGCGGCCCCGGCGCGCACCGTCTCGACGAGATTCGGGATGAGCTCGTAGCGGCGGTTCAGCTCGACATCGACCTGACGCCAGGACTCCTGGATGACGTTGCGCAGTCTGACCAAGGAGTTGTACGGAGCGATGAACAGCCCGAGTGCACCGCCGATGACGATGACCAGGATGATGAGGAGGACGAGCATCTGACTGCCTTTCGAGTGGCTTCTCTGGTGGTGCTCTGATTCTTCGCGGGTTGCCCCCATCGACGTTGCCACTGAGGGGAGCGTGTCCTGCCAGCCTATCCGGATGCGGTCAAGTCCATGGCCGGGCGAGGATTCAGGAGATCCGGTTGCGGGTCTGCACCAGATGGCCGACGGCCACCGAGCGGGAGTCGGTGGGAACGACGTCCTGGTTGGTGGTCAGGGTGAGCAGCGGCTGCTGGGCGTCGGCGTCGGGATGGCCGGGCACCGGGTCCAGGACCCAGTCGGCGCTGGAGTCGACGCTCAGCCCGGAGAAGGGGACGTCGATCCGGTAGGTGTAGATGGCGGATGCCGTCTCCACGATGACCTCGTCGCCGGCGCGCAGCCTCTCGGCGTACCGGAAGGCGTTGGCCCCGGTGGCCGAGCGCCCGGCCACCGCGAAGTTGCCGATCTGACCCGGCAGGGCGGTTCCGCGGTACCAGGCCAGGCCGTGGTTCAGGGCGGTGTCGGCCTCGGCGGTGGAGGCGTAGACCGGCCACTTCCAGTCATCACCGAGGCGAGGGATCCGCATGACGGCGACGAGTTGGCCCTCAGCTGGGCCCGAGGACTGGGAGGACGCCACGCCCGGCGTGGCGGCCGATGCCGCCGCGGAGGCCGGGGCCGGGGAGGCCGACCAGGAGGCCTGGGCCGCCGAGGCCGCAACCCGCCCCTTGTCGCCGGCCAACAGGGTGCTGCCCCACCAGGTCCAGCCCACCCAGATCGCAGCTGCCAGCAGGGCGGCCAGCAGCCCGACCACGGTCCACCCGAAGGGACGCAGCCGGCGTCTGGAGGTGGTGGCAGCCGAGGACTTGCTCGATGAGCGGCGAGGCCTGATCACTGGCCGTTGCTCTCAGGAGTGAGTCCGGCCCGGTCCATCTCCCACATCTGGACTGCGGCGACCCAGCGGTTCATCGAGGGGCTCCAGATGGAGGCGGTGGCCAGGATCACCAGGACTGCGGTGAACCAGCTGGGGGTCAGCGGGAAGTGGACCTGACTCCAGAACCACAACAACCAGACCCCGCCCAGCGCGGAGAACAGCCACCGGTCGACCTGGTGGCCGAGCTTCATGGTGATCGTCAGCAGGCATCCAGAGATCGGCAGCAGCACCATCGGCACCCAGTCGCCGGCCGCCAGGCTGAGGGCGAAGGTCTGCATGGTGGCGGCCAGCAGCGAGTCGGTGGCGGTGTTGGCCGTCATCCAGATCATGGCGATGCTGAACAGCCAGACCACGCTGGGCACGAAGACCAGGATCCGCGCGGCGGTGAGCATTCCCGGCGGGGTGGGGCGAGGGAACTGATCGGCGTGACGACGCCACTCCTGCGCAGGGCGCTGCGGAGGAGGCTGCTGGGGCCAGCGGGGCTGCTGCGGACGGCCCTGCTGGCCTGGTTGCTGGGTGAACGGCTGTGGCGGTGGGGGCTGCTGCCCGGACCGACCACCGGTGGGCTGCTGGCCCGGATGTCCCCACTGACCCTGCGGTGTCGGGTAGTGGGAACTCATGGCGCCCATCATTCCACGGGGCAACCGACTGCCACGAGCAGTCACCTGTTGTCGATGACCGTCGGTCTCATCCTGCGCAGATCACTCCGCAGACGGGGGTGTCTGCACACACAGCTGCAGGGACCCCGGTCTGCGGAGTGATCTGCGCACCCGATCGGCTTCGGAACGATCATCAGGAGAAGTAGGTCCCACCTGTCGGCGGGCCGGGAGAGGCCACCGCGTCGGCGTCGGTGAAGGGGACACAGCCGGTGAGCAACTTGGTGAGGTTGCCGCCGCGGACCACCCGGAAGGGGAAGGCGGCTCCTGCGCACCGCCGCACCAGATCGGTGACCGGCAGCGGCGCACTGCTGGCGGCCAGGATGATGTTGCCGTAGCGGCGTCCTTTCAGGGTCGCCGACTCCGCCTCCATCACCACCTCCGCAAAGGTCGCCCGCAGCCCGGCGACCACCCGGCGGGTCCAGGTCAGTGGTGCGGAGTCGGTGACATTGGCCACCAGCAGCCCGTCGGCCACCAGCACCCGGGAGACCTCGGCGAAGAACTCGGTGGTCACCAGCTCGGCCGGGACCCGGGCACCGGCGAGGGCGTCCAGGATGATGACATCGGCGAAGTCCTCCCGCATCGCCGCGATCCCGGTACGGCCATCAACCGCGCGGACCTTGATCCCCGAGTGCGCCCCCAGCGGCGCCTTGCGGCGCACCTCCTCGGTGAGGGCGGCATCAGGTTCCAGCACGATCTGGGGGGAGGTGGGCCGGGTGGCGGTGACGTAGCGGGCCAGGTTCATCCCGGCCCCACCGATGTGGATCACCCTCATCCGCTCCCCGGCGGGCCGGTGCAGGTCGAGGTGGTCGGCGATCCGCTCCATGTAGTCGAACTCGAGACGGGTGGGGTCGGAGGGGTCGAGCCAGGACTGGTCGGCCCCTCCGATCCGGACGATCCAGGCGCCCTGGTGGTCGGGGTCGGGGACCAGCCGGTCGCCCCCGGACTCACCGACGTCGGACCGGCGACCCGGCGCTGCGGATCGAACCGAGTCGGCCATGGCTTCCTCCCCGCACTTCCGGGCCAGTCCTGCCCCGGCCTGATTCCCCGGACATGATAGCCACCGGCCGCGGTGGCGGGCGGCCCGCCGGGGACGGGCTCAGCCCTGACCTGCGGACAGCGTGCCCTGCTCCCACTTCTTGATCCACTCCGGGTGATCCTCGGCCCATTGCGCGACCGCCTTGTCATTGTCCTTGCCGGCGTACTCGGTGTCGGAGAACATCACATTCTCGAGGCTGGCCAGATCCTCATCGCTGAAGGCCAGGTTGCGTGCCAGCTGGGCGGCCTTGGGGCTGTCGGAGCCGAAGCCGGAGCGCGCGAAGGTGTAGATGTTCTCGGCCCCTCCCATCGCCCCCTTCGGGTCCTTGAGGTCGCGGACCGGGAAGGCCGAGTAGGCCCAGTGCGGACGCCACAGGGTGACGGCGATGTTCTGCCCGGAGGAGGTCGCCTTCTTGAGCTGGGCCAGCATCGCAGGCGTCGAGGAGACCTTGAACGTCGTGCTCTGCAGACCGTAGGCGGGAATCATGGTGTCCTTGACCACCTTCGTCTCCCCGGCCCCCGCCTCGATGCCGTAGAGGGTGTTGTCGTACTCCTTGCCCATCGACTTCAGGTCCTCGATGGATGTGGCGGGGGAGTCCTTGTTCACGGCGATGGTGAGCCGCGCGTTGTCGTACCAGCAGCCGAGGCTCTCCAGCTTGGAGCCGTACTTCTTGATGTAGTCGGCGTGGGTGAGCGGGAGCCAGGTGTCGGTGATGAGGTCGACGTCGCCGGCAGCCATTCCGGTGTAGGCCGGTCCGGCGTCGAAACTCTTGACGGAGACGGAGTAGCCGTCCTTCTCGAGCCCGTACTTGAGCATGTGAGCCGTTGCGAAGGACTCGTCCCAGCCGTTGAAGGCGGCGATGGTGATCGTCCGATCGTCGTCCTTCTTCATGCCGGTGACGTCCTTGGCGCCTGCGCCGGGGGTGCAGTCGGCCCATTTCTTGTCGACGGTGGAGGATGGTGCGTCACTGCCACCCGGGTGCGCCGAGCCGGTACCGCTGTTGGAGGCTCCGCAGCCCGACAGCGCCAGTGCGGCGGCGCTGATGAAGGCCGTGAGGGCCACAAGGTTCTTCCTCACCATGTGTCTTCTCCTGTGTCATGTCGGATGGTGAATGGGGATGGGCCTCAGTTGGCCCTCTGGGCGCGGGCCAGCGGGGTGCGATTGGCCAGTCCGCCGGTGATCCTGTCCAGGAAGACCGCGACCACGACGACGGCCACTCCCGCCTCCATGCCGAGGCCGATGTCGACCTGGGAGAGTGCGGCGACCACATCTCCGCCGAGGCCGCCGGCCCCGACCATTCCCGAGAGCACCACCATCGACAGGGCGAGCATGATGACCTGATTGACGCCGGCCATGATGGTCGGCATCGCCAGCGGGATCTGGACGCGGGTGAGGATGTGGAGCGGGCTGGCGCCGAATGCGGCGGCCGCCTCGACCGTCTCGCGGTCGACCTGCCGGATGCCCAGTTCGGTGAATCGGACCCCGGGCGGCAGCGCGAAGATGATGGTCGCGATGGCTCCGGGGACCGGTCCGACGCTGAACAGCACGATGACCGGCACCAGGTAGGCCAGTGAGGGCATCGTCTGCATGAAGTCCAACACCGGTTTGACGATCGCCGAGAACCTCTTGCTCCTGGCCGCCAGAATGCCGACCGGAATCGCGATGAGCAGCGCCAGCACGACGGCGACCAGCACCAGCGCGAGGGTCTGCATGGTGTGGTTCCACTGGTCCATCGCGCGGACGACGTAGAACCCCACGAGGGTGAACACGGCGACCCGCCAGCTCGCGCACAGCCATGCCAGGGCGGCGAGGAGGACCATCATCACCAGGTAGAGGGGCGTCGACAGGGCGGTTTGCAAGCCGCTGTAGAGGCCTCCGATCACCCAGTTGGTGGCATCGATGAGCCAGCCGAACCAGTGCTGGAACCAGTCGAAGAACTGCTCGATCCAGCTGCCGAGCGGAATGCGCGGATTGAGAACATCGAATTCCATCAGGCTCTGACCTCCTGCTGTCCCGTGGTCCCCGGACGGGTGTCGGTGGTGTGGGTGGTGCCGGGCTGGTGCGCCAGGGCCTTCTGGTCGGCCGGTTCCAGGCCGACCGGTTCGTGATCATCGGTGATGATCGGAAGCTCCCCGGTGTCCTCCAGCGATGTGGCGACGCCGGACTCCTCGGCGTCCTGGTCCATGCGCGACATGGAGTCCAGGAGCGCGACGCGGGGCACGATCCCGAGCAGGTGCAGCTCGTCGTCCACCACGGCCAGCGGCAGGCGGACGTTGGCGCTGGGCGCGAAGAGTTTCGCCAGCGGGGCATCGGGCTTGACGGTGAGGATGTCCGAGTTGTCGATGATGTGGGCGACGGTGGCATCCCCGGCGCGGGCGGCGGCGACGACCCGCTCGTCGCGGATCGATCCGAGCAGCCTGCGGTTCTCGTCGACGGCGAACATTCCCGAGACGCCGAGCTGCTCCATCACTGCCAGGGCGTACCGGGGCCGGGCGTTCTGGGAGATGACGGCCTCGGTCTCTCTCATCACTGCGGAGGCGGTGAGCACCCGGGTGCGGTCGACGTCCTGGATGAAGTCGGCGACGTAGTCGTCGGCGGGCTCGGTGAGGATCTCCTCGGAGGTGCCGATCTGGGCGATCTGGCCGTACCGCATCACCGCGATGTGGTCGCCGAGGTACATCGCCTCGTTGAGATCGTGGGTGATGAAGATGATGGTCTTCTGGATGCGGGCCTGGAGCTCCATCAGCTGGTCCTGCATCTCCCGGCGAATCAGTGGATCCAGCGCCGAGAAGGCCTCGTCCATGAGAAGGATGTCTGTCTCCGCGGCGAGTGCGCGGGCCAGTCCGACCCTCTGCTGCATGCCGCCGGACAGCTGATGGGGGTACTTCTCCCCCCAGCCCTTGAGGCCGACCGTGTGCAACCACTCGTCGGCCCGCTCCAGCTGTTCCGATCTCGGAATCCTGCCCTGGAGCCGCAGGCCGTAGGCCGCGTTCTCGCGCACGGTGAGGTGGGGCAGCAGCGCGAAGCTCTGGAAGACCATCGAGACATGGTCGCGGCGCAGCTGACGCAACCGGACCGGGCTCATCTGGGAGACCACCGAGTCGCCGATGGAGATGCTGCCGGCCGAGGGAGTCCACAGTCCGTTGATCATCCTGATGAGGGTGGACTTCCCCGATCCCGACAGACCCATCACGACGAACGTCTCGCCCTTCTGCACCGAGAAGCTGGCGTCGATCACCGCGGCGGTGCCCAGGGTCTTCAGCGCCTCTCTGGACTCCCCCTCCTTGAGCCGCCGGACGACCTCTTTCTCACGTCTTCCGAACACCTTGTAGACATGTGATGCACGTACGATTTCCACTCGAGTGTGACCTTCCGTGTAATTGTCGCCACGACACCTGGAACGACTCGCCGAATAATCAGCTCCCAACGAGAAAATGCCGCAATTGATAGCCCCTCCTGCTGGAAGAACAACTTGGTCGACGCTAGCAGCGAAAACTGAGGCAGGCAAGCCCGGCGCACCAGCGCGACGCCTCTGGAGGCCCCCTCGACACACCGTCTCTAGGGCGAGATCACATGATCAGACAACGATGTCAGGACACCCCCGGGAATCCCGTGACCCGACCCGTGGCTCCGTGCCGTTAGCATCTTCCAATACCGTCGTGGCACGGGGTTATACGATTCCTCCACTGCGAGAGGAGCATCCTCCTTCACGATTGTCGTACGCCGTGGCAGAGGCTTCGTCAGCGTCATCGACTGACCCTCCCATGCACATGGAGGGATCATCGCGACGGTTCTTGCAGAACATGTTGTAGCACGCCGCCAAAATCATGTCTTGAGGTCTTGGCGCAGACGTTCTGAATAGCGATGCATGATATATGTCACTCCCACGAGAGGGGCTCCGTTATCACACGCCCCGACGGTGTCAATCGGCGGGGTGCGACGAGCGATACCGATATTTCTCATCTTCCGTTGCGCCACATGTCGTCGAACACGACGAATTCACTCATCGGCACGGTGTCGACCCGCCCGGCCAGATCACTGCGGACGGAGCCGATGGCCTGGCTTGCACGGCATGGGCACAGCAGCAGTCCTTGGTGGAGGGCGCCCGGTCTGGCACCCACCGGGCAGGATGGAGGCCATGAGATCCTCTGACCCCTGTCCCTGCAGTTCCGGCCTGCCTTTGGGGCACTGCTGCGGGCCCGTACTCGACGACCCGAGCACGGCGTCGACCGCCGAGGCGCTGATGCGGTCGCGCTACACCGCCCACGTCCTCGGCCGGTGGAACCACCTCTATGTCACCTGGCATCCGCGGACTCGCCCCGAGCTGGTCGACGACGACGGTCTGGAGTGGATCGGTCTTCAGGTGCTGGACACAGAGGCGGGCGGGCCCGACGACAAGAACGGGATCGTCGAGTACGCCGCATCCTTCCGCCTCGACGGGCAGCGCGACGTCCTCCACGAGAAGGCTCGGTTCGAGCGGCGGGCCAAGAGGTGGTTCTACACGGACGGGGAGCTCGTCGAGGACTGAGGAGGGACGGACAGAGCCCACCCGGGCGACCACAGCGCCGACGGTCGTGTCGGGCGATGACAGAGAATCTGTCATCGCCCGACACGACCGTCTCGCACCCCTGCGGTGTGCACCGGATCAGGAGAGGGCGACCTCCGCGGTGCCGCTGAACAGGGAGCTCTTGAAGGTGGATGTGGTGGGAGTGGTTCCCTTCGGCACGTCGAAGTAGGCGACGCCGCTCATCTTGTTCCCGGGGTTGATCTTCTTGAGGAAGATGCTGCCGTCCACGGCCCAGGTGTCGGTGGATGTGGAGTACTCGCTGCCCTTGGCGTCGGAGATCTTGATCTGCGAGTCATCGACAGTCGCCTGACCCTTGCCGCCGTTGGCGATCGTCACCGACAGCTTGCAGAACTGGCCCTGGGGAGTGAGCTGCTCCATGGGGTCGGACACCGTGACGCCGCACCTGAACCCGGTCACCGTGAAGGTCAGGTCGCCGGACTTCACAGCGGTGCCGATCCCGGCCTTCTTCGGCTCCTCCTTCGTGGGCTCGGCCTTCTTCGAGGGGGCCTGCGCGTTCGCCTTGTCGGCCGCCTTCGCCGCACCGCCGCCGGCAGCCGCGCTGGCGGACTCCGATCCACCGGCGGCACCGCTGCTGGCGTTGTCGTCCCCGCCTCCACCCAGGTGGGAGGCGACGATCGCGCCCACGATGACGTAGAAGCAGATCATCCACCAGCGCTTCCAGATCGACTTCTTCGGCTTGCGCGGCGGCTGGAAGGCGGGCCCCTGGTACTGCTGGTAGGGGCCGTTGGGCATCGGCTGGCCGGGCTGCTGACCGGTGAAGCGCTGACCTGACTGCTGGTTCGGGCCGCTGAAGCCGGGGTTCTGCTGGGACATGGTGTGTCCTTCCTGTGCATTTTGGATGATCGGTGGTTTGGCCGTCGGTCCTCACCGGCAGCGACAGGAACACCGTGCCCTTCCCGGCTGACATCAGCGTCTTATAGGGCTGATAACCCCACTTATCAGATACCTGCTAATTCCTGTCGAACTGCTTGCGTAGAGTGCCAGCATCACCACTGAGAGGAGACGCCATGGCCGCCACACTGTCGATGGCCGACATCGCTCGGCTGGCGCACGTTCAGCGTCCGGTCGTCTCCATGTGGCGCCAGCGCGCCGTCCCGGGCGCCCCCTTCCCCACCCCGCGGGCCGACGGCCGGTTCAGCGCCGGGGATGTCCTCACCTACCTGTCGGCGACCGGCCGCGGCAACAATCCCGATCCGGAGCTGACGTCGGATCTCACCGTTGCCTCGAGTTCGGCCACCGACCCGGCAGACCGCGGAGACCTGCTCACCCTGCTGGCGGCAAGGGCGGTGCTGGGTGCCGACGCCCTGGCCGAGACCGACGTCGAGGACCTGCTCGACGATGTGGAGGCCCTCGATCCTGACGACGAGTGGCTGTTCTCCGAGGTGGAGGGGGCCGACGTCGAGCGGCTCGCCCGCACCGCCGACGCCGTGGCCGACAACTCCTACTCCCCCGCGGAGGCCTACGAGCAGCTCCTGGCCGCCGATCCGGACCCCTCCGGCCTCACCGCACCGCTGGTCGACCTCCTGGCCGAGCTCACCGCAGCGCTGTTGGGCGAGGACAGCAAGTTGGTGGACGTCGCCGGCACCGCGACCGGCACCGCACTGAGGCTGGCCGCGGACGAGTCGTTGACGCCGCCGGCCATCTTGCTGGCCCGTGACCTGCCCTCCGACCGGGCCACTGCCCGGCGGACGCCGCTGCGCGCAACGTTGCGCCGTTACCGGGTTCATCGCTGCGAGGTCGGCACGGTGGCCATGGAGGACGACTGGGATCTACCCGCCGGGTCGGTGATCCTGGCACGAGTCCCCGACCACACCGATCCCGCCCGCGCCGATCCGGCCCAGTCCGATCCCGACCACACCGACTCCGCCCACACTGATTCTGTCCAGGCCGCTCCCGCCACCGCCGAGGCGTTTGGCCTCATCGACGACCTCACCCTCCAGATGGGCCCCGGCACCACCGCCCTGGTCCTCGGCCCGGCCTCGATCCTCATCGACGAACTGCCGGACGCCCTGGTGGGTCAACGCGACGCCTTCCTGCGCCGCGGTCTGGTGCGAGCCGCGGTACGCCTGCCGGCAGGGCTGCTGCGAGGAGGCGGCGGGGAGCACCTGGCCCTGTGGCTGCTGGCGGAGGGCGACTCCCGTCACCTGTGGGCCGGGGATCTGTCGGGGCGCAGCCTGGATGCGGCGACCAGTCAGCAGCTGCTGGATGACGTGGTCGCGGTCGCCAGGTCCGAACGGCAGCGCGCCTTCTCGATCCTGCACCGGGCCGAGGCCGCCAAGGTCATCGCGTTGTCGCAGTCCCTGGTGGCCCTGGACGTCTCCCCCGCCGACCCATTGCCCGTCTCAGCGGCCGACGACGCCGCGCGGATGGCCGAGCTGCTGGCGCTTCTCGCCGAGCCGATGCCCGATCCGCTGTCGGGGCTGAGGCCCGAGGCCTCGGACGCCGGAGGGGGCGGTCACGGGTCGGCGCTGTCTGCCACCCTGGGAGACCTGGCCCGCAAGCGGCTGGTCCGCATCATCTCCGGTTACCGGCTCCCCCGACTCCCGGCCGGGACGCTCCAGATGTGGACCGCCGAGGCCGTGGCCACTCACCTGCCTGCCGGCGTCGACCTGCTCGCGTTGACCACCGCCATCCCGGGGGCGGCCCTCACCGCGCCCGACGACCTCGTCTTCACCTCGACCGGGACCCCGCATGCCGTGGTGGACGCCGGTGGAGGCTCGGTGGTGGCCTATCCGGCCCGGATCCTGCGGGTCTCGCCGACAGCGTCCTGCTCCCCGCGAGCGATCGCGGCCACCATCAATGAGCTGAGACCTGGCACCGGGATCGGCAAGTGGCGGTCATGGCAGGTGCCGCTGGTCTCGGGGAGCCGCCGTGAGGTGGAGGACGTCATGACCCGGATACAGGCGTGGGAGGATCAGACCCGCACTCGGTTGGCGCAGATCGGCGAGCTGCGGCGTCTGGCCACCCGATCAGTGACGTCGGGTGCGGTGAGGTTCGCAGCCGCGGCCTGCACGCACCCCGAGCCAGCCCCTGTCGATGAGAAAGGCCAGTGATGGCAGAGCGATCCGTGACGACCCCGTCGACCCGCAAGGAGCTCAAGGACACCTTGTGGAAGGCGGCCGACAAGCTGCGCGGCTCGATGAGCGCCGCCCAGTACAAGGACGTCGTGCTGGGGCTGATCTTCCTCAAGTACGTCTCCGATGCCTTCCAGGAGAAGCGCGACCAGATCGCCGAGCAGGCCCGGGCCGAGGGTCTGGACGAGGAGGACGTCGCCGAGACCCTGGAGGATCGCGACGAGTACGCCTCGGGCGCCTTCTGGGTGGATCCCGATGCCCGCTGGGCGGCCCTGGTGGCCGATGCGAAGGTCACCGAGGGGAGCACCATCGGCCAGCGGATCAATGAGGCGATGGATCTGCTGATGCGCGACAACCCGTCGCTGGCGGGCACTCTGCCGAGGCTGTTCAACGGCAACAATGTGGATCAGCGTCGGCTGGCCGAGCTGATGGACCTGCTGAACTCGGTGCAGTTCTCCGGGCAGGGAGCCGCCAAGGCCAGGGACCTGCTGGGCGAGGTCTACGAGTACTTCCTGGCCAATTTCGCCCTGTCGGAGGGCCATCGCGGTGGGGAGTTCTACACCCCGGCCTCGGTGGTGCGCATCATCGTCGAGGTGCTGCAGCCGAAAACGGGGCGGGTCTACGACCCGTGCTGCGGGTCGGGCGGGATGTTCGTCCAGGCCGAGAAGTTCTTGGAGGCCCACGACGCCGATCCGACGAATCTCGCGGTCTACGGCCAGGAGCTCAATGAGTCGACCTGGCGGATGGCGAAGATGAACCTGGCCATTCACGGTCTGGGAGGCAATCTGGGCCCCCGGTGGGGGGACACCTTCGCGCTGGATTTCCACTCCGATGTGCAGATGGACTTCGTGATGGCCAACCCGCCGTTCAACATCAAGGACTGGAATCGGCGGGAGTCCGATCCGCGCTGGGTCTACGGGGTGCCGCCGGCCAAGAACGCCAACTATGCGTGGATGCAGCACATCCTGTCGAAGCTGGCACCGGGCGGGACGGCCGGGGTGGTGATGGCCAATGGGTCGATGACCTCCTCGTCGAATGGCGAGGGCGATATCCGGGCGCAGTTCGTGGAGCACGACATGGTGGCGGCGATGGTGGCGCTTCCCGACAAGCTGTTCCGCTCGACCGGGATCCCGGCCTGCCTGTGGTTCTTCGCCCGCGACAAGGGGGCGGGTCCTGGTGGATCGGTGGATCGGCGCGGCCAGGTGCTGTTCATCGACGCCCGTGAGATGGGCTACATGATCACCCGGGCCCAGCGGGGGCTGAGGGCCGAGGAGATCCAGAGGATCGCCGACACCGTCCACGCCTGGCGCGGGATGGAGCAGCTGGCAGTGTCGACGGCCGATGTCACCGTCGAGGAGGACGCCGAGGTCAAGGCGGCCGAGATGACCTACGAGGATGTCCCGGGATTCTGCAAGAGCGTGAGCACCGCCGACATCAAGGCCGCCGGCTATGCCTTGACGCCGGGGCGGTATGTCGGGATGGCGGAGGCCCCCGAGGATGCCGAACCCCTCGACGAGAAGATCGCGAGGCTCAGGAGCGAGCTAGCACAGCAGTTCACCGAATCATCAGAACTTCAAGCCAATGTCACCTCGCAGTTGGAGCGTCTGCAGTGATGACTACATCTGTGCGAATCGGTGACATCATCGACAACTTTGACTCGATGCGAGTACCCGTCTCTTCAAGCAAGCGACGACCAGGACACTATCCGTATTACGGCGCTTCTGGAATAGTGGATCACGTTGAGGATTTCATATTTGATGGACCATACCTACTGATCGCGGAAGACGGGGAGAACCTCAAAACCCGCTCGACCCCGATCGCAATTCCTGCGGATGGTAAGTTCTGGGTGAACAACCATTCTCACGTAGTGCGAGGAAAACCCGGATTATGCTCTACCACCTTTTTGGGTTACTACTTCGCAACGATTGACATTTCTGGATATCTGAGTGGTTCCGCTCAACCGAAGCTGTCACAAACTAGCCTCAATTCCATCCGCATCAACCTCCCCTCACTCCCCGAGCAGAAGGCCATTGCGGAGGTGCTGGGGGCGCTGGACGACAAGATCGCCGCCAACCGCAAGCTCGTCACCACTACAGAGGACCTCATGGTGGCCTTGGTCACCAATCTCGAGGCGGACGCGTCGCTGAAGCAGCTAGCAGACCTCCGGAGATCTTCAGTTCAACCAGATGCGATGCCTACATTGGTGAACCACTACTCCCTTCCACGATATGACGAAGGAGCGATTCCGTGCCGCGAGCTCAGCGCCACTATCAAGAGCGGAAAGTTCCACTTCGACCACCCGGCGGTCTTGCTCTCCAAGCTCAATCCCCGGTTCCCTCGAATCTGGAACGTTCCTCACCCCGAGGAGAATTCAATTGCATCCACAGAGTTCCTCGTTCTAGAACCGAGGCGTATCAGTTCTTCCACACTCTGGGCACTACTCTCAACCCGCCGTGTGAGTTCGTTCCTTCAGGAGCGCGTATCTGGGACCACCGGTAGCCATCAGCGCTTCAAGCCAGCACAGGCGATGGAGATGCCGATGCCTTCATCCGTTCCCGAGAATCTCCAAGATGCCCTCACCTCTCTCGGAGTCCGGGCAGTGGCCGCACGTCAAGAGTCCCAAACTCTCGCCTCACTTCGTGACACCCTTCTCCCCGCCCTCATGGACGGGACCATTCGAGTCAAGGATGCCGAGAAACAAGCAGAGGAGGTGCTCTGATGACACCCACCGGCGGGGCCCTGTTGCACGAGGGCGACTGGGAGGCCGACATGCTCGACTGGCTCGGGCAGATCGGCTGGCAACCCGGCAAGGGATCCGAGATCGCCGCGCAGCGCCAGTCCGAGTCAGACCTCATCCTCCATGACGACTTCCTGACAGTCCTGCGAGGCCTGAACCCCGAGGTCCCGGCCAACCACCTGGCCGAGGCGGCCGCGATGATCTGCGCACCGGCGTCCCAGGATGCCATCGCCGAGAACGAGCGCTTCCACACCTTCCTGGTCCACGGCTTCCGGGGGCTGAGCTACCTCGACCTCAACGGCGTCGAGCAGACCCCGACCATCCAGCTGCTGGCCGACGACCCCGAGCGCAATGTCTTCCGCGCGATCCAACAGGTGACCATCCGCCAGTCCGGCCACCACCGCCGCTTCGACGTCGTGCTCTACGTCAACGGCCTTCCCCTGGTGATCGTCGAGCTCAAGGATGCCGGCAGCACCCGGGCCACCATCTCCAAGGCCCACAGTCAGCTCGCCACCTACCTCGACGAGTTCCCCACCGCTTTTCGCACCGTGGTCGCCACCGTCATCTCCGACGGGATCAGCGCCAAGTACGGCACACCCTTCACCCCCTACAACCACTTCAGCCCGTGGACTGTCGACGAGCAGGGCGTCCCGCTCTCCCCACCGCCCACCGAGGAACTCGAGCCGCTCACCTACGGATTGTTCGACCAACGACATTTCATCGACGTCGTCAAGCACTTCGTCACCTTCGAGCACGGGGACAGGCCCACCAAGCTGATCGCCAAACCCCACCAGTACTTCGCAGTCCGCAAGGCCCTCGCCCATACCCTGACCGCCGTCGACTCCGACGGGAAGGCCGGCGTCGTGTGGCACACCCAGGGATCCGGGAAATCCCTGGAGATGGAGTTCTACACCAACCTGGTGATGACCCATCCGGTGCTGCACAACCCGACGATCGTCCTCATCACCGACCGCAACGAGCTCGACGGGCAGCTCTACGAGGGATTCGCCAGGTCCACCCTGCTGCCCGAGGCGCCCCTCCAGATCACTACCCGCTGGGAGCTGCGCCAGGAACTGTCCTCCAAGAACTCCGGCGGGATCATCTTCACCACCCTGCAGAAGTTCGGCCGCACCGGCCAGGAGCGCGAGTCGGGCGCCGACCACCCGCTGCTCACCGACCGGCACAATGTCATCGTCATCGTCGACGAGGCCCACCGCAGCCACTACGACGACCTGGACGGCTACGCCCGCTACCTCAAGGACGCGCTGCCCAATGCCACTCTGATCGCCTTCACCGGCACCCCGCTCAACGAGGCCGACCGCAACACCCGCGCGGTGTTCGGCGACTACATCGACATCTACGACCTCGACCGGGCCGTCGCCGACGGTGCCACCGTGCCCGTTCACTACGAGCCGCGGCTGGTCAAGGTGCGGCTGTCCAGCGACCTCACCGCCGAGCAGATCGACGCCGCCGCCGACGAGCAGACCGCCGGCCTCGACGACTCCGAACGCGAGCGCATCGAGCAGGCGGTCGCCGTCATCAACGCCATCTACGGCGCCCCCGCACGGCTCCACGCGCTGGCCGCCGACATCGTCTCCCACTGGGAGAACCGCCAGAAGCTGGTGACTCCCACCCTCCAGCCGGTCGACGGGGAGACAGATGCGACTCCCCATGGCAAGGGGATCATCGTGTGCAGCACGCGGGAGATCGCAGCCAGGCTCTACGACCAGATCGTGGCGCTGCGGCCGCAATGGCACTCCGACGACGACACCCGCGGTGTCATCAAGGTGGTGTACTCCGGATCGGCATCCGACCGCCCGCCGATCAGCAACCACGTGCGCACCGAGTCGGCGAACAAGATCATCAAGAACCGCCTCAAGGACATCGACGACGAGCTCGAACTGGTGATCGTCAAGGACATGATGCTCACCGGATTCGACGCCCCACCGTGGCACACCATGTACCTCGACCGGCCCCTCAAGGGGGCCCAGCTGATGCAGGCCCTGGCGCGGGTGAACCGGACCTTCCGCGGCAAGCAGGACGGGCTGCTGGTGGCCTACGCCCCGCTGGACGCCAACCTCAAAGCGGCCCTGGCGGAGTACACCCAGGGTGGTGCCCGTGCCGAGGAGACCGGGCGCGACATCGCGGAGGCGGTTGCTGCCACCCGCCGACTGACCGAGGCGCTGCGGGGGTTGCTCTCCGGCTGCGGCTGGCGACCGGTCCTCGAGGGTGGCGGACAGAGCGCCGCGCGTTACGCGGTGAAGATGGCGGTGGACTATCTGCGCTCCCCCCACACCCCCGGCAACCGGGTGGCCGAGGGTCAGGAGAGCCTCAAGGACCGGTTCAGGATGCTGTCGGGACAGCTGAGCCGGATGTGGGCGCTGTCCTGCGGCGCCGAGACGCTGGCAGATCTGCGCCACGAGATCTCCTTCTACGAGCAGGTCCGCGGCTGGATGGCCAAGTGGGACGCCAAGGAGCGCGAGGCCAACGGGCAACCCATCCCCGAGGAGGTTCAGCGGATGCTGCGCGGGCTGGTGGCCGAGGCCACCGAGGCCGGCGGGGTCACCGATATCTACTCCGAGGTGGGCCTGGACCGCCCCGATCTGCGCTCGCTGAAGCCTGGCGATGCCGAGGCACTGAGCCAGAGCACGACCCCGCACCTAGCCATCGAGGCGCTGCGCGACATGCTCATCACCGAGTCGCGGGCCGCCACTGCCAGCAACATCGCCCGGCGGACGGCCTTCAGCCAGCGGATCTCCGACCTCATGCTGCGCTACACCAACCAGCAGCTCACCGCCGCCCAGGTGCTCGCCGAGTTGATCTCGGTCGCCGGGGAGGTCCAGGCCGAGGCCGACCGGGGCAAACGCTTCTCCCCGCCACTGAACCGCGACGAGTTGGCCTTCTACGACGCCGTGAGCCAGAACGACTCGGCGGTCCAGCTGCTGGGCGACGGCGTCCTGGCCGAGATGGCCCGCGAACTGGTCGCCGTGATGCGCCGCGACACCCGCACCGACTGGAAGGTCCGCGACGACGTCAAGGCCTCCCTGCGCGCCGCGGTGAGACGACTCCTGCGCAAGTACAAGTACCCCCCGGACAAGCAGCCCGAGGCCGTCACCCGGGTCATCGAGCAGATGGAGGAGCTCGCCCCCGAATTTGCCGCCGAGGACCAACGCACGGCGTGACCGTCACCGGCGACAGGCTCCCGGAGATGGCAACGCGAAGCTTGGGAGAGGCGACGGTCGCCGCCCACCCAGGGCCGCCGCCTGAGGAGGGATGGGCAGGTCAGGTCCGGGGAGTCGTCCGGCTTGTCCTCAGACCGGCCTCGGGATGCCGGACCGGGAGTTACTGTGACCAGGACAGCGCAGCCCCTGACGAGGAGTGACCATGACGGACCCTCGACATCCCCGGAAGGCACGGCTCTCCCAGCCGCATCACGCCACGAACGTCGATCCGAACCTCAGCCTCAGCCCGGTCTTCGTCAGACCCGGCGAGGCGACCGATCTGCCGAAGTTCACACTCCCCGACTCGATGAGCGAGCCCGAGACCGCCTACCAGATCGTCCACGACGAATCGATTCTCGACGGCAACTCGCGGCTGAACCTGGCGACCTTCGTCACCACCTGGATGGACGACTACGCCAAGAAGCTGTACCTCGAGTCCGCCGACAAGAACATGATCGACAAGGACGAGTACCCGGCGACCTCCGCCATCGAGGAGCGCTGCTGGCGGATCCTCGCCGACCTGTGGCACGTGCCCGACATCGACGACACCCTCGGCACCTCCACGATCGGCTCCTCGGAGGCCTGCATGCTGGGCGGGCTGGCACTCAAGCGGCTCTGGCAGGAGCGGCGCATGGCTCACGGAGAGCCCAGCGACAAGCCCAATCTGGTGATGTCGGCGGCCGTCCAGGTCGTCTGGGAGAAGTTCTGCAACTACTGGGACGTCGAACCCCGCTACGTCCCGGTGACCCCCGACCACCTCGTGCTCGACGGCACCGGCCTGGAGGACTACGTCGATGAGAACACCATCGGCGTGGTCGCCATCCTCGGCCAGACCTTCACCGGCCTCTATGACGACGTGGCCGCCATCGCCGACAAGCTCGACGCCATCCAGGCCGACACCGGCCTGGACATCAGGATGCACATCGACGGAGCCTCGGGTGCCATGGTCGCGCCCTTCTGCCAGCCCGACCTGGCGTGGGACTTCAGCCTGGACCGCGTCAACTCGATCTCGACCTCGGGGCACAAGTACGGACTGGTGTACCCCGGCCTCGGCTGGGTCGTGTGGCGCAACACCCAGGTGATACCCGAGAGCCTGATCTTCCACGTCAGCTATCTCGGCGGGGACATGCCCACCCTGGCGCTCAACTTCTCACGGCCCGGTGCCCAGGTGCTGCTGCAGTACTACCAGTTCCTGCGGCTGGGCTTCGAGGGTTACCACGAGGTCCAGCAGAACTCGATCGACGTCGCCACCTTCCTGTCGGGCTCGATTGAGAAGCTCGGCCCCTTCCGGCTCATCAGCCGCGGCGACACCATCCCGGTCTTCGCATGGGTGCTCAAGGAGGGCTACACCGACAACTGGAGTCTGTACGACCTGGCCGAACGGCTCCGGATGAGGGGCTGGCTGGTGCCCGCCTACCCGATGGCCGACGCCATGTCGGATGTCGTGCTCCAGCGGATCGTCGTCAGGTTCGGGATGAGCCACGATCTGGCGACAGCCCTGCTGGCCGACCTCACAGCCGAGGTGCACAAGCTCGATTCGCTGCAGTCGCCGCTGCCCGACGAGTTCGCCCGACGCTCCCAGTTCCACCACTGAGGCCCTCTCCCCTCTGGAGGATCCCCGCAGAGGAGAGACGCCGGTGGGACGACGCCGCCCGGCAGGCATCACCGAAGGGAAGCGGGCACGATAGGACCGTGATGGCTTCCACGATCTGTCCCTGTGGTTCCGGACTGCCCCTCCGCAGGTGCTGCGGGCCCGTCCTGGACGACCCCCGCACGGCGTCCTCGGCCGAGGCACTGATGCGCTCGCGCTACACCGCCCATGCGCTGGGACGCTGGAACCATCTCTATGTCACCTGGCATCCCCGCACCCGCCCCGAACTGATCGACGACGATGGGCTCAGCTGGACCGGCCTGGAGGTGGTGCGCACCCAGGACGGCCAGCCCGGGGACTCCACCGGGGTCGTGGAGTACCGGGCGTTCTTCCGCGACGGGGCCCAGCAGGACTGTCTGCACGAGGTGGCGCGATTCGCCAGGCGGGCCGGACGATGGTGCTACCTCGACGGCGACCTGGTCGCCGATTGAGCGGAACTCCCGGGCGCCGCCCCGGAGCTCGCCGCTGCAGATATCATGGTGGCTCGATCCCCCACCCAGCCGACAGAGAGAACCTTCCTTGAGACGGTCAACCACGCGTCACCCCCATTCAGGAGAGCAGCATCTGGGCTCTGTCGATCAGCGCCTCAACTGGCTGCGCGCCGGGGTGCTCGGTGCCAATGACGGCATCGTGTCGACCGCCGGAGTGGTCATCGGGGTGGCCGGCGCCACCAGCCAGACCTTCGCTATCGCCACCGCCGGGATCGCCGCCCTGGTGGCCGGCGCCTTCTCGATGGCCGGTGGCGAGTACGTCTCGGTGAGCACCCAGCGAGACACCGAACGGGCGCTGCTCGCCAAGGAGCAGTGGGAACTCGACACGATGCCCGACACCGAGCTCAAGGAGCTCACCGACATCTACGTCGACCGCGGCGTCACCCCCGACGTCGCCGCTCTGGTGGCCAGGGACCTCACCGCCCGCGATCCGCTGGGGGCCCATGCCGAGGCGGAGCTGGGGATCGACCCCGACGATCTCACCAACCCCTGGCTGGCGGCGGTCTCCTCACTGGTGTCATTCAGCGTCGGTGCGGCGATCCCACTCATCGCGATCCTGCTGCCGCTGTCCCAGGCAGTCCTGATCTGTGTGCTGGCAGTGGCTCTGGCACTGGCGATCACCGGCCTGGTGAGCGCCCACCTGGGCGGGGCCCCCAAGGTCCGGGCGGTGCTGCGCAATATCGGCATGGGCCTGCTCACGATGGCCGTCACCTACGGCGTCGGGCGGCTCTTCGGCACGGTGGCCGGGGCCTGAGCCCGCTCGGCAGGTGGCAGGACAGGTGGCCGCGTCTCCCCGACCCCGTCCCCGCGCTGCCCCCGACAAGCGACCGACCCGGCACGACCGGCCCTGCACGCCCCCGCAGACGCAGATGTGCCCGGCCCCCCCGAGGGACCGGGCACATCCGGTGATACAGCCGGTGATCACACCGCCGCAGCGGGCTCCTGGGCGACGATCTGCAGACCGTCGTCGGAGTCGCTCACGTCGAAGCGGACCGTACTGCCCTCGGCAATCTCCCCGGAGAGCACCTTGCGGGCCAGCTGGTCCTCCACCGTCGTCTGGATCAGACGACGCAGCGGACGGGCGCCGTAGACCGGGTCGTAACCGGTCATCGCCAGCCAGTCCTTGGCGGCCTGACTCAGCTCGATGGTGATCCGACGTTCGGCCATCCGGGCATTGAGCTTGTGCAGGTTGGTGTCCACGATGCGGCTCAGGTCCGAGGTGGTCAGCGGGTCGAACATCACGATGTCATCCAACCTGTTGAGGAACTCAGGGCGGAACTGCGCCCGCACCGCGTTCATCACGGCCTCCCGCTTGGCGGGCTCGTCCAGATTCGGATCCGAGAGGAACTGCGAACCCAGGTTCGAGGTCATGATGAGAATCGTGTTGCGGAAGTCCACCGTGCGCCCCTGACCATCGGTCAGACGCCCGTCGTCCAGCACCTGCAGCAGGATGTTGAAGACGTCACGATGAGCCTTCTCCACCTCGTCGAGCAGAATCACCGAGTACGGACGACGCCGCACGGCCTCGGTGAGCTGGCCACCCTCCTCGTAGCCGACGTAGCCCGGAGGCGCACCGACCAGACGGGAGACTGAGTGCTTCTCCATGTACTCGCTCATGTCGATACGCACCATCGACGTCTCGTCGTCGAACAGGAACTCGGCCAGCGACTTGGCCAGCTCCGTCTTGCCGACGCCGGTCGGCCCCAGGAACAGGAACGACCCGGTCGGACGGTTCGGGTCCGAGATGCCGGCACGGGAGCGCCGCACGGCGTCCGAGACGGTCTTGACGGCCTTCTCCTGACCGATCAGACGCTCATGGAGACGACCCTCCATCTGGAGGAGCTTCTCCTGCTCGCCCTGCATCATCCGGCCCACCGGAATCCCGGTCCAGGCCGAGACGACCTCGGCGATATCGGTCGAGGAGACCTCCTCGGAGACCATTCGCGGCGTCTCCTCCTCGGCCTTGTTGGCCTCCTCCATCTGGCCCTCCAGGGCAGGGATCTCCCCGTAGAGGATCTCGGAGGCGCGGCCGAAGTCGCCCTCGCGCTGGAACTTGTCGGCGGTGGTCCGCAGCTCGTCGATCTGCTTCTTCAACTCGCCGACCTTGTTCAGCCCCGACTTCTCGGCCTCCCACCGGCTCTCCAGGGCGCGCAGCTGCTCCTCCTTGTCGGCCATCTCGGCCTGCAGACGCGACAGCCTCTGCTTGGAGGCGGGATCCTCCTCCTTCTCGACGGCGAAGATCTCCATCTTCATCCGGTCGACCTCACGGCGCAGCGTGTCGATCTCCTCTGGGGAGGAGTCGATCTCCATCCGCAGTCGAGAGGCGGCCTCGTCGATCAGGTCGATGGCCTTGTCAGGCAGCTGACGGGCGGTGATGTACCGGTTCGACAGGGTGGCCGCGGCCACCAGGGCGCCATCGGTGATGCGCACCTTGTGGTGCGCCTCGTAACGCTCGCGCAGGCCACGCAAAATGGCGATGGTGTCCTCCACCGAGGGCTCGCCGACGAAGACCTGCTGGAACCGGCGCTCGAAGGCCGGATCCTTCTCGATGTGCTCGCGGTACTCGTCGAGAGTGGTCGCACCGATCATCCTCAACTCGCCGCGGGCCAGCATCGGCTTGAGCATATTGCCCGCATCCATCGACCCCTCACCGGTCGCGCCGGCACCGATCACGGTGTGCAGCTCGTCGATGAAGGTGATGATCTGACCCTCGGCCTCCTTGATCTCGTTGAGGACGCTCTTGAGCCGCTCCTCGAACTCGCCGCGGTACTTGGCCCCGGCGACCATCGAGGTGAGATCCAGGGAGACCACCCGGCGACCCTTCAGGGAGTCAGGGACGTCTCCGGCGATCACTCGCTGGGCCAGTCCCTCGACGACCGCGGTCTTGCCGACGCCGGGCTCGCCGATCAGCACCGGGTTGTTCTTGGTGCGTCGGGCCAGCACCTGGACCACGCGTCGGATCTCGGCGTCACGGCCGATGACGGGGTCGAGCTTGCCGGCGCGGGCGCGCTCGGTGAGATCCACGGAGTACTTGGCCAGCGCCGACTCCCCTCCCTCGGACTCCTCGGAGGTGACCCGGCGGTCGCCGCGGCCCTCATTGAAGGCGCGGGTCAGCGTGTCGGGGCGCAGACCGAGCTCGGTCAGTCCCGGCTGGACGTCGCTGGGGACGGTGGTCAGCGAGATGAGCAGGTGCTCGGTGGCGACGAAGGAGTCGCCCATCTCCTGGGCGCGGTTCTGGGCGTCGGCGATGACCCGGGCCAGCGCGCCGGACAGCTGCGGCTGGGAGACCGAGGCCCCCGAGGAGGACGGCAGTTTGCGCATCGCCTCGGTGGCGATCCGGTCGATCGCCTCGGGTTCGATGTTCAGACCCTTGACCAGCGGCCCGACGGTGTTGTCGGGGATGGTGAACAGGGCGTGCAGCAGGTGAGAGGGCTCCACGGAGGGATTCCCGTGGGCCAACGCGTGCCGCGAGGCGGCCGAGACCGCGTCACGACTCATCGTGGTGAGATTGGTATCCATGTATGTGCCTCGCAGGGTTGAGTTCTACTGACTCAAGTATGCCCCGTTCATTCTGAACGTCAAGCCATACTTGAGCGACACAGACTCAACCCTGCCGAGGCGTGGAGTATTCCGGGGGTCGGGGACCCCTCGCAGTCAGTTGAGGTGGGGCTTCACCTGGCTGGTGTAGATCCCCTCCAGGGTGGACCGCAGGCTCTTCATGGTGGCGGTGGTGTCGGCTTTCTGGGTGAGGATGCCGGCCACCGCCTTCGCGATCTCCTGGTCGGCGCCGGGCATGAAGACCCGTGCCCAGTCCTGGGCGCGGGTGACGTCCAGCTGCTTGATCGCGGTGCCGATGAGGGCGTTCTTCTCGAGCAGCGAGGAGGTGTCGGCCGACTTGCGGACCGGCATGTACCCGGTGGCCGAGGAGAAGTCCACGGTGTTCTCGGGGTTGGTGAGGAAGGCGATGAACTTCGCGGCCGCCAGCTGGTTGGCCTTGTCGATCCCCTTGGGGATGCCGACCCCGGCGCCGCCGGTCGGGCAGACCGGCTTGGTGGAGACCGGGCCGCCGGGCAGGAAGCCGACGCCGACCTGGAAGCGGGACCCGATGGACTTCTGGACGCCGACCAGCGATCCGGTGGACTCGATGGTCGCCGAGCAGGCGCCGGCGGCCAGGTCGTCGATGGCGGCGGTGCTGGCCACCCCGGCCCACCTGGAGGTGTTGACGGCGTCTGCGAAGTAGTTCAGGGCCTTGACGGTGGCCGGGGAGTCGCAGGTGATGTCGAAGCTGTTGCGCCTGGACCAGCCGCCGCCGTACCCCCACAGGGTGTTCTGGAGGGTCCAGCCGGCGTATCCGGCCAGGGCCGGGATCTCGTAGGCGTACTTGGCCTTCGTGGTGGCCTTGACCGCCATCAGCTTGGGCGCCCAGGTGGCGAACTCCTCCCAGCTGGTCGGTGCCCGGTCGGGCAGTCCGGCGGCCTTGAAGTGGTTCTTGTTGTAGTAGAACAGCGGGGTCGAGCGGGCCCACGGCACCGCCCACTGCTCGCCCTTGTACTGGTAGTCGGCGACCAGGCCGTCGCGGTAGTCCGACAGCTCGAGGCCTGCGGCCTTGATGACATTGCCCAGCGGGATGATCGAGTCCTGCATGTAGTAGCGGAACCACCAGACGTCCGACAGCACCACCAGGTCGGGCAGCTGGCCGCCGGCCTGGGCGCTCTGGAACTTCTGGGCGACGTCCTTATAGGTGCTGCCCGCGGTGACGAGGTTCACCGTGATGCCCGACTGGGCCTTGAACTTCTTGATGATCGACTGGGTGATGGCCTGGGAGCTGCCGGGGTGGTTCGACCAGAAGGAGATGGTCTTGGCAGGGGTGACGCCGTCGAAGCTGGGTCCGCCGGTCGCCCCGGCCGAGGCCGAACCGGCCGCCGAGGTCGTCGAGGGCCCCGAGCAGGCCGACAGCAGCGCGGCACCCGCGCCGAGCCCGGCCAGGCCGAGCAGGCTGCGTCGCGAGATGGCGGCGCTGGACACATCATGAAGCATGACAGGGATCTCCTTGTGGAAGTGGGGCGCGCTCACTTGACCGCACCCTGGGTGAGACCAGCGACGATGTATCGCTGGAGGAAGAGGAAGACGATGAGGACCGGCAGGATGACGACCACCGCCCCGGCCATCAGCACCGGGTAGGCGCTGGGATCACCCTCGATGTTCTTGAGCAGGGTGAGGCCGACCGGCAGGGTCATCCGCGAGTCGTCGGTGGTGATGACCAGCGGCCAGATGTAGTTGTTCCACTCGTCGACGATGGTCACCAGACCGACCGTGGCGATCGCCGGCGTCGACATCGGCACGACCATCCGGAACAGCCGGCCCAGGTGCCCGGCGCCGTCCATCTCGGCGGCCTCCAGGACGTCGATCGGCAGGGACATGAAGTTCTGGCGCAGCAGGAAGGTGCCGAAGGCGGTGCCCAGACCGGGCAGGATGATTCCCCAGTAGGTGTTGACCCCGCCGAGCCCGGCGATGGTGATGTAGTTGGGGACCAGGCTCACCTGGGAGGGCACCATCAGGGCGACCAGGATCGCGATGAAGATGAACCGGCGTCCCGGGACCCTCAGGAAGCTGAAGGCGTAGGCGCTGGTGATCGCCAGGACGAGCTTGACCACCGCGCCGACCGCGGTGACCAGCACCGAGTTGAGGAACAGCTGGGGGAAGTCGACCTTCGCCGAGGCGTTGAGATAGGCCGTCAGGCTCGGGTGGTGGGGCCACAGCACGAGATCCTGGGTGACGACCTCGCCGGAGGTCTTGAGGGAGCTCAGCGCCATCCACAGCAGCGGCAGGACGATCACCAGGCAGGCGATCACCAGGGGCAGGTAGCCGCCGAGAATGCGCCGCGACCAGGAGTCCGGGCCGACGATCGACTCGTCGACCGAGGAGTGGTGCCTGCTGTGGGCCCGCCTGGTGCCCTCGGCGTCCCGGGACGGTGTCCGGGTCAGTGCGAGGCTCATGCGTAGTAGACCTTCCGCTCGAGGAACCTCATCTGGAAGACGGTGAGGATGAGGAGGATGACGACCAGAAGGGTTGAGATCGCCGCCGAGTAGCCGGCCCGGTTGTAACCGCCGAAGGCCTGCAGGTAGGAGGCGTACATCAGCGTGGTGGTGCCCTGGCCCATCGGCGTCATGATGCGGATCAGGTCGAAGGACTGCAGTGAGGACAGGATCGTCGTCATCAGCAGGAAGAAGGTGGTCGGCGAGATGAGCGGCCAGATGATCGCCCGGAAGCTGCGGCCGCGGGTGGCGCCGTCCAGGGCGGCGGCCTCCAGCAGGTCGCGCGGGATGGCCTGGAGAGCAGCCAGGTAGATCACCGCGCAGTAGCCGAGGTTCTTCCAGATGTAGACGATGATGATCATCGTCAGGGACAGCGGCGGTTGCAGGAACCACTGCGGGGAGGACTGTCCGAACTTCCGCAGCACCGCGGCCAGCACCCCGCCGACCGGGTCGAAGATGAATGTCCAGACCAGTCCGACGCCGACCCCCGACAGGACGTAGGGGGCGAAGACGGTGGCCCGGGCGACATTGCGTCCGACCAGCCTGCGGTTGAGGACGACGGCCAGGCCCAGGCCGATGAGCATCGACCCGCCGACCGTGACGACGGTGAAGACCAGTGTCGTGGTGAGGACCTGGCCGGCGTCGCGGCTGAAGAACTCGCGGTAGTTGCCCAGGCCGATGAACTTCGCCGTCGGGGAGCCGAGAGTCCAGTCCAGCATCGAGTACCAGATGTTGAGCACCAGTGGCCGGTAGGTGAACACGGCGATGAGTGCGGCATTGGGCAGGACGAAGGCCACGAAGAGCAGCGCCTCATGGATTCGTCGCCGACCGATGTGGCCTCTCGGCCGTGCGATCGTTGGTGCTGCACTCGTCACGCTCACTCCTCCTGGTCCAACGGACCTGCCTCCAGAAAGGTAGGCAGGCCAGTTGTCCTGAGGGGGAGTCGAAGGTTACGAGAGGGTTGTCGCCGGGTTCATTCTTGGTGTTCCCGCTGGTGAGGCCGGGCTGAGGGCCTCAGGCGGACTGGTGGAGGCCGGCCCCGGCGGCCTCGGCGAGCAGGGCCTCGAGCTTCTCGACGGTGTCCTGCCACCCGGTGACCGAGACACAGGGCACCCCCATCGCCTTGACGGGGTAGTCGTTGCCGTTGACGTCGAGCCGGTCGCCGAAGAACAGCAGGTCCTCGCGGTTCAGGCCGGTCTTCGTCAGCAGTTCGCCGATTCCGAAGGACTTGTCGCGTCCGACCCGGGTGATGTCGACGGAGGTGGATCCGCCGGCGCGCACCTCGAGATCGGGCAGCAGTTCGGCCACCGCGGCGCGCAGCCGCAGCTTTTTCTCACCGGTCGGGTCCCAGGCGCGCTTGGCCGGAACCGGCGCCTCCTGGCCGAGGGCCGAGAAGGTGATCTGGGACTCCCGGTCCTCCATCGTCGGACCCCAGGTGTGCTCCTCCCACAGGCCGAGCCTGCGGGCGCATCCCTCGAGAGCCTCGGTGGCCCGCGACTTCTCGTCGTCGGTGAGAGCCTCCAGGTAGATCCTGTCCCACCGGCCGTCGACCAGCCGGTAGTACTGGGTGCCGCAGGCCGGCATGAGGTGGAGCCGGTCCATCCGGGCCGACCCCACCTCATCGAGGGGTTCGACGACCTGACTGCGGAACTGGCCGAACTGGCCGCCGGAGATCACGCACACCTGGGTGGCCTCCAGCAGCCGTGCCAGAGTCTCGGCCATCGGTTCGGGAAGCCGCGTCTTGGAGGGCGCGAGGGTGTCGTCCAGATCGAAGGCGACCATTGGCGGTATTGACACAGTCACGGCCAACAACCTATAGGAAGCCGCTCGACCGGTTGACACGACTCGACTGATGGAGACCGCTCAGCTGATGAAGGCGGGACTGATGGAGACCGCTCAGCTGATGGAGGCCTGGTAGATCGAGGCGATCGAGGAGGCCAGAGTGGCGTCGAAGTCCTGCTGGGACTGGTCGACACTCAGGCCCTCGGCCAGAGCCCGGGAGAAACTCGCGATGAGGCCGTGGTTGCGGGCCAGCAGCTCATTGGCCTCGGTGCGCGAGTAGCCGCCCGACAGCGCGACGACGCGCACCACCTTGGGCTCGGCGATGAGGTCGGCGTACAGGTCGGTCCGGCTCGGGATGGTGAGCTTCAGCATGATCCGGGCGTCGTCGGGAAGGGCGTCGATGTGGCTGCGGAGCTGCTCGTGCAGCAGGTCCTCGGCCTTCTCCTTGGCCGGGGCGTGGATGTCGACCTCCGGCTCCAGGATCGGCACCAGGCCGGCGGCCCGCACCTTCTCACCGAGGTCGAACTGCTGGTCGACGATCCGCGGGATACCGGTCTCGTCGGCGTCCAGGATGACCGAGCGCTCCTTGGTCCCGAAGATGTGCTTCTCCTCGCGGGCCCGAGCCAGGGTCTCCTCCAGCCCGGGGATGGGCTTCATGACGCGGACGTGATCGGCCTCGTCGGTCAGCCCCTTGTCAATCTTGAGGATCGGGACGATCCCCTTGCGCTGCCACAGGAAGTCGGCGGTGGGGATCCCCTCGATCTCGCGGTCCATGGTCATCTCGAACAGGATCGCGGCCAGGATGTGCGCGCTGGTGAAGGACGGGCTGGTCACCACCCGCGTCCTCATCTGGTGGACCAGGTCGAACATCTTCTGCTTGTCGTCGCCGTAGGCGTCCTCGCCGATCCCGTAGGCCCTCAGTGCCTTGGGGGTGGAGCCGCCGGACTGGTCCAGGGCGGCGATGAATCCCTGACCGGAGTGCATCCGGTCGAGCTGTTCGGTGTTGATGGTGACAGTCATGATGATCTCCTTCGACACGATTCGCCTCGGCGAGGAGCGACTGCCTCGTCGTCGAGGGTCGTTTCCACCGTACCCGGATCCTCGAGGGATCAGACGAGGATCACCAGAAACCGTCCGGACACCGTTCCCCCCGGTGCGAGTACCCCTCGATCGGACCTCTCACGGGTCCACCAGTAGCCCCGCAGGACTGTCCAGGGCTCGTCAGCGAGGGATCGTGCGCCAGCGCCGGCCCAGCCACACCAGGGCGTCGTGGCCACGGCGTCCCGGCTCGATCCGGTCGACCTCCAGGACGACCACGGTCGCCGACCCGACGTCGACCATCCTGACGACCTCGCAGTGCAGCCGGGCAGTGGGGACGTCCAGACAGGGCACCTGCTCGGAGGAGACCATCCAGCGGGTCCTCAACTCGGAGATGCCGTGGTGGGCGAACTCATTGCCCAGCTGCTCCTGGCCGGCCTCCAACGGATGGAGGACGACGCGGGAGCCCTCCTCCAGGGCCGCCAGGGTGATCGAACCATGGCCCATCGACAGCGAGACCATCGCCGGGCGCACCGAGACCGAGGCCAGCGAGGACACCGTCATGCCGACCGGACCGGCCGCACCGCGGGCGGTGAGCACGGCCGCACCCGCCGGGTACTGGCGGAACACCCCGGCCAGCTCCTGGGCGAGATCGGACTCTTGGATCGGATGACTCACGAGGCCGAGCGTTCCACGCCGAAACGTCGCTGACCAGCCCCTGGACCCCCGGATTCGCTACCCGCTGACCTGCGGGGTCCCGGGGTACCCCAGCGCCTCGACATCTCGACGTCTCAGCGCCCCGGTGCCATGGGTCCTCCGCTGCCGGGGAAGGCGGATCCTCGCCACGGGAGGGGTCGGACCCTCCCTCGGGAGAGCGCGGATCCTCCCCCAGGAGGATGCCGCGGGCGCCCTGGCTGCCTAGGCTCGAACGGTGAGCACTCGTCGCCGCCTGAGCATTCGCGGAATCCACAACTGGCTCGGGCGCCACCCGATGGTCGGTGACGCCGTGCTGGCCCTGCTGCTCACCCCGTTCGCCCTCGCCGGGACCATCAGTGGCCACTACGGCTGGGCACGTGCCCTGTGGGGGCTGTGCTACGTGGTCCCGCTGATCTGGCGGCGGGCCCGACCCGACGTCGCCGCGGCCGGGGTGGCCGTGGCCTGCCTGGTCCAGCTCGTCGTCGCCACCGGCCCCAATGCCGGCAACGTCACCGTGCCGATCGTGATCTACGCAGTGATCGCCTACGGCAACGCCCGTCACGCCCGGTGGTGGCTCTGGCTGGCCCTGGCCGGCAGTCTGGCAGCCGGTTTGAGATGGTCGTTGAATGACGATGTGTTCCGCTCCTACGGCCGCCAGGAGCTCATCCTCAACATCACCGCGCTCACCATCGGCTGCGCCGTCACGGTGCTGATGGCCTGGTACGCCGGACGGTTCGCCCGGGAGCGCCGGTTGAACCTCGAGCAGCTGCGGCGCCGCGCCGAGGACCTGGAGCGGGAGCGTGACCAGCGGGTCAAACTCGCCACCCAGGAGGAGCGCACCCGGATCGCCCGGGAGATGCACGACATCGTCGCCCACTCCCTGTCGGTGATCGTCGTCCAGGCCGACGGCGGGTCCTACCTGGCCCACCACGACGACGCCGGCGACGCGGAGTCGCGCCTGCGATCCTCGGCCACCGCCCTGGACACCATCGCCGAGACCGCCCGCACGGCCCTGACCGAGACCCGCCGGCTGGTCGGGGTGCTGCGCGACGACTCCGGTCGCCCCGCCGATCTGACCCCCTCCCAGGGGCTGGCGGACCTGCCCGCGCTGATCGAGGAGACCCGCGGCGCGCTGCCGGTGACCCTGCAGGTGACCGGGGACCCCGACGGCCATCCGGCCCTGTCCGCCGGCGCCGACCTGGCCTGCTACCGGGTGGTCCAGGAGTCCCTCACCAATGTCCTCAAGCACGCCGGCCCCGGGGCCAGCGCCCTGGTGCAGATCATCCACCGGCCCGACCGGGTGGAGGTCCGGGTCACCGACGACGGCCGCGGCTCCCTGGCCGCCACCGACGACGGCGCCGGGCACGGCCTGGTGGGGATGCGCGAGCGGGTCAGCGCGTGGGGTGGCACGCTGGAGGCCAGGGACCGGCTGGACGGCGGATATCAGGTGGACGCCGTCATCCCGGTCGAGTCCACACCCACCCACCGGACCCCAGGAGAGACCCCGTGAACCCGGACCAGCTCATCCGACTGCTGCTCGCCGACGATCAGGAGATGGTGCGGGTGGGATTCCGGATGGTCCTCGACGCCCAGCCGGACATGGAGGTCGTCGGGGAGGCGGCCGACGGCGTCCAGGCCGTGGCGATGGCCACCGAGCTGGAGCCCGACGTCGTGCTGATGGACATCCGGATGCCGCGGATGGACGGTCTGGAGGCCACCCGCCAGATCATCGCCGGCAGCTCCGAGGCCCGGGTTCTGGTCCTCACCACCTTCGATCTGGACGAGTACGTACACTCGGCGCTGCGGGCCGGGGCGTCGGGATTCCTGCTGAAGGACGCCGGTCCCGCCGAGTTGCTGGCCGGGATCCGGTCGGTCGCCTCGGGGGACGCCGTCGTGGCACCCTCGGCCACCCGACGTCTGCTGGAACGGTTCCTGCCCACCGACGGCGGCGGTCCCTCGCCGACCGACCCCGACCTCATCGAAGCTCTCTCGGACCGGGAGCGCGAGGTGCTCACCTGTGTCGGGGCGGGCCTGACCAATGCCGAGATCGCCGCCAAACTCTTCCTGGCCGAGACCACCGTCAAGACCCACATCGGCCACATCCTCGCCAAGCTGGGCCTGCGGGACCGAGTCCAGATGGTCATCACCGCCTATGACGCCGGCCTCGTGAGGCCCGGTCGGTGAGCGGTTCAGTGAACGGTTCGATGAGTGGTCCGGGTCGGCGGGGACGCGACGCCGAAGCGGAGCCCGGGCCGGTGAACGGGCCCGATCGACAGGGCACGGCCCTCGGTCGATTTCTTGCGGCGCTGTTCGCCAGCCGGGCGGCACGGCTGACCTGCACCATCGTCCTCACCCTGGTGATCGGCGTCATCGTCTTCGACCCCGATCCCGGCGAGGGCTCCTCCTTCTTCAGCACGCCGGCCCTGGAGTTCAGCGCCAACATCGTGATGTTCCTGCCGGTCGGCGCGGTGGCGTGGTGGTGGCGCCGGTCGGTGTGGCGCAATGTCCTGGTCGGATTCGTCGCGACGGTGATCATCGAGTCGGTCCAGGGACTCTTCCTGCCCCACCGGGTGGCCGACATCCGCGACGTCATCGCCAACACCTCCGGGGCGGTTATCGGCTCGGTCACCTGCTGGGTGGTGGCCGGCATCCTCCTGCGGAAGGACCTGCGGAACCATTCCGGCGGATGATTCGCGACGATGCGGCCGATTTCTAGCGTCTGTGGTGTTCGTTGACCCAGACCCAGGAGACCGCACGATGTCCCACTCAGCCACCCCCGCCCGCGCCCTTCGCCCCGACGGCGCACCGCCCCGGTCCGGATCCCGACCTACCGTGCGGTCCGCGGTCCGCGCCGTCGACCTCACCAAGACCTACGGCTCCGGTCCCGCCACCGTGCACGCCCTGGACGGGGTGAGTCTGGATCTGGCGGCCGGCCATCTCACCGCCATCATGGGGGCCTCCGGATCGGGCAAGTCGACCCTGCTGCACTGCCTCACCGGACTGGACTCCCCCACCAGCGGCACGGTGTGGATCGGCGACACCGACATCACCTCGCTGTCCGACGACGACCTCACCCGGCTGCGCCGCGACCGGATCGGCTTCGTCTTCCAGTCCTTCAACCTGATGCCCACCCTCACCGCCGAGAGGAACATCCTGCTGCCGCTGAAGCTGTCGCGGCGTCGAGTCGACCAGGAGTGGTTCGACCGGGTCACCGGGATGCTGGGGATCACCGAGAGGCTGTCCCACCGGCCCTCCGAGTTGTCCGGCGGTCAGCAGCAGCGCGTCGCGGTGGCCCGGGCGCTCATCACCCGTCCCGACGTCATCGTCGCCGACGAGCCCACCGGGGCTCTGGACTCCGCGGCCAGCGACTCCCTGCTCACCTTCCTGCGCAACTGCGTCGAGGACCTGGGACAGACGGTCGTGATGGTCACCCACGACCACCACGCCGCCGAGTACGCCGACCGCGTCGTCACCCTGCGCGACGGGCGAACCAGTGAGGACCACTGGGTGTCACTGCGGGCCGGGGTGCTGGCCGAGGACGGCTCCACGAGACCGGACGGCAGCGGAGCCGCAGGCAGCGGAGCGACACACGGTTGGAGAGACGCCGGCTGTCCGGCCTGCCGGGATGCTGCAGGCCTGGACGCACCGGACGCATCGGCACAGGACGCTGCCGCCCGGAACGTGGGGGTCGCGCGATGACTCCGGAGCGCCGCAGACTGATCCCCACCATCCTGGCGGTCCTGCTCGGGGTCGCCTTCCTGGCCGCCACCCTCATCATGTCGGCCACCATGAAGGCCTCCATCACCTCCCAGACCGCCGCATCGGTCGAGGGGGCGGACGCCGTCGTGGTCGCCGACCCCTCCACCACCCTCCCGGTCGCCGCCACCCAGGCGATCTCCCGAGCCTCCGGGGTGACCGGCGTCGACCCGACGATCTCCACGACGCTGAGGGCCACCCACTCCGGCGGCATGTCGATGGTCGAGGGGCACCTCACCCCCTCTTCGGGTCAGCGCACCCTGGTCTCGGGGCGGCTCCCCCGCAGCGCCGGGGAGGCCCTCGTCAACCCCCTGATGATCGACGCCGGGGTGAGGCAGGGATCGACACTGACCCTTCTCGGCGTCGACAACGCCGCGAAGCCGCAGCAGGTGCGGGTGGTCGGCGTCATCGCCCCCGCCCCGAGGGTCTCGATGAACACCGACAGCCAGCAGGTCTACACCGACTCCCGGACCCTGATGGCGGCCCGCGGCACCCCCGGCTACGACACCGTCTACGTCACCGGGACCGGCGGCCAGCAGGCCGTCGCCCAGGCTGTCAAGAAGGTTCCCGGGATGGACTCCGCCGGCATCACGGTGCGCACAGCCGACGCCGAGCGGGCCGAGCTGACCCGCCAGTCGCTGGCCGGCTCCGGGGCGCTCACCGGCTTCATGGGGGCCTTCGCCGCGATCGCCGTGGCGGTCGCCGCGATCGTCATCGTCAACACCTTCGCCATCCTGGTCGCCCAGCGGACCCGCTCCCTGGCACTGGCCCGCTGCGTCGGCGCCACCCGCCGGCAGGTCCGCAACTCCGTGCTCATCGAGGCCCTGGCCACCGGTGTGATCGGCTCGATCCTGGGTCTGGCGGTGGGCACCGGACTCTCCCAGCTGCTGGTGTCCCTGGGCCGGTCCCGGATGAACCTGCCGCTGCAGTCGGTGATCGCCCTGGACCCGGTGTCCCTGCTGGCCCCCGCGGCGGTCGGCATCCTGGTCACCGTGCTGGCCGCCCTGCCACCGGCCCGCAGAGCCACCCGGGTTCCCCCGGTCGCCGCCCTGTCCCCGGTGCCGCCCGAACCCACCCGGCGGGTCGGACGGGTCCGACTGGCGATCGGCGCCGTGCTGTTCGTCGCTGGAGCCGGCCTGCTGGTCTACGGGGCGATCGGGACGAAGGTCACTGGCCTGGCCCTGGTCGCCGGCATCGCCGGCGGACTGGCGAGCTTTGCTGGGGTGCTCATCCTGGCGATCGTCGTCATCCCCCGGCTGGCCCTGTCTCTTGGACGCCTCGCGGCCCGGCTGGGCGGCGTCCCGGCCGAACTGGCCACCGAGAACACCCAGCGCAACCCGGGCCGGGCGGCCTCCACCGTCTCCGCCCTGCTGGTCGGCGTCACCCTCATCGTCATGACGGCGGTCGGCGCCGCCACCGCGCAGACCAGCGTCGACAAGGCCCTGGACGAGCACTTCCCCACCGACGCCATCGTGACCAGCGACTCCGGACGGCTCCCCGACCGGCTGCTGGATGCGGTGCGCGGCGCAGACGGGGTGGCCGCAGCCGGAGAGGTGAGCTCCGGCCAGGCCACCCTCACCGCCGGCGGCAGAACCCAGCGGGTGGACGTCGCCGGATACTCCGCCGGAGCCCTGGCGGCACTGCGCGACACCGAGGCGCTGGCCGGGCTGGACGACCGGCACGTGGTGGTCCGGGCGCCCAGCGTGACCACCGGTCAGAAGGTGACGATCCGCAACGGACAGCGCTCCCTGGAACTGGTCGCGGTGGCCCAGCCCACGGACCAGCGGGCGCCCAGCATCGCCCTGAGCGCCGCCACCATGGAGAGGATTCTTCCCGACGCCGCCGGTAGCCAGATCCTGGTGCGCTACGCGGCCGGGACCAGCCCCTCCGACGCCACCGCGTCGATCACCCGGGCGATCAGCCCGATCCCGGGGGCGTCGATCATCAGCGCCGCCTCGAGCAGGGATGAGATCCAGCGGGTGGTGACGATCATGCTGGCCCTGGTCATCGGTCTGCTGGCGATCTCGGTGGTCATCGCGCTGGTCGGGGTGGGCAACACCCTGGGCCTGTCGGTGCTGGAGCGGACCCGTGAGATCGGCCTGCTGAGGGCGCTGGGGCTGACCCGCCGACAGGTGCGGGCGATGTTCGGCCACGAGGCGGTGCTGGAGTCGGTGGCGGCCGTGGTGGTCGGGCTAGTGCTGGGCACCGGCTACGGGATCGCCGGAACCTACGCCATGCTCGGCAGCCAGGGGGCCGATGTCATCGTCTCCCTGCCCTGGCTGCAGCTGGCGGCGGTCGCGGCGATCGCGATGGCGGCCGGCTGGCTGGCCTCGGTGATTCCCGGCCGGCACGCCGCCCGGGTGAGCCCGTCGGTGGCCCTGGCCGGGGAGTAGTCGGGGACTCGACCGCCCACCGTGCGGGACCTGGAGTAGGCGGACCGGGAGGGACCAGGCTGCGAGGTGGGGCCGGACCGGGAGGGCAGGGCCATAGCGGTGGCCCTCCCCCGGTCCCTCCGCCGCCCTACCCCACCCCCGAGGTCTCGGTGGCGGCGTCCACGCCCCGGCCGCCGCCACCGCCGTCAGACCCGAACTCTAGGATGCTCGGAGTGAGCCCTCTCCAGTCGCCGAACCGCACCACCCCCGCCGGCACCGGTTCGGGACCCGGCGGGTCCGCCGACGGAGTCGGCAGCAATGGCAGCACCGATCGGACTGGCGGAATCGCTCTGCGCCGCGACCTGCGCAACCGTCACATCCAACTCATCGCGCTGGGCGGGGCGATCGGCACCGGACTGTTCTACGGCGCCTCCGACTCGATCGGGGCCGCCGGCCCCGCGGTGATCGTCAGCTACCTCATCGGTGGCATCGTCATCTACCTGGTGATGCGGGCGCTGGGCGAGATGAGCGTCGACCACCCGACCTCCGGAGCCTTCTCCACCTACGCCCACGACTACTGGGGCGACCTGGCCGGCTTCGTCTCCGGCTGGAACTACTGGTTCAACTACATCGCCGTCTCGATGGCCGAGCTGTCGGTGGTGGGCATCTACATCAACTACTGGCTGCCGTCGGTGCCGACCTGGGTCTCGGCGGCCGTGATGCTGGTCATCATCACCGCCATCAACCTGCTCCACGTCAAGGCCTACGGGGAGTTCGAGTTCTGGTTCGCGATCATCAAGGTGGTCGCGATCATCGCGATGATCTGCTTCGGACTGTGGATCATGGTGGCCGGGGCCGGCGGAACCCCGGCCACCGGGATCTCCAACCTGTGGACCCATGGCGGATTCGCACCCCACGGCCTGCACGGGATCATGACCGGCCTGGTCGTGGTGATGTTCTCCTTCGGCGGGGTAGAGCTCATCGGGATCACCGCCGGCGAGGCCCAGGACCCCCAGCGGTCCATCCCCAGAGCCATCAACCAGGTGGTCTACCGGATCCTCATCTTCTACATCGGGGCGATCTTCGTCATCGTCGCCCTCACCCCGTGGGACAGGATCGACGGGAAGGCCAGCCCCTTCGTCCAGATCTTCGACCAGATCGGCATCCCCGGGGCGGCCGCGATCCTCAACGCCGTCGTCCTCACCGCGGCCGTCTCGGCCTACAACTCCGGGCTGTACTCCAACGGCCGGATGCTCTTCTCGCTGGCCCAGCGCGGCAATGCACCCCGGGTCCTGGCGAGGGTGAGCCGCAACGGCTCACCCTGGGTCGGCGTCGTCGTCTCCAGCATCGTCACCGCCGCGGCCGTCCTGCTCACCGCCGTGCTGCCCGCCCAAGCCTTCGGATATGTGATGTCGATCGCACTGATCGCCGCCTTCATCAACTGGGGGATGGTGGTCATCACCCAGCTGTTCTTCCGACGGAGACTGGACGACGCCGCGATCGGCGCCCTACGGTTCAAGATGCCGGGAGCACCCATCACCAACTGGCTCGTGCTGGCATTCATGGCCGTTATCGTCATCCTGATGGTGGTGTCGGGCAATCCCGCCTACCAGATCGCGGTCGGCGTCGGCCCGGTCTGGCTCATCATCCTCATCGTCGGCTGGGCGCTGTCGCGGCTGGCCCGGCGACGCCACTCGAACCACCGCACCGACGGCGACCAGATCGCCTCGAGGGAGAACTGATCCGTGTTGACCATCGTGCTGGACTTCCTGGTCGCCCACCAGCTGGTCACCATCCTCGTGGTGCTGGCCCTGGGCGCCATGCTCGGCCAGATCAAGTTCGGGCCGCTGCGCTTCGGCGCCGCCGGCGCCCTGTTCATGGGGCTCGTGGTGGGCACCCTCGATCCCCGGCTGGGACAGGGTCTGGCCAGCGTCAAGGCGCTCGGCGTCGTGCTGTTCTGCTACACCGTCGGACTGTCGGCCGGCTCGACCTTCCTGTCCGACCTCAAGCGGCAGTGGACGCTGATGGTGGCGGCGATCGTCGGACTGGTCGTGATGGCCGGGGCCGCGATCGGGCTGGGACGACTCTTCGGACTGTCCTCGGCGCACATCGCCGGGCTCTACGCCGGCGTCCTCACCTCCCCGGCCATCGACGCCGCCCAGTCGGCCACCCAGGGGGCCGGCGACACCCTGGTCGGCTACGCGATCTCCTACCCGGTCGGCGTCGTCGTCGCGATGATCATGGTCTCGATGATCGCCACCCGCAAGTGGCCGGCCAAGAAGGACAACACCTCGATGGCCGAGGCCGGACTGACCTCGGTGTCCACCGTGGTGGACCGCGAGACGACGATCCGCGACACTCCCGGATTCACCGCCGACCAGATCCGGATGTCCTACCTGCTTCGCGACGGCGAGATGCGCCTGGCCCGCCCTGACGACGACCTGCACGTCGGAGACCAGGTGCTGGTGGTGGGCAACCCCAATGACGTCGACAAGGCCGTGAAGCACCTGGGACACCGGTCCCGCAAACGCCTCACCGACGACCGCAACACGGTGGACTTCCGGCGGTTCCTGGTCTCCAACCCGCTGCTGGTCGGGCGGCGTCTGGGAGACGTCGACGTCCGCGGACGCACCAGCGGCAAGGTGACCCGGGTGCGCCGCGGCGACCTCGACATGCTCGCCAATGACGACATCATTCTGCAGCCCGGCGACCGGGTGCTCGTCGTGGTACCGGCCAACCGACTGTCCGACGCCGCCGACCTCTTCGGCGACTCGGAGGCCCGGGTCTCCCAGGTCGACGCCCTCTCGCTGGGTCTCGGTGCGGCGATGGGCCTGGTGCTCGGGGCGATCCTGGTGGCCCTCCCCGGCGGCCTCAAGTTCGAACTGGGAGCGGCTGCCGGACCGCTGGTGATGGGCATGATCCTCGGTGCGGTGCACCGCACCGGGCCGCTGCGCTGGGACCTGCCGCACGCCACCAACAACATCCTTCGCCAGATCGGCCTGATGATCTTCCTGGCCTGCGTCGGTCTGGCCTCCGGTCAGGCCTTCATCTCCCAGGCCCTCACCTGGCACGGTCTGGCGGTGGTCATCGTCTCGGCCGTCTCGCTGATCCTCGGCGGGGTCATCCTGCTGGCCGCCGCCCGGTGGCTGCAGTTGTCGGCCCAGCGGGCCACCGGCGGATTCGCCGGATTCGTCGGTCAGCCGGCGATCCTGGGGTATGCCAACACCCTGGTCAACGACGAGCGGATCGAGTCGGCCTACGGTGCGCTGTTCGCCCTGGGGACCGTGGTCAAGATCGTCATGGTCCAGGTCATCGCCCTGCTCTGAGGGGTTACCGTTCCGTCTTTCTCCGTCGTGATGTCGGCCCTTTGGGGGCCTGGGGATGTCTCCGCTTCTTGTCCTGCGGCGTCTGGCTGTCTCGCCTTTCTTGCCGTGCGGCGTCTGGCTGTCTCGCCCTTGGTCTGACGGCTTCCCGTTGTCTGCCCACCTGCCCTGACGACGTCCTCCCCCATCCCTGGCTCCACGTTGATCCAGTTACTCGGCGCCCCCACCTCCCCCACTTCACGTTGATCCAGTTACTCGGCGTTGATCCAGTTACAAGAGGATCAACGCCGAGTAACTGGATCAACGTGAAGTTCGGGCGGGCAGAGGCAGGCAGAAACGGAACTGGGGCGGGCAGAGTCAGGCAGATAGAGGGCGGAACCGGTGAAGACCGGCAGACGTCGACAGACGCAGACGCCGACAACCAGAAACTGCGAGCAGGGAACAGGCAGCCGGACCGGATCCTTCTTGGTCCGGAGCAGACCCCGTCAATCAGGTCAGATCGTGCTGTGCTCGGTCTTGGCCATCTGGGCGGCCAGATCCGCCGGTGCCAGATCAGCGTGCTCGAACTCGGTGGTCACCGGCAGTCGAAGTCGCAGATCGGTGCCGACGCACACCTCGACCGACCCGTTGCTGATCTCGAAATCGACGACGTGACCGCCCAGGGTCCGGGTGTCGTCGATGAAGTGGACATGGCAGCCCGGCACCGAGATCCCGCCCTGGTAGACGGGGGTCCGGAAACCGACGAAGACGCCGTCCAGGTCCTCGGCGCGCACCACCTCCTCGCCGTCGGTGGCCTCCACCATCGGACGGTAGGGCTTGGCCTGCTGAACCACCGTGCGCGTCGTCACCCAGCCGACGTGACCGCAGATCCGCAGCGCATACATGTAGTTCGCACTGGGCAGCAGCCCATCGATGAGCCGCGACAGGTCCGAACGGTGCAGGGTCTGATTGATCTCCAGACGGTGGGAGGGGACGAAGTTCGTCACCGTCGCGTAGGGGGTGTGCTGACTCATCAGCGCCGGCCGAGTGGTGCCGTCCCCGCGCAGCTGGAAGCACCGTCCGTCGAGGATCACCATCTCCCCGTCCAGACCGTTGAAGGTGCCGAGCCCGAAGGACCCGTGGGACAGCAGCTCGGCAATGGACATCTCGTCCTCGTAGACGCCGTCCATGAGAGATGAGATGAGACTGGTCTGGAAGAACTCGTGTCGATTCACGGACTCCAGCTTAAGCATCCTCGGGCTCCCCGCACGCTCCTCCGAGCGTCCCCGACGACTTCCAAGGGAGGGTCACCCGACCACCGACGACCTCGCCGCTCCGACCCTCATCCAGGATCCGGAGAACCTCACCTATCAGACGCCGTCAACGAGCCGGAAACCGTCCTGGTCAGACGCCCCCAAGGAGCCAGATAACCTCACCGACCCAGCGCGGAGACCACCGCATCGGCCGGCCGGGCGTGCCCGGCGGCATTGGGATGGTCCCCGTCGGAGGCCAGCAGATCGGTCGGGTCCGCACTTCCGTCGGTCCCGATGAAGGGGGTCGAGAAGTCGGCGTAGATCGCCTTCTGGGAGGCGGCGACCTCGACCACCATCGCATTGAACAGCCGGGTCATGGTCCGTGACGTCGTCATGTACTGCTGCCCGTTCTGGCGCCCGACCGCACCGTCGACGCCGACATTCCAGTATCCGGAGACGACCACCTTCGCGTCGGCGGCGGTCTGCAGCGCGCGGACCTGCTGGATGATCGTGGTGAGCCGCGTCCTCAGCTCGGCGATCGCCATCCGGGCGCACCCCGAGTCCGGGTCGCAGGACCCATCCGAGTCGTCGGGCAGGTCGTTGGCGCCGACCGTGATGACGACCAGGTCGGCGTCGGCCACCCGGGAGCGCACCGCGGCGGTGCCCAGCTGGTCCAGCACCTGGGAGCTGGTGAACCCGGCGACCGCGTCATTGACGACGACGCCGGTCGCCCCGGCCCGCTCGGCCAGTCGGTCGCCGACCTGGGTGATGTAGGAGACGCAGCCCGAACAGTTCGCAGCCGAGGGGACCGAGTCGCCCAGCCCGACGGTGACGTATCGGCCGGCATGACCGGCCAGGGTCGGGGTGGAAGTGGGAGTCGGTGACGCTGTGGAGGTCCCCGGCGAGACCGGGCCCTGCGATGAGGAGGCCCCCGACGGAGCCCCCGACGTCGACGACACCGTAGGCGTCCCCACAGCGACAGGACTGGACGACGTCCCCGGGGCCGCGGCGGCGCTGGGGAATCGGGCGCAACCGGCCGTGCTGATGACCAGCAGGGCCATCAGGACAGCAGCCAGACGCGATCTCATCACCTCAGCATGTCACCGGCTCGGAAGAGCGAGCTGTGCGCGGACAATGGTTCGGCCCATGTGCACCAGCCCGGTCGACTCGGCGGTGAAGACCCTCGGCAGGTCCGCATTCCCGTGGTACTCGGCGTCCTGCATGCGGCGCACCGTGTCGGTGAGCTGATCGATCTGCTCATTGAGCCGGTCGATCCGGGTCTCCAGCTCCAGGATCCGCCGGATCCCGCTGAGGTTGATCCCCTCCTCCTGGGAGAGGTGCTGGACCAGCCTCAGTCGGGTGATGTCACGGGCGGTGTACCGGCGTCCCCTGCTCTTGGCCCGGCTGGGCACCACCAGACCCAGGCGGTCATAACCGCGCAGGGTCTGGGGGTGCATGCCGGCCAGCTCGGCGGCCACCGAGATCGGGAAGATCGGGGCGTCCTCGTCGATCTCGGCCAGCTCGGTGCCCTCGGCCAGGATCTTGGCTCGGCGAGCCATCTCAGCTCACCGATCCGGTCTTGGAGTTGTCCCACGGGCGGGGCATCGGCTCCTTGGCCCGGGCGGCGAACTCCTTGAGGGCCGCCTTGGCGTCGGCGTCCAGGGACTTCGGCACGGTCACCGCAACGGTGGCCAGCAGGTCGCCGCGGGTGCCGTCGGTGCGTGGTGCACCCTTGCCGCGCACCCGGAAGGTCCGCCCGTTGGGGGTTCCGGCGGGGATCTTCAGGGTGACGGTGCCGCCCTGCAGCAGCGGGACGCCGATCCGGCCGCCCAGGGCCGCCTCGGTGAAGGTCACCGGGACCGTCACGGTGAGGTTGTGGCCCTCCCGGCCGAACAGCTTGTGGGGGGTGACATGGACCACCACGTAGAGGTCTCCGGCCGGCCCACCGTTCTCACCGGGCGAGCCCTTGCCCTTGATCCGGATCCGCTGGCCGTCCTCGACCCCGGCGGGAATCCGCACCTGCATGGTCTTGGTCGACTTCGCCCGTCCCGATCCGCCGCAGACCGGGCAGGGATCGTCGACGATCATTCCGCGTCCCTTGCAGTCGGGGCACGGCTCGCTCATCTGGAAGACGCCGCCGGAGTTGGTGGTGTGCATCCCCGAGCCCTCACAGGTCGGGCAGACCCTGGGCATCGAGCCGGCCTTCGCACCGGTTCCCCGGCAGGCCTGACAGGCGGCCTCCGAGACGGTGCGCATCGGGACGGTGACCCCGGCGATCGACTCGGTGAAGTCGACGGTCACGTCCCCCTCGATGTCGGCTCCCCGACGCGCCGAGCGGGTGGTGGTCCGGCGTCCCCCGGTCGAACCGAAGAGATTGCCGAAGATGTCGCCCAGGCCGTCGCCGTTGGAGGCGTTGCGGAACAGATCCTCGACGTGGACGTTCTGGCCGCCCCCGCCGGGGAACTTGAACCCGCCGCCACCGAACATGCTGCGCTGCTGGTCGTACTCCTTGCGCTTCTTCGGGTCGCCGAGCACGTCATGGGCCTCGGAGGCATCCTTGAACCGCGCCTCGGCGGCCTTGTCGCCGGGGTGGGAGTCGGGATGGTTCTCCCTGGCCAGCTTGCGAAACGCCTTCTTGATGTCCTCTGGCTTGGCGTCCTTGGAGACGCCCAGGACCTTGTAGTAGTCCTTGCTGGAGTCAATGGAGCTCATTCAGCGCCTCCCTCCTTCTTGGTGTTGTGAGCCCTCCCGGGCTCGTGTTCCAGTAATGGTGGTGCGTGTCGGACCACCTGCCGCTGGTCGCCTCACTGGTCTCCGGAGTCCCCACCGGCCACCGCATTCGGGTCCGGATCGGAGACCGCGACCCGGGCAGGGCGCAGCACCTGATCGCCCAGACGGTACCCCGACTGCATCACCTGGGAGACCGAGGTCACGGTGGCACCGGCCAGCGGCACCTGCATGAGGGCCTCGTGGATGTGCGGGTCGAACTCCTCGCCGACCTCCCCGAAGCTGGTGAGGTCGTGGGCGGCGGCGAACTTCTCCAACGAGTCGGCGACCGCCTTGAACCCGGACCCCTCGGCCAGCTCGCCGTGCTGGCGGGCTATCTCGATGGAGTCCAGCACCGGCATCAGGTCGGTGACGACCTTGCGGACGCCGGCCCGACGGGCCAGATCGCGGTCCCGGTCGACCCGGCGCTTGTAGTTGACGTACTCGGCCTGGAGCCTCTGCAGATCCTCGGTCCGCTCGGCCAGCAGGGTGGCCAACTGCTCCTCCCGGCTCGGCGGGTCGGGCTGATCGGTGCCGGCGGCAGCCTCCTCGGGGGTGTTCAGCTCAACCCCCTCGACGATCTCGTCGAAGGCCTGGCGGTCGGCCTGGGCGTCCCCGCCCTGGCTGTCCTGGCTCTTCTGGCTGTTCTGGGCGTCCTGCCCCTTCTGGCTGTCCTGGGCGTCCGGGCTGCCCGCACCGTCCTGGTCCCCCGCACCGCCCTGGCCGGGCTGGGCGGCGTCATCCCTGTCGTCGAAGTTCTCGTTGTCACTCATATGTCCTGCTCACCCCTGAAGTGTGTAGTTGTGCGCCGCGGGGGCGCCGGGTGACCCGGCGCCCCCGCGCTGCGACTTGGGCTCAGTTGGCCTTGTCGTCCTTCTCGTCATCGACGATCTCGGCGTCGACCACGCCATCATCCTCCGCGCCGGCGGAGCCATCGGCGGGCTGGCCATCGGCCGGAGCCTGCTGGCCGGCCTGCTGGGCGGCGGCGTAGATCGCCTGTCCCATCGCAGACGCCTTCTGGTTGAGGTCGTCCATCGCGGCCTTGACCTCGTCGTCGTTGTCGGTGCCCTTGAGGGCCTCCTGCAGCGTGGCGATGGCCTCGGTCACAGGCGACTTGACGTCGTCGGGGATCTTGTCGGCGTTCTCATCGACCAGCTTCTGGGTGCGGAATGCCAGCGAGTCTGCCTCGTTGCGCATCTCGACCGCCTCGCGGTGCTTCTTGTCGGCCTCGGCGTTGGCCTCGGCCTCCTTGACCATCTTGTCGATCTCGTCCTTGCCCAGGGCCGAGCCGCCGGTGACAGTCATCGACTGCTCCTTGCCGGTGGCCATGTCCTTGGCGTGGACGTGCACGATGCCGTTGGCGTCGATGTCGAAGCTGACCTCGATCTGCGGGATGCCGCGCGGGGCGGGCATCAGGCCGGTGAGCTCGAAGTTGCCCAGCGACTTGTTGTCGCGGACGAAGTCGCGCTCGCCCTGGTAGACCTGGATCATCACCGAGGGCTGGTTGTCCTCGGCGGTGGTGAAGACCTCGGAGCGCTTGGTCGGGATGGTGGTGTTGCGCTCGATGATCTTGGTCATCACACCGCCCTTGGTCTCGATGCCGAGGCTCAGCGGGGTGACGTCGAGCAGCAGCACATCCTTGACCTCGCCCTTCAGGACGCCGGCCTGCAGGGAGGCGCCCAGGGCCACGACCTCATCGGGGTTGACGCCCTTGTGGGGCTCCTTGCCGGCCAGCTCGGTGACCAGGTCGGTGACGGCGGGCATCCTCGTGGAGCCGCCGACCAGGATGACCTCGTCGATCTTGGAGACGTCCAGATCGGCGTCCTTCATCACGGCGTTGAACGGTGCGCGGCACCGATCCAGCAGGTCGGAGGTGAGGCGCTGGAACTCGGCGCGAGTCAGCTTCTCGTCCAGGTGCAGGGCACCGGTCTCCGGGGTGGCGGTGATGTAGGGCAGGTTGATCTGGGTCTCAGAGGCCTGCGAGAGCTCGATCTTGGCGCGCTCGGCGGCCTCCTGGAGACGCTGCTTGGCCATCTTGTCCTTGGACAGGTCGACGCCGTGTGCGTTCTTGAAGCTGGTCACCAGCCAGTCGACGATGCGCTGATCCCAGTCATCGCCGCCCAGCCGGTTGTCGCCATTGGTGGCCTTGACCTCGAAGACGCCGTCGGAGATGTCGAGCAGGGAGACGTCGAAGGTGCCGCCGCCCAGGTCGAAGACCAGAACGGTCTGCTCCTTGTCGCCCTTGTCCAGGCCGTAGGCCAGGGCCGCAGCGGTGGGCTCGTTGACGATTCGGTCGACGGTCAGACCGGCGATCTCGCCGGCCTCCTTGGTGGCCTGACGCTGGGCGTCGGAGAAGTAGGCCGGGACGGTGATGACGGCATTGGTGACGGACTCGCCCAGGTACGCCTCGGCATCCCTCTTCAGCTTCTGCAGCACGAAGGCGCTGATCTGCTGGGGCTTGTAGGTCTTGTCGTCGATCTTGATGGTCCAGTCAGTGCCCATGTGACGCTTGACAGAGCGGACCGTGCGATCCACGTTGGTGACGGCCTGCCTCTTGGCCACCTCGCCGACCAGGACCTCCCCGCTGTTGGTGAAGGCCACCACCGACGGGGTGGTACGGGCCCCCTCGGCATTGGGGATGACGGTGGGCTCGCCGCCCTCGAGGACGGCGACGCACGAGTTGGTGGTTCCGAGGTCGATGCCTACTGCACGGGCCATGTTCAGGTTCCTCCTGAGTAAGTGAAAGTTCTCTGTTCGGCTCTCGGGGCCCTGCAGGAGTGTCCAGTGCTGGCTTGCCATTGCTGGCGCTCTGCGGGGGCCCGGTTGAGCGACTACGGCTCAAGGTTACCGGTTGAGTCCAGCCGTATCAACCTTTGTGCCGGACTCTCTGGTTCCATTCTTGAGTACACCAGACTCAACCCTTGGGGGTGGCTGGCTATTCCCGGTCCGCGGGAGGTCTTGCAAGGGGCGGGGTGCGAGGGCCGGGGTGTCAGGTGCGTGGGCGAGGAGCGAGGTGCGTGAGCCGGAGTGTGAGGGCCGGGCGGCGAGGCCGGGATGCGAGGGGCAGGGTGCGCGGGGCCGACCTGCGCCAATCACTCCGCAGCCGGCCCCAGGCGCAGGCACAGCTGCATGAACCCCCGTCTGCGGAGTGATCTGCGCACACCAAGGGGCCTGGAGGTCCACACAGCACCGCGCCCCGGCAGCTGCGAGGAGCAGGCCGGGGCGGTAGGTGCAGGAACCGGGCGGTGGGCCCGGTCGACATCGGTTCGACCGAACGGCCGGGCGGCTGGGGAACCAGCCGACCCGGCAGTCGGGTCGGGCCTCAGTGGAAGTAGGGGATGAGGAGGTACAGGCCGTAGAGCACCACGAGACCGGCGAAGCCGATCGCGGCCCAGCCGACCATGATGAGGGAGGTGGCGCCATCCCCGCCCTCGTGACGCACCCGCGCCTTGTCCAGAGCCAGGGCGCCGCCGGAGACGACCGCCACGATGGCGATCGAGGCGAGAACGGTGACGATCGCGACCTGAGCCAGCGCGATCCAGTCGATGCTCATGCGGCAGCCCCCTCGGTGACCTTGACGGGAACAGCGGTGCGCACCGCGACCTCGGTGGAGGCGTTGACATTCCTCGCGTCGACGGCATTCTTGCGCGACTGCCGCACGATGAATCCGGCACCGATCAGCAGCAGGGCCAGGTCGGTGAGCATGCCGCCGGCTCCCAGGCCGGCGATCAAGGAGGCCACTGCACCGACTGCCGCAGCGCACGGCAGGGTGACGACCCAGGCCACGCACATCTTGCCGGCCGTCGCCCAGCGCACCGGGGTGCGGCGTCCGACCCCTGAACCGAGGATCGAGCCCGAGCACACGTGAGTGGTCGACAGCGCGAAGCCCAGGTGAGAGCTCGCCAGGATGGCGGCCGTCGAGGCGGTCTCGGCGGCGAATCCCTGAGGAGCCTCGATGTCGCACAGGCCCTTGCCCATCGTCCGCATGATCCGCCAGCCACCGGAGTAGGTGCCCAGGCCGATGGCGCAACCGGCCAGCAGGATGACCCACCAGTGCGGGCCGGTGCCGGCGGTCTGGAAGCCGCCGGCCACCAGCACCAGGGTGATGATGCCCATCGTCTTCTGCCCATCGGAGGTGCCGTGGGCCAGCGCCACCATCGACGCCGAGACGGACTGCGCGTGCTTGAAGATCCCGCCGGCATGCTTACGGGTGCCGTCGGTGATCCGGTAGGAGAACCGGGTGGCCAGCGCCGCGGCGAGCCCGGCCACGACCGGGGCCACCAGCGCCGGCAGGATGATCTTGCTCACCACGGTGCCCATGTGGACACCGCTCATCCCCGCCTCGACCAGCACGGCGCCGATCAGACCGCCGAACAGCGCGTGGGAGGAGCTGGAGGGAAGTCCGAAGAGCCAGGTGGCCAGGTTCCACAGAATGGCGCCGACCAGGCCGGCGAAGACCATCTCGGGCTTGACCAGGGTGTCCTGGACGATTCCACTGGAGATGGTCTTGGCGACCTCCGTCGACAGCGAGGCACCGACCACATTGAGGACGGCGGCGATCAGCACCGCGACCTTCGGGGCCAGGGCGCCGGTGGCCACCGAGGTGGCCATCGCATTCGCCGAGTCGTGGAAGCCATTGGTGAAGTCAAATGCCAGAGCGGTCACGATGACCAGGCAGACGATGAACAGAGTCGTTGTCAATGACGATCCTTTGGTTCTGGGAGCGTCGGGTCCTGACAGATCTGGCGCTGCACACCGTGAGCCCCCGGCACGGTGCCAGGAGCTCCGAGAGAACGGTAGTGTCCGCCGACCGGGTGCTGGCGCCAGGCTCACTACCATCCGGCTCAAGTTGCCCGGGAGTCGCAACCCGCTCCGCGGCCGGTGGCGCCGACCGGCGGGCGCAATGTGGCGTCATGACGCCGGTGACCGACCCCGACCGGGTGACCGCTGAACGCCTCGCGGTCAGTCCAGCCGGGGGGCACGTACCCCTGCGCGACAGCGATCGTTCACCAAACGTTCATCTTCGGCGTCTCACCGCGGCCCGTGCGGTCGGATCGCGGGGGCGGCTCCAGCGCGACCCGACCAGGGTCGGGTCCGATCCCCGACCACATCCCGCCCGCCGCCCCGCTCTCACAGCGATCGGCGGCCCCACCCCCGATCTGCTCACAGTGCCAGCACCGTGCGATAGCGCAGATCTCACAGCGAAGACATAGCCCGGAAATCGCTCCGTCAACCCCTCCTCGTGGGACGCTTGTCGTTGTGAACGACAACTCACCCACCAAGCTGACACGCGCCGACGGGTCCCCCATCCAGGTCCTCGCCGTCGACGACGAGGCCAGTCTGACTGAACTTCTCTCGATGGCGATGCGCTACGAGGGGTGGAAGGTGACCACCGCCGACAGCGGCATCAAGGCCGTCCGGGCCGCCAAGGAGGTCCAGCCCGACGTCATCGTGCTCGACATGATGCTTCCCGACTTCGACGGACTCGAGGTGATGCGCCGGATCCGGATGGATCAGCCCGATGTCCCGGTGATCTTCCTCACCGCCAAGGACTCCGTCTCCAACCGGATCGCCGGGCTCACCGCCGGCGGCGACGACTACGTCACCAAGCCATTCTCACTGGAGGAGCTGATCGCCCGACTGCGCGCTCTGCTGCGCCGCTCCGGGGCCACCGAGCCGCGCTCGGACTCCACCCTGGTGGTCGGCGATCTCACTCTTGACGAGGACTCCCACGAGGTCAGCCGGGCCGGGCAGGACATCAACCTGACAGCCACCGAGTACGAGCTGCTGCGGTTCCTGATGCGCAATCCGCGGCGGGTGCTCTCCAAGGCCCAGATCCTCGACCGGGTGTGGAACTACGACTTCGGCGGCCAGGCCAATGTCGTGGAGCTCTACATCTCCTATCTGCGCAAGAAGATCGACAAGGGCCACGACCCGATGATCCACACCATGCGCGGGGCCGGCTACATCCTGCGCCCGGTGCGCTGAGACCTCAGGGGTTTGACGCCGTGACGCCGATCCGGGAGCGACCCGCGCCCGCCGCCACTTCCTGGATCGACCATCCGACGGCCGGTGGGACCCTGGGACGGCGTCTGGTGGTCCAGGTCACCGCGATCGTCGCGGTGGTGGCCGCCGCCCTGACGATCCTCACCACGGTGGCGACCTGGCACATCCTGATGTCCCAGCTCGACCAGCAGCTCAACACCGCGCGACAGCGCCAGTCCGCCAGCCAGGCGTCGGGGCAGGGTTCGGGTCAGGGCTCCGGCTCCTGCTTCACCGACATGCCCGGCCCGGCGCCCGGCGCCAAGGTGGTCGGCAATGTCATCGGGTCGATCTTCGTGTCCCAGTGCGAGGGCGGGATGACGCTGGGATCGGTGGTCACCGAGGGCCGGGTGGACTCCTACGTCGACGGCCCCACCGGCTGGCTCAATCTCAGCCAGAACTCGTACACGGCGGCCTCCGACAGTCTGCAGTCCGGGTTGGACGCCGTGCTGATGGTGCCCACCGACGGGGTCAAGCACAGCGTCAGCCTGGCCGGGCTCGGCCCCTACCGGGTGCTCTCCGAGAGCCGCGACGGCGTCACCTATGCGGTGGCACTGCCGATGGGCGATGTCGACCGGGCGATCCGGACCCTGCTGATCCTGGGTGCGGCCGGCACCCTGCTGGCGGTCGGCGTCTCGATCCTCATCTCCCGCGCGGTGGTGGTGCGCAACCTTCGACCGTTGAACCGGCTGGCCTCGGTGGCCAACCAGGTCTCCCAGCTCGATCTGGACTCCGGGGAGGTGGACCTGCCCTTCCGCGTCGATCCCGCGCTGGCCAATCCGCGCACCGAGGTCGGTCAGGTGGGGTCGGCCTTCAACCACATGCTCAACAATGTCGAGGGGGCGCTGGCGGCCCGTCAGAAGTCCGAGACGAAGGTCCGCCAGTTCGTCGCCGACGCCTCCCACGAGCTGCGCAATCCGCTGGCCTCGATCCGCGGCTACGCCGAGCTCACCCGACGTTCCGGCCACGAACTGCCGGCCGACGTCTCCCACTCGCTGGGCCGCATCGAGGCCCAGGCGACCAGGATGAGCGGGCTGGTGGAGGACATGCTGCTGCTGGCCCGCCTCGACAACTCCCAGAACCTGGACCTGCAGCCGACCGACGTCGTCGAGGTGGTGCTCAATGCCGTCTCGGACTCCCAGGCGGTCAGCACCGACCACAGCTGGTCGCTGGAACTGCCCGATGAGCCGGTGATGGTGCCGGCCGATCCCGACCGGCTCACCCAGGTCATCGTCAACGTGCTGTCGAATGCCCGCAAGCACACCCCGGCGGGCACCCAGGTGCACGTCACGGTGTCCTCGTCCGGCGGGTCCGGTACCGGCGGCGCACCGGCGGAGGGCGAGGCGGTGGTGGTGGTGGCCGACAACGGCCCGGGCATTCCCCCCTCGCTGCGCGACACCGTCTTCGAGAGGTTCGCCCGCGCCGACACCTCCCGGACCGGCTCCAAGGAGGGCTCCACCGGGCTCGGGTTGTCAATCGTCGCGGCTGTGATGGAGGCCCATCACGGTTCAGCGCAACTGGACTCCAGCGAGCACGGCACGACGGTGACCCTGCGACTGCCGCTGGCCGGATAACCCTCACCCCCGAAGCCGCCGGGCAGACCGCCGCCAGCGGCTCCCCCACCCGGCCGGGCGGCGTCGGTCCCCTCGCAGGCCCGCCACCCGAATCGCACATCTGACGCACAGCAATGCCCGGTGGGATGAGGTCATGGAGAACTCAGCGGTCGGTGACATCAGGCAGGCTTCGCGGTGGCCGGGCCACTCCCGGTCGGCTCGGACGGGATCCGGAGGCTCGCGGGCGGATCGGTCGCCGGCCGTTCGGTCATCCGCGGGTCCCTGGTGGTCGGGTCGCCGGGTGCGGGCCCTCAGCCTGACCCTGCTGCTGGTGGGTGTCGGCTGCCTGTACCTCATCGGCCTGTCGGCCTCCGGATGGGCGAACTCCTTCTACTCGGCAGCGGCCCAGGCCGGATCGGTGTCCTGGAAGGCGCTGTTCTTCGGCTCCTCGGACGCCGCGAACTTCATCACCGTCGACAAGCCGCCGGCCTTCATGTGGGTGATGGGGATCTCGGTGCGGCTGTTCGGCGTGAACTCGTGGGCGATCCTGGTCCCCGAGGCGCTGGCCGGGGTCGGCGCGGCGGCGATGCTCTACCTCACCGTCCGCCGGGTGCTCAGCCACGGCGCCTCCTCGCTCATCGGAGTCGGCCGGCCGACCGCGGCGAACGGTGACCCCGGAACGACCGGAGACCCTGGAACCACCGGAGAAGCCAGGCCAAACGGCGACGCCGGGTCCGACGGTCTTCCCCGGCCCGGCGAGAAGGCCGTCAACCGGGCGCACTGGGCGGCGATCTGCGCCGCCGCGATCTTCGCCACGACCCCCTCGGCGACCCTGATGTTCCGCTACAACAACCCCGACGCGCTGCTCATGCTGCTGCTGGTGGTGGCCGCCTACTTCACCGTGCGGGCCATCGAGAAGGGCTCGCGGGGATGGCTGGCCGCGGCGGGGGTGGCCATCGGCTTCGCCTTCCTCACCAAGATGCTGCAGGCCTTCCTGATCCTGCCGGCACTGGGACTGGCCTACCTCCTCACCGCCCCGCGCAGCTGGGGACGGAGGATCGCCGACCTGGCGACCGCCCTCGGCGCGATGATCCTCTCGGCCGGCTGGTACGTCGCGATCTTCGAGCTGGCGCCGACCTCATGGCGTCCGTACATGGGCGGGTCGCAGACCAACTCCTTCCTCGAGCTGGTGTTCGGCTACAACGGCCTGGGCCGACTGACCGGCAATGAGACCGGATCGGTGGTTCCCGGTGGCACCACCGGTGCCGGATCCTGGGGCCAGACCGGGATCACCCGACTCTTCACCACCACCTCCGCCGGGATGGTGACCTGGCTGATCCCGGCTGCGGTGATCCTGTCGGTGACCGCCATCTGGCTGCTCGGACGCCGGGCCTGGGCGAACCTGGTGGTGGACCGGGAACAGCCCCCGGTCACCACGGAGTCGACCCTGACGCTGGCCGGGATCGTGGTGATGCTGGGATCCCTGGTGGTGACCTTCCTCACCTTCTCCTACATGTCGGGGATCTACCACGACTACTACACGGTGGCCCTCACACCGTGGATCGGCGGTGCGGTCGGACTGGGCGGGGCGGTCTGCTGGCAGCACCGTCAGGGCTGGACCGGACGGATCGCACTGGCCGCCTCGACCGCCATCAGCGCCGGCTACGCCATCTACCTGCTCCAGCTGGCCGGTGGATCCTGGATGATCCTGGCGGTTCTCGCCGGGGTGCTGGGGGCGGTGGGCTGCCTCGGTCTGGTGCTGAGCGGACTGCTGAAGGAGGAACCGGCCTCCGCCCGGATCGCTCTCGCGAGCCTGGTCGTCGCCGTGATCGCCGGGCTGTCCGGACCTCTCGGCTACTCCATCAACACCGCCGCCACCCCGCACAGCGGGGCGATCGTCACCGCCGGGCCGGTCTCCAGCAGCGGAATGGGCGGCGGCCCCGGTGGGGCCGCCCGGGTCCAGGCGGGCCGCTCCTGGGGAGGCCCCGGTGGCAGCTGGGAGGGTGCCGGCAACGGCCGGACCGGCGGCATGCCGGGCGGCGGACCGAGCGGTGCCACCGGATCCCAGAGCGGTTCGGGCCGACAGGGGCCCGCCACCGGGACGGCCAACTCGGCGATGACGGGCACGGAGGCCGGCTCACCGGCACCGGGCGGCGGAGCGATGGCCGGCGGCCTCAACGGGACCACCCAGGTCTCCGCAGCCACCACCACCCTGCTGTCCCAGGACGCCGACTCCTACACCTGGGTGGCCGCGGTCACCGGCTCCAACTCGGCGGCCAGCTACCAGCTGGCGACGATGCACCCGGTGATGGCGATCGGCGGTTACAACGGCACCGATCCGGCGCCGACCCTCGCCCAGTTCCAGCAGCTGGTCACCCAGCACAGGATCCACTACTACATCGCCAGCTCGACGGGCGGGCTGTCATCGGCCACCGGGGCGAGCAGCGGGTCCGACGCCGCCGCCCAGATCGCCTCCTGGGTGGCCTCCCGGTTCACCGCCAGGACGGTCGGCAGCACTACCGTCTACGACCTCTCCCAGGCGGCATCATGACCACACAGCATTCTCACACTGATGGCAAAGCGCAGTGCCCACCTGGCGAGGAACTCTCTTCATCAGGAGGAGACACTGCCATGACATTCACTGACACTGTTGCCCGGACCGCCACATCCAGCAACCCACTGACTCGAACCGCACTCGACATCGTCATCCCGGTCTACAACGAACAGAAGGATCTGCCCGAGGCCATCGCCCGGCTCCACGACTTCCTGATGTCGGACTTCCCGTGGACCGCTCTCATCACGATCGCCGACAACGCCAGCACCGACAACACCTGGCGGATCGCCCTCGAGCTGGCTCATCGCTTCCCGGAGGTGCGCGCCGTCCATCTCGACGAGAAGGGCCGGGGCCGGGCCCTCAAGCGGACCTGGCTGGCCTCCACCGCGCAGGTCCAGTGCTACATGGACGTCGACCTGTCGACCGACCTGCGGGCGCTGGCGCCGCTGGTGGCACCGCTGCTGTCGGGCCACTCGGACCTGGCCATCGGGTCGCGACTCGCCGCCTCCTCCCGAGTGGTGCGAGGACCCAAGCGGGAGTTCATCTCGCGGTCCTACAACCTCATCCTGCACAGCATCCTGGGGGTGTCCTTCTCCGATGCCCAGTGCGGGTTCAAGGCGATCCGGCGAGACGTCGCCCAGCATCTGCTGCCGCTGGTCGAGGACAACAACTGGTTCTTCGACACCGAGATGCTGGTGCTGGCCCAACGCGCCGGTCTGCGCATCCACGAGGTGCCGGTCGACTGGGTCGACGACCCCGACTCCACGGTGCACATCGTCGGTACCGCCACCGAGGACCTCAAGGGGGTCTGCCGTCTGATGAAGGGATTCGCCACCGGATCGATCCCGATGGACAGGCTGCGCGGCGAACTGGACGCCGACGTCGCCTCGGCCAGTTCGGATCAGCCGGCGGCGGCCCACCGTGGCCTGGCCGGCCAGCTGGTGAGTTTCGGTGTCGTCGGGGTCGTCAGCACGGTGGCCTACTACCTCATCTATCTGCTGGCACGGCTGGTGATCGGCCCGCAGCTGTCGAACCTGATCTCCCTGGTCATCACCCAGATCTGGAACACCAACGCCAACCGGCGTCACACCTTCGGACTGCGCACCCGCGACGGGATGCTCAAGCACCAGGCCAGCGGCTTCCTGGCCTTCGGCGTCGGCCTGGTGCTCACCAGCGGGTCGCTGTGGGCCCTTCACCACTGGACCACCACGACACCCAGATGGGCCGAGGTCCTGGTGCTGCTGCTGGCCAACGCGGTGGCGACCCTGGTGCGCTTCCTCACCCTGCGGCTGGTCATCGGCCGCGACACGGCACGGGCCCGCGAGGGCACTCGTGCCGTGTCGGAAACCGACCTGCCGGCTGGGACCGCCCAGCCCCGTCTGACTCCCCTGCCCGATCTGAACCCCGACCACACCGAGGTGAGATGACATGACGTCACTACCTGCTCAGGAATTCCCAGCAGCCCGGACTCTTCCGAACCCGGCACAGCCGCTGTCCTCCCATTCCACCGAGGCGACCTCCGCCGGCCCCGCATCGGCTCGGCCGAACCCCTCACGGGAACGCCCCTGGTACCTCAGGGTGTTCACCGGCCGCACCGAGGACCCCCGATGGGCCCGCCCTGCACTGTGGGTGCTGCTGGGACTCACCGCACTGACCTACCTCTACCGACTCACCATGTCGGGATATGCCAATGACTTCTACGCCGCCAGTGTGAAGTCGGCGACCCAGAGCTGGCGGGCCTGGCTGTGGGCCAGCCTCGACTCCCAGCTGTCGATCACCGTCGACAAGCCGCCGGCCGCCATCTGGGTGATGGGGCTGTCCGCCCGGATCCTGGGCTTCTCGAGTTTCAGCATGCTGCTGCCCAATGCCCTGATGGGGGTGGCCACGGTCGGCCTGACCTATGGCGCGGTGCGCCGTCTGTCGGGCCATGCAGCCGGGCTGATGGCCGGGGCGGTCGTTCTGGTCACCCCGGTGGCGGCTCTGATGTTCCGGTTCAACAACCCCGACTCGATGCTGGTGCTGTGCGTCACCGCAGCCGCCTACCTGGTGGTGCGCGCGGTGCAGACCCCGCGCAGCTCCCGGGCCCTCTGGTGGCTGGCCGGTGCCGGTTGGGTGATCGGACTGGCCTTCCTCACCAAGATGCTGCAGGGCCTGCTGGTACTGCCTGCGCTGGGCCTGGTGTACCTGCTGTGCGCACCTCGCGGTTGGTGGACCAGGATCTGGCACCTGCTGGTCGCGGTGGCATCGATGGTCGTCTCGGCCGGCTGGCTGATCGCGCTGTGCGCCATCTGGCCGGCCTCCTCGCGGCCCTACATCGGCGGCTCGGAGAACAACTCCTTGTGGGAGCTGGCCCTGGGCTACAACGGCCTGGGCCGGATCTTCGGAGGTTCGGGAAATGGTGGCGGCGGCCAGACCGGAGGCGCCGGATTCGGTGGGAACACCAGTTTCGGCGGCCAGGCCGGGCTGGCGAGGATGTTCAACTCGGCCTTCGGAACTGAGATCAGCTGGTTGATCCCGGCCGCTCTGCTGCTGCTGGTCGGCGGGCTGATCGCTCGTGGACGCCGTCCGTTGAGTGATCGCAGGAGGGCCGGGCTGATCCTGTGGGGAGGCTCGATGGTGGTCACCGGGCTGGTGTTCAGCTTCATGCAGGGCACCATCCACCCCTACTACACGGTCGCCCTGGCTCCGCTGATCGGTGGCACCATCGGCAGCGGGGTCGCCGCCCTGTGGCCCTGGCAGTCGTCGGCCACCGAGGCGAGCGACGGCGGGATCGCGACCGGCGGGATCGGGGCCGGGGAGCGCAGCTCCCGGACAGGCGTCAACAGATGGGCCGTCGTGGTCCTGGCGGTGGCAGTGGCGATCACCGGCATCTGGGGATTCCATCTGCTGGAGAGCTACGCCTCCGGATGGCTGCCGGCCCTGAGCTGGATCGCACTGATCGGCAGCCTGGTGGGATCGATCGTCTTCCTGCTGGCCGGGATGCCCTGGTTCAGTGGCGGAGCCTCCGCCCAGCAGGAGTCCTCCTCAGCAGAGCCGACCGGCGTCTCCCCCGGTGACCCTGCGACCGGCGATCCGGCTGCCGGTGATGCCGCTGCCGGCAACGCGTCGGCCAGGCGTCATGTCGCGATGACCCTGACCCTCAAGAAGGTGGCGATCGGCGCCCTGACGGTGGGTTCGCTGGCCGCTGTGACGCCGTCGATCGCCTGGACCGCGGCCACCGCGACCACCTCCCACTCCGGCTCCATCCCGACCTCCGGACCGTCGGGGATCAGCTCCGGGATGAGCGGTGGACCAGGAGGGATGGGAGCTCCCGGAGGGCAGAACGCCGGTCCGGGAGGAACCGGCGACGACTCCGCCGCCGCAGGTGGATCCCAGAACGGCGCACCCGATGGCGGCTCCGCAGGTCAGGGGGCGCAGCCGGGCGGAGGGCCCGGGGGCACCACTCAGAACGGCGGCCCCGGCAGCAGTTCCCAGACCGGGACGAGTCAGTCTGGAACCTCCGGCGACGCCATGCCGGGCCGGACCGGCCGGCCGAGCGCAGGTGGATCGGGGATGGGCGGTTCATCCACCGTCAGCTCCCAGCTGGTCAGCCTGCTCAACACCACGACCACCAAGTGGTCGGCTGCGGTCATCAGTGACCAGAGCGCTGCCCCGTTGATCCTGGCCACCAATACCGCGGTGTTCTCGATCGGCGGCTGGAGCGGATCGGACAACAACATCACGCTGGCCCAGTTCAAGCAGTACGTCGCCGAGGGCAAGATCCACTACTTCATCGCCTCCCAGAACGGCGGGGGCGGGATGGGCCAGACGACCGACTCCGAGCAGACCGCCGGTTCCGGGGGCACGGACTCCTCGCAGCAGTCGGACAGCTCCGACCAGATGGCGGGGCCCGGCGGCCAGGGCGGCACCTCCGGCGCCACGACGGGAGGAGGCATGCCGGGCGGGATGGGAGGCTCCGGATCGGGCTCGCAGATCAGCAGCTGGGTGAGCTCGAACTTCACCTCGAAGACGGTCGGCCAGACAACGGTCTACGACCTCACCAGCCCCACCAGCTGAGTCCGGCCGCACCGACCCGGTCCGGACCGGCTCCCGGGAAGCTTCCCGGGACCCGGTCCGGATCGGCGGGCCGCCCCAGGCCGGGGACTCAGGCCCAGGACTCAGACCCAGGGCTCAGGCGCGAGCCGGAGCGCCGATCAGCTGATCGCCGTCCTCGGAGGCCTTCCTGGCCTCCTGGAGGGCCAGCCGCTTCTTCCAGTTGAGCAGCCAGCTCACCTCCGAGCACAGCAGCGTCCGACGTGATGCCGACTCGTAGGAGCGTCCGGAGTGGCCCAGGCCGTCGTAGATGACGTTGTTGCCCATCGCCCAGTCCATCACCTGGAACTCCTCGCTGGTCTCGTGGAACAGCAACGGGACCGCCAGCGGATCGATCACCAGGTTCGAGTACCGCTCGTCGTAGACCACCACCTGGTCCACCCCGCGCAGTGCCGGGTGCCCCTCGGCTCCTGGCATCGGCTCGAAGACCGCATAGGACCGTTCGGGATGTCCGGAGACGCCGGGAACCCACTTGCCACCCAGGATCGTCGGCCACAGCTCCCAGTCGCAGAAGGTATTGGCCGCGGTGTGGAGCCCGAGGATGGGCTTGCCCGCCTCCCAGTGGTCAAGGATCTTGGCATGGGCCCGCGACCATTCGGGAATGTAGTCCCAGCCCTCCTCGGGGTCCCCGCCGCCGGTGTTGACCACCAGCAGATCGGAATCGGCAAGGCTGTCGAGGGCCTCGGGGCAACTGCGCCTCACGACTGCCTGGTGGCCCCGATCGGTGAGGATCTGGGCGACCGCAGCAGAGGTCTCGTCGAAGTTGTGCCAGGCATCGCCGTATCGGCCGGCACCCGACAGAATCAGGATACGAGCCATCGCACGCCCCTTCCGTGAAGTTCTGCCCCGGATCACCGGAGCATCATGACACTTTAGGTCACTGCGAGGCCGCGTCAACACCGCCCCGGCTTTCTCACCGTCCGGGGTTCCGGCCGGCCCTCCGGCTTCCCCAGCCCGACCCCCTCACAGCCGGCCCCGGGCGCCGGCCGGTATCAGCTCCTGGGCGGTGCGATCTCCAGGGAGACGCCGTCGCCCAGATCGATCACAGCACCGATCTCCACGGTCACGGTCTCCCCCGGTGACAGCCGGATCGCCTCCTCGCCGGGATGGCGCACCAGGGTGCCATTGGTCGAGTTCATATCGGTCACCTCGATCGACCTGCCATTGGGCGCCACTCTGACATGGGTCCGACTGATGTCCTGATGGGGAGACACCACCCTCAGCAACGAGGCCTGGGGATCCGTGGCGCCCCCGTTGGGGGCCCGGCCCACCAACACCGGACCGGCGAGATCGATCGACTCGCCGGTGGAGGCCGCCAGCACTCCCAGGCAGGGCCGGCCCACCATCTGCGGGTCCGCCGGCGCCTCACCGGACTCCGGCACCTGACTTCCCAACCCGGGCATGAACATCGTCGCCCCGTCATGGGCCATCGAGGTCTCCGGATCCCCCCATCCCGACGGCGCCGAGGACTGATCGGAAGCCTCCCCGCCGGCCTGGTCGGGACCCTCGGGTGCCACTCGCTCAGGCCCGGCCCAGGGGTCCTCGGACTCCGGGCTGGACCAGGCCGAGGGTCCCCAGATGTCATCCGAGTCCGAGCTCCCGGCCTGCCCGGCAGCCGCCGACGCCAGGCCGTCGCCGACCTGGTCGGGGGACGGTGCCGGCTCGGCCCCCTCCTCCGGGGAGGAGGCCGAGACGGCCGGAGCCAGCCCCAGATCGTCGACATCGGCGAAGACGTCGCCCGATTCCTGGGTGGCCGGCGGGGCCGAGGGAGAGGCCAGCACCGGCGGGACCAGCGCGGCATGCGGGGCCGGCACGGCGACCGGCCCGGCTGGCGCCGAGGATCCGGAGGGTGCCGAGGACTCCGAGGAGCCGGGCGTCGTCGAGGGGGAGAGGGCATCGGCGTCGGGTTGACCGGTTGCGTGACCGGCACCGGCCAGACCGGCGACCTGACCGTCGACCACCAGCGGCTCGACGGTGCCGGTGGCGTCGATGGTGAGCCGGGAGGCCTGGACCACGCCGAGCAGCAGGGGCATCACCAGGCTCTCGGGGGCCTGTTCCATCTCGACGGTGACGATGGAGGGGTCCAGTCCGACCTCCCGCCAGGTGATGACGCCGTCGCCGTGATTGACCACCCGACCGGTCGCGGCCTCCTTGACGACGACGCCGCCACGAGCCAGTGAGGTCATCTGCTCCCCGGTCCAGAAGAAGACGCCGAGGCTCGGCATCTGGGACAGCCCGATCGCGGCGAGGGTCTGGACCAGGGATCCGGCGTCCTCGGCCTGGGCCACCTGCTTCCAGATCCTGGCGATCAGCTCGGCATGACGGGGAACCGCCGGCTGCATCACCACCAGGGAACTCGCACCGGCCAGCACCACCCAGTTCCCGGGGGTGTAACTGGCACGCCAGGAGCCGAATGACTGAGACATATGTCCTCCAGGACCAGATAGTGGCAACGACGGTTGAGCACCGGCCTGGGGCCTGTCAGACGGGTTGCCCGAGGCGATCACTCAACCGTGATCGTTCAACAGGGTATCCGCCGCCCCGTCCGGTGCGCATGAAAGCACTGCCCACAGGTGCCAGGAGCGCGCTGCTCACGGGCCCCGAGGGAGCGCCTGAATGGCCCGACACCCGCACCCGAGAGGCGGACAGCGCCCCTGCCGGCATGTGTGCGTGCAATGCCGGCAGGGGCGCGGATCAGGGGATTGAGCTCAGATCGGCGAGCTCGTCTCCGGCTCACTTGTCACGGGCGGCCACCTCTCCGTTCTTCTCCTCGATGGCAGCCTGAGCGGCCGAGAACCGGGCGATCGGCACCCGGAACGGGGAGCAGGACACGTAGTCCAGACCGGTCCTGTGGAAGAAGTGCACCGAGTCCGGGTCGCCGCCGTGCTCGCCGCAGACCCCCAGGGAGATCTCCGGCTTGACGGCCCGACCCTTCTTCACCGCACCCGCCACCAGCTGGCCGACGCCGTCGACATCGATCGAGGCGAACGGGTTGGCCTTGAGCACCTTGGTCTGCAGGTACTCGGTGAGGAAGCCGTTCTCGGCGTCATCACGGCTGATTCCCAGGGTGGTCTGGGTCAGGTCGTTGGTGCCGAAGGAGAAGAAGTCGGCATAGGCGGCGATCTGATCGGCCACCAGGGCTGCACGTGGCAGCTCGATCATGGTGCCGATCTTGACGTCCAGCTCCTTGCCCGCTGCCGACAGCTCATCGGCGACCGCCTCGGTGACGATCTTGCGCTGGGTCTCCAGCTCGACCGCGGTGAAGACCAGCGGGATCATGATGTTGATCGCAACGGTCTCGCCCTCCCGCTCCAGCACCGCCAGCACCGCCCGGACGATGGCCCGGGTCTGCATGTCGGGGATCTCCGGGTAGAGCATCGCCAGCCGGACACCACGGGTGCCCAGCATCGGGTTCTGCTCGTGCAGCTTCTTCACCTGCCCCAGCAGACGCCGTTCCTTGTCCAGAGCCGCCGGGTCGGCCCCGGTGAGCTCCATCTCCTGGACCTTCAGGGACTGCTCCACCAGATTCGGCAGGAACTCGTGCAGCGGCGGGTCCAGCAACCGCACGGTGACCGGCAGCCCCTTCATCGCGGTGAAGACACCCTCGAAGTCGGACTGCTGCATCGGCAGGATCTTGTCGACGGCGACCTTGCGCTCCTCCGGCGTCTCGGCAGTGATCATCTCGTGCATCGCCGGCAGCCGGTCGGCGCCGAAGAACATGTGCTCGGTGCGGCACAGGCCGATCCCCTCGGCACCCAGCTCGCGGGCCTTTGCGGCGTCGGTGGCGTTGTCGGCATTGGCCTCCACGCCGAGCCGGCGCACCTCGTCGGCCCATCCGAGCACCTCCTGGAAGTCCTCGTTGATCTGCGGCGGGATGAGCGGCAGACCGGCGTTGAAGACCTCGCCGGTCGACCCGTTGAGGGTGACCAGATCGCCCTTGTGGATGACGACGTCGCCGACCGAGAGAGTCCCGGCAGCCGGATCGATCCTGATCCCGCGGGCACCGGCCACACAGGGCTTGCCCATCCCGCGGGCCACCACTGCGGCATGGGAGGTCATCCCGCCGTGGGCGGTGAGCACTCCCTGGGAGGCGATCACGCCGTGGATGTCGTCGGGGGTGGTCTCGAAGCGGATCAGGACGACCTTCTCCCCCTTTCCACCCAGCTCGGCGGCCTCGTCGGCGTCGAAGACCGCCTTGCCGACCGCGGCACCCGGGGAGGCCGGCAGACCCTCGGTGATCGGCGTCTCGGAGTGGTTGGGATCGATCGCCTCGTGCAGCAGCTGGTCGAGCTGCTCGGGCTCGATACGCATCAGCGCCTCCTCCTTGGAGATCACCCCCTCGGAGACCAGGTCGCGGGCGACCTTGAGGGCAGCGGCGGCGGTGCGCTTGCCGTTGCGGGTCTGCAGCAGGTAGAGCTTGCCGTCCTCCACCGTGAACTCCATGTCCTGCATGTCGCGGTAGTGGGACTCCATCTTGTGCATGGTGTCGATGAGCTGGCGGTAGGCCTCGGGCAGGATCGACTCCATCTCGGCCAACGGTTCGGGGGTACGGATGCCGGCCACCACGTCCTCCCCCTGGGCGTTGAGCAGGAACTCGCCGTAGAGCTCCTTGGCGCCGGTGGCCGGGTTGCGGGTGAAGCAGACGCCGGTCGCCGAGGTGTCGCCCCGGTTGCCGAAGACCATCTGCATCACATTGACCGCGGTGCCCAGGTCGTCGGAGATCTTGTTGGCTTTGCGGTAGACGAAGGCGCGCGGGTTCAGCCAGGACCGGAAGACGGCGTCGACGGCCCGGATGAGCTGCTCGCGCGGGTCGGTGGTCCAGTTGCCCCCGAGCTTCTCATTGGACAGCTTCTTGAAGATCTCGACGAGTTCCTTGAGGTCCTCGGCGCTCAGATCGGTGTCGGAGTCGACCCCGCGGTCGGCCTTCATCGCGGTGAGGGCGTCCTCGTAGACGTGGGAGTCGATCCCCTCGACGACCTCCCCGTACATCTGGATGAACCGGCGGTAGCAGTCCCAGGCGAACCGGTCGTTGCCGGCCTTGCGACCCACCGCCTCGACCGTCTCGTCGGAGATCCCCAGGTTGAGGATGGTGTCCATCATCCCGGGCATCGACATCACAGCACCGGATCGCACCGAGACCAGCAGCGGGTTCTCGGGATCTCCCAGCACCAGCCCGGTCCGCTTCTCGAGACGCTCGAGACCGTCGGCGATCTGATCGGCGAGCACCTCGGGCCACACCCCGTCGGCCTTCATCGTCTCCACACAGGCCTCGGTGGTCACGGTGAAGGCGTCGGGCACGGGCACCCCGACGCGACTCATCTCCGCCACCCCGGCTCCCTTGCCTCCGAGCAGCGGCTTCATATCGGCACTGCCCTCGGACAGGTCGTAGACGTATCGGTGCTGGTCGCTCATCGTGAGGATCTCCTTCGATCTCATGCCACGTGGTGTGAACTGTTACGGGGTGCTCCGACGCTGGGTGAAACCCCTGACCGGGACGACGTCACGGTCGGCCCTGCTGGTCGACATTCTGTCACGAAATCCTACCGGAGGGGCAGCTTTCCTCAGGGCCGAATCCGCAACTGGCCGGCCGGTCGCCGCAGGTGCTCACCGGCGGTCCGGGCCCGTTCCTCGACGATCTCGACCACCCGGGTGGCGGCCTCCTCCAGGGCCAGCCCGGTGGTGTCGATCACCGGGCATCCCAGACGCCGCTGGACCTTGCCGATCTCGTCCAGCTCGTCGTAGATCCTCACCAGGTCGGCGTACCCGTCGGAGGTGCCGAAACCGCCCATCCCACGCACCCGGCGTCCTCTGATCTCCAGCAACCGCTGGGCGTCGATGGTCAGCCCGACGATCCGCCAGCGGTCCACCGCGAAGAGCTCCTCGGGGGCGGGGATGCCGGGGACCAGCGGGACGTTGACCGTCTTGTAGCCCAGATACCCCAGGTAGATCGACAACGGCGTCTTGCCCGATCGGGAGGCTCCCACCAGACAGATGTCGGCCTCGGTGAGCCGTTCTGGGATCGCCCCGTCGTCGTTGCGGACCGCGAACTCCATCGCCGAGATCCGGGTGAAGTAGTCGGCCTCCACACCGACCGGACGCCGCGGCACCTCATCGGCGTCCAGCCCGGAGGCCTGCTCCATCGCCGCCAGCACCGGGCCCATCAGGTCGACCTGCCGGACCTCCATCGCCTCGCAGGCGTCGCAGACCATCTGGCGCATGTCCGACAGTGCCAGGGTGTGGACGACGGTGACCCACATCCCGTCGTCGTGACGCTCCTTGATCTCGCCCAGGGCCACCACCATGTCCTTGACCGAGCCGATCATCGGATGGCGCACGATGTGCCAGTGCACTCCCTCGAACTGGCTGCGGGCAGCGCGCGCCAGCCGTACCGCCGTCTCCCCCGTGGAGTCGGCGATGACGTGGATCTCGAGGACGGACTCGGGCATGGCTGAACGCTAACAGCCGGGAGGCGCCATCCGGGCCCTGGCCGGGGGTCTGGCCCATAATGGGGCCTCATGGACGATCCCGTGGACGACCTCATCGTCGCCGAGGCCCCCGCCGGAGCCCGTCACATCTGGGTGCTGGACCGTCCAGGGCTGATCGCCCCGGCTCGGGAGCTGGCCCCGGCCGCGGCCTGGTGCGATGACCTGCGGGAGCTCCGGGGGCTGGCGGGCGGGCACTCCGGGACCGCCGATTCGCCCCTCCGACCGGATCGGCCGGTGGGGGCGGACGGGCCGTATCGGCCGAACGGGCCGGTGGGGGCGGACGGCTCCGCAGCGCCTCTGGGATCCGACCCCGTGATCGCCAATCCGCTGGTCGACGACCTGGCCCCGCATCAGATCTGGATGGAACTGCCGCAGTCCCTGGATGCCCTCGACGAGACCCTCTCAGCCCTGCACGCACTGGCCGGCCGGCACGGCGTCACGGATCTGCAGGTGGTGGCTGGCGGGCGGATCAAGAGAATGAACCGCTCGATGAACGAGGTCGCCGCACGGTACTTCGACCAGGTGCACGCCAGTCTGGGCAGGCGCCGCGCCAGGGTGCTGCACTTCGCCGGGCCGCGATCCCGCCCGGCCCGCGGATCGGGCTGGCCGCGCCGCAACCGGATCGACTCGCTGGATGTCGAGGTGGTGGCCCATGGCGGGGTCTTCCACGTCGCGGGCCTGGACGCCGGTACCGGGCTGCTGCTGTCCCAGCTGGAGACCATCGGACGACAGCTTCCCGCCGACCGGCCGGCCGAGGTGCTGGACCTGGGATGCGGCAATGGCGTCATCGCCGCCTCGGTGGCCAGGCGGTTCGGGGAGGCGGTGCGGGTCGCCGCGACCGACGTCTCCTGGTTGGCGAGCGACTCCGCCCGGTTGACGGCGGCGGCCAGCGGCGTCGAGGTGGCGGTGAGCCAGGCCGACGGGCTGGAGTCGGTGGCCGACGCCAGCCTCGACCTCATCCTCACCAACCCGCCCTTCCACCGCGGAACGGCCCGCGACTCGGCACCGACCCTTCGGATGCTGGCCGAGGCCGCCCGGGTGCTGCGCCCCGGCGGGCAGCTGTGGGCCGTCTACAACTCCCACCTGCCATGGGCCCGGCACCTGGCGGAGGATCTCGGGCCGACCCGCCAGGTGAGCCGAAACCGCGCCTACACCGTGACCCGAACGGTCCTGGCGGGCTGAGCCCCGATCCCTATGCTGAGCAGGTGACCTCCCGCATCCTCGAGCTCCGCGACCCCGACTCCCCCGACCCGCTGCTGCCGACCGACCTCATCGAGCTGCCCTCCCCCCTGGCCGAGCACGGCCCGCAGCTCATCGTCAGCGACGTCGACTCCACCATCACCCGCACCGAGGGCATCGACCTGCTCGCCGAGGCCGCCTGCTGCGCCGACCGGGTCGCCGAGGTCACCGCCCGGGCGATGGCCGGGGAACTGGACTTCGCCGCCTCGCTGAGAGCACGGGTGGCACTGCTGGAGGGGCTTCCGCAAGAAGCCCTGGCCGAGGCCGAGCAGGCCGTCAGACTGACTGCCGGTGCCGCCGAACTGATCGCCGCCGCCCACCGGCACGGCTGCCGGTTCGGTCTGGTGAGCGGCGGGTTCACCGCCATGGTCGCGCCGCTGGCAGCCGAGCTGGGGGCCGACATGTTCGCCGCCAACGAGCTGGAGATCGTCGAGGGGCACCTCACCGGACGGGTGCTGGGTGCGATCGTCGACCGGGCCGCCAAGCAGCGCCAACTGCGACGATGGGCCGAGGAGCTCGGCGTCCCGATGAGTCTGACGATCGCGATCGGAGACGGCGCCAACGACCTGGACATGCTGGCCGCCGCAGGTCTGGGGATCGCCTTCTGCGCCAAACCGGTGGTCGTGGCGGCCGCCGACGCAGCACTGAACGTCCCGCGGCTGGACGTTCTGACGGGGCTGTGGGGATGAGCCGGCCGACCGGGGGGATCGAACCGAGCGAGATCGGGGATCAGCTGCCAGGACCGGTCACCACCCGCCAGGACGGCCGCTGGATGATCGCCGACCACGGCGCCCAGCTGCTCGGCTGGCAGCCCATCGGCCAGGACGCCGACCGGCACCCGGAGACATCGCAGCCGGTGATCTGGTTCGAACCCGCAGACCCCCAGGAGCTGCCGGGGGTGATCCGCGGCGGGATCCCGGTCTGCGCGCCATGGTTCGGCCACGGCCCCCGCGACGACCAGGAACCCCAGCACGGGGTCATGAGGTTGACCGACTTCGACCGCGAGACCGTCGTCGACCGGGCGGACCGGCTGGCGGTCCGCTACCGCGCCGAGCTGCCCGGGGTCAGTGCCCTGCACGCCACCGAACTCACCGGGCAGGCCGCCACGCTGACCCTCTCCCTCACCTCCACCGGCTCCCGCAGCCAGCAGGTCGAGGGGGTCTGGCACAGCTATCTTCGGGTCGGCGACGCCTCGCGGGCCTGGTTGCAGGGGGTCCGGGGAGCCACCTTCCACAACTACGCGACCGGCCGGCAGGGCCGACTGGACGCCGACCGGCTGGCCGTCACCATCGACACCGACACCGTGGTGCAGGACCCTCCCGGCCCGCTGGTGCTGATCGATCCCGCCTGGGCGCGACGCATCACCCTGCAGACCCACTGCCTGCTGGCCGACCGCCGGGGCGGCCGCGAAGCTGCCGCGTCATCTCAAGAGGACGGGGGCTGTCCGACCGCGGTGGTCTGGAACCCGCACCTCACCACCGGCACCCGCACCGATCTCACCGGCACCGCATGGCGGGACTTCGTCTGCGTGGAGACCGGTGCCGCCAAGCAGCACGCGATCGACCTGGAACCCGGCCAGACCCTCACCCTCAGTCTGCGGATCGGCGTCGCCCCGCTCTGACCGGCCCCCGCCGACTGGCCGGAGAAGGCCTTCGGATATCCTCATCACTGGCTTTCGGGAGGTCCCGAACCCATCCGGGCGGACCCCCGATTCACAGACACCACTGATTCACAGACAATGCATGCAGCAGTGCAGGAGGACAGATGTCAGATCGGATTGCCAACGAGGCGATGCGTCAGAAGGTGATGAGCGCCGACGATGCCGCCGCTCTCATCCATGACGGCGCCCAGATCGGCTTTGGTGGCTTCACCGGGTCCGGCTACCCCAAGGAGTTCCCCCCGGCGCTGGCCAAGCGCATCAAGGCGGCCCACGAGAAGGGTGAGCACTTCACCGTCAATGTGTTCACCGGGGCCTCCACCGCCCCCGAGCTCGACGGCGAGCTGGCCGGAGTGGACGGCATCGGGCTGCGCTCCCCGTACCAGTCCGACCCCACGATGCGGGCCAAGATCAACGACGGCACCAGCTACTACGCCGACATCCACCTGTCGCAGTTCGGCATGCAGGTCCGTGAGGGATTCTTCGGGAACCTCGACTACGCCGTGATCGAGGCCACCAAGATCACCGCCGACGGCAATGTCATCCCCACCTCCTCGATCGGCAACAATGCCGTCTACGTCGAGAAGGCCGACAAGATCATCATCGAGGTCAACGACTGGCAGTCCGAGGACCTCGAGGGGATGCACGACATCTACTACGGCTTCGCGCTGCCGCCGAACCGCGTCCCGATCCCGATCACCCATCCCGGTGACCGGATCGGTGAGACCTTCCTGCGGGTGCCGGCGAACAAGGTCGTCGCGGTCATCCAGACCCATGACCCCGATCGCAACTCCCCCTTCAAGCCGATCGACGAGGCGTCTCACAAGATCGCCGGTTACCTCCTCGACTTCTACGACAACGAGGTCGCCCAGGGCCGGATGCCGAAGAACCTGCTGCCCCTGCAGTCGGGCGTCGGCAATATCCCCAATGCGGTGCTCGACGGGCTGCTGCACTCCGACCTGGAGCACCTCACCTCCTACACCGAGGTCATCCAGGACGGCATGATCGATCTGATCGACGCCGGCAAGGTCGACGTCGCCTCGGCCACCGCCTTCTCGCTGTCGCCGGACTACGCGCACAAGATGAATGAGAACGCGCGGTTCTACCGAGACCACATCATCCTGCGCCCCCAGGAGATCTCGAACCATCCCGAGGTGATCCGCCGGCTCGGCGTGCTGGGCGCCAACGGCATGATCGAGGCCGACATCTACGGCAACGTCAACTCCACCCACGTGATGGGCTCGCGGATGATGAACGGGGTGGGCGGTTCGGGCGACTTCACCCGCAACGCCTTCATCTCGGCCTTCGTCTCCCCCTCGACCGCCAAGGGCGGCAAGATCTCGGCGATCGTGCCGATGGTCTCCCATGTCGATCACACCGAGCACGACACGATGGTCATCATCACCGAGCAGGGGATCGCCGATCTGCGTGGCCTGGCTCCTCGCCAGCGCGCCCCCAAGATCATCGAGAACTGCGCCCACCCGGACTACCGGGAGATGCTGCAGGACTACTTCGACCGGGCGCTGCGCGACTGCAAGTTCAAGCAGACCCCGCACCTGCTCGACGAGGCCTACAGCTGGCACACCAGGTACCTGGCGAACGGCACGATGAAGCTCGACTGAGTCCTGACGCCGGTCTGAACTGCCGGTACGAACTGTTTGAGGGCCCGAGCGCTGATCGACGGATCAGCGCCCGGGCCCTCCAACGTCCTCAGCCGAGCAGCAGTCGGCGCAGCTCGGCCATCGTGGCGACCCGGTGGGCGGCGGTCCGGGCCTCGGCCTCGGTTCCGTAGCCCCACTCGACATAGATGGTCTCGAGGGCGTGGCTCGCGGCCCCCTCGATGTCATGACGGCGATCCCCGACCATCACCGTCCGGGAGGTGTCGGCTCCCAGCTCGGCCAGCTGGTCGAGAGCGGAGGCGATGATGCCTGCCTTGTCGGCTCCCGCCTGGTCCTCCGAGGCGCCGGCGATGACGTCGACATCCTCGCCCAGGTGGTAGTCGGTCAGCCAACGGCGGGCGATCCGAGCCCTCTTGGAGGTGGCCACACCGACTGCGATACCGGCCTCGTGCAGTTCGCCGATGAGTTCCACCATCCCTGGGTAGACGCTCACCAGATACTCCAGCTCATCATGATGAGCTCGGTACCGGGCCGAGGCCCGGTCGATCTGCCGTGGATCGGTGAACCCGGTGATCCGCTCGACGGTGTCGTGCATCGGCGGTCCCATGAAGGTGGTGACGTCGGAGAGGTCTGGTGCGGGCAGTCCAAGATCCTCGGCCATCAGCTCCAGGGCACCGCCGATGCACTCCACCGAGTCAACGATGGTGCCGTCCATGTCGAACAACACGGTGCTCCAGGTCGCCGGCGCGCCGGTCGCCGGAGAGTGCGCCGCCGGCGTCTGCGGTTCCGGGCTGTCGGTTCCGGGGCGTGGGGTCACAACGATCTCCTCTGATGGGCTGTTGGTGGGTGTCCTCGGACGGGGCCTTCCCATTATTGCGGCACCGCCACCGCTGAATGGCAGGATGAACGACCGGGAGGTGATCGCCGTGACTGATCCCGGCAGGCCCAGGCCGCGCGGCAGGCGGCCCGGCGTCCACGACACCCGGGCGGAGATCGTGACGGCGGCCCACGAGCTGTTCTCCACCCTCCCCTTCGACCGCGTCTCGCTGCGGGCCGTCGCCCGACGGGCGGGCGTCGATCCGGCCCTGGTCCACCACTACTTCAGTGGCAAGGCCGAGCTCTTCCTCACCGCCACCGCCCACGTCTCGGCGGATCCGGTGCAGGTGTTCGGGATGCTGAACGCCATTCCTCCCTCTCGGCACGGGGCGGCTCTGGTGCTCGCCTTCACCGCGGTGTGGGACGCCGCCGGGCGATCCGGCAGATTCACCGAGTTCGCCGCCACGATGCTGGCCGCACCCGACCTCACAGCCGGCGCCAGAGAATTCATCACCCGGCAGATCGGGGAGCGGGTCTCCCAGCTCGCAGATCCGGACGAGCGGAGCCTGCGCGCCACCCTGGTCCTGAGTCAGATGCTCGGGATGGCCATGATGCGGTACGCGCTGCGGATGGAGCCGGTCGCCTCGATGAGCCGGAGTCGGCTCGCCGAGCTGTACGGCCCGACCCTCCAGCACTATCTCTCCGGCAGGTTGTCGACCGCCGAGGTCCGGAATTCATCGCCGGGGCCCAGACCGTGACCGGTCGGCCCGCCCGTTCCTAGGCTGATCGCCATGACATCACGCACCACCGGCCCCGGGCCGACAACCACCAGGCGCACTGCAGCAGGGGGCCGCGCCCCCGCAGCCGCAGAGGATGCGGTGACCGTCGAGGAACTGTGCGTGGACCGGGGAGGCCGCCCGGTCCTCGACCATCTGGACCTGCAGATCCCGGCCGGCCTGGTCACCGGCCTGCTCGGCCCCTCGGGGGCCGGCAAGTCGACCCTGCTGAGGGCCATCGTCGGAGTACAGATGGTGCGATCGGGAACAGTGACAGTGCTCGGCCAACCGGCAGGGTCGGCGGCGCTGAGACGTCGGGTGGGCTACCTCACCCAGGCGCCCAGTGTCTATGACGATCTCACGGTGGAGCAGAACCTTCGCTACTTCGCCCGACTGGCCGGGGTCGCGAAGGACCGGGTCGGCGAGGTGCTGGACCAGGTGGACCTCACCGGCGAGGGGCGAAAACTGGCAGGTCGCCTCTCCGGAGGCCAGCTCTCCCGGGTCTCGTTGGCCTGCGCGCTGGTCACCGACCCGGATCTGTTGGTCCTCGATGAGCCGACGGTGGGCCTGGACCCGGTGCTGCGGCGGTCCCTGTGGCGTCTCTTCGACGACCTGGCTGCGTCCGGGAAGACTCTGCTGGTCTCCAGCCATGTGATGGACGAGGCAGCCCGCTGCGATGAGCTGGTGCTGATGCGTGACGGCGGGCTGCTGGCCCACGAGAGCCTCGACTCGCTGTTGGAGCGCACCGGGACTTCAGACGCCGAGGCGGCCTTCCTGGCCCTCATCGACGGCGCCGGCGACAGACAGCCCGAACCCAGGCGTCTGGAACCCGGGGCCGATGGGGCGGTCGATCCGGCAGCTGCGCGGTCGGCCGGGCCGCGCCGCGGCGTCGCGTCGAGTGGTCGCCACGCACAGGACGGGGATCAGCGATGAACGGGAGCCTCGCCACCGCCGGCCGGGTACTGGCCCAGCTGCGCAACGACAAGCGGACCATCGGACTGATCCTGGTGGTGCCGTGCGTGCTGATGGGGCTGCTGGCGTGGATCTACCACGACAACCAGCCGCAGCTCTTCGACCGGATCGGACCGGCCCTGCTGGGACTGTTCCCGCTGGTGGTGATGTTCATCGTCACCAGCATCTCGACCCTGCGAGAGCGCCGCTCGGGCACCCTGGAGAGGCTGTGGACGACCCCGGTCACCAAGCCCGCGTTCGTCGCAGGCTATGCCGTGGCGTTCGGTGTGATGTCAGCCCTCCAAGCGGTCATCGTGGTGGCCTTCTCGATCTGGGTCTGCGGGTTGGACCTGCAGGGCCAGGTCTGGCAGTTGGTCGTGGTGGCCGTGCTCACCGCCCTGCTGGGCACCTGCCTCGGACTGCTGGCGTCGGGTTTCGCCCGCACCGAGTTCCAGGCAGTGCAGTTCATGCCGGCCCTCATCCTGCCGCAGTTCCTGCTGTGCGGTCTGCTGGTGCCCCGCGACCAGCTGCCGCGGGTGCTGCACTGGGTTTCCGATGTGCTGCCACTGTCCTATGTGGTCGACGCCATGAAGAGCTTGGCGACCAGCTCCGATGCGGGAGGAGATGTCGCCCGGGACTGCGCCGTTCTGGTCGGCTTCATCATCCTGGCGGTGGTCGGCGGGATGGCGACCCTGCGACGCAGGACCCCGTGACCAGGCGGTGAGGTGGGTGCCTCCGAGGCTCTGCTGGGGTCAGCCGTTGCCACGTAAGGTGGGGGCCATGAGTGAGCAGATGCTGCCGGGAGCGAGGCCGCAGACCGGGACGGCGGCCACCCTGCCGGATGTCTCCGGGCCCGGTGCCGCCGCTGCTCGTGGTGACCGCCCGGTGACCGAGATCGGCACCCTGCCTCCTCTGGCGGTGGTCAGAGCCGGCCGGGCGGTCGACCCCGTCACCGGCAGGCCACGGAGGGCACGGCTGGGGATCGTGGCGACAGTGTGCTTCGGGTTGGCGGCACTGGCTGCGGCAGTGGGGATGGCCGCTGCCTGGTGGGGGACGATCCACGTGCGCACCTTTCGCGAGACGACCCGGCTGATGACCTGGACCGACGCGCGTCCCGGATCGCTGGCATCGGTGCTGCTGGCAGCTCTGATGATGGTGATCGGCGCCGCGATGGTGGCGATGCCCGGAATCCTGGCGGTCAACACCTGGCTGGGACGCCGGTGGGTGCGCTGGGGGGCGATCGGCGGGCTGGCCGCAGCTCTGCTGGCGATCACCATGAACACCGTCTCCTGGTGGTCACTGCCCTTCTCTCTGGCCGGCGGTGTCCTGGTGTGGACCCCGCCGATGAGGCGCTGGTTCCAGCTGTGGGCGACGGTCCGCGCTCAACCGGCCATCGAACCCTTCGAGCCCCAGCCGGTGCGTTACGGCAGGATCGCGGAACACTACTGAGGAGTCGGCCGCCGCCGTATCCGCCCTCGTCCTTGGAGCCGACGCTCGTCGCCAGGACCCCACCTCCGTCCCCGAGGGCCAACCTCCACCCCCAGAATCCACGTTCGTCGCCAGGACTCCACCCCCGTCCCCCGGGCCGAACTCCACCCCCAGAATCCACGTTCGTCCTCAAATCCGACGTTCGTCCTGGAATTCCGGGACGAACGTCGGATTTGAGGACGAACGTGGGTGAGGGCGACCTTGGGGGACGCTGTTTCCGCATTGCGTCACGGCGTCCCACGGCTTGGACGCGCTGACCACAGCACCCCACCTCCGACTCGAGCACCCCCGCCCGAGCCCGGGCCCCGCCAACAGGGCGACCCCCTGCCCCAGGCTCAGAACCGCAGCTGGGAGGCCGCCCTGGTGCTCTCGGCCATGTCCTGGATGTCGGGATGGTCGACCTCCAGCACCTCGGGCAGCGACCCTCTGGCCACGATCCGGCCGCTGGCCATGAAGACCACCCGGGGGCACAGTTCACCGATCAGATCGAGATCCTGGGAGGCCAGCAGCACCCCGATCCCCAACTCGTCGATCAGGCCGCTGAGGCTCCGGGCGATCGTGGTGCGGGACGCGGGGTCGACGGCCGACAGCGGCTCGTCCAGGACGAGGATCGCCGGCCAGGTCGCCAGCGCGGTGGCCAGCGCCACCCGCTGCTGCTCGCCTCCCGACAGGGATCGCATCGCCCTGGTGAGATAGTGGCCGGCCAGCCCGACGACCGCCAGCATTTCCTCGGGTTCGATGTCATGGGGCCGACCGCCCTTGCGGGACTCCTTGGCCGCCAGCTTGAGGCGCCCCTCGACGGTCTCACGCGGATCGAGGATCGTCATGGAGTCCTGGGACATGAATCGGGCACCGGCGGTGAAGACCTTGGCCGCGCTGAATCGCAGCTTGGCGACCGGCTGACCATTGAAGGTCGCGGTTCCGGAGCTGGGGCGAAGGGTGCCGTGCAGCACGTCGATGAGTGTCGTCTTGCCGACTCCGGAGGGCCCGATGAGTCCGATCGGCGGTTGCCCTGAGACGATCTCCAGGTCGACGCCGTTGAGAACCGGCCCGTCCTCGTACCCGGCATGGAGGCCATCGGCGGCGAGGGTGGACTGGGCGGGCGGCTCAACGGCCATCAAGAAGCTCCTGGGATCGGCGGACGGACGCCAGTAGCTTAACCGGCGTCACCGGCGTCCCCCGATCGCATCCGGGCGCCGACGGACCGGACGCCGGGCCACTCGATCCTCCGGAGTGATCTCGATCGGCTCGTGCCGGATCCCGCAGGCACTGGCGCCGCAGCAGCCGGGACCCGATATGACGGGTCCGATGCCAATAGGCTAAAGTCTGTCGGGCAGTCCTCGACATGCGGGCGTAGCTCAATGGTAGAGCGCCAGCTTCCCAAGCTGGACACGCGGGTTCGATTCCCGTCGCCCGCTCCACTGAACACCTGCCCGACAAGGGCATCGAGATATCTCGTCGGGATGCGCCATGGATTCTCATCTGCCGAACACGACACCCAGCACGACACCGTCCGGGGCCACGGCATCGGCTCGCAGCGTCTTCATCGATTTCGACGGCACCTTCGCCGACCACGGACGGGTGCCGGCTGCCCATCTGGACGCCGTCCGATCCGCCAGAGCCGCCGGGCACCGGGTCTTCCTGTGCACCGGTCGGCCCCGGGTGTTCGTGGCCCCTCGGCTGCGCAGCGGAGTGTTCGACGGACTGGTCTGCGCTGCCGGTGGATACGCAGAGGTCGACGGCCAGGTGCTCGCCGACCGCCGGTTCCCGGCAGAACTGGGCGCCGAGGTGGCCTCGACACTGACGGCCGCCGATGCCACCTTCTTCCTCGAGGCCCCCGACCGGGTCCTCACCTCACCGGCATCCGCACGGCGTCTGGAGGGGTTCCTTGGGCACGTGCTGGGCCCTGGCGAACCCGAGCCGACCCTGGAGGTCCACCAGGACCTCACCGGCTGCTCGTTCAGCAAGGTCTCGGTCCAGGACGGCCCGATGCCGGTCGACCAGCTCGCCGAGGAACTCGGTCCGCAGGTCGGCGCACTGCCGAACTCGATCACCGGCCGCGCCGGATCCAGCGGCGAGCTGTACCTGGCAGGGGTCGACAAGTCCGTCGGGATCGCCGTCGTGGAGAAGCACCTGGGCCTGCGCCGGGCCGACATCGTTGCGATCGGCGACGGCCGCAATGATCTGGAGATGATCGGCTACGCCGGAACCGGGGTCGCTGTGGAGGGGGCTCCCCAGCAGGTTCTGGACGCCGCGCAGCTGGTGATCCCTGGCCCGGCGTCCGAGGGCATCGCCCGGTGTTTCCAGCAGCTCGGGCTGATCCCCTCCAGCTGATCCCGCAACTCGATCATCCCGGTCTCTCGCCCAGTTGATCCCCTCCTGGTTCGATCTCCTGGTTCGATCTCCGGGGGCCGGGATCGGAGCCGCCGCACCGGTAGGACCCGGCCTCACCGGCCTCCGGCGCACCCCGACGGCGCTACCGCGAGGCCCTCAGCGTGCTCCCACCGGCCCGGAACCGACCGGGGGCGATCACCGTGCCTCCCTGGCAGGTCCATCCGGCCGGTCTCTCGGCCGACCCCGGCTCCAGCAGCATCCGGGCGGCGTGACGTCCCATCTCGCGCAGCGGCAGGTCGACCGTGGTGAGCCCGGGCCAGCAGTCGCGGCCGGCCGCGATCCCGTCGAAGCCGAGGATCCCGAGTTCCTCGGGCACCCGGATGCCGGCCTGCTGGGCCCGCCCCAGGACCGCCAGGGCGATGGCGTCGGTGATCGCGAAGAAGCCCAGCGATCCCTCTGCCGACCGGCGTGACTCATCCCCGCCGGGCCCGGCCGTGACGCCACGTGACCTCGCCCTGGCGAGCCTCACCACGGCGGCGGCCACCTCCCGACCGCTGGAGGCCGCCACCGATCCGCGTACCCGATGATCGATGTCGAGTCCGGCGGCCTGCAACCCGGCCGCGAATCCCTCGGCACGGGCCACCGCCGAGGGGGCCCGGGAGGTGTCCTCGAGGACGGCGAAGTATCGGTACCCGCCGGCCACCGCCGCCTGAGCCAGAGCCACTGCGCCTGCGCGATCATCGGGGCGGATGACCCCGCCGACGCCCAGGTCCCGCCCGATCGAGACGATCCCGGCACCCCCTTCCACCAGTTCGGCGAGCAGGCCGCGGAACTCGGACTGCTCGGAGACTCCCAGGTTCAGCGAGCCGAGGACCAGCACACCGGCCACCTGATGAACCCTCAGACTGCCCAGGGCTGCAAGAGTCGACGACGGCTGACCCCCGGTCTGGATCACCAGCACCAGACGCCGCTGTGCACTGGCGGTGCGCTGGAAGCCCGAGGCGATCGCGGCGTAGTAGGGATCCTCCAGGTCGGGGATCACCAACCCCAGCAGCCCGGAGGTCGACCGCGCCAGGGCCTGTGCGCTGGCGTTCGGCAGATAGCCCAGCTCCCGGGCGGCAGCCTGCACCTTCTGGGTGACCTCCCTGCCCGGCCTCCTGGCCGACCCGTTGAGGACCCGGGAGGCGGTGGCCAGCGAGACCCCTGCCGCCGTCGCGACCTCGACCAGCCTCACCCGTGCCATGGGCGCCATTCTGCCCCACGCCGGGAGACTCCTGGACGCCGGGGATGCGCTTTCCCGCGCCGGAGCCGGGGGCGCCGCCCATGACCACCCCCGATGGGAGCCGCCGAGAGCATCGCCAGGCTCAGCTCCCCGGCCCTCGGTCCTCGCCTCCAGAGGGCCAGGACCGTGCCGGCAGTCGGTCGCCACTGGCGTGGATATCTTGCAGGCATGACTGAGCACGACCGCCACGAGCCGGAGCACAGCGACCCGCCGGAGCACGATGACCCCGCCGGCCGACCCGCGCTCCCGGCCGGCACCGGCCTGGCCCCGCCAGCTGCCCCTCCTCTGAAGGAGGCCCTGCGCACTCCCGGCGTCAAAGGCAGGGTCACCGGTCTGGCGACCTGGTGGAAGTCGACCCGGCTGGCTCGCGCCCTGTCGCGCTACGGCAATGCCAACGGCGGCCTGCTGGCCTCGGGGATGGCTCTGACCACGATGCTCTCCCTGACCGCCGTGCTCACGGTGGCGATCACCACCTTCATGGCTGTGCTGGGGCGCGACGACCAGCTGCGGGCCTCCTTCCTGAACGCCCTCAACAGTGCCCTTCCCGGAATCCTCAAGACCAGCGACAATCCAAGCGGCCTGGTCAGCCCGGACGCCCTGATCCAGTCCAACACCTCCTCGCTGACCGGCATCATCGCCCTGGTCATCGCCGCCTACTCGGCGATCTCCCTGCTCAACTCGCTCACCACCTCGATCCAGACGATGTTCGGGCTGGTGGCGCTGCCGGGCAATGCGGTGATGAAATACGTCCGCTCGGCACTGGGGCTGCTGGGCCTGGGGATCGGACTGCTGGCCACCAGCGGCCTGGGGATCCTGGTCAACGTCTTCGGCAGCTGGCTGAACCGGGCACTGGGGCTGAGCCCCGGTGTCGGGAGGGTGTCCCTGCTGGTCGGGACCCAGCTGGTCTCCCTGGTGATCGACGCGGCTCTGGTGCTGATGCTGGTCCGCTTCGTGGCCCGGGTGCGTGTCCCCCGCAGGGATCTGCTGTGGGGGCTTGCGATGTTTGCCATCGCCTCGGCGGTGCTGCGCGAGCTGGGCACCACCGCGGTGGGTTCTGTCAACGGTGCGGTGCTGGCCTCGGCCACCGCGGTGCTGACACTGATCCTGTGGATCAACCTGGGAGTGCGGGTCCTGCTGCTGGTGTGCGCCTGGATGGCCAACCCGCCGCAGCCGATATCGGTCAGCGATGCCGCCGAGGTGCACTTCGACAGGTCCCCCAATTTCGTGACGATGAGCTCCCCCGAGACCCTCGAGTGGCCCCACCATGCGGTGACCGGGGAGGTCCAACCGGTACCTGACAGCCCCGGGGTGATCTCGAAGGCCCAGGATCCGCTGCCGGAGAAGGACTGAGCCGCTCCGGTGGCCGACCGGACCTGAGGGGACCGATCCGCCCCCTGGGGTGAGGATCTCACCCCGGCCGCGAGGTCCCAGCGGCCGGCTGACCAGACCCGGTGCCGATTCCAACCGCAACTTTCTGAGTCGGGTGCGCACAATGCTCCGCAGGCGGGGGTGTGTGCCTCTGTGGCTGCAGACACCCCCGTCTGCGGAGCAATCTGCGCAGCCCGATCGCTTCCAGGACCTCCGAGTACCTCCGGAGAACCGGATCTCCCCCATATTGTTCTAATTAACCTAGAACAAGTACACTGGTCGCATGATCTGGACCGTGGACCCCACAGCCGCTGAGCCGCTCTACGCCCAGTTGGTGGCCCAGGTCCATCTCGCGCTGTCGCGAGGCGAGCTCGCCCCGGGCGAGCGGCTCCCCTCGGCCAGGGAGCTGGCCCAGTCCCTGGATCTCAACATCCACACCGTGCTGCACGCCTTCCAGCTGCTGCGCGACGAGGGCGTGGTCGAGCTGCGCCGGGGACGCGGAGCCGTCATCACGGCAGACCGGCAGTCCGGCCCGGCGGCCGGTGTCCACCAGGCGCTGCGGCGCTACCTGGACGCCGGCCGGGCCGCCGGGCTGCCACCCGAGGCCCTCGTCACACTCGTCCAGGAGGCATTGCGCCCATGAACTCCACACCACACTCCAACGGCTTCCCCGACTCCGGAACCCCACCCGATGACCCCGGTGCACAGCGCCCCGACCCCACCGAGCAGGCCTGGCGACGCCGCGCCCGCCTCACCGTGCTCTGGTCGGCCGTGGTGGGGCTCGCCCTGCTGTCGGCCGCGGTGGTCGTGGCCTGATCCTGGCACGGCGAGCTGCCCGATCCGGTGGCCAGCCACTGGGGGCCAGGCGGCTCCCCCGATGGCTTCTCGAGCCTGGCCGCACTCCTCACCACAGCCTCGGTGCTGGGGATCGGGTGTGTGGCCCTGTTCGCGGCGATCGGCCTGTTCAGCGGCCGGGCGGCAGCCACCCTTCGGATCACGGCCGCCTCGACGGTGTGGATCTGCGGGATGCTCGCGGTGCTGCTCGTCGGATCATTGGCCGGCCAACGTGGCCTGACCGACGCCCATCAGACCTCCGGACTGGACTGGATCGTGCTGACGGCCCTCCTCGCACCGATCATCCCGGCGGCGCTGGCCGCCCTTCTGGTCCCCGCCGATCGTCCCCAACCGGCCACTGGCCCGCTGCCCGCGTCGGCTCCTCGGGTCCGGCTGGCCGGGACCACCCGGGCGGTGTGGCTGCGCCAGACCTCCGGGGGCCCCGGTCCGTTGGTCGCCATCGCCGGAACCCTGGTCATCGTGGTGCTGTCGATCGTCAGCCGGATGCCGGCCCTGCTCGCGCTGGCGGCCCTGCTGGCGCTGCTCTTCGCGACGATGTTCGCCTTCCGGGTGAGGGTCGACGCCGCCGGGATCGAGATCCGCTCGGCGCTGGGCTGGCCGCGCACCCGGATCGGCGCCGAGGAGATCGAACGCGCCGAGGTGATCGACGTCTCCCCCTTCCGTGACTTCGGCGGCTGGGGCTGGCGGATCAACCACTCGGGACGCCAGGGGATCGTGCTGCGATCGGGCCCGGGGCTGCTGGTCGAGCAGTCCGGCGGCCGCTCCCTGGTGGTCACCGTCGACGACGCCGACCAGGCGGCGGCACTGCTCAACACGATGGCGTCCCGAGCCCGTTTCTGACCTGTCGGGGCCGACGCCGGGTCCGCCGGCGAGTCACCGCGGACACCGGTGGCCGCCGGCCGCTCAGTCCCCCAGGTGGATGAACAGCGAGGCGGTCAGCACCGTGAGCGGCAGTGCCGCCACCGTGGTGATCACCACGGTGGCCTCGGCGATCTTCTCCCCCACCTTGGCCCGGGTGGCGGCGATGAAGGCGTTCTGGGCGGTGGGCAGCCCGGCCATCACAGTGACCGTCATCAGAGCGTGACCGCTCAGCCCCAGGGCCAGTCCGGCGGCCAGCCCGATCAGCGGCTGGACGAGGAGTTTGAACCCGCACGCCAGCCCGGTGAGCCGGCCGTCCAGGGAGTGCATCGAGAAGGTCTGGCCCACCATCGAGGCGCCCAGGGCGATCAGCACGGTGCCCGGCGCGGCATCTCCGATGAGATGCGCGGTGGTGTCCACCAGGGAGGGCGGGTGGAACCCGGTCGCCGAGACCAGGAAGCCGAGCATCGCCGCGATCACCATCGGATTGGTGAAGATCCTCCTGAGGACGCCGGCCGGGGTCGGGCGGGTGTGGCTGCCGACCAGGTCGGAGAGCACATAGAACAGCGGGGTGAGGAAGCCCAGCTGGAAGATCATCACCGGCACCCCGTAGGAGGCGTGGCCGAGCACGTAGATACCGATCGGGATGCCGATATAGGCCGCATTGTTGAGTGAGGCCGACATCGCACCGAGCACCGTCTGGCCGACATCGGCCCTCATGAACAGCCTTGCGACAACGGCGAACAGGATCGCGGTGAGCAGTCCCGAGATGGCCGCGACCGCCAGTGGCCGGCCAATCACCTGGCTCACCGGGGTCTCGGAGATCGCATAGAACAGCAGCGCCGGGGCGGCCGCCCAGTAGACGAAGCTGGAGAGCACCTGGCCTGCCGCCGGACCGATCGCGCCGGTCCGTCTCAGCAGCCATCCGACGGCGATGACGACGGCCAGCGCGGCCACGTTCTCGGCGATGACGCCCAACAGATCTCACCAGGTTCCGTACGACGGATGTCGACTCCTCCAGTCAACAGCCTCGCACAAAGCTGCCGGACACCGGCCCGGCAGGTGGAACGCGGCGCCCGGACCGGTGCCCGCAGACCACGAGATCCACGACGGGACGGGCCCTCACTTCTCGTCGATGCGACGCAGGAAGTCCCGGGTGCGGTCATTGGCCGGATGGTCGATCACGGCCGCCGGCGCACCCTGCTCGACGATGGCGCCGGCGTCCATGAAGATGACGTCGCTGGCCACGTGCCGAGCGAAGCGGATCTCATGGGTCACCAGGATCATCGTCACGCCCTCCGAGGCGATGTCCTTGATCGCCTCCAGGACATCCCCGACGAGTTCGGGGTCGAGGGCCGAGGTCGGTTCGTCGAAGAGGATGACATCGGGCCGGAGTGCGAGGGCTCGCGCGATGGAGACCCGCTGCTGCTGACCGCCGGACAGCTGTGCCGGGTAGCGGTCCGCGAAATCGGCCAGACCCACCTGGTCGAGCCGGGCCAGGGCCTCGTCCTTGGCCACCTTCCGGTCCTTGCCCTCGACGACGACGAGCCCCTCGGAGACGTTGTCGATCGCCGTCTTGTTCCGGAACAGGTTGTAGTCCTGGAACACCATGGCAGTGCGACGACGCAGCGCGAGGATGTCGCGGTGGCGCGGATGGCTCCCGTAGTCGAGGACCCTGTCCCCGATCGTCACGGTGCCGCTGTCGGGGGTCTCGAGGGCGTTGATGCAGCGCAACAACGTCGTCTTCCCGGAACCGGAGGGGCCGATGATCGCGAGAATGCCACCGTGCTCGACCTCGAAGGAGACTCCTGTGAGGATCTCCTTCTCGCCGAAGCTCTTGTGAATGTCGCGGACTGTGCAGTCCGCGCTCATGCGGGCTCCTCGCCGGCGCCCTGGGGATCGGTCACCGAGTCGGCACCGACGGTCTGTGCGGCATCGACCGATCCCGACACCGACCCCTGCGATTGCTCGCTGCCGGTGCGGCGGAAATGGAGCCGGCAGACGCTCTTGCCCTGCGCGATCGTCCCCTCCAGCTCGAACTGCACCTGGGGGAACTCGTCGGCCAGCGCGTGGTCGCCGGCCATCGCGATGTCGCACAGTCGCGGCATCTCCTCGACCGGTCGCCCCTGCTTGAGCCAGGCGGCCACATAGGGGCAGTAGTGGAAGTCGATGACCAGCTCGTCGTCGGTCTGCTTGACACGCTCCATCTCGTAGATCTCACGGTTGTGATCGGTGCCGAAGTCATCGGCGAACTCGGTGAAACTGTCGGGGTCCGCCATCGATATCCTCATGTCGATGCCGTTGTCGGTGCCATAGGTCGCGACGGCCTCGAAGGCGAAATCATCGTCGAGACCGCGCTTCTTCGCGGCGTCGACCATGTTGGAAATTGTCGCTGCGCGACGCTCGGATATCTCGCGGAGCCCGAAGACGTGCTCGTCATTCAGATGGGGGGTGTTGTGGATTTCCATGGGATCACCTGTTCTTGAGGTCGATGGCGTAGATGCCGAGATGGTTGTGGAGCTTGCGGGAGCCGAACTCGATGGCGATGCAGACGAGCCAGTAGACGAGGGCCGCCACGATGTACGCCTCCATGTAGAGGTAGCTGTCGGATGCGCTGATCCGCGCCGCCGCCAGCAGTTCGACGACGCCGACGATGGAGGCGACACTGGTCGCCTTGAGCAGCCAGACGAGGTAGTTCGTCATGTCGGGGATGGAGACCACCACGACCTGCGGGAGCACGACTCGCCGCCACGCCTGGCGACGGGACATGCCCACCGACAGGCAGGCCTCCAGCTGGCCCCGGTTGACGGCACTGACCGAGGCGATCACGACGTCTGTCATGTAGGCGCCGAAGTTGAGGCCGAGCGCGATGACGGCCGCCAGGAAGTAGGGCGGATGGCGCGGATCGTCCTGGTAGCCGAGGAAGCCGTCGAAGAACCTCGAGACCATGGGTGCCCCGTAGTAGAAGAAGAGCAGCTGGACGATCTGCGGAATCCCCTTGATGAAGGTGTTGAGGGCGATCACGACGGGGCGGAGCACCGGCACCCGGGCATTGATGACCGCGCCGAAGACGCAGGCGAGAGCGAGAGCCATGAGCAGCGACCGGAAGGTCAGCGCGAGGGTGGTCGGTAGGCCCTTGAGAATGGTGGGCGTGTCGTCCAACATGAACTGAAAATCAAGATTCACGGAGCGCCTCCTGCTTCTCGTGGCGGCCGAGGAAGGCGAACAGCCGGTTGAAGAAGACCTCCAGCAGAGCGCAGAGCACGAAGTAGATGACCGAGACCGCCCCGAGCAGCCAGAGCTGTCCCACCCCGGAGTTCAACCCGATGATCTGGTCGGTGTAGCCCATCATCTCGATGGCCCCGATGGTGTACGCGAGCGAGGTGCCCTTGAGGAGATCGATCTCGAGGTTCTTGAGGTTGAGGCAGGCGGTGCGCAGGGTCTGCGGAATGATGACATGAACGGCGTTCTGCCAGCGGCCGTAGCCGATGCTCAGGCCCGCCTCGATCTGCCCGCGGTCCATCGCGAGGTAGGCGCCCCGGAGGGACTCGGAGACGAAGGCGGAGAAGTTGAAGGTGCTCGCCGCGATGAAGAAGACGCCGGCGCTCCAGTCGTTGATGTCGACTCCCACAGCACCGAAGATGAGCGGCAGACCGTAGAGCACCAGGTAGATCTGGACCAGTGCCGGGGTGCCACGCAGGAAGGAGACGACGACCATCACGGCCCCGCGCAGCACCGCCCAGCGGCTGAGCCGGGCCATGCACAGCAAGGGTCCGAACACAGCCGTCAGGGCGGTGGGCACGATGAAGTACAGCAGCGTCACCGGGAGATGCGCGAGGATCCCCGGTAACGCCTGCCGAATGAGATCGAGACCGATCTGCATGGGATGCGTGACTAGCGTTCGATACCGAGCTTCTTGGCCAGTGCGAAGTTGTCCTGGCCGAAGTACTGCTCGGTGAGTGTGGTGAGGGTGCCGTCCTTGGTGAGAGTCCCGATGACCCCATCGACCTGCTGCTGCAGCTGGGCGTCCTTCTTGTTGAACAGATAGACGGTGTCGCGCCCGTCGACTGGTGCGGTGACCTCCATCTTGAAGCCAAGGCTGTTCTGGACGCCGCTGAACTGCTCCTTGCTGCGGTAGACGGCGTCGTAGGTCCCGTCATGAACGGCCTTGGCCATGTCGGCATAGGTTGCCTGGCTGGAGGAGGGCGTCATGTCGATCTTGACGTCGGGGTGCTTGGCCACCCAGTCCTTGAAGGCGGCGTAGCGGCCATCGGAGGCGTCGATCGGGTAGAGCGACTTGCCGTTGAGATCCGTCATCGTCTTGATGGGGCTGCCGGGCTTCACAATGAGGCTGAGGAAGTAGTAGTTGTACGGCTTCGAGATGAGGTACTGCTGGGCACGGGCATCGGTGCGGAAGTAGCAGCCCGCAGCGATGTCGTACTTGCCTGACTTCGTGCCGATCAGGCCCGTCTCGTAGTCGATGACGGTGTACTCGAACTTGTAGTTGGGAAGCTTGGCGTCGATCTTCTTGAGGACGTCGACGTCGTAGCCCGCGGGTTGACCGTTCGCGTCGGCATAGGTGTAGGGCTTGTTGTTCGAGACGAGGGCGATCTTGACGGTCCTGACACCGTCAGAGGATGCCGAGGACGACGAGCTGCACGCCGCCAGGACGGTGATGGTCGCCAGGGCCAGCACGAGTGCGGAGAGCCGGCGCAACTTCGGTTCGATATGAATGGGTGGGAGTGTTCCTTCGAGTAATTTCTGCCTGATATGAGGAATTGAGAACTGGCCGCTGCCGGGGCGATCACGATGCCGCCCGGTCGAGCCGGGGCACAGGGCCCCTCAGGACATCGGTGGAGGGTGGGAGCAGCGGCGTGCACCACCCATTCGCCCTGGGGTGCTCTGTCGCGCTGGACCAGGCTGTTAGAACGCGCGGATCCGAGCTGATGGGGGACACATTCGACAGCTGCAGGGCGGCCATCCGCCGAGGTCCGCGGTCGGGACGGCGGTACGAGGGGATGCCGGAGCCATCAGTTGAGTCGACCGGCAGAAGACCTCATTCATCCTCGGTTCCGGCACGTTCACAGCCCAGGAAGCTGGCACTCCAGACATCTCCCCTCCTTCCATCCGGTAGCGGTGGCCCTCAACAGGAGACGCCATCGGAGAGTCGCGACCAGCGCCGAACTCCCGTCGGCGAAGAAGCTACAAGGTCAGTGCAGCGCACGGCGAAATTGTCCGTATCGTGGATACTGATCTCACACCGAGAGACATGGCCAGGGCTTCGGTGGCAACCCCCGGGCGGCGGTCTGCGGGCGGCGGGATGACGATCGGCGGAGTGCCCGTGCTCGTCCGGCACGGACTTCCACCCGCCCGACGACCAGCCATCTTCTAGGCTTGGGCCATGACCGACACCCCCTCCCCCGCGGGTCACCAGCAGATGCGAATCGGGGACGCCGATCGGGCCCGGCTGGCCGACCTGCTGGACGACGCCTATGCCGATGGGCGCCTGGAGGCCGCCGAGCACCAGGAGCGGATGGCCGGGGCGTTGGATGCCCGGACGGTCGCCGACATCGCCCCGCTGGTGCGCGACCTCGGCCCGGTCGAGTCCATCGTGCCCGCGATGGATCAGGTCGAGTTGGGCTGGCGGCCCGGGGCGGCGTCCTCCCCCTCGACCAACCTGCCCGCCCGGCAGCCGCAGTCCTCACCGCCACCCATCGTCGCGGGTCAGCAGTACGACCGGATCGTCACCTTCATGGGCGACACCGTCCGCGGGGCCGGCCAGACCCTGGCGGTCCGCACCGAGATCTCCAGCGGGATGGGCGACGTCAAGATCGACCTCACCTCGATGGCGATGGCGGCCCACGACGTCGTCATCCACATCAACTCGGGGCTGGGTGATGTCCGGATCCTGGTCCCCGACGGGGTCCGCGTGATCGATCAGACCAGCCACTTTCTCGGCGACTCCAAGATCACCGGGATGACCCCGGTCGCCCCCGATGCCCCCAGCATCACGCTGACCGGTTTCATGGCACTGGGCGACCTCCAGGTCTACGGGCCCCAACACAAATCATTCGGCAAGAAGCTGCGCCGCTGGTTCGGTCATTCCTGACCCCTCGCCGCCGGATCCCCGATCTCCATCCCGGCAGATGGTGGAAGAATGAGCGCCGGGAGACGGGCGCGGCACACAGCGCCCCGAAGGAGATTCAACGATGAAGATCACAGGAGCAGTTCTCGAGGAGATCGGCCGGCCCGCACCGTATGCGACCAGCACGCCGGTCAGTATCAGCGAGCTCGAACTGGACGATCCGCAGGACGACGAGGTGCTGGTGCGGATCACCGCCTCGGGGATCTGCCATTCCGATCTGTCGGTGCTCAACGGCGCCCGACCCCGCCCGGTCCCGATGCTGCTGGGACACGAGTCCACCGGGATCGTGGAGAAGCTGGGCCCCGGCGTCGACGACCTGAAGGTCGGCCAGCATGTCACCCTGGCCTTCCTGCCGCGCTGTGGGAAGTGCGCCGGATGTCTCACCGACGGCAAGCTGCCGTGCATTCCCGGAACGGCGTCCAACACCGCCGGCACCCTGCTGGGAGGCGGCATCCGGCTGCACCGCGACGGCAAGCCGGTGTTCCACCACCTGGGCGTCTCCGGTTTCGCCGACCATGCCGTGGTCAACCGCAAGTCGGTCGTCCCGGTCCCCGACGAACTGCCCCGTGAGATCGCAGCCGTGCTCGGCTGCGCGGTGCTCACCGGCGGCGGCGCAGTCATCAACGCGGGCCGCCCCCAGCCCGGCGACGACATCGTGGTGGTCGGTCTGGGCGGCGTCGGCATGTCGGCGGTGCTCACCGCAGCGGCCGCCGGCACCGGCGAGGTGATCGCGGTGGACGCCAACCCGGCCAAGCTCACCGAGGCCAAGAACTTCGGGGCGACCCAGGCGCTCACCCCCGAGGATGCGCTGTCCAAGGGGCTCAAGGCGCCGGTGGTCATCGAGGCCGCCGGGCACCCGAAGGCCTTCGAGAACGCCGTGCTCTACACCGCCCCCGGCGGTACCACGGTGACCGTCGGACTGCCCCACCCCGATGCCCGCTCGCAGATCTCGCCGGCGGCACTGACCGGGGAGGCCCGGACCATCATCGGCTGCTACCTCGGTTCGGCGGTGCCAGCCCGCGACATCCCCAAGTACGCCCAGATGTGGATCGACGGAAAGCTCCACGTCGAGAAGCTCATCACCTCCCGGATCAGGCTGGACCAGATCAACCAGGCGATGGACACGCTGGCAGCCGGGGACGCGATCCGTCAGGTGATCCTGTTCGACTGAGAGCGATCCCGCCACCGGCTCGGCTCCCGACCTCGACGCCGGGAGCCGAGCCGGCCCAGGCGGAGCAGCCATCGCGACCTCGCCACCCTGACAGCCGGCAGCCAGGACACAGCGTCTCCGAGCTGGCTGCTTCCCGGTCGAGGGCCCCGGCCCGCGCCGATCGCCTAAGGTGACTGGGATGGACGACCTCTTCGACCCACCGGGCGGGCAATGGCAGCCCATCTCGTCGCGCTACACCAGCGTGAGGAGACTCCTCGTGGTGCTCGAGTGGGGATTGCTGACCGTGGTCCTGGTCCTCGGGCTGGGGTTCATCTGGTCCTGGTGGGCCGGGCTGGTCGCCGGGGTGATCGGGCTGGCATGGACCACCTGGCGCTGGTTGCGGATGCCGCGGATCGTCGCGGCCTGGGGCTGGTGCGAGCGGGGCACCGACCTGTGCATCCGCTCGGGGCCGTGGTTCCGCACCCTGAGGATCGTCCCCTACGGCCGGATGCAGGCCGTCGAGATCAATGCCGGTCCGCTGGACCGCCACTTCTCGCTGGCATCGGTGCGACTGGTCACCGCCTCCCCTGCCAGTGACGCCGCCATCCCCGGGATGCCCGCCCAGGAGGCCACTGCACTGCGCGACCGGATCACCGCCGTCGCCGAGACCGCGGACGCCGGGTTATGACCCAGATCCCCTCCCCCGAGGAGCCGGACCCGGCCGCCACACAGCCCCCGCCGGCCCGGCCCGAACCCGGCCTGCCCGCCACCGGGCCGCAGAGATCGCAACCGGACCCAGCTCAGGCCCCCAGACCTGCGGCCACCGAACCGGCCGTCACCGAGCAGCGTCCGCACTGGGCGACGCCGATCGTCCGTGGCTGGATCGTGCTGGCCGGCGTCGCGGCCTGGGCCATCAAACAGCTGATGGACTCCTGGCAGCCCGGGGACTCCCTGCCCCCGGTGCGAGCCATCCTCGTCATGGTCGCCGCAGTGCTGGCGATCGCCCTGATCCAGGCCGCGATCGGCTATTTCCAGTGGCGAACCACGACCTTCCGGATCGACGAGGAGGAGGTCCGCGTCGACCACCGCTTCATTCAGCACAGCTCCGACCGGATCGCACTGACCAAGATCCAGTCGGTCGACGTCGTCCAGCCGCTGGCCGCACGGCTGATCGGGCTCGCCCGGTTGCAGATCGACGTGGGCGGATCCAGTACGAGGACGATCGAGTACCTGTCACGGGCCGACGCTTATCGATTCCGGGACTTCCTCATCGGCCGAGCCCCCCAGGTGCCCTGCGATGCTGGAGTCATCCCGGACGCCGGGGAGTCGCGCTCCGCTGCCGGGGACGGTGCCGCGGCAGGCACCGCGGTCGCGCCGACCCGCCCCACCCGGCCGAACGACGTCCTCCCCGGCACCACGGGCTCGCCCAGCTCGACCGGCACGACCGACTCGACCGCTCCGACCGCACCACCGGGGGCCGCCAGCAAGGCTCCACCACCCTTTCCGGGGCCGGGCAGCGGCTCGGTCTGGCAGGACCGCCGCATCGACGAGACGGTCATCACCTCGGTCTCCAGCCGCCAGATCGTGCTCGGCACCTTCGTCTCGCTGAGCTTCATCTGGTGCCTGCTGCTGATCCTCGCGGGCCTGGCCATCCCGATCGCCCTGGGCATCGAGGTGATCAGCATCCCGGTCGTGCTGGCCGGCCTGGCGGGCGTCTTCCAGGTGATCAGCGGCAGCCTCATCAAGTACTGGAGGTTCACCCTGCTGCGCACCACCGGCGGCCTCAAGGTGGTCCACGGGATGACCACCCTCACCACCCGCACGGTGCCCCCGCACCGGGTCCAGGGGATCACGATCAGCCAGCCGCTGGCCTGGCGGCTGGTCGGCCTGTTCAGGATCGACGTCACGGTGCTGGGCGGGGCCGAGGCGCCGGGCAGGATGGAGGCCACCACCCTGCTGCCGATGGGCTCGGCCTCACAGCTGCGCTCGGTGGTCGGGGCGCTGTGGCCCAGTCTGGATCCGGCGACCTTCCTCGACCCGGCATCACCAGCCCTGCACCCCATCCCGCGCCGCGCCCGGTGGCTGCGGTGGTTCGACCGCCAGACCATCTTCTGGGGGGCCGACGAGCAGGTGATCGTCTCCCGGCACGGACTGTTCACCCGGCGCACCGCGGTCGTGCCGCACTCGCGGGTCCAGTCGGCCGCGGTGCACCAGGGCCCGGTCCAACGGCTGCTGCGAGTGGCCGACCTGGCCATCCAGCTGCCGTCGGGCCCGGTGCACCTGAGATGCCGTCAGTTGGACTCCGCGGATGCCCGGAGCCTGCTCATCGAGGAGATGGACCGCGCTCGCCGGGCCCGGCGCCGGTTGGCCGCCGACTGACCGACCATCGATCGAAGATGGTCTCAACCGATCCACGCACCACCTGCGGTGTCGAGCGTGTCCGCGTCAGTTCGTCGCGCGACGCAGGCTCCTGCTCCTGCTCGTGGGAGGTGTGGCGCGGTGGACGACCGGCTGTCGGGCGCGGGTGGGAGGCCGTTGGGCCCATACGATGGCTGGGTGGCTGATCTTCTCGCCGAGTACGACGCTCATCTGCGCACCGCCGCGGAAGTTCAGGGGGCTGTCGACGTCCAACGCCGCGGGCCGCTGTGGATCGCGTTGTTCGGAGGCGGGCGGCTGTTCGTCACGTATCAGGAGCTGGATGATCCGGCCGGGCGCGTCGCCGAGGTCGCCGCACTGATCTGCGGTGACGACTCGATCCAGCAGGTGGAATGGAAGACCCGAAGCCACGATCACGCGCCTGGCCTGGAGGCTGCCCTGGTCTGCGCCGGTTTCACTGCCGGTGAGTCTGAATCGGTGATGCTGGGCGAGGCGTCGACGCTGATCGGCAGTGAGCCGCCGACCGGCGTGACGCTACATCGACTGACCCGGCCTGAGGAGATCCGCGCGGCCCTCGAGATGCAGGACGCCGTCTTCGGCGGCACCCCGCACGCGGACCGGATGCTGCGCGAGATCCTGAACCGCCAGTCGAAGGGGGAGGACATCGAGTTGTGGGCGGCGGAGGCGGACGGTCGGATCGTCAGCGCCGGTCGGATAGACCCGATCGCCGGCACGCCTTTCGCCGGGATCTGGGGCGGTGCCACGCTGCCCGCGTACCGGGGTCGCGGTATCTACCGTGCGCTCACCGCCGCTCGAGTCCGGTCCGCGATGTCGCACGGCACGCGGTGGATCCATTCGGACTCCACCGAGTTCTCCCGCCCCATCCTGGAACGCGCGGGCCTGGTCAAGATCACCGAGACCGTGCCGTGGACCTGGGAACGCGCAGCACGGTAGAGGTCGCCCGCGGTCAGGTCATGAGTGTCGAGGGGTCGGTCGTGGCTCGTGTCCCAGCCGAGCACCCATCGCGAGATCACCCTCCCAATGCCCGACCTCGTCCCTGCGATCGCCCGCGAGGACTCTCCAGCCGCGATGCCACGGGAGATCTCCTCCCGGTCAGAGAGCGAGAGCCTCAGGGCGGCTCGCCGCCGAGGCGATTGTCGAGCGTCGTCCGTGAGCGCCAGGCGGCGTCGTACGGCCGCGGACCCGCAGCGGACGAGGCGAGCGATCATCCGCGCCGGCTCTCCCAGATCACGTTCTGGTGCTCACGTGTCAACCCCGAGCCCACGATCCGCCTCTCCGATGATCCGCATCATCCCAACGGTGGTGCGTTGATCGGTTGAGATCGCCATGCCGGTTGTCTGATCAGGGACAGACGGGGTCCACCGGGGTTTAGTAGTGTGCTCGCCATGAGCACTGTGCTGGGCATTGATGTCGGCGGATCGGGGATCAAGGGCGCCCCCGTCGAGCTCGAGGTGGGCGACTTCGCGGAGCCGCGACTGCGTATCCCCACCCCTGAGAAGTCCTCCCCCAAGAATGTCGCCGCGGTCATCGGGGAGATCATCGACAACTTCGCCGAGTCGATCGGCGACGGGCCGGTCGGCGTCTCCTTCCCGGCCCCCACCCGGCACGGGGTGATCCCCTTCATCGCCAACCTGGACCAGGGTTGGGCCGGCCTCAACGCCCAGGACTACCTGTCCGACAAGCTCGGACGCGCCGTCACGGTGGTCAATGACGCCGACGCGGCGGGCCTGGGCGAGGTGCACTTCGGCGCCGCCAAGGGGGTTCCGGGGGTCGTCATCCTCACCACCCTGGGCACCGGGATCGGCACCGCGATCATCAACGACGGCATCCTGCTGCCCAATACCGAACTGGGCCACCTCGAGATCGACGGGTTCGACGCCGAGAAGCGCGCCGCAGCCTCGGTCAAGGACAAGAAGCACATGTCCTACAAGGACTGGGCCACCAAGCGACTGCAGCGCTACTACGAGGTCGTGGAGATGCTGTTCACCCCCGACCTGTTCGTGGTCGGCGGCGGGGTGAGCAAGGATCACGTCAAGTTCTTCAAGTACCTCAGCCTCGAGACGCCGATCGTGCCGGCCACCCTGTTCAACCGGGCGGGGATCATCGGGGCCGCCTGGCAGGCCGCATGGCGGGTCGAGCACCCCGACACGGTCACCCAGGCCAGCGCCAAGAAGACCGCCGAGGACGCCATCCGCGCCGCGGGCGGGGAGGAGTAGGGCACAGCTGCCCTCCCGGGGGCGTCAGACCCAGCCCCGCCCCGGGGGCGTATGGCACAGCCACCCTGGCAGAGACGTGCGCTCGGCCCTCGGGTGCCGCCACCCGACGGCATTCCACGTTCGTCCTCAAATCTGGCGTTCGTCCTGGAATTCCAGGACGAACGCCAGATTTGAGGACGAACGTGGTCAGGGGGGAGTTGAGTAGGACGGCCGAGCCGGTGGCCAGAACGTCAGATCCAGGACGGACGTGGTCAAGGGATCTCCTCGGAGCTCCCGCTGCCCCTTACATCGGAGCTCCCGCTGCCCCTCACATCCGGTCGGGGGCGTCGATTCCCAGCAGATTCAGGCCGGTTCCCAGCACCCGGCGGGTCGCCGCGCACAGCGCCAGCCGGGAGGAGCGCACGGCGCCCTCGGACTTCAGCACCGGGCACTTCTCGTAGAACGAGGAGTAGCTGCCGGCCAGCTCGTAGAGGTAGGTGCACAGCTTGTGGGGGGTGAGGTCATGGGCCACCAGCTCGACGGTCTCCCCGAAGCGGGACAGCAGCAGGGCCAGCTGCTGTTCGGCGGGCTCCCCCAGCACCGTGACGGTCCCCCAGTCCAACTCGGCCAGATCCGCCTCGGGATCGACGGCCGGATCGGCCTCGGCGGCCGCCCTGCGCAGGATCTGGGAGACCCGGGCATGGGCGTACTGGAGGTAGGGGCCGGTGTCCCCGGTGGTCTCGACCATCCTCTCGGCGTCGAAGACGTAGTCCTTCTGGAGGCCATTGGACAGGTCGGCGTACTTGATGGCGGCCAGCGCGATATTGGGGGCGGCGTGCTCCTCGGCCTCGTCCAGCAGGCTGGCCAGCGACACCGTGCCGCCGTCGCGGGTCTTGAAGGGGTGGCCGTCGGGGCCCAGCACCATGCCGTAGCCGACGTGCTCGGCGGAGACGTCGTCGGGCAGGAAGCCGGCCATCCGGGCCACTGTGAAGACCATCACGAAGTGGTGGTGCTGGCGGACATCGGTGACGTAGATGATCCGGTTGGCCCTCAGGTCGCCGACCCGGTGGCGGATCGCGGCCAGGTCGGTGGCGTCGTAGCCGAAACCGCCGTCCTTCTTGCGCACGATCATCGGGGAGTCCTCCCCCTTGACGAAGACGCACAGCGCCCCGTCGTCCTCGCGCGCCAGCCCGTCGGCCTCCAGCTCGTCGACCACCCGCGGCAGGTCGTCGTTGTAGGTGGACTCACCGGCCAGGTCGTCATCGGTGAGCAGCACGCCGAGCCTGGCATAGGTCTCGTTGAAGCCGGCCAGCGAGACGGTGATGAGGGAGGTCCAGATGGACCGGGTCTGCGGGTCCCCGCTCTGCAGCATCACCACCCGCTTGCGGGCCCGGTCGGCGAACTCGGTGTCGGCGTCGAAGGCCCGCTTGGAGTCCTTGTAGAGCTGCTCGGTCTCGGCCAGGTCCAGGGCCGAGACGTCGACCTGGTGCTCGACGATGTACTGCACCAGCATCCCGAACTGGGTGCCCCAGTCGCCGATGTGGTTCTGCGGGATGACGGTGTGGCCCTGGGCGCTCAGCACCCGGTTGAAGCAGTCGCCGATGATGGTGGAACGGAGGTGGCCGACGTGCATCTGCTTGGCGACATTGGGGGCCGAGTAGTCGATCACCACCCGCTGGGGGTGAGTGGCCTGGGCGATCCCGGCGTGCGGATCGGCGACCAGCTCGGAGGCCACCTGGGCCAGCAGGTCGGTACGCAGCCGGAAGTTGATGAACCCGGGACCGGCGATCTCAGGGGTCTCCACCAGGTCGGCGGCGTCCAGCCGGGAGACGATGTCGGCAGCGACCTCGCGCGGCGGGCGTCCCTGGGACTTCGCCAGACGCAGCGCCACATTCGACTGGAAATGACCGAACTGGGGCTTGGTGGCCGGTCGCAACTCGGGGTCGACGCCGGTGACGGACTCGATGCGGGCGGCCAGCTGGGAGGGCAGAGACGACATGATCCGCATTCTCCCACAGTGCGAATGGGCCGGCGGACGGCCTGCCTGCACCTCTGACTGGGACGGTTGTCTCGCCCATATCGGGAGCGCACCGCGCGCTGTCGTGCAACCCTTGTGGCATGCCCGGTGGAACATTCCCCGGCGTCCCCGGCGTTGAGGCCTATGGACAACATTTCCAACTCACGGAGGTTTCAGATGGCGGTCCCGAACATCACGCTCAATGACGGTGTGACCATTCCCCAGCTCGGCTTCGGCACCTGGCAGGTGGCCGACGACGTCGCCGAGAAGTCGGTCTCGATGGCCCTCCAGGTCGGTTATCGACACATCGACACCGCTGCGATCTACGGCAATGAGAAGGGGGTCGGCCGGGCCATCGCGACCTCCGGCATCCCGCGCCAGGAGCTCTTCGTCACCACCAAGCTGTGGAACGACATGCACCGCAAGGACGAGGCCCGCAAGGCCCTGGAGACCAGCCTCACCAAGCTGAGCATGGATCACCTGGATCTCTACCTGATCCACTGGCCGTCGGTGAAGCATCAGGGCCAGTTCATCCAGGCCTGGGATGCCATGCAGACCTTCAAGACCGAGGGTCTGGTCCGCTCGATCGGCGTCTCCAACTTCAACCAGGTGCACCTGGACGACCTCAACGGCGCCACCCCCTCGGTCAACCAGATCGAGATGCACCCGACCTTCACCCAGAAGGCCTACCGGGAGTCGCTGCTGGCCCAGGGCATCCATCCGGAGGCCTGGAGCCCGCTGGGGATGTCGAAGGACCTCACCAACCCGGTCATCGAGCAGATCGCCGCCGACCTCGGCAAGACCGCGGCCCAGGTGATCATCCGCTGGCACCTGCAGATCGGCAACATCGTCATCCCCAAGTCGGTGACCCCGGAGCGGATCGCCGCGAACTTCGACGTCTTCGACTTCGAGCTGTCCGACGACCAGATCGCTCAGATCGACGGGCTGGACACCGGAGTACGGCTCGGCGGGGACCCGCTGGAGGTCTGATCCGGCGGTGGTCGGCCCTGACAGGGGTGACGCCGCCGGGCGCAGGTCCGGCGGTGGTCGGCCCTGACAGGGGTGACGCCGCACGGACAACCTCAGCACCACAGGACTGAGCCCCCTCACAGACCCAGGTCTGTGAGGGGGCTCAGCAGCATCTGCCGGCCTGCGGGTCGGACCACCACGGCAGCACCCGATCAGGCACCTCGTGGCGGCTCCCGATCAACCCACCGCAGCAGCCCCGCCCCAGCTCACACCGACAGCGGATCAGGGCTGGCCGGGGTGCTGTCCGGGGACCCGGTTCCGGCACCCGGACGGCCGGGATCACCACCGTCCTCGCCACCGTCCCCGGCCTTGAGGCCGTAGGTCAGCCCACCGCCGACCACATGCAGCACGGCGTAGAAGATCATCAGGCCACCGACCCCCAGCGGGCCGGCCAGGGTCACCAGGGCGGGCCCCACGAAGTTCGACAGACCGGCGCCCAGATTGAGGATCGCCACCGCCGAACCCTTCTGCTCGGGGGCCAGCATCGGCATGATCGCCGACAGCGGCACATAGGCCGCAAGGCAGATACCGAACATGATCCCGGCTCCCATCACCGCGGCGAAGCTGCCGTTGAGGGAGTGCGCGAACCACCACATCAGGAAGACCGCGATGCCGCATCCCAGACCACCGAACCAGGCGACGGTGCGGACCCGGCCGATGGCGTCACCGATGTAGCCGAAGGCCAGATTGGCGAACACATTGGCGAGATTCAGCGTCCCCCAGATGGTCAGCCAGCGCTCCTGGTCCATCCCGACGGTGCCCACGATCCAGGGGGCGAAGAACACCGGGATCGCGAAGTAGGCCGCCTGGTTGATGATCCTCACGACCCCGCCGATCGCGGTCTTGGGGTGATCGCTGAGAACCGTGACGCCGCTCACCAGGCCGCCGATCGTCTCACTGACAGAGGGAGCAGCGCCCTGATCGGCGTCCTGAAGGCCCTTGGGACGACGTACCAGGAAGACCGCCAGCAGACCGCCGGCGATGACGAAGATGAATGAGGTCCACAAGGTGCCCATCTCGCCGAGGGCCGGGATCAGGAACCAGCTGGGGATGTAGGCGCCGAGCGCCCCCATTCCCAGGGCCTGGGCGAACCAGAACCAGCCGACCCCGCGACCCAGGTGCTCGGGAGGGGTGTCCATCGTGACCCAGGCCAGGAACCCGTAGCAGAACAGCGGGTAGCCGAAGCCGCGCAGCGCGTAGCCGGTCACCATCACCCAGTAGGTGCCGGTGGTGACGCCGCCCCACAGGAAGACCAGTTCGAAGACCAGCCAGGCGGCGAATCCCAGCAGCATCACCCGGCGCGATCCCCAGGCGTCCGCCAGCGATCCGGAGAACCAGGAGGCGATCGCGATGACGATGCCGTAGGCGGCCGTCATGAACGCCACCTGCCCCGACGTCAACCCCTTGGTGGCCTGCAGGAAGTGGGAGTAGAAGCCCAGCTCCATGCCATTTCCGGTCTGGAAGAGGATCACCGCCACGAATCCCCACAGCAGGTGTCTGGCGATCCCCTGACGTTCCAGGAAGCCCTCCGACGGGCTCCCCTTGGTACTCATTGTGCTCATCTCAACCCTTTCCACCGCAGCGCGGTGACACACTCCTCGTTGACGTGCCGAGTGACATCCGGTGTTCGGTGAGTGGCAGGTGTTCGGTGCGCGCTGGGCATTGCCCGTGATCAACGGCCGCGGCAGCTGTGCCGGAGGTGATCGAGCGCCTTCCCCTCAGGTCCCATCGTCGGGTCCTCGGACCCGAGTCGCCCTGGTCCGGTGCTGTCCTGTGCAGCCGACACTGACCTGCGCGACGCACAGGAGGTTACGCCGCAGGGATCGGGGGAACGCCGCCATTCACGGTCTTTGCACACCCGTGCAACATCTTCTGATGTGAAAATCACATTCCTTCATGTGACTTAGGGCTGTGATGGGTGCCCAGGACCGACCTGAGGAGGATCGTCCGCGACCCGGTCAGCGGGCCGCCAGTGCCTGGCTGATGCCGTCCTCGGGAGCGCCAAGAGTGGGGGTGCGCCGGGAGACGACGTCCCAGACCATCTTGAGACGGGCGCCGAACTCACGGCTCCAGCCGGACCACCAGACCTTGCCCCGCGGCTGGTGGTCGGCGACCCCCTGGACGTCCAGCCCGGTCATCCGGCAGGTCGCCACCGCCCTGGCCACGTGGTAGTCCTGGGTCGCCAGGATGGCCGAGCGCACCGCGAAGATCTTGCGGGCCCGCACGCAGGTGTCATAGGTGTCGAAGCCGGCATAGTCGGTGACCACCTTGACCCCGGGAATGCCTCGGGTCTCGACCAGATAGCGCTTCATGTTGTCGGGCTCGTTGTAGTGCTGGGTGCCGTTGTCCCCGGAGACCAGAATCGCTCTCACGGTGCCGTTGCGGTAGAGATCGGCGGCCACGTCGAGGCGGCCCCGGAGGTATCCCGAGGGGGTGCCATCGGATCTGACGGCAGCCCCGAAGACGATCGCGACATCCTCCTCGGGGGCGGTGTCGACCTCATGGATGCGGCCGATCGACAGCCCCTCGGCCAGCGCCCAGGGGCCGAGCAGCAGCACTGAGGCCAGCCCGGCCGCCGTCACGATGCCCCGCCCCAGCCAACGCCGTCTCGATCCCATGGGGCCGAGCATATGCGGCCCGCCCGCCTGTCAGAGCCGGCGGGCCGTCAGCAGCCCCGGCCGGGGCAGTCGCAAGGGTTCGCAGCGGTGCTCCCACCAGCCGGGCGGGGTCACCCTCCGGGTTCAGCGACGGTGGGACCGGTACCAGGTCACCAGCTCCCGGGTGGAGGCGTCCTGGTCGGCCAGCGCGGCGGCATCACCGGAGACGGCCGGGGCGACCTGCAGGGCGAGCTTCTTGCCGAGCTCGACGCCCCACTGGTCGAAGGAGTCGATACCCCAGACCACGCCCTGGACGAAGGTGATGTGCTCATAGAGGGCGATCAGCTCACCCAGCACCCTGGGGGTCAGTTCCGAGGCCATGATCGAGGTGGTCGGTCGGTCTCCGGAGAACACCCGGGCCGGCACCACCGACTCGGCGGTGCCCTCGGCGCGGACCTCCTCGGCGGTCCTGCCGAAGGCCAGTGCGGCGGTCTGGGCGAAGAAGTTCGACAGGAACAGCTCATGGACGTCGACATCGCCATCCTTGGTGGGATGGGCCGGGTTGGCGACTGCGATGAAATCGGCCGGGATGATCCGGGTGCCCTGGTGGATCAGCTGGTAGAAGGCGTGCTGGCCATTGGTGCCCGGCTCCCCCCAGAAGATTTCGCCGGTGTCGGAGGTCACCGGACTGCCGTCCCAGCGCACCGACTTGCCGTTGGACTCCATGGTGAGCTGCTGGAGGTAGGCCGGGAAGCGGTGCAGGTACTGGGAGTAGGGCAGCACGGCGTGCGACTCGGCCCCCCAGAAGTTCACGTACCAGACGTTGAGCAGGCCCATCAGCAGGGGCACGTTCGAGCGCGGATCGGCGGTGGCGAAGTGCTCGTCGATGGCGTGGAAACCGGCGAGGAAGTCGGCGAACCCGTCCGGCCCGATGGCCACTGCCAACGAGGTGCCGACCGCCGAGTCGACCGAGTAGCGCCCGCCGACCCAGTTCCAGAAGCCGAAGGCGTTGGCCGGGTCGATACCAAAGGCGGCGACCTTGTCCAGGGCTGTGGAGACCGCCACGAAGTGCTTGGCGACGGCGGCCGAACGGGCCTCCTCGGTGTCCTCGATGGCACCCGAGGAGACCAGCGAGTCGAGCAGCCAGGTCCGCACGCAGCGGGCATTGGTGAGGGTCTCCAGGGTGCCGAAGGTCTTGGAGGCGACGATCACCAGGGTGGTCTCGGGATCCAGGTCGGCGGTCTTGACGGCGGCGTCGGTGGGATCGATGTTGGAGATGAAACGGCACTCCAGGCCGGGCTGGACGTAGGGCTTGAGGGCCTCGTAGGCCATCATCGGGCCCAGATCGGAGCCGCCGATGCCGATATTGACCACGGTGCTGATGGGCTTGCCGGTCGCCCCGGTCCACTCCCCGGAGCGGACCTTGTCGGCGAAGGCGTAGATCTTGTCGAGGACCTCGTGGACGTCGGCGACGACGTCCTGGCCGTCGACGGTCAGCTCGTCGCCTGCAGGACGCCGCAGAGCGGTGTGCAGCACGGCGCGATCCTCGGTGACGTTGATGTGCTCACCGGAGTACATGGCGTCGCGGCGGGCGGTGATCCCGACCTGTTCGGCCAGCTCCAGCAGGGTGTCCCTGACTTCATCGGTGAGGAGATCCTTGGACAGGTCGACGTGGAGGTCGGCGGCGTCGAAGGTGTAGCGGTCGGCGCGGTCGGGGTCGGAGTCGAACCAGCGTCGCATCACATGGGGGCCGTCGAGGATGGTGGGCTTGAGGCGGGCCAGAGCGGCCCAGGCGGGGGTGGAGGTGGCATCAACCGGAGTCTGCATGACACCCACACTAGGAGATCGCAGGGCGCGGGTCCGCAACTATTGTGATTCGAGTGCGGGCGCCGCAATGATGGTGGCCGCCGATCGGACCTGGCGAGAGTGCACCTGCAGAGGGGAGACGCCGTGAGCGGTGTCAGGCGGTGCCATTGGGCGCCGGCGCTGGCCGCGATGACGGCGATCGCGATGGCCTCGGGTCCGGCCCCGGCAGCTGCCGCGCCCACTCCCGCCCCCAGTCCGGCCGGCCCGGCCTCCCCGACTCTTCCGCCGGCCACCCTCACCGCCACGATGACCCCGGCCAAGGGCGCCCCCGGCAGCGTCATCCGGATCTCCGGCACCCTCACCGACTCCCACCGCAAGCCGGTCGACGCCGCCTCGATCGCTGTCGGCGGCAGCTTCGACGACGTCCCCCGCGCCTACACCGCCAGCGATACCAAGGGGGTCTTCAGCGCCGCCCTCCAGGTGCCCCCGGGCACCCCGGCCGGCAGCTACACGATCCAGGCGAGCCTGGTCGGCGACACCCGGTTCCGGGCGGTCTCCCGGTCCTGGAGGTTCGATGTGGTGGCGGCCCCCGGTGCGGCCACCTCCTCGCCCGGTGCCGACCCGTCGTCGGCAGCGGGCAGATCGGCGCAGACCGGTCCCAGTTCTTCGGCCACCGACTCCCCCGACTCATCGGACCCCGGGTTGCAGAGCCCTGAGCCACCCGACACCGGGACGGCCTCGCCCCAGGCGGGGTCGGTGCTGCCGGCCGGTGACCGATCCGAGCGGCCGAGCCCTCCCGGGTTCCTGGCGGCCCTCGGCGGCCGCACCGCGGTGCTGGCCTTCGCCGTGGTGGTGGCCGGCCTGCTGGTGCTGGCCGGGATCGGGTGGATCATCCGGGCGATCGCCCGCTGGATCCATCGACGTCGTCATCCCGAGGACGCCGATCAGAGCCCCGAGGACGGGGCCAACGACCTCTTCGGCTGATCCGTCGACAGCCGACGGCGGGCCAGCCGACGGCGGGCGCCCGGGAGGATCCCGGTCATCGCAGCGGTGCTCAGCGCCGGTCGACCCCCGGCGTGCCGGCGTCCGGGCCGATCAGTTCTGCAGGTCGGTGACCACTCCCCGCACCGACCGGCACCGCTCCCGCAGAGCCGGCAGGGTGCCGCCCTCGCAGGCATCGCCGACCAGGGTGTCGTCCATGCAGACCGCGACTGCCCCGGTCTTCAACCACTGGCGCATCGCGAAGCTTCCCAGCCCGCCGCGCGGCAGGCAGGCGACCCCGGGGGCCAGCTCCGCCAGCCGTTCGGGGTAGCTGGTGCCGCCCATGTCGGCCGGAACCACCTGGACGGCATCGGCACCACCGGCCCAGGCCGCGCGCACCTCGGCGGGGGTCAGGGCGTCGGGGGCGGCCGGAATCCCGGCCTGCCGCAGTGCCGACAGCAGCTGCGCCGAGGCGGCGACCGGCAGGCAGAAGGCCATCCCGGCGGCAATCAGCTCATCGGGGGCGGAGGGGTCGAGGACGCCGTGGGCGCCGAACGTGGCGCGGGCCCCGAAGACCGTCGTGATGGTGCGGAACCGCTCGACATCGGGGGCCGGAAGACTGAAGACGGTGACCTTCTCCTGGACCATCACCTCGAGGGGTGCGAAGAGGTCGGAGGCCGGCACATCGGGCAGCACCGCCACGATCCTCGAGGCCAGCACCGGATCGGGGAGGGGAAGGCGCCCGACTTCAGACGTCGGCTCAGAACTCATGGCCCCCATCATGCCTATCCGGCATCGGCGCCCCCAACTCCGCCCCCCGCGATCCCCGGCTGCAGGGGCTCATCTGCCTCGACACGTCGGATAGCGTGGGTCAGGCGCCGAGCGGCAACCGCCGCCCCACGACATCGAGGAGACGGAGAGATCGTGCGACTGGCCGAGGCTCTGGAGGACATGGTCGATGGCCGAGCACCGATCACCACCGACCGCGGGGAGCGCCCGCGCGGCTGGGACTCCCCCGGCGCCCGCGCCATCGACCCGGACATGGCCATCGATCACATCGAGCGGGCGGTGGCCGCCGACGGGTTGACGATGTACGAGCACCAGGAGGAGGCGGTCCTCGACATCGTCACCGGCTCCCATGTCATCGTCACCACCCCGACCGGATCGGGGAAGTCACTGATCGCCACCGCCGCCCATTTCGCCTGCGTGGCCGGCGGCGGCCGCTCCTACTACACCGCCCCGATCAAGGCCCTGGTGAGCGAGAAGTTCTTCGCACTGTGCGAGATCTTCGGGGCCGAGCGGGTCGGCATGGTGACCGGAGACGCCTCGGTCAACCCGGACGCCCCGATCATCTGCTGCACCGCCGAGATCCTCGCCAATATCGCGCTGCGCGAGGGCCGGCATGCGGCGGTCGACCAGGTGATCATGGACGAGTTCCACTTCATCGGCGACCCGGACCGCGGCTGGGCATGGCAGGTGCCCCTCACCGAACTGCCGCAGGCCCAGCAGATCATCATGAGCGCCACCCTGGGAGACGTCAGCCAGCTCGCCGAGAACCTCACCGCGGACACCGGCCGGCCCACCGAGGTGATCACCGGCGTGACCCGCCCGGTGCCGCTGCTCTACGAGTGGTCGATGCAGCCCGACCACGAGACCATCGCCGGCCTGGTCGATGACGGCAAGGCGCCGGTCTACATCGTCCACCCCTCCCAGAAGGCCGCCCTGGAGAGAGCCCAGTCGCTCACCTCGGTGAAACTGGTGAGCACCCAGGAGCGCCATGAGATCGCCGCCGAGATCGCCGATTTCCGGTTCTCCAAGGGGTTCGGGTCGACGGTGCGCAAGTTCATCACTGCGGGGATCGGCGTCCACCATGCCGGGATGCTGCCGAAGTACCGGCGGCTGGTGGAGACCCTGGCCCAGCAGGGCCGGCTCAAGGTGATCTGCGGCACCGACACCCTCGGGGTGGGGATCAATGTGCCGATCCGGACCGTGATGTTCACCTCCCTGACGAAGTTCGACGGGTCGCGGATGAGGGTGCTGAAGTCCCGCGAGTTCCACCAGATCGCCGGGCGGGCCGGCAGGGCCGGATTCGACACCGTGGGATATGTCGTCGGGCAGGCGCCCGAGCATGTGGTCGCCAATGCGAAGGCCCTCGCCAAGGCCGGCGGGGACGCCAAGAAGGCCCGCCGGCTCCAGAAGCACAAGGCTCCTGAGGGGTTCGTCAACTACGACGAGGAGACCTTCCGCAAGTTGATCGACTCGGTGCCGGAGACCCTGCACGCCAGAATGCGGATCACCGACGCGATGCTGCTCAATCTGCTCTCGCGCGACGAGGACACCGTGGTGGCGGTTCGCCATCTGGTCGACGGTGCCACCTCCAGCCCCAGGGAGCGGCGCCGGCTCTACCGTCGCGCGCTGCAACTGGGCCATGCATTGCTGCGCTCGGGGGTGGTGCACCGGTTGGCCGAGCCGACCCCGGGCGGGCGCCGTTATGCGATGAGCGAGGAGTTGCAGTCCGATTTCGCACTGAACCAGCCGCTGAGCTCGTTTGCCGCCGAGGCGATCGAGACCCTGGACCCGGAGTCCCCCGAGCACGCCCTGGACGTCGTCTCGGTGATCGAGGCGACCCTCGACAACCCGATGACAGTGCTCTACGCCCAGCAGCACGAGGCGCGCGGCGAGGCGATCGGGGAGATGAAGGCCGACGGGATGGACTACGAGGACCGGATGGCGGCCCTGGAGGAGGTCGAGTGGCCCAAGCCTCTGGAGGAGACCCTGCAGGCCCTGTTCGACATCTTCTCGCCGTCTCATCCATGGGTGCCCGAGTCGGCCCTGTCGCCCAAGTCGATCGTGCGCGACATGTACGAGCGAGCGATGACCTTCGGGGAGTTCTGCGCCTTCTACAAGGTGCAGCGGTCCGAGGGGCTGGTGCTGCGCTACCTCACCGACGCCTTCCGGGCGCTGCGTCAGACGGTGCCGGAGGCCGAGCGGACCGAGGATCTGGCCGACATCGTCGCCTGGCTGGGAGAGGTGATCCGCACCACCGACTCCTCCCTCATCGACGAGTGGGAGGCGCTGACCCATCCGCCCGAGGAGGAGGGGGCCGAGGAGGTCCGTCCGGTGCGGACCTTCACCTCCAACCGGCGGGCCTTCACGGTGGCGCTGCGCAATGCGATGTTCCGCAAGGTGATTTTGGCCGCCGACGACGACTTCGAGGGGCTGGCCGCCCTGGAGCCCGAGGGCTCCCCGATGAAGGTCCACGACTGGGAGGACGCCCTGGGCGCCTACTGGGACGAGCACCAGGAGCTCAACGACGGGCCCGATGCCCGTTCCCCGGCCCTGTTCATGGTCGAGAAGGAGTCCGGGCGGGGCGGTTCGCGGATCTGGCTGGTGCGCCAGATCATCGACGATCCCGAGGGCAATCACGACTGGTCGATCGCCGCCACGGTGGATCTCGACGAGTGCGACGACGCCGACGAGCTCGTCCTGCGGACCCGGGCCTTCGCCCGGATGGACTGACAGAAACAGCACTGACCTGATTGATCCGGTGCGGATCTCCCCGGAGCGGGCCGGTCCGGGCCGAACCGCCGGAGCCGCAGCGCCCGATGAGCCGGTTGTCCGGGCGAACCGCGGGTTCAGGCGGCAGGATGGGACCCACTCCACGAGGAAGGACGAGTCGACATGGAACTCACCAGCACCTCCATCACCGACGGCGAGCCGATCGGTCTGACCTATGCGCACCCCAATGTGGGCGGCAGCGATGTCATCCCCCAGCTGTCCTGGACACCGGGGCCGGAGGGCACCAGGTCCTACGCCATCACCATCTACGACCCCGATGCACCGACCGGGTCGGGATTCTGGCACTGGATCCTCGCCGACATCCCGGCCGACGTCACCGAGATTCCCGAGGGCGGTCCGCTGCCGGCGGGGGCGCGCCAGTGGGTCAATGACGCCCAGGAGGACGGCTACTCCGGCCCCTTCCCGCCGCCCGGTCCGGCGCACCGCTACATCCACACCGTCCACGCCCTGCCGACCGCACGGCTGGCGGCTCCCGACGACGCCGCCAATGTGCAGGTCCGGTTCGCCATCCACACCAGCGAGCTGGACTCGACGAGCATCACGGGCACCTTCATCGTCGACTGAGGACTCCCACCGCTCCTCTGGGACCGACCCGGGCGGCGCTGGCGACGACTGGTTGACTGGGGTCATGGCTTCCCGACTGCACTCCCTGCTGCACCACCACCTCGGGAAGCCGGCTCGCATCATCAGTCTGGTGCTGACACTGAGTCTGCTCGCCGCCCCGGCGGCCGCCGCCGACCCCGGCGACCCGGGTGGATCGGGCAGCTCGGTCGCCCCGGACTCCTCCACCGGATCGAACCCCGCGTCCTCGACCGAGGCATCCCCATCTGGATCCTCCTCTGGATCCTCTTCAGCCCGGCCCTCTGCGATCGGGACCGGCGCGGCGTCCGGCAAGGGGTGGCGAGGGGTGCCGGTGTCCTCGGCCAGGGCGTCCAGCCAGCCCTGCGCCTCACTGATGTTCGTGGGGGTGCGCGGGTCCGGCGAGAAGGCCCCCTACGGGACCACCATCACCGGCATCCGCGACGCCCTGGCGAGTCGATGGCAGGGGCGCGGGACGGTCCGTCAGGTGTGGCTCGACTACCAGGCGTCCGACCCGCTGACCCTGCGGAACGCCTCGATGAGCTCCCTGCTGTTCGACCAGACGATGCCCTCGACCGAGTACTTCGACTCCGCCGCCACCGGCGCGACGCGGCTGTCGGCCCTGCTCACCAGCCAGTCGAAGCGCTGCCCCCGGGAGTGGGTGGTGCTCGCCGGATTCTCCCAGGGGGCCCAGGCGATCACCGAGGCGCTGGCCCGCACCGACGTCAGCACCCGGTTGGCCGGCGCGATCCTGGCCGGCAACCCCGACCACCATCCCGGCCAGAACGTCCAGGAGCTCTCCGGGACGGCCCCGCTCAACTCGATCGGGCTGGCGGCCCTGCTGTACTACCTCAGGGGACAGGTCGGGGACGCCGGTGAGAACCGCGGCGCCCAGGTGAGGACTCTCATCCAGACCACGATCGACGTCCACAAGGGATCCTTCGACATGTCGGCGGCGCGCACCGACATCGCCGACCACCAGGCTCTGATACCGGCGACGGCGTATCCGGGAACCTTCTCGATCTGCCTGGCCGGGGACCCGGTGTGCGACGCGGCGCCTGCGATGGCGCGGATCCTCACCATGCAGTCCACCCTCGACTCCGAACTGCAGTCGGGTCTGGTGGTGCACCGGCGCTACACCCCGCAGGTGCTCAGGGCCACCCTGGACGCCGTCGCCGCGCGGGCGAATGCGGTCGGTGCGGCGGCATCCCAGGGCCGGCCGGTGCCGCGGGGTCAGACGATCGGGGTGCAGTCAGGATCGTGGGGACGTCCTCAGGTGCTGGTGGCGATCGGCGCCGGACTGGTCGGCCTGGCGCTGGGCATCGCCGGCGGGGTGCTGGTCGGGGTCCGGAGGTCGGGACGCCGACGGGTGCCGGTCGAGCGGAACCTCACAGACTGAACCACCACGACCCGGTGGTCATCGCCACCGCGACGTCGATCATCAGGACGACGCCGAATCCGGCCGCCGCGATGCCGACAATCCGTCGCACCGCGGTGGCATGGGAGCCGGTGACCTCGCCGACGAGATGCTCGACCCGTGTCGCGCCGACCGCCAGGTAGACCACCACCAGGGTGATCAGCAGGCTGTGACTGCACACCACCCAGATCAGCGCCTCGGTGATCGTCCAGGACCGGCGCGTCCAGCGTGCGGCGTGGACCACCATCGCCCAGAAGGCCGGATCGGCCAGCGAGGACAGTCCGACCAGCAGGCCGCTCAGCGCCAGGGCGCGCGCACTGGAGGACCGGGGACGGGCCCGTCCGCCGGCCCGCTGATCGGTGGCCTGCTCGGGTTCACCGCCGTCACCGTCGACGCCGTCGTCTCCGCCGCCGGGGGGCGTTGAGCGTTGACGCAGGTAGACGATCCCCCAGATCACCAGGGCCAGTCCGACCGCGGCGACCGCCACCAGCCACACCGGGTGGGGGATGTGCGGGGGATGGATGCCCATCCGCCGGGCGAGCTCGGTCAGCCCGAATGTTCCCGCCAGGGCCAGCAGCAGGGAGGTGCCCACCGAGACCCCACCCAGGGCGATGACCCCGGCTCGCCGGGCGCCCAGGCCCAGGGCCGCGACCAGCACCACCGAACCCAGCGGGTCGAAGCCGGCAATGCCCAGGGCCAGTGCGGCGGCCAGAAGTTCGAACACGCAGTCACTGTACGCAACCGCCGTCGTCACCGCCGTTCGTGTGCTGTCGCCGCCGTCGTCACCTCCGATCGCCGTCGTCACCGCCATTCGTGCGCTGTGATCACCGTTCGTGCGCTGGGGTCGCCGGGTCCTCCACCGCGACCTGCAATTTTCCTCATCTGCCGAAGCCGTGCTATGTTTTCCGGGTTGGGTTCGCACGGCGGGTCCATGCGCGAGTGGCGGAATGGCAGACGCGCTGGCTTCAGGTGCCAGTGTCCCCTGGGACGTGGAGGTTCAACTCCTCTCTCGCGCACACTGATCAAATGGTCGGTGACTAGGTGAAAACCCTAGTCACCGGCCATTTGGCGTCTCAGGGGCAAAACAGCAAAACGGGGTAAAAACGGGTAGATCCACGGTTTCTTATCGCACGTAGATCGCACGACAGCACGGGACCCGGGCAAGGGGCCCCCGAACACGGAGGAAGGAACCATGGCCAGGAGATCCAGCAGGCGGAGGAGCTTCGGCTATCTGCGCCGGTTGCCCAGCGGGAACGTGCAGGCCAGTTACGTCGGCCCCGACGGTCAGCGGCACGCGGCCTCCTCGACGTTCGTCGACGAGGGTTACGCCCAGGGCTGGCTCGCCGACGAACGCCGGCTCATCAATGACGGCCGGTGGACCCCACCGTCCGTGCGTCAGGCCGAGCAGATCGCCCAGGCGGCCCGCGAGGACGCCATGGTCACCGTCAACCAGTGGATCGATGTCGTCATCGAGCGGCGGCGCGACAGATCTCACCGCCCGCTGTCCCCCACCACCGTCGACCTCTACCGCAAGGACGCCAGGCTGAGGATCACCGACACCGATCTCGGCCGCGGGAAACTCGACCAGGTGAGACGGGCCGACGTCGTCCGGTGGTGGGACCAGCTGCCCAGCACCCCGACGACCAACGCCAGGGCCTACCAGCTGCTGAGCTCGGTGATGAGGGAGGCTGTCGATGACGAGCTCATCGAGGTCTCGCCGGCCATCTCAAGGGGGCGAGCAAGCCCAGGCCCCGGCACTCGGCCGCCACGGTGGAGGCTCTCAGCGCCGACCAGACCCTGGCCTACATGCGGGCGGTCCCCCAGCGCTACCGGGTGGCGCTCATGGTCGCCGCCTGGTGCGGGCTGCGTTCCGGAGAGGTCCGGGGTCTGCGCCGTCGCGACGTGGACCTGAGGACAGGGAGGCTTCGCATCGAACAGGCCGTGAGCCGGCTCCAAGCCCAGGCCCATGTCCAGTCACAAGACGGCCAAGGGTGCGGCGGCAGGCGCTGTCACCGGTGCCGCTGTCGGGGCAGCCTCGCCAGGAGCCGCACCGCTGGCCGGTGCTGCCGCCGGTGCTGCGGCCGGCGCTGTGGTGAGCCATCGTCAGAACCGGCCGAACCCGCGCAGCCGGTGCAGTACCAGCCGCAGACCCCGGCCTTCCAGGCCCCGGTCACTGCGGCACCCGCACCGGTCTACGAGGCTCCGGCACCGATCCAGGAGGCACCGGCACCGCAGCAGCCAATCCACCAGGAACCCCTGCCGTCCGGTCAGCCGGTGATCGTGGAACGACCGGCTCCGGTCGAGCCCACGGTCATCGAGCAGCCAGCGCCTGCCCCGCAGGTCCAGCAGCCGGTGCAGCCTGCGGCCCAGCCGGCGCAGAGCCCGCGGGTCGACCGTGACGATGAGGTCGACGACGAGGACGAGTGAGGCGCTCGGATGACACACAGACACCAGGCCCCCTGATCCACTGTGGATCAGGGGGCCTGGTGTGTTCGGGCGATCGGTGGGCCGAGCGTGCGTCGGCCGGGATCAGCTGTTGGAGCTGGAGGCTGGCTCCCACTTGCCGCTCACGCCGATGTCGGCCCCATTGACCTCACCTGTGACCGACAGGGCCGGGTCGTTGGGATCCTTGCTCGTCTGGACGGCCGCATGGGCGAACGGTGAGGTGCTCCTGTTGACCGGGATGTACACGAATCACAGGCCCGCCACCTCCTCGCCGCACTGTGCGACGCTGGTGATGTGGGAGAAGTCCTCGGTGATGAAGTCGCCCTTCTTGAGACTGTCATCGCTGGGAACAGCAGAGACGCTCGACGTCGGTCCCACGCCAATTCCCAGACCGACTCGTTCAGGAACAGTGGCCTTCTTCACAATGCGAACACCCTTGCTGTCGTAATAGCTGTACTCGGTGGAATAGCTCTTCAATACCTCCAGGCCACCCGGGGCGTACTCGATGTCGATATCGGTGCGGCACATCCCACTGGGAAAGCCCTTGGTGGTGAGGGTGAAGCTCTTCACGTCGAGTTTCTTACCGGCGGGCACGGCCTTGGCCAGATCGTCGGACAGCTGGATCCGCACCGCGGTGTTCTTGAACACCGCAGGATCGGTCGTGGTGTCGGTGTTCTGGTTGCGCTGGTCGTCGAACTGGTAGACAGCCCCTGCGGGCACGCTGGGAACAGATGCTGAACCGGAGGAATTGCCGGCCGCCGAGGACGAGCTCGATGTGCTGCTGCACGCTGTCAGTCCCGGAGAGGCGGCGAGTGCCACCGCAGTGAATCCGGCCAGAACGGCCGCTCGTCGGTGAGTGGATCTGATGGTGCGCATCGGTACTGGACCCCCATGTCGTCGATCTCGACAGGTCCCGGTGGGACGTTCCCATCGAGATCATTGCAATATCATTGTTTCATCCTTGATCTGTCCCAGGAAAACAGGACACGGTCACCGTGGACGGACCCCGGGTGATCCCCGGGCTCCGTCCGGGTTCTCAGCAGATGACGTCGTACCGCGGGAGCCGGTGCAGCCTGATCGGGGTCCAGATGGCTCCGTAGAACAGCATCCAGGCCGCCACCACCGGGATCCCGAGGACGGGGCTCAGGTAGAGGTCCTGGATCCGGGTTCCCTCCGACAGCGCACCCACCCCGAACCGGTTCATCACAAGGAAGCCGATCCACACGAGGAGGACGGCCGCCCACAGATGGACGAGGATCCGGATCTTGTACCAGGCCCGACGGTCCGCGGTGCTGTCATTGCGCATCCGGTAGTAATCACCGTGGGCGAAGATGACGGCTCCCAGCAGGGTCAGGACGACCGAGGTGATCCAGGTGTGATTGTTGGCGGAATCACGCACCATGGAACTCTCAATACTGCCGGACCCGATGAGCAGCAACCGGGTGAGACCGAGCAGACCGAAGTACAGCGCCGCACCACTGATGAGGATGAATCTCCACAGCACTTTTCGATGGGCCTGGCGACGGTATCTTGCGTCGACCTCATGGCGATAGGTCTCGTCGGTGGCATACCGGCGATCACGCTCGGCGCGCCGGGCGTCTGCAATCTGCAGGTGGTGGTCGAGGCGACGCTTGAAGGTTTCGTCGCGCTGCCTGGCCTTCTCGGCCTTCTTGTATTCCTCGAGGGCCTGCTTGCGCTGGTCGTCGAGGTAGCTGCTGACCGCCACGTTCACCTGGGACTGACTCGGTTTCTCGACGATGTGAATATCACCCATGGGTCTGCCCTCGGTTCCTGTCTGGCCGGCCAGACGATCATGACCTGGGCAGATTCTATCGGTTGTCAATGAAATGTCGCATCACGTGCTGCCAGCAGCACCCGATGCGACAATGACCACTTCGATGTGTGAGTTGACTGCTGACGTTGTCGGCGCTGTTGTTCCTTCTCAACCACCCACCCGGCCGGCCAGCACGCTCGGCCGGCCGGCACCGGGGACCCGGCACCCCCTTGGAAAGGGGGTCCTGCCCGCCCAGCCACGGACAACGCAGATGACCGAGGCCGGGCGACCCGCGGTGCCCCGCCCCACCCGATGCTCCCCCACCCTCTGCCCACTCACCTCGTCCACCGAACCCGCACACCCACGCACCCGCCCAGAACCTGTTCCCCAGGACTCGGTCACCCCGGGCCCGCGTGTTGTTTCCTCGTCTACGAGATCGCGCTGCGCCACGACGTGACACACTGGCCGGCATGGCCCGCAACCATCGTTTCCACCAGTACGACTCCGCACGCCCCGAGGCCCCCAGTGGCACGGTCGTGCACCACCTCTACCGATCCCCCGACGACCTGAGACCCTTCTGCGGCGTCTACCCCGGACGTGACCTGGAAACCGGGGAGTTCCATGCCGGCCACGATCTCAACCTCCTGCTCGAGTACATGAACGCCGGCATGGTGTGCTGCGCCACCTGCCTGTCGCCGGCGGCCCTGGGTGGCTGGTCGCCGATGGTCGACGAGGACGCTGAGCGGATGGTCGAGATGGCCGAGACGACTCGTCACGATGACGAGATCGGCTCGAACCAGTACGACGAGGACGGTTACTACGTCGAGGAGTCCTTCCTCGACGATGAACCAGACCTTGGCGAGGAGGACTGACAGAGGTAGCGCGATGTAGTAGACAGTTGGCCTGAGTGAAGCCAATATTCCAGCCCATCGCGATCACCTCGGCTCAGTTGCACCAGAAAGTACCCTCCCAGTCGGGGGAGACGCTGAGAGTCTTCCTGGATTAGCCATCATCGGGGTCTGGCTCATATCGAGCTCTAGGGCGGTCCTGACCCACGTGGGTCAGGACCGCCCGTTCATCACCAGTACGCTGCGTCGATTCAGCTGAAGGGGTTCGACATCTTCAGAGTCTTTTCAGCCCGGCCAATAACTTCTGATCCAGAACACCAGATCACTGCCAATTGCGAGCGTTTTTGTCTGAACTCTCCTTTCTTCTTTTCCAACGCCCCCATACAACACCTAGCCCTACAGAAACAGCCAGTAAAGCGGCTGCTACACGCACAAATACGTCTGGACTTTTATGCAGGATCAGGTCTATTCCCCAGAAGAGGAGAAGCAACCCAGTCACAGTTACGAGGAACGTAACTATATCGATGCGAGAACACTTCATTTACACGCGGCATCAAAGTTTGGCAAGGATTCCATTGCGTAAAACACTCCGCCGCAAACAAATCCACCAACAGCACCAGTCATCGCCCCCACAGCGGCACACGTAAGACCCGATGCCGCAAAGTATGCTATCGATGCGACACGAGCCTTCCAGCACTTACAGCAAGAGCCCCTAGCAGAGATTGGCAGACCATCCTCAAGAGTGACAGTTGGATTGGACTCTGGTCCGGAAGCGACGAAGTGCTTACCTGCTGTATTCTCGACGAAGCCTCGTACTTGATCAATGGTCGAAATGGCGGCAAAGAACTCGAGATACGTATTCGTGGTCTTACTGTCTGGGGATCCCACAAAGAGATTCATAAGGGCGTCGCTCTTTTTTAGGATCGCGACCTTTTCCGCCAAGTTCTTTGGTGAATCATGCTTAGCCTTCGCAATGACGGAAACCGGATTCACTTCCGTTGTTGCTCGTTCTGGACCTGCCGCCTGAGCAGATGTGGCTACTGCCGAGGTAGCCATTAGTGCCGAGAATAGAACTGCGACCAGACATCTGAGTGCCTTCGTTTTCATTATATAGTCCCCCTTCTGCTAGCTCAACGATTAAAAAAGTCCCATTTCCACACGACTCTCTATATCGGAGATCGCCTTTCTTGAGTCCATATCACCTCGTCGTGATCTATGGAGGGCACGAACATAGCACCGCTCATACTTCTTGTCAAGGTCTTCCGGCAGGCGTCATGTCAGAGTCGAGTGACTCTAGGTGTTCTATCAATGCGATTCTTGGGGAAGCCGCTGCTTTGCCGGCTTCTTCTACCATGCGGCATTCCTTCTCTGGCTTCGCATAACGCCTCGCTTCGCTCTTCGAAAGCCCCGACATCCTCTAACACCAGCCATACCTCGCGTGGGCATCTCATCCCCGATGCCAGCCATACCTCGCGTGGGCATCTCATCCCCGATGCCAGCCATGCTGGTCCGAGGCTGGACGCCGAACCAGCGCATCGGTCATGATGGGGACCGGTCATGTCTTCTTGACCAGGAGGACCCCATGGCACTTGACCCGTTGTCCAAGATCCTCAACGCCGGCCTCGAACTGGCCTGGGCCGAGCACCGGCGCGAGCCGCTCGACGAGGCCGAGCTCGATGCACTGGATCTGTGCCACGAGATCGGTGCAGTACGCAACATCGTGGCCTTCGAGGTGCTCCACGGCCGGAGCGAGGGGACATCTCATGAGTGAGGTCGGGTGGTCGGTTCGGGATCCTTGGAGACCCTATTGCACGTATAATGCATGCTAAGAGGGTGTCGGTACTTAATCCCTAGTCAGAGGACTCTGTGTCAGAGGTTCAACTCCTCTCTCGCGCACACGATGCGAATGGCTCGTGACCGGATGAAGATCCGGTCACGAGCCATTCGCCGTTTCTGGCAGCACTTGGGGACTGGGGGCGACAGCCGTCGGATGACCGCTCGTGGATAGGGTCGTGATCGACGCTTTCCCCTTCTCACCTCGCACTCGGGAGGATCCGATGAAGTACCGCAAGCTCGGCCCCTACCAGGCCAGCGCCATCTCCTACGGCAACATGCCGCTGGCGATCGAGGGACGCCCCGACCGGGCGACCGCGATCTCCGTGATTCACGACGTCCTGGACGCCGGCGTCACCCATATCGACACCGCCTGGGCCTACTACCCCTCCGGCGACACCCCGCAGTACGGCGAGGAGCTGGCCGCGGAAGCGCTGCGCACCTGGTCGGGGGACCAGTCGCGGGTCACCATCGCGACCAAGGTCGGTCACTTCCGCAACTTCACCGATGGGAAGCCCACCTGGGGGATCGACGACGACCCCGACCACCTCAAGGAGCGCGCCCACGAGTCGGCCCGTGCGCTGGGGGTCGACACCATCGATCTGCTGTACTCCCACCGTCCCAGCCCCGACGTCCCCTACGAGAAGGTGGTCGGCGCGCTGGCCGACCTCATCGACGAGGAGGTGGCCTCGGTGGTCGGCATCTCCAACGCCAATCCCGACCAGATTCGTCTGGCCCACCGGATCCTCGGGGACCGGCTGGTCGCGGTGCAGAACCAGTTCTCCCCCGGCTTCCGCAGCTCGGAGCCCGAGATCGAGGTCACCGGGGAGCTCGGCCTGGCATTCGTGGCGTGGAGCCCGCTGGGCGGGTACCGGGCGGCCCTCGACCAGGCGCTCTTCGAACCCTTCCAGAAAATCGCCGATGCCCGCTCCGTCAGCCGCGCCCAGGTGATTCTGGCCTGGGAGCTGACGAAGGGACCGCACGTCATCCCGATTCCCGGCTCGCACCGCAGCGCGACCATCCTGGACTCCCTCAGGGCCACCGATCTGGAGCTCACCGAGGAGGAGCTGGCGGTCCTGGGCTGAGTGTCGTCCAGCCAGCTCGAGACGCTGGGCTGAGCGCCGCTCCACCGCGGCCTCAGCCCAGCGTCATCCCCAGCCCCGCCGCCAGCAGGCAGAGCACCAGCATCCCGCCAGCATGCACCAGCCCGACCCACGGTCGGCCCACCAGGATGAGCCGCGCCCCCTCCACCGAGGCGGTGCTGAAGGTGGAGTACCCGCCGCAGAACCCGGTGCCAATCACCGACGTCCAGGACCGCGTCATGGTGTGGTCGATCCCCATGCCGGTGGCCAGGCCGAGGATGAAGCAGGCGGTCACATTGATGACGATGGTGCCCAGCGGTGTGTTGAGACGGTTGTGACGGGCGACCCACGAGTCGACGACGAACCGGGCGGCAGACCCCAGCCCACCGGCCAGGGAGACGAACAACCAGATCATCGGTTCTCCCCCGTCCTGGTGCGGTCGCGCCGACCGGCCGATCGGGACACGAACCAGCGCGCCAGCACGATCCCGCCGATGGCGCACAGCACCCCGGCGATCACCGACCCGACCGCATAGTCCAGGCCGAGCAGCGGCGAGCCGCCGCCGATCAACCGGTCGGCCTCCACCGCGAAGGTGGAGTAGGTGGTGAACCCGCCGATCACTCCGGTGCCCACCCCCAGCCTCACCGCCTTGCGGGCTCCGACGTCGTCCCCGGTGCGTGCCAGGCCTTCGAGCAGCGCACCCAGCACCACCGAGCCGACCAGGTTGATGGCCAGGGTGGTCACCGGGAGGTCGCCGTGCGGGGTGGCCGCGGCGCTCTCCAGTACCGCCCGCAGGAGGGTCCCGAGGCAGCCGCCCGCCCCGACCAGCACGGCCAGCGCCCAGGTGGGGGTGGGGTGCCGTTGCAGTTGGCCCCTGCCCCCGGCGCCGGTCGGAGGCCGGTGCCTGATGCCCGCCGTGGTCTCTTCCCGGCGGTCCGGACGATCGTCCCCGTCGTCCGGCGTGTCGGGTGCTCCCGATGTCATCGCCTCCACGGTGTGCGCCAATCCTTCCAGTCGATCGTCTCGACCGGCACGGTGAGCACCGGCCGGTGCTGGTGGTGGGCCAGATGGCCGGCCACCGACCCCTCCAGGAGTTCGCCGAAACGGTGTCCGCCCCGGGAGTGGCGGGTTCCGATGACGATCACGGAGGCGTCCAGGACTCGCGCCAGATGGGTGAGGGACCGGTCGGGTCGGCCCGCCAGGTACCACAGCTTCCAGGAGGTCCCGGACCCAGCCAGCACCTCGCCGATCTGGGTCTCGAGTTCGGCGCGCACCCTGTGCCAGTCCTCGACATCGGCGTCGGGGCTCAGCGGGGCGTGGTGCACCGATCCGTCGGGCAACTCCTCGACGGTATACCGGCTGGTGTCGACATAGGCCAACTGAACGACCGACTGGCCTACCGCGGCGACCAATCGCGCTGCAGTCACCACGACGAGCGGGTTCTGGTCGGGGACCACTGCGGCCAGGACGGGCCCCGATCTGAAGTCGACCATTCTGTCCAGGCCGGGCTGCGGCACCGGGCCGGTGTCTGAGTCTGCCATCTGCCACCTCACCATCCGGCGGGCCGGGCGCCCGCCTCCTGAAGACTGCGCGGACACAGTCCTCCCATGAGACAGGGCCCATCAGCACATGGCGGTTCGTGGCCGACATCTCGTCGCTCGGTCACGGGTGGGGTCCATCGCCCTCGGGGTCGTGCGGCGGTTGACCCGCCTCGAGATGACCCCGGCAACACCTTATACGGGTTGCACCGGGGAGCGCCGAGGGGTGAGACCGCGGAATCGCGCCCTCAGTGGGCTGCTTGGCGACAGGTGCAGGGCCCTCCCCGCGATGTCCCCGGGGTTTGCGCCGGCGCCAGCGCGCGTCGCCACCGTCAGATGCAGCCAAAGTGCTGGGTGCCGAACCCCCAGGTGAGCATTTCACTCACGGAAGTGGCCTCCCCGTCGCTCCCAGCGCCCCCAAGACCCGTTCCGCGAGTGAGAGTTCCACCGACGGAACCCCTCATGACCACACCAGCCCGTTCCCCGAGCGAAACCTCCACATCCGCGGCCGATTCGCCCCCGTCCCTCCGATGCATCGGGTGCGCGGATGCGGCGCTTGGGGCCCGCCGCAGGCCACTGTCCGTTGTGCCTCCCAGCGGGGATATCCCTGTCGCCACTGCTACTGTTGGCAGCAGGGCGATGGAACCCGCCCGGGAGCTCTCCCGAACCGCCAAATGGCAGATGGTCCCTGCACGTCACTGCACGTGTGGGAACCGCGTGCACATTTGCTTGAGGAGTAGCAGTGCCCACCATCACTAGTCTCAACGCTCTAGAGATTCTCGATTCTCGTAGTCGCCCAACGCTCAAGGTGAAGCTGACCTTGGACGGCCGCACCCGCGCCGAGGCGCAGGTTCCGTCGGGAGCTTCCACCGGTACCCGCGAAGCCGTCGAACTGCGTGACGGCGACCAGAACCGCTTCTCCGGAATGGGCGTCCTCAAGGCGGTTCGGAATATCACCGGTCCCATTGCGAATGCAGTCATCGGCAAGTCCTTCGGGACCATAGGGGAGCTTGACCGGACGCTCATCGACCTGGATGGCACCGAGAACAAGGCAGAGCTCGGCGCGAACGCCATCCTCGGCGTCTCGATGGCCTTCACCAGAGCCCTAGCCGTATCCCAGGGCAAGGAGCTCTTTGAAGTCCTGCCGACGATCGGGTCCCAGATCCCACGTCTCCCGGTTCCTTGCTTCAACGTCCTCAACGGAGGAGTGCACGCCGCCAATCGGCTGGACTTCCAGGAGTTCATGATCTGCCCCGTTGGAATGCCGACCATCGCCAAGGCGGTGCAAGCAGGTTCGGAGATTTATGCGGTGCTCAAGAAGCAACTGGCCGCCGCGGGACACCCGGTCGGTCTTGGAGACGAAGGCGGCTTCGCGCCCGACATCACCCAGCCCGAGGAGGTGCTGGATGCTCTCGTAACAGCAATCGAGGCGGCTGGATACACACCTGGGCGCGAGGGGGTTGCGATTGCGATGGACCCCGCTTCCTCGGAGTTCCGGACCAGCGAGGGCTACTATCTCGTCGCGGAGAAGCGTTTCAGTTCTGACCAGATGATCGCGCGCTACGAAAAGATGGTCGACGACTACCCCATATGGCTTCTGGAGGACGGCTTGGCCGAGAATGACTGGGATGGTTGGCAGCGCCTCACCCAACGGCTTGGCGACCGGATTGAGTTGGTCGGTGACGACATCTTCTGCACCAATCCAGCGATCATCTCTCGGGGTATTCAGAAGGGCGTGGCCAACGCTTCACTCATTAAACTCAACCAGATCGGTAGCGTCTCGGAAACCCTGGATGCCCAGCGTACCTGCGCGGCGGCGAACTACCGGCAGTTCATGTCGCACCGTTCCGGCGAGACCCCGGACACCTTTATCGCCGATTTGGCGGTGGCGACCGGCTGTGGTCACCTCAAGGCAGGCGCCCCGGCGCGCGGTGAGCGAGTGGCGAAGTACAACAGGCTGATGGAGATCTCCGCCGAGCATCCCGAACTTCCCTACGGTCTGGGGTACTGACCAGCTGGTGAAGGTGAGAGGTTCGCTCCTCGGGGGTGGGTAGGGGCGACATGCGAACGCCCGGTCAATCACCTCCACGAGCGAGCTTCTCACCGTCTCGTCATGGGTGATCCAGTCCAACTGCGCATAAGAGGTTCCGCCGATAGGTGGGGAGCGTGTCGTTGTGGGGGTGCGGGCATGAGGCCTGCTACACACGGTTTCGACCAAGAAATCAGTGCTGCCAGGAAGTTCCTCATGCCCGCTCTTCCATCTTCCATCATCGAACCCATCTGGGACCAGTTCCACTCCCTGATTCCACCCGTGGTGGACACTCACCCCCTGGGATGCCACCGCCCCCGGGTGGATGCGCGCATCGTCTTCGACAAGCTCATCCAGGTCCTCAAGTGGGGCATCCCCTATGAGGGGATCGCGGATGAGACCTGTTCAGCCACCACGATCCGGCGGCGCAGAGATGAGTGGATTCAGGCCGGAATCTGGCTCATCCGAATCCAGGGTGTAGTCGGGGTCTGAACCCGCCGGTCTCGAGCAGGGATCTGGCGATGTAGTTGGTCAGGTTGCGGAACCCCAGCGCCGAGCCGCGCAGGTGCTCGAGCCTGCCGTTGATCGCCTCGGTGGGCCCGTTGGAGGTGCTGGGCCGGTCGAAGTAGGCCAGGACGTCGGCGGCGCGCTTCTTCAGCGTCCTGCCGAGCTTGGTGATCTCGACCAGGGCCTTGGGGACGCCGGTGCTGATCGAGTCGATGAGCCGGGCCATCAGCTCGCGGCCGTGGCGCCGGTTCTCGTGGCGGTAGGCGGCGATCATGGGCTGGTAGACGCTCCAGGTGACCTCGACCTC
>NZ_AUHZ01000005.1 GCF_000423445.1 Acidipropionibacterium thoenii DSM 20276 | reverse complement strand
CCGGTTCGGTGACGAGGTGGGCCTCGAACTACGGTCGATCAACGGCAGCCCTGCCCGGTACCTGTCGGCCCACCGCTTCACCGTCGCGGGCGAGCACTGGAACCGTTCCGCCGCCCGCCGCAACGACCAGCCCTGTTCCACGACGAGAACAGCAAGACGACGACGCCCTTCCGGTGTCAAGGGTGCGTTAGCGTGAGTCACGAAGACCTCCGTGGTCAGGAGAGTGAGTGTGGTAACCCATATCCTGCCCGGAGGTCTTCGCTACCTCACCCGTTCACAACCTCCCGGGGAAGTACACCTAGCGGGCTGCCGGACGCCGCCCTCGTCGCCACGACCGAGCACCTGGGCGCCGTCAGCCCAACGCCGCCAGTACCGCCCGCGAGTGCTCCCGGGCGAAGCCCCGGTCCAGAAGACCCTCCTCGGCAGCTGCGTACAGCGGCCCCACGATCCTCAGCCGCAGGTGGTCGATGTCGGTGTCGTCGGGCAGCTCACGCCGGCCCACGGCGCGACGCAGCGGTTCCTGCTCGCGGGCCACCTGGCCCTGCCAGAACCTCGTCCGGAAGACCTCCCCGAAGGCACGGTTCGTGATCGCCTGAGCCCTCAGCGACAGAAGCACTGCGCCGGCGTCGTCATGAATCAGGAAGTCAGTGAGGTTGGCACACATCTGCGTGACGTCACCGGGGAGGGAGCCGGTGTCGGGGAGGTCGAGTGTGAGCTCGGTGTCACGGATGACCACGTCCAGCAGAACAGCGTTCTTGTCGCGCCACCAGCGATAAATGGTCTGCTTGGCCACCCCGGCGCGTCGGGCGATCTCCTCGATGGTGGTCGCCTCGAGGCCGACGGCGACGACCAGATCATCCGCCTCCTGGAGGACGTTTCGACGCGCCTCCTCGCTTCGTCCATAGCGATTGCCGGTGTGCACGACCATGGCATGAGGATACCAAAACTAGACGCAACGTCGCGTCTAGATATACCTTGCGGTCATGCGTTCACTCCGCACCCTGGCCTTTCTGGTGGCCGGCTGCTTCTTCATGCTGAATCTCGACGGCACGATCGTCATCACAGCCCTGCCAGTGATGTCGCAGGATCTCGGGGTCACCACCGCCGAGTCCGGCTTGGTCGTCACCGCGTACCTGGTCGCGCTGGCGGCCTTCATCCCGCTCGGCGGCTGGCTGCTGTCCCGTATCGCGGCGAAGTGGTTGTTCACCGGCGCGGTGGCGCTGTTCACTCTGGCATCGCGGGGGCGTCGAGCCTGGCCGGGCTCGCCAGTTTCCGGGTCCTGCAGGGCATGGGCGGGGCGGTGATTCTTCCGGTCGGCCGACAGCTGGTGCTTCGCGACGCCCCGCTGGACAGGATCCAGGCACTGATCGCCTACATCGTGTGGCCCAGCCTCGTCGCCCCGGTGATCGCACCTCTGGCGGGCGGCCTGATCGTCACCCATCTCTCCTGGACCTGGATCTTCCTCATCAACGTACCCCTGGGCGTGGCCGCCTGCGTGGTCTCGCTGATGGTCGTGCCGGCCGAGAAGGAGCCCACCGACTCGAGGTTCGACCTGCCGGGATTCGTCATGTCGGCACTGGGCCTGGGCGGTGTCATCTGGACCGCCCACCTGCTGTCGGGCGGCTCCCTCACCCTCCTCACCGCCCTGTCGGGGGCGGCCTCGCTCGGGCTGTGCGCGATGACCGTCCACCACCTCCGGCGCACCGACCACCCGCTGGTCGACCTCGATGTCTTCCAGGATCTGGTGTTCGCCTGCTCCCAGGGCGGGCTGGTGGGCTTCGCGATGCTCGTCGCCGCGGTGCCCTTCCTGCTGCCGCTGCTCCTGCAGACCTCGTTCGGGTGGAGCCCGGTGACCGCGGGAGTGGTCGTGATGTTCGTCTTCGTGGGCAACATCGCGATCAAACCGTTCACCTCGCCCATCCTCAACCGCTTCGGCTACCGGAGGGTGCTGCATGCCTCCACCGCAGGTCTCATGGTCACCGGGATCGCAGTCTTCTGTCTGCCGTCCACCTTCCCCACCTGGATCCTGTGCACGATGGCACTGCTGACCGGAGTCGCCCGGTCCAACGGCCTCACCGCACTGTCGACGATCACCTTCGCCACCATCCCGGCGAACCAGCGCCGCGCGGCCAATGTCCTGGCCTCCCTCAGCCAGCAGGTCGGTGCCGCACTGGGAGTCGCGCTGGCAACGATGGGGCTGGCCCTGGGTGGCAGCCTCGCCCACAGTGCAACATCGCAGATCGCCTTCGTCGTCGCCGTCGTCGTGACCGCGCTGCCCACCGCACTCGGATGGCTGGTGCTCAGGCGACTTCCAGAGCACGCCGGAGATGAGCTACGCACCCACTGAGGCGGCACCGCTCTGGATTGCTGGCCAACTGTGACCAGGGCACTGGATGCGTGGCGTGGGCGCTGTTCCCCAGCCCGGCGGACAGCCGGGCCGGCGCCCGGCCGCAGCTCAGTGGCCCGACGACTCGGTGGTTGCCAGGATCTCGGTGAGGGCCGAGATCAGCTCGGGGCTCGCGGCGTCGTAGTCGTGCACCTCGTAGAGATGGCCCAGCGAGGACCGGCCCAGCGAGGTGATCGCCGCGAGCGCCGCCCGGCCGCGCTCGGCGACCAGCCGGTAGACCTCATCCTTGAGAATGAAGCCCGTCTGGGCATCGGCCAGCAGAGCCTCCACGGCGGCCAGCGAGTCCGGCTGACCGGTGGTCGTCAGCAGCCTCGAGCGGATCACCAACGGTCCGGCCGGCTGGCCGGCGGCCTCCCCGGCTCGCACCCGGACCGTCACCCGGCTCTCTGCCAGCTCGACGCCGGTCAGCTCACCGCCCTCGACCTCGAAGGTCGCCCCATCGGCCACCGAGAACCCCAGAAGTGTCAGGGTCCAGTCCCGCCGGTCGGCCAGATCGTCCTCGGCCGGAGTGATCCTCAGGACCCCGGCCTGGGCGTCCAGCTCGAGGACGGTCCGCTGCCACTCCCCGTCCGGGGTCTCCTCCTCCAGATCGAAGCGCCCCGACGCCCCGGCGGCCACCAGCACCTCCAGCTGCGGGAACAGCGTGCGAATATCCAACGACTCGCCGGGAGCCACCAACGGCAGGAAACCACCGGCCCGCAGCAGCACCGGTATCGACTCCAGACCCCGCCACATCCGGTAGCCCTGCCCACCGTCGTAGGACCGGCCGGTGACGATATCGGTCCAGCGACCCTCGGGCAGCCAGACATCGGCGTGCCCCTTCTGCAGCACCGGGGCATTGGGGCCGATGATCGGGGCCACCAGGAGCTGGGAGCCGAAGAGGAACTCGTCGATGATCTTGTAGGCCTGCGCCGAGTGGTCCTCGTAGTAGACCGGCTCGACGATGGAGCGTCCGTCGCGGTGGGCGCGCAGGTTCATGGCATTGAGGTAGGGCAGCATCCGGTGACGCAGCCGGAGATGCTCGATCATCGCCTGGCGTCCGGGCTGGGAGTACTTCCACGGCTCCTTGCCCGAGAACCGGGAGCTGCTGGAGTGCAGCCTCATGACCGGGGAGAAGACGCCGAACTCCACCCAGCGGGTCGCCAGCTCGTCGTTCTTGTAGCCCTCCATGTGCCCACCGATGTCGTGGCTCCACCAGCCGTAGCCGATATTGGCCCCGGCGGCGGTGAATCGCGGCTGGAAGGCCAGCGACTTCCAGGTGATCAGGGAGTCGCCGGAGAAGCCGACCGGGTAGCGGTGGGAGCCGGGCCCGGCGTAGCGGGAGAAGATCAGGCCGCGGTCCATCTGGGTCGCCGAGTCGACGTAGTGGCCGTGGTTGAGCACCCACAGCGGGTCCATCCCGGGGATCTTCGAGTAGGGCCCCGACTGCCAGTCGATCCACCAGAAGTCGGTGCCCATCTTCTCCAGGCCGCGGTGCAGCACGGAGAAGTAGGCATCCATGAAGGCCCGATCGGTGACGTCGAAGTCCACCGGATGGCCATCGGCAGGGCGCCCCAGTGCCTGACAGATGGCCGGGTAGGGCTCCTCGAAGGCCCGGATCCCGTCGGCCGGGTGGACGTTGAGGGTGGTCTTGAGGCCGCGGCGGTGCAGCTCGGCCTGGAACTGCTGCGGATCGGGGAAGAGCCCCCGGTCCCAGGTGTATCCGGTCCACCCCGAACCGAACTTCGGGTCGATATCGGTCAGATGCCAGTCCATGTCGATGACCGCGACCGAGAACGGCACCTTCTCGGCGTCGAACCGGTCCATCAGCTCCAGGTACTCGGCCTCGTCGTAACGGTGGTAGCGCGACCACCAGTTGCCCAACGCGAACCGCGGCAGCAGCGGCTGCGAACCGGAGATCGCGAACAGATCGCCGACGGTCTCGACGTGGTCGTGGCCCCCGGCGAACAGGTAGAGGTCCTGGGATCCGGGTTCGGCATGGCGGGCGGCCAGTCGGCCCTCGGCGTCGAAGACCATCGCCTTCGAGTCGTCGATGACGGCGTATCCCAGTTCGCTGACCACTCCGGGCTCCAGGTCCACCGGCCCATCGGCGACATCGAGGGTGCGAGCCGCCCCGCCCATATTGCCGTCCAGTTCCGGGAAGGGGTGTCCGGTCCTGGCGAGACGCCGGTGGGAGGGCAGCGACAGGTCCTGCTTGTAGCGCCACACCGAGTGGTAGTTGGAGATCCCGCCGCGGACCGCCGCGCTCAGCCCGTTGGTGGTGAAGGGGCCCCGGTCGTAGTCGAGCACGTAGTAGTCGGTGATGATCCGCAGGCCGGTGTCGGTCGGCAGGATCTGGTACTCGAAGGCAGACAGCTCGCGGTTCAGGGCGAAGGTGGTCGGCCGGTCCTCGAAGTGGCCGGAGGGAGACCACTCCAGCCGGATGACGCGCGGGGTCAGCGGGGTGAGCCGGTAGTGCTCGCCCTGCAACAGGGACGCGGCTGCCGAGTCCGGGGTCACGGCAGGACCGGCGGGTGAGACGGCATCTTCGACGCTCATGGGATGTTCTCCTAGCAGTTCGGTCTGACCGGAACGAGGTGACCCCACCACCCTATCGATGGGGCCCGTGGTGCCATCTCGGCGGCTCACTCGGTCTCCGGGTCCGCCACCACGTCCACCGACAGGACGCCCTCGGTGCCGGTGAGCCCGGCGACCAGCGTGGAGGTCTCGCGCGGACCCTTGAGCTCCAGTATCAGCCGGGCGTTGTCGGTGCCGGGCACCGCTCTGGGACTCGCCCGCGAGACCGACCATCCGGCGTCGGTGATCCGCGACAGCAGCTCCCTCAACAGACCGTGGCCATCCAGATATCTGACGTCCAGGTGGATCCTCACCGGCTCCCGGTTGAGGAGGCCGTCCTCGACGAGACCCAGCCCCAGGGTGATGACGAAGTGCAGGACGGTGACGACGACCGCCAGCAGCCACAACCCGGCACCGGCCGCCATCCCGATCGCCGAGGACTCCCAGACCGAGGCAGCGGTGGTGAGCCCGCGCACCCGAGAGTGCTGGGTCATGATGAGCCCGGCCCCCAGGAAGCCGACCCCGGAGACCACCTGGGCGGCCACCCGGGAGGGGTCGATCCGGATGTCGCCGCCCAGCAGCGGCACCAGGTCGAAGAATCCGTACTTGCCGACCTGCAGGAACAGTGCTGAGGAGACGCCGACGATGGCCTGGGTGCGGAGCCCGGCACCCTTACCGCGCAGGCTGCGCTCCAGGCCGACCAGTGCGGTGAGCACGAAGGCCAGCAGCAGCTCGGCCAGCTGGGTCCAGCCCTGCCCCAGTGCGATCTCAAGAGGATACTGGGTCACCATGTTCCCATTCTCGCGATCCAACCGGCCCCCGCGCCAGGTTTTCCCCGGACCGATCACCGTCGAGGAGATCCGCTCGGTCCGCTTCGCCAAGGGTGGCCGTTCGGACTACCGGGCAGAGCAGGTCGACGACTTCCTGGACGCGCTGGTCGCCACGGTGGCGGCCGGTGAGCCGATCGATCAGATGGTCCACCGGCCGAGGTTCAGGCTGTCGACGAGGTTCGACGGCGCCTATCTCGCAGACGACGTCGACGCCTTCATCGACAGCCTCCAGGGGCGTCCGGTGGCCCCCCGGCAGAACTGAGCGCTCAGTCCTGGCGAAGCCAGGCGGTGGTCGCCCCGGGCAGCAGCTGCTGACCGTCCTCGTCGGCCGCCAGGTGCCCGCTGGCGACCAGCAGCTCGCCGGTCGGAAGAGCGACGGCCTCGGCGCCGAAGTTGGTGAGGCACAGCCATCCGCCGGGACGCCGGAAGGCCAGCACATCGCCCTGGGACAGCGCGTCATCCCATTCCAGGCTCTCCGCCGCCTGACCGTCGCCGGTCACCAGGTCCGCGCGCACCGCCAGCGCTTTGCGGTACATGCTCAGAGTCGAGTCCGGATCGGCCTCCTCGGCCGCCACCGAGTCGGCGGCGAACCAGGCGGGCTGAGGAAGGTGCGCCCCGGCGGCTCCGAAGCCGAAGGAAGGGCCCTCGCTGGTCCAGGGGATCGGCACCCGGCAGCCGTCGCGGCCCAGACCGTCGTAGTCCTGGCGCCCGCCATGGAAGAAGGCCGGGTCCTGGCGCTGGTCGTCGCCGATCTCGGTGACCTCGTGAAGACCGAGCTCCTCGCCCTGATACAGGTAGGCGCTGCCGGGCAGGGCCAGCACGAAGAGCGTCGCCGCGCGGGCCCGACGCACCCCCAGATCCCGGTCGAGCTGGTCGGCGGGAGCCCCGGCCAGCATCCACTCCGCGCCCTGCTTGACCTTGCGGCCGTTCAGCGGGGCCAGCCCGTAGCGGGTGGCGTGCCGGGTGACGTCGTGATTGGACAGCACCCAGGTCGACGAGGACCCCGACAGCTCCTGCTGCTCCAGGTTCGTCGACACCACCCGGCGGAACTGGGCGGCGTCGAAGTCGGCCGTCAGCAGGTCGAAGTTGAAGGCCTGGCCGAGCGACTCGGGCCGGGCGTAGCGGGCCCGGCGGGCCGGATCGTCGAGCCAGGCCTCGGCCACCGCGGTGCGCGGGGGGTCGTACTCGTTGAACACCTCGCGCCACTCGGCGTAGATGTCCTGGACCTCGTCGCGGTCGATGGTCGGATGGGTCCCGTCGATCGGCATCGCTGCCAGCTCGGCGGCCGAGGGGAGCACCTCGGGCAGATCCTTGGCCAGTGAGTTGGCGACGTCGATCCGGAAGCCGTCGACCCCCCGGTCGGCCCAGAACCGCAGGGTCTTGAGGAAGTCGGCGTGGATCTCGGGATTGCTCCAGTTCCAGTCGGGCTGCTCGATGGCGAAGCTGTGCAGGTACCACTGGCCGTCGGGCACCCGGGTCCAGGCCGCCCCGCCGAAGGATCCCTTCCAGTCGGCCGGCGGGATCTCGCCGTGCTCGCCCAGTCCGTCACGGAAGATGTAGCGGTCGCGAGCCGGTGATCCCTTCTCGGAGGCCAGTGCCTCCTTGAACCAGGGATGCTGGTCCGAGGAGTGGTTCGGAACGATGTCGACGATCAGCCGGATACCGGCCTCATGCAGCTTGGTGCTCATCTCGTCGAACTCGTCGAGGGTGCCGATCCGCGGATCGACATTGCGGTAGTCGGCGACGTCGTAGCCCCCGTCGGCCAGTTCGGAGGGGTAGAAGGGGCTCAGCCAGACGGCGTCCACCCCCAGCTCCTTGAGGTAGTCGATGCGGGAGATGATGCCGGCCAGGTCGCCGATCCCGTCCCCGTTGGCGTCTGCGAATGAGCGCGGGTAGATCTGGTAGACCACGGCCTGACGCCACCAGTCCGGGGAGTCGGCGGGAATGCGGAACGGGGACTGTTCTGCCTGCGTGAGGGTCACGGTGCTCCTTCTGGGGTTCATTCGAGGATCAAATCAAATCTATCTCGGGTCGGATCTGGCGAGAGTCCGGCCCTCGCCCGCCGCCGGAACGCGACGGGCTCTGACCGGCCCCCGGGGGGGTGAGGGCGCCGTAGCACCTCAGCCCTTGACGGCTCCCTGGGTGACTCCCGACATCACCCAGCGCTGGGTGAAGATGTAGACGATGACGGCCGGGGCCATCGCCATCAGGTAGGAGGCGAAGGAGACGTTGTAGTTGTTGGCGAACTGCGTCTGGAAGATGTTCTGGCGCACCGGCAGCGACTGGTGGTCCGCATTGGAGATGATCAATGACGGCATCATGAAGTCGTTCCAGGCGTAGAGGAAGGCGAAGATGCCGACCGTGGCGCTCATCGGCGCCAGCAGCGGGAAGATCAGCTGCCAGAAGGTCTGCCAGGTGGTCGCGCCGTCGATGTGGGCGCTCTCCTCGAGCTCATGGGGAATCGAGCGCAGGAAGGTCGTGAACAGCAGCACGCTGAAGGCCAGCTGGAACATCGTCGCCAGGATGATGACCCCCAACGGGTTGTCCAGGTGGACCAGGCCGGTGAGCCGGACCTGAGGCAGCGCCACCACCGGGAAGGGGATGAACATCGCCGCCAGCACGTAGAAGAAGGTGTAGCGGAAGAACCGGCGGTCCCAGTTGCTGACGATCGCGTAGGAGGCGAAGGCCGCCAGGAAGATCGTCAGGAGCACCACACCGGCCGTGATGACGGCCGAGATCCCCAGGCCGACCGGGGTGTTGGTCATCGTCCAGGCCTGCTTGAAGCCCTCCACGCTGAAGGGGTGGGGCAGGCTGAAGGCCTTGCCGTCGACTGCCTGGCTGGTGGACTTGAAGGCCATCGAGACCGTCACGTAGAGCGGGATGAGGACGGTCAGGGTGCAGATCGCCAGGATGATGGTGACCGGCCAGTTGGGCCGCTGCAGGGTCGCCCGGTCGGCTCTCCTGCTGGACCTCGGCTTCTTACCCACCGCTACCGGCGGGACAACGGGGAGCGCGGTCATTTCTTGTTCCTTCCACGCATCAGAGACAGCTGGAGCAGTGAGACCAGCAGGGTGAAGATGAAGAACACCGTGGCATTGGCCATCTGGTAGGCGTAGTCGCCGTTGGTCAGGCCGTTGACGATGTTCATCGCGACGCTCATCGTCGAGGTGCCCGGGCCGCCGGCCGTCAGGCCGACGATGATGTCGTAGGCATTGAGGAAGCCCTTGAATCCCAGGATGGTGTTGATCACCACATAGCTGGACACCAGCGGCAGGGTGAGCTGCATCAACTGCTTGAACTTGCTCGCCCCGTCGATATCGGCGGCCTCGTAGATCACCTCGTCGACAGACATCAGCCCGGCGATGTAGATCAGCAGGGTGCCAGGGATCGCCTGCCAGGCGGTGACGACGACCACCGCGAGCCAGGCCAGGTCCGGATTGGTGAGGAGGCTCTCCTTGAGCAATCCGATCCCCAGCGCCTGACCGATGGCCGGGACGGCATTCGAGAAGACGAACTGGAAGACGTAGGCGATGACGATTCCCGAGATGACCATCGGGATGACGAAGATGGTCCGCATCGCCACCTTCGCCCGGATCCTGCCGGTCAGCCCGACCGCCAGCAGGAAGGACACGATGTTGACCACCACGACGGTCACCAGCGAGAAGCCGACGGTGAACAGGTAACTGGCACGGATCTGGGGATCGCTGAACATCGCGACGTAATTGGCCAGTCCGAGGAAACGCCAGTTGCCGACGCCGATGAAGTTGGTGAAGCTGTAGAAGATACCCATCACCGCAGGCAGCGGGATGGCCAGGGTGAAGACGATGAGGGTCGGAATGGTCATCCACCAGAAGACCGGCTCGACCTTGTGGTGCTTGCGTGCGAGCTGACCGGCATCCCGAGGACTCGAGGTGGAGGCCGCGGTCGGGGCCGAGCCGGCCCGACGAGGGGCCTCAGGCGATGGGGCCGCCGGCAGTGAGGTTGTAGCCATGACAGAACTCCTTGGTTTCCGCGCTACTGGCGACGGGCAAAGCGCGCCCAGTCCGCGTCGATGACGGCCAGGACGCCCTTGGGATCGGCGCCCAGGATCATGCTCTGGGCCAGGTTCGGGATCGGGATCGCCTGGGGAATGACATACGAGGGGCCGGCGTACATCTGGCCGCTCTGGTAGTAGGACTGCACTCCGGAGACCCGCGGATCGTTCTGGGCCGCGGAATCGGTCAGCGGCCCGTAGCCCAGCTGGGAGGCGTTGTAGGCGTCGATGATCCTGGGCTGGAAGAGGTAGCTCATGAAATCCTTGGCCGCCTGTTGATGGCTCGACTGCTCGGGGATCATGGCTGCCAGGTCGACATTGACCGCGACCTTGAGGTTCTTGGGGTCATTGGTCATCGGCAGCGGGAAGGTACCCAGCTGCGCCTTCGGATTGGTCTTGGCGATCTCGCTGAAGGCCCACGGGCCCTGCAGGTACATCGCACCCTTGCCCTGGGCCATCGCGGTGTTGCCATCGCCGTAGATCCGGGAGTTGGCATCGGCATTGCTGTAGGTCCTGGCCAGCACCATCATCTTCTGCATCCCCGGCAGGAAGTTCTTCTGGAAGGAGACCGCCGAGTCGGGGCCGACATCGGTGCCCTGGGCATCGAGTCCGTTGAAGAAGGACTTCAGATCCACCGAGCCGCCCGCCGCGTAGTCGAACCAGCCCTGGGAGACCGTCCAGGAGTCGAAGAAGGTGCCGTAGAAGGGGATGATGCCATGGGCCTTGAGGGTCTTGCAGACCTCGATCAGCTCGTCATAGGTCTGGGGGACCTCCAGGTTGTACCTGGCGAAGATCTGCTTGTTGTAGATCACCCCGGCAGCCATGATCGAGTAGGGCACCGCGCTGGTGCGGCCAGGGCACTCGCCGACGCCGTCGACCAGGGTCTTCACCGCAGGACGGACCCGCTTGGCCTCGGCGGTCTCGGACAGGTCGATGGTGGCGCAGTGGGTGACGTAGCGGGCCGCCTGGTTGTTGAAATTGGCCAGCAACAGGTCCGGCGGGTTGCCCCGGACGAAGCCGGCCGCCGTGGTGCCGATCCCGGAGGTGTCCATGACGACATGGACCTTCTTCTGGGAGGCGTTGTAGTCGTCGACGACCTTCTGCATGTAGGGGATCCCCTCACGCTTGTTGAAGGCGAAGACGATGCGCTGCTGACCGCTGGCGGAGCAGCCCGCCAGGGCTGTACCGGCCAGCGCTGCGGCAGCGACGACAGCCACCAGGCGCCTGATGCGAGAGGCGAGGGCACCGCGACCCCGGCGCCCCGTTGGCGAAACTGATGGTGCGTGGGGTGATGGCATTCGAACAGATGATGGTTGAGGCACGTTGAGGCCACTCCTGCCGACATCGATGGCGACACTTCTGCGATGAGTAGATTCAGTGACTAGATTCAGTCATCGAAGAAACTGATGTGCATTAGCATGCCTGATGTCATCACACAGCGCAAGGGGCAGATCGATGAGTGTCACCGAGGCGCCGGCCAAGCCGCCCGCCAGTACCCGGGCGGTGCTCGACTTCGCCTGGGATGCCGGGAAGTTCCGCGCCGATGACGCGATAGCCGCCACCGGCCTGACCCGTTCGACGGTGCTGGCCGCCCTCGACTCGCTCATCGACATCGGCCTGGTGGAGGAACTGCCCAATGGCCGGCAGGCCCCCGGTGCCAGGGTCGAGATGGCTCTGTCGACCGGTTCGCGCGGCGGATCGCGGTTGGGCAGGCCTGCCCGGCGCTTCCAGCTGCGCGCCGGGGCCGGGGTCGTCATCGGGGTGGACGCCGGCTGGGCTCACCTCACCACCATCGCCGCCGACCTCTCCGGCCACCAGCTGGCCCGCGAGGAGGTCGATGTCACCGAGGCCGACCGGGAGTCGCCTGATCGCCGCCGCGATCTCGTCCTCACCGCCATCGACGGGGTGCTGGCGACCGCCGGCAGAGCGGTGGACGAGGTCGTCTCGGTCGGGCTGGGGGTGCCCGCCCCGGTCAACGGGCAGGGCATCTCGCCGCCGCATCCGCTGCATTTCTGGGAGCACATGAACCCCGGCCTGCAGGCCACCCTGGACGAGCTCTTCCCGGCGGCGCGGGTGGAGAACGATGCCGCCCTGGCGACCATCGCCGAGGGTGCTGCCGGGGCAGCTCGCGGCTACCAGAACTTCGTCGCCGTGCTGGTGGGGCGCCGGCTCGGCGCGGCGGTCTTCCTGGAGGGCCAGATCGTGCGCGGAGCGCACGGGGCGGTCGGTGAGCTCGGCGGGCTCTCGCTGGTCGCAGGGATCGGCAACACCACCGGACTGGGCACCCGGGCCGAGGAGTGGGCCGCCACTGCCCTGGCAGAGGGCCGGATACCGGCCGACCATCCGTGGGCCGAGCTGGGCGCCGATGAGTTCACCGCTGAGAACCTGCTCGCCAGCGCCAGACTGGATGATCCGGTGACCGGTCCGCTGTTGACCGAGCTCGGGCTGACGCTGGGCAGGATCTGCAGCGTCCTGGCTCATTTCTATGATCCGGAGGCGATCGTGCTGTGCGGTGCGGTGACCGGTGCCCTCACCGAGGTGCTACGCATCGCCCGCTGGTACGCCGCCCAGGAGGCCCAGGTTCCGGCGCCGGCCATCCTGGTCTCCCAGCTGGGCGGCGACGTGGTGGCGATCGGCGGGCTGTCGGCCGCCCGCGACGCGGCACGCCAGATCGTGGTGCCCACCCTGCTGGCCCGCCAGCAGCAGGAGGCCCGGGCCTCCGGCGAGTGAGGCCGGGGCCCCTCAGGCCAGCGAGGCCTCCCATGCCCGGTGCAGGTCGGCATACCGGCCCCCGCGCAGTTGCAGTTCGGCCGGGGCACCGTCCTCGATGATCCGGCCGTGCTCCAGCACCAGCACCCGGTCGGCGATCTCGACCGTCGACAGCCGGTGGGCGATGATGATCGCCGTCCGGTCGGCCAGGATGGTGCGCAGCGCCCGCTGCACCAGCCGTTCCGAGGGGATGTCCAGGGAGGATGTCGCCTCGTCGAGAATGAGCACCGCCGGGTCGGCCAGGAAGGCGCGGGCGAAGGCCACCAGCTGACGCTGGCCGGCCGACAGCCGACCGCCCCGCTGGGAGACGTCGGTGTCGTAACCGTCGGGCAGCGCCCTGATGAACTCCTCGGCGCCGACGGTACGGGCGGCCTCCCGGATCTCGGCGCGGCTGGCATCGGGGCGTCCGAAGGCGATGTTGTCGGCGACGGTGCCGTTGAAGATGAAGTTCTCCTGGGTGACCATCGTGATGTTGCGGCGCAGATCGGCGTCACTGAGCCGCTCCAGCGAGGTCCCGTCCAGTTCGACCGACCCCGAGGTGGGGTCGTAGAACCTCGACAACAGCTTGGCGATCGTGGTCTTGCCCGCACCGGTGGTGCCCACCAGGGCCACCGTCTGGCCGGCCGGGATGTGCAGGTCCAGGTCCGGGAGCACCGGGCGCCCGGCGGCGTAGCTGAAGACCACATGGTCCAGGTCGACGCGACCCTGGGCGCGGCCATCGTCTGCCACCGCCACCGGATCGGAGGGTTCGGGGACGCCGGGCTGCTCGTCGAGCACCCCGGACAGCTTCTCCAGGGCCGAGGAGGCCGACTGAAAGGTGTTGTAGAACTCGCCGATCTGTCCCAGCGGCTCGAAGAACTGGCGCAGGTAGAGCAGGAAGGCGGCCAGCACGCCGACGGTCGCCCAGCCCCTGATGACGAACAACCCGCCGACCAGCAGGACCATCCCGATGGTGATGTTGCCGATCACCGCGATACCGGGCATGAAGATCGCGAACAGCCGGAAGGACCGCACGTTGATCCCCCGGTAGCGGTCCGACAGGCCGGTGAAGATCTCCTGGTTACGCGGTTCGCGCCGGTAGGACTGGACAGCCTTGATGCCGGTCATGGTCTCGACGAATTGCATGATCACCTGGGCCGAGGCGTTGCGCACCTTGCGGAAGGTGCGGCTGGACTCGCGGGCGAACCAACGGCCCAGCAGGGCCACGAAGATGATCGAGGTGAGGCAGATCAGGCCGAGCCGCCAGTCCATCACCAACAGCATGATGCTGGTGCCGACCAGGGTGAGGACCGCCGAGATGAGCCCGTCGAAGCCCTCCTCCATCAACTCCGCGATGGCGTCGACGTCATTGGTCATTCGGGAGACCACCCGCCCGGAGGTGTAGCGGTCGTGGAAGGAGACGTCGAGGCTCTGGAAGTGCCGGAACACCCGGCGTCGCAGTTCCAGCAGGAGGTCCTGGCCGATGCGTCCGGAGATCCTCAGGAAGGTGATCCTGGTGATCACCTGGATCACCAGGGCCGTCGCCATCGCCACCACGGTCTCGATGAGGTAGCGCGGCGAACCGCCTGCCATCAGCGGCGGGATGCCGTAGTCGATGCCGCGGCGGACCAGCCACGGGGAGGCCAGTCGAGCCATGTTCTCGACCAGCACCATCGCGATCAGCAGCCAGACCAGCGGCTTGTAGGGGCGCAGCAGATCCCACAGCAGGGCGCGGCTGCGCGCCTTGAGGAAGCCGGAGGCCCTCTGGGAGACCTCGGCGGCCTCCTCATTGGCGACGCCGCGCCAGGCCATCTCCTGATCGGCCTCGGTGGCACTGGTGGACGCCGCGCCGGGAGCCTTCTGGGCGGTCGAACCGGAGTTGTCACTCATCTCTGAGACTCCCATCCAGCAGTACTCGATCCAGCTGTCCTCGAACGGCCGGGGGTGGCATCGGCCATCGCGGCCTCGGCGTCGTAGTCGGCGCTCAGCAGCTCCCGGTACTCGGGAACGGTGGCCAGCAGTTCCGAGTGCGTGCCGACATGGGTGATGGTGCCCTGCTGGAGCATCGCCACCCGATCGGCCAGCAGCACCGTGGAGGCGCGGTGGGCCACCACGATCGCGGTCACCCCCACCAGCACCCGCCTGAGCGCCGCCTCGACCAGCGCCTCGGTCTCCATGTCCAGTGCCGACAAGGTGTCGTCGAGCACCAGGATCCGGGGTTGCACGATCACCGCCCGGGCCAGCGCCAGCCGCTGCCGCTGGCCGCCGGACAGGCTCATCCCCTGCTCCCCGATCCGGGTCTCCAGACCCCACGGCAGGTCGCGCACGAAACCGGCCTGGGCGGTGTCGATGGCCGACCAGATCTCATGGTCGGTGGCATCGGGGCGGCCGAGGGTGAGATTCTCCCGGACACTCATCGAGAACAGCGTGGCGTCCTCGAAGGCGGTGGCCACGATCGAGCGCAGGTTGACCACCTCCAGGTCGCGGATGTCGACCCCGTCGATCCGGATCGCCCCACCGGTGACATCGGCCAGCCGGGGCACCAGAGCGGTCAACGTCGTCTTCCCCGATCCGGTGCCCCCCACCAGGGCGACCGTCTGACCGGCCGGGATGTCCAGATCCAGGTGGTGCAGCACGTCGTCATCCCCATCGGGGTAGCGGAAGCTGACATCGTCGAAGGTCAGCCCGCCGGCCACCCGGTCGAGGTGCTCGGGGCCGTCGGTGATGGTCTCGGGGGAGTCGAAGATCTCGCAGATCCGGTCGGCGGCGGTCATCGCGTCCTGGGACATCGACAGCAGGAAGCCCAGCGAGGCGACCGGCCAGATGAGGCTCATCATCAAGGTGATGAAGGCCACCAGGGTGCCCAGCGACAGCCGGTGCTGGGAGGCTGCCAGGGCGCCCAGACCGAGCACCACGATGAGGGTCAGGCCCGGGATAGCCTCCAGGAATGTCCAGAACTGCGAGGTGAGCCGGACCCGGTCCATGCTGGTCCGGTAGAGGGTGGTGGATTTTCTGTCGAACCCCCGGTAGACGTGCTGGGAACGACCGAAGGCCTTGATGACGCGCAGGCCATGGACCGATTCCTCGACCACCGAGGCGACGTCGCCGTTCTGGTCCTGGATAGCCCGCGACAGCCTGGTGTAGCGACGCTGGTTGACCAGGCACAGTGCCGAGATCGGCAGCGCCGCGACGATGACGACCAGCCCCAGCGGCCAGTACATCCTCATCAGCAGGGTCGTGACGATGACGATCTGGAGGAAGTTCATCAACAGGAAGAGCATCCCGAAACCGAGGAATCGGCGCACTGTCGAGAGGTCGTTCATGATCCGGCTGAGCAGCTGGCCGGACTCCCACTGGGCATGGAACCCCAGCGGCAGGCGCTGAAGTTTCGCGTAGAGGTCCAGTCGGATGCCGGTCTCGGTGCCCAGCGTCGCGCGAGCCACCACCCAGCGGCGCCAGAACATGAACAGCGCCTCGACGATGCCGATCCCGATCGCCGCGGCACCGAGTGTGAACAGGCCGGGCCGGTCGGAGTGGGCGATCGGGCCATCGATGATCCGCCGGGTGATCAGCGGGGTGACGATTCCGGCCAGGGTGGAGGCCAGCGCGAAGACCACCATCAGCACGAACCGGGTGGCGTAGGGCTTGAGGTAGGGCCGGAACCTCAGCAGGTTGTCCATGTGATGGTCGAGCGAGTGCTGTGGCCGCGGGGCGACGGCAGGCTGACGGGTCAGGGCGTCACCGTAGAGAACGGCCACCTCGGTGCTGATCGGAACCGCGGAACCCGCGCTGGCCTGACCGCCGTCATGGGGCGCGGTCGGGGCGATGGGGGCACGAGAGGGCATGGCTGACTCCTGGTGGATCTACGGGTGGGGACCGGGCGGCGCACGGACGGGGCGCCGACGCTCAGGAGTGGTTACGCATGACCCCCACGCTATGCCCGATCGGCTCTCAGTGCCAGACGAGACCTCGCGGCCCACCACCCGAGGGGCTCCTCGGACCGGCGCCGGACCGTCGGTGCGGACCGCTACCCTCATCACTGTCAGTACCCTCGTCAGGGTTCGCAGAGTTGCCGACCGAGAGGCCCTCCGATGTCCACTCCCCCGTCCGTGATCTTCGTGTGCTGGGGCAATATCTGCCGCTCCCCGATGGCCGAGCGGGTGGCCCGCCGGTTCTTCGCCGACGCCGGCGTCCCGGCCGGTCTGAGCAGTGCCGGAGTGAGCGATGAGGAGGGTTTCGCCCCGATGGACCGCCGTGCCAAGGCGGTGCTGGAGGCCCACGGGTACGACGCCACGGGCCACCGCGCCCATCAGATCAGTGCCGCCGAGATCGCCGGGGCCGACCTGGTCATCGCCGCCGAACCGATGCACCTGACGATGCTGAGGAGGATGGCCCCCCATGCCACCAATCTGCGGCTGATCTGCGACTATGACCCGGCCAGGAAGCGCGGCACCGCGCTGCCGGACCCCTGGTACGGACCCGACCAGAAGTTCAGCGACACCCTCAACTCCATCGAGGCGGCGATGCCGGGGATCGTGGACGCCGTGAGGCGGTTGTCCTGAGAATCCCACCGACAGCGTGACCGATAGAGTTGGCCCATGAGTTTCTTCCTGGTGGGCGGCGGCTACGACGAGACTCCCGAGGGTGCCGTCGAGCACGAGATGGACGATGTCTACGACGCCTTCGTCGCCCAGGCCCGGCCCTTCGGGCCCTCGGCGCGGATCGGCGTGGTGGTGCCCGACAGCTCACCGCTGGCGAACCGGCAGGCCGAGTTGCTGGCCGGCATCGTCACCTCCCGCTGGCCCGAGGCGCAGATCCTCACCATCCACCTCGACGGCGCGGCCAGTACCCTGCCCGAGGACATCGACACCCTCGGCGGCATCATCGTCGGCGGCGGGCAGGTCGCCGACTACCTGGCCGGCCTCGGCCCGGCCGCCGAACAGCTCTCCCGGCTGGTGCGCGGCGGCGCCCCCTGGCTGGGATTCTCGGCCGGTGCGATGGTCACCGCCGTCACCGCACTGCAGGGCGGATGGAGACTCCAGGGCAGACAGGTGGCCCCCGAGATCCTCTCGGAGGGATTCGAGGAGCTGTCCCTGGTTCAAGGTCTCGGCCTGGTGAGCATCACCAGCCTGGCCCACAACGACACCTGCTCGGGCGACGGCCTGCTGATCTCGGCCCTGGAGGCCGGTCTGCTCAGTTCTGCAGTGGCCATCGACGAGGGCACCGCGCTGGTCGTCCAGCACTCCTCGGGCCGCACCCAGGTGATGGGTTCAGGGCTGGTGCGCTGGTTCACCAAGACCCCCCAGGGGGTTCAGGTGCGCTGCGAGCGCAGCCCCCACAAGGAGCTTCCGCCACCCCCGCCGGCACCGCGGTTCGAGGGTCTGGCGCGGGTGGCGGCCGCCGCCCGGGCCGCCCATGCCGAGCACGGTGAGTGAGGAGGTGGCAGGCTATGGCCATGCACATCCTGGTGGTGGACGACGACAGGGCAGTCCGCGAGTCCCTGGCCCGATCCCTGCACTACAGCGGGTACGAGGTCGACACCGCCAGTGACGGCGTCGAGGCCCTCGCCAAGCTCAGCTCGATCCACCCCGCCGCCGTCGTGATGGACGTCATGATGCCCAGGCTGGACGGCCTTGAGGCCACCCGGATGCTGCGTCAGAACGGCAACGACGTCCCCATCCTGATCCTCACCGCACGTGACGCCGTCGGCGACCGGGTCGACGGGCTCGACGCCGGTGCCGACGACTACATGGTCAAGCCCTTCGCCCTCGACGAACTGCTGGCCCGGCTGCGGGCGCTGACCCGGCGCTCCCGCTCCGAGTCCGAGATGGGCGAGGATGCCTCGGAGATCCTCACCTTCTCCGACCTGAGCCTGGACCCGCAGACCCGGGAGGTGAGCCGTTCGGGACGCCGGATCAGCCTCACCCGCACCGAGTTCGCGCTGCTCCAGGTCTTCCTGCAGAACCCGCGCAAGGTGCTGGAGCGCAGTTGGCTGCTCCATGAGGTGTGGGGTTTCGACTTCCCCACCACCGCCAACTCGCTGGAGGTCTACATCGGCTATCTGCGCCGCAAGACTGAGCAGGACGGCGAGCCGCGCCTCATCCACACCGTCCGCGGGGTGGGCTACGTGCTGCGGGAAGCGGCTCCGTGATCTCACGCTGGTGGCGTCGGCTGCTCGACTGGCAGCCACGCATTCCGCGCATCACGATGGGTCGCCGGGTCACCATCCTGGTGACCTTCAGCGTGGCAGTGGCCGTGCTGGCGACCAGCATGGCCGGCTACCTGATGACCCGGCTGTCGCTGTACTCCCAGCTGGACAACCAGCTCACCGCGCTGGCCCGTTACATGTCCACCCCGATCAGTAATGGCGCCAGCGATTTCGGCGAGCTCAACTCCGGGGCGCTCCAGGTCTCCGAGGTGACGGTCACCCTGGTGAGGGCCGACGGGTCGGTCCAGAACACTCCCGGGGCCGTCGTCACGGTACCGACCGGCCCCGAGGAGCTGGCCGTCGCCCGCACCCAGCAGGGCACCTCTGCGCGGACCATCACTGACTCCAGCGGGGTGCCGACCCGGATCGTCTCGGTGCCGCTGACCATCAACGGGGACGACTACGCCCTGGTGATGGGGCGCTCCCTGGACAGCACCGAGGCCACTCTGCACTCGTTGTGGCTGGTGCTGTTGGCGATCGGGCTTCTCGGCATCCTCATCACCGCGATCACCGGATACCTCGCGGCCCGCTCGGCGACCCAGCCGATCCTCGACCTCTCCCAGGCCGTCAAGAGAGTCACCCGGACCGACAAGCTGGACCCGATCCCGGTGCGTTCCTCCGACGAGCTGGGCCAGCTGGCCACCTCCTTCAACACCATGCTCTCCTCGCTGGCCAGCTCCCGGGACCGCCAGCGCCGACTGATCGCCGACGCCTCCCATGAACTGCGCACCCCGCTCACCTCGATGCGCACCAATGTCGAGCTGCTGCTGGCCGACCAGAAGACCGGGATGCTCCCGGAGACCGCCCGCGGCGAGATCCTCACCGACATCGCAGCCCAGTTGGGAGAGTTCTCCAGCCTGATCGGCGACCTGGTCCAGCTCTCCCGTGACGACGCCATGTCTCGCACCCCCGAACCCCTGGAGCTGTCGGAGGTGGTCACCAAGGCCGTCGAGCGGGCCCAACGCCGGGGCCCCGGCATCACCTTCGACGTCTCGCTGGCACCCCACCCGATGATGGGCGATCCCGCCACCCTGGAGAGAGCCGTCACGAATCTGCTGGACAACGCGGTGAAGTTCTCCCCTGCCGAGGGCACCGTGACCGTTCAGATGGTCGATGACAAGGTGATCGTCTGGGACCAGGGGCCCGGCATCGCCGAGGAGGATCTGCCGCACATCTTCGAGCGGTTCTACCGCTCCGACCGGTCCCGCAACACCCCGGGCACCGGGCTGGGACTGTCGATCGTGGCCCACACCGTCACCTCCCACAACGGCTGGATCAAGGCCTCCCGGGCGCCCGGCGGAGGAGCCATGTTCACGATGAGCCTGCCGGTCGTGGCCCCGCCGAAGTCCGAGGAGCATGACACCGCGGAGGCCGAATGAGCCACGTCCCAGATCGACACTCCCAGCCCCCGCACAGCGATGGCGGCCACTCCCACGGCGGTCATCTGAACTCCCGGACGGCTCCCGGTTCACCGGAGCTCGCCGCCCGGGAGCGATCGGCCCTGGGCCGGCTGCTGCTGGTGCTGGCACCACTGTTCCTGGCCACCGTGATCGGGATGATCGCGCTGTGGCCGCACGACGTCTCCTCCCATCTGCAGTCCGACACCGCCGCCTGGAACGCGCCGGGAGTCAGCATCGTGACCGGCACCATCGAGTCCGTGCACGAGGGATCCTGTCAGGGCACCGCCGGATCGACCGGGACGCCCAGCGGTGAGGTCTGCGCGGCGGCCGTCGTGCGGGTGGATGAGGGGGCCGACGCCGGTCGGACCACGACCATCCAGTTCACTGCCGCGGTGACCTCCTCGGGGATCAGGTCCGGCCAGGTGATCCGGATGTACAAGTCGCCGGTCCCGCAGACCGGCCAGAACGACTCGGCCACAACCGCGACCGGTGTCTACCAGTTCTACGAGTTCGAGCGGACCTGGCCGCTGATCGTGATCGCCATCGTCTTCGTGGCGGTGGTGGCGCTGGTGGCCCGGCGTCGTGGGGTGGCGGCCATCGTCAGCCTGGTGGTGGCCTTCATCGTCATCGCCAAGTTCATGCTGCCGGCCCTGCTGGTCGGCTCCCCGCCGGTGCTGGTGGGGCTGGTGGCCTGCTCGGCGATCATGTTCGTGGTGATCTACCTCACCCACGGGTTCTCGACGCGGACCACCACCGCCTTGTTGGGGACGCTGTTCGGGCTGCTGCTGTCGGCCGGACTGGGCTGGTGGGCGACCAGGGCCAGCCATCTCACCGGGGTGACCAGCGAGGACGACTTCATCATCACCGCCACCGCCCCGAACCTGGCGCTGTCCTCGGTGATCGTCTGCGCGATCATCGTGGCCGGACTGGGCGTCCTCAACGACGTCACCGTCACCCAGGCCTCCTCGGTGTGGGAGCTGGCCTCCTCGAGTACCAGTCGCCGCGATCTCTACCGCCGGGCGATGCGGATCGGGCGCGACCACATCGCCTCGAGCGTCTACACGATCGCCTTTGCCACCACTGGCGCGGCGATGTCGACCCTGGTGCTGCTGAGCATCTATGCCATGCCGCTCAGCGATGTGCTGCGTTCCGAGACCTTCTCCGAGGAGATCGTGCGGACCCTGATCGGCTCGATCGGTCTGGTGCTCGCCGTGCCGTTGACCACCGCGATCGGTGCGGTGCTGGCCTGGCGGACGATGCGCGAGGGTTCCGACCGCGAGGAGACGCCGCAGAGCGATCGGCAACGGCGGGCCGACGCCCGCGCCGGATCGGCACCCGCCCACCCTGTCGCCTCGGCCACACCGGCCGAGCCGGGCGATCGGGCAGTGACCGACCTGCCGGTCGTCGGGGACCCGTCCATCGGCCGGGCCCCCCGCCACAGAATGGTCGAGGAGGACTCGGACGCCGCCTTCCGGCGTCCCACCGACGACCGGGTCTGAGCCTGAGCACAGAGCTCCCCGCGCCCCGGCACCCGAACCCCACGATCAGGGCAGCTGGGAGCTGATGTCCTCGCCGAGTTGGCGGATCTGCAGCACCGACCAGGGGCTGAGCAGGGCCGGCATCGTCGTCACCGTGCGGTGCAGGTCCTTCCAGCCCACCCACGAGATCTCCTCGACCTCATCGGGGTCGGGGTAGAGCTCGACGATCTCCTCGGGATCGTCCAGGGTCGCCAGGTAGACCGGGCACAGCTCGTTCTCGACGATCCCGGAGGCATCGGTGGCCCGGTAGGAGAAATCGGGGATGACGCAGTTCAGCGAGTCCCGGTTGAGATCCAGTCCCAGCTCCTCGCGGACCCGGCGGACGATGGCGTCGGCGATCTTCTCGCCCGGGCGCGGATGACCACAACAGGAGTTCGTCCAGACCCCGGGCCAGCTCACCTTGCTGAGCGCCCGGCGGGTGATGAGCACCCGGCCGCCGACGTCGAAGATGTGGCAGGAGAAGGCCAGGTGGCGAGGGGTCGACCGGGTGTGGACCGCCAGGCGGGGGGCCTGGCCGATGGAGTGCCCTGCCTCGTCGAGGAGCACCACCATGTCATCGGGGTCGCCCGGGCGATCAGTATCGCCGGAGCGATCGGGGTCATCGACGGCCCTGACGACCTCCACCTCGGGGGCTGGTCCTGCGCCGGACTCGTTCGGGCTCGTCATACCCACAAAACTACATCATGTAGCATCACCTTTTCCGCCCCATCGGCGATCCTCACCCGGCCCCGCCACCGCCGGCTGTTCCGAGGACCCGAGCGCCATCCCGGGCTCACTCACAGCTGAGACCCAGCTCTTCACAGGAACGCATGTCACTCTGGAGGATGCCGCCCAGATCGCCTGGATGGTCTCGTCCGGCAGGAGGATGACGTCATGACCGGTTCCCTCGTACTCGACGGCTTCCTGATCCTCGTCCTGATCGGCCAGGCGGTTCAGGGCTACCGCCGCGGCGCGGTGGTCGGCGTCCTGGGTCTGGCGGGCCTGGTGCTGGGCGCCTGGGCCGGGCTGTGGTTCTCCGGGCGGATGTCCGGCTGGCTGGCCACCGAGGGGATCAGCGGCCTGGGCAGCGGGCTGATCCGTATCGGCGTCCTGCTGGCCGCCGCCGGTCTCGGCCAGGCGCTGGCCACTGGGATCGGCCGGCGTCTCATCCGAGCCAACCGGATTCCCACCCTGCGCGCCTTCGACTCCCTGGTGGGGGCCGTCGTCGGGGTGGTGGTCACGGCTCTGATGGCGACCGTCGTGGCCACCGCGGTGCGGCCCCTGGTCCAGCCGTCCTGGTCCAGGGCGATTGCCGAGTCCCAGGTGCTCGACACCACCGACCGTGTCATCCCCGACGCCGTCAACCGGGCCGCGGTGCGAGCCGTCGGGACCCTGGTCGACGGTTTCCCGAGGGTCTTCTCCGGGCTGGAGGTCGAACCGAACATCCCCACCGAGACCCCTGACGACTCGGTCACCGGTACCGCCGGGGTGCAGCGGGCGGCCAGCAGCATCGTCAAGGTGCGCGCCGTCTCGAGGCAGTGCTCGCAGTCCTCGGAGGGCAGCGGATGGGTGAGTGCCCGCGACCGGGTGGTCACCAATGCCCACGTGGTGGCCGGCTCGAACTCTGTCTCGGTGCAGGTCGGCGGACGAGGCCTGGCACGCCAGGCCACCGTGGTCGCCTACGATCCGGACCTCGATCTCGCGGTGCTGGAGGTGCCCGGTCTGGACGCCACCCCGCTGTCGATGTCCTCGGCACTGTCCGCCGGCGATCAGGCGGTCGTGGCCGGCTTCCCGTTGGACGGGCCCTACACCCTCTCGGCGGCGCGGGTACGGGGCACCATCGAGGCCCGCGGCGACAACATCTACTCCACCGCCACCGTCACCCGTCAGGTGATGGCGATCCGGGCCACCGTCGAGCCGGGAAACTCCGGAGGGCCTCTGCTGACCCCTGCCGGGACGGTGGCGGGCACCGTCTTCGCCCGCTCATCGACCGACTCCCAGACCGGCTATGTGCTCACCAATGCCGCCACTCGGGCGATGATCACCCAGGCGGCCACTGACACCACTGCGGCCTCGACCCAGGCCTGTGCAGTGAGCTGAGCCGGCTGCAGGGTTGGTCCTACCGTTCGGGCCGGAGTGGTCTACCATCACTTCATGGCTGTTTTCATCGTCGAAACCACCTATGTCCCCGAACTCAGCGAGAAGCGTCTGGCGGCGCGTCCGGCTCACCTGGAGAACCTCGACCTGATGCGCGAGCGCAAGCAGCTGGTCAACGCCGGCCCACTCAGCGACGGCTCCGGCGCGGTTCTCATCTACTCCGTTCCCGACCGCACCTTCCTGGACCGCTTGCTGGACGCGGATCCGTACCCCAAGGACGCCGTCAAGGTGGCCTCGGTCCGGGAGTGGAAGCCCAACTTCAGCATCTGACCCGCTGGCCCTCGGGTCAGCTGTCAGGGTCTGTACTCGCAGGGTGTCCGCCCGGTGGGGCCAGCACGCTGGTTCCACCGGGTCGGCCCCGCTGCGCTCACAGCCGGCAGGACTCCGATCCGCCCGGTAACCGGTACCTGTTGGCGGCCACCCACGCGTAGATCCGGCCCGCCAGCGGAGCGATCAGCGGTGCGGTGATGATCCGCCCCAGCCAGCTCCACGGCGCCTTCGCGCCCTCCAGAGCCTGGCCGATCGCCGCTGCCGCCCAGACCACGCTCCCGTCGCCCAGGACCAGGGGGATCTCGCACCGCGCCCGCGCGGCGTCGACCCCCAGGGCATCCAGATCGGCCTCGGTCATCGGAATCACCGCAGCGGTCGGGTGCGCCGTGGCGTCTCCTGCCGCCTGACCCCGACCCGCTGCCAGTATCTGCTGGAGAGCTCCCGCCACCCGGGTGCAGAACCCGCAGTCGGGGTCGTAGAGCAGGACTCCCTGCGGCGGCGGTGAGGTCAGGGTCATGTCTCCAGTCTGCAGTGCCCGCCCTCTCCCCCACCGATGCACGAAAGGTCGACGGCTGCAGTGGAAGATGGCTGCCACCGTCAACTTTCCCTGCATGGGTGACCGGAAGGTGATGGCCCCAGGCCAGCGGTGAACAGAACCGTGCCCAGCCGGCGTCAGCTCGGTGCTGCCTGGGTTGTCATTGGTGGTGAGATGGAAACATGACACGTCCTGTACTTTTCCAGCCGCTGGAACTCCGCGGCCTGACCCTTCCGAACCGAGCCTGGCTGCCGCCGATGTGCCAGTACTCCGTGGAGGCCCAGGACGGAGTGCCCGCCCAGTGGCACCTGCTGCACTACGGCTCCTTCGCGATCGGGGGCTTCGGTCTGATCATCGCCGAGGCCACTGCGGTGAACCCGGAAGGACGGATCAGCCCCTACGACACCGGGTTGTGGAACGGCGAGCAGGCCAGCGCCTGGCGCACCGTCACAGACGCCGTCCACGCGCTGGGCGGGCGGATCGGCGTCCAGCTCGGTCATGCCGGACGCAAGGCCTCGACCTCGCGCTGGTGGCCGGGATACCGCAACGAGGTCGTCCCGGCCTCCCAGGGTGGCTGGACCCCGGTCGGGCCGACCAGTCAGCCCGGTGACGGCAAGGAGTTCGTCGGCGAGGCGGTGCACGCCCTCACCGAGGACGAGATCCTGGCGATCATCGACGACTTCGCGGCAGCGGCCCGGCGAGCTGTCACGGCGGGCTTCGACGCGATCGAGATCCACAGCGCCCATGGCTACCTGCTGCACCAGTTCTACTCGCCGCTGTCCAACACCCGCACCGATGGCTGGGGCGGGGATCTGGACGGCCGGCTGAGGCTTCCGGTCGAGGTGGCCCGCGCGGTGCGGGCGGCGATTCCCGACGACATGCCCCTGCTGACCCGACTGTCGGTGACCGACTGGCGCCCCGACGGCTGGACGGTCGACGACTCGGTGGAGCTCACCCGGCGACTCAAGGAGGTCGGGGTGGATCTGCTGGACGCCTCCTCGGGAGGCAACTCCTCGGCCAGGATCCCGGTGGCACCGGGATACCAGGCCCCGATGGCCGCCCAGATCCGCTCGCAGGCTGACATCCCGGTCTCGGCGGTGGGGATGATCTGGGAGCCGCAGTTGGCCGACAGTCTGATCGCCGAGGGCAGTGTCGACGCCGTGCTGATCGGCCGGGGGGCGCTGCGCGACTCCAACTGGCCACTGCGCGCCGCTCATGAGCTCGGTCTTCCCAACGACCTGGCCCCCTGGCAGCCTCAGAGGTTCCGTGGCGCCTGGCAGTGAGACCGGGCCCGGCCGGCACCGGGAGGACGGCTCACAGAGGTGGAACTACACGGCTGGGATTTGTCCCCAGGCTGGGGACAAAGCTGTGGATAACTTCGGGAAGCCGTGTGCACAGTCCTCAGATCCGGATCATTTCCGCTAGTCAACAGCCTGTGTGCGGAGTGGACCCGGGATTCGCCAGCAGCTGGGACAATGGCGACATCCACAACTTCTCCACCACTGCTGCGCCCGGGAGCCGCCATGAACCTCGGATCTCTTGCCACCCAACGGTTCGACGCCGTGATCCTTGACCTCGACAACACCCTGGTCGACTCCCAGCAGGCCCTGCTCACCGCTTTCGGCACCTGGGCCAGGGAGTACGCCATCCCTGCCGATCAGCTCATCGGGAGGACAGGCTGGCGTACCCGCGACATCGTGGACGCCACCATTGACGAGCCCCGCCGGGCGGCGGCGACGGCCAGGATCGACGAGCTGGAGCTGACCACCACCGACGGCATCACGGCTGTCCCGGGCGCCGCCGACGCCCTGACCGCACTCCACGAGGTCGCCGCGGTCGCCACCTCCTCACGGCGTCCGGTGGCCCTGGCCAGGCTGACCGAGGCCGGACTCGAGCCGCCCCGGGTGCTGGTGAGCGGCGAGGACGTCGAGCGCGGCAAGCCCGAGCCCGATGCCTTCCTGCTGGCCGCCCGACGACTGGACGCCGATCCGGCCCGCTGCCTGGTCGTCGAGGACGCCCCGGCCGGGGTGGAGGCCGCCCGCCGGGCCGGTATGTCGGCCCTGGCACTGACCACCTCGACCCCGGCAGCCGAGCTGCCCGCCGACGCCGTCGTGGCCGATCTGTCCCAGGTCACCTTCAGAGTCGGGCAGGCCGGTGCCGGCCTGCTACCGGCGCCCGGCCGCGACGTTGCCAGGTTCCTGCGCAAGGACGGCAGGATCAGCCAGATGCCGACCAGGAAGGCTCCGCGGCTCACGGTTCTGGGGTTCGCCGCAGACCACCTCCCGGTCGGCATCCGGCTCACCGAACCCGAGGTCAACGCGCTGCTGCGGCCCTTGGACGATGACGTCGCCCTGCTGCGGCGTCACCTGGTCGATGAGGGCCTGGTGGGCCGCCCACAGCCTGGTGTCTACCTGCGCCCGAGGTCCTGACCGGAGGACCGGCTGGGGGGCGTCCCGAAGAGCGCGCTCCCGTGCCCCGGGCCAGCCGGTCGTCGTCCCCTGATGAGGATCCGCGGAAGCACTCACACCCCGAAGATCGCGACGATCCACATCCACCGACAATTCCCGACCGCTGGTTGATCACAACGACACAGCCGGCAGATGATCTGGCTATGAGGACACCTGAGAGGCCGGGACTCCAGCACACTGCCAGCTCATCCTTCGACGATCGCATCAAGCGGGGCCGGGCGGCGCGCGATCGTGCCGACTGGGCCGGTATCGCCCAGGTGAGCACCTCCCACCGTGACCCGATGGGCATCCTGACTCAGCAGAACGCGAACCGGGTGCAGTCCCTGGTGCCGCTGCGCACCGAGCGGATGAGCGTGAGCCCCTTCACCTTCTACCGGGGCACTGCGGCACTGATGGCCGCCGATCTCGCCCGGACCGCTGACAGCGGAATCCTGGTGGCCTCCTGCGGTGACGCCCACGTCAGCAACTTCGGCTTCTACGCCTCCCCCCCAGCGCAGCCTGGTGTTCGACCTCAACGACTTCGACGAGGCGGCCTGGGCGCCGTGGGAATGGGACCTCAAGAGGCTGGTCGCGAGCATCATCATCGCCGGCCAGGCCACCTCGCGGGACAAGGGTGTGGTGCGCAAGACGGCCGGCGAGACGATCACTGCCTATCTGGATGCGCTCCGCGGTGCGCTGGCGACCAGCCCCACCGAGCGCTACTTCGCCCACTTCGACGCCGAACAGCACACCCAGGGATTGGACAAGGGCTCCCGCGAGGTGCTGAAGGACGCCATTGGCGATGCCGAGAGGCGCACCGGGGACCGCGCCGTGAGGAAACCTCACCAGCGAGGGCGAGGACGGTCACCGGCGGTTCCTGGCGAGACCCCCGGTCCTCACCCCGATCGACAGGGCGACAGCCTCCCAGCTGACCGACGACCTGAAGCAGTACCGGGACTCGGCCAGCGAGGACATCCACCTGCTGATGGAGCACTACGGCCTGGCCGACATCGCGCAGCGGGTCGTGGGCGTGGGAAGCGTCGGCACCCGCTGCTACCTGGCACTGTTCGAGGACGGCGACGGCCACCACCTGATCCTCCAGGTGAAGGAAGCCATGCAGAGCGTGGTGCAGCAGTATGGCGGGATCGCCCAGCCCGACTCGCTGCAGGAGATCATCACCACCCGGGGCGAGGGCGCCAGAGTGGTCGGTCTGCAGCGCGTCCTGCAGGGGCTCTCCGACCCCTTCCTCGGTTACATCGACCGTGAGGAGCGGGGATACTACGTACGCCAGTTCCATGACATGAAGGGCAGCATCGAGATGGACACCCTCAAGGACAAGCCCTTCCGCCGGTACGGGGTCGCCTGCGGGCGGGTACTGGCCAGGGCTCATTCCCAGTCGCCCACCGCCGCCGAGATCCTCGGGTTCGCGGGACGGGGAGGCAAGCTCACCGAGGCCATCATGTCCTGGGCCGTCGACTACGCGAAGACCTCCCGAGCTGACTTCGATCTCTTCACGGCAACCGCCCAGCAGGCCGGAGCCTGAGTCCGCCGATCCCGAGCATCGTGCGCAGCACCTGTGCTGCCCGGTCGAGCTCCGATACGCTCATGGCAGGACCCCTGTTTGAATGGGCGTTTCGACACCCCCCCGAGAGGCTCCAGCCCCACTATGATCGGGAATCAATGGGGGCGTGCAGGACGTGCAGGAAATGTGCAGACCCGCCAACTGAAGGATGCAGAAATGTCGGAGTCATTCGTTACCGGTCTTGCCGAGAGCACTCGGCGATTCGTCGCCATCACGGGATTGGTGGCGGCGCTCGCCGGTGTGGCGATTCTGGTGTGGCCGGGTCACGCCTGGAAGGCGATCACAGTGGTGATGGCGATCTACGCGATCATCGCCGGAATCGTCTACGTCGTCGTGGCCGCGATGGGAAGGAGCCTGGGAACCGGCGGCCGCATCGGTCATGGGCTGCTCGGCCTGCTCTACATCGTTGCGGGGTGCGTCGCCTTCGGCCAGCTCAGTCAGACCGCGGGCTTCCTGGCGATCTTCATTGCCGTGATGATCGGCGTCATGTGGGTGATGGAAGGCTTCGTGGCGCTGTTCGTGGTGAGCACCGAGGGATCCTCCGCATGGACCATCATCTTCGCCATCATCTCCATTCTGGCCGGCCTCTCCTTGGTCACCAGCCCGGTGTGGGGTGCGGTGTTCCTGTGGTGGCTGCTCGGCCTCTCCCTGGTGGTCCTCGGCCTCCTCAACGCCTTCCGCGCGATTCTCTCCAAGCCAACGGCCTGAGGCACATTCAACTGTCCTGACTGGCCTCAGGAAAAGGAAGGGCCATGACCGGCACGAGTGATCCGCAGGGGAGACGCCCTCCTGCGTCCCCCAGGCGATTCGAGATCTCCTCGACCGCGCTGGCCGTGATGGCCGGACTACTGATCCTCTCCCTGATGGCCTCCGGGACGGCCCTGTGGATGGTCCTCTCGAACCGTTCCACGGCGGCTTCGACATCCCCCGCTGCGACGTCAGCGACCGATGCGGCCGAGTGCAACGCCGTGACGATCGCCGACACCGTGCTCCCCAGCGTCGTCACGATCCATCTCACCTCCTCCTCGGGCCAGTCCAGCAACGGCACGGGATCGTTCATCGACGAGAAGGGGAACATCCTCACCAACGACCACGTGATTGCCGCGGCCGCCAACGGCGCCACGATGACCGTGCTGCGCTCGGACGGCGTCCAGTCCCCTGCGCAGCTGGTGGGACGGGTCCCCCGACTGGATCCGGCGGTCATCAGGACCGATCCCGACAAGGACACGGTGATCGGCACCGGCACCTCCTCGACCCTCAACGTCGGTCAGTCGGTGGTCGCCCTCGGCGCCCCGCTGGGCCTGTCGGGGTCGGTGACCCGCGGCATCATCAGCGCGCTGGGTCGCCAGATGCCCCTTCCGGACGCCTCAGGGGAGCTGAGTGCCTACCTGTCCGACGTCATCCAGACCGATGCCGCGATCAACCCCGGCAACTCGGGGGGACCCCTGGTCGACTGCGACGGCCGCCTGATCGGCGTCAATACCGCGATCGCCACGGTTCCCACCGCCGAGGGAGCCAGCGGCGGGGGCAGCGTCGGACTGGGATTCGCGATCCCGGTCGACACCGCGATGGCGGTGGCCAAGGAGGTTCTCAGGACGGGTTCCTTCACCCCGGGCTCCCTCGGCATCTCGGTCGTCCCGCTCGACGAGAGTTCCGCGGCGAGTGCCCACGGCCTCTACGTCAATGCGGTGACCGCCAACGGTGCCGCGGCCCGGGCAGGGCTGAAGGTGGGCGATGTCATCACCGAGTTCGACGGTCAGAAGGCCCGATCCTTCGAGGACCTCGTCATCGCGACGGTGCGCAAGAGAGCCGGCGACGTCATCAAGGTCAGCTACACCAGGAACGGCCAGAGCCCGACTGTCGCTGTCCGGCTGACCTGATCGGTCCGCCGTCCCGCCTGACCGACCGGGTCAGCCGACCACCGGAGCCGCAGCGAGCGGGGTGCCGAGTCGCACCGCGATCACCGGGCGGAAGCGGTCATAGAGGACCACCACCAGGGTCAGCAGCAACAGGAAGAACGACCCGGCGGTGAGGAAGTAGGCCGGGCGGGTCGGCAGCAGGGTGTTCGCCACTATCACCAGGCCCAGGTTGATGAGGTACTGGATCACGAAGCCGATCACCAGCGGATGACCGCCGACACCGAGCCGGGCGAACAACAGCCCGATGAAGGAGTTGACGATGATCAGCGCCGTGACGCTCACAGTGATCTGCAGTGGCGTGGCGGTCACACTGGGAACGATATTGGCCAGCACCACCGACAGCAGCGCCACGATCGCGATCTTCTCCGCCAGCCAGGAGGTGAGGAGCCTGCCGCGCCTGACCTGCTCGCGCACCTCGTCGACCCCTTCGGGAAGCGGCCCGGCCATGAACTGCCAGCCGTGATCCGCCGGGTCCAGACGCGGTCGGAGGACGAACCAGAGGACCGCGAGCAGCACGATCAGGCCGATCAGCACCGTGGGGGCGAACCAGCTCACATCGCGCCAGGTATCGGTGAAGTCGAGCTGGAGGACGTGGATCCACAGCTCCTGAGGGATCTTGATGACCACCCAGATGGCGGCCGCCGCCAGGATCCAGAACCGGCGCGACCGGCTCTGCGGATTCCATCGGAGGCGGACCACCTCGTAGCAGATGAAGTAGTACTCGAAGGTGTTCGGGAAGACCAGCAGAAGCCATCGGTGGACGCCACCCGACAGTTCGAAGATGACGGTGCCGATCATCCGGTAGAAGTACAGGAAGCGGGCGATCTCGGCGGCCGGACGGTTGGTCCAGTTACGCATGATCGCCAGATAAGCCAGCGACAGGTAGTAGATGTCCAGAGCCTTGTCAAAGCTCTGGTAGTGGGTCAGGTCCAGACCGGTGAAGAGCTGGAACAGCGTCTGATCGATGCCGTCGAGCACCAGACAGGCCAGGATGCCGGGCAGCGGACACCTGGAGATGAGCAGCGGAAGCAACAGCCGGCCGGCCACCACCAGCCAGAAGATCGTCAGATCTGCGCCGCTCCCAGACATTCGGGGACATCTCCTCCGGGTTGGTGCCGGCCGTTGTGTGCGGGCCGAGCGAGATCACCAGGTACGATGCCACCCCGGCATCCCACCGGGGGCCGGGCCCATCAGGTGGCGTCCGGATGTGGCACCTGCCGGTATCCAGGGCAGCTGGCCGAGGAGGTCGCAGGAAAGCCCTCGTTCCCGAAAAACCAGCCGAGGAGCCCGCGGTACGGAATAGTGGGACCGGCCGATGCGTTCTACCTGAACGAGACGGAAAGCATGCCGACGTGCTCGCGCCCCTGTGGCGCCGAGCACCGAGGCTCCACATACGTTGAAGACATAAGGAGATCGTCAATGACTGAGCAGACCATCACCGTTCCGCAGCCCGCTGGTGACACCCGGACCAAGCTCGAGAACGCCGAGAAGGGTTTCGTGGCATCGAAGGAACTGAGCGACAGCCTCCAGGAGGTGCTCGTCGACTTCATCGCCCTGAGCCTGGTCGGCAAGCAGGCCCACTGGAACCTCGTGGGGCCGGGATTCCGCAGCCTGCACCTCAATCTCGACGAGGTCGTCGACATCGCCCGCGCGGGCTCCGATGACATCGCCGAGCGGATGCGCGCCCTGCACGCCACTCCGGACGGCCGTCCCTCGGTGGTCGCCGCCCGCACCTCCCTGCCGCAGTTCCCCCAGGGTGAGGTGAGCACCGATGACGCCATCAACCTGATGGTCGAGGCCATCGAGTCCACCACCGGCACGATGCGCGCCGTCCATGACGGAGTCGACGAGGCCGATCCGACCTCGGCCGACATCCTGCACGGCTACATCGAGAAGCTGGAGCAGCAGGCCTGGTTCGTGGGTGCCACTGCTCGCACCCCGAAGAACTGATCCTCAGCACACCGCTTCACAGCAGACACAGGGGCGTCGCCGGAGTTCATCTCCGGCGGCGCCCCTGTGCCGTCAGCGCACCGGGTCGGATGATATTTTCGATGAGTTGATCATCGAAAAAGGAAGTGCCGTGTCCCGTCCCTCCCCTCGCCGCGCCTGGCACCGCAAGGCCTCGCGCCCGGTCTCCTTCTGGTTGGTGGCCCTGGTCCCGGTTCTCCTCGCCGGACACTGGATCCCCCAGTCCCGCTGGCTGCTGGTGCACATGGTCGCCCTGGGAGTGGCCACCAACTCCATCCTGGTGTGGGGCCAGTACTTCACCGAGTCGATCCTCCACGAGCGGCTCCACGAGGCCGACAGACGCGTTCAGGTGGCTCGCATCGACTGCCTCAACCTCGGCGTGCTGGCCTGCTGCGTCGGCATGGTCGGCAGTTGGCCGTGGGTCGTGGTGGCCGGCGCCGCAGTGGTGGGCCTGACGCTGTGCTGGTACGCCCTGGACCTCGCAGGGCAGGTCCGCCGGGCGCTGCCAGGACGATTCGACGCCACCGTCCGGTTCTACTGCGCTGCCGCCTGTCTGCTGCCGGTCGGCGCGACCTTCGGCGCCATCATGGCCTTCTCCCCCACCGAACCCTGGCGGACCCGACTGCTGCTGGCCCACCAGGGTGTCAACATCCTCGGGTTCGTCGGGTTGACGGCGATCGGCACCCTGGTCACCCTGTGGCCCACCGTGCTGCGCACCCAGATGGCCCCAGCCCAGGACCGACACGGCCGGATCGCCCTGACGGTGATGTGCTGCGCCGTGCTGGTGGTGACCACCGGAGCCCTGGGGGGCTGGTGGTGGATGCAGGCCGCTGGTGTGCTCGCCGAGCTGGCCGGACTGGCGATCATCGGCCTCGACCTGGGGCGATGCGCGCTGCGCCGGCCGCCGCGGGACCTGCCCGGCTACTCGATGGCCGCGGCGTTGGGCTGGTTCGCGGTGTGGCTGTGCTGGCTGGCCTGGACACTGGTGACCCGACGCGGAGATCTCATCCAGGACGACCTCACCGCCCTCACGGTGCCGGTCGTGATGGGTTTCCTGATGCAGCTCCTGATCGGCGCGATGAGCTACCTGATGCCGATGGTGATGGGCGGTGGCCCCTCGATCGTGCGCGCCACCAATGCTCGGATGCACACCCTGGGAACCCTGCGGGTCACGCTCGTCAATGCCGGCCTGCTGATCTGGGTGTTCGGCTCGAGTGGCTCCACCCGCCGGATCGGCCTGGGGATCTCGGCCGTCGCGATGGCCGGGTTCCTGGCCGCGACGATGGCGATGGTGGCGACGGGGGTGCGTCTGCTGCGCGCCAAGGCGGCCGGCGAGACCGCCCCACCGGCACCCGCAGAGTGCGCGGATCACTCCGCAGACGGGGGTTCAGGCACCGCAGCCGGCACGACGGGCCGTCTGGGGAGTGATCCGCGCTCCGTCTCCCCGGCCCGGACCGCCCCCACCGATCGCCGGTCCTTCGTCGAGGCGGCAGTCGGGGCCGGCCTGGCCCTCGCCACGGTAGGAGTGGGCGGTCGGATCGCGGGGCATTCCGGTCAGAGCGGCTCCACGGCTGCCGCCCGGATCCGGCCGACCGGGCACACCACAACCATCGATGTCACCGCCAGGGACATGCACTACCATCCTGCGACCCTCTCGGTGCCGGCAGGAGACCGGTTGGTGGTGCGACTGTCCAATGCCGATCAGGGCCAGGTCCACGACCTGTACTTCGCCGGCGGAGCCCACTCCCCCCGGCTGCGCCCCGGCCAACGGGCCGAGGTCGACGCCGGTGTCATCACCGGCCCCACCCAGGGCTGGTGCACCCTGGTCGGCCACCGCTCGATGGGAATGGAGCTGGAGGTCCTCGTCGAGGGCTCCACCACCTCCGCCCGCTCGCCGGAGTCCTCCTCCGCGGTGGGACTGTCGCGCCGCAGGGTCGACCTCAGCCAACCTCCGGGCCGCGGGTTCAGCGTCCGCGATCCCCGGCTGCCGGCCCTGCCAGCCGGCCGCAGCCACCAGATGACGCTAACCGTGCGCGAATCAGTGCAGGAGGTGGCCCCGGCCACCACCATCGCCGCGATGACCTACAACGGCCGGGTGATGGGTCCGGTGATCCATGCGCGGATCGGCGACGCGATGGCTGTCCACCTGGTCAACCGGGGGACGATGGGCCACTCCATCGACTTCCACGCCGGCACCGTGGCCCCCGATCGGCCGATGCGCACGATCTCTCCGGGAACCTCCCTGGACTACCGCTTCACCCTGCCGCGCGCCGGGGTGTGGCTCTACCACTGCTCCACCATGCCGATGAGCTCCCACATCGCCTCGGGAATGTTCGGGGCAGTCATCGTGGAGCCCCATGACCTTCCCAGCGCCGACCGCCAGTACGTGCTCGTCCAGTCCGAGACCTACCTGGACGCCGCCAACGGGGTCGAGGTCAATGCCGACAAGATCGCAGCCGAGATGCCCGACCTCACGATGTTCAACGGACATGCCAACCAGTACGTCTTCACACCCCTGACAGCCAGGGTCGGCGAGCGGGTGAGGATCTGGGTGCTGGCCGCCGGCCCCAGCCGTGGCATCTCCTTCCATGTCGTGGGGGGCCAGTTCGACACGGTCTTCAAGGAGGGCGGCTACCTGTTGCGCCGTGACAACCCTGAGGGAGGTGGTGCGCAATCCCTGGATCTGGCCAGTGCGCAGGGAGGATTCGTCGAGCTGGAGTTCACCGAACCGGGCCGCTACACCTTCGTGAACCACTCCTTCGTGGAGATGGAGCGCGGCGCCCGCGGACTCATCGAGGTGACGCGATGATCGCCGGTGGCTCCTCGCAGCAGCCTGCCTCGGACCCAATCCCCTCGCACCGACTCACCGATCCCGGCGCCGACTCCGCCGCAGAGCGGGTCGTCGAGGCCCTGAGACGCCGGGGCGGGATGGCCTCGGCCCCCGAGATCGGTCACGACCTGGGGATCCACTCCTCGACCGCCCGGTTCCACCTGAACCACCTGGTGACCGCGGGCCGGGTGCAGGCAGGCCGGGAGAACCGGGCCTCCCGCGGCCGGCCACGGACCCTGTTCACCCTGGTGTCCGAGCCGACCGAGGGCCCGCGGTCCTATCAGCTGCTCGCCGAGGTGCTCGTCTCCCATCTGTCCCGGCAGCCCGACCCGGCCCGAGCGGCCGTTGAGGCCGGCAGGCAGTGGGGACGCCGCTTCGCCGGCCACGATGTCGTCTCTCTGCTCGAGGGCATCGGCTTCGCCCCGAGCACCGATCAGCAACGACCCGGCCGGATTGCGCTGGGGCACTGCCCCTTCATCGACCTGGCTGTCGAGCACCCGGAGGTGGTCTGTCCCCTTCACCGCGGCGTGGTGGAGGCCGTCGTCGGTCACCAGGTGAGACTCGAGGCCCACCCGGGAAGCACCTGCTTCGTGACGGCATAGGGCCTCTCGGCCACACCGCGGAGGAAGGGGCCGTCGCTGGCCGGATCAGCCGTCTCCGAGGTTGGTTCCGACCTCGCGGGCCGCCTCCACCCAGGGATGGTCGAGCGGCACGTACTTCACCTTGCCGCCGACCTCCTTGAGAGGGACGGTCCCGGTCCCGGTGCCCTTGGCGGCCACCATGATCCCGAACTCCCCGTCCTGGACCAGCTGAGCCCCCTTGGTGCCCAACCGGGTGGCCAGCAGCCGGTCCTGGGCGCACGGCGTCCCGCCGCGCTGGACGTAGCCGAGGATCGTGACCCGGGACTCCAGACCCGTGGCGGCCTCCAACTGGCTGGCCAGTTTGAAGGTGTTGTCGCGCATCGAGCGCTCCAGGTCCCGCTTCGCCTTCTTCGCCGCGGCCCTCGTGGAGGGGTTCCTGGTCTCGTCGACGAGCGCCTGGGCACCGGACAGGGCGAGTGCATCGGGCTCATCGCGGGCCCCCTCGGCCACCGCGATCACCGAGAAGGTCAACCCCTGCCTCCGACGCTTCTCCACCGCCTCGACGATCGAGTCGATGTGGTAGGGCACCTCGGGCAGCAGGATGACGTCGGCGCCACCGGCGATCCCCGATCCCAGCGCCAGCCAGCCCGCCCGGTGGCCCATGATCTCGGCCAGGATGATGCGGTGATGGGAGTGGGCGGTGGAGTGCAGCCGGTCGATCGCCTCGGTGGCGATCTCCAGGGCGGTCGAGAAGCCGAAGGAGTCGTCGGTGCCGACAATGTCGTTGTCGATGGTCTTGGGCAGGTGCACCACGTTGAGCCCGGCCTTGGAGAGCTTGTAGGCATTGCGGGCGGTGCCGCCACCACCCAGGGTGACCAGCGCGTCCAGCTCGAGCTTCTGGTAGTTCTCCACAATGGTGGGGATCATGTCGCGGGTCTCCCCGTCGACGACCATCCGGTTGACCTTGTCCCGGCTGGTGCCCAGGATCGTCCCGCCGATCGTCAGGATTCCGGACAGCGCCCGTCCGTCCAAGGTGATGTACCGGTTCTCGGCCAGGCCGCGCACGCCGTCCTGGAAACCGATGAGATCCATCTGGAATTCCCGGATGGCCGCCTTCCCGAACCCGCGGATGGCGGCGTTGAGGCCCGGGCAGTCACCTCCGGCAGTGAGAATGCCAACCTTCTTCTTCTTGGACATGGACTCCTCCTGAGTGTGTGGGCGTCATCCTGCCATGCCGGAGTCGCCGCGTCATGAGGACGTCGACGCCGCCCCCCATCCGATACTGCCGAGATAATTAAGAATAAAGTCTTAATCATCCGTCAGTTAAGTTGTCTGGCTTATCATGGTGCTCATGTACGGATGGGCCCTCACCATCGACCAGCGGCACAGCCGGATCTCCCCGGACGCCGTCCCCCGCCTGCTGGCGGCTCTGGCCGACCTGCCCGTCCTCGATCTGGGGCCCGAGGCCCCGCACCCGTCGGGAGTCGACGCACCGTCCCAGGAGCCGTTCCGCGCCCCCCGCTGGGATCTCCTGCCGGAGCGCACCGCAGGCGACGAGGTCCAGGCCTTCACCGCAGACCCGGCAACTCTGGTGGCTGCCACCTGGACGGTCTGCGGAGCGGGGCGATGGTGGTGCGGTATCGGGATGGGGCAGGTCGACACGCCCCTGCCGAGTTCCACCCGGGAGGCCACTGGAACCGCCTATCTCGCGGCCCGAGACGCGGTCACCGCCGCTAAGTCCAGCCTCGGGGGGATGGTGGTGCGCAGCGGCCCGCCGAGCCCCACATCGCCGTCGGCGGCAGCGACGCCCTGCGCCCAGCAGGTCCGCTTCATCCGGGCGATGGAGGTGGTCTCCGATCTGGCGGGTTCGACGACTCCAGCGGTTCGTGAGGTCTGCGCCCTCTACGATCGCGGTATGACCACTGCCCGGGCAGCGCAACAGGTGGGCGTCTCAGCTGCGGCGATCAGCCAGCGCCTTACCCGGGCGCGGTGGTCCTTCCTGCGCCGGACCCGGGAACTGGCCATCGACCTGGCCACCGAGGCCCTGGCCAGCATCGTCGCCGGATCGCCGCAGCAGTCTGCGTCGCCGGCCGAGCGGCCTTCTGCAGGTACCGCGGGCCGGTCATCATGATCAGCCACCTGCTCATCATCGCGGCACTGGCCATTCTGGCCGTTCCCGGCGGAGCCCCTGTGGTGCGGGCGATGTTCTGGGCGGCGACCCCGCAGGCGGAGCGGCCGGGATCGTTGTGGACGGCGATTCGTGGCACCGGTGCCCATCACGACGGGGTGCTGCGCGGTGGCCGTTGGATCGGCTACCTGGAGCGACTCGGCGTGATGACCGCCCTGCTCGCCGGTTATCCACCCGGCATCGCGGTGATCGCCGGGGTCAAGACCCTGGCCCGCTACGCCGAACTGCACTCCCTGCCCACCCCTGGCGCCGAGCTGGGTGCAGCCCGGCGCCAGTCCCTGGCCGCCATCGAGCAGTTCATCGTCGGCACCATGACCTCGTTCATCTGGGCAGTGCTGCTGACCCTGCTCGCACGGTGGCTGTGGACGCTCTGGTGAGTGATCAGAACGGGTTCGGCAGTGCCATGTAGATGGTCTCCAGGTACTCCTCGATCCCCTGGTAGGACCCCTCACGACCCAGCCCGGACTCCTTGACCCCGCCGAACGGCGCCGCCGGGTTGGAGAAGACGCCGACATTGGCGCCGATCATCCCGACCTCCAGCTCATCGCCCATCCGCTGGATGCGGTTGATGTCTCGGGTGTAGACATATCCGGCCAGCCCGACCGGCACGCTGTTGGCGATCTCCAGGGCCTGCTCCTCGGTGCCGAAGGTGGTGATCGGCGCGACCGGCCCGAAGATCTCATTCATCATCACATCGGCATCGGGGGCCACCCCGGAGATCACCGTCGGCGGGTAGTAGTACCCCTTGCCGGACCCGATCTCGCCGCCGAGCAGCACCGTGGCGCCCGCGGCCCGGGCCGACTCCACCAGGGAGTGCACATTGTCGCGGTCCTTGCCGGTGATCAACGGGCCGACCTCGGTGGCCTTGTCCATCGGGTCGCCGTAGCCCACCTTGGACATCCCGTCGGTGAGCTTCTCGGTGAACTCCGCGGCCACCGACTCGTGCACGATGAACCGGTTGGCGGCCACGCACACCTCACCGTTGTTGCGGATCTTGGCGGCCAGCGCCCCGCTCACCGCGGCATCAACATCAGCATCGTCGAAGACGATGAAGGGGGCATTGCCGCCCAGCTCCATCGAGGTGCGCAGGACATGCTCGCTGGCCTGCTTGAGCAGACCGCGTCCGACCGGCGTCGACCCTGTGAACGACACCTTGCGCAGCCGCGGATCGGCCAGGACCTTGTCCGTGACGCCGTGATCACGTCCGGTGATGACATTGAGGACGCCATCGGGCACCCCGGCCTCCTGCATCGCCTTGGCGAACAGCAGGGTGGTCAGCGGGGTATTGCTGGCCGGCCGGATCACCACCGTGCAGCCGGCCGCCAGCGCCGGGCCCGCCTTGCGGGTGGCCATCGCCAGCGGGAAGTTCCACGGAGTGATGAGCAGACAGGGCCCGACCGGGCGCTTCAACACCAGCTGTCGGAGCGAACCCTCGGGCAGGACGCCGTAGTCTCCGCGGATCCGCACCGCCTGCTCGGAGAACCAGCGGAGGAACTCGGCCCCGTAGGTCACCTCTCCGTAGGAGGTGGTCAGTGGCTTGCCCATCTCCAGGGTCATCAGCCGGGCGAAGTCATCGGCCCGCCTGGTGATGATCTCGAAGCCGCGACGCAGGATCTCGGCACGCTCACGCGGAGCGGTGGCAGCCCAGGAGTCCTGGGCGGCGACGGCGGCGTCCAGTGCCTCGACACCCTGGTCGGGACCGGCGTCGGCGATGGAGGTGAGCACATCCTCGGTGGCCGGATCGATGACGTCGAAGGTGCGGCCACCGTCGGCGTCGACCCAGCTACCGCCGATGAACAACTGTGAAGGTAGATCAGAAGGAAGCGAGCGGTCGAAAGTCGTCATGACCCCACGGTACGACCACTTGCGGCCCCGGGACAGTGCACCTCAGGAGTTCCGGTATCTGGTCTGCCCGATCGTCTCAGGCCAGGCCGTACTCGGCCACCACGGCGTCGATGCACCGCCTGGCCAGATCCGCATCGGGCATCTCGCAGAACACCCGCAGCAGCGGCTCGGTTCCGGAGAACCGGACGATCAGCCAGCCGCCGTTGTCGAAGTAGACCTTGATGCCGTCCATATCGGAGATGTGGTGGACCGGTACCTCGAACTCGGGCAGGTCCTGGTCGACGTAGATCCGCTGCTTGAGGGCCTCCTTGACCGCCGGATCGAAGGAGAAGTCGTCCTCCACCATCTCCAGGGAGCCGTAGCGCTCGACGATGTCGGCGTAGATCTGGGACAGCGGCTTGCCCTTCCTGGCGATCATCTCGACCAGCAGGGTGCCGGCGTAGACGCCGTCCTTGCCGGAGATGTGGCCCTTGACGGTGAGGCCGCCCGAGGACTCGCCGCCGATCACCGCGCCGGTCTCGGCCATCTTCGACGAGACCCATTTGAACCCGACCGGGACCTCGTAGCACTTCTGTCCGTGGGCCTCGGCGACCCGGTCCAGCAGGTGGGTGGTGGCCAGGTTGCGCACGCAGGGGCCCACCCAGCCCTTCTCCTCGAGCAGGTAGTTGTACAGCAGCACGAGGATCTGGTTGGGGTGCAGGAAGTTGCCGAGATCGTCGATGATGCCGAGCCGGTCGGCGTCCCCGTCGGTGGCGATCCCCAGGTCGGCGCCGCGCTCCACGACCACCCCGGCCAACGCCTTGAGGGTCTTGGAGTTGGGCGAGGGCAGCCGTCCGCCGAAGAGCGTGTCGCGGCGCTCATGGATGGTGTCGACATCGCACCGGGCGGTCAGCAGGATGGTCTGCAGACAGGTCTTGGAGACCCCGAACATCGGGTCGAGAACGACCTTGAGGTGGGCGTGCCGGATGACGTCCAGGTCGACCTGGTCGAGGATCGAGTCGATGTACCAGTTCATCGAGGTCTGGACCCTGATGAGTCCCTGCTCGACGGCCCGGTCGCGCGGCATCGTCCTGACATCGGCCTCGCTGAGCTGGTTGACATGATCCTGGAGGGGCCCGGTGACCTCCACCTCGGCGTCCCGGCCGCCCTCGGTGAAGACCTTGATGCCGTTGTAGACGGCGGGATTGTGGGAGGCCGTGACGGCCAGTCCGTAGGCGCAGCCCTTGTCGCGGACGGTCCACATGATCATCGGGGTGGGGGCCGGGCGGTCGATGAGCCGCACGTGGACATCATTTGCGGCCAGCACCTCGGCGGCCCACCATGCGAACTCCGGGGAGAGGAACCGCTGGTCGTAGCCGATGACGACGGGTCGGTCGGCCACCTTCTCGTGATGGATCCGGTCGGCCAGCCCCTGGGCGAGGCGCTGGACGTTGGTCTTGGTGAAGGTGTCGGCGATCACAGCTCGCCATCCGCCGGTACCGAACTCGATCTGATCAGCCATGTCAACGACGCTAGTCGCAGCCGCGCAGGTTGAGGTACGGCTGATCGCCGAGGTTGATCGACTCGTGCAACCCAGCTGAGCGATCGATCACGAATCGATCCGAACGGCCGGCCCATGGTCATTGGTCCGACCAAAACGGGACCCCGGAAATCGGCCCGGAAAACCCGATGTTAGTGTGCTGGCGACGCGGTCCTGCGAGCCCGCTGGCAACACTTTGACATGGAGGTCTTAGCAATGAGTGGCGAACTGGATTGTCTGTTCACTCCGCACCGCGTGGCGGTCGTGGGAGCGGGCACCAAGCCCACCAACCTCGGACACATGGTGGTCCGCAACCTGCTGAACGGGAACTTCGACGGGGTCGTCTACCCGATCAACCCCAAGCACGAGTCGATCGGCGGGGTGCCCGCCTTCCCGAGCGTCGGTCAGACCCCGGAGGCCCCCGATCTGGCCGTTCTGTGCGTCCCGGCGGTCGGCGTCCTCGACGTCGTCAAGCAGTGCGCCGAGGCCGGCGTCAAGGGAATCATCTGCATGGCGGCCGGGTTCCGCGAGGTCGGACCCGAGGGCCGTGCGATGGAGGACCAGGTCGTCGCCATCTGCCGCGCGAACGGCATGCGGCTGCTCGGGCCGAACTGCCTGGGTCTTCAGGTCCCCGGGCGCCGGCTCAACGCCACCTTCGCCGCCCACATGCCGGTGCCGGGCAATATCGCCCTGGTCTCCCAGTCCGGTGCGCTCACCGCGGCGATCATCGAGTGGGCCATCGGCAAGGGGATCGGCTTCTCCAAGCTGGTCACCCTGGGCAATGCCGCCGATGTCGAGCTGGCCGCCGTGCTCGACTACCTGGCCGATGACAAGGACACCCACTCCGCGGTGGTCTACGCCGAGTCGATCTCCGACGCCCAGGCCTTCACCGCCGCCGCCAAGCGGTTCACCGCCAGGAAGCCGCTGGTGATCTACAAGGCCGGCCGGTTCGCGGCATCCGCCAAGGCCGCCGTCTCCCACACCGGTGCGATGGCCGGCGCCGATGAGGTCTACAACGCCGCCTTCCAGCGGGTCGGCGCCACCCGGGTGCTGAGGATCTCCGACCTCTACCACACCATCGAGCTGCTCTCCGCCGACCGGATCGCCCACCAGCCGACGCTGGCCGTGGTCACCAATGCCGGGGGCCCCGGCGTGATGTCGGTCGATGCGCTGTCGGAGCGCGGCGGGAGACTGGCCGAGATCTCCCCGGCGACCCTCGATGCCCTCAATGAGGTGCTGCCGACCGCGTGGTCGCATGCCAACCCGATCGACGTGCTGGGCGACGCCCCCGCCGCCCGGTACGAGGCGGCCATCAATGCCGCGGTCACCGAGGAGGACGCCGACGCGGTGCTGGTGATCCTCACCCCCCAGGCGATGACCAATATCATCGGCTCCGCCGACGCCGTCATCGCCGCCGCCCACACCACCGACAAGCCGGTGCTGGCGGTGTGGATGGGCGGTGGCGCCGAGAACGAGAAGGCCATCAGGAAGCTCACCTCAGCCGGGATCCCCACCTTCGAGTTCCCCGAGAACGCGGTCGACGCCTTCGTCAATGGCACCGTCTCGCAGCGCCACGCCGACCAGGCTGCTGCTCCGGTCGCCGCGCAGACCGACGACCTCACCCCGGACCGGGAGCGCGCCGCCGCGCTGATCGCCTCGGTGCCCGAGACCGGCCTGCTGCCCGAGACCGAGTCCAAGGAACTGTTCGACGCCTACGGCATCCCGGTGGCGCTGCCGAGGCTGGCCACCTCCGCCGACCAGGCCGCCGCGCTGGCCGACGAGATGGGCTACCCGGTGGTCGCCAAGATCGCCTCCCCCGACATCACCCACAAGACCGACGTCGGCGGCGTGGTGGTCGGCCCGAAGAATGCCGAGCAGGTGAGGGCCGCCTTCGAGCGGATCGTCGCCAATGCCAGGGCCGCCAAGCCGCAGGCCCGCATCGACGGCGTCGTCATCGAGCAGATGGTCGGCGCCGGCAATGCCGAACTGATCCTCGGATCGACCCGCGACCCCTCCTTCGGCCAGACCATCATGGTCGCTGCCGGCGGCACCTCGGCCGAGATCCTCAAGGACTCCGCCCTGCAGCTGGCCCCGGTGGACGCCGCACTGGCCCGCGAGATGGTGGAGTCGCTGCGGATCTGGCCGCTCATCAAGGGCTACCGAGGCGCCGAGGGTGCCGACGTCGACGCCCTGGTGAAGGTCATCACCCGGTTCTCGACCCTGGTGGCCGAGCACCCGGAGATCACCGAGACCGAGATGAACCCGCTGACGGTCTCGCCCTCCGGTGCGATCGCCCTGGACGCCCGGGCCGTCATCGACCTGGATGCCCTGGCCGACCCGCCGGCCCGGTACTCGCATCTGGGGATCCTTCCCGAGTGAGGCGGGCCGAACTCGGCTGAACTCGACGCGACCCGGGCGGGCCCACCCGGAGGTGAGCATCTCACCGACGGATGGGCCCGTCCGGGGCTCGGCAGACCGCGACCGGCACCGCTGCCAGCGGCCGGTTCACCTCATCGGGACCGCAACCCGGGCTCGAGGGGGCACGATGGAGGAATGAGCACCGTTCACGTCCATGTCATCGTCCGCGGAAAGGTCCAAGGGGTCGGTTTCCGCTACTTCGTCCAGGAGACCGCCGAGGCGCTGGCCGTCTCCGGCACCGTCCGCAACTGCGCCGATGGCACCGTCAAGGCCGAGCTGGAAGGCCCCGACCAGGCTGTCCAGGCTGTCGTCGACCGGTTGAAGCAGGGCCCGCGGATGGCGCGGGTCGATGGTGTCGAGACCATCCCGGGAAAGGCCACCGGGGTCACCGGCTTCCAGGTGATCGGCTGAGACGAGGACGGTCGGCGGGCCGACCGTCAGTCGGACCCGGCGGCCGGAGCCGGCCAGCTCGCCGAGATGAACCGGCGGGCCTCGGCGACGTCGTCGCGGCTCAGGTCCTTGCGGTCCTTGCCGACCACCGAGGCGGTGATCGTGGCCACCAGATCCAGCAGGCGGGTCCGTTCCTGCTCGTGCATCCTCAGGTAGCCGCTCTCCTTGCCGGAGAGCTGGTGCCCGTCGGACAGCTTGTCGATGGTTTTCTGCAGTTGCACCAGCCACAGCTGAAGAGCTCGCAGCACCAGGGGCAGTTCAGCGGCCAGCGCCTCGCCCACCACCGCCCGGTCGACCTCGTAGTGATCCGTCATGTCTCTCACCGTAGCGGCCGATCGGCCGGAGCCTCCGGGTCGCCGGCCTCATACCGCGAACCGGGCCAGCGCCTGGGCGAACATCCCATCGGGAACCCGGAGGTCGGCACGGCGCCCGCGGACCTCGATGACCATGTCCATCTGGGACTCATTGACCAGCACGCTGGTGGTGATGCCACTGGCCACCTCCATCCGGATCACGGTGCCGCCCGGAGAGGTCCGGGAACTGCGATAGCGGTCGCGCACGAAGCGGTCGGCGTCCCGGGCCGATCCGGCGTCCACGGCGTCGATGGCCCCCCTGACCCGGGCCACCGCGACCGCCAGCACATCGACCACGCCGTCCCCCTCCGCCATGCTGCTCACCTTCCTCCCGGCCACTGCTCACTCAATCCTCACGCACAGCGCAACACCCGTCGACGGTGCCCGCCGCCCAGCACCGGTCGGCCCACGCACACCTCGGCTGTCACAACCTGCCCATACACTGACCTTCATCATGGACAGTGACAGTTGCAGCCGACAGTCGGCTGAACCTCCTCCCACCCACTCGCCCGCCGCAACCAGCTCGCCGGGGCCGCGACCGGCACGGCTGGATCCAGCACACTCCCGGCACTCAGGGGTCCGGCATGTGGCTTGAGATCGCGTTGCTGATGATCGGTGTCGCACTGACCGGTCTGACCGCAATCTTCGTCTCCTCCGAGTTCTCGCTGGTCGCCCTCGACCAGGCCGCTGTGGAGAACCACGCCGAGCGCGGCGACAGGTCGGCAGCCCGTGTGCTCACGGCGATGAAGTCGCTGTCCACCCAGCTGTCGGGCGCCCAGGTCGGCATCACCCTGACCACCATCCTGTTGGGCTACACCGCCCAGCAGGCCGCCGCCAGGCTGCTCACCGATGCCCTGGGGCATGCCGGCCTGGCCACCGCGCTGGCCACCTCGATCGGCGTCATCGTCGCCGCGGTCCTCATCAACCTGTTCTCGATGCTGTTCGGAGAACTGGTCCCCAAGAACATCGCGATGGCCCATCCGCTGCGCACCGGCGGCCAGGTGGCACCGGTCCAGATGGCCTTCACCGCCCTCTTCAGACCCCTCATCGCAGTGCTCAACGGCACCGCGAACTGGGTGCTGCACCGGATGGGTATCGAGCCCCAGGAGGAGATCTCCTCGGCCCGCTCGGCCTCCGAGCTGGCGGCGATGGTCCGCCACAGCGCCGATGAGGGCACCCTCGATGCCTCGGCGGCGACGCTGTTCACCCGATCCATCCACATCGAGGAACTCACCGCCGTCGACGTGATGACCGACCGCGGCCTGGTCCGGACCCTTCCCGAGCAGGCCACCGCCGCCGACGTCATCTCGCTGGCCGCCGAGACCGGCCACTCCCGGTTCCCGGTGCTGGGTGCCGGCACCGACGAGATCCTCGGTCTGGCCAGCGTCCGGCGGGCGGTCGGCGTCCCCTGGAAGAGACGCGCCGAGGTGCCGGTGATCTCCTCCTCCCTGCTCGACCCGGCCCCCCGGGTCCCCGAGACCCTCGAGCTGCCCCAGCTGCTGGTGCAGCTGCGCGACGAGGGCCTCCAGATGGCGGTGGTCGTCAACGAGTACGGCGGGGTCTCCGGCGTCGTCACGCTGGAGGACGCCGTCGAGGAGATCGTGGGCGATGTCGCCGATGAGCACGACCAGCGCCGCGCCGGGATCCGCTACCAACCCGACGGCGCCATCCTGGTACCCGGTCGGCTGCGCCCCGACGAGCTGGCCGACCGCACCGGCGTCAAGGTCCCCGAGGACGGCCGCTATGAGACCCTCGGCGGGCTGGTGATGTCGGTGCTGGGCAGGATCCCGGTGATCGGCGACGAGGTCTGGACTGACGACGACATCCAGATCGTCGTCACCCGGATGGTGGGACGCCGGGTCTCCCAGGTCCTGGTCCGGCCGGCACCCGAGGAGCCCTCCGGCACCGCCCACCGGTCCGCCAACGGCGCCCGGGAGGACTCATGAGTCCGCTGGCCGGCATCCTCATCACCATCGCCCTACTCGGCGTCAACGCCTTCTTCGTGGCCGGCGAGTTCGCCACCACCTCCTCCCGGCGCTCCCAGATCGAGCCGCTGCTGGAGGAGGGCAGACGCGGTTCGGCCAAGGCGATGTACGCCCTGGAGAACGTCTCCCACATGCTGTCGATCTGCCAGTTGGGGGTGACGGTGGCCTCCACCACCCTCGGTGCAGTCGCCGAGCCAGCGATCGCCCATCTGCTGGCCGACCCGCTGCACGCTCTGGGACTGCCCTCGCAGAGCGCCCACATCGTCGCCCTCGTGGTGGCCCTGATGCTGGTGGTCTTCCTCCACGTCGTCTTCGGGGAGATGGTGCCCAAGAACATCTCCCTGGCGATGCCCCCGCAGGCACTGCTGATCCTGGCCCCGCCGTTGGTGGTGATCGGGCGGGCCGCAGCCCCGGTGATCTACCTGATGGACCATGTCGCCGACTGGTTCGTGCGGCTGGCCGGCCTGGAGCCGCGCAGCGAGATCGCCGCCACCTTCACCGCCCAGGAGGTGGCCTCGATCGTCGAGCGCTCCGAGCAGGAAGGCAAGATCCACGACGAGCTCGGTCTGCTGAGCGGCTCCCTGGAGTTCACCGATCACACCGTCCGGGACGTCATGGTCGGCCTGGACAAGCTCGTGACCTTCTCGGTGGGCCAGACCCCGGCGCAGTTGGAGCATGAGGTCTCGGTCACCGGATTCTCGCGGTTCCCGGTCACCGAGGCCGGCGTCATCATCGGCTACCTGCATGTCAAGGATGTGCTCTACGCCACAGGGGTCGAGCACGACCAGCCGATCGGACGCGACAGGGTCCGGGAGATGGACCGGGTACCGGTCGGCGACGAGCTGGAGGACGCCATGCGCCAGATGCAGCGCACCGGCATCCACTGCGCAGAGGTGGTGGACACCGATCAGGGCGACCACTCGGGAACCACCGAACAGGTGATCGGCGTGCTGTTCCTGGAGGACATCCTCGAGGAACTGGTCGGCGAGGTCCAGGACTCCCTGCAACGCAGGTTCTGACCTCGGGCCGGTCACCGATCCCCCGTCGGGTGCCGGGACGGTGCCTGGCAGCAGGCTGCCGGTGGCCGAGCGACCACCGGGCGGGGTCGGGGACCCCTCAGGCCGCGATCACCCGCGGATACCGCGGCTGCCACATCGCGTCATAGATCGCCTGGACCGGGTTGGAGCCGAGATCGACGGTGGCCAGACCCTGGTTCTGGGCGGCCGCCACCACCGCCAGGGCCACCTTGGCCGAGATCGCCCTCAGGCTGGACATGCTGGGCAGCAGGGCCGCCCCCTTGGCGTGCGCATTGACGGTGGAGGCCAGTGCGGTGGCCGCCGCGGCGATCATCCCCTCCGAGATCCGGGAGGCCCGGCAGGCGATCGCCCCCAGCCCGATGCCGGGGAAGACCAGCGCATTGTTGGCCTGGGCGATCCGGTACCTGGTGCCGTCGAAGGAGACCGGGTCGAAGGGCGACCCGGTGGCGATCAGCGCCCTGCCCTTGGTCCAGGAGATCAGGTCGGAGGGGATGGCCTCCGCCTTCCTGGTCGGGTTGGACAGCGGCATGATGATCGGCCGGTCGCAGTAGCCGGCCATCTCGCGCACCAGCGGCTCGGTGAAGCTGCCGGCCTGGGCCGAGGAGCCGATCAGGATGGTCGGCTTGACGTTGCGGATGACATCGGCCAGCTCGTAGTGGCCCTTGATGTCGAGCTTCCAGCCCTTGAGCTCGGAGCTCGCACGGGCCCAGGGCTGCTGGAAGTCGCGCAGCTTCAGACCCTCGCGCAGCAGCCCGCGCGAACCCAGCCCCCAGAAGTGGCTGCGGGCCTCGTCGGCGTCCATCCCCTCCTCGACCATCACCCGGCGCAGCAGGGATGCGATCCCGATGCCGGCCGTACCGGCCCCGTGGACGACGATCCGATGCTCGGGCAATGGCGTCCCGGAGGCCTTGATGGCGGCCATCAGAGCAGCCACCACGACCGCTGCGGTGCCCTGGATGTCGTCATTGAAGGTGCAGTAGTCGTTGCGGTACTTGGCCAGGATTCGGGTGGCGTTGGCGGCGCCGAAATCCTCCCAGTGAATCATCGCCTTGGGGTAGAGCTTGTGCGCAGTGGTGACGAACTCCTCGATGAAGTCGTCATAACGCTCGCCACGCACCCGGGCATGGCGAGCTCCCAGGTAGGCCTCGTCGTTGAGCAGTTTGAGGTTGTCGGTGCCGGTGTCGAGCACGACCGGCATCACCCGGTGCGGATGAACTCCGGCAGCGGCGGTGTAGACGGCCAGCTTGCCGACCGTGATGGCGACCCCGCCCACCCCCTGGTCCCCGATCCCCAGGATGCCCTCGGAGTCGGTGACGACGATGAGGTCCAGGTCGTCGGGCTGGTGCCCCATCGCCGCCAGTGATCTCTCCACCGTCTCGGGCTCGTCGATCGACAGGAAGACGCCGCGCGGGCGCTGGTACCAGTGGGAGTACTCCTCGATCGCCTGGCCGATGGTCGGGGTGTAGACGATCGGCATCATCTCCTCGATGTGAGCGGCCAGCAGGGCGAAGTACAGCACCTCATTACGGTCGTGCATCGCATTGAGGAAGAGGTACTTGCTCAGCGAATCGGGCTGGGCCTGGTACTGCCGGTAGACCCTTTGCAGCTGGCCCTCCAGGCTCATCACCCCGGTCGGCAGCAGCCCCTCCAGGCCGAGCTCCTCGCGGGTGGTGCGGCTGAATGCCGAGCCCTGGTTGATGACCGGGCTGGCCAGCACCTGATAACCCCGGGCCATCACCTTGACGAACTCCCCGGACCCGTCGCTGCCGAATTGGAACTCGTTCGGTTGGAAACCGGTTGTCATAGCGCTCTCATCTCCGAAAGTCTGTGTTCCATCCGGCGGTGCGGCGATCGTCACCGACGGGTGGGGACGTACACCCGCCAGTCAACCACGGCCGGCCCGGCGGTGCTGGCGGGGGGCGATGATGGCACCGCCAGGGTGCTGCCCGTCGGCCGGCCGGTACCCCGGGTCATGGTGTCCGGAAGCTGTCCTGCCGGGCTCTGTTAGGGTGGCCCCGGTGCGTCGGGAAGTCTGGTCGACCGCCCCGGTTGCTCCGGGGTGCTGTCGACCGAGCTGTCCTGCCAGGAGCCCCGATGACCATCCCGATCCCCTCTCTCGCGGCACGGCTGCGCGTCCTGCTGTCCCGGGAGACCACCGGCGGGGTCCTGGTGATCTGCGCGGCCGGGTTCGGCCTGGTGCTGGCCAACTCGCCGGCACGCGACGGCTTCGGCCATCTGGCCGGCTCGTCGCTGGGCTCTCTCACCGTCGACCAGTGGGCCCAGGACGGCCTGCTGGCGCTGTTCTTCCTCACCGTAGGGTTGGACCTGATCCAGGAGATCCGGGTCGGGGGCCTGCGGGATCCGCGGCGCGCGGCGGTTCCGATCCTGGCGGCCTGCGGCGGGGTGGCGGCCCCGGCGCTGGTGTACTGCGCCGTGGTGGCCCCGGTGTCGGGAGCGCAGTTCGTGCACGGCTGGGCGATCCCCACCGCCACCGACATCGCCTTCGCCCTGACGGTTCTGGTGCTGGCCGGCCGGGGGCTGCCCGATGGGCTGCAGCGGGGCCTGCGGATCTTTCTGCTCACACTGGCGGTCGTCGATGATCTCATCGGGATACTGGTCATCGCGATCTTCTACTCCCATGCCATCGCACTACCGGCCCTGCTGGCTGCGGCGGCCTGTGTGGCGGTCTTCGGCTGGCTGGCTCGACGCCGTCGGATGGCCTGGTGGCTGATGGTGCCGGTGGCGGTGCTCGCCTGGTGGTTCATGTACCGCTCCGGGGTTCACGCCACGATCGCCGGGGTGGCCCTGGGCCTGGTGGTGCCGGCTGTCCGGCGCCCCGATGAGACCGTCTCGCGGGCCACCCGGACCAGTCAGCTCGTCCAGCCCTTCTCCAATGCGGTCGCGCTGCCGGTCTTCGCGCTCTTCGCCGCCGGGGTGCCGGTGCTGGGGACCGGGCGGTCGGGAGGATCGGGCCCGTTCAGCCACCCGGTGCTGTGGGCGGTGGTGGCGGCCCTGGTGATCGGTAAGCCGCTCGGGGTGCTGGCGGTCACTGCCGGCCTGAAGCGCTGGAGTCGGCTGGAGCTGCCTGAGGGGGTCACGATCCGCGACCTGCTGCCGGTCGCCCTGCTGTGCGGGATCGGCTTCACGGTGGCGATGCTCATCGCCGGGTTGTCCTTCGACGCGCAGCCACCGGACGGCGGCGACCTGGTCGATCAGGCGCGGATCGGCGTGCTGGCCGGATCGCTGATCTCCGCGCTGCTGGGCGGGGTCATGCTCCATCACGACTCCCGGCGCGGCTAGCCCGGCCTGCGGCGCGAGAGCCACCGGCCCCGAGCACGCCCACCGTATGCTGATCCGGGGAGAGTGGTTCATGGATATCTCGGTGGCCTCCGCGGCTCTGCTGTTCCTGGCCGGGGCGGCGGCCGGTCTGGTCGGCTACATCGCCGGGCTGGCCTCGCTCATCAGTTACCCGGCGCTGCTGGCTCTGGGCCTCAACCCGTTGGCCGCCAATGCCACCAACACCCTGGCCCAGGTCGGCGCCAGTGCAGGTGCCACCCTCAGAGCCGGCCGCCAGGTCGGCCAGGCGGGGGCCGCCAGGACACTCGAGCAGGTCGTCATCGCCGCGATCGGCGGGGCAGCCGGCGGGGCCCTGCTGGTGACCACCGGGGAGAGGGCCTTCGAGGCGCTGGCCCCCTGGCTCATCCTGTTCGCCTCGCTGCTGATCCTGGCCGCCCCCCTGCTGTGGCGATTCACCTCCGGGGCCGGCACACAGAAGACCTCCGGCTGGGTCGTCTATCTCATGGTGCTGATCCCGGTGTGCGTCTACGGGGGCTACTTCGGCGCCGGATCCGGGGTGGTCTTCCTGGCCGCGACCCTGCTGCTCGGCAGCCAGGAGTACCGCCAGACGATGCTGATGAAGACCGTGCTGCTCGGCGTCTCCAACCTCACCGCCTCGATGGTCTTCGTCTTCTTCGCACCGATCGACTGGTTCGCGGTGCTGGTGATGTTCGCCGGCCAGACGGTCGGCGGCACCCTGGGCCCCGGCGTCCAGCGCCATGGGCCCAACAACCTCAGCCGCTGGCTGATCGCCGCCGGCGGTGTCTTCCTGGCCTGGTGGGTCTGGCACCGGGGCTGAACGACGCCGCCGGCTCAGCTCGCCTCGGCGAGCACCTTCGCGACGGTGGTCCGCCTCGCCCGGTTGACTGCCAGCAGACTGGCCACCACTCCGATCACCAGCCACAGAATGATGGTCAGCAGCGCCCCGAAGCTCGGCAGGTGGCCGGCCAGGATCGCGGTGACCGCCTCCATCGCCGGTTTCAGCGGCGAGATGCCATGGACCCAGCGCACCCAGCCCGGCACCGCCGAGACCACCCCGACGGCGGCCGCAGCCGCTACCAGGACCACCGCGATGAAACGTCCGACAGCATGCAGCCAGCCCGCCAGGGCATGGTTGACGACCAGGAACATCGCCCCGATCAGCAGCAGCATCCCGAACAACCCGAGCCCTCGCACCGCCGAGACGCCGGTGGCCACGGTGGCCAGCAGGGCCAGTCCGGCCGAGCTCACCAGGATGACCCCGGTGCCGGTCGACAGCGAGCTCCACAACAGCGACAGGGTCGACCGCGAGGAGGTCAGCACCCGCGACGGCACGGTGCGTGCCACCAACCAGATGCCCAGTGCCCCGATCCACAGACCGAGGATGAGGATCAGCCCGACCACCCAGGCCGAGGTGCCATTGGGGGTGGTGCTCGAGGAGACCGGAGCCGACACCACGTCCGACAGCTTGGACCGGTCGGAGGCCGAGTAGCTGGGTACCTGGCTGGCGCCCTTGGCGACCTGGGTGGCGAAGGTGTCGGACCCCTTGGCGAGTTTCACCGCCCCCTGGGAGAGCTTGACCTGGCCGTCGTAGAGCTTGTCGGCCCCGGTCGACAGCGAGTGGATCCCGCTGGTGAGCTGGCCTACGCCGGCCACGTACTGCTGGGTGCCGCTGGTCATCGCAGGCATCTGCTGGGCCAGGGTGTGGACCCCGGCGGTGTACTGGCCGACCCCTGAGGTGTACGTCGAGACTCCCGAGGCCAGCGTCCCGACCCCTCCGGTGTAGGTCGACACACCCGAGGTGTAGCTGGAGACGCCCTGGGACAGGGTGTGCACCCCGGCGGTGTACCTGCCGACCCCGGTGGAGTAGCTGGAGGCGCCGTCGGAGACCTTCTCGGCCCCGGTGGCCAGCTGGTGGACGCCGTTCTTGAGGTCGGTGAGCTTCTCGCCGATCTGCGGGGCGCTCTTGAGCAGGGTGAGCAGCTGGTCGACTCCCCCGCCGATCTTGGAGGCATATCCCTGCACGGTGCTGTTGAAGGTGTTGGCCTTGCCCAGCAGCGAGTCGGAGTCCGAGGAGCTCCCCATCGCCGAGGCCGCCTGGCCCATCCCGGCCCTCACCCCGGCAGCCACCTGCTCCTTGGCCTGCGGGGTCTCGCAGGACTGCGGATTGCGCTGGCAGACCTGCGCCACGATCTTGTTGACCTGGTCCTCGCTGGGGTCGGCCATCGCGGCCTGGTAGGACTTCATCCCCGAGTAGATCCCGGAGCTGGCCTGGGAGATCTGGCTGGCCCCGGTCTTGAGCTGGCCGAGCTGATCCAGCTGATCCTGGCTGACCTCGGGCACGTTGACCGAGATCTTCTGGACCTGACTGTCCATCTGGGACAGCCCGTCGGAGACCTGCTTGGCCCCGGAGGCCAGCTGCGTGCCACCTGCATTGAGTTGAGCGCCGTTGGAGTCCAGGGTCTTGGCCCCGGAGGCCAGCTGGTTGCCACCGGACACCAGTTTCCCGCTGGAGGCGTTCAAGGTGGCGGCTCCGGAGGCCAGCTGCTTACCGCCTGCGTTGAGCTTCGAACCGTTGGCATCCAGCAGGGCGACCCCACTGGCGAGCTGGTTGACCCCGACCAGCAGCTTGCTGCCGGCTGCCGAGAGCTGCTGGCCGCCCTGATCGAGCGTGCTGGCACCGGTGGCCAGCTGCTGGGTGCCGCTGGTGGCGCTCTTGATCCCGGTGGCCAGCTGCTGGGTGCCGTCATTGAGCTGATCGGCGCCCTTGCTCACCGAGACCATCGAGTCGCCGAGCTTGTTGAAGCCCAGGTAGATGTTGTCGAGGTACTGGCTGTTGAGGGTCTTGTTGAGAGCGGTCTGGGCGGCCTGGGCGGTCATCGTGGCGATGGTGGAGTCGGTGACCGGGGAGCTCTCGGAGGTGGCGACCGTCACCACTGCCTGGCGGGCGGAGTCCCCCTTGTTCGCCGAGTAGGAGGTGGCGTCCTTGGAGAAGGTCTTGGGGATCGTGATGGAGGCGACGAAGGTGCCGTCCTTGAGCCCGGCGGCCGCCTCATCGGCAGAGGTGAGCTGCCAGCTGATCGGCCGGCCGTCGGTGGTCGCGGTGCCCGAGGAGATGAGCTGGCCGGACAGCTGGCGGCCCATGGGCACGAACTGGCCGTTGAGGGTGACCCCGGCGTCCTGGTTGACGATCGCGGCGCGGACCTGACCGAGCCGGTCGGTCATCTTCCAGGTGGTGCCGATCAGCGCCCCGGCCACGATCAGCGGCACCAGCACCAGGGCGATGACCGAGGCCCAGCTCAACGTGATGGTCGAGTGGGAACGCTCGGCCTTCGGCTGGGAGGCCGGGGAGAACATACGGCGAGTCATCAGTTCGCTCCTTCAGAGAAGGCAGGCAGATGGTCAGAGGGGGAGGACGCCGTCCGGCCGGCGTCGGCAGGGTCGGACTGGCCCGCATCGGACTGGGCCGCATCGGACTGGGCCGGATGGGACTGGGCTGGGCCGGGCGATGTCTGGGAACTGGTGAGCTCCCCGATTCCGTCGGGCTTCAACCACTCCAGTCTGGCGGCGCGCTGGGCGCCGAGCAGCACGCCGGTGCGTCCGGCCGCCCGGGCCCGGGTGCACAGATGCTCCAGGGCAGCCCGCGACTCCGGGTCGACGACCCGGTCGGCGTGGTCGATGACGGCCAACCGGGTGGAGGGGTGCAGCCCCTCACGCAGCCGGTCGGCCAGCCCGTCGGGCTCGGCGGCGTCGACGAAGGTCACCAGCCGGCGTACCCGAGAGGCCCGATCCGGCAGCAGCTCACCGGCCGAACGGCAGTTCCCGGCGTCCAGGTCCAGCCGTCCCGACAGAGCCAGCAGCAGTCCGGTGACAGCGCCGGGCGGCCCGTAGACCGCCTGGACCTCGCCGGGTTCGACGTGGGCGCGCACATCGCTGAACAGCCCGTTGACGGCCAGTCCCTCGCCGTGCACCGCCTCGGTGTGGTCGGCAGTGGGCCAGTCGGCCAGTTCCGCCTCGCGGCGCACCGCCTCACCCTCGATGTCGAGAACCGGAAGGTGCTCGTCGAGCCACTTGGGCAGCCACCAGGCCTTGTCGCCGAGCAGGGTCAGCACCGCCGGCACGAAGGTCATCCGGACCAGGAAGGCGTCGATGACGATGCCGACGGCCAGCGCCAGGGCAATCTCGCGCAGCGCGTGCATGCCCTCGGGGATGAAGAACACGAAGACCGAGAACATGATGAGGGCGGCGGCGGTGACGACCTTGCCGGAGGCCACGAATCCGTCGACGACGGCCTGCTTGGCCGGCACCCCGTGGGTGTAGATCTCACGCATCCGCGACACCAGGAAGACCTCGTAGTCCATCGCCAGGCCGAACAGGATGCCCATCACCACGATCGGCATGAAGGAGATGATCGGCACTGCGGAGTCCATGTTGATGATGTCGAGCCCGATACCGCGATTGAACACCAGCTGGGCGGCGCCCAGCCCGGCACCGGCCGACAGCAGGTAGCCGACGGTGGCCTTGATGGGAACCGCGATCGAGCGGAAGACCACGGTGAGCAGGATCAGGCACAGCCCGACCACGAACAGTGCGAAGGGCAGCATCGCGCTGCCGAGCTGGTTGGAGACATCGATCTGGATGGCGGTCACACCGGTCACACCGGTGTCGACGCCGTACTGGTCCTTCCACTTGGCCTGCTGGTCGCGCAGCCTGCCGACCAGCTCGGAGGTCGCCTCATCGGAGGGGCCGGTGGTGGGGATGACCTGGATCATCGCGGTGTCGACGTTCTGATTGGGGATCGCCACCGGCACCTGCTTGACGCCGGGAAGGGCCTGGATGTCCTTCTTCAGACCGTTGATGACCCCCATCGGGTCGGCGGAGTTGACGATATCCGCGGTGACGATGATCGGGCCGTTGAAGCCGTCGCCGAACTTGTCGGTGAGGGTGTCGTAGGTCTGGCGCGAGGGGGTGCCCAGGGCATCCTCGGCGGCCGAGGGCAGCGAGAGGTGGAGGTCCTTGACCGGGATGGCCAGGGAACCGACCAGCACCACGACGATGAGGATGGTGGCCACCGGCACCTTAGTGACGACATGCACCCACCAGGCGAAGACGCCGCCATGGGAGGCCTTCCCAGCAGGGGCGGCCTTCTGGTCGCCCGCACCTGCCCGGCCCTGCGCAGAGGTGGCCGCATCGGCCTGCTCGCCGTCCTTGGCCTTCGCGGCCCTGGCCTTCCGGCGGCTCCTGCGCGGGGTCATCCGGGTGCCCATCAGCCCCATGAAGGCGGGCAGGATGGTGAGCGCGATGGCCACCGCCAGGGCGACGCCGATGGCGGCGAAGATGCCCATCACGGTGAGGAAGGGGATGCCGGCGATCGCCAGGCCGACCAGGGCGATGATGACCGTGGCACCGGCGAAGACGACGGCTGATCCGGAGGTGGCCACCGCCCGGGATGCCGAGGTCCTCGGCTCGACCCCCTCGGCGAGCTGGTCACGGTGCCGCGACAGGATGAACAGCGCGTAGTCGATTCCCACCGCCAGGCCCAGCATCACCGCCAGCAAAGGGGTGGTGGAGTTGATGGCCGTGAAATTGGCCAACAGCATCGTGATGCAGGTGGAGATGCCGACACCGACCAGGGCGGTGATGATCGGCATCCCCGCAGCGATGATCGATCCCAGGGTGAAGAACAGCACGATGAGCGCGACCACCACACCGAGGGCCTCGGTGACCCCGATGGTGGGGAAGGTGGCGCCGAAGGCCTGACCGCCGACATCCACCCTGCTGCCGGCGGGAAGAGTCTGCTCGATGCGCTTGCCGGCGTCCTGCAGGGCCTGTTTCTGGGCATCGGGGAAGGTGGCGGAGGTCTGGTTGCCGACATCGACCTGGATGACGGCGGCGGTCTTGTCCTCGCTGACCATCCCGGTGACGTACTTGTCCCAGGGCGAGGTGACACTGTGGACGAAACTCAGCCTGCCGAGCTCGGTGACCCCCTTCTCGATCTTCGGCCGGTTGGCCGCCGAGTCCACCGAGTCCCCCTTGGGGACCACGACCACCACGTCGGCGGTGAGGTCGGCGGCCTGGGGGAAGGTGGCCTTGAGGTTGTCCATCGCGGTCTGCGAGGGGGCGCCCGGAATGGTGAAGGTGTCCTCGAAGGATCCCGCGAAGGCTGCGGTGAGCCCGCCGAGCAGTACCAGCACTGCCAACCAGATCGCCAGAACCGTCTTGGCCCGGCGGAAGCACCAGTCGCTGAGATCGTGCAGGAAGGAGGACATCGTCACCTCTGGGTCGTGATCGGATACATGCCCGTATCCGATACAGAAGTGTATGCGATACACTGTCGTATGCAAACCGACGGAGACCGGTTGTGACAGGGCTGAACACGGGCCCAGGGAGGCCAATGATGACCGATGTGGCGACGTCCCACGAGCAGGTCAGCACGCGACGGGCGGCCACCAGGGAGAGGCTGGCGTGGGCCGCTGTGCGGGTGATAGCCCGCAAGGGGGTCGACGGCGCCTCGGTGGAGGAGATCTGCGAGGAGGCCGGGTTCACCCGCGGGGCCTTCTACTCCAACTTCGAGTCCAAGAACGAACTGTGCATCGACGTCCTGCACCGCTCCATCGATCAGACGATCATGGCGCTGGCCACCGAGCTGCCGCGGGTCTCGGCCACCGGGCTGCCGATCGAGCGCAAGCTCGGGCTGGCGATCAAACTGTTCACCAGCACGGTGAGTTCGGATCCGGAGACGATCCTGGCGATCAACGAGATCCGCCTCCAGGCGGCCCGTGATCCGGAGCTGCGGCCGGCCTACCGGGCCCTCACCGAGTCCTGCACACCTGCCCTGCGCGAGCTGGTGGCGGAGGTGATTGCCGCCAACGGTGTCCAGCTGGGGATCTCGGTGGACGACCTGCTGGCGATCATGCGCACCGTCCACGACCAGCAGATGATCGAGGCGATCATCGCCGGGCACCCGGCCGACCACGTCGAGGTGGAGCGCCAGATGTCGACCCTGCTCGGGGCCCTGATGAGGGTCTGAGTTCTGCTCCGGTACCTGCTGCCGGAGCCGGTCGAACCGTCCCGTCGGCCCGACAGGTGGTCACCGGCAGCGGCTCACCCCATCGCCGAGTCGGCGGAGACCACCGAGGGCACCTCCGCGACCGAGCCGAGCAGGAAGTCGGCGCCGACCGCCTCCATCGTCTGACCGTCCCCGGCGCCGGTCAGCACCCCCGCCGAGACCGCACCGGCGTTGCCGGCGGCTTGGAGATCCACCACGGCGTCCCCCACTGCCAGCACCTGGTGGACGTCGATCACCATGGTGCGCTCCATCGCCCGATGGATGAGATAGGGGGCGGGGCATCCGGAGCTGACGTCGTCGGCGGTCACCACGGTGTCGATGAGGTGACGCCGGGCGGGCCACCAGCCCAGCGACTCCATCAGCGGGGTGAGCGCCTGCTCGTCCAGATCGGTGGTGAGAGCGACCCGGATACCACGTTCCTGGAGCTGCGCGAAGACCGATGCGGCTCCGCCGATCTCCTGCGGGGGCTCGCTGGACCAGGCATCGGCCAGGATCTCCTTGAACTGTGCCAGTTGCCGGCGAGCCACCCCGGGACGCGGCCGGACCCCGCCCAGCGACATCAAGGCCGCGATCGCGCTGACCCGCTCGATCCCGGCCCAGGCCTCGACGTCCTCGGCGCTGACCTGCGCCCCGGTCTCCTCGACCGCGGTGCGCAGCGCCCTCGACACCATCCCGCCGTCGTCGACCGTGGTGCCCACCACATCGAAGGTCACCAATGAGATCATCGCCGCTCCCTCTCTCCGCTGCTCGCTGACATCCACCCGAACCCTATGCGCAGGGCCCGGGGCCGCTGCACGACCCGATCGGGGGCCCTCGCCGACCGGCCCTCAGAGCGTCTCCAGGGCAACCGGCGTCTCCGGTGCCGGGAAGGCGGCGTCCAGCTCGGCCAGGTCCTGCTCCCCGAGGACCAGGTCCCCGGCCGCTGCATTGGCGGCGGCGTGCTCGGCCGATCCGGTCCGCGGGATCGCCAGCACATCGCCGGACCGAACGGTCCAGGCCAGCGCCACCTGTGCGGGGGAGACGCCGTGGCCCTGGGCCACCCGCTCCAGGGCGTCGAGCCCCGGGCCGGGCTGGAGCAGTCGGGCCTGCTCGATCGGGGAGTAGGCCATCACCGGGATGCCGTGCTCGGCCAGCAGCGGGAACAGCTCCAGCTCCGGGCCGCGGCGGATGAGGTTGTAGAGCACCTGGTCGGTGGCGCAGCCCGGCCCACCGGTCTCCCCGAGCAGCTCGGAGATGTCGGCGGTGTCCAGGTTGGAGACCCCCCAGGAACCGACGCTGCCCTCCCGCATCAGATCATCCATCCCCTCGATGACCTCGTCGAAACGCACCTGGGAGACCCGCCAGTGCAGCAGGTACAGGTCGATGTGGTCTGTGCCCAACCGCTCCAGGGACCCCTGGCAGGCGCCGATGATCCCCTCACGGGAGGCGTGCGAGGGCAGCACCTTGTCGACGATGAAGAGCTCGTCGCGGACCGATCCCAGGGCCTCGGCGACCAGCTGCTCGGCGGCCCCGTCGCCGTACATCTCGGCGGTGTCGACCAGCGTCATCCCGGCGTCGACACCAGCCCGCAGGGCCGCGATCTCCTGGTCCCGAGGGGCTCGGCCTTCTCCCAGGTACCAGGTTCCCTGGCCGATCGCGGGAAGTTCCTGGTCCGACATCGTCACTGTGCGCATGGGGGTGCCTCCTGGATCGGCTGGGTCGGCGTCGTCCTTTCGGCCCACCATATGTGGCGTCCCGGCACCGACGAAGTCCCCGGAGGTTCGGCCTGCCGCAGTGGTGAGGCGGCTCAGAACCAGCGGGGATGCGGATCGGCCGAGGAGACCCCCTCGGTGGCCACCGCCCACAACTCGGCACGGTGACGCCGCTGCCGGGCGCCGATCTGCCCGCCGATCACGGCGCCGACCACCAGGGCGGCCAGCCCCCACCACCACTTGTGCCTCATCCTCGCCCTCCTCCGGGCCGTGGCCACCACAGTCGACCGGGAGCGGTCAGTACCCCAGGATCTTCTTGCGCTCCGGAAGCCAGGCGATGGCGTCACGGATCCCGTCGGCCGGGGTCAGCTCGGGGGTCCATCCCAGCAGGTCCTTGGCACGGTGGGAGACGGTGTAGGCCCCGGCCACGTCGCCGGGGCGCGGCGGCCCGTAGACCACATTGAGGGGCTGGCCGGTGCCCTCCTGGAAGGCGTCCACCAGCTCCTTGACGGTGACGCCGTTGCCGGTGCCGATGTTGAAGACCTGGTAGGGGTCCTCGGCGGTCACCTCGTCGAGGTGCTCCAGCGCGGCGACATGGGCCCGGGCCAGATCCCAGACGTGGATGTAGTCGCGGATCCCCGAGCCGTCGCGGGTCGGCCAGTCGACCCCGGTGACGGTGAAGGTGGACTTGTCCATCCAGGCGTCGATCATCTTGCCCAGCACGTGGCTGGGGTGCTCGATCTGCTGGCCCGAGCGCAGCTTGGGGTCCGAGCCGATGGGATTGAAGTAGCGCAGCGACAGGGCCTTGAGATCGGAGGCGTGGGCGGCGTCGCGCAGGATGTACTCGACCATGAACTTGGTGGTGGCGTAGGGGGAGCCCGGGTCCAGAGCGGAGTCCTCGGAGACCTTGAACTCGGCATCGGTGGCGTAGATGGAGGCCGAGGAGGAGAACAGGATCCGGTTGACTCCGTTGCGCGCCATCGCCTGGAGCAGCTTGACCGTCTTGCCGACGTTGTTCTCGTAGTAGGCCAGCGGTTCCGAGACCGACTCGGGGACGATGATCTTGGCGGCGCAGTGCACCACGGCGTCGATCTGGTTCTCGGAGAAGATCGTGTCGAGCAGCTGCTGGTCGGCGACGTCGCCCTGGTAGAACGTGCGATCGGTGACGAACTCGCGGCGTCCGGCCGACAGGTTGTCGAGGACGACCACCTCGTGGCCTGCCTCCATGCAGGCCGACCCGACCGTCGATCCGATGTATCCCGCCCCGCCGGTGATGAGAATCCGCATCCTGACCTGTGCCTTCTTCCTCGATGTCGACGCCACTGGGGTGCCGCTGGGTTGTCCGAGGTGATCGTCAACCCTGCTGGTCACCCCGGCCCCAATCCTATGGCCCAGCCTGGGGATCAGCTGATTGAGGGCCATTCGTACACTGGGAGCCGATGAGCACCAGCGGGCGTGACATGACGACCCCCGCACCGCAGGACAGGTCCGGGAGCGGGGTTCGCGCGCGCCTGACGAGGTTCTCCCCGAGCCTGTTCCCCGCCGGGTTCCACACCGCGCGCTTCCCCACCGGCCGGGGCGGTCGCAGTGCCGGCCGCTCGGGCGAGCAGTTGTCGATCCCCGGGATGGAGGAGGTCCTCAATCCCAAGATCGACGACGGCCGGCCCCAGGACACCGAGCGTTCGCTGTGGATCGACATCACCGTGGTGGTGGCCCTCACCGTGCTCACCGTGGTGCCCTATGTCACCTCGGTGATCCTGCATCCCAGCGTGGAGTACGTCGCCGCCCTGGTGAGCTCGATGATGATGGTCGCCTCGGTCTCGATCCGGCGCGACCAGCCGATCATGATGCTCGCCCTGGTGAGCGTCGGGGCCGGCATCCAGCTGCTGCTGGTGCCCTGGCCGGTGCTGTCGATCCTCACCATCCCGATCGCCTCGTACTCGGTCGCCCGCTGGGTGGACGGCGCCCAGTCGCGCTGGGTGCTGTGGGTCGGTGCCCTCGGCGCGATCCTCGGACCGGCCCGCTGGCATGCCGCGATGACCGCCGACTACCCGAGCGATGGCGGGACCCCGTGGATGCTGTTGTTCCTGTCGATGACGGTCTGCGCCGGTCTGGTCATCACCCCCTATGCGGTGGGACGTCGGCTGCGCGAGGCCGCCCTCATCGAGTCCCAGCAGCGGATGGCCAAGGCCGAGCGGTACCGCGCGATCCTGGCCGAGCGGGAGCAGGACGCCCACGTCATCGAGGAGCGCACCCGCAATGAGATCGCCCGGGAACTGCACGACATCGTCGCCCACTCCTTGTCGGTGATGATCGTCCAGGCCGAGGGGGGCAAGGCGTTGGCCGCCAAGAAGCCCGAGAAGGCCGCCGATGTCCTCGACATCATTGCCGACACCGGTCGCGACGCCCTGGTCGAGATGCGCCGCATCGTCGGGGTGCTGCGAAAGGACCCCTCGGAGAAGGCCGCCTACTCGCCCTCTCCCGGGCTGACAGACATCCCTGAGCTGGTCGAGCACTCCGGTGAGCGGATCACCCTCACCGTCACCGGGCAGCGCCCCGAGGTCTCCGAGGCCCTCGGGCTGACCGCCTACCGGGTGGTCCAGGAGGCGGTCACCAATGTGCTCAAGCATGCCGGGCCGACCGCACATGCCGAGGTGGCGGTGCACTACCGCCAGACCACGATGAGTCTGACCATCACCGATGACGGCCACGGCGAGACGATCCAGGGGGATGGACGCGGTCATGGGCTGCAGGGGATGCGGGAGCGGGTGACCTCGATGGGTGGTCAGCTGGAGACCGGGCCACTGGCCGACCACGGCTTCCGGGTGCATGCCCTGTTGCCGCTGGGAGCCTGTCGATAGGCCCCCGGGGTCCGCGCTCCGGTCGGGCTCAGCCGTAGGTGTCGGGCCGGTCCCCACGTTCGTCCTCAGATCCGACGTTCGTCCTGGAATTCCAGGACGAACGTCGGATCTGAGGACGAACGTGCCTGGGGGCGGGGAGGAGCTGCCGGGCCCACCAGGAAGGACGACCGTGCCTGGGGGCGGGGAGGAGCTGCGCCACCGACTCGACCACGCGGTGGCCACCACGGCGGGCGGCCTCAACTACGATGCGGGATGGATCCCAACCCGGAGGTGCCATGCCTGAAGCGATTCGCGTGCTGCTGGTCGACGACCAGTCCCTGGTGCGCTCGGGATTCCGGATGCTCATCGAGGCCGAGGACGACATCGAGGTCGTCGGCGAGGCCTCCAACGGTGCCGAGGCCCTGGACGTCCTTCGCACCACCCCCGCCGACGTCGCACTGATGGACATCCGGATGCCGGTGATGGACGGCGTGGAGGCCACCCGGCGGATCGCCGCCTCACGGCTGGAGACCAAGGTGATGATCCTCACCACCTTCGACCTGGACGAGTACGTCTACGCCGGACTGAAGGCCGGGGCCTCCGGATTCCTGCTGAAGGACGCCCGCCCGGCCGAGCTGCTGTCGGCGATCCGCAGCGTGGCCGCCGGGGAGGCAGTCGTCGCCCCCTCGGCGACTCGCCGGCTGCTGGACCATGTCGTCCCGACGCTTCCGGAGAGCCCCGAACAGAACCAGGAGCGGCTCTCGGTGCTCACCGACCGGGAGACCGAGGTGCTGGTGGAGATCGCCAAGGGCGCCACCAATGCCGAGATCGCCCAGACCCTCTACATGGCCGAGGGCACCGTCAAGACCCACATCGGCCGGCTGCTGGCGAAACTGGAGTGCCGGGACCGGGTCGGTCTGGTGCTCTTCGCCCGCGAGGTCGGGCTGATCTGAGGCCCCGTCGATCCGGCTCCCGGTGGCCACCGGCCGCCCGATCGGGAGTCGGCGGACCCTCCCCCCAGTTCTCCCCCAGATCGACCTCTGCGCGGCGCGCACCCTCGTCCGGCCACCGGCTCGCCATAGGGTGGGGCCATGTCGACTCCGCCACGCCGTTCCTCAACTCCCGATCCGTCCGCCGGCTCGCCCCAGACCCCCGGGTTCGAGATGCCGCTGCCGGCGCCCCGGCGCGGCGATGCCGATCCCCAGTACGCCGATCCCCAGCAGTACCCCCAGTACCAGCAGGCAGCGGGACAGCCCGCCGCCTCTCCGCAGGCCCAGACGTCACCGGCCCAGCCCTGGCAGACCAGCCCGTCCAGTGCCCCCTCGCCCACCGGTCTCGACCCCTCCGGACCGCCTCAGCCGGACCCGAACCGGCCCGGCCTCCGCCAGGACGCGTCGGCGGCCCTCGGCGTCACCAAGGTCTACGGCTCCGGACAGACCCAGGTGGTGGCACTCAACAATGTCTCGGTGCAGTTCGCCAGGTCCTCCTTCACCGCGATCATGGGCCCCTCCGGCTCGGGCAAGTCGACCCTGATGCACTGCCTGGCCGGGCTGGACCGGATCTCCTCGGGCCGGGTCTTCCTGGCCGGCAATGAACTCAGCACGATGGCCGACAAGGCGCTGACCCGCACCCGTCGTGACCAGGTCGGGTTCATCTTCCAGTCCTTCAACCTGTTGCCCACCCTCACCGCCAAGCAGAACATCCTGCTGCCCCTGGACCTCGCCGGCACCAAACCCGACATGGTCCTGTTCGAGCAGCTGGTCGATGGCCTGGGGATCGCCGACCGGCTCGACCACCGCCCCTCCGAGCTGTCGGGGGGCCAGCAGCAGCGGGTGGCATGCGCCCGGGCGATGATCACCAAGCCCTCGGTGGTCTTCGCCGACGAGCCCACCGGCGCCCTGGACTCCAGGTCCGGCACCGCTCTGCTGGAGTACCTGCGCCACTGCGCCTCCGACCTGGGCCAGACAATCATCATGGTCACCCATGACGCCCGGGCGGCGTCCTACTCCGACCGGGCACTGATGCTGCTGGACGGCCGGATCGTCGATGACATCGACTCCCCCACCGCCGAGACGGTCGGTACCGCGATGGCGAATCTGGAGGCGTGATGCTGAGAAATGCCATCCAGGAGGTCCGCTTCCACCCAGCCCGTTACGTCGCCACCCTGGTGGCGATCGCCATCTCGATCGGCTTCATGGTCGGCGTCTCGGTCTTCATCCGTACCCAGTCCACCGCCATCGGTGAGCAGCAGTCCCTGGCCACCTCCAGGGCCGACGTCGTCGCCGACATCGGTGCCACCTCCGAGGACATCTCCACCGATGCCGTGACCAATGCCATCAAGGGAGTCTCCGGGGTGGCGGCCGTCGAGCCCTCCTACCAGGTCTCCCAGATCATCCAGAAGGGCGACAAGTCGGCCCAGGCGACCTACTACGCGGTACCCTCCGAGCGGTTCCGGTGGGCCGACCTGGCCGAAGGCTCCTGGCCCACCTCCACCAGCCAGATCGCGATCTCCAAGGAGGCCGCCGGGAAGCTCGGGGTGAGCCTGGGCGACACCGTCACCAGCGGCACCGCCGAGCTGACGGTCTCCGGCATCACCAACGACCCCCGCTCGCTGTTCGCCCAGACCGTCTACGCGGCCCCGGCTCTGTTCAGCGGAGCCGGCACCCAGCCGGCCCTCTGGTTGATCGACGTCGACTCCGGCTCGGATCCCTCCCAGGTGGCCGACGCCGTGCGCACCGCGGTCTCGAAGCTTCCAGGCATGCCCTCGGCGGGAACCCAGCCGGGCGATCTCCAGGTCGAGACGGCGCCGGTCTACCGGGAACGGGCGGTCACCGCCCTGACCGGTGACTTCAACGTCTTCAAGTACATGCTGATGGTCTTCGCCGGGGTGGCGCTGATGGTCGGGATGATCATCATCTTCACCACCTTCCTCATCCTGCTGGCACAACGGCGCCGCCAGATCGGCCTGATGCGTGCCGTCGGAGCCTCCGGCGGCCAGGTGCGAGGGCAGTTCTTCGTCGAATCGGTGATCATCGGCGCAGTGGGGTCCCTGCTGGGTGTCGGACTCGGCATCCTCATCGCCCTGGCCGGGGCCGCCTACACCGGGGCGCTGAGCTTCGGACTGGTGCTGCCCTGGTCGGATCTGGCCATCGAGTTCGGGATCGGGGTGGTGGCCACCGTGCTGGCCGCCTTCATCCCGACCCTGCGGGCCACCCGCGTCGCCCCCCTGGAGGCGCTGCGCCCGGCTCCCACCGTGGAGACCAGACGCACCTCCATCGTCCTGGTGACGATCAGTGCGGTGATGCTGGCCGGCGGGGCCCTGCTGACCTGGCGGGCGCTGCACGTCGACAGCTGGAACATCGCCTGGGCGCTCGGCGCGGTCGCCGTGCTGGGCGTCGCGATGCTCATCTCGACGCCGGTCTACGTGCCCTGGGTGATCAAGCTCCTCGGGATGGCGCTGCGACCCTTCGGTGCCACCGCCCGGCTGTCGACGGCCAATGCGGTCCGCAACCCTGTGCGCACCGCCCTGACGACCGGCGTCCTGATGCTGGCCGTCGGCATCATCGTCACCCTCCAGGTCGGCACTGCGACCACTCGCGAGAGCGTCCTGGACCTCATCAACGAGGAATTCCCCGTCGACCTGAGCGTCACCGCCCCGGCCACCATCTACGACCAGAGCACCGGGGCTGCCACACCGGCCACCTCGGTCGCGCTGCCGGCCGCCGTCATCACCGATTTCGGCAAACTGCCGAATCTCAAGGCCAGGACGTCGTTGCCGGGCGCGCTGATGACCCTCGGCGATTCCCAGTCGAAGACCCTGGTGATGGGGGCGGACCCCGCTCAGCTCCAACCGGTCACCCCGGCCACCGCCGATGAGCTTCAGGCCGGGCGGATCCTGGTCGGTGGCGGCGCCGGGCTGAGCAATGGCGAGAAGGTCGAGGTCAAGGGGGACAAGGGCACCCTCAGCCTCACCGTCCAGATCTCCAAGGCCTTCGACACCCCCGGGATGGCGATGGTCTCGACCTCCGACCTGTCCAGGCTGACGGCGAACCCGAGAACCGCGGCCGTCTGGGCGGCGATGTCCGATCGCAGCGACATGGCCCAGACCTACTCCTCGATCGTCACCATTGCCCAACAGCATCCCGAGGTCCAGATCGGTGGCGGCGCGCTCTACGCGGCGATCATCGAGCAGATCCTGCGGATCCTGCTGATCGTGATGACCACCCTGTTCGGGGTGGCCGTGGCGATCGCCCTGATCGGGGTGGCGAACACCCTGGGGCTGTCGGTACTGGAGAGACGCCGCGAGTCGGCCCTGCTGCGGGCGATGGGCATGCAGCGCGGATCGCTGCGCCTGATGCTGTTCTTCGAGGCGGTCCAGATGGTGATGGCCGGCGTCATCGTCGGCGTCATCGCAGGCGGGTTCTTCGCCTGGCTGGGGATCACGTCGATCTTCAAGATGTCGGGGGCGCCCATCAAGGTCACCTTCGCGATCGACTGGGCGACCACCATCGGACTGGTGCTGATCTGCTTCGTGGCCGCCTCGTTGGCATCCATCCTGCCGGGACGCCGGGCCGCCAGGGCCACTCCGACCGAGGCTCTGGCCGAGGAGTAGGGCCGGGCACCCCAACACCCGACAAGCAGCACCCGACAACACATCGGCGCAGATGGGATACACCTGAGGCCGGTGTGACAACACCTGTGACAACACCTCCTTGATGGTCTGTGAGGACCCGTCAAGGAGGTGTTGTGATGTCTGCCGCAGCCACCCTCACCGAGGCCGTCCCAGCCGGCCCGGTGCCTCACCCGGCCCGGACCGCCGATCGGGGCGGGTCCCCGCCGGCCCGGCGTCAACCCAGGAGCCGGCCACGGCGTCCCCCCGACCCCGGGTCCACCGGGCAGCGACTGCGGCGGCAGTGGCTGGACTGCCTCGACCAGCCCTGGGCCGGCGAGGCGATCACCGAGCTGCCGGTATCCGCCGGGACCCTGCCCCACCAACTTCCCGACGCCATCAGGGCCGACAGGTCTGTGGCCCACTCCTGCATCCTGGCCGCCCAGGGGGATGGCCCGACCGCCGAGCTGGCATGTCAGGCGCTGCTCCAGGTGCTCTTCCCGATGCTGGTGAGAATGGCATCCCGGGACCCCGACCCGCGCGAGGCCCTGGACGACTACCTCGCCGCGGCCTGGATCAGGATCAGGACCGTGAGGGTCGGGCCGGCCACCACGGTCCCCACCGGTCTGGGTCTGGACGCCCTGCACGCGGTGACCACAGCCCGACGGCGGGTCGAGAGTCACGAGATCCCGCAGCAGATCCCCGACGTCGAGGCTCCCCCGCCGCAGCACCGCGAGAGCGGCCGGGCTGTGGCGGTGCTGGAGGCCGCGATGTCGATGGGTGTGCTGTCGGGGTCCCAGCTGTCGGTGCTGGCCAGTGTCTACTTCTTCGGGATGAGCAGCGCCGATGCGGCGGCCGCCCACCAGATCAGCGGCCAGGCGCTCCGGGCGCGGTGCAGTCGTGCGGTGCGGACGATGCGGCGCCATGCCGCAATGCTGCGCGAGTACCTGGAGTGACGCGCCGTGGGCCCTGCTCGGCGACCGCCAGGCCGTACTGTGGGAGTCATGAAGAGATGGCCCAAGGTGCTCGGAGTGCTGGCCGTGCTCTACCTGCTGGTGGTGAGCTGCCTGTTCTTCGCGCTGTCGCAGCGCCAGTCGGTGTTTCTCCAGCACGGGCAGACGGTGCAGGGAAAGGTCGTCGGTTTCGGCCACCCCTCCAGTAGTGGCGCCGGCCCCTTCCACGCCTCGATCCCGACGTCGGCCAACCGGGTCGCGGTGGTCGCCTACACCACCGACGGCGGTGCCACCCGGCTGATCACCAGCAATCCCTACAGCAGGTCGAAGGCCTACACCCTGGGTCAGCCGGTCACCCTGGTGATTCATCACGCCGCCGACCCCAGCGAGGAGGTGGCGGTCATCAAGGACCACAACGAGACGGGGCTACGAGTGCTGCCCTATGTCTTCCTGGCGGCGGCCCTGCTGCTGGCCTGGTATCTCGGGCTCCATCGCTACCCGGGAATGCTGAGGCGACGCCACCAGCTCCGGGCGGGCCGGCCGACCCCGGCCGCAGAGCTTCCGGCCTGAGCCGCTGACCTCAGTCTGCCGCCAGCCGCCAGGCCAGGAACTCCTTGAGATAGCCGGTCTCACCGTCTCGTCCACCGCGCCCGACATGCAGCGGAGGTAGCGAGGACTCCAGCTTCACGCCGCGAATCCGCTCCCTGAGCCCGCCGGGAACCACCAGCTGAAAGTACTCGCCGTGCTCCCCGATGGCCAGGCTGTGGCTGGCGTTGAGATACCAGCCGCGCCGGTCGGTCCTGGCGGTGTGACCGTCCAGAAGCTGCGCCTGGAGCGGTTCGATGGCCAGCCCCTTCTCGCGGGCGGAGACCACGAAGGCATCGATGAGCTGCTGGGCTGCGGCACCCTCGCGTCGCCGGTCCTGCTCCTGGAGCTCCACCCGGCGGCGGGCGTCCTCGGCACGTTGATTGGCCATGGGGACAGCTTAGGTTGAGGCGTCGATCGTGATACCGACGGGCCGACTCAGGACAGCCCGACGGTATTGCCCTGGGCGTCGATGTCGATCCGCTCGGCCGCCGGATGGCTGCTCAGCCCCGGCATGGTGCGCATCTCGCCGCAGATGGCGTAGACATATCCGGCCCCGGCAGCCACCCTGACCTCGCGGACCGGCAGTGTCCAGCCGGTCGGGGCGCCCTTGAGCGCCGGGTCGTGTGACAGCGACAGGTGGGTCTTGGCCATCACCACCGGGAAGGATCCGTAGCCCAGCTCCTCGAAGTGGGTCAGTTCCCTGGCGGCCGAGGCCGACAGCTCGATCCCGTCGGCACCGTAGACGCCGGTGGCGATGGCCTCGATCTTGTCGGCCAGCGGGGAGTCGAGCCGGTAGCTGTAGCGGAACCGGGTCGGCTCCTGGCAGGCCGCCACCACCGTCCGGGCGAGTTCGGTGGCCCCGGCACCGCCGTCGACCACATGGGTGGAGGAGGCGAAGTGCGCCCCGCACTCCTCGGCGATCCGGCGAACGGCGTCGATCTCGTCGGGATGGTCGGTGGGGAAGACGTTGAGGGCGACCACCGGCGTCACCCCGAAGCTGCGCACGATCTCGATGTGCTTGCGCAGGTTGGGAGCACCGGCCCACACGTCGTCCGGATTGTCCAGGACCATCCCCGGGGGAAGCGGGTTGCCGGGCCTGACGGTGTAGCGCCCGGAGTGGAGTTTGAGGGCGCGGACGGTGGCCACCAGCACGGCGGCGTCCGGATGCAGCCCCGAGACCCGGCACTTGATGTTGAAGAACCGCTCGGCCCCCATGTCGGAGCCGAAGCCGGCCTCGGTGAGCAGGTAGTCGGCGCAGCCGATACCGACCCTGTCGGCGACCACCGAGGAGTTCCCGGTGGCGATATTGCCGAAGGGTCCGGTGTGGACCAGCACCGGGGTGTTCTCGGTGGTCTGCATGAGGTTGGGTTTGAGGGCGTCCTTGAGGATCACGGTCATCGATCCGGCGGCGTGCAGGTCCTCGGCGCTCACCGGCTGCCTGTCCCGGTTGTAGCCGATCACGATCCGTCCCAGCCGGGAGCGCAGATCCTGCAGCGAGGTGGCCAGCGAGAGGATGACTCCGACCTCGCTGGCGGCGGTGATGTCGAAACCGGTCTGGCGGGGCTCCCCGTCGATCCGGCTGCCCAGGCCGACGATGACATTGCGCAGTGCCCGATCGTTGATGTCGACGACCCGGCGCCAGGAGATCGAGTGGGGTTCGATGTCGAGCTGGTTGCCGTGGTGGAGGTGGTTGTCGATCATCGCTGCCAGCAGATTGTGGGCGGCGGTGATGGCGTGGAAGTCGCCGGTGAGGTGGAGGTTGAGCCTCTCCATCGGCAGCACCTGGGAGCGGCCGGCGCCGGCCGCCCCGCCCTTGATTCCGAAGGTGGGGCCCATCGAGGGTTGGCGAAGGGCCAGCATGGACCGCTTGCCGATCCTGGCCAGGCCCTGGCCGATGCCGACAGCGGTGGTCGTCTTGCCCTCCCCCAAGGGGGTGGGGGTGATGGCGGTGACGACGACGTACTTGGCCCGGGGGTGGTCGGCATTGGCGTCGATGACGCCGAGGCCGACCTTGGCGACCTCGCGCCCGTAGAGCTCGAGGTGCTCCTCGCCGATGCCGGCGCGGGCCGCCACCTCCCCGATCGGGTCCAGGTGGGCGGCGCGGGCGATCTCGAGGTCCGACGGCATGGCCATGGGGCCATCTTTTCGCCTCGACCAGCCAATGTGAAACCCGTCCGTCGCACCGGACGGGGAGGGCCTCACGCGATGGGCACTGCGGGGACCGGAACGGATCTCCCGGTGCGCACGGCCGCCAGTGCGGCCTGGGCCAGCTGGACCGCCGCCACCCCATCGGCGGCGCTGACTCGGGGTTGCGGCCCCCCCGGCGATCGCACCCAGCAGCTCGCGCAGTTGCAGGGCATAGGGGTCCGCTGCCTCATCGATGGTGGGCAGGGATCCGGCCGCCGGACCGCCCGCCGCCGGGTCGGATCGCTCGACCCCATCGCGCGAGGAGTGGTTCAGGGTGCCGCGAGTGCCTGTCACCGAGTACTCGGTGGTGAACTCCAGGTTCGGCGGGCCCCAGACTCCCGAGCACTGCGAGACCGCCCCGCCGACGTGGTTCATCATCACGTGGGCCACCTCGACCGGATCCCCACCGATCGTGGTGACGGTGCGCAGCGCCGAGATCTCGGCGACCGGCCCGGCGAGCCACCGGGCCTGATCCAGGTCATGGATCATCTGGTCCATGATGATCCCGCCGGAGGCCTCCGGATCAGCGAACCACCTCCGGCGCGGAAAGGAGCCGGATCGGATGAACCGCAGCACGGCCGGATCGCCGAGACTCCCGCAGGCCACTGCGTCCTTGAGCGCCGCGTAGCCGGGGAAGTAGCGCACCACATGAGCCGGGTAGAGGTGCAGCCCCCTCGCTGCGGCGAGATCGGCCAACTCCTGGGCGTCGGCCGCGGTGCGAGCCAGCGGCTTCTCACAGATGACGTCCTTGCCGGCCTCCAGGGCCGCCCTCACGACGTCACGGTGGGTGGGAGTGGGGGTGACGACGTCGACCACATCGACCCTCTCGAGCAACTGGTCGAGTGACCCTGCGACCTCCATCGGGGCCAGGGCACTGATGTGTTCCGGAGTCGACCGATCTGTCACCGGTTGCTCGGCCAACAGCGCCTCGGCTCCCGACCTGCTGAAGATCACCACCCGGCTGCCCAGCTCGCGCAGGGTCGGCAGGTGGGCGCGGCTGATCCCCCCGGCACCCACCAGGCCGATCGCCGGCCTCATATCGCTCATGGACACCATCCTGCGCCCCGGCCGTCCAGCTGCGCCACCCTCTGGTGGTCGAACCAGGAGGGTGGCCCGCCGCCCAGCGGTATCACCTGGCCGCCTGCCGGCTGGGCCCGTGCCGGCCGACCGCGAGGTGAGGTCGGATCCTGGCGGCTGCACCGACCAGGATCCGACCTCACCTCGCGATCTGTCTGCTGCGGACCACCTCAGGTCAGCGATGCCTGGTAGATCGCAGCGATCGAGGCGGCCAGCGTCGCGTTGAACTCCTCATCGGTCTGGGAGTCGAACAGCCCCTCCGACAGCGCCCGGGAGAAGCTGGCGATCAACCCGTGGTTGCGCGCCAGCAGCTTGTCCGCCTCGTCACGGCTGTAGCCGCCCGACAGCGCCACCACCCGCAGCACGGCCGGATTGGCGATCAGCGGGGCGTAGAGGTTGTCGACGGTCGGGATGCTCAGCTTGAACATCACCGGTCCGGGGAATGGATCGGACTCGAGCCGCTTGGTGATCTGCTCGAACAGCAGAGCCTCGCTCTCGGACTTGTCCTTGGCCGTGATGGTGACCTCGGGCTCCAGGATCGGCACCAGGCCGGCCTCGCAGATCTGATGTCCGAACTCGAACTGCTGGGCGACGATGGCGTCAATCCCCTGCGGGTTCGCCTCGTCGATCACCGAACGCATCTTGGTGCCGAAGATGTGGGCCTCCACCGCCCGGTCCAGCAGCTCGGCCAGGCCCGGGATCGGCTTCATCACCTTGACGCCGTCGGCCGGCTCGGCCAAACCCTTGTCCACCTTGAGGAAGGGCACGACGTTCTTGGTCTCCCACAGGTAGTCGGCTGCCGGCTGCCCGGCAAACTCGCGGCCCATCGTCTGCTCGAAGAGGATCGCCCCCAGGATGTGCTCTCCGGAGAAGGCCGGGCTGGTGACGATCCTGGTGCGCATCGCATGCACCAGGTCGAACATCTGCTCATCGTTGACGTAGCGGTCCTTGTCGATGCCGTACAGGCGCAGGGCCTTCGGGGTGCTGCCACCGCTCTGGTCCAGGGCGGCGATGAACCCCTGCCCCGACTTCATTCTGTCGAACTGTGCTTGGTTCATGAGATCTCCTTCGGATTCTCTCGGTCGCCGGGGGCTGACGCAGCCCCCGCGAGGCTCATCGCGGTGCTGTCTGCACCCCACTATATGAGAACAGTTCTCATCCTAGCGACTGGGGTGACGCCTCCTCGCGCAACCCTGTCCATCATCTCGCCTAGGATCGGTGTGCTCCAGCCCTTCGCCGGGAAAATCTGGGAGTTTCGACAGAGAGGACACCGGGTGGCCTTCAGCGAGGGACTGCGCCGACTGTGGCGGCTACCCCGGTTCCGCCGGATCCTCGGCGTCCGGGTCTCCACCCAGGCCGCGGACGGAACCCTCCAGGTCGGTCTGGCCTCCTATGTCCTGCTGTCTCCTGAACAACAACCCGACGCCTGGTCGATCGCCATGGTGCTGGCCATCACGATGCTGCCGTTCTGCATCATCGGTCCCTTCACCTCGCTGGCCCTGGACCGCTGGCCGCGCCAGCGCATCCTGGTCGGCACCGACGGGCTGCGCTGCATCATCGCCCTGATCGTCGGAGCCCTGGTCTGGGGTGGGGCACGGCAGAACCCCGCCCACATCAGCCTGCTGCTCCTGCTGCTGGTCGCGATGAGCCTCAACCGGTTCCTGCTGGCCGCCCTCACCGCAGGCCTGGAGCACACCATCGACCGCCGGGAGTACCTCACGGCGTCCTCCATCATGCCGATCATCGGACCGCTGGGAATGATGATCGGGGTCATGGTGGCCGCCGCGGTGAGAGTGGTCGGCGGTCACTGGATGCCGGTCCACCATGCCGACACCATCATCTTCTGCATCGCCGCGGTGCTGTTCCTCCTCTCGGCCCTGCTCGGCACCCGGTTCGGCCGCGACGAGCTGGGACCCACCACACCCGACACCAGCCGGACGGCCTCCCAGGTGGTGCACGGCGTCATCGATGGCTTCGGGCACCTGCGCGCACTGCCGCATGTGAGTGTGGGCCTGGGGCTGATCGGCGCCCAGCGGCTGCTCTTCGGCGTCTACTCGGTGGCCATGATGCTGGGCTACCGCAATTACTTCCACGCCAAGGCCGACGTCAATGCCGCGATGGCCGACATGGCCTCCTGGGGGGGTGGTGATGGGGGCCGGGTTCGTCCTCTCGGCGGCCTTCATGCCCAGACTGGTGCGATCTCTGGGGATGCGAGGGGCTCTCATCGCGCTGATGGTGGCGACCGGCCTGGTCCAGGCCCTGCCCGGCGGCATCCTGAACCGCTGGGCGCTGCTGGCGGCCTCCTTCTTCGTCGGGCTCTTCGCCCAGTCGCTGAAGGCCGGCGTCGACACCGTGTGCCAGGCCCACATCGACGAGGCCTACAAGGGCCGGGTCTTCATCGTCTACGACATGATCTACAACGCGCTCTACGTGGGTGGAGCTGTCCTGGCGGCGCTGGTGCTGCCGGTCCACGGCGTCTCCCATCCGGGACTGCTCGGGCTGGCTGCGGGATACCTATTGGTCGCAGCCCTGTTCGCGGCAGCCAGTGGACGCCACTCGAGGCTGTACGACCGTGGGACCGGACGGAGCTGAGGCGGGTCCGGACAGCAGGCGCCATGGAGGGTCGCATGATGAGACCGGCCGCCCACCTGTTGGACGGCTCGTACCGTATGGGTCATGAGACAGACACCGCAGAACGCCGGCGAGCTTATTAGATAGCGCGTCCACCCGCTGATCGGCGAGTGCGACGCGCATCCCGTTGTCCCTGTTCGGGGACGGCGGGTTTTTTGTTGCCTGTCACATGCCCCACCATCCAGAAGGAAGACAGAGATGAAGTACACAGTCATCGGTGCAGGAGCCATGGGATACCGCTATGGAGTGCTGCTCCAGGAGGTCGCGGGCATGGATGTCGACTTCATCGACACCTGGCAGCCGAACATCGACGCCGTGCGCCGCCAGGGCGGGGTCTACGTCTCCCGTGACCACCAGAACCGTCATCTGGTGCCGATCCGGATGTTCACCCCCGAGCAGTACGACGGTCAGCCCGATGTCTGGATCGTCTTCGTCAAGCAGATGCAGCTCGACGACGTGCTGTCGCGCTGCGCCCATCTGTTCAAGCCCGGCCAGTACCTGTTCACCGCGATGAACGGAATGGGCCACCTCGACAAGATGCGCCATTACTTCCCCGACGACAAGATCGTGGCCGGCACCGCGCTGGTCGCCACCGTCCTCAATGGACCCGGCGACGTCGACTTCATCGGTGCTCCTGGTGCCGGGACGATGCACATGGTCAACTACACCGAGCAGCCCGACGACACGACCCTGGCGATGGAGAAGGACTTCAGGGCCGCCAACCTCAACCCGGAGCTCACCCGCAACCTCTACGGCACCCTGATGGCCAAGGTGATCTTCAACTCCGTGGTCAACACGCTGTGCTCCATGTTCAGCGCGACGATGGGCCAGTACGCGGCCTACGACGGGGCCGATGCCATCACCCGCACCCTGGTCGACGAGGCCTACGAGGCCTGCGAGCGGGCCGGGATCCGGCTCATCAACACCCGCCAGCAGGAGGTCGACTCGGTCAACTACGTGAGCAAGATCGGCAACCCGCTGCACTACCCGTCGATGTACCAGGACTTCTCGAAGGGACGTCCCACCGAGGTGGACTACATCAACGGGTACATCGCCCAACTCGGCCGCGAGCACGGTTACACCTGCCACGTCCACGAGTTCGTCACCCAGGAGATGCACCTGGCCGAGGCGATGCGGGACGCCAAGGCCCGCGACAAGGCCGCCGCCGAGAAGCCGCAGGACGACGCCGAGCCGGCCCTGGCCGCCGTCTGACGCTGGCCTCCCGCTGCCCGTCGACCGACGACAGATGCCCCGCCGGCCCTGCCCCGGCGGGGGACGTCGGATCGCTCTGTCTGCGACGCCGCCACAGGCCCGCCTCCGGTTGCGGGCAGCGGGCGGCGTCGTCGCGATGTCAGACCACTCGGGCCCGCGGCCTGCCCTCCATCACCTCCTGCAGGAGGACGACCGTCTCCTCGGACAGGTCGACCCCGAGACGCCGGGCCCGCCGTGACAGCAGGTAGACCAGCCGCTCCAGTTCGGCCCGTTCGCCGGCCAGGTGGGCCAGCCGGATCCGCGCCGCGAGCAGCTCCTCGTCCTCGGGGCAGCAGACCAGCGCCCGGGCCAGTGCCAACCGCGCGGTGTCCAGCTCTCCAGCCGCTATCGCGCGACGGGCCCGTTCCACGCCGATGTCGCGGACGGTCTGCATCATCTCCACCCGCCATTCCTCGGCCCAGTGCCACTGGCCGGGAGCGGCATCGGCCAGCGGTGCTCCCCGGACCAGGTCCAGGGCTGCCCGGAGGCTGGCGTCGGGGGCCCTGGCGATCCCCCCGGTGATGAGCACCTGGAGTCGCTCCCAGTCGCTGGCGACGGCGTCATCCAGCTCGATGACGCCGTCATAGGCCTCCGGGAGGTAGAGCCGACCGGCATCGTCACGTCCCAGCCATCGGCGCAGCCGCGAGAGGTTGGAGCGCCGGGTCGGCTCGGCGACCAGCAGGCCCTCGCGCATCCGGGTGGAGGTGGATCCCGGATGCCAGAGAATCCATCCACAGCACTCCAGGGCCTGGCGGACACCCCTGGAGGGCTCGGGACCCCGGGCGCCGACGAGATCGACCGGGCCCAGCAACCGCAGCATCGGGGTGGTGAGGCCGGCCGAACCTCCCGGATCCAGCTGGGGGACGCCGTCTGCGGTGATCGACACGGTGACCTCCCTGGAGATGCTGACTTCTGTCTGACTGTCTGAGCCGGATCTGGAAATTGCTGGCGGACCGGACCTGGAGGTCGTCGTGGTGGGTCGACCTGCAGTCGGGATGGGGGCCGTGTCCGCTCGTCGCGCCACCTGCCCCTCCCAGGTCGTCGATCCCCCGGCCGACAACTGGCTCGACTGCTCACGGAACGAGTCATCGGGAGGCATCTGGCGGCGAGGCGACCCGGCTCCCGGCGGCGACTCCCCGTGCCACCAGCCGGCCGGTTCGGTGTCGGTGCGCGAGGCGGTCGCCAGCAGATCGACGACTCCTCGGCGTACCGGTGCACCGACCAGCTGAGCGGCGAAGGTGAGATCGCCCAGGGTCGCCGTCTCGTCGGCATTGACGCGGACCAGGTCCGACCCGTCGATCTGCTGCCCGCCCGAATCACTGCTCGGCACGGGCACCGGGCTGACGACCACCACACCGGCACCTCGCAACAACCTGGGATCGGGTAGTCCGCTGGGAGCGGCATCCAGCAGGACGACACGCTCCACCGGAGGCCACTGAGTGAACAACGGCCGGGGGATGTGCACGGTATCCATCAGGTCGTCGGCGATCTCGTCGAAGCCGACGACGGTGACGTTCTCGTTGCCGGTCTGGCTGAGCCATGACAGCGAGTCACCGCAGGCCAGCACCTCGAGACCCTCGCTCCACCAGGTGCAGGTCAGACTCAGAGCGATACCGGCCACCAGCTGCGCCGCATCACCGCGCGATCCGTCGATCCCGAGCCATCCCGAGGTCTCGGCCAGGTCCAGCAGCACAGGGGCATCACTGGGTGTGACCCCGTCGTCTCCAGAGCGGAGCCGGGTCCCCAGCACGACGGTGGTCGGTGAGATCTCCGGGGCGACCCCACCCTCGGGGAGCTCGGTCCCGGCAGCCGCCGGAGGGTCTGCCAACCCTCTCCCTGGCGGCGAGGGGTTCTCGTCGGCCATCTCGGGATCCGGCTGCTGTGGCCCTGAATCCTCTGGCCCTGAATCCTCTGGCCCTGAATCCTCTGGCGCAGACCCGGGCCGACTGGTGGCCACGACATCCGAGGCCACCTCCAGCATCGCGCGCAGCCCGGCAGCCGGCTCACCGATCACCGGCACCCTGCGACCGAGCGGGCGACTGAACAGCTGTCTGCGTCGGCCGACCACCAGGGCTCCGGCGATCCCTCCGGCCAGGAACAGGCTCAATCCGGCCAGTGCGGTGCGCACCGCCGAGAGATCGATCGGTTGCGAATCGACCTCTGCCCCGGTCGGCGGTAGCTCTGCCGACCCGACCCCGCTCGAGGCCGGTGGGGCAGCGGTTGCCTTTCCGCCCGGGGTTCCACGATCCGACGAACCGGCCGCCTCGCCGGGCGCGGTGGAGGACACGGTCGGGGCCCCGGTGCGATGTGACGCGGACCGCTCGGGCGCTGGCCCCTCGGGTCCGGCCCGTTCAGGTTCGGCCTGCTCGGGCGCAGAGTCGGCAGGAGCAGTCCGGGTGGGCGCGGGAGAAGCCGGGGTCGAGGCTGGTGCCTGCCTGTCGTCCTGCTCGCGCGGCTGGCTCGCGGCACCACCAGGTGCCGGCGCACTCCCACCGTTGGGTGTGCCGGGCCGGTCCGCCGGGAGGATCAGTCGCCAGCCGATGTCGATGAGGTCGGGATCGGCGATGCGGTCGCGGTTGAGGTTCCAGATCTCGGGCCATCGCTCGGCATCTCCCAGGTGCCTCAGTGCCAGCCCGCTGAGAGTGTCTCCACGTCGGACCACGACCCTGGGCCCCTCGCCGGCCGGCCGGCCCCCGTCTCCGCTGGATGGCAGAGCGGTCGGCGTCTCCCCGGCCGGGGGGACGGCGGGGATCGTGATGGTGCTGCCCACCGGCAGGTGAGCCGGGTCCAGCCCGGGGTTGGCCGCCGCGATCCTGCGCCAGGCCGTGCCGTCGCCGTACCAGTACTGGGCCACCGACCAGATGGAGTCGGTCGGTCCCACCCGGTGGTGTGCAGCACCCGGCTGGGCCCGACTGTCGACCTGGGACACCGGCATGTCGATCCGCCGACCCTCCGCAATGCCTCCGGCAGTGGCTCCCGAAGCGACCTGTCGGGAAGCCTCGCCGCCACCTGCTGCACCCGTGGCGACGACCCCGTCGACGCCATCGGGAGTCATGGTTCTGGTCATTGAACCGGCCTGGGAGGAGGGTTCGGCACCGCCCAGCGGGGCCAGCAGGGCCAGGCTGGCAACCAGCATCCCGGCAGCCAGCCCCTGGACCTGTCCGAACCCCGGAATCCTGATCCGCAGGCGCGAACCGCTGACCATCTCGAGGATCTCGGCCACCACGCAGACGGTGAACACCAGCCAGGCGAACCAGCCGACCACCGTCGCCATGCCAAGCAGCAAGGATCCATCATCGGGGGCGCTCAGGGACGCCGGGGTGAGTCTGCTCAACTCCTCGGCCCGGCCCCAGGCCACCAGTGCGACCGGTGACCCGACCACCAGCGCCACCAGCAGTGCTGTCGAGCCCAGTCCGACCAGCACTGTGCTGAGACGGCCTCGCGGCTGATCGATCGTGGTCATGATCCGCGCTCCCTGTGGCTGTCGACCGGGGCCTCGGCCTGCGCCGAGATGTGGAAGCTGCCCGGCAGACCGGGCAGCAGGAGATCCGACATGGTGATGGTGCAGCCGACCCGCGCACCGACGACCCCGGGGCTGCCGACCGGGACGCTGAGCCCGGAGGCATCGATGCCGACCTGGAGGTTGCGGCAGTCGGTTCCGGCCAGATCGGCTCGCGCCACCTGGGTGCCCGCCGAGACTCCCGCCGCGGGCCCGGCGGCCACCGAGACCGCACGAGCGGCAGTCTCGGCGGCCGACTGGGCATCTCCTCGCACCTGATGGACCCGCCAGGAGGCGGTGGTCAGTGCCGCGAGCAACACCAGGGCCGGGATGAGCAGCGCAACCTCCAGGCTCACCGCACCGCGCTCCGAACCCGATCCGCGTCGCAGAGGTGCAGTGTCCACCGGGCAGGTCTCCTGGCGGGCACCGCACCAGGAGCGGCATCGCGAGGAATGTGCTCGTGCCACAGGCATCATCACGTCCCCTCCTTGATGGCCACCGCCGCGGCGGAGAGCCGGACCGAACCGGCGTCCAGGAAGATCGGCGCACTCCCGGTCACCTGGGCGCGTACCAGACCGTCTGCCTCGCTGAGGCGGACGGTGATGGCCCGCACCCCTGAGGGAGCCGCGACCTGTCGGGCGGCGTCCAGGGCGTCGCCGGGCCGGGATCCGGCGAGCGCCTCGGCCCGCACCGCGGCTCGGGCCGCCTCGGTGACCGCGGACCGTGCCTGCATCACGACCGCCGCCTGGATGATGCCGAGGATCGCGATCATCACCACCGGCCAGACCAGCGCCCACTGCACGGACTCGGAGATCCCGCGCTCGTCGCAGCGAGGTGCGAGAGTTCCCGGCCGGCGTCCAGCCGACAGGGCCCGACGAACCGGGAGAGCAGGCCCTGACCGGTCGCAGGATCCAACTGCCTCACCCGATGCGGGGGGCGGCTCCGGACGGGTCAGCCGGGAAGGTTCCCCCGGACGTAGGTGGTGACGGCCGTGATGACGATGGTCGCCACCGCCACTGCCCCGACCAGCAGGATGGCGTTCTCGGTGGACTGACTGAGCCCCCGCTCGTCGGCGCGACGTGGAGCCGGCCACAGTCCGGCCAGAAGCGGTGCCAGGATCGCCCACACTCGGGCGGTCTGATGCGGGGTGGTACGGGCCTGGGCGAGGCGGCCTGGGCTGGGAGGTGAGGGGGTCATGATGAACTCCTGAGGTAGGTGGTGTGACGTCTTGATTACTGGCAGTGACCACAGCAGTCGCTGTGTCGTCGGGGATGCCGGGGCCCATTGCGAGACCGGGATCCATCACGGTGCAGGGGTCAGTAGAGGGCTGGGGCGAGCTGCGGTGGCCCGCGGGGCCGGGCTTGTTGTGGACCCTGGGGTCCGCTGTCCAGGTCATGGTCATGGCGAGACCCCCGACAGGCTCAGCAGGGGTGGAGTGAGAAGAATCAGACCGAGCACCAGGACCGGAACGACCATCCACACTGTCATCGACTCGGAGATGCGGTGGGCAGCCAGCTTCTCCTGGCTGAGGTGGGCGTTGCGCATCTCGGCGGCGCGGGCACGCAGGGTGGAGACCAGCGAGGCACCCTGCTCGTCGAGGGTGAGGACCTCGACGAGTTCCCCCAGTCCGGGCAGGTCGAGCTCCCTGGAGAGCCCTTCGAGCCCCGACCACGGTGTCTGCTGCTCCAGGCGGGCACGTTCCAAAGTGGCGCGGATCCGCAGCATCACTGGATGATCACTGATCTGGGAGGCCTCCAGCACAGCCCGGGAGGCCGATTGATTGGCCAGCCGCGACAAGGTGACGAGGTCGACGAAGGTGAGCACCGCCTCGGCGGCGTCCTGACTGACCTCCCGCTGCTCGGACCGCAACCTGATGTCGGGTAGAAACCAGCCGGCGGCTCCCAGCGCCAGGCTGACCAGCACCGGCGTCACCGGGAGTGCCATCCCGAACAACTGGCCTGACAGCTGGGCGATCACTGGCACCATCAACCCACCGACAGCCCACACGGTCTTCTCGACCAGCAGATCGCCGACCGAGCGCCCCTGCAGTGACAGCACCCGTCGGGTGCGTTCGGAGACGGCGCCGATCCGGCGGGTCGCCAGCCAGGCCCCGAACCGGTCCAACCGGCCGGCTCCAGGCGGCAGCTCGGCCAACGGGTTGGGAACAGCGCGCCGTCCGGAAAGTTGCGCCAGACCGTCGGACAGCCGCACCGGGGCCGGCCGGCGCCCCGCCCAGATCAGCAACGGGGAGCAGACCATCGCTGCGCCGGCGATCACCGCGAGTGTCAGGGAGGGTGCTACCACCATCACGAGATCAGGCATCCTCGACCCCCAGACGGGGTCGCGCGAGCCGGCCGGCCGACTCCAACTGGCCAGCAGCTGCCCGTTCCGATCCACCCAGGGCACCTCCTCCGCCCCGCACACCAGGATCAGTGGAGCCGGATGTCCTCACCAGGATCCGCTCCCGGCGGCGCGGCCTCGATCTCTTGGCGAGTACGGCCAGGGCCGCGGTGTAGATGAGGGCGTAGACGCACAGCAGCACCTGGCCCACCAGGGTCGAGTAGGGGGCGAAGAAGTCGCGTCCGAACATCAGCGCCGCAGCCAGCACCAACCCGATCACTGCACTCACCTGGCGGACGACGATCCGCGGCTTGGCTCTCTCGGTGGCGATCTCGCGCATCGCACGGGTGCGCTCCTGGAGGGATTCGGCCAGCGCCGACAGGGTGGTACCGGCTCCGGTCCCGCCGCGCTCGGCGGCGATCACGACTGCGGCGATCACCTGGTCCGCGTCGGCGCTGTCCAGGTCGTCGGCCATCCCTTGGAGTGCCAGCCGAGGTGGCCAGCGGGAGTCCAGCCTGGTGACCAGGGCGGCGAGCGGTTCGGCGAGCACCTCGGGGGCCTGCGCCCGGGTGGCCCTGATGGCGTCGACCACCGACTTCCCGGTGGAGGCCGATCCGCAGACCAGCCGTACCCAGCGCTCCAGCCCTCGCAGCTGGTCCAGTTCAGTCTCGGGCGGGTCGGCCAGCAGCATCGGCAGGCCGATCACCAGAGCCGGGACCAGCACCAGACAGATCGGCCAGCCGGTGAACAGGTAGCTGCTGACACCGGCGGCCAGTCCGGCTGTCCACCGGATCCGGGCGGCCCGAGAGGCCGTCCGCCACTTCTTGTCCACATTTCTCCACAGGCTTGTGGATTGCCCTGTGGACAACTTTCTGGGCCGTGGGATCGTGCCGATCACGGCCATCGCCAGACCACCGGTGATCATCGCCGCCAGCACTGCGGCTCCGAACGCGTTCATGACCAGGCTCCGATCTCGGGCTCCACAGCGACCAGCTCGGCCAGCAACGCCGGGTCCGGATGGAAGACGGTTGCAGAGGCTCCGTCGGAGCCCGCCAGATTGCCCCCTGAACCGGGAAGACCGCCTGCTGAGTAGGTGAGATGGGTGATCGGCCGGCCTCCCTCCACCGCCCCGGTGAGCTGGCGGATCTCCGAGATGAAGCGGCGTCGGACCCCGCCCCGCCAGGTGTCATCGACCAGGACCACGTGCACCAGCAGGGTGATGTTGTGGGCGATCTGTCGGTAGGCCTCCTCCATCGTGAGCACTCCGCCCTGAGCGACCCGGGCCGCCAGCCGGTCCATCGTGGACGCTGCCGAGTGGGAGTGGGTTGTGGACAACGTGCCGGCGCCGGTCTGCATCGCCTCGAACATCGCCCCGGCCTCCCCGCCGCGCACCTCGCCGATCACCAGCCGGGCGAGATTCTGGCGCAGCGCCTCGGGAACCAGATCGGCGACCGTGTACTGGCCCACGACCCGCCCATCGACCCTCTCGCCCAGCCCCACGCTGGACTGCAGAGCGATCATGTTGCGCTGCGAGTCATGCAGGTGGGTGAGCAGCTCGTAGTCGGTCTCCAGGGTGCCGAATCGCTCGGTGTGCGGGATCGCATCGACCAGGGCGCGCAGCAAGGTGGTCTTACCTGCGCCTTGATCCCCGGAGATGACGATCGAGCGGCGGGCACGCACCGCTGCGCGCAGCAGCACGGCGATCTCCCGGGGCATCATCCCGGTGGCCGACAGCTCCTCCAGAGTGATCTCGGTCAGGGTGTGATGACGGATGACGATCGAGGGCCGATGCGCCAGGCCGTAGCCGATGGCGTGCAGCCGGTAGCGGTCGCCCAGGGCCACCGTGGGAAATTCTCAAAACCCAGCTCTCCAGTTCTCGAAACCTCGAAGAGCACCGATTCAGCCCCTCCAAGGCATGCTCGCGAGGCATTCGACGGCTCATTCGAGCGCTTCGCGGGGAACTCCAGACGCGGGGACCCCCTTGGGGCACCCCACTAACCACAACGACAGCACGACGGCCAGACCACCTCTCAAGGAAGCGGTCTGGCCGTCGTGCTCTTCAGTTACTCGTTGGGTTTACCCACCACCGGGTTCCACCCGGTCACGCTGCCATGGGCGGTGCGTTCTCATCGACAGTCCACTCATAGTCGTCGTCCTCGGGCTTGTAAGTAGCAGTCGGGATGACGAGCTTCGGGGGCTTGGGCTTCTTGGGCTCTTGCTCGGCCCGCAGGAAGGCTTCGACGGCGCGGACGTTCTCGGAGGCAATCATGAAGGCCAACAGGACCGATTGTGCTGCCAGGCCGCGCATCGGACGGCGAGCGCGGTCGGCGATGGAACCACCCTCGGGGTCCTTCATCCAGCCGTTGCGGGCCTCGTTCATGGTGCGGGGGTAGGAATAGGCCCGCTTCCACTCGTCGGATTGCCACACCAGAGCCTGGGCGTACTTGGCCTCAGCTTCGACGGGGATGGTGATGCCGGAGGCATTGGTGCAGACCCTGCCGGGGTGGCTGGGCAGATTGCTCTTCTGGATCGGGGTTCGGGCGCCTTTGATGGTGCGGGGCGGCTCCTTCTTCAGCGGGCAGGAGACAGTGGCCCCTGGGCCTGACGCCGGGCACTTGAAGGCCTGCGAGCCGTTCTCACGTGGCGCCTCGCGAGGCTTGAGGAGGAAGCGCTGGCGGTAGTCGATCAGCTGGCGCCAGCGGGCCTCGGCGCGCGCAAACTCGGCGCGGGCCTCGTCCTCCGCCTTCGTGGTCTTCTCCAGTCGCAGCTCAGCAAGGCTGTTGTCTGCCTTCGGCGCATCCAAGCCATCAGCACCGACGCGCGGTTTCTGGAGCTGACGCTCGGCCTTCTGGCGGGCAGTCATGGCCTGGGTGAGCTTCCCCTGGGCTTCATGGAGGTCGGCAGTGGCGTTCTTGTGGAGCTTGGGCATCGCTGGGCAGTACCAGTTGCCGTCCACGAGTTCGGCTCCGCCGAAGTGACCCATCACGCCGTGAGTGTCACGGCGCAGGTCACCCACGATCTTGTAGCCCGCCTGGCGCAAGGGGATGTTCCAGTCCTCGGCTTGGGCATGTGGATAGTAGTCGCGGTCACCCACGACGTAGCCTCGCGGCAGGTCACTGTTCAGCACGTTGCGGAGGGCTCGCATGGCGCTCTGGCGGGGCTGTCGGGCAGGCTTGTCCAGGCCCATGCCGAGCACCAAGTGCGGGAACTGGGGATCAGCGCCGGGCTTGGCCATGAAAGCCAATTGGGCGTCCAGCGCCCACTTCGTGTCCGCGTGGCCGTCATGGCGGTCGAGATGATCGTGGCTGCGGTTATGCCACCCACCGTAGGGCTCTGAGGACACCTTGCGCTCGCTCTGACGACCCTCAGTCCACCGCTCGGCGAGCGGCTTCCACTTCGAACCTGCGGGCACATTCTTCCGGTTCGCCTTGGCGCGTGCCATGCGCTGCTCTTGGATGAGCGCGTCACGGTTGTCCGGGCCGAAGCCTCCGTTGCCACGCTTCACCAGCGGAATGTGTGTGCCGTCGACGGCAATGGTCCCATCCCAGTTCTTCATCAGGCGGTCGGGAAGTGCCTCAACAGTCGCCCAGATCAGGGCGTTGCTGAACTCGTCCAGGCGGGCGAGGCGGCGGTCTTCCAACTCCGTGTCGCGGGCGGCCAAGACCTCGGCGTACTCGCGGTAGGTCATGCGGTGGTGACGCTGCATGTCCGGGTGGGGATCGAGCACAGCCAGCACTCGGCGCACCGCGCGATACACGCGCAAATAGACGCTGTGCCGGTTCTGCTGCCAGCGGTGGTCGGTGCGGTCGATGCCGAGACGCTTCAGGGCCTTGTTGGTGAGCCGGTGCCTCACCAACTCCTCGATGCGGACAGCGGTCAGTTTCTGCCCCTCCAGGGCGACGATGGCCAGCAGCACCAGGGCCTGTTCATCGGTGAACTGCGAGGGTCGTCCTCCCTTGCGAGGGTCGAAGCCATCCTCGGCCCTCCACCGCTCCAGTCGCTCCACCAGGCCTGCTCCTCGGACCAGGATGGCAGCGTTGTCCACCTGCGGGGCGTGGACTGGCACGTGGCGCCGGTCCCCCGAGTGGACTCCGGGCACGTCGAACAGGTGGGCGAGGGTCTTGCCCTCCCCACTGTTCGACGTGCCGTTGGTGGTCATGCTGGTTCCGTTCCGATGAAGTGCTGGATGGTGCGGGGGTGGCTCAGCCCTGGAGGCGAAGCTGGCGTGCTTCCTGACGGGCCTTCTGGCCCGCGCGGGAAGTGCGCTTCTGGGCACGCAGCTCGTCACGCAGCAGCGCGCGGTACTCGGAGGTCTCGAACTCCCGGTAGTGGTAGAGCCACTTGTCGAAGCTGCGGAGGTTCACCATCCCGGCTGCCTGGGCGATGATCTGGGGCGGAATCCCCGCCTTGATGTGCTCCACGATCCAGGTGGCGCGCATCCGGCGCGTCTGGGGCTCGACCGAGCCGGAGCGGTTGCTGCTCTGCACGAAGGCAGTGATCACAGAGGGTTTGGCGTTCATACGTCCAGGAGCGAAGGCGTAGGACTCGGGGTCGACCGGCTGCACGTTGGCGACCAGCTCCCGCAGGGTGTCCTCCCACTCTGCGAGGACGGGCACGGTGCGCTCGTAGGCGCCGCGCACATGCAGCAGGACGCCCTCTGCATCCGCCTCGATGTCGCTGACTCGCAGGGCAGCCACCTCGTTGGTGTAGAGCCCCGCCCCCACGGTGAGGGACAGCAGGACTTCCGCCTTGTGCCGCCGCATGGCAGTGGACTGGCCTCGGGCCCAGCCGACGACCTCGGCCAACTCTGCTGCCGAGTAGGGCTGAGGGTTCCAAGCCGACGAGTAGGACGTCTCGTTCGGGACCACGGGGAACTCGGAGTTGATCTCCTTCGCGATGGACTTCAACCGAGCCCGGTACATCTTCTTGACCTTGACGGTGTACTGCCCGCACTGCTGGTCGATCCACTCGCTGATGACGTCGAGGGTGAAGATGGCCGTGCGGTCCAGGTCATAGCCCGCTGTGCGGTGCGCCCAGGCGACCATCATCGCGACGATGGTGATGCGGCGACGGGCTTCATCGCCGGACGGCGGGAGGGAGTCAAGGACCGCCTCCTGGACGAACTCCCGCACGGCCAACCAGTCGTGCAGGTCGACGTAGCGAGGGACGTAGTTCCTCACGACGTGGGTGACATCCTCGGGAGTCACGGGCGTGATCTTGTCTTGGTTCATGCCAGCAGAGAACCAAGCGGGATGGTTTGCAGGCGAAGGTACCGGTGGCCTCCCCACGTAGTAGCCGGGCGTCAGCAACTCCCGCTGCTTGTCAGCGGCAGGTCCGTGGGTGCGACTGATCGGGAAGGAGATGAGGTTGGGTGTGCTTCGGGGAGCCGTCTTGGGGGCTCGCCGGAACTGGGCGCGCAGGTCAGCATCCATGGCGCTCCACCTCCTGGGCGGCATCGTTGTTCTGCATGAGGGCGCACGAGTCCAGCCAGCCGACCTGAGCCAGGTCAGCGGTGATGATGGTGGGGAACTCCGTGCGCGCCGTTCGGCGCGTGGTCACGGTCGGGAAGGTCCTCTCAGGGAGTCGGTAGCCCGAAAGAGGCCGTAGCCCAGCGACTCGACTTCGCCTCGCCGTTTCAAGCGACCCAGCGCAGCATCGACCTGGGGACCCGTGATGTCGACGCCCCCGACTTCGCCCTGGATGACCGCCACCTGCTGCTGGACCGCTGCCTTGATGGCGTAGGAGCGCATAGCTCCCTTGTCTCGCAGAGCGTTGCGCACCAGGGCAGCCAAGCTGGGCACTCCAGCGGCTCGCACACGCGCCGCCATACCCGGGTGAGCCTGAGGGGCGACAGCGCGAGGGGCGCCCATGAGTCGGCGCATCTCGGGCCAGTCCAGGTTGGTGTGGACCGGATGACCAGCTCGCTGTTCCGCGACGATGCGCTGGTCCAGCGTGCGCAGGTCAGCACGGATGTGTGCTTCCAGCTGCTCCAGGGGCTCAGGCATGGGCTTCCTCTTTCGGACTGTCCCCCGCTCGCCGGGAGACACCCAACTCTCACCTCCCAACCCGTCCGAACCGTGCCCCGGCCCAGAATCCTGGGCTTTGTGTAGCACCTTCACCGCAAAGGGCAAGGCATCAGCCAGGCACCGCTCCAGCGCCGGGCCGAAAACCGGATGCAGACTCGCCCGATCCAGTTCGTCCAGACCCACCCATCGCTGACCCACCAGGGTCATCCGCAGGGTTTCACGGCCCATCCCCAACTCCTGGGCCCAGCGAGTCAGTGCTTCTCGGCGTTCGCCGCCACTGGCTTCCCCAGCGGCGAGAGTCCGCTGCTCGGGGTCATCCATCACCGAGAGGAGCGCCTCTGTGAATGCCACAGCGAGAGCGTCGGCGACGGTCTGCGGTTTCAGTAGTCCGCTGCGCACAGCCTGTTCCCATTCGCCCGGGCCGGTCCATCCCCGTACGTCACGCGGGCCCCTCACGGCGCGCGCCCGTAGGTGGGGCGGCACGAGCAATGCACGTCAGCAGCCCTGCTGCTCGGGTTCCCACACTGGAGCAAAGAGTTCGTCCAAGGTGGCGCCCCAGACCCGCGCCAAGATCAGCCACGTCCGCAGGTCACCGGAGTACGTACCCGCCGCGATGTTCAACAGTGTCCTCCGCGAGAGGCCCGACAGGTCCGCCAGCTCGTCATACGTCAGGCCAGAGCGCTCCCGCCAGACATTGAAGACCAGCCTCAACTGACTCAGGTCAGGGGCCGGGGGCGAAGTAAACACCCTTGTTATTGAACGTTTCGGCCTCTACTCAGCGCAGTGCAGGCACTTGCACTATCTGGTGCAGGGTGCTTCACTAAAAATCGTTGCTAGCCCACAGGGACCGTCACGATGCCGGTCAATTCCGCAGGTAGGGAGTCAGCATGGTCGACGTACGAAGCGCGGCTGGATGGATCGGTGCCGGAGGCGTGGCCTGGGCCGCTGGTCAAGCCGTCGAGGGGCGAGCTTTCATGCAGGCCGCCGCGAAGATGAATGCCCAGATCGGTGACGACATCGACTACCTAGCCCGTCACGGCAGGCTGCCAGACACGCCGCCAGCCCTACCCCTCCACGGGGGCCTAGTCGCCTCCAAGCCCCGCATCATGGCCAAATGCTTCGCGGGCGGCGCAGGCATCGCCTTCCTGAGCGCCGCGCTCCTCAGCTTTCCCGTCCTCGCCTCTCATCACCCCACCAGCGGCAGTCCCATCGCACAGGCTATCTTCGGCGCTCTGGTCACAGGTTTCGGTTCTGCCATCCTCCTGGGCTGGCTCATCGGAGCCGTGCTTTGGATCGTCTTCGGCACCAAGGAGAACGCACGGCGCTCCGCCAACGTGGTGCTCCAGCACTTCCAGGACTACTGGCGCGTGCGCGAGCAAGCGCGGCTAGCCCTGACCCAGGGGACTGACTTCGACCTCGTGGGCGCCAGACTCAGGAGCTATCACATCGCAGACGAACCCGACGACGTTCTCTTCGGATCGGGGTTGACATGAGCACTCGCAAGATCACTGGCCGCAGGCGCCCCATCCTCACCCCCGAGGCGCATGCCGCCCTGATGGCACTCGACGCTCAGATCGCCGCCGAGGATGCAGAGGACTGCCGCCGCGAACGACGACGCATCAAGGCCGGGCTCCCCGAACCACCGCGCGAGAGCATCAAGACGTTCCCCGGCTGGGCCAACGTCGGAGCCAGTGACCGCCAGAGTCTCTAATCCCCGAAACCAGCAGGATCACTCGCGAGCCACGGGACGAGTCGGCCTCTCCCAACGCACGAGACGCTAATCGCCCATGATCCGAGAGAGTGTCGGTCCACGCCTCTATCCTTGCCGGGACGGTGTTTCACACTGTCTTGAAAGCTCGAAGGGGACATGAATGTCACGACTGACAGACCTACTGCGTCAAGCACGCGCGACCGACCCGCAGCTGAGCAAAGACCTCGAAGCAGAGTTTGCTGCCCTGATGAAGCGCCGCACGTTCGGTCTCGTCTTCGAGAAGCATCAGCCCGAGGCCGTAGACCTGGCCGGGCGCCCCATCCGCGTCGGCGACAAGGTGCGCGTCCTCCCCCCGAGAGGAGAGCTGACCAAGGGCGACCAGCGACTCTGGAAGGTGAAGCGGATCGAGCGCGTAGATGGTGCGCGCGTTGCCCACCTCGAAGAGATCGACACTGACACCCCACAGCACCACGTCGTGCTCCTTGAGGACCTCGTGGTGGTGGCCGAGTTCCGAGACCGCATCTTCCCTGGCCTCGTGGAAACAGGCCGCGTCGAGCGCAGTGGGGACAAGCCCTTCCACACGGTCATCAACGCCGAGAATTACCATGCGCTGGAGATGCTGACCTACACACACCGGCACTCCATTGATGCCATCTACATCGACCCTCCGTACAACACCGGAGCCAAGGACTGGAAGTACAACAACGACTACGTGGCGAGTGACGACGACTACCGGCACTCCAAGTGGCTGGCGTTCATGGAGCGACGGCTGGAGATCGCGAAGGAGTTGCTCAACCCAGACGACAGTGTGCTCATTGTCACGATTGATGAGAAGGAGTACCTGAGGCTAGGCCTACTGCTGGAGCAGACGTTTCCCGAGGGTCATATTCAGATGGTCACCTGTGTCATCAACCCCAGTGGAGCTTCCGGAACCGGTTTCTCTCGGGTAGACGAGTACATTTTCTTTGTCCGACTGGGCAATCGGGAGCCCGTGAAATGGTCGGACGATCTACTGAACGTACTAGGCAACAGGGACGGGCGTGTCAAGAATGGACTCAGTTGGGAGTCCTTTCTCCGAAGCGGCGTGGGAAACACCCGCGAGGCGCGGCCTAACCTCTGTTACCCGATCCTAGTCAATCCCACGACGCTGAGCATTGAAGGGGTCGGCCAGCCCCTCGTGGGCGCCGCCGAGGACCGCCCCAAGGAAATCGATGGCTTCCCGGCTGCATGGCCAGTGAGAAGTGACGGGTCGTTGGGAATGTGGCGACGGGACGCCGCAGGGCTGCGCTCCTTGGTGGACAAGGGGTACGTGTACGTCTCGGGAGAGGATGCTGCGCGTGGGACATGGAGCTTGAAGTACCTGCTCTCCGGCACAATCGCTCAGATTGAGGACGGATCGCTTTCGGTCACTCGGCCCCATCCTTCTGCGCCTGTCCAGGCGAGTGACGAGTGGCGCACGCTACGTGTCGGCAAGACCGTCTGGAACCGCTCACAGCACAACGCTGGAAAGCATGGATCAGACCTGGTGCGAGCACTGCTCCCGAAGCGTCGCTTCCCTTTTCCCAAGGCGCTATATGCGGTGGAGGATGCTCTGCGCTTCTTCGTGGCTGACAAGCCCGATGCCACTGTCCTCGACTTCTTCTCGGGCTCAGGCACGACCGCGCACGCGGTGATGCGCCTGAACAAGCAGGACGGCGGGCATCGCCAGTGCATCTCGGTGACAAACAACGAGGTCGGCGCGGACGAGCAGAAGGCCCTTCGCAAGCAAGGCTTACGCCCTGGCGACCCGGAGTGGGAGCAGTGGGGCATCTGCGACTACATCACCAAACCCCGTGTCACTGCTGCGATCACGGGCAAGACACCCGAAGGTGACCCGATCAAGGGTGACTACAAGTTCACCGACGAGTTCCCTATGGCCGAGGGATTCGAGGAGAACGCCGCGTTCTTCACCCTCACCTACGAGGCACCCCGCGACGTACGCCACAACAAGGCGTTCGAGCGCATGGCTCCGATGCTGTGGCTAAGGGCGGGCTCGCGGGGGCGAATCATCACCGACTTGGGCACCGACGGCTGGGACGTCGCCGAGGCGTACGGCGTCCTGGAGCACATCGACCGCCTGCCGGAGTTCGTCGCGCGCGTGGAGGACGTCGAAACCGTCGAGACCGTCTTCATCGTCACGGACTCCGACGCAGCCTTCCAGGCAGCCTGCCGCGACCTCCCATCGCGTGCCACCGCCGTTCGGCTCTACGAGAGCTACCTGCACAACTTCACCATCAACCGGAGGGCCGGGGCATGAGGTACACCCTGAAGGACTACCAGGACACCGCTGTTCGGCAGATTCTCAATCAGCTGAGGCGAGCGCGGGGCAATTACCACAGCTACGACTCGCTGTCCGAGTTCGCGCTGGCCGCCACGACGGGCGCTGGCAAGACGGTGATGGCTGCTGCCGTGATCGAGGCGCTGTTCTTCGGTTCTGACGAGTTCGATACTGAGGCCGACCCGGGCGCCACGGTGCTGTGGTTCTCCGACGATCCGAGCCTGAACGCGCAGTCGCGCATCCGGATTCAGGCGGCAGCGAGTGAATTGGACTCCCGCTTACAGATCATCGAGAGCAACTTCTCCCAGACCACGTTGGCGCCGGGGATGGTGTACTTCCTGAACGCCCAGAAGCTCCGCGACGGCGGCAACCTCGTCCGAGGTGCAACCCCCACTGACCCGGACATGCCCGCGCTGTTCGAGCGCACCGATCTGGGGCAGCAGACGATCTATGAGGTGATCCGCAACACGGTCGCGGAGGAGGGGCGCACCCTCTACTTCGTGCTCGATGAAGCGCACCGTGGCATGAAGACCGCCCGAGACCGTACGAGCATCGTGCAGAAGCTGATCAACGGCACCAACGGTGCGCCTCCCATGCCCATCGTGTTCGGCATCTCGGCGACTGTCGAGCGCTTCACCAAGGCGATGGAGCAGATTCCCAACCGGGATGCGCTGCCGTGCGTGGAGGTAGACGCCACCTTGGTGCAGCAGTCGGGCCTCCTCAAGGACGACATCGTGCTGACCATCCCCACCGAAACGGGTGCGGTCGACACCACTCTCCTCCGCAAGGCCATCTCCAAGGTCAAAGAGTCCACCGATGCGTGGTCCGCGTACGCGGACCAGCAGGAGGAGAGCGACCGCGTGGTGCCGCTTCTCGTGGTGCAGGTCGAAGACAAGCCGACCGAAGCTGAACTGGCACGCATCCTGGACGTCATCTACGAGGAATGGCCCGAACTGGACTACGACGCCATCGCCCACGTCTTCGGCACGCACACTGATCTGCTGGTGGGTCAGCAGCCAGTCCCATACATCGAGCCCCAGCGAGTGCAGGACGCCACGCATGTGCGTGTTTTGCTGGCGATGGAAGCCGTCTCTACCGGCTGGGACTGCCCGAGAGCCGAAGTGCTGGTGTCGTTCCGCACCCGCAACGATCCGACCTACATCCACCAGCTGCTGGGCCGCATGCTCCGCACGCCGCTGGCCCGGCGTATCCCCGGCAACGAGGTGCTGAACTCCGTTGACTGTGTGTTGCCGAATTTCGACCGGAAGACCGCCACTGCCATCGCGCAGATGCTGATGAAGGGCAAGACGGCTCTCGACCCTGATGACACCAGCACGGACCCGGATGAGAAGTCTCGCCGCGTGCTGTTCGACCCCGTGCAGCTCGTCCCCAATCCTGAGGTGCCAGAGGGCGTGTGGAGTGTCCTGGAGTCCATCCCGTCGCTCACGGTGCCGAAGACACACGTAAAGCCCATCAAGCGTCTCGACGCCCTCGCTGTAGCCCTGTCGAAGGATGGGCTGATCGAGAACGCTGTGGCGCAGGCGGAAGCGCACCTGTGCGCTGTGCTGGACGGACGGGCGGTGCAGTACAAGGCCCAGGTGGACCAGGCCCGGCAGGACGTGTTGACGGTCTCCGCTGAAGAAGCCCGGGGTCGGCTGGGCAAGGAAGGGTTCCGCTATTCGCCCTTCACCATTGATGCTGATGACCGCGCCATTGAGGACGCCTACCAAGGGGCCGGGCGGCTGCTGTCCAAGGCGCTGGCGGGAGCCTATGTGGCTCATCTGGTGTCCCAGGATGAGGACGGTGACCTTCGCGAGGCGGAGATCGTCACGGCCTCCCTCGGGCGTGTGCCCAGCATCATCACCGACGTCGAACACGAAGCTGATGCTCTCGTGCGGCGGTGGCTCAACGACACCCGCGTGGCACGCAAAGCCCTGCCCGATGACCGCCAGGCCGATTACGACCGCATCGAAGGCATGTCTACCCAGCCCGAACGGATCGCTCTCACCGCTCCCAAGGTGGCCCAGGCAGACCGCCAGGTCCGCGAGCCAGATGGTGCGGAGCGGGAGCTTCCGACCTATCGCCTTCACCTGATGGCAGCTGAGGACGGCACAATCCCGGTTGACCTGAACGGTTGGGAGCAGCAGGTACTGGCGTCCGAAGCGAACCAGTCAGGGTTCGTGGGCTGGTATCGGAACCCGTCTCGGGCCACGAAAGAGTCCCTCGCCATCGCCTACAAGGATGGCACTGGCGAGTGGAAGGCGCTGCGCCCGGACTTCATCTTCTTCGCAACGCAGCATGACGGGACGGTTGTCGCTGATCTGGTGGACCCTCACGGACATCATCTTTCGGATGCTCTTCCGAAGCTGCGCGGCCTAGCGGACTTTGCTGAGCAGTACGGATCGGAGTTCCGGCGAATTGAGTCGGTCGCCGAAACGGGTGGCAAGCTTCGCGTGCTCGACCTGACCAAGGCGAACGTGCGCAACGCTGTGCGGGATGCCACGGACGCGAAGGCCTTGTACGAGGCCGACCTGGCCAGCGACTACTGAGACAAGCCGTGGCCGACTACCCATACCTGCATGAGCACCGCAGCTGGAAGGGCTCATGGTGGCTCCCTGAGTCGCCCGAGATGAAGTTCGCGGGGTTTCTCGACTATGACCCGGGGGAAGGCCTCACTCTTTCCTTGGTGGGGGGCTTCGATGACCGAGTTACCCGCCGCGAGAGCGATGAGATCATCACCGTCTTGGCCTCCCGCGAGACTTTTCCCGTGATCCATGGGAGCGCTCAAGGGCTAAACCTGACGCTCTTCGACGCGTTCGCAACGGGAAGTATCTCCTATGGACTGGGCTTCTTCGACGGGCCCTCGGAGCAGACAATCACTGCCAATGCCCTACTCGTCGGAGTGCACGCCCCAAAGCGTGACGATCTTCTCTTCGAGAAGGTCGTATTTGGTATCTCCGACTTGTGGCGATGGTGTGCTCAGAGCGCGGCAACAGCCACCCTTTGCGCGGACAAGGAGGGATCTTTGACGGGTGCCGGAACGGTCTCTATCGCCCCAGTGGAGCCGTTGACCGCCCAGTTCACCGATGCCTCCGTCACCCTGTCGCACACCCTGCGACTTCCCCACCTGGATGTCCTCGCCGGAGGTGCACGTGGGCGCACGGAAGACCGCCCCGTCATGTCGGTCAAGGCCCTTCAAGTCCAAAGCCTGGATATGCTCCTCGAAAGTGTCTGGGCTCTCAAGGATTTGGTTTCGCTCGGCGTTGGACGAGGCTGCGCCGTGCAATGGCTGCGTCTCTACCTGCCGCCACCCGATCCTGACGCACCGCTCGATATCTTCAACCAACCGGCAGGGGTAGATGTCTACCTGCGGGTGGCTGAGACTAGCGATCCTGAAGCCCTCGTCTCCGACCCCTATCGAATGGTGTTCACTCTTGCGGACCAACAGTTCGAGGACCTCATCCCGCGATGGGAGAAGGTGCGAACTCAGTTCCGCACGCCCTGCAATATTCTTCTCGCGCCCAGTGCCCCTGGGGGCTATGTCGAGAACCGCGTCACAATGGCCGTGACCGCAGCAGAATCCTTCCACAAGGGGCTGGGTGAAGAACCCAAGGAAACACGAACCGACAAAATCACCCGCCTCGAACCCGCCAGAGCAGTGCTGCCGGACGCGGACTGGAAATGGCTGTGCAGCATGGTGCCGGGGGGATTCTCTCTGAAGCAACGCCTGCGCAGCCTTGCTGATCGGCTTCCGTCCACCGTGCGCCCTCTGATCCTTCCCGATGTTGAAGCGTGGGTGAAGGCGGCAGCCGCCGCTCGAAACGACCTCAGTCACGCTGGGCAGACCCAGAGCGACTTACTCCGTCTGCACGCTGTGGCCAGCGTTACAAGGGCAGTGGTCTTGCTGAACATCCTCAGCGAGCTAGGGCTTGACGAGGAGAACCTTGCCACGGCATTGGAGCGAAGCGCTGAACTCGAAAATGCCTGTCAGCAAGCTCACAAGAACTTTCCTGCGGCTCCAATCAACTCCGATTGAGGTACAGCCGGACCTTAAGGTGAACGCTGCACTCTTACGAGCGTTGTTCCAGCACTAGTGGAAGGGCTTCTTCAAAAGTCAAACTCGGATATGTCCGGTGGGTGTGGCGCTGCCAGCGAGAAGGATGGCGAGCTTCACCACCTACCCACCAGACGGGGAGCCCTGCCAGTGCGATCTGCTCGTCCATCCACGCGACTTGATCTCGGAAGTGCTGCCGCGCCGATCCGCTGGGCGCTTGCTTGCCATGAGCCAAGAGCACGGCGCCTGCCGAAGTGAGCCCCTCTTGCAGCAAGGGGCGAGCCTGTAGCCAGCCATCCGCCGTAGCGCCCACAGTGCTCAGGTCTCCCGTGCGGTAGGTCGGAAGGGCGAAGAGGTTCGCAAGACGCACCTCCGAGTAGCCCAGAACCTCAGCGGCCAAGGCGATTCGACCCATGGTTCGCTGACCGCTGGTGCCGAGGGGCGGATTGCTCCCAATGGTCAGCAGGACGCCTTCGGGGTTCATTCCCCAGAGCCTAGAGCAGCACGATCTTCATGCTCTCCAGAAAGTGTCAGTCATATATGGGTCAATTGAGCCAAAGACCAACGCACCCGAGAAGGGACGCAGCCAGGACATGCGCTTCAGCGAGCAGCACCAGATCACCCGAGACAGCTCGGAGGATTGGTTCGACGCCAACGTCGAGATGGACTCTCCGCTCTACGTCGACCCCTTCTTGATCTTCGAGGACGAGAGTGTCGAGTGGGCACCAGCCCATGAGGAGCTGATCGCGTTCTTCGATGCCACCCTGGACATGCTCGCCCTCGCAGAAGGCGACAAACGCTCCATGCACTGGGAGAAGGCAGAACGCTTCCTCCTCTTCCCCGAGCCAAAAGAGTTTGCCCTCGGGCTGTCCATGGGCCACCCCGTGGGCTCAGGCATAGGGCCGGATCTCGCCCGTGACATGTGTGAAGGCCTGGAGTTCTTCCGCCTTCACGGGAGAGGTTCCGACGAACGACTCCTCGCCAAGCTGGCCGTCCTCGTGCCAGGGATGGGGGTGGACCGCATCAGCGATATGGTCTGCAACATCCTCAAGGAGCGCTTCATCACCTACACCCAGGGCATCTGCAACAACTTGGGGGTCCCGATGACGGAGTTCACCGTTCCCAATGCACGCTGGACCGGGAAGAGCTGTCGGTGGTCTTCAGCCAAGACTGCGCTACCCGCCAGCCCGACGTTCAAGGGCGGCGTCATCCTGACTCCCGAGCGGTTCCTGAAGGACATCCCCCGCGTCACCGCCGAAGGCTTCTGGAACTGGGCGGAGGCCAACGAAGCACAGTCGTTGCGATGGGAGCTGAACTACGACCTCGCGAAGTCGCTGAGTCGGAGCGACAAGGCTCAGCGAGGCCGAGAACTGGCTCATCGAGACATTGGCATGCTGGAGCGCTACGTCGCCCAGGCTGCCGCCGAAGTAAGTCCCTACGACGTCTCGCAGGACCCCAGGGGCATCGTTCGCTGGGAAGAAGCTGGACGCGAGATTGCTAGGGCTTCCTTCGTGCCAGAGGCCCCTGAGACTCAGGGTGACTTCGAGGGCTGGCTCCTCGCCCTCGCCGAGTCCTTCAAGGGGGCTGTCGAAGACAACGGACTCTGGCGGGCCCTCTGGAACGACGGCTGCACCAAGCACCGTCCTGAGAACATCGCCCAGGTGATCGCCCGCAGTACCTGGATCGAGCACTGTCGCGCTCGCAACGTCGATCTCTCTCGGGAGGCCGACTGTGGACGAGGGCCAGTCGACTTCAAGTTCAGCCGTGGCTGGCAGATGCGCGGGCTCTTGGAGGTCAAGCACATCTCCAGCGGCCAGTTCGTACACGGGGCAGAGACACAGCTCCCTGTGTACTTGAAGGGCGAGAAGGCCCCCTTCGGCATCTACCTCTGCATCGGCTACGCGGACAAGGACTTCACGGACGAGCGCCTAGGACTGGTCCGGGACGTGTGTACCGCCATCACCAAGGGAGGCAAGACCCAGATCGTCCCGATCTTCGTTGACGCGCGCCCCAAGCTCTCTGCCAGCAAGGCCTGACGACAGACCCTCACCATCTCGGCCAGCGCTGCTCCTGGGGCCGTCCAAGCCTCCGACGCTCGGCATGGCTGAGTTCCGGGACCTCCCCCGAGGGCAGTGCCATGGTTAGTGCTGGGTCGAGCGTCGCCAGGTGTTCTCGTGCCCAGGCAATGAAGGCGGCTGCCTCGGGCTCGCCGTGCTGCTGCTCCAACGCATCGAGGTAGGCCCGCACCTCTTCGGAGCGTTTCCATGCGTCGACTTGGCTTGTGAGGGAGGCTTCCCACTTCTCGTAGCGGGAGCGCCGCTCGGCCAGCTCGCGGCGGGCGATCTCTTCCAGTCGCCGCTGTTCCTGCCAGCGCCGCTGCTGTTCTTCGCGCTCTCGCTTCGCCTCACTGGCCCGCTGGACAGCCTGAATGATCACCGGGACGAAGCTCGCCAGCGTCCTGCTCTTCGTCTCGGCATATCTCGTCCCGCCGCCTTTGGGCTTATCGGTGTAGACCCGGAAGCAGGAGACGCCAGTGCCCACATGGTCATAGGTGGGCGCCCAGACGTACTCGTTGCGCCGCTTCTTGGCCTGCTCCTCTGGCGTCAGTTCATGAGGGACGCGCTTCATCGCCTCCCCGATCTTCACCCGCACTGGTGAGTATCCAGCATCCAAGGTGACCAGCAGCTCGCCCAGGTAGATGCCGTAGGCGTGGGAGCGCTTGCGTGGCTGGGTGTGACCCTCGATCTTCAGTCCTGCCTCCTTGGCGGCCAGCACCAGCTCGTGGGCAGCCAAGATGGGGCGCTCTCTGACCGCTGGGTCCTCGGGGAGCGCTGCTGGGTGCCTCCAGAGGGAGCGCACCGCAGGGTGGAGCCTCGGGCCTAGTCTGTCCTCCAAGGAGACCAGCTCGGGCTCTGCGGTCGTGGTCTCTGCGGCTGCGACATCGGGCTTGGGAGGCGGCTCCACCTACGCAGGCTCCTGCACTGGCTCGCTGGTCTGCGCTAGACGAGACGTGGCCTTGGAAAGCTTCGGCGCGGGAGCCTTGGCCGGTGCCGGCGGCAGGGTCCCGTGCTCGCAGAAGTATCGTCCCGCCTCGGTGGGCGTCACTCGGTACTGCCCGCCCTTGCGGCTGATGGTGACCAAGCCCCGGTTCTTCAAGGCGACGGCGCTGGCCTTCCAGTTGCCTGGGGGCGGAGGCTCACTGTGGGCGCTCACTGCCCAACGGAGTACCTCTAGCTGGTTTGGATTCAGCTCACGATCCATGTTCCGTAGTCTGGCGTGTGACACGCCATTGGCAAGGCGGTGACCCGCGAGTGCCGCCATCACCTACTTAAGCCTTCTTGGAGGCCCACTGCACCCGAGACACTCCCAACCCGACTCGCTCAGCGAAACTGATACACCGTCGTTCGTCCCTGTGCAATAGTCAGATGATCCTCGACACCCATGAGAGTTGACAATTCCACCTGACTCGGAAATCGAACGCGAATTCCACTCACCCGTGAGAGCAATTGGCCATCCTTATCGTCAGTCTTGATAGACAAGCCCCGAAACCACCATCCAGAGAGAGAGAACGAATGGCCCACGCAGCAATCAAGAACTACTCGTGCACCACTAGCCAAAACCCCCAGATTCCCACGGGGGCATGGTTCCTCAGCTCTCAAACAACGTGGCAAATTCAGCCTGCACTGTGGCCATTCATTTCTGCTTTCTGCGTGACTCGACCGCACGGCCCCGCTAATCTCATCACAGTGCTCTCCGAGTGCGCACTTCTTATGGAGTACACGAACTGGCACGGTGGCTACCCTCTCAGCTGGGCACCTTCCGCCATGTCGTGCCCGGCCCATATGTCTAGATTCCTTACGGAGTCATTGGGGCTTTGCATCTCCATAGAGTCAGCCGCCAGCTACGGGTGGACTCCCTTTCATGCCCTTTGGGACGCCGATCGTTTGCCGCGTGGCTTCCCTCTCTATGCCGGGAGCGGCAGCAGGCCTGACTTCCTGATCCAGACGCCAAGTGGTTGGCACGGCATCGAAGCCCGTGGACGTGGCGAGCGAGGCCCCATCGGAAATCCTCGACCCATCACGAGGCAACTGCCTAAGCTGACCGGACTGGAATCTTGGTCCAAGCGCTTCACCCCCAACCCCTCATGGTCGATGGCGTGGTCCTGGGTCACGCAAGCAGGAACCAATGTGGACCACTTCGATCCCGGGGACCCATTCCTCATCGCACCAACCGACGAACAGGCGATCTGGGACCGGATGCAGGAAGCCGCTGACGATCTTTGCAGTACAGAGGACCCGCGGGTCCATCGAACACACGCGTTGGGACGCGAGGTCTCTGTGTCCACGCGCCCAGTATCGGCCAATCGAGAGCTAGGGGGTCAGGGCTGGCGGGATGAGATGCACCTCACCGTCGTGGCCTGGAGCCGCAGGCTGGAGGCCAGGGAGTTAATGGACCTCGCAGGAGATTCCGAATCGTCAGGGAGTGCGCCCCAGCGAGGCTGGGACCGGACAGCCGTTGGGGCGTTCATGGCCACCGCAATCACCCCCCAGCCTCCAAAGCTAGAGGGAGAGGACCTCGTCCAATCCATTCTCAAGCCCGCAATCCGGCGATCCCTGAACCACTATGACTTGGGCTAATTTGGAAGAATGGCCGTGGGAGGGCGCCGTCCAGGATGTGTTCGCAGAACTCCTCATGCTCCACGGGTGGCAGATTGATCGCCTAGCGAATACAGCCTCCCGCGAGCATGGGGTCGACGTGATTGCCCACAAGGGCGAACGGCGCCTGGGCGGAGAGGTGAAGGGCTTTCCGCTGGAGGGCTACGCGGACCCTAAGCGGGTTGGTGAGAAGAAGCGGGCCAAGCCCAACGGTCAGGCGAAGATTTCTTTCGGCAAAGCGATCCACGCCGCGCTGATCCTGCGCGACGCCCAGCCTTCATGGGAATCACTCGTCGTCCTGCCTGATACTCCCCGCTATCGCGAGCTGCTAGGTCAGACCCAGCGAAGCCCAGGGTCAGCGGAAGTCCATGTGGTCTTGGTGACCAAAGAAGGCGGCTACAGCTGCCAGACGTGGAGCGCCTAGCTAACTGCCTGCGAGTTCCGGCGTCGTTCGGCCCTACCGACGATTCGTAGCAGCAGGTCCGCTAGCTGGATCACCTCTGCGGCCTCCATGGGGTCCTCAAACCGGACTGTCCGGTGACTGGCTGGGTTCTTGTATGCGCCGATGGCACCAGCGAACAGGTCGGCCATAGCCTGCTGTTCTCCTCCTTCAGCGTCGGCGTCGACCAGCACCCCACCCTTTGGGCTGAACGCCTTGCGCATGAGAGCGACGCCCAAGAGTTCGTTGGCCTGCTCAGCGACCCGCCGCACCTCAACTTCTACGGCTTTCATTGCCGCGAAGGAAGCGGTCTCATAATCACCCAGAGCGAAGTTGGTCTTGGCTGATGACAGCGCCGGATGAAGTTCTCCCGCCAAGCGTTCCCCGGCCCACACTTTCGCAGCAGCAGCTGGGTCTTGTGCTGCTTCTTCCCCCAATGCTGTGAGCCGCTGCCAAGACTTCCCGCCCGGATTGGATGAGGACGGGCCGATCAGAGCATGTGCTTCGAGCCAAGCCCACGCATCTGACAGGCGCTCCAACAACGCGTCCAGGTCTGGTGGCTGAGGGGCGCCATAGCCACCTTGGTTGCGGAAGCCCTGAACCAGGTTGTTGAAGTTGACCTGCTCACGCCGGAGGGTGGCCAGCAACTTCATGGCCAAGTCAGGGAGGGGCAAGTTCCGGATGTCTTCAAGGGGGAGCATGCCGGAAGCCTACGAGTGAGGACTGACAACCTGCTGGGCTTCAGAGAACAGAACCACTGTCGGCACTGCGCGGCCCTACGTTGTCGGTCATGGATGATGATGAGGAGCTTCGCTGGGTCCGGGTGCCAAGAGGCACGCACCTGTCCCGATCTCGCGGCACACCTGGAGCTGACCGGGACCTGTTGCGTGATGACCTCACCAACGCGGTTCTCGGCCCCACCGAGTCACGCCCTGCCTCCTACAGTGACCTCCCGGGCTACGCAGTCGCGGACGACATGGATGTAGACGACAGCTCCGAGAGGCCCTCCATTCCGGCATTGATATTCGAAGCGGGCCTTCAAGGTGTCATGGATGCGTTCGACCAGTTCTGGCAGGAGAACGGCGACGAACTGACCGAGCGTGCGATCAGTCACGTCAGGGCCAAGTCACGCCTTGTCTGGGAGCACCGCAGATTTCGACGGCACCAAAGCGACCCAACGGAGCTAGTTGAAGTCAGTCGCAGCGTCGACGTACCTGAACCGGACACTGAGCGACCCACCATCACCAGCGACGAGCTGAAGGGGTACCTCGCCCAGGCCGCAGCAGCTGAAACCTACGCCGTCCAGCTCCGGGCTGCCCTAGCCGAAGTCGACATCAGCGACTCGGAACAGCTCACACCCGAACTCCGGGAAAGCATCGCTCTGGCGCTCGACAGCGGCTTCTCCCCTCCCAGAGCCTGCCCTCCAGTCGTTGCTGGACTTCCTTCAGGACTCACCCTCATTCGCTACCTCACAAGCTCTTTCGCATCAGGCCGTGCGGACCTCAGGGGAAATCCAATTGAGTGCCGGGGGAAGCACCATCTCTTCGACCCCTGCATCCCCTAGCTAAGAGGGTTTTGAGAATCTCCCACCGTCATGGTCGGGTGGGCGTCGTCGAAAGGCCGCGGCGGACTGGCCGACTCCCCGAGGAATCGAATCGCCTCCACCAGTTCCTGGTCGGAGTCGGCCACCGGAGGTCGCTCCTCGCGGTGCCCGTCGGGGAACTGCACCAGTACCCGGTCACAGCCGTTGATCTCGATGTTCTCCGCATCCGGAATCTCGAACAGCGGCTGGAGCCTGCCGTATCCGAAGATCGCGTCGCTGACCACCTGGACGTGGTGGGACTCGATGTCGAGGGACCACAGCGCCTCGCCGGTGGCGGCCAGCCGTTCTGCGTGGGAGTGCACCACCTGCCGGATCACCGACTCGCCGAGCATCCGCAGGTCCTCGGACTCCAGGTCGACGCCGTGCAGCTCCCGATGGTTGACCCGCTCCCGGCTGATCCGCTCGCTGGCCTCACGGCGCAGCCGGACCACCAGACCCCAGTCCACCGGGCCCGGGTCGCCTGGGCCGGAGAACCGGCCCGTGGCTCCTGGCAGCAGCGGACGTTGCGCCCTCCAGCCCGGCACGCCAGTGATTGCCGCGCCCGCGGCCAGAGCGGCTGGCCGGCCATTCCGCGGCGGGCCCGACGGCCCCGGTGCTGGCATCACCGGATCCGAGGACACCCCGAAGGAGGGCGGGGCGCAGAAGCCGGAGACGCCGATCCTGCCAGCTGGCCGGGCCGGGACCGGAGTGGACTCAGGGATCGCGGCCACCCGGGCGAGCACCTCCGACAGGGGCGGCCCGGCACCGCCGACCGGGTTGGACTGGATGGCGGGGTCGGACGTGCTGGCGGGGCCCGATGGGCTGGCGGGGCCGGCGGGGCCGGCCGCAGGACGGCGTGGCAGGTTCATGGCCTCGTCCCCTCTCCCACCGGCGCAGAGATCTCCGGGGGGAGGTCCTCGCCCCCCGGCTGCGCATCGACGTCATCGGCGGACAGGGCGATCACATCGTGTTCGGCGATCCCGGCATGCTGAGCCAGCTGCTTGTGCAAGGAGCCGGCGGCGTGGCGCAATGACGAGACATAGCGGCCCCGGCGCCACCGGTGCGGGATCGATCCCGACACCACCCCGACCCCGTCCGACAGCACCGCCGCGGCCCGCGGATCGGCGACCACCTCGGCCAGCACCTGTAGACCGAACTCGGCCTGGATCTCACCGGCCGAGTAGGGCTGACCCGCCCCGACCAGGATCAGCCCCACCGAGGCGGTGGAGGCCTTCGCGATGGTGTCCAGCTGTTCACGGTGCAGGCTCAGGCCGGCCAGCGGCCGCAGCCCGGTCCGTGACACGACCCCCAGCACCGAGGCCCGGGCAGCCAGTTCGGCCGGGATCCCGCCGGCCGGGCCCGAACCGGCGCCGGGGGAGGACACCCGGCCGAGGTCGACGATGACATCGACGCCGGCCCGGCCCAGTTCGGCCAAGGATGCGGCCAGATCCGGCCAGATCCTCTGGAAGAGGGCCGGCTGGGCGGGATGGCCGAAGCCGGCCAGATAGTGGACCAGGGGCTCCTCGGCCCCATCTGGATGCGGCAGCGCGATGAGCTCTGACCACAGCGCCGAGGTGAGTTCACCACCCTGGCGATGGCACCGGGCCAGCTCCGCCAGACCTGCCCCGGTGCGCCCGCGACCACCCAGGTAGCCGGCCTCCACAGCGTGGTTGGGGTGCGGATCGGCGTCCACCAGAACCACCTCGCGCGGCCACCACAGAGCCAGTCCCAGAGCGGTGGAGGTGACCCCGGGGGCCCCGGCAGCACTGCACAACAGCAGGATGGCCATCACGGCCCCCTGACGATCACGGCGACCCGGTCACGCGCCGCCAGGTCGGCGATGACGGCGGCGTCGGCCTGTTTGACCTGGACATCGAGCAACCAGCTGGTGCGGTCCTCGGCACGCACCGGGCCCTGCGAGACGGTCGCCTCGAAGGTTCGCGGGATCCCGCTCGCCGCCCCCTGCGCATCGGCATCGGCCACCTCCACGACACTGATCCGGGTCCCGGCCGGCATCGAGGAGGCGGGCACCCGTCCGCCGGGCAGTTTGAGGCCCAGCTGGGCAGTCCCGGCGGGCACCGGCAGGTCCCCGACCGCTCGGGCTCCCGGCAGAGCACCGCGAGGCAGGTCGACCAACGCCGAGTGGCCGATCAGTTGGTCGAGCTGGGAGGCGGGCAGCGTCTCGACCTGGTCACCGACCGAGATCGAGACGACGCCGAGGTCGCCGTGGCGGATCTGCTCACCGCGGGCCACATCCCTGGTCATCACCAGCACCGACTCGGCCCGACTTGCCTGGGTCCAGGCGAAGGCCCCGCCGAGGGCCCCCAGTACCGCGCACAACACCCCGGCGACGATGAGCATCGGGGAGCGCCGGTTCGGCAGCGGCCGGAGATCGGGGCGGCCGCTCAGCGTCGACGGCTGCTGTGGCTGGTTCCGGGCCGATCCGGAGGTCGAACCAGCCGGCCGGGCGGAGCCCCTCCGGCTCCCCGCGGCGGGGCGGCCGCCAGCATCACCGCGACCCGCGGAGTGGCGCTGCGTGGTGCCTGTCGACATGCGCAGAAAGGTAAACTCAGGCCCCCACCCGACTCAAGCAATCGTCGCCAAATCTGTGGACAACTCCCGTCGATGTGGTGAAGTCCACACCCCCGGTCGGGTTGTCCACAGAGAAATGCCGAGTTGTCCACACCCCGGTGGACAATTGTGGACAGTGTCAGAGCAGGTGAACTGAACCCTTGAGGGTCCACGACAGGCTGGCATCCTCGCTGCCCGAGTTGTCGCTGACCACCACTGCGGCGGTGATCTGCAGCAGCTCGGCCTTCTCATATGCGACGTTCTGACCGATCATGAAGGACTCACCGGGGCCAAGCACATAGGGCGGCCGGGCGGTGCCGTCCTTGAACGGGGTGGTGAACAGCTTGTGCCGGGCCATCAGTTCCGGGGCCCGGACGCCGACCAACCCCTGGTTCCACGACCAGTCGGGGTAGCTGGTGGTCAGTGAGACCGTGCCGATCCCCAGATTGATCGGGTCCTTCGAGATATTCGTGACGACATATCTCAGCAGCACGATCGGGTCACCCTTGGCGATCAGCGGCTGACCATCGGAGACATCCACCATCTCCGAGTCGGTGGGCGCCTTCGCAGTGGCGACCTGGTAGACGATGATGCGGATCCGCTTGTCGGAGACCTCACCGAGGCGGGTACCGGTGCTCACCACGGGGACCGCCCACGCGGCGTCCTTCCAGGGGCCCTCCGCTGTCACCGAGGGCGACGGACTGGGCGAGGGGGAGACGTCGGGGGTCGAGGAGCTGCAACCGGTCACCATCAGTGCCGACAGCACAGTGGCCACAACCATCGGGATGATGCCGCCCGACCGCCGTCGCGATCCCGTCCCCCGCTGTGTCACACTCACTCCCGCTGATCGCGAACTCCACCTGATTCACACCCGATGTTCACACCCGATACCTGGCGGATCGCAGCAGGGTACCCCGTCATGATCGCACACGCACGGTGAGGCCTCACCGGCGTGAGCCCGAACCGGCGGAGCCGGGAATCGCTCGATGAGGTGGCAGACCCCGCGATGCTCACAGCGCAGTTCCCGTCTGCCGACACGCATTCGGGGGCCGAGTCCGTAACCGGTACGGTCTGAGGCGTGTCCCGTGCCCTTCGCATTGTTGTCGCGGTGCTGCTCGCCGGTCTGCTGGCCGGTCTCGCGGGAGGCCTGCTCAGCCTCACCAACGTCGGCATCGAGACCCTGGCGATGGGCGACCACTACTTCGTCGACCCCACCGGGGTCGCTGGCGTCCCCCTGTGGCGGCGCCTCAGCGCACCTCTCATCGGTGGTGTCATCGCGGGCCTGATCTGGTGGCGGCTGCGGCGCCGCGGCCCGATCGCCTCGGTGAACCAGGCGGTCAGGGTCGGCTCCACCACCCGGCTCACCCCCGCCACCCTGATCGACGCCCTCGCCCAGCTCATCGTGGTCGGCTCGGGCACCTCGCTGGGCCGCGAGACCGCACCTCGTCAGGTCGCCGGTTTCCTCGGCCAGACGATCTCCGACCGGATCAAGCTGGGACCGGAGGGACGCCGAACTGTCATCGCGACGGCCTCGGCCGCAGGTCTGTCGGCGGTCTACGACGTCCCGGCGGCGGGAATGTTCTACGCCTTGGAGCTGATCCTCAAGCCGGACCTCAAGACCAGGCGGGGTTGGCTGGAGGTGCTGGCGGCCGCCGGCGTCTCGGTGCTGGCGACCATGACGGCCTGGTTGTTCAACCACAACCATCCGATCTACCGGCTGCCCAGCCTCACCCTGTCGGCGCCGATGCTGGGCCGGCTGGCAGGGTGGCTGGTGGCGGTCGCGGTGATCGCCCTGGTGGTCGGTGCCGCCTTCGGATGGACCAATGACGCTGCCAAGTCCCGCACTCCCCCGGCCGAGCGGGTGTGGTGGGCGGTGCCGCTCGGTTCGGCCCTGGTCACCGCCATCGCCGTGGCCATCCCCCAGGTTCCCGGCAATGGCCAGATCGTCGTCCAGACGGTGCTCACCCCGCCGGGCGTGCCGACCGGGGTGCTGGCCGGTGGGGTGGTGCTCGGCGGCGTCCTGCTGATGGGAGTGGCCAAATGGGTGGCCACTCACATCGCCCTCAGACTGGGCGCCAATGGCGGTCTGCTGACCCCCGCACTGGCACTGGGCGCCTGCCTGGGGGCCGCGGTCGGCCTGCTCTCCGGTCATCGCAGCCCCTCGGAGATCGCGGTGCTGGCGGTGGTCGGGGCCGCCTGCCTGCTGGCCGTCACCCAGCGGGCCCCACTGTTCGCGGCGGCCTTCGCCCTCGAACTGGTCAAGGCTCCGCCGGTGATGATCGCGGCCACCGCCGTCGGTGTCGCCCTCACCTGGGCGGCCCGGTGGCTGGTACTGCGCAGTTGGGCCCGCTGGAGGGCTGTTCGGATACTGCGCCCAGGAGCCCCATCCGGCCACTAGCTCGTGAGTCGGCGCACCGCCACGACCTGTGCATCCCCCCACCCGCACCGGCAGGCCGCCGACAGCCGGTAGAATCTGTGCATGGCAGCCAATACACCCGGACGCCGTCGCAACACTGTGGGCGTCCTCCTGATCGCACTGATCGCGATCACGATCATGGTCCGCAACGGTGGCGGCACGGTGATCTGGGTCATCCTCTGCGGCCTGCTCCTGCTACCAGCGATCCTCGCCACTGGAACAGCTGCCAGAACACGGCGACTCTCGGCCCGCATCAGCCAGGAGCAGCACCAGCAGGGCTACCAGCAGCAGAGCCTCGGGGGTCCCCAGCACACCACGCAGCCCTTCACCCAGGCGCCGCCGATGGTGGTCCAGCCCTACCAGACGCTGGGCTACCAGCCCACCGGTTACCCGGCGCCGGCATCTGTGAACTCCGGCCACCAGAACTCAGCAGCCCGGCGGGTCGTCGCGAGAGCCTCCGACCCCCGAACCCCGGCGCCCCGCAGACCGACCCAGCAGCCGGCATCGGCCACCGTCGGCTACTCCGCACCCGGCAGCGAGATCGACCTGGATGACGCCGTCTCCCGGATGCGGCCAGGCTCCGACATCAGCCTGGATGACGCCGTCTCGCGGATGCGGCCAGGCTCCGACATCAGCCTGGACGACCTCGCTCTGCCGGGATCCCCCCGCCGGTCGGGGAGCGCACGACCGGCCCCGGCACGATCGCATCCTGCTCGACCGTCGGCACCCACCCCGTCGAGTGCGATCCGGTCGGGTTCCGGCGGATCCAGCGCCATCGGCACCTCGCTGGCCTCGGCGAGCGTGCTCGGTTCCAGCCTGACGGCGTCATCCCTGTTGGGGTCGGGCAGCTGTCTGCTGCAGAACGCACTCCAACCGACCACCGTGACCCACTCCAGTGGGGCCGGCGCCGATCCGCACCGCTGAGCCGGTCCCCGGCCGACCGGACGCCGAGGAGCCTCAGTAGGCTGAGTCCCATGGCAGAGATGCGTGAAGAGAAAGACAGCATGGGCACGATCGAGGTGCCTGCCGATCACTACTGGGGGGCCCAGACCGAGCGTTCCCTCCACAACTTCGAGATCGGGCGCGACACCTTCGTGTGGGGCCGCGACATGATCCGTGCCCTGGGCACCCTCAAGAAGTCCGCCGCGCTGGCGAACAAGGAGCTCGGTGAGCTGCCCGGCGACGTCGCCGACCTCATCGTGGCCGCCGCCGACGAGGTCATCGCGGGCAAGCTCGACGCGGAGTTCCCGCTGGTGGTCTTCCAGACCGGCTCGGGCACCCAGTCGAATATGAACACCAATGAGGTGATCTCCAACCGCGCCATCGAGATCGCCGGGGGCCAGAAGGGCTCCAAGACCCCCGTCCATCCCAATGACCACGTCAACCGCGGTCAGTCCTCCAATGACACCTTCCCGACCGCGATGCACATCGCCGTCGTCACCCAGATCAATGAGCGGCTCTATCCGGCCGTCACGCAGCTGCGGAACACCCTGGACGCCAAGGCCAAGCAGTACGACGACGTCGTGATGGTCGGCCGCACCCACCTGCAGGACGCCACGCCGATCCGACTGGGACAGGTCATCTCCGGCTGGGTGGCCCAGCTCGACTTCGCCCTGGACGGCATCCACTACGCCGACTCCCGGGCCCGCGAGCTGGCCATCGGCGGCACCGCTGTGGGTACCGGCCTCAACGCCCACCCGAAGTTCGGCGTCACCGTCGCCAAGCACGTCACCGAGGAGACCGGCCTGGAGTTCACCCAGGCGGCCAACCTGTTCGCCGCACTGAGCGCCCACGACGCTCTGGTGCAGGTGTCGGGATCCCTGCGGGTGCTCGGCGATGCGCTGATGAAGATCGCCAACGACGTGCGCTGGTACGCCTCGGGCCCCCGCAACGGCATCGGCGAGCTGCTCATTCCCGAGAACGAGCCCGGCTCCTCGATCATGCCCGGCAAGGTCAACCCGACCCAGTGCGAGGCCATGACGATGGTCGCCACCCGGGTCTTCGGCAACGACGCCACCGTCGGTTTCGCCGGTTCCCAGGGCAACTTCCAGCTCAACGTGTTCAAGCCCGTGATGGCCCACGCCTGCCTGGAGTCGATCCGACTGCTGTCCGACACCTGCGTGTCCTTCGACAAGCACTGCGCCTACGGCATCGAGCCGAATATGCCGAGGATTCAGGAGAATCTGGACAAGAACCTCATGCAGGTGACGGCCCTGAACCGCCACATCGGCTACGACCTGGCCTCCAAGATCGCCAAGAACGCCCACCACAAGGGGATCTCGCTGCGAGAGTCCGCCCTGACGGTCGGCGGTATGAGCGCCGAGGACTTCGACAAGTGGGTGGTTCCGGCCGACATGACCCACCCCTCGGCCGCCGAGTGAGGTAGTCCCGACCGCCGACCACCGGTGGTGGCCGGCGCAGCAGGCCTCCTGCAGAATAGTCCGCCGGTGCCGCACGCAGATCCGTGCGGCACCGGCGGACTGTTGTGTCCGGGACCGGTGGGCTCAGACCACCGACTTGCGGCGCAGGTCGGAGTAGGTGACCTGGTGCTCGTCCAGCAGGTTGGCGAAGGCGTCGTAGTCGTGGGACTCCATCCACCGGCGCTCGGCCTCGGTGATCGGCATTCCCACCAGCCAGTGCACGGTGAGCTGCTCGTCGATCGGCACCGAACCCAGCTCGGTGGCGGTGAAGGGGTGCGCCCACATCAGGTGCGGGGTGGTGGTGTCCGGGTCGTAGAGGGAGACGACGTCACCGAAGACCACTCCGGGGGCCATCATCCAGTGATCCTGCAGCACCGCGAAGGCGCATGATCCCAGCACCTTGCCCATCACATCGGAGCCGGGCAGACCGACCGTCATCAACTCGGCACGGATCTCGACGGTCTCGCCCGAGACCATCGGCAGTGGATTGTGCTCGGTGTGCAGGGTCACGGTGGACCACGTCGTCCACCCCGGCACCGGGGCGTTGCGACAGGTCAGGACGTCGACTCGGGTCCTGGCCCCGGCGTCGACCATCCCCTCGACCTCCGGCTCACCGCCGATCGCCTTGACCGCAGCCTCGACCACCGCCGGGCCGGTGGGCGGCAGCGCCTCCGGGGAGGCGACGTCGGCCGGAAGATCCTTGGGATCCACCGGATCGAGTCCGCCGGGAAGTCGTGCGGCATCCGAGATGTGATCGTCATTGCTCATTGCTCGATCTTATTGCGGGTCGAGGACAGGGCCACGGTGACCCGCGACCCCCACCTTCCACGACATCACCGCCAGCACCGATCGGGGTCCATCACCGGCACCCTGCCGGTCGACCTCATGGGCGGTCCCGCGGGGCGCCCAGGGGTCCCGGATCCGACCGGCGGGGACTGTTTTCGGAGTTCTGGGGTCGGTGAGATACAACAGAGACCATGACCACTCTCACGACTTCTCACACATCCGCCGGGACCGTCGGCCAGGAGCTCCTGGACAAGGTCGCCGAGGCCGATCTGGACCCGAGCCTGAGGTTGGCCCTCAACGCCGTGACCCGCTCGGGGATCGACGAGTCGGCCCTGGACCGAGCCAAGATCGTCGGCACCCCCAAGGTCGTCTCCAACCGCCTGGACAACTGGGCGGTCACCGCCCAGATGCACTCGGGACGCTGCTGGTTGTTCTCCTCGCTCAACCTGCTGCGCGCCACCGCCCGCAAGAACCTCGGCGTCAAGGACTTCGAGTTCTCCCAGAACTACGCGATGTTCTGGGACAAGTTCGAGCGCGCCAACTTCTTCCTCAACGACATCATCGCCACCGCCTCCGAGTCGCTGGACTCCCGCCTGGTGCAGTTCATGCTGCGCGAGGTCGAGGGTGATGGCGGCCAGTGGGACATGGCGGTGTCGATCTACCAGAAGCACGGCGTCATCCCGAAGCAGGCGATGCCGGAGACCCAGCCCTCCTCCAACACCCACCGGATGGACACCCAGCTCCAGACCCTGCTGCGCCGCAGCGCCCTGAACCTGCGCGAGCTCGCCTCCTCCGGGGCCGGCCCCGAGGACCTGGACGCCGCCCGCGAGGGTGTGCTCGCCGATGTCTGGCGGATCCTGGTGATCAGCCTGGGCAACCCGCCGTCGACCTTCGAGTTCGGTTGGCAGGACGACGACGGGCAGTACCACACCGATGGCACCCTCACCCCTGCCGAGTTCTACCAGCGCCACGTCGGCATCGATCTGTCGGAGTACGTCTGCCTGGTCGACGACCCTCGCAGCGAGCACCCCAAGGGCCGGGCCCTGACGGTCGAGCACCTGGGCAATGTCGTCGGTGGGCGGGACATCCGGTACATCAATGCGCCGATGGACGTCATCAAGAAGCTGGCCGCCGACACCATCGTGGCCGGCGACCCGGTCTGGTTCGGTGCCGACGTCTCCCAGCAGTCCGACCGCACCTCCGGCCTGCTGGTCGGGGACCTGCACGACTACTCCGGGCTGTTCGGGGTGGACCTGTCGACCACCAAGGAGGAGCGTGTCGTCTCCGGGGAGTCGGCGATGAACCACGCCATGCTGTTCACCGGCGTCGACATCGCTGATGGCCTGCCGCGCCGCTGGCGGGTGGAGAACTCGTGGGGGGATCAGCCCGGCGACAAGGGCTACTTCACGATGGACGACAGCTGGTTCAGCAACTACGTCTTCGAGGTCGTGGTTCGGATCGACTCACTGCCCGAGGATCTCAAGGCCGCCGTGACCGAGGAGCCGCTGGCCTTGCCGGCCTGGGACCCGATGGGGACCCTGGCCTGAGAGTCGCGACCCCCGGTATCCGCCGAGAGTCGCGACCCCCGGTATCCGCCGACGGCTGCGCAGATCACTCCCCAGACGGGGTTTCTTGCAGAGATCGCTGCAGAAACCCCGCTCTGGGGAGTGATCTGCGCAGGTCTGGGCGGCCTCAGGTGCGCAGCGGTCGTCTGCCGGCCCGTGGCCGGGCGACCGGTCTCGCTGCCCGACCTGCCTGCCGACAGGCGCAGCTCCCCTGCCCAGACAACCGCGTTGATCCAGTTTCTCCTCGTTGATCCCGTTGTAGCTGGATCAACGAGGAGAAACTGGATCAACGTCGAGGTTGGGGAGGGGGAGATGGGGAGAATGGGTCACCAGGCCCATCCGACAGCCTCAACTCAGCCCCAGTCCAAACCCGGCCGACACCCTCAGCTCAGTCCCAGTCCAGGGTGGCGTCCCAGCTCTGGTTCTTGGTGGCCGCCTTCACGGCATCGGCCGAACATCCCATCGCCACCAGGAAGATCGCCATCCGGATCCGCAGCCCGTTGTCGGTCTGGTGGAAGATCGACAGGCCGGGCAGCTCGTCGACATCGGTGGACAGATCGAAGGAGTCCATCCGGGAGTCGCGCGGCAGCGGGTGCATGATGATGATCTCCTCGGCGTCGGCCTCGTGCAGCATCGCCCGGTTGAGCAGGTTCCCGGTGACATTGGCGCTGGTGAGCACCTCCTCGGTCATCCGCTCGCGCTGCACCCGGGTGGCGTAGACGGCATCCGCCCCGGCAACCGCCTCGGTGGCCGAATCGGCCTCGACGATGCGATGACCACGCTCGACGACGTAGCGCTCGATATCGACCGGAAGCTCCAGGCTGGGCGGGCTGAACAGCCGGAATGTGATGTCCCTCGACAGCGTCAGCAGCTTCATCAGGGAGTGCACGGTCCGGCCGTACTTGAGGTCACCGACGATGGCGATGGTGGCACCGTCGACCGACTTGCCGCGCCTCCCGAGCTCGGTGCGCAGGGTGTAGAGGTCCAGCAGCGCCTGGCTGGGATGCTCCCCGGTGCCGTCGCCGGCGTTGATCACCGGCACCACCGAGGCGCGGGCGAACTCGGCCACCGAGCCCTCGTCGGGATGGCGGACCACCATCACATCGGAGTACCCGGAGACCACCCGCGAGGTGTCGCTGATCGACTCCCCCTTGGCCATCGAGGAGAAGGTGAAACCGGTGGTGGTGGTGACCTCGCCGCCCAGCCGCAGGAAGGCCGACTCGAAGCTCAGCCGGGTCCGGGTGGAGGGCTCGAAGAACAGACTGCCCAGTACCGCCCCGTCCAGCACGGTGCATCGCACGGTGCCGGCAGCGATCGGGTCGACCACCTCGGCGAGCTCGAAGATCTGTCCGAGCATGGCCCGGTCGAGCTGCTGGACGCTCAGCAGATGACGTCCCGGTCCGAAGGGAGGGAACTGATCGGGGGTCCTGGCCATGGCGGGGCTGCTCCTTCGGCTGGATGACAGGTTGGGTGACAGGCTGGCTGCTCATGCACTCGCTCAGGGTGCACTGCGGGATTCGCCGGCAGCTTATCGCCCACAGCTGGGAGACGCCGCCCGGGCCAGAACTCAGAACCTCCGGACAGCGTCAGGAGGCGGCCCCGAAACGGGACCGCCTCCTGGGGCTGTGACCTGAGACCGGCCACCCGACTCCCCGACCCCGACAGGGGATGCGAGGGGGTCGGCTGCCCGGTCAGCAGGGCTGGATCACATCATCCCGCCCATGCCACCCATGCCACCCATGCCGTCATCACCGGCACCGGCGGGAGCCTTGGCGGGCTCGGGCTTGGTGGCGATGACCGCCTCGGTGGTGAGGAACAGGGCCGCGATGGAGGCCGCGTTCTGCAGGGCGGAGCGGGTCACCTTGGCGGGATCGATGATCCCGGCCTTGACCATGTCGACGTACTCGCCGGTGGCCGCGTTGAGGCCCTGACCGGCAGGCAGGTTCGCGACCTTCTCGGCCACGACGCCACCCTCCAGGCCGGCATTGACGGCGATCTGCTTGAGCGGGGCGGTGCAGGCGTCGAAGACGATCTGCGCGCCGGTCGCCTCGTCACCCTCGAGGCCGGAGACCTCGGCAGCCTGGGAGGCCTGGATCAGGGCGACACCACCGCCGGGGATGATGCCCTCCTCGACAGCGGCCTTGGCATTGCGGACGGCGTCCTCGATGCGGTGCTTGCGCTCCTTGAGCTCGACCTCGGTGGCCGCGCCGACCTTGATGACGGCGACGCCGCCGGCCAGCTTGGCGAGACGCTCCTGGAGCTTCTCGCGGTCGTAGTCGGAGTCGGAGTTCTCGATCTCGGTGCGGATCTGGGCGACCCGGCCGGCGATCTGCTCGGAGTCCCCGGCACCGTCGACGATGGTGGTCTCATCCTTGGTGACCCGCACCGAACGGGCGCGGCCCAGCAGGTCGAGGGTGACGGCGTCCAGGGACAGGCCGACCTCCTCGGAGATGACCTGGCCACCGGTGAGGATGGCGATGTCGGCCAGCATGGCCTTGCGACGGTCTCCGAAGCCCGGGGCCTTGACGGCCACCGACTTGAAGGTGCCGCGGATCTTGTTGACGATCAGGCCGGCCAGGGCCTCACCCTCGACGTCCTCGGCGATCACCAGCAGCGGCTTGCTGGACTGCATGACCTTCTCCAGGACAGGCAGCAGGTCCTTCAGACCGGAGATCTTCGAATTGACGATGAGGATGTAGGGGTCGTCCAGGACGGCCTCCATCTGCTCGGTGTCGGTGACGAAGTACGGGGAGATGTAGCCCTTGTCGAAGCGCATGCCCTCGGTGAGCTCGAGGTCCAGCCCGAAGGTGTTGGACTCCTCGACGGTGATGACGCCTTCCTTGCCGACCTTGTCCATCGCCTCGGCGATGACGTCGCCGACGGTGGTGTCAGCGGCCGAGATCGACGCGGTGGCGGCGATCTGGTCCTTGGTCTCGATGTCGATGGCCATCTCGGCGAGCCGGCCGGTGATCGCCTCGACGGCGGTCTCGATGCCCTTCTTGAGGCTCAGCGGGTTAGCGCCGGCGGTGACATTGCGAAGGCCCTCGCGGACCATCGCCTGGGCCAGCACGGTGGCGGTGGTGGTGCCATCGCCTGCGACGTCGTCAGTCTTCTTGGCGACCTCCTTGACGAGCTCGGCGCCGATCTTCTCGTAAGGATCGGCGAGCTCGATCTCCTTGGCGATCGAGACGCCGTCATTGGTGATGGTGGGGGCGCCCCAGGACTTCTCCAGGACGACATTGCGGCCCTTGGGGCCGAGGGTGACCTTCACCGCGTCGGCAAGGGTGTTCATACCCCGCTCGAGCCCGCGGCGGGCCTCGATGTTGAATTCGATGAGCTTAGCCATGTGTTGGGGAGTCCTCCGCTCCTGCGGGCCGTTGGGCCCTGGACGTCAGGTCTGCATATATGTGCATGTGCGGGATCCTCCGACCCCGCGATGTGCGGCCTCCCGAGATGCCCGCGACGGACGATCTGGTGATCTCATCACCGGAAGGAGTTCGCTGCCGCCGGTGCTCGCAACACCGGCCACTGCGATGGCACTCTCGTAGTTCGAGTGCCAAGGTCATTTTTAGCACTCGACCCAAGGGAGTGCAAAGGCCTGGTCACTGCGATCCGGGAGCACTGCCGGCAGCCGCCCGGGATCCGCCAGCCGCACTGCAGGCACAATGGGAGCTGACCCAGTTCCTGCCGGGAGGAGATCAGATGGATGACGACGCCGCTCTGGGCACCGCCGCGCAGCTCATCGATCTCGGCCAGGACGCCAATGCACTGCGCTACATCGGTCCGGTGCTGGCCCACGATCCCGACAATCCGCTGGCCCGACTCTACGAGGTGATGGCTCTGGAGGGGGTGGACGCCGATCGGGCCCGTCTCCGCGGCCAGGCGCTGGTGGCCGACCACCCGGACTGGGCGGAGGCCTGGGTGCAACTCACCTTCGTGCTGGCCCACCACGCCACCCCCGCCGAGGCGGCGACCGCGGCCGGCCGAACCCTGCAACTGGATCCCGACAACATCCAGGTCCATCTGTCGATGTCGGACTGCCTGTTCAACGCCGAGCAGTACCAGGCCAGCCTGGAGGCGGTGGACCGGGCACTGTGGCTGGGAACCCAGCTGTGGCAGGCCCAGGTCCGTCGGGGGTACTGCCTGTTCATGCTGGGGCGCCGGGTCGAGGGTCTGCAGATCGTCCGCCGGGTGGTCGGCGAGCACCCCGATGAGCCGGAGGCGGTCAAGGCGCTGGCGGCCCTGGAGGCCGATTCCGGCAATCATCAGCGAGCCCTGGACCTGGCAAACCGGGCCGCCAATGAGGCGATGGGACAGAAGGGCACCGCCGAGGTGGCCCACCGGATCCTGCTCGGCTCTCTCAACCGGGTGATTCTCACCTGGTTGGGGACAGGCCTGGGGCTGTCGATCATCTGGGGCCAGATCCTGCGCAGCGGTCCGAGCTGGGCTCCGATCGGGGCGGTGCTTCCGGTGATCCTGGTGGCGGCGCAGGTGCTGGCCTGGCCGAGGCTCTCGCGCGGCCAGACCCGGCGGAAGGTGGTCTCCATCCTGCGCGGCGACAGCGGCGTGCTCCTGGTGATGGGATGGGGCCTGCTGTTGTACTGCCAGACGATCTACTCGACGGTGCGCTGGCTGTTCGATCGCCAGTACCACAACCCACTGCCGATGCTGGTGCTGGTGGCGATGGTGGGCCTGATCGTCTTCGGGCTGGTCGGACGGCTGAGGAAAGCGGTGACCACGCGGACCCGCTGAGCCCTCGGCCCGCTCTCCCGGTGGCACCACCCTCGGTGGCAGGGCCCGGCGTCGCTGCGCCGCTGACAGCCGAGCACCGGTCCAGCCCGACCAAGTACCCTCGCTGGCAGGACCGGAAAGCTCATCAGGAGACGCCGTGAATCCATTGATCGAAAGCCTGCGTCGCGCCGTCGAGGCCGCCCCCGACGACGTCCCGCTGCGTCTTCATCTGGCCGGGTTGCTGCTGGACGAGGGGGACGCCGCGGCGGCCATCGCCGAGTGTGGGAGGGCCCTGGTGGCCGACCCCAACAGTGCCGATGCCCGGGCGCTGATGGGCCGGGCGCTGGGCCAGCAGTCCGCTCCCCAGGATCCGGCTGCCCGACCGGCCCCCCGGCGTTCCGGATCCCGGCCGGACGCCGTGGAGTCGACTCCCCCGCAGGAGGACCCGACGGGATCGGAGAGGTCGGCGTCCTCCCCCGATGACCCGGATCCCCAGACCCCCGACGGCCCGAACGCTCAGACCCCTGACCACCAGGGCTTCGACTGGTCGGCCGCCGAGCAGGAGGTCTCCGACCTCGTCGAGCCGATGTTCCTCGGCGACCAGCCGGCCGAGCTGGGCGAGGGCACCCTCGACGTCGAGAGGCCCGACTTCGGACTGGCCCAGGTCGCCGGGATGGCCTCGGTCAAGGACCGCATCAATGCCTCCTTCCTGGCGCCGATGCGCAACCCGGAGATGCGACGTCTCTACGGCAAGAGCCTCAAGGGCGGCCTGTTGATGTACGGCCCGCCGGGCTGCGGCAAGACCTACATCGCCCGTGCGCTGGCCGGCGAGCTCGGCACCGGGTTCCTGTCGATCTCGATCTCCGATGTGCTGGGGCCCTACATCGGCCAGAGCGAGGAGTCGGTCCACGAGCTGTTCCAGTTCGCCCGGCAGAACGCGCCGATGGTCGTCTTCCTCGACGAGGTCGACACCCTGGGAGGACGCCGTTCGCAGACCCATGGTTCAGCGGCGATGCGCTCGACGATCAACCAGTTGCTGGTGGAGCTGGACGGCGTCGACTCCCTCAACGACTCGATCTTCGTGCTGGGAGCCACCAACCAGCCCTGGGACATCGACCCGGCGCTGCGCCGCCCCGGACGCCTGGACCGCACCATCCTGGTACTGCCCCCCGATGAGTCGGCGAGAGCGGCGATCTTCACCCTGCACCTCAAGCAGCGTCCGGTCGAGGCGATCGACCTGGCCTCATTGGCCAGGCGCAGCGAGGGGTTCTCCTCGGCCGACATCGCCTACGCCTGCGACATGGCCGCCGAGCACGCGCTGATGGACAGCGTGTCGTCGGGGCGCACCCGGATGATCACGATGGCCGATCTGGGAGCTGCTCTCAAGCAGGTCCAGCCGTCGATGAACTCGTGGTTCTCCTCGGCCCGCAACATGCTGGAGTACGGGTCCGACGACGGCACCCACGCGGAGCTTCGGACATACATGAAGTCGCACCACCTGATGTGAACCCCGACCCGGGTGGACCTCAGCCCAGACGACGGGCCGATCTGGCCTGCCGACTCCCCTCACGGACCCGCCTCAGCCGGTTGACCAGAGCCGGTGCATAGCCGGCGGCGTCGGGATCGTCCAGCAGGCCGTTGAGCCGCTGGTGGTAGCGCGGCGAGGAGATCTCCAGCCGGTCGTGGATGACGGTGGCCTTGTCACCCGACAGCCTGCCGTGCTGCCAGGCGTCCTCCAGATCGAGGATGGCGGCGTCCGCCGGATCCAGTACGTGGACCTCCGGGCCGGCGACCGGACCGGGGGCGGCGGCGTCCTCCCCCGGAGCACCGCGGTTCTCGTCCTGGCCGGCAACCTCACTCACGGCCTCCAGTGTATGGGCGTGCCATGATGGGAGGGGCTCGAGCACAACGAGGTGCCCGGGAACACAGTGAGAAGGGGACACGATGGAGCGCCTCGGGGGCACCGTCCAGAACTATGCGTGGGGGTCGACCGACGCCATCGCACGGATTCTGGGAGTAGAACCAGACGGCAGCCCGCAGGCCGAGTACTGGCTGGGAGCCTATGAGTCCTCCTCCTCCACACTGGCCGACCGGACGCCGTTGGCGGACCACCTGCGAAGCCATCCCGAGGAGCTCGGCGAGGCCTGCCGGACGTTCTTCGGAGACCGACTGCCCTTCCTGCTGAAGATCCTGTCGGCCGCCAGACCGCTGAGCCTCCAGGCCCATCCCGACTCCCACGACGCCTGCACGGGGCTCGACGACGAGCAGGCCGGCGGGGTCTCTGCCGGCGAGCGGACCTTCGTCGATGACTGGCCACGCCCGGAGCTGATGGTGGCGCTGAGCGAGGTGGAGGCGCTGTGTGGTTTCCGGGAACCGCGCCGGACCCGCGAGCTGCTCGACGGACTGGGGGTGCGAGCCTCCCTGGACGCGGTCTACGGGCCGCTCACCGAGAGATCGGGAGCGGCGGGGCTGGCCGAGGTCTTCCTGGACTGCCTGGCCGGTGACGGCTACCGGCTGGAACTGGTCGGCGAGGTGGTCTCGGCCGCGGTCAACCATCTGGACGACGCCGGGGAGCTCGGGCTGTTCTCGCGGACTGCCGTGGAGCTCGACGAGCACCACCCCGGTGACCCATCGATCCTGGCCGCGCTGCTGCTCAACCGCGTGCATCTGTCCCCCGGTCAGGGGCTCCGGGTACCGCCGGGGACGATGCACACCTATCTTCGGGGCACCGGGGTGGAGGTCGCCGCGAACTCGAACAACACGGTGCGCGGAGGGCTGACCGCCAAGCACATCGACGTCGACTCGCTGGTGCGGATCGTGGACTTCAGCTCCGGGCCTCCGGCGGTGGTCGAGCCGCACGCGGATGGCGACTCCGAGGTGCTCGCCGAGTATCCGACCGGGCGTCCGGAGTGCCGGTTGTGGTCCATCCGGCTGCGGCCCGCAGGTGCCCGGCTGGTTCCTGCCACGCTGCTGCCGGCAACAGATCAGCCCCGGATCGTGATGGTGATCGGCGGCCACCTCGTCTGCTCCAGCGCTGCCTCCACCGAGGAGATCGTGCGCGGCCAGGCGCTGTGGGTGCCGGCCGGTGAACAGGTTCAGATCCAGGGCAACTGCGACGGATTCGTGGTGAGCTCGGGGCTGGACCCCGATGGGGTGGGCCTGCGGATCTGAGTCCTGGCCCGCGCTGGCGTGGGGCCCCGGATGCCCCGGGTCGCCCCGCGGACCTCTGTCGGGGTCGGAACCGTCGGAGTGCTCCAGGGCACCGGCCCGCAGGCCGTCTCGGAAGGGCTCCGTGGCCTGCTGGACAGCCCGGTCCGGTGGCCGGCCCGGATTCGTGCCCGCCGGAGTGATCCATCTGAGCCTGCCCGCGCGACAGTAGGGCATGGAGACCACCACCGCCAGCGACGCCGAGCTGCTGGCCCGGATCAGCTCGGGGGACGAGTCCGCCCTGCGCGAGCAGGTCGTCGCCCGGTACGCCGGGTCGACGCTGAGCGCCGAGGAAAAGCTGCTGATCACCGTGGAGCACGGCGGGATGGTCGGTCGCCGGGGTGGCGGCGATGGCGGCGATGGCGGTGGTGCTGTCCGGCGACGGGCGGATGCCGCGTGTCCACCCTCCGCGCAGGCGCCCGGTGCCGAGGCACGGAATGTCACCGGAGACAGTGGCCCCTGCGGCGCACCGCGCAATGATGGACCCATGACGCAGAAGATGAATGTCGAGAGCTTCAACCTGGACCACACCAAGGTGGCGGCACCCTTCATCCGGGTAGCCGATGTCAAGCATCTGCCGGCCGGCGACACCCTGACGAAGTATGACGTGCGGTTCTGCCAGCCGAACGCCGCGCATCTGGAGATGGATGCGGTGCACTCGGTGGAGCACTCCTTCGCCGAGTGCGTCCGCAACCACAGCGACTCGGTGATCGACTTCGGTCCGATGGGATGCCAGACCGGTTTCTACCTCATCATGGTCGGCGAGCCGGATGTGCCCGCCACCTGCGATCTGGTGGAGGCCACCCTCAACGACATCCTCGCCCTCCAAGCTGTGCCTGCCGCCAACACCACCCAGTGCGGCTGGGGAGCCCATCACAGTCTGGAAGGTGCGAAGGAGGCCGCCCGGCAGATGCTGGCCCACCGGTCCGAGTGGCAACAGGTGATGGCCTGAGGCGAAGACCACTCCGCTCAGTGATCGGGGGAGGTCCCGGTACCTCATCAGCCCGGCCGCAAGTCGTGGTCAGTCGCCAGGAGAGGTGGCTCCATCACACGATGGATCCACCCCCGGGACCCCCGGATCGATCAGCTGGCAGTCCTGAGGCAGGCATGGCGTCCTGCCCTGCTACCTGACCTCCAACCTGATTCCGTCCTTCTCGCACTCCGCCTTCACCTCAGCGCTCGGACGGTTGTCCCTGCCACATTCGAACCCCTTGAAGTTGCCAATGTGTCCACTTCCCTCCACGGGACCCGTCAGGTAACCGTTCAGGATGGCGTTGGCCTCATCGCAGCCGATGGTGCCCGAGGCCACGTACAGCTGGCCCTGCAGGTACTGGGTGCCCGCACCGTGCAGGGCACCGCATGCTCCGTCGGCTCCGGGCTGGTCGGATGCCGAATGGGTCTGCTGTGTCGTGGTCCCGGATGCGAGTCCACCTGCCGATGGTGTGAGGGTCGCAGACGTGGTCGCTGATGGCGTGAGGGTCGCAGACGTACTTGCCGATGGCGTGAGGGTCGCAGACGTGGCTGCGGACGAGGCAGTGGTGGCGGCCGCACTGATGGCCGGCGTACTCGTCGTCGAGACGCTGCTGGGACCGCTGCACCCTGCGAACAGCACGGCAGTACCGACGAGCCCGAGGACGCCGATGATCCCGGTTCGATGAGGCATTTTCATAGCCTTGACATAGAACTTCATAGCTTGAGCATAGGTAAAATGTGAACTGCTGTCGGGGTGAACCGGGAAATCGTTGCCGTCATGGCAACGGAGCTGCGAGCAATGCCCTTGTGGGGGTGCGCACTGCTGGAGACCTCGGGGCAGGGCTCCACAGCTGGGTGGTCGAGGTCGGCGCGGAGGGGGTCACGGCAGCCAGGACTGAGTCATTCGAGGACGTCTCGAGGACACGGTCTGTTGTGGAATGTCGTGACGTCCTCAGGAAAACGGTGTCTGACCAGGTGTTTCGGTGGAGCCTCTGACAGGAATCGAACCCGCGACCATCGCTTTACAAGAGCGGCGCTCTACCAACTGAGCTACAGAGGCATCGGATCTGCGCTCGACCCGTCGTGGCGCCTCGCGAGAACCAGCTCACATTGTGACAGCAGGACGCCGGGGGGCGAAATCCGCGCCGCAACGACCCTCCCGGACATCGGGCCGAATACCCGATGCCGGTAGCCATCGGCTGGGTCCTCGGGTCGACCGCGGTACCCCGCGGATCAGCACGGCTCAGCGGATGGCGTCCTCCAGGTACTGCCGGGCACCCACCATCGTCGGCCCGTACCAGGCCAGCTTCTGGCCATCGACCAATCGGACGTCCAGCCCGGGGAAGGCCTCCGGGCCGTCCTCGGCGGTGAAGTGGTAGGGCTCATCGGGCAGCACGATCCGATCGACGTCCAGCCTCTGCAGGGTCTCCAGGTCGACGTGCGGATAGCGCGTCCCGTCGTCGGGCAGCGCAGCCAGACGCACCCCGCAGCGGGCCAGCGAGTCCTCGATGTAGGTGGTGGCCCCGGCACACATCCACGGGTCCCGCCAGACCGCCACCACCGCGGTGAGCTCGGGGTCGGGCACCGGCGCCGACCAATCCCGCCGGGCCTGCGCCAGCCAGTCGGGCTCGGCGACCCCCAGCGCCTCGGTGAACAGCCGATCCAGACTCGTCACCGCCTGGTCGACGCCGTCGATGCTGGTCACCCACACCGCGATCCCGGCCTCGCGCAGCAGGTCGACGTCGTGCTGACGGTTCTCCTCGCGGTTGGTGACCACCAGATCCGGATGCAGCTCGGCAATGGCCGCCCGGTCAGGGTTCTTGGTGCCCCGCACCCGAGCCACCTGGTGGCCTGCGCGCTCATCGATGTCGGTCGGCCGAATGCACCACTGGGTGCAGCCGACCAGCTTCTCGGGGCAGGTCAGCGCGATGGCCTCGGTGATCGAGGGCACCAGACTCACCACTCGACCGGCGGGTTCAGGCAGATCGACGAGGGTTCCGCAGTCATCGGCAGTCATGTCCCCACCCTGCCACTCACTGAACCGTTCCGATCACCGCACCAGCCCCATCACCACAGCGGCCGATCACCACAGCAGGGCCGCGCCGATCGCCAGCAGCACCCACAGCACGCACTGGGTGGTCTCGTTGAGGGAGCCGAAGCAGTCCCCCGTCATCCCTCCCAGACGCCGCACCAGATGCCGCGTCCACCCCATCGCCCAGCCGAGCGCCAGGCCGGCGCTGATCACCACGAGCAGGGTCCCGGTCCACCCCGCGACCAGCCATCCGATCGCTGCCCACACCAGACCCAGACAGCCCAGATTGACCGAGGCGGCGCCGGGCCGCGTCACCCCGGCGACCAGCGAGCCGAAGCCGCCCGGACGTGCGCAGGGCACCTGTGGCAGCGTCGCCAGCAGAATCGAGGCCCGTCCGACCGAGGGACCGATGAGGATCAGCAGCCCCACCCGCCACCAGGCGCCGGCTCCCTGGCCGGCAGCGGTTCCGGTGAGGCTGGTCAACGCGCCCAGGTCGACCAGCAGCACCATCAGCAGGCTGATCACCCCCATCGGCCCGATGTCGGACTGCTTCATGATCTGGAGGGCCCGCTGGGCCCCGGCCCGCGATCCCAGCCCGTCGGCGGTGTCGGCCACCCCGTCGAGATGGAACCCCCCGGTCGACGCCGCCAACCAGGCCAGCGCAAGCACCCCGGCCAGCCAGGATCCGGCGTCGGCCGCCAGCACTGCGCCGGCGATCAGGCCGGCGACCATCCCGAGCAGCAGTCCCATCCAGGGGAAGGACCGGATCGCCCGGGTCGCGATCCTGCGGTCGATGGTCGGCAGCACGGGTGCCGGGATGATCGAGAACAGCGCGAAGGCCGACACGATGCCCAGCAGTGGGCCGGGGATCCGGGCGCGGGCCGCGGTCATCTCGGGGCCCCGGTCGACAGCCGCACCGGTCTGCGGCGACTCTCCCCCGCCGGGAGGCGGCATCTGACTCATGCCCACCTCTTGGGAATCCCGGCCACGCACAGCCACACCTCGTCGCAGGCCCCCGCGACGGCGGCGTTGAGTCTGCCCAGCTCGTCGCGGAACAGTCGTCCGGCGGGAGTCTCCGGGACCACTCCCATCCCGACCTCGTTGGAGACCAGCACCACCTCGCGGGTGGTGCGGTGGATGGCGTCGACCAGATCGTCGACCCGGGAGTGCAGGGCGGGCTGCCAATCGGCATTCCCGGCCTCGGAGCTACTCCATGCGCCCACCTCGTCGAGCTCGCGGGTGATCCACACTCCGAGGCAGTCGACCAGCACCGCGGAGTCGGCTCGACGTCTCAGCTCCGAGGCGATCTCCAGGGTCTCCAGGGTCGTCCAGGAAGCCGGCCGACGCGCCCGGTGGAGCCGGATCCGCTCCTCCCACTCGGGGTCGTCGGGGTTGCGTGCCGAGGTCGCGATGTAGGTCACCTCGGAAAACGGGGCCATCCGACCCTCCGCCCAGGTCGACTTGCCCGACCGGGCACCGCCGAGCACCAGGGCACGGATCGGGCGGGTCCCGACCGGGGTGGGGATGTGCACCCCGGTCATGCCCGGACGCCTTCCTGGGCTGTCGAGCCGGCTGTCGGGTTGACGCCGTCGGCCGGAAGGTCGGTCTCCCCGGTCACCTTGATATCGGTGACATCGGCGTCGGCGAAGGTCGCCATCTCGTTGAGGATGTGGGCCGAGGCCTGCACGATCGGCAGTGCCAGGACGGCCCCTGATCCCTCGCCCAGGCGCATCCCGAGATCCAGCAGGGCCGGCAGCCCGAGCTTTCCCAGGGCTGCGGTGATTCCGGGCTCCGCGCCGGCGTGGCCGGGGACCAGGAAGTCGGCGGCAGCCGGGGCGATGGCGGTGGCCAGCAGGGCCGAGGAACAGGCGATGACTCCGTCCACCACGACCGGGACCCGGTGGGCTGCGGCACCCAGGATGAGTCCGGCCATCGCACCGTGCTCGAACCCGCCCACTCTGGCCAGCGCCTCGACCGGTTCCCCGGCATCCGGCTGATTGATCTCGAGGGCCCGTTCGATGACCGCCACCTTGTGCTGATGGCGGGCGTCGTCGGCACCGGCGCCGTGGCCGGTGACGGTGGCCGCCGGCAGCCCGGTGAAGACACTGATGAGTGCCGATGCGGGGGTGGTGTTGGCGATCCCCATCTCCCCTGTGACCAGGATGTCGGCGCCCTCGGCGACGGCCTCGTCGGCGGTGGAGATGCCGATCTCCAGGGCCTTGACGGCCTCCACCAGGCTCATCGCCGGGCCCCGCGAGATGTCATCGGTGCTGTGCCTGATGCACTTGTCGCGCACTCCGCAGCCGGCCGGCAGATCGACCGCGATGCCGACATCGGTGACCCAGACCTCGGCCCCCATCTGGCGGGCCAGCACGGTGACACCGGCCCCGCCTGCCGCCATGTTGACGGCCATCTGGGCGGTGATCTCCTGCGGATCGGGGGAGACCCCCTCGGCCCAGACCCCGTGGTCCCCGGCGAACAGCCCGACCACCGGGTGACAGGGCACCGGCGTCGGAACCTGGCCGCTCATCCCGGCCAGCCGGATCGACAGGTCCTCGAGCCTGCCCAGCGAGCCCTCTGGCTTGGTGAGGATCTGCTGGCGGGCGGTGGCAGCGGCCAGCGCATCGGCGTCGGCCGGGCGGATGGCTGCCACCGCGCGGGCGAGCACCGACCGGGGTGGCAGCGAGGCGGGGAGTCGGGTGTCGGCCATGCTGGGAGTCTCCTTGATCTGGACGCATGGCCTGGCCCGGGATGCCGTGTCCTCGCAGCTGACCCGGAGCCGCCTCGGCCTGCGCCCGAGGGGTCTGGAGGGTCGCAGGTGCGACCCACGATCCGCCGGTGATGACCTGGCTCACGTCGGGCGCGGGCTTCCTGGGCCAACCGGCGCGCGGTGTGACGCGTGCCGTCGACCCGGTGCTCGCGCACAGCGCTCACAGTGGCGGGACCGCCCCGGAGTCGCACCGGAGTTCCACCTGGGACCGACGCCGATTCTCCCACACCGGTCGAGCTGCTTGGATGGGCACCATGGACGTTCTGCTCCTCGGCGGCACCCGGCTGGGCCGGGAACTGGCCCAGCGGCTGGTCGACGACGGGGTGGACGCCGTCACCTCGCTAGCGGGGGTGACCGCTTCCCGGCGGGCACTTCCCGGAGCGGTCCGGGTCGGCGGTTTCGGGGGCGTCGGGGGCCTCGAGAGGTATCTTCGTGACCACGAGGTGAAGGCCCTGGTCAATGCGACCCATCCCTTCGCCGCGGCAATCTCCCGACATGCGGCTGTGGCCGCCCAGCACCTGGGCCTGCCGCTGATTCGCCTGCAGGCGCCCAGTTGGCGAGCCCTGCCCTGGTCCGTTGAGTGGACATGGGTCCCCGATCACCAGGCGGCCGCCCGGGCCGCGGCGTCGCGGCCGGGTTCCATTCTGCTCACCGTGGGCCGTCAACCCGTCCCCTACTACCTGTCGCCACTGGCGGACCGCAGGGTCACCGCTCGCTGCATTGATGCCCCCGACGGGCCACTGCCTCCCGGTTGGACAGTCCTTCAGGAGAAGGGGCCGTTCAGCGCGGAGTCCGAGAAGAGCCTGCTGACGGGGTTCGACCTGCTGGTGTCCAAGGACGCCGGCGGATCCGGACCCGATTCCAAGCTGATTGCCGCCCGGACGCTCGGCACCGCAGTGGTGATGATCTCCCGGCCGACCTCCTCGGCCTACGGCGAGGAGGTCGCCACCGCTGAGCAGGCCCGCGACCGGCTCGGCCGGTGGCTGCCGGGCAGCACCCGCTGAGACGCCTCAGCGTCGCCGCGATCAGATCCGCTTCGTCGACGACATGGCCCGGGGTCGCGGCCATCTGCCCGGGCTGGCCCTGTTGTCTGGCCGGCGAGACCGGGTACGTTACTGGCCATGGCACACCAGCAGACGCTCACCATGTCGGGGATGGCGCGCGTCGCCATTCCCAGTTGTCGCATCTGCGATCAAGGCCCCCAGCTGCGAGGCCAGCTGTAGGGCCGTTCATCCAGCGGCCGGTTCAGGGGACCACGGCATTCGCTGCTCGACCATGTCCACGAGAACGACTCCAAAGTTACATAGTTCGTAACATTCGGACCATATGGACGACACATAGGGGGCTGTTGAATTCCTACTGAATGGCTAGCCATCTCGGGCGCACTACCATCAGGAAACGTGGTGGGATCACCTCTTGGAGTGCCCGTCCCAGTGAACTTTTCTACCTTCTCAGCTTTCATTGGAGGACATCATGGGTCAATCTCGCCTGGCGTCTGCGATAGGCGCCGTCGTCATCAGTGGACTTCTTCTCACCGGCTGTTCTCAGCCCGGATCATACGGTTCTGGCGATTCGTCCGGTGGAGATTCCTCATCCACGACGATCACCGTGGGCTCGGCAAACTTCACCGAGTCCGAGATCCTCGCCAACATCTATGCCACAGCTCTCAAGGACTCCGGGTACAAGGTCAAGGAGAAGCTCAACATCGGTTCGCGAGAGGTGTACATCCCGGCACTGACCGACAAGTCGATCGACCTGATCCCCGACTACTCGGGCAACCTGCTGTCCTATCTGGACGCCTCAACCACGGCCCGTTCCGCCGAGGAGATCAACAAGGCCCTGCCCGGCTCGCTCAAGGCCAAGGGCCTGGCGATGGGAACTCCTGCCAGCGCGGAGGACAAGGACGCGGTGGTCGTGACCTCTGATACCGCATCCAGCTGGTCGCTCAGCTCGATCGGCGACCTCGCCTCGCACAACTCCCAACTCAGCATGGGAGGAGCCCCCGAGTTCAAGACCCGCGCAGTGGGCCTGCCCGGACTCAAGAAGAACTACGGCGTCGTCCCGTCCAGCTACACGACGATCGCCGACGGCGGCGGCCCGGCCACCGTCGCGGCCCTCAAGGACGGCAAGGTCAAGGCCGCCAACATCTACACCACCAGCCCTGATATCCCGGCAAACAACTTCGTCGTGCTCAAGGACCCGAAGAACAATTTTCCGGCCCAGAACGTGACCCCCGTGTTCCGAGATGGAGTTCTTGACGCGAAGGCCCTCAAGGTCGTCAACGGCGTATCCGCACAGTTGACGACCGAGGATCTCACAGAGTTGAACAGCGAGGTCTCCGGAAGCTCCAAGATGGAGCCCTCTGCTGCGGCCGAGAAGTGGCTCAAGAGCAAGGGTCTCACCAAGTAATGTCGGCAAGCGGTGGGCACGGTGAACTGTGCCCACCATCCGTACCTGTTGGTGTCAGCTGGGAGAAGAGGTCACAATGATCGAATTCAATCATGTCACCAAACAATACCCCGACGGTACCGTCGCGGTTGACAACCTCAGTCTGAAAGTGGAAAAGGGTTCGCTGACGGTATTCGTCGGTCCCTCCGGTTGTGGCAAGACGACCTCCATGCGGATGGTCAACCGCATGCTGGAACCCACCCTGGGCCAGATCCGGCTGGACGGTGTCGACGTCGCCCAGGGCTCGGCTGTGGAGCTGCGACGCGGAATCGGCTACGTCATCCAGAACGTGGGCCTGCTGCCCCACCGCACGGTGGTGGACAATGTGGCCACCGTGCTGCTGCTCCAGGGAGTTCATCGCAAGGAGGCGAGATCGCGGGCTCTGGACGTGATGGAGCGCGTCGGTCTGCCGCTGGAGCTCGCGCGACGCTTCCCGGCGAGTCTGTCGGGAGGTCAGGAACAACGTGTGGGGGTGGCCCGAGCTCTGGCAGCCGATCCCCAGGTGATGCTGATGGACGAGCCGTTCTCGGCGGTGGACCCCTTGGTGCGCGAGGAGTTGCAGCGCGAACTGCGTCGGCTCCAGGCCGAACTGCACAAGACGATCATCTTCGTCACCCACGACATGGACGAGGCCATGCTGCTCGGAGACCGGGTCGCTGTGTTCGGCGGGCACGGAACGTTGCAGCAGTACGCCCCGCCAGAGGAGATCCTGGCGCGCCCGGCAACCGAGTTCGTGGAGTCCCTGGTGGGTCGCGACAGGGGCTACCGGGCACTGTCCTTCCTGGACGCCGCCGAGCTCTCGACTCGGCCGGCTCCGGTGGTGTCGATCGCCGACTCGGCCACCGCGGACCTGCCGGACTCGGGCTGGTTGCTGGTGACGACTCAGTCAGGACACCCGATGGGCTGGCTGGACGCCGCGCACCAGCGCTCCTTGAACGGAGCGGAGCCTGGTGCCGAGGCGCTGGCGCCGCTGGGCTCCCAGCTCATCGCCGGGGGCAGTCTTCGACAGGCACTCGACGCCGCCCTGTCGTCGCCGTCTGGTCAAGGAGTCGTGGTGAACTCCGATGGTGTCGCGACCGGCGTCATCGGTGTCGACGAGGTGGCTGCCCGGCTGGCCCAGGTTCGGGCCGCAGAAGCTGCAGTCGGGGCGAACCGATGACGGCCCCTCTGGAACTCCCGCACTCGTTGTGGGCCATCGACAACTGGGACACCGTCTCCGAGATGCTGGTTCAGCACATCTGGCTGGCCATGATCCCCATCGGCGCGGGCCTGATCATCGCGATACCTCTGGGTCTTCTGCTCTGTGACTCGCCGAGGGCCCGTGCCGTCAGCATCTTTGTCGCCAGCGCCATCTACACGGTGCCCTCGCTGGCCCTGTTCCTCATCATTCCGGGGATCATCGGCACTCAGCTGCTGTCTCCGGTGAATGTCGTGGTGGCGCTCTCGCTGTACTCCACATGCCTGTTCCTGCGCTCGGTCTTCCAGGCGCTGGACGCCGTTCCTCGAGCTGTTGTGGATGCCGGCGTCGCGATCGGGCACTCGCGGGTCCAACGCAAGCTGCGCATCGACATGCCGCTGGCGATCCCGGTACTCACCGCCAGCGCCCGGGTCGTGGCTGTCACGAATATCTCGCTGGTCACGGTGGGGGCGGTGATCGGCGTCGGGGGCCTTGGTGGACTGTTCACCGCCGGATACCAGCGCAACTTTCCCGAGGAGATCATCACCGGCATCGTGCTCACCATTCTGCTCGGCCTGCTCGTGGACCGACTCATCGCACTGATCGGCTGGTGGCTCGCGCCCTGGGCGCGCCCGGAGTCGAGGAAGAGGCCCCGCCGGCGCGTCGTCGCGCACCTCGTCACGACAGAGGCATGAGCGATGCTCCAAGATCTGATCTCATTCCTGGGTTCACCCGCGAACTGGTCCGGAAGTGACGGTATTCCGCTGCGCATCGTCGAGCAGCTGTGGTACTCCCTGCTGGCAGTGGCGATCTCCGCCGTCCTCGCGGTCCCGGTGGGACTGGTGCTGGGACACACCCGGCGCGGCGAGTCCCTGGTCGCCGGGATCGCCAACAGCGTCAGGGCGCTGCCGAGCCTCGGGCTGATGACGCTGCTCGTCCTGCTGCTGGGCCTGGGCCTGGTTCCTCCGATTCTCGCGCTGGTCGTTCTCGGCATTCCGCCGCTGCTGGCCGGCAGCTACGCCGGGGTTCGCAATGTCGATGCCTCGACCGTCGACGGCGCACGGGCGATAGGCATGTCGGAGTTCCAGGTGCTGCTCAAGGCCGAGGTCCCCAATGCCCTACCGCTCATCGTCTCGGGCCTGCGCAATGCCAGCCTCGACGTCATCGCCACCGCGACCATCGCCGCCTACGTCAACCTCGGCGGGCTCGGCCGCCTCATCTTCGACGGGATGGCCGTCTACGACTACGGACAGGTCGCAACCGGTGCTGTGCTGGTAACCAGCCTCGCCCTGTGCATCGACGCCATGCTGGCCGGACTGGTGCGGGCAGTGCAGCCGGGCCGGCGGGTCCGCGGACGGGACAGCCGCGAGATCTCCCTGCTGCTGCGCGATCGGGCCGGCGACGCGGCGGCATCGGCGGTGACCTCCGATTGAACAGCGGACTTCCGGGAATCCCCGGTCAGTGATCTGAGAGCCTGCGGGCCGCCGCGCTGGTGTGCTCCAGGTCCAGCCCGGCGACCTCGCCGACCACCACGATGGCCGGTGGGCGAACCCCGGCCGCGGCCATCTCATCGGCCACCTTGGCGAGCTCCGTGGTGATCACCGACTGGCCCGGCAGTGAGGCCCTGCGCACCACGGCGACCGGAGTGCTGGGGGACAGTCCGCCACCGATGAGATCGGCGGCGATCTGGTGGATGTGGGCCACCCCCATGAGGATCACCAGGGTGGTGCCGCAGCTGGCGAGCTGGCCCCAGTCCAGCACCGAGCGCGAGTCTCCCGGCGCCACATGGCCTGAGACCACGGTGAATCCCTGGACCATGTGCCGGTGGGTGAGGGGGATGCCCGCCAGCTCCGGCCCGGCAACAGAGGAGGTGACGCCGGGAATCACCCGGACCGGCACACCGGCCGCGGCACAGGCCTGCCACTCCTCGCCGCCGCGCCCGAAGACGAAGGAGTCGCCACCTTTGAGCCGGACCACTCGCCGACCGGCCCGGGCGTGTTCGACCAGCAGCTCGTTGATCCTCTCCTGGGGGACATAGCGCCCCTGGGGCGCCTTGCCGACCGGAATCCTCTCGGCCCTCGGCGCCTGCTCGAGGATCTCCTGGGGGGCGAGCCGGTCGTAGAGGATGACGTCGGCCTGACAGACCGCCTGGTACCCGGCCAGGGTCAGCAACCCCGGATCTCCCGGGCCACCGCCCACCAGGGTGACGGTGCCTGGGACCAGGTCGGGCGCATACCTCGGGGTGGTCATCTGATCTCCTTGTCGTGGTCCTCGAACGGGGTGCCGGTGGGCGTGCGCAGGCCGGGAGGTTCGGCCGATGGAGCGAGCTCCCGGATCGCTTCAGCGAGGCGGGCATGGATCTCGGGGTCCCGAACGGCCAGTCGGATCCAGGTCGGCCCCAGCCCGGGGAAGGTCTCGCCACGGCGCACCGCGAACCCGCGGTCGGCCAGGCGCTGCCGAATCGAGTGCACGGGGTCGATCGATGAGGTGTCGGCCAGCACGAAAGGAGCACCGGAGCCGACGACACTCAGGCCGATCCGCCGAAGCTCGGCGACCAGGTCCTCCCGCAGCGCCGGGAGCGCCGTGACCAGTCGGTCCCGATGGGCCCGGGCGGCCTCGCTGCAACAGGCGATCATCGCGGCGATCGCCGGGGTCGAGACCGACCACGGGGGCTGCTGGGTGGCCAGCTGCGCGACCAGCTCCGGGTCGCCGACGAGATATCCGGCGCGAATCCCGGCCAGTCCGTAGGTCTTGGTGAGGGACCTCAGCACCACCAGACCCGCCATCTGCGGCCCGATCACAGACTCGGTGCCGTCGGTGGCGTCCATGAAGGCCTCATCGACGACCAGCACCCGTCCCGGCGCCAGCAGGCTGCGCAGCGCCTCGGCCGGATGGAGGACGCCGGTCGGGTTGGTGGGATTGCCGACCACCACCAGATCGGCGTCCCGAGGCACTGCGGCCGGGTTGAGGCTGAAACCGTCGGCCGGGCCGAGCAGCAGCCGGTCGACCTGGTGACCTGCGGCTCTCAGTGCCGCCTCGGGCTCGGTGAACTGGGGATGGATGATGACCGGGTGGTGCGGGTGCAGGGCCCGCGCCAGCAGCACGAAGGCCTCCGCGCCGCCGGCGGTGGGCAGCACCATTGCGGGGTCGACGCCGTTGAGGCCGGCCAGCGCCTGACGGGCCGGCTCCGGGTCGGGGTAGCTCTGCCACGTCGAGGAGGTCTCGGCGATGGCGTCGACGAGCCAGTCGGGGGTGCGATCGACCCGGACGTTGACCGCCAGGTCGACCAGCCCGGGGGCGACGTCCTGGTCGCCGTGGTGGTCGAGATCCGGCTCGGCCCCAGGGCGGTCCTCGGCCAGACCGGCGTGGGATGCCGCGGAGAGGTTCCCCGGTGCCTCTCCCCGACCTCGGGCCGTCGCCTGCGTCGACGCCGTCCGGTAGCGCCAGGCCTCGGCCGCGAATCGGGCGGCACAGCCGGGTTGACCGGCCCAGTGGAGGTGCAGGTAGGAGGCGTGCACGGTCGGCCGGCCCACCGCGGCCGGGTCCTGGGACACCCCTTCCAGACGGGTCGAGCCGTCGGGCATCGCCAGGCTCCAGGCCGGGGTCGAGATGCCGCCCGCCTCATCGCCGCCTGTGTCGATGGCGCTCACACCGGTCCGGTGGAACTCGTGCCCGACCACCCGGTCCCCCGCTGCCGCCAGCAGGGTCTCGGCCCTCGCGACGGCGTCCCGGTATCCCATCGTCAATCGTGGACCCATCGCCGCGGCGAGATCCAGCACCCCGGTCATCGGATGTCCGTCCAGGGTGCGGCACAGCATCAGCAGGCCGGCGCACTCGGCGACCACCGGCATGCCGGCCGCCAGATGGCTGCGGATCGATGCGTGCAGGGATCGGTTGGCAGCCAGCTGGTCGGCGTGCATCTCGGGGAAGCCGCCACCCAGGTACAGCCCGCACACTCCTTCGGGCAGGGCAGGGTCGGTGAGTGGGTCGATGTCGGCCACCCGGCAGCCGGCCGCCTCCAGGAGTTCGGTGGTCTCGGCGTAGCGGAAGGTGAAAGCCCGTCCGCCGGCAATCGCGATCAGCGGTGCAGGGGCGATCAGAGGTGCAGGGGCGATCGGCGAGGACTGCGGCTGCGCAGCGCCGGCATCGGCCGGGATCACGGCCGCCAGATCCTGCCATGATCCACTGCCGCGCAGCGCCCGCCCCGGATCCCAGGGTCGGGTGGCCAGGTCTGGCGCCGAGTCGGCGATCCTCAGCACGGCATCCAGGTCGACGTGGTCACCGATCAATCCGGCCAGCGCCTCGATCTGGCGGGCGGAGGCGTCGCGTTCGGCGGCCGGCACCAGACCGAGGTGGCGGGAGGGCACGAAGATCTTCCTGTCACGGGGGATCTCCCCGAGCACCGGGATCCCCAGGCCCGCGATCCCGCGTCGGATCTCTGCGCCGTGCCGGACCGAGGAGACCCGGTTGAGCACCACCCCGGCGACTCTCACCTGCGGATCGAACCCCGCCAGACCGGCGACCACCGCCGCGTGGGTCAGCGAGGCATGGCAGGCGTCGACCACCAGCACCACCGGGGTCCTGGTGAGCCGGGCGATCTGGGCCGAGGATCCGGCACCATCGCCCAGACGCCCGTCGAACAGCCCCATCACCCCCTCGATCACTGCGAGATCGGCAGGATCAGGAGTCATGAAGCCGTGGGCCAGCAACGGCGCCATCAACCCCTGCCCGCACATCACCGAGTCGAGATTGCGGCCGGGCCGGCCGGCAGCCAGGGTGTGGTAGCCGGGGTCGATGTAGTCGGGCCCCACCTTGAACGGCGCCACCGTGCGCCCGGCCAGACGCAACGCCGCCATCAGCCCGGTGGCGACTGTGGTCTTGCCACCTCCGGACGCCGGGGCGGCAATCAGAACTCGAGGGATCCTCACCATTCGATCCCCGCCTGACCGCGCTGACCGGCGTCGAAGGGATGGCTGATCTTCGTCATCTCGGTGACCAGGTCGGCGGCCTCGATGAGCTGCTGGGGGCAGTTGCGCCCAGTGATGACGACGTGCTGGCTGCCGGGCCGGTGGGTGAGCGTGTCGACCACCTCGTCGATGTCGATCCACCCCCAGTTCAGTGCGTAACTGAACTCGTCCAGAAGGTAGAAGTCCAAGGCCTCATCGGCCAGCAGTGAGCGGACCTGACGCCATCCCTCCCGGGCCGCCCCGGCGGGGTCCGTCCCTGCGGAGAAGGCCCTGGTCCACGACCAGCCGGTCCCCATCGTCTCCCAGACCACGGGCCCACCCTCGCCGGTCGCGTCGTGCAGTCGCCCCAGCGCTTCCAGAGCGGCCTGCTCGCCGGGGTGCCAGCGTCCGGACTTGATGAACTGGAAGACGCCGATCGACCATCCCTGGTGCCAGGCGCGCAGCGCGGTGCCCATCGCGGCCGTCGTCTTGCCCTTGCCGTCGCCGGTGTGGACCGCCAGGACGGGGCGCAGCCGTCGCTGGCGGGTGGACAGCCCGTCGCCGGGGTCGGCGGTGGTGCGTGCGCGCGGCATCGATTCCTCCTCGCGGGTCCTCGCCCGCATCGCGTCCCCCGTTGGCGAACGGGGAGGACCGGCAGGGATGACCTGACTTGCGCTGATGCGCTCACAGTGGCGGGACCGCTCCGGAATGGGGGATGGACGCCATCCCCGGCACCGGGATTCCTCCCGACCGGCCGATCGCGATTGTGTCACATGAGTCCCCGGGCTCCGCGCACCCCCTCCCCCGCCGGCGATCGGCGAGCCGGGCTCGGGCGCGGCCCGGACAGCACCTCTCGTAGGGTGTGGGCCATGACCCACGACCCCGACGCCGCCCTGCTGGGGCGCTCCCCCGGCCTCGGCGAGGAGCACTTCGTCCACGACGGCCTCATCACCAAGCATCCGGTGCGCGCGATCGCCCTGGCTGCGCTGCGCCCGATGCCGGGCCAGGTGCTGTGGGATCTGGGCACCGGGGCCGGCTCGGTCGCCATCGAGTGGTGCCGAACGGACCCGAGCTGCCGGGCGATCGGCGTCGAGCGCCGCTCCGACCGCGCCGCCAATGCGCGGGCCAATGCGCGGGAGTTGACACTGCCCGGCCAGTTCGAGGTGATCGAGGCCGACCTCACCGATCTGACCGACCTGGCGGGCAGAATGTTCCACCTGCCGGCCCCCGACGCCATCTTCATCGGGGGCGGAGCGACCCGGGATCTGGCCGAGCACTGCCGTGAGGCACTGCCGACAGGCGGCCGGTTCGTGATCCACGGGGTCACCATCGAGGCCGAGACCCTGCTGACCGGGTTGCACGCCGAGTGGGGCGGGGAGTTGACCCGGATCGGCATCGAGAACGCCGACCTGATCGGCCGACTGCACGGCTGGAAACCGGCTCGCACCGTGGTGGCCTGGAGCTGGACGAAGTAACCCCCGGTACGCGACCGGGGGTTGCCCGGGTGCAGCTCAGGGAACCCTCGCGTTGTGCTGCTCACTCACCAGTCGCACGACCTCGTCGAGATTGCGTGGACGGCCCGGCAGACCCAGACGCTGCGCCAGGGCCAGTGGCCAGGGCAGTTCCAGATGGGCCCGTTCGATGAGATCGGCATCGCCCAGCAGCTCGTCGACCGGTCCCTGGACCACCCTGTGGTCCACCACCACGATCGCCTCGTCCGCCCAGCTCAGCGCCCGGTCCACGTCATGGGTGGCCATCGCCACCGTCGTGCCGGACTCCCGCAGCCTGTCCAGCGCATCCATCATCTGGACCACCCCGGCCGGGTCGAGCCCGGCGGTCGGCTCATCGAGCAGCAACAGGTCAGGGGCCATCGCGACCGCCCCGGCCACCGCGACCCGCTTGCGCTCACCGTAGGACAGCTGGTGGGTGGCGCGGTCGGCAAGATGGTCGGCTCCCACCAGGATCAGCGCCCGTTCCACCCGGGAGCGGACCTGGTCGACGGGCAGCCCCAGATTCATCGGACCGAAGGAGACGTCCTGGACGACGTCGGCGCTGAACAGCTGGTCATCGGGGTCCTGGAGCACCAGCTGGACCTCCCGGCGGTGCTCCCGAAGCGCCCTACGGTCGTGGCGCACCACGATGCCATGGCGGCTCAGGGTGCCCGACACCGGACGCAGGGATCCCGACAGGCAGCTCAGCAGGGTCGTCTTCCCGGAGCCGTTGGCGCCCAGGAGGGCGACCCTCACCCCTCTGCGCAGGGTGATCGCGACGTCCCGGAGCACCATCGGACGGCCGGGGTGGGTGGCGCACAGCGCCTCGGTGCTCAGCAGGACATCAGCATCCGCATCGGGGCCGGTCATCTCCATAGCCTTCCGGCGATCGGCCAGCAGGCAGCCCAGGACCCGACGATCACCAGAACGGTGATCGTCCTGAACCTCCAGGAGCCCGTCCGCTGGACCGACAGGGTGAGCAGCGCGGACTCGAAGCCCCGGTTGACCAGCCCGTCGCTGAGCCGGTTGGCCCGCGACCAGGCGCGGATCCCCACCGACCCCATCAGGGCGGCGGTGTTCTCCCAACGGCGCCGCAGACCGTGCCAGGGGCCCGCGGGGGCGTCGCCCAGCCGAGCCCGCTGGGCCTGATGGGAGGCCACCACGGTGTCGAGCAGGACGAAGATGAGGCGGTAGGTCAGGCTGGCGATCTCCAGCAGGGGGTCCGGCACGTGGAGCCGGCGCATCCAGGTGAGCAGGTCGACCATCGGAGTGGTGAGGGCCAGCACCATCAGCGCCAGGGTGCCCGCCATCCCGTGGGCGAACAGATTGGCCGCCTGTCGGGTGGACGCCGGTCCGATCGAGAAGGGCCCGCCCTGCCACCAGACGGCGGTCTGGTCGGGGGACCCGCCGACGCTGACGAGCACCGAGACGCCGCCCAGCAGCAGGAAGACCAGCGGCGCGGAGATCGCCTGCCAGAGCACCTTCGGCCGGATCCGGGCGAGCAGCAGGATCGCCACCACGGCCACCGCCGAGACGAACATCGTGCCGGGCCAGGCCGGGGTGCACAGCGCGGTGGCGACCAGCCCGAGGGACAGCGCGACCTTCTCGCCCACCGGGCGGGACCGCCAGGGGGAGTCCCAGGCGGCGTCGTCCAGGGATGTGATGGTCATCTCGCCGCCGGGTCAGCGGGACGGTCGGCGACCTCACCGGTGTCAGGCATCTCGTCAGGCAGCCGGGAGGCGGCCATCGTCTCCTCCTGGGCCTTCTTGCGACCACTCATCCGGCCCAGGGCGAATCCGGCGATGCCGGCTCCCAGCGCCGCCTGGAGGGCGAACAGGCCCGACTGGACCTCGCTGGAGTTGGGCTCGAAGACCGGCTTGATCCACTGCTTGGCGCCGGCCTTCTCGGCGGCCTGGGAGGCGGCGTCATCGGTGCCGGCGAAGCCCTCACCCGCGCCAGCAGGTTTGCGACCCCCCACCACCAGGCTGACGACGAAGATCGCCACCAGGATCGCCAGCAGGAGAGGGGTGACCCACTTGTGGGTACTGGTGAGGAAGTTGCCGCTCTGCTTCTGGACGGTCTCAGACATCGGCGGACTCCTTCACCGGCAGGTCGGTGGCCGGCTCGGGGCCGCCGGACAGCACGCCGAGAGCGCGCAGCTGGGGGCCGGCCGCCTTGGCCAGGAATCGGAACAGCAGGATGCCGAGCACCCCTTCGGCCAGGGCCAGTGGGACCTGGGTGATGGCGAAGATGCCGAGGAACTTGCCGGCCGCACCCATGATCCCGGTGTTCGGGTCGGGGAAGGCGATCGCCAGCTGGAAGGATGTGACGCAGTAGGTGCTGAAGTCGGCGAAGACCATGCACAGGAAGATCGCCAGGGCATCGGGGCCGCCCAGCCTCTTGGTGAGCCGGTAGAAGCCGTACCCGACCCAGGGTCCGGCGATCGCCATCGAGAAGGTGTTGGCGCCGAGGGTGGAGATACCACCGTGGGCGAGCAGCAGGGCCTGGAAGATCAGCACGATCATGCCCAGGAATGCCATCACCGGCGGCCTGAAGAGCACCGTCCCGACGCCGGTGCCGGTCGGATGGGAGGACGAGCCCGAGACGCTGGGCAGCTTGATGGCCGACAGCACGAAGGTGAAGGCGCCGGCGGTCGCCAGCAGGAGCTTGTTCTCGGGGTGGTCCCTCACCTGGCGGATCACCTCGCGAGCACCGTGGATGACGAATGGTGCGGCCGCCGCGTACCAGACGGCACACTCGGTCGGCGAGAGAACTCCCTCTGCGATGTGCATGGTGAGTTCGCTCCTTTCTCGGGATCAGCGTCCCGTCCTGGAAAGGATCGACGCCGTGGCCTTCTGACTCCCACCCTCGCGGGGTGCTCACAGTGGCGCGACCGTGCCGGATCTGTCCGGCTTCCGCCACGTCGTCGATGCGTTGTTCAGTTGGAGGCCGCCCTCGAGGCCGCGATGGTGTCCATCTGGCGTCGAGGAGTTCGACCGGGACAATCCAAGCACACCGGTATGCCGGTCCTCCGGGCGCCCCGGCCCTGAGGGTCGCGCGGCCCCGGCGGCCGGCCCCCGCTACGCTCGACCCAGGCCGGGGCACCGGTCCCCTCCGAGCAGACGAGGAGCCACAGGTGGGACACGCCTATGTCAACAACGGGGCAGACATCTACCGGGAGTCCTTCCGGATCATCCGGGCCGAGGCCGACCTGTCACGGTTCCCGGCCGACGTCGAGCACGTCGCGGTGCGGATGATCCACTCGGCGGCAGACCCCGCCATCGCCGCCGACATCGCCTTCACCCCAGGTGTGGTGACGGCGGGCCGCACCGCGCTGGAGGGAGGGGCCGACATCCTGTGCGACTCCTCGATGACGGCCACCGGCATCATCCGGTCCCGGCTGCCGCGCGACAACCAGGTGATCTGCCACATCAAGGAGCCCCGGCTGGCGGAGCTGGCGAAGGTGGGGCACACCACCAAGACCTGTGCGGCAGTCGACCTGTGGGCCGCCGATGGCCGGCTGGACGGCGCAGTGGTGGCGATCGGCAACGCCCCCACCGCACTGTTCCGGGTGCTGGAGGTGATCGCCCGGACCGGACAGCGGCCGGCCGCGGTGATCGGCATCCCGGTGGGATTCGTGGGTGCTGCGGAGTCCAAGCAGGCCCTGGTGGACTCCGATCTGGGGTTGGAGTACCTCACCCTGCTGGGGAGGCGGGGCGGCTCTGCGATCGCGGTGGCCGCGATCAACGCGATCTCGTCGTGGGACGAGGTGGACAACGCCCACATCTGAGGGCACCTGGCCGACTGCACCCCGACGGCGTCGACCCGCTCCCGAACCCCTGAACCCTGCCCCGGACCCCCTCAACGACGTTCGTCCTGGAATTCCAGGACGAACGTCGGATTTGAGGACGAACGTGGAATGAAGTGGGTGGAGACCACCGGGCCTGCCAAGAACACCCGGCCACCACACGGACCAAGCCTCCTGCCAGGGGCCGTCCGGCCTGCTTCCCGGGGCCCCCTGCCGGACCTGAGTCAGCTACTTCATCGTGCCCTGGGACACCGAGCCCTGCAGCTGGCGCTGGAAGATGATGTAGACGATCAGCACCGGCAGCACCGTGAGCACCACCGAGGCGAACAGCGCTCCGAAGTCGACCTCGTAGTTGGTCCTGGCGGCGAAGGCGGCCAGTCCCTGGGAGAGCACGTAGTTGCTGGTGTTGGTGTTCAACGCGACCGGGATCAGGTACTGATTCCACAGCCCCAGGAAGTTGAAGATCGCGACCGAGGCGAAGCCCGGCTTGGCCATCGGCAGCATCACCAGGAAGAAGGTCTGCCACTCCCCCGCGCCATCGATCTCGGCTGCCTCGTAGATCTCATTGGGCAGGGTCTTGAAGAAGGCGAACAGGAAGAACACCGTGAACGGCAGCGCGAACGCCACGTAGGTGATGATGAGGCCCGGCTTGGTGTTGAGCAGACCGAGGTTCTTCAGGGTGAAGAACAGCGGCACGACGGCCAGGAAGATCGGGAAGGTGTTGCCGGCCAGGAACAGCACGTAGATGACCTTGTTGCCGTAGAACCGGAAGCGGGCCAGCACATAGGCCGACATCGCGCCGAAGACCATCACGAGGATCAGTGCCGAGAACACCACGATGACGGTGTTGATGAAGTAGTCACCGATACCGGCAGTGGTCCACGCATTGCTGAAGTTCTTCCACTGCATCTTCTTCGGCAGGCCGAAGGGCGAGGAGAAGATCTCGCTGGTGGTCTTGAAGGCGCTCAACAGGGTCCACAGCAGCGGGCCGATGACGACGATCGACCAGATGATCAGCAGGACGTGGGAGACCGTCGAGACGGCCTTGTCACCCTTGGTCGCCTTGACGTGGTGAACCGCGACCTCATCTGCCCTCAGGGGGGCGGTCAGTGTAGTGCTCATGCCAGGGTCACCGTGTCCTTGCCGCCGGTCAGACGGTTCACCAGACCGACGATCCCGGCGAAGATCATCGTCATGAGGGCGATCACGACGCCCATCGCACAGGCGACGCCGTACTGACCCTTCTGGAAGGCGGTGGAGAACAGCTGCTGGCTCATCACCAGGGTCGAGTTGTCAGGGCCACCGAAGGGGTTCAGCACACTCATGTAGACGAAGGCGTCCAGTGACGCTATGCCCAGGTAGATCCAGGCGGTCTGGACGTTGTCACGGATGAGAGGCACCGTGATCGAGATGGCTGTTCGGAACCTGCCCGCTCCGTCGATCCTGGCCGCCTCGAAGATCTCGGCGGGAATCGACTTGATCCCGGCCACGAACAGCAACATGTAGAAGCCGATGTAGGCCCACACCATGATGAAGATCGAGATCGGCATGGCGGTCGACTTCTCGCCGAGCCAAGCGAACTCGTTGGCGGAGGAGATCCCGGCCTTGGTCAGCAGGCCATTCACCAGGCCGTGTGACGGATCGAAGATCTGGCCCCACATCAGGCCGATGACGACGGCCGGCACGCAGTAGGGGAAGAAGGAGACGATCCGGTAGAACCCTGAATGGCCCAGGCCTCTGGTCTGGCCGTAGCTCGATCCGCCGACCGTCAGCAGAATCGCCAGAATCAGCGACAGCACGATGGTGACGACGGGGACCAGGATTACCAGGACGACGTTATTGATCATCGCCCGGGTGAACAGATCGTCTGTGAGGATCTTCGTGTAGTTGAACAGACCCACGAAATCGAAGGTGGCGGAGAATCCGCCCCAGTTGGTGAGTGAGTAATAGAACGCCTGGATGAAAGGCGACACGACGAAAATCAGATAGACGGCCAACGGCAGTCCGAGAAAGACCACGAAGAAACTGACCTTGTCGAAAGTCCACGGGCGGTGTCGGCGACGTCTGGGGACGGCAGTCGCCCTGACCGGTGTGTCTTCCAACGCGACCCCGGCAGCTGTACTCGGGGGGATGGCTGCACTCATGTCTCACTCAATCTCTGGAGGACGGAGAGGGCCGCCCGACCCGAGAAGAGGACGGGCGGCCGACGAGAGAATCTCCGGGGGACGCCGGGCAGACCACTGAAGGCCTGCCCGACCGTCCCCTGGATCAGTCTCACTTGATGGTGATCTTCTCGACCGAGGAGTCGTTGGCGACCTTGTCCGAGATCTTCTGCATGGCGTCGGTCATCTGCGCCACCGAGGACTTGCCGGCCAGGAAGTCGTTCCACACCACGAGGTGCTCGGTGTTGACGCCGTAGTAGTCGACCCACTGGATGTTGAAGACCTTCTCACCGGCTGCATTCAGCATCTTGGTCAGCGACACCAGAGCGGTCGAGCCGAAGCCGTCGGCCGGAACGGTGTCCTTGACGACGGTCGGGGACAGGATCTTCTCGGCGAAGTTCTTGGCGGCCGCCTCGGAGAGCATGGCGCGCATGAACTCCTTGCCCGCTCCCGCGTTGACGCCCTGCTTCGGACAGATGAAGGGCTCGCCCGGGGCGGCATTCATCGCCTCGTAACCCATCACCGGGGAGTCGTCCAGCACGAACTCCGGGGCGCCGGTCATCTTGAAACCGGCCTTGGTCTGGGACTTCATCTCGTTCTCGATCCAGGAGCCCGAGGGGTACAGCAGGGCTGCCTGATCGTTGGACCACTGGGCCTGGGCGGCGGTGAACTGGGTGCCGGCGCCGCCGGGCTTGACGAATCCGGCGTCGATGATCTTCTTCAGCGCGGTGAGGGCCTGCTGGATGACGGGCTGCGACCAGGCCTTCGGCTTGAGATTCTCGATGGCCAGACGGACCTCATCGCCACCCTGCTTGTACGCGGTGCCGAGAATCAGGGTGCGGTAGTAGGTGGCCGCCTCCTTGCCCCAGCAGAACAGGTACTTGCCCTTCGCCTTGGCCTTCGCGCCCAGCTGATAGGCCTCATCCCAGGTCTTCGGCGCGGTCCAGCCGTTGGCCTGGAACAGCGAGTCGGAGTACCAGACGGCGTAACCGCTCATCACGTAGTTGAAGATCGCGAACTTGTCGCCGCGGGTACCCATCTCCTTGACGCCGGGGTACAGCGTGTCGGAGATCGTCTTGCCCTCGTAGTTCTTGGCGCTCATGAGATCGTCGAAGGTGTCGAGCTGGCTGAGGATCGACGAGACGCCGATCGAGTTGGCACCGGAGTTGTCGATGACGTCCGGGGGGTTGCCGGCGACGAACCGCGGCTGCAGCTCCTGGGAGATGTTGTTCGAGGGCTTCACCGAGACGGTGAGCTTGGGCCACTTCTTCTTCATCTGGGCGGCGGCGAACTGGGCGTACGAGATGCCGTAGCCACCGTTGAAGATGACGGCATCCAGCTTGCCCGACTCATTGATGCCGAAGGGGTTGTCAGCGGACTTGGCACCGGCAGAAGGGGCCGAGGAGGAGTCGCTGCTGCTGCCACCGCCTGCCGCGCACGAGGCCAGGGAGGACGCCAGGGGCACGACTGCGGCGGCGGCCGCTGCTCCCTTGAGGAATCCTCGACGATTGAAGGACGACTGGGTCATGTCTTTCTCCTTGGTTCAAGCTCACCCACGCTGGCGAGCAATGAAATCATCGCTCAGTGCTCTCAGGAGGGCCCTGCGTCCTGAACAGTAGTGAGGCCCCGTAGTCGGCTACAAGCGGCGAAGTGGCTTGCAACCGAACCGTTACGTCGCACTCACATAGTGCGTCATCAAGAGGTGATCTGGCGCCGATTCGATCGCACCTGTTGAGCGAATCGCTCGACGGAGATGCTCCTCTGAGGCTGCACGGGATTCCGTCGCCAGACGCTCAAACCCCTGAATTGCGACCATTTCGTGATCTTCCTGATCGGCCGGTGGGAGGCGGGCGTGGTGAGCGTTTCGGTGAGCGACAGATGAGCGAATGGACAGCGCCGGCTCCCGCGTCCCCCGGCCGTGATGTCGGGTGGCAGGATCACCGGCATGGGAGTTTTCACCGTCGACGACGTCGCCCTGGTGCTCGAGGGCGGTGGGATGCGAGCCAGCTACTCAGCCGCTGTGATCGTCAAGCTGTTGCGCGAGCAGGTCAAGTTCCCCCACGTCTCGGGCATCTCTGCGGGCTCGTCCCACGCCTCGAATTATCTGTCGAACGACCCGCAGCGCGCCCGGGCCTGCTTCGTGGAGTTCTCCGGGGACCCGAATTTCGGCAGCCTGTGGACCTTTCTCACCGGCCGGGGACTGTTCAACTCCGAGTACATCTACCAGCACACCTGCGGGGCGGGACAGTCACTTCCCTTCGACTACCCCGCCTTCCAGGCGAATCCGGCGGCCTTCCGGATCGGGGCGACGCGCACCTCCGACGGCTCTCAGCGGTGGTTCACCCGTGACGACGTCGGGTCCATGCCTGAACTGATGACCATCGTCCAGGCCTCCTCGACGATGCCGGCGCTGATGCCTCCGGTGACCATCGACGGGGTGGAGTACGTCGACGGTGCGATCGGCCCCAACGGCGGCATCCCCCTGGACATTGCGCGCAGCGACGGCTTCGAGCGGTTCGCCGTGGTGATGACCCGGCCCCGCGACTACGTCAAGAGGCCGCCTCGCGACATCCGGGCGCTCAATCGGATCTTCCGGCGTCGCCCGGCGGTGGCCGAGGCACTGGCGGGCCGGTGGCGTCGCTACAACGCCACCCGCCAGGAACTGTTCGACCTGGAGAGTGACGGGCGGGCGATCCTGTTCTTCCCCGAGACGATGCCGATCAACAACCGGGAGCGCGATGTGGCCAGGCTGCGGCGCTGCTACGGGCTGGGGATGGGCCAGATCAACCGCGAGTGGCCGCGCTGGCGGGAGTTCCTGGGAATCTGAGGATCAGACCCGCGCGGCAGGCCTGGTGGCCTCGACGGCCCTGGCGAAGGCGGCCAGACCCCGATCGTTCTCCTGTCGACTGCCGATGCTCAGCCGGATCCCCTCACCCTGCCAGCAACGGGCGAAGACGTGCTCGGCGCGCAGTACCTGGTCGATCCGGGCGGTCTGGTCGGCGGTGGGCAACCACACGAAGTTGGCCTGGGAGTCGCCGACCCGCCAGCCCTGGGCGCGAAGCTCCTGGGTCACCCTGGCCCGCTCGGAGACGATTCTGTCGACCCTCTCGGCCAACTCGTCCTCATGCTCCAGCGAGGCCAGTGCGGCGCGCTGGGCCACATTGCTCACCGCGAAGGGCACCGCGACCCGGCGCAGGTCCTCGCACAACTCGACCGATCCGATCGCATATCCGACTCTCAGTCCGGCCAGCCCATAAGCCTTGGAGAAGGTCTGCAGGGCCACCACATTGGGGTGACGGGCCACCATCTCGACCCCGGAGACCGCGTCGGTGTCCCGGTTGAAATGGACATAGGCCTCGTCGATGGCGACCACGACGTCGTCGGGGACCTGCGCCAGGAAGCGCTCGACCTCATCGGTGGCCAGGATGGTGCCGGTCGGGTTGTTGGGGGTGCACAGCAGGATCAGCCGGGTGCGGTCGGTGATCCGGGCGGCCATCGCGTCCAGGTCGTGGTGCAGGTCTGGTCCGAGCGGCACCTTGACCGGCGTCGCCCCTGCGACGACCGTCATGATCGGGTAGGCCTCGAAGGAGCGCCAGGCGAAGATCACCTCGTCCCCCAGCCCCGCCGTGGCGTGAATGAGCTGGGTGGCGACCTCGACCGAGCCCGCACCCACCGCGACCTGCTCGCGGGTGACGCCGTGGCGGGCCGCGATCGCGGCGCGCAACTGCTCGGCGCCCATCGAGGGGTACCGATTGATCCCGCCGGACGGGTCGACCATCTGCGCGGTGATCTCGGCCACCACCGAGGGCAGCGGCGGATAGGGGTTCTCGTTGGAGGACAGCTTCACGGCATTCGGCCCCTCGGCTGCCCCCTGCTTGTACGAGGGCAGTGACCTCACCACGTCACGTCTGCTGGTCAACGACGTCCTCCTCCACTGATCGGGCACCCCGGAGGTACCGATCTCGAGCTTCTCACATCGGCGCGACCGACTCCACAGCCGCCCCGTCACCCGCCGGGCAGCGATCCAGGGAGGTGCCGGTGACGGTCCCGGTGCCGGATCGACCGCTGCCGCCGCGCCGAGGGTGGCAACCCGGGGGTCGCAGTGGCGGTTCCACCGCGTCCTCGGTCCCCCTCTTGATTCTCATCATGTTCCATGGTTCATTAGTTGAGTAACTAACCACGGAGGTGGCCATGACCGCTGATCCAGGCGACGGACGACCGATCTTCCTCGCCCTCGCCGACCAGATCGCCGACGACATCCTCGCCGGTGTCTACCCGGCCGGCAGCCGGGTGCCATCGACCAATGAGCTCTCCGCCTTCTACCGGATCAACCCCGCCACCGCGGGAAAGGCGCTCAACCGGCTCGTCGACCAGCAGGTCCTCGAGAAGCGGCGGGGTCGGGGAATGTTCGTCACCGACAACGGCGTCGAACTGCTCCGGCGGCAACGCCAGGAGCAGTTCACCGACAGCTACCTGGCACCTCTGCTGGACGAGGCCCGGCTGGTGGGCCTGTCCCCCGACGACATCATCAACCAGATCCACCGCCTGACCGCCGGAGACAGCCTCCCGGCGAACCACGGAAGGAGTATCCGATGACCACCACCGAGGCCCCCTTCGACCCGGCAGCCGCCGACGGCATCACGATCGCGGGACTGTCGAAGTCCTACGGTCGCACCGAGATCCTGCACGGGATCGATCTGCACCTCCCACCGGATCGCATCTACGGTCTGCTGGGGTCCAACGGGGTCGGCAAGACGACCCTGATGTCCATCATCTCCAATCACATCTTCCCCAGCTCCGGCCAGGTCCTCATCGACGGCCAGGCCCTCGCCGAGAACGCCGCGGTGCTCGAGAAGACCTGCTTCATCCACGAGGACCAGCGCTGAAACGACGACTTCACCCTCGACATCCTGCTGAGGGTGGCGCCCGGATTCTTCACCCGGTGGTCGGACCGGACCGTCGGGGAACTCGTCGAGAAGTTCCGGCTGCCGCACAGGACCAAGCTCAAGAAGATGTCCCGGGGCCAGCGCTCCGCTCTGGCCATCACGATCTCCCTGGCCTCGCGGGCTCCCTACACCTTCCTCGACGAGCCCTACCTCGGGCTGGATCCCGGTGCCCGCTCGATCTTCTACGCCGCACTGCTCGAGGAGATCGCCGAGCTGCCACGGACCGTCATCATGTCGACCCATCTCATCGACGAGGCGGCCTCCCTGATGGAGGACGTCGTCCTGATGCGCAACGGTCGGGTGGAGATGCACGCCGATGTCGATGCGATCACCTCCGAGGCGTTCATCCTCCGAGGTCGCCAGGTCGACGTCGCCCGGCTGATCGGCGGTCTGGAGGTGCTCTCCCGGCGGTCGATGGGCAGCATCGCCTCGGTGATGGTGCGAGGCCGGCACAACGGCGGCCTCCATCGCCGGGCCGACGAGCTCCATGTCTCGATCGAGCCGGCCGGTCTCCAGGAGCTGGTCGGCGCCCTGGACGGCACCGCCTCGAAGGCCCCAGACCCGCACCCCACCGAGCCCGACCACGTGCTGAGGGGAGTCCACTCATGAACAGCCCGGCCAGACCACTGAGATCATTCCGACTCACCGTCTACTCCGCGGCGAACGTGCTCCTGGCGCCGCTGGCCATCCTCGGGCTGGTGGTGGCGGTCTCCGTCGTCATCGTCCTCATCATCGGCATCCAGGCCGGATTGCCGCTGACCCAGGAGGCCTCCATGGAGATGACCCACAACATGGGGGCACTGCTGTCGATGCCCGGCTTCCTGATCGCCCTGGGGGCGCTGACCGTCAACAGGCAGTTCGCCACCGCGCTGGCCTTCGGGTCGACCCGGCGCGACTTCTGGCTCGGCAGTGCGCTGGGATTCCTGGTGATCTCAGTGGTCACCGGGATCGGGAGCATCCTGCTGCTGTGGATCGAGAAGGCCACCGACCACTGGTTCATCGGCGCTCGTGCTCTGGATGTCTACATCCTGGGTCAGGGGAACGCCTGGCAGACCTTCCTCACGATCACCGCACTGTGTCTGAGCTCACTGTTCCTGGGAGCGGGTTTCGGGACGGTGTTCCGGGCCTGGGGGCCCCGGGTGGTGGTCGTCACGGGGATCGGTATGGGCGTGCTGCTGTGCGGCGGCCTCGCGCTGGCGGTGTGGCAGTCGGACTCCTGGGTACCCGTGCTGGCACCGTTGGGGGCATGGCTGGTGACCATCGGCACCGCGGCGCTGGGACTGATCGCGGCTGCCGGCAGTTTCGTGGTGAACCGCAGAGGCACCATCTGAGCCCCAGCGCCCGCCCAGCCCTGCCGCACGACAGTCACGCCGCACGACAGTCACCCGGCACAGGGACACCCGCCCGCACCCCCACCGGTGCGGGCGGGTGTCGGCGGTATCGGCACCGCCCGGCCCGCGTGGCATGCTTCGGACCATGCACGGTGAGTACAAGGTCCCCGGTGGGAAGCTGATCGTCGTCGACACCGAGGTCGCCGACTCCCGATTGAAGGATCTGCAGATCTCGGGCGACTTCTTCCTGGAGCCCGACGACTCCCTCGACCGGATCACCGCCTCCCTGCAGGGGGCGCCGCTGGAGCTGACCGCCGCCCAGCTGGCCGCCCGGGTGGCGGCCGCACTGCTGCCCACCGATGTCCTCTTCGGGATCACCCCCGAGGGGATCGGTATCGCGGTCCGCCGGGCCCTGGGCCGCGCCGTCGACTGGGATGACATCGATTTCGACGTCATCCACGGCCCGGTCGTCGACCCGATGATCAACGTCGCGATGGACGAGACCCTGGTGGCGGAGGTCGCCGCCGGTCGGCGCAGGCCGTTCATGCGACTGTGGGAGTGGAACGCCCCGCAGGTGGTGATCGGCTCCTTCCAGTCCTATGACAACGAGATCAACCAGGAGGGGGTGGACCGTTACGGCATCACGGTCTCACGCCGGGTCACCGGCGGCGGGGCGATGTTCATGGAGCCGGGCAACTGTGTGACGTACTCCTTGGTGGTCCCCCAGGCGCTGGTCGACGGGCTCAGCTTCGCGCAGTCCTACCCGATGCTGGACGAGTGGGTGATGGAGGCCCTGGAGCAGGTCGGCGTCCATGCCCACTACGTGCCCCTCAATGACATCTCCTCGCAGATCGGCAAGATCGGCGGCGCCGCCCAGAAGCGGTTCAGCAACGGCTACATGGTCCATCACGTCACGATGGCCTACGACATCGACGCCCAGAAGATGATGGAGGTGCTGCGGATCGGCAAGGAGAAGGTCCGCGACAAGGGCCACCGCTCCGCGGTGAAGAGGGTCGACCCGATGCGGTCCCAGACCGGGATGGAGCGCTCGCAGATCCTCGACGTGTTCTACCAGCACTTCAAGGAGAGCTACCGGGCCCAGGACGGCACCATCACCGATGAGGACCTGGCGGTCGCCGAGGAGCGCTGCCGGACGAAGTTCTCCACCTGGCAGTGGACTCACCGGCTGCCCTGATCGGACTCCCGTGCCGCTGGAGGGGACTCACCCCACCAGGTCGCGGACGGCCTCCAGGGCCTCCCGGGTGGAGCGGGCGGCGTTGAGGCCGCCGGCGTCCCTGGCCCCTCCGACGCTCCGGTGCGGGATGGACAGACTCCCGGTGAGCACCCGGGGTTCGGATCCCACCGCGACCACCAGGGTGTCGACCGGCACATCTCGCTGCTCGGTCACCTCATCGGACTGGGACGATCCGACCTGGCCGGCACCGGCCGGCCCCGATGGGGTCGCGGGCACCCGGACCTCCACGGTGGCCACCGCCCGGCGGACCCGTACCAGTCGTGCGTTGTTCCACATCTGCGCGCCGGCGGTGCGCAGCTCGCCGAGCCCGATCCAGCGGGTGCTGGGGCTGGTGCCGGCGGCGAATCTCCGGGAGCCGCGGCGGATCAGGGTCACCCGGCCGGCCCGCGGTGCCAGGGTGGCCGCCACGTCGACGGCCACCCCTCCCCCGCCGATCACCAGCAGGTCGCCCAGTTCAGTCCGCGCACCGGGACCGGACCCGGCGGGCTGCGATCCCGACCCGCCGCTGTCCGCGAAGATCTCGAGGGCCTCGCGATAGCCCAGCACCGTGCACGAACCGTCGGTGTCGATCTGGACCCTGCGCGGCCGGACCCCGGTGGCCAGCAGCGCGGCGTCGAAGCCGGCAAGCTCCTCCAGAGCGATCCGCCGACCCAGCACCAGATCGCCGCCGAGCTCGACGAACCGCCGGGCCAGTGCCCGGGCGGCCGCCAGGTAGTCGCTCTTGCCGCTCACCAGGCCGGCCAACCTCAGCTGTCCGCCCACCTCGGGGTCGGCCTCGAAGAGGGTGACGCGGTGCCCCCGACGGACCGCGTCGAGGGCCCCGACCAGTCCGGCCGGGCCGGCTCCCACCACCGCCAGGCGGCGGGGCTGCGGGGCGGTCGCCAATGTCATCCGCCCCTCGCGGCCGGCTCTCGGGTTCACCAGGCAGGAGATCGGTCTGCCCCGCATCGAGTGGTCGATGCACTCCTCGTTGCAGCCGATGCAGGGGATCACCGTCCGGCCCGCGACCGCCCCGGTGACCACATCGGGGTCCGCCAGGAAGGGCCTGGCCAGGGCGACCGCGGCCAGCCGGGTGCTCTCCAGGGCCCGGCGCGCCTCGGCCAGCGAGCAGATCCGGTTGGAGCCGATCACCGGGGTCCCGGGCAGGTGGGCGGCGACCCTCTCGTCGACGCTCAACCAGGCCCCGTGTGGGACCGAGAACTGGACCGTCGGCACCGGGGACTCGTGCCAGCCCACCCCGACCGAGACGGCGTCGGCGCCGGCCGCCACCACCTCCTCGGCCAGGTCCAGGACCTCCTGGCGGGTGGACGATCCGGTCATCAGGTCATCGCCGGAGATCCGCGCGATCAGCGGCAGTCCGGTGGCGGCGCGCACCGCGGAGACCACCTCGCGGGCGAATCGGCGACGCCGGTGGGCGTCCCCGCCCCAGGCATCCTGGCGCAGATTGGTCAGTGGGGAGCAGAAGGCGTTGATGAGGTAGCCCTCGGAGGCTGAGATCTCGATGGCGTCGTAGCCGAGCTCTTCGGCATGGGCGCCGGCGCGGGCGTAGCTGCGCAGGGTCTCGGCGATGTCGGCCTCGCTCATCTGCACGGGCACGACTCCGCGGGCGGCCCGCCAGGCCACCGGGGAGGGAGCCACCGGGGGCACCGGCACGCCGTCGGCGTCGGGGAGCCCGGCCGAGTAGCGACCGGCATGGAAGAGCTGGACGGCGATCAGCCCGCCGGCGGCGTGCACCGCCTCGACCGACCGTCGCAGCGGGGGGTCGAGGGCGGGGTCGCCGAGCACGATGTCATCGGGCACCGAACGGCCGCGCCCCTCGACGGCGTAGCCGCCGGTGACGATGAGCCCGGCCCCGCCGCGCACCCGCTCGGTGTAGAAGGCCGCCAGCCGCTCGCCGTCCCGCTCGAAACCGGTGTGCATGCTGCCCATCAGTACTCGGTTGGGCACCTCCAGAGGGCCGAGCCGCCAGCTCGTCAGCGGATCGGTCATCAGCTCCGGGGAGCCTCTCCCGAGGCATCGCCGGAGTCCCCGTCGGCCCCGTAGCTGGGCATCGTGACGGCCGAGTCCGCCGGCAGCACGGCGTCTCGCAGCGGAGAGCTGGTGTCGGCCCAGTAGGGCGGGGCGACGACGGTGATCCCGCCGTCCACGTTGAGCACCTGACCGGTGATGTAGCCGGCGTTGGCCGACAGCAGGAACTCCATCGCCGCCGCCATGTCGGCGGCCTTGCCGGGCCGGCGCAGCGGGATCTTGTCGATCACCGACTGCACCGGAGCCATCCCCGGCACCCGGTTGTAGAAGAAGTCCAGCGAGTCGGTGTCGATGAGCCCGCCGTTGACCGCGTTGACGGTGATGGCGCGCGGGCCGTACTCGACGGCCATGTAGCGCACGAAGGCCTCCTCGGCGGCCTTCGCGGCGCCCAGCAGGGCGTAGGTCGGGAAGGCCCGCTGGGAACCGTAGCTGGTGACCGCCAGGATCCGTCCACCGTGGGGCATCATGGCCGCGGCCCGCTCGGCACCCAGCACCAGGGGGCGGACGTTCATGTTGAAGCCGCGCTCGAAGTGCAGGGCCTTGATCCCGTCGACCGGCTTGAAGGCGCTGGCGGCGGCATTGGAGACGAAACCGGTGATCGTCGGGTAGCTCGCAGCCACCGTGTCGAAGAGCTTCTCGATCCCCTCGACGGTCTCGATATCGGCCTGGACGGTGATCCCGTCGCCGCCGGCGGCCCGGACATCGGCGAGGGTGCGCTCGGCCATCTCGGCGTTCTTCTTGTAGTTGAGCACCAGACGGTCGCCGTGGGCGGCCAGTCGCAGCGCCAGCTCGCGGCCGATCCCGCGGGAGCCCCCGGTGATCACCACGACATTGTTGTTCTCGGTGTTCTGCTCAGTCATTCAGAGTCCTCTGGTTGAGAATGTCCCGGTGTGGGATGGACGCGGTATGGGATCGAGGCGGTGCCGGATCCAGGCGGGGCCGGATCGAGGCGGGGCCGGACGCCGGCGCCGCGACACCGTGCGACAGACCCTCAGGCCACCGGGACGTCGTCGGCGTAGCGGGCGGTGCCGTCCAGCACGGAGCGGGCGACGATGAGGGACTGGATCTCATTGGTGCCCTCCTCGAACCGCTGGGCACGGGCATCGCGGTAGACCCGCTCGATGGTCTCTCGCTTGAAGTAGCCGCGCCCGCCGAAGACCTGCAGGGCGTTGTCGGTCACCTCGGCAAGCATATCGACGGCGGTCATCTTCGCCGCGCTGGACAGTGCGCCAGCATCCGGACGGCCGGCCTGGTAGCCCCGTCCGGCCTCCAGGACCAGGGACCGTGCAGCCAGGATCGAGGCATGGTTGCGAGCCAGCAGGAACTGGATGGCCTGGCGCTTCGCCAGCGGCTTGCCGAATGTCACCCGCTGCTGGGCGTACTCCACCGCGAGCTGCTGGGCCCGCTCGGCCAGACCGACACAGCTCATCGCCACCGAGATCCTGCTGGGCAGCAGGAAACCGCCCAGGGCCACGGCCAGTCCCTGGCCCTCCTGGCCGACCCGCGCCGAGACCGGCACCGGGACGTCGTGGAAGTGCATGATCGCGTGGTCGGTGCCGGCGATCCCCATCGTCTGGGAGTCGTCGATGAGCTCGACCCCGGGCAGTCCGGTGTTCGGCACCAGAAGCGCGACGGTGCCGTCGTGGCCGGTGGTGCCCTCCAGGCGGGCGGTGAGCAGCCAGTAGTCGCAGGTCATCCCGAAGGTGATGAGGTGCTTCTCGCCGTTCATGTAGTAGACGTCGCCCTCGCGGCGCAGAGTGGTGCGGATGTCGGCACCGGTGCCGGAGTCGGCCTCGGTGAGGGTGAAGGCGATCCGCTTGTCCCCCTTGACGGTGGGGATGAGGATCTGCTCGCGCTGCTGGTCGTCGACGTAGTCGACCAGGGCGCGCCAGATGCCATTGTTGACGTGCACCAGCATCCGGATCGAGGCGTGCAGCCGGGAGAAGTACTCCATCAGCTCCAGGAACCTCTCGAACCCGACGCCACGGCCGCCCAGCTCCTCGGGTGCCGCCAGGGACATCCAGCCATGGCCGCGCAGCTCGTCGACCAACTCCTGGGGGACCGCGCCGCTGCTCTCGATGCGCTGGGACCACTCCTCGCCGGGGCCCGCGACCCATTCGGCGATCTCGGTCCTGAGGGCCGTGAACTCTGTGTCGCTCATCATGGCGTTCCCCTTCATGTCCTGACTGGTCATCAGTGCTTCCGTTCCACCGTGAGATGCCTGGCCTTCTCACGCAGGATGTTCTTCTGGATCTTGCCCACCGTGTTGCGCGGCAGTGCGTCGAGGTACTCCAGGCGCTCCGGCCAGTAGTACTTGGACAGGCCGTGATCGAGCAGGTACTTCTGCATCTGCGCGAAGGTGGGCCCCTCGACCCCGTCGGCGGCGACCACGAAGGCACAGGCCCGCTCGCCCAGCCGGGCGTCGGGCATCGCGACGACAGCGACATCGGCCAGCCCGGGGTGCTGGTAGAGCAGGTTCTCCACCTCGACGACGGGAATCTTCTCACCACCGCGATTGATGATGTCCTTGACCCGCCCGGTGATGTGCAGGTAGCCGTTCTCGTCGATGCGGGCGAGGTCACCGGTGCGGAACCAGCCGTCCGGGCTGAAGGCCTGCTCCGTGAGATCGGGACGGTCGAGGTAGCCGACGAACAGGGTCGGCGAGTCGATCTCGAAGTTGCCCTCCTGATCGGTGGGCAGCACCACACCGTCCTCGTCGGTGACCCTCAGCCGGATCCCGGGCAGTGCTCTCCCATCGGCCCCCTGGGCCAGCGCCGGGTCATCGGTCGGTGCGGCCAGCGCCGCCAGTGAGCTCTCGGTGGAGCCGAAGGCTCCCAGCACCGAGCAGTTCAGGACGCCGGCCGCCCCACGCGCCAGGGCCCGCGGCACCGCGGCGCCGGTGGCCACGAAGATGCGCAGCGACTCGGGGGCCGGGGCGCCGTTGCGGACCGCGTCGACGAGGTCGTCGAGGAAGGGCGTGGCGGCCTGGACGAAGCTGGCGTGAGCCTTCGGGAAGGCCCGATCCAGGGCGATGTCGACATTCCAGACGGGCTGGATGACGGCGGCCACCCCCAGCTGCCAGGCGAGCATGACGCCGTAGAGCAGGCCGGTCTGGTGGGCGATCGGGGTGGGGACGTAGATCCGGTCGTCGGGGCCCAGACCCAGGTGCTCGATCTCCAGGGCGGTGGCCAGGGCGGGTCCGAGGTGGTCGTGCTGGACCCCCTTGGGATCACCGGTGGTGCCGGAGGTGAACAGCAGCTCGGCGAGGTCGTGGGGATGGGGGGCCAACGCGGCGAGCAGGTCGGCGTCCGGCTGCTGTCCGCTGATCGCCTCGCGATAGCTGCTCCAGGTCCACTGCCGGGAGCGGGGATCGGAGACCAGGCTCGCCGGCAGGGCTGTCGGACGGGATCCGGCCGGGGCCAGATGGCCGCGGCGGTCGGCGGCGTTGACGACGACGACGTGCTCGAGCTGGAAGTCGGTCCCCTCGGCGGCCTCCAGCAGGTCGGCCGGGCCGTGACGGTGCCGGAACTCGTCGGTGACGAAGGCGACCCGGGCCCTCGACATGCCGATGATCTTGGCGATCTCGTGGGCACCGAAGACCGGCATGATCGGGGTGATGAGGGCGCCGATCTGCAGGACGCCGACGGCGATCGTCTCGAACTCGACCCAGTTGGGGACCTGGATGGCGACGGCATCGCCCTTGACCACGCCCATGTCGAGCAGGGCCATCGAGACCTGGTCGGCCTCGGCCTGGAGCTGGGACCAGCTGATGGTGACCGGCGTCGGGTCGCCGACCTCGATGACGGCCGGGGCGTCGGGCTGGTCGATGGAGAGCCGACGGACCCGATCGGTGAGCACCTCGCTGGCCAGTGTGAGGCCCTCGGGGATGTCCCGCCGGGAGTCCCGCCTGGACCGGGCCGGTGCGGCGCCGGAGTGGGTGTGGGGGCTGTCTGTGCTGCCGGCGGCTCCAGCGGGGCCGCCGATGGTGCTCTGTGATGAAACAACGGACATGTTCATACCGATGCGGTGCATCTCCTCGAGAAAGGTCGGATACGAGATCCGGTAGGCGCGTGGATAGGTGAGGGTGCTGGGGCTGGTGGCGCGTGTGGCGGCCACCGCCAGCGACATCAGCACCCGGTGGTCGTTGAAGGAGGACAGCTCGGCGCCGTGCAGGTGCTCCGCGCCGGGACCGGGGCGCTGTCTGATGCCGGTGATGCGCAACTCGTCCTCACCTTGGCTCAGGTGGGCGCCGAGCTTGTTGAGTTGCAGCATCGCTGCCACCCGGTCGGTCTCCTTGAGCCGGATATGGCTCACGTTGTACAGCCGGCTGGTGCCCTCGGCGAAGCAGGCCATCGCCGAGAGCACCGGGAGAAGATCGGGGACGGTGCCGCAGTCCAGTTCGATGGGCCGCAGCGGGGAGCCGTCGCTGACCACCCGAGCCAGGCCGGTGTCGGGGTCCCGGAAGAGATCGACCCCCATCTGCCGGGCGATGTCGAGGAAGTGCCCCTCGGGGTGGTCGGTCTCGCAGCCGCGGACCACCCGTTGACCGTGGAACAGCACGTCGGAGGGGTGGATCGCGGCGGCGGCGACCCCGAAGGCCGAGGCGCCGATGTCGGAGGGCACCGTGTACTGGGCGGGGTGGGCGCTCTGGTCGGCCGGGATGTGGAAGGTCAGCCAGTCGTCGTCGTGGTCGACCCGCAGCCCCCAGCGAGCCATCATCGTGATGGTGAGCTCCACATAGGTGCGCTCCTTGAGGGGCCCGCCGGTGATGTGGACGGTGGTGTCCGAGGTGGCGAAGGGGGCCAGCAGCAGCACCCCCGAGAGCCACTGGGAGAGCGTCCCGGGCATCTCGACGTGGCCGCCGGAGGGCCGGTGGGGCTCGACCCTCACCGGCAGCCGCCAGTCCTCGTGCAGCGTCTGGAGGCTCACGCCCATCTGGAGCAGCGCCCGCAGCAGGGCCTCGATGGGGCGGTTGCGCAGGTACTTCATGCCGGTGACGGTGACCGGGCGGTCGGCCAGGCTGACCAGTCCGACGAGGAAGTAGAGGGAGGTGCCCGAGGAGCCGACGTCGATCAGTCCGTGGGGGGCGTCGGTGCCGGCGTGCTGGTAGTCGGTGAGCCGGGGCCGCCCGGCGCAGCCGTCGACGATGTACGCGTCGCCGCGCTGCTCGATGCCGACGCCGAGCGCCCGCAGCGCGTCGATCGTCCAGCCGACCTGACGGGTGGTGGAGACGCCCCTGATCCGGCTCCGCCCGTCGGCGAGCGCGGCGAGGATGAGAGCGCGGTGGACGTGGTACTTCGAGACGGGGATGTCCAGGTATCCGTGGAGCGGCGAGGCCGCTGGCTGCACTTGAAGTCTCAAGAAACCCTCCTCCTGAGAATGGCCGGGGCACCGTGAGATCGGTGCGATCGGCCGCAACCGAGTCGTTACTTGTTGGTTACGTATCCGTAGGTAGGACCGATGACGAGGCTACGCCTGCAGGGCGGGGGGTTGTCCAGTGGGGAGTCGCGCTGCCGGATCGAGACGCCTCAGCGGAAGCCTGCGGGCGTCGATCCCGGCGGACGGACAGCAGGGAGAGACCGGACCCTCAGGCCCGCAGGGTGCCGAAACGGGAGGCCGGGATCTCCCCGGATCCGCGGCGCAGCAGAGTGGGCCGGACGACGATGTCGCGGGCGGGCAGGGAGCAGCCGCGCATCCGCTCCGCCAGGCAGGTCACGGTCGCCCTGGCGAGCTGGTCGATCTCCTGGCGCACCACGGTCAACGGCGGGTCGACCAATGGGGCCATCGGCATGTCGTCGAAACCGACGAGGGCCACGGTGTGCTGAAGTCCGTTGCGCTGAAGGGCCTCCAGGGCGCCGATGGTGAGGTCGTTGCGACAGACCAGGACGGCGGTGAAGGACTTCCGGGAGTCGATGAGAGCCTGGAGGGCCTGGCGGCCGTCGCTCGGCGTACGCACCCCGGTGCAGACCAGCCCACGGTCGACCGGGCAATCGGCCTCGCGCATCGCGTCGAGGTATCCGGCCAACCGATCCTGGGACGGTTCGATGGATGTGAGATCACCGAGAAAGGCGATCCGCCGGTGCCCCGAGGAGATGAGGTGCTCGGTCGCGATGTGCGCGCCGAGCCAGTTGTCGGTGGTGACGGAATCGACCGCCAGACCTCGGGGCCGGCGGTCCACACAGACCACCGCCAGTCCGGAATCCACCACCCTCTGCAGATAGGACTGGTCGGCCAGGGTCGGCACCAGGACCAGGCCGTCCACCTGATGGGCCACCAGGTCCTTGACCACCCGACGCTCCCGCTCGGGCTCCTCGTCGAGGCTGGCCGCCAGCAGCGCGACGTCCTTGAGGAAGTCCGAGCGCTCCATCGACCTCAGCAGCTGGGAGGAGAAGGTGTTGCCCAGGTCCTGGGCCACCACCGCGATGCTACGCGTCAACCGGTCGCTCCGCCGGAGACCGGCCGCGGCGACATTGGGGGTGAAGTCGAGTTCGTGGATCGCCCACTCGACCCGGGTGCGGGACTTGGGAGCCACCTCGGGAGATTGGTTGATCACCCGCGAGACCGTCTTGATCGACACACCGGCCAGCTGCGCGACGTCGCGAATCGTGGGACGACGGGTGCCGCGAGGGGCCACCGGTCAGCGACCCTTCCGGGCGTTGCCTGCCTGTCGCCGCTCCGCCCAGTCGAGATAGTCGGAGACCGCCTTCTTGCTCTCGGGACGCAGCGCCTTGTTGTCGCGCAGCATCTGCGTGCAACGGGCCACGATGAAGTCCAGGTACTCGCCGTTGCGGCTCCGGTTGTACTGCTTCTTCGCCTCGGCCAGGTCCGAGAAATCACCGGTCGCCTGACGCTCCAGCATCCGGCGTCCCAGGATCGCCATGATGGCGACGGCCAGGCACACTGCCATGGCCCACGGGCTGAGCAGGTAGAGGACCCCGCTGAGCACCATCAGTCCGGTGACCAGCTTGCTCACCCCGTAGGTGTATCCGCCGGGGCCGTACTCGCCGCGCACCCACTCGGCCGCGGCCGCGCGCCGCTCCTCCTTGCTGAGGCGGTCCTCCTTGTCGCCCATGATGGCCATCATTGCTGCTCCTTGAGAATCCGGTCGATGAGTTGGGCGGCGCAGTCGACGCTGCCCTCGCACTGCGCCCGCACCTGCGCCGGCGAGTCGGTCAACGTGATGGGGTGGTCGGCGACCTCGTGCATGGACAGGTCGTTCCATGAGTCGCCGATGGAGTATACGTCGCCGTGTCCGGGAGCGAACTCGTCGAGAACACGTCGCAGGCCGGCCCCCTTGGAGACTCCCGGGGGCACGACATCGAGGAAGTTCTGGTTGCGGTGCACCTCGGCCCGCCCGTCGCACAGTTCTCGTAGAGCAGGTTCGACCCGGCTCATCACCGACGGGTCGGGAATGAACAGCGGAATGCCGAACAGCTCGGTGTGTCGGAGTCTGTCGAGGTCGCCGGGGTAGGCCCGCGGCACGATCGAGGAGGTCTGGGCCACCCGGGAGAAGACGACGTAGTCATGCTCGATATCGGAGGCGTAGAGCACCAACTGCTCGCCCTCCACCAGAGCGGCGATGTCGTCGAGCAGGCCCTGCTGGTGCGCGGTCACCGCGAGCGGCCTGAGATCACCGTCAGTGATGACAGATCCGGTGAAGGCGATGACGAAGTCGGGGGTGGGCATCCCGGCGTCGTGCCAGACGAGCCGCACGGCATCGACGGACTTGCCGGTGTCCAGCACCAGGATGTTCCCGGACCTCTTCCAGGTCGCCAGCGCCTCCCGGTCGGCGGGGTGGACCCCGTCCTCGAAGACCACTGTTCCGTCAAGGTCGGTGGCAAGCACGGTTCTCATGGGGCCTCAGTCCCCCGGCCTCGGTGCCGGGATCGTGGTGGAATGAAGTGATGGGGGCCAGGGCTGAACCGGGCCCCGGTGCGTATCGGCACCGGGACCCGGTCAGCAGCGTCCCGCAGGGGCCTCAGCCGAGGAATCCGGTCCAGTAGCCCAGGATACCGACGGCGAACATGCCGAAGATGATCCAGATCGGGTTGACCTTCTTCTTGAGGATCCACATGCACAGGAAGGTCAGCAGCAGGGCGACCAGGCCTGGCAGCAGGGAGTCCAGGATGCTCTGCAGGGTGGTGACCACCTCCTTGCCGTCACTTCCCTTGTACCGGGAGATGACCAGCGGGAAGTTGATCGTCGTCCATTTGGACACCAGGGCGCCCATCACGAACAGGCCGAGCACCGAGGCGGTGGCGGTGAGCTTCTTGAGCTGGCCACCTCCGAGATCGGAGACGATGGCCGTGCCGCGCTCGTAGCCGAGCTTGAAGCCGTACCAGCGCGTCAGCATCCGGATGATGTTGATGACGACGAAGAACAGCAGGGGTCCGACGACCGATCCGGTGACCGCCATCGAGGCGCCGAGAGCCGCGAGCACGGGTCGGGCGGTGCCCCAGAAGATCGGGTCGCCGACGCCGGCCAGTGGCCCCATCAGACCGATCTTGACGTTGGTGACGTCGGCGTCCTGGATGGGCTCGCCCTTGGACTTCTGCTCCTCCATCGCCGAGACGACGCCGAAGATCGGCGAGGCGATCCACGGATGGGTGTTGAAGAACTCCAGGTGCCGCTTGAGGGCCTCGGCCTGATCGTGCTTGTCAGGGTAGAACCGCTTGATCGAGGGGATCAGCGAGACCGCCACCCCGATCGCCTGGAAGCGCTCGAAGTTGAACGATCCCAGCATGAAGGTGGACCGGAGGTAGATCGACCGGTAGTCCTTCTTGGTGAGCGCCCCGACGGGAGCCTCGCTGGTCTCGGGAACAGTGTCTGTAGTCATGGGTGTCCTCCTCAGTCCAGCTCGTCGTCGAGATCGTCATCGAGAGCGGCTGATCCGCCTCCGCCGGTGGCGGCAGCGGGCATCTTGATCTGGTTGTGGTACAGCGGGTTGAGCTGCACATAGATCACGGCGAGGCAGGCGCCCATGATGCCCAGGCCGACCAGGTTGAAGTCGGTGAACGAGGCCACCACGAAGCCCAGGAAGAAGAAGGGCATGAGGGCCTTGGCCTGCATCATGTTGATGACCATGGCGTAGCCGACGACGACGATGAATCCGCCGGCCACCTGAAGGCCACCGGTGACCACATCGGGGATCGCGTCAAGGGCGTTCTTGACCGCATTGGTGCCGGAGACGGCGGCCACCACGGCGGTCGGGATGGCCACTCGCAGACCCTGCAAAAGCAGGGCCGTGAAGTGCATCAACTCGACGCCTCTGAAGTTGGCTTTCGCCGCGAAGTTGTCGGCTTGATGTTGGAAGAACACATTGATGGTACGGACGAAGATCGTCAGCACCTGGCCGGCGGCGGCCAGCGGGACGGCGATCGCGATGCCCTCCGCGACCCCCTGACCACTGGAGATGACGACGACCGCGGAGATCGTGGAGGCCAGCGCGGCGTCCGGGGCCATCGCGGCGCCGACGTTCATCCAGCCGAGGGCGATGAGTTCCAGGGAGCCACCGAGGATGACGCCGGTGTGAAGATCACCGAGGACCAGACCCATCAGGGTGCAGGCCACCAGGGGACGGTGGAACTGACGCTCATCGAGCACACTGGCCATACCGGCGACCAGGGCCACCAGGATGACGAGAATCATCTGAACTGCAGACATCTGCTGATCTCCCGTCCTAGATGAGCTTCGCGGAGCGGAGCTTGTCCATCATGTTGGCGCGGGAGCTGGAGGGGACCTGCTGGACCTCGAGCTTGATCCCACGCTTGTCGAGCTCCTGGAAGGCCTCGATCTCGGCGGGGCCGACGGAGACCGACTCGGTGACCCGGGTCATCCCCTCGCGGTAGGTGATACCACCGACGTTGACCTTGTCGACGGGCAGTCCGGCGTCCATCAGCCGGATGACGTCCTGGGGGGACTCCACGACGACGAGGGCGTCGAGGTCCTTGTACTTCGGGTTGTTGTAGACCCTCATCATCTTGGCGAGGTCGAGCACGAAGGTCTTCGTGTTCTCCTTGCCGACCTGCAGCAGCAGGGTCTTGCGGATGTCATCATGGGCAGCCTGGTCCGAGACCGCGATCATGGTCTGGACGCCCACCGTGTTGACCCAGTTGTTCGCGATCTGACCGTGGATCAACCGGGAGTCGATGCGCAGCAACTTGATGTTCATCAGAGTTCATCTCCTTCATCGTCCTCGGCATCGCTGGCCGAGGTGGTGTTCATATCGCTGAACGTGCGCACTCCGGAGGTACCGGAGGTGCGGGCCTGCTGCACCAGCGCCGGAACGTCGGTGAGCACGGCCCGGCTCATCAGGACCTCGACGAGCATCGGCAGGTTGACGCCGGTGACGACGTCCGTGCCGGGGTGAGCGGCCGCGAAGCGCGCCGCTGCGTTGAACGGGCTCCCGCCGAACAGATCGACCAGGAAGAGGACATCGGAGCCGAGTTCCTGACTTGCCTCCTCATACTTCTTGAGAAGGTCATCCGGCCCCTCCGACTTCGAGAAGGTGACGGCTCTCACATCTTCTGAGGGGCCGGCGATCATCTCGGCGGAGGCCAGCAGTGCCGGGGCCATTTCGCCGTGTGCGGCGATGACCAGAGCAACCATCCTTGGTTCTCCTTGCGTGTATCGGAGCACCACGGCCCCTGGGGTCACCGGGTTGTGGCCCGGAGTCATCCGATCACATTTATGACAACGTTGCCAGTGGTGACTCCCCGCACCACCGCAACATTTCTCGCCAGGGCGGTCGCCAGGGACTGCGGAGATGGCCCTGAGCAGAGAGAACGCTGCCCGTAGCGCGATTGAGACGGGTTTGTCACGAATTGATAACAATCCGCGAGGATTGACGAGAAGCGCCCCCAGTTGGACGTTCCGGAGCCCTCGCGGACCTCGACGGAGACACCTCTGCGCCGGCCATGACACGTTGAGAGACGCGGAATGGCGGCACCGGCCGGACCGGGAGCCTTAGCACGACCCGGAACCGAATCAAGCCGGCCGGTGCGGGTCGACAGCTCTGGCCGACCCGCGACCGGGCCGGACACCACCGCCCGCCGGACGGGTCCCGGCGGTGGTGTCCGACGGCCCGCCTGGCCGGCGGACAGGAATCGTCAGGGCTTGACGGGCTTCACGGCGGCAGCCACCGCCGAGTAGACGTCGTCGACCCCGCCCCGCAGGATCCGGGCGACCGTGTGCAGCAGCGGCAGCTCCTGCTCATCGGCCCCGAACTGATGCGCGAAGGCGACCGCCAGAGGTGCGGCCGGGTAGCCCTCCACGGTCTGCTCCAGCCGGTTCATCTCCGCCAATGCGCCGTCCGGCGTCTCCCCCTTGCCGAGCCGGACGCCGTAGAGCTTGTTGCGGCCCGACAGCCCGGTGACCTCCAGATCCCCGACCCCGGCCAGTCCGTAGGGGGTCTCGGCCTTACCCCCGGCCGCCGACACCAGTAGCGACATCTCTCGGACCGCCTGGGCGAAGGCGGCGGCCTTGAGGTTGTGGCGCGGCACCCCGGTGGCCTCGCCGAGCCCGTCGGCGATGCCCAGGGAGATGGCGTAGACATTCTTCAACGCGGCGCACAGCTCCACCCCGATCTCGTCATCGCTGGGCCGGATGCCGTAGGTCTCGGTGGCGGCCTCGCGGGCCAGCGCCTCGGCGACCGACAGATCGAGGGAGGCGTAGGTGGTGGCGGTCACCTCGCCGGCGGCGCACTCATTGGCCTTGACCGGACCACCGATGGCGACCAACGGGGGCAGTGAGACCCCCTTGCTGTCGGCGATCGAACGGATGGCATCGGGCAGCAGTTGGATCCTGCCCTCCGGATCGGTCCAGAACCCCTTGGCGGTCAGGCACAGCGCCCGCAGACCGTCGATGTGCTCCAGGGCCATCTCGGTGACCTTCGGCAGCCCCTCCGAGGTGACGGCGATGTCGACGACATCGGCTCCCGCCAGCGCCTCGGCCAGCTGGCCGGAGCGGAAGGTCTTGATCCCCGGTGCGGCAGGGACCTTGATCCGCGGATGGGGGCGGCCGGCCTCGACGGCGTCCAGCAGGTGGTCGTCGAGCCAGGTGCCCCACAGGTGGACCTCCCAGCCCGCTTCGACCCAGGGCTTGCAGAGAGCGGTGCCCATGGCACCGGCTCCCAGGACGGTGAAGATCGGCATTGATGATGTCCTTTCGTGAGTATCCGGTCCAGTCTCGCGCAGCACCCCCGGCGGACGCCGAGGGGGCTGCGGCTCGGTGGTGGTGGCGGCTCAGCTCTCCACCTTCGGCGACTCCGGTTTCGTGCTGGGGTAGCGCTCACTGAGGATGTGGAGGTCCTCGAAGACGTCCTGGAGCTGCGGGTAGAGGCGGCGCTGGACCGCGGCGACGTCCTTGTACTGGTCGTGCAGCGAGGTGTCGGGTTCGGTGGTCTCACCGAAATGAGCCATCGCGGTCGCGGAGGTGGCGACGTCGTGGGAGCCATGGGCGCCGATCGCGGCCATCGCCAGCACCGCGGCGCCCAGGGCCGAGATCTCGTCCTGGACGCAGGTGGTGATCGGCAGACCGGCGGTGTCGGACATGATCTGTCGCCAGAGCGTGGAACGGGTGCCGCCACCCATCGCGCGCAGAGTGGTGATCCTGACGCCGGTGCGACGCTCGATGGAGTCGAGATTGGCGCGCATCTCGAAGCCGATGGACTCCAGGATGGAGCGGTACATGTGGGCTCGCGAGTGGGTGCCGCGCCATCCGACGACGGCCCCGCGGGCCACCGGGTTCCAGAAGGGCGACTGCACCGCGTTCCAGTAGGGCAGCGTGATGAGGCCCTCGCAGCCCGGCGGGATGCTGGCCGCCGCGGCGTCCAGGGCCGGGTCGGGAGCGCCCAACAGCTTCGGGTCGCCCAGCGCCTCCCGGAACCAGCCGGCCAGATATGAACCGGAGGACTGCAGTACCTCGAAGACGTACTCGCCGGGGATTCCGGAGACCAGCGTGCGCACCCCAGAGTCGTAGGCGTAGGTCGGCGACTCGACGCCGGCGTTCACCGCGGTGCCGAGGTTGAGGTAGGCGATCTCGGGGTTGATGGCGGCGGCGCCGATGCCGGCGGCCTGGCCGTCGCCCAGGCCGGCCACCACCGGGATCGGGCCGGGCAGGCCCCACTGCGAGACGAGTTCGGGGCGAAGGTCGGCGATCGGCTGGGCAGGGGGGACCAGGTCGGCCATCTGGTCGCGGCGGACCCCTGCGATCTCGAGCAGCTCCTCGGCCCAGGACCGGTCCTCGATGTCGAACAGGCCCAGTGAGTCGGCGGAGGCCTCCGAGGTGGCCCACCGGCCGGTGAGGTTGAAGGAGATGTAGCCGCCGACGTCGATGATCTTGTCGGCCTTCTCCAGGACCCCGGGCTCGTTCTCCTTGACCCAGGTCATCTTGTAGATGGCGGGGGTGACGCCGGCCGGCTTGCCGGACAGCTCGTGGACATGCTCGGTGCCGTAGCGGCGGATCTGGTCGGTGGCCCGGCCGTCCAGCCACAGGATCCCGTTGCGCAACGGGGTGCCGTCTGCGGCGAACGGGGCGAAGGACTCGCGCTGCTGGGTGATGCCGATCGCGGCGACCCGCTGTCGGTCGGCGGGGGTGAGTCGGGAGAGCACCTCGCCGATGGTGTCGCGGGAGGTCTCCCACCACCGGATCGGGTTGTGCTCGTACTGGTCCATCGCGGGGGTGTGGAGCTGGATCTCCCGCTTGGCGGTCTCCCAGACATTCCCATCGACGTCGACGACGATCGCCTTGGTGGACGTGGTCGAGGAGTCGATGGCCACCACCAGGGGGCCCTCGGAGCTGCGTGCTTCTGCTGACATCGGTGTCCTTTTCCTGTCCTGGTGGCGGCAGTGCCACTCCTGCAATTCTAGAGGCTCGGTCGAGCCAGCCCGAGCTTGGCCTTCACCAGCGCTGCGATCTCGGACGGCGAGGTCGACGCCCTCAAGGACGCCATGAACTCCGCGTCCTGAATCGATCCGATGATCTGTTGGAGCACGTCCAAGTGATTCTCTGCGCCACCAAGAGCCAGCATGATCACGACGTCCACAGGGATCTCGCTGTCGTCAGTCCCCGCCATCTCCTGGAACCCCACCGGCGTGGAGAGGGTGGCGATGGAGACCGAATCATTGATGACATGCTCGGGATCGGTGTGCGGTATGGCCACACCACCATTAATGGGAAGCCCAGTGGGGTAATTGGCTTCCCGATCGATGAGCCCTTGAAGGAAGGTCTCTCTTGTCCTTCCATTCGCCTGAAGCCGCCCTGCCATGAGGGAGAGAAGCTCGTCGCGACTCGCCACCTCGACGCCGACATGAACCAGTTCGGGCCCAATAAGGTCACTCATAGTTGTGAAAACTCCTGCCATGGTACGAAGAGTATCTGACCAGCTCCCACGATCCCTTTGACCATGGGAGCCGGCCGAGACACCTAAATCAGAAGATTCGGTTGAGCGTTGAAATGATGACGTTCGGCAGGTTATACCCGAAGAATGCATCGGTCACCGATCCGTTTACCTTGACCCCGGTAGCGTGCATCATCGCAGTCGCTTCGGCGGCGAACACACTTGCGCCCCACTCCACGAAGAAGAGGAAGATCGCACCGATAATGAGCGAACGGAACATGTTTCCCTTGCAGGCCAGCACGATCATCGGCATCATGTACACGATCACCGTGAGCATTCCGACGGGGAAGTAATTCATCCCGGGGATGATGAAAGCAAACGCGATCGCCAGCGGGATCATCAGCACCGTGATCGTGATTGCGGTTGGATCACCGAGAGCCAGTGCGACATCCATACCAATGTTGAGCTCGCGCTCGTTTCCGTCCTTGTCCTTGCCGAGGTGGCGCTTCATGAACGCCTTGGCCCCCTCGCCCACGGTCGACAGACCCTCCATCATCACCGAGACCATGCGCGGCAGCAGCACCAGAACGGTCGCGATGCCCATGCCCATGATGAGGACACCTTCCCAGGGCTGGCGGGTCATCAGACCCAGGAAGACGCCGACGATGAGGCCGATAAAGGCGGTATCACCGAAGAAGCCCAGCTTGTCGCCAACCTTCTCCATCGAGATGTCGATCTTCCGGAGGCCCGGAATCTTGTCGATAACCCAGTTCAGCGCCAACGCGAGCGGCCACGCCGATGTGATGAAGGACAGTGTCGAGCAGGTGGTGCCGGTCAGCCCGTAATACTTCTGCCAGCTGGGGGCGACACGCTGAGCCACAAGGAGACAGATCACCGACAGCACCAGGACAGTCCCCAGCCCGATCCACGGATTGCCGGTGAGAGCGTAGGCCAGAGTTCCCGGGACCAGGAAGTGAATGAAATTCCAGATGTCCACGTTGAGCACGTTCGTCCACTTGAGGAGGATCATCACAACGTTGATGAGGACCACCAGGAGAATCGCGGGTGCTGCAAACGGGACGCCGAAGGATGCGGCGCCGACCGCTGCCCAGCCAACGTCAACGGTAGTGAAACCACTACCCATGCGGCGATAGTACGAGATTGCTGGCTCCACCGATGCCATCAGGAAGTTGATGACGATCGTCAGTCCAGCGAAGCCGATCCCGATCATCAGGCCGGCCTTGAGGGACTTTCCGAACGGCATTCGGAAAATGAGGCAGAGTATCAACATCACGATCGGCAGCATGACCACCGCACCGATGTTGAGAATGCCATTGATGATTTCCATGATTATTGTTTCCCTTTCAGGGGATCAGGACTCTTCGATCACTTTTCGACAGGTGTCGACGATCTCCTGCTTGATGGCATCCTCATTGATCCCTGAGATGAGTCCGAAGACCTGAACCATCGGCTTGGTCAGGGGCTTGCCATAGCGAGTGGTGAGCATGATCACGTCGACGCTGTCCTGGAGGGCGGCCAACTGGCCCACGGTACCCTTGGTGATCTTGGCCGGAATCTTTGCCTCTTTGAGGATCTCCTTGACCTTCTCCTGAGCGACCGTGGAGGTCGCAATTCCTGATCCGCAGGCGATAAGGATTTTAACTTCGTTAGCCATGACTCTTCACTGCTCTTTCTGGTTGGGCTGGAGAACGACCTTGAGGGCCTCTCCGGTTCGCGTCAGTTCGATCGCTTCGTTGATCTTGCTGAGGGGTAGAACGTGACTGATGATCTTCTCGGCCGGGAACCTCGGGTCGATGGCAAGCTCGAAGGCCTTCTGGACCTGCATGCTGCTGGCCCCGTAGTGGCCGTATATCCACAGGCTCTTGTAATGGACCATGTTCGAGTCGATCTGGGCGAGCCTGCCCTTCGGCACCCCGCCGAAGAAGACCGCGGTACCGCCCGGCCGTGCCATCTCGAGGACCTGCTGCTGACCGATCGTGGTCGGATTGGCGGAGATCGCCTTGTCGACGCCGCGGCCGTTGGTCACGCGCATCACCTCGTCGACAGCGTCGAGGACGCTGGAGTCGATCGTGTGGTCCACGCCGAAGGGAGCCGACTTGTCGAGCCGGGCTTGGTTGATGTCGATCAGGATGACTTTCGCAGCTCCGCGCATCCGGCTCAGGACCGACAGGAAGGCGCCGATAGGTCCGGCTCCCAGGATCGCGACCGTATCGCCCAGCTTGATGTCGATGTTCTCGGCGCACGCGTAGGTGGACGACAGCGGCTCGGCCAGGCTGGCATGTACCGCAGAAACCCCTTCCGGGACCAGAAAGGTTGCCCCGCGCTCCACTCGCTTGGCGGTGTAGGACAGATACTGGGCGAAGCCTCCCGGTCGCGTCACATAGGACTCCACGTCAATGCACTGGTTGCTTTGGCCCGCTCGGCAGTACTCGCACTTCAGGCAGTGCGCCTCCGGGTACACGTAGATCATGTCGCCCACCCGGTACTTGTCGACTCCCGGTGCCACCTCCTCGACGCGGCCGACAACCTCGTGGCCGTAGATGAAGGGGTAATCACCCTTGCGTGAGTCCGTGGTCAGATTCCGGATGTCGGATCCGCACAGCCCACAGGCCTCAACCCTGAGGACGAAACCCCCGTCCGGACACTCGGGTCGTGGGACCTGTTCGAAACGGATGTCTCCTGGGCCGTACATCAAGGCGGCATCCATAAGCTCTGCCATCCCGGTTGCTCCTTTCCTTCTGCAGCATGGGGGCGGCTGTGCCCCCGTGCTCACCTCGGCCCGGCGTGGCCGGGGGGTGCCTTCGGTCTGCAACAGGATGGTGCCCGTCACAAGCAGTGACGCACAGTTGCGTTCCTGCCACCGGGCAGGCAAGCTGCGCCGAGCGGTTGGCTGGCAACCGCTCTTGCCACCCATGTGGCAGGACGATGCTGCCTGCCGGCTGGCAAATCGATGGTTGAGCCCGCACCCTGTTGCCCTTGTAAACTTCGATTCAGGTGTTCCCAGTGATTTTATTCTCCGAACGGCAAGCATTGTTGCTGCAACTTCTCAGCGAGGTGGATCAGGCCACAATAGGCGCTGACCTCGCTGCACTTCTTGGCGTCAGCACACGGACTCTTCGCTATGACATATCAAGGATCAATGGCGTAACCAAGGTCGACATAATTGAGGCCACTCCAAAGGGATACCGGTTGAGCCGGCCGCTGTACAACGACTTTCTTGCCCGGAACTCCAGGCTCGCCACTCAACTCGATCACCATGAGCGAATACTGCTCTATCTCATGGAGACCCCGAGCACCGATGTCTACGACATCATGAGAGACTGCTACCTCAGCGAGTCTGTGACCCGGGCGGCGCTTCAGCGATTGCGGCCGCAGGTGGAGTCGAGCCAGCTCGTGCTCACCGTCAAGGGCCCGGCAGTAAGACTGTCGGGGCCTGAGATGTGCTTCCGGAAGCTCCTGGGCGACCTCGTACACAATGCCATGGATGTGTCCGTCGGCCAGACGGAGAAGATTGATCGGTATTTTCCTGATATCAGTCTTCAAGAAGTTGGGGCGCTACTCCAGAATCTAGTAGCAGCACGTGGTCTGGAGATTGACGACATCAGGATGAGCAATGCTGTGGTCAATATCGCCATCTGCCTCCAGCGGTGCAGATTCCCGATCGCCGATGATACCGACTCCCGGGTTGAGAGAGTCGAGATGAACCCAGCCACCGAGGAACTCTCCAGCGCACTGATCGACGCGCTCCTGGAGAAATTCCCGGCGCATGCGCCGCTGCCGGCTGATCAAGATCATCTGCGCATGATTATCGGCGTCGCGCTGAACCCGCATGAGGACTGCGTCAGCCATCCAACCGAAAGGACAAGCATCAGCGATGCGGTCCGCGTCTGCTTGGACGAGACCACTGATCACTTCAACCTCACTGTGACCAGCGAGAAGCTCTATGACAGCGTTTCCGACCACATGGAACGGCTGGCCCTTCACACCCGGGTTCTGCCATACTTCCGTAACACTCTCCAGGAATCACTTCGCACACGATCGCCATTTCTCTATGACGCCGCGGTATATCTTGCTGATCGGTTGGCCAAGATGCTGGGGATTGCTTTTCCCGATGATGAGATCGGCCTGCTGGCCATCTACCTCGGACTGTACTCCGGGCCCGTGGCACCCGACGACCACACGATCACCGCTATCGTGATCTGCCCTCGTTACCAGACCCTGCGCGATTGGCTGCTGGCCGGGCTGGTCGAGAGATTCGGGGATCGACTCCAGATACTCGACATTGTCTCCACCAAGGGCGAGGCCGATACCCAGGATGTCGATCTGGTGATCTCCACTATCGATGAGGCAAGCCGTGTCCATCCCTGCGTCCAGGTCAGTGCCCTGCTGTCGGACCTGGATCTCAGTGCCGTGGACCACGCGCTACTGCGTGCCGCCAAGCAGAAGTCGCGCTCCCGTATCGCTCAGTCCGTGCGCAGGTTCCTGGATCCGGAACTCTTTTTCACCGGGGTATCCCCGAAGAGCGCGAAGGAGGCGATCGACTTCCTGTGCAGTGCATTGGAGGAGCGTGGCGTCGTCCCCGCGGAGTTCCGCGACAGCGTGCTGCTCCGCGAGACCTACTCGCCCACCGCTTTCGCCCGGAGGTTCGCTGTCCCCCATGCGATGGACTTCCTCGCCCACCAGACCAAGGTTGCGGTGCTCATCCCCTCAGCACCGATCAACTGGGAGTCCGCCGACGCGAGCCTGGTCCTGATGCTGGCTATCAACGGCGACGACTATGAAGATTTTATTCACTTCTATCAGCCACTCATCAGCCTTCTTTACGATCCCAACCTGTATTCAGAACTGCGCCGTGTCACGACATATGAAGAGTTCATGAATTTCTTGGACAATGAGTTGTCCGAGACCGAGTAGCCAGATTCACTGTGAGCACATTACTAGGAAAGGGCATAGATGATTCTCGAAGAGGAGCGTCAAGCGGTCGTCAACGCTTGCCAGGAGATGCAGCGCAAGGGCCTTGTGGTCGGTACTGCGGGAAACGTCTCCGTACGCGTGGGCGACAAGGTCGCCATCTCACCCTCAGCGGTGGAGTATGAGGATCTCACTGCTGGGATGGTCGGCGTTCATGATCTCGACGGGAAGGTGATCGACGCCCAGCTCAAGCCGTCCAGCGAACTGCCTCTGCACCTGGCCGTCTATCACTCCACCGATGCCGGCGGTATCACGCACAACCACGCCCCGGCGTCCACAGCGATGGGACTCGTCTGCGAGACGATCCCGTTCTCGCACTACTACTCGGCAATGTTCGGCGGGCCGATCCGCGTCTCCCCGTATGCCGATTTCGGCACCGACCAGCTGGCCCACAATGTTGCCGCAGCTCTGCAGGGCCGATCCGGGGCACTGATGAGCAACCACGGCGCCATCACCATCGGGCCGACCCTCGACAAAGCGCTGTCCCTGCTGCCCTACCTTGAGTACATCTGTGAGGTCCAGCTGCGTGCAATGTCCACTGGGCACTCCGTCAAGGTGCTCACCGATGACCAGATCGCCTTCCAGGTGGAGGCCATCAAGGGATACAAGCCCTCCAAAGCCTGAGCCCAGGAATCGAGAGCATCTGCGGTCGGGGGTTCTCGGCACGTGCCGAGAACCCCCGACCGCACATGCTCGCGCTCACCACGCCGGCGAGGCGAATGGAGCCCAGCGGAAACCAGACTGCAAGCCGGCATCACGGTGTCATACGGGCGTAACGACGATCAGCGACACTTCTCCGTGACCGCTGTGGGAGGGCCACAGTCAGGGGACGCAGGAAAGGCACCACAGACAATGAAGCCGATCAGCACCACCGCCGCCAACACCCCTCTGTCCCTCATCCGGGTCATCTTCAACCAGATCATCGGGATGGACGACGTCATCTCCTTCGCGGTCGGTGAGCCCGACTTCGCCACCCCTCCCGCCGTCATCGCAGCCGCCAGGAAGGCTCTGGACGGCCGTATCGGCTACACCGACAACTCCGGGGTCAGGCCGCTGCGCGAGGCCGTCGACGCCGAGTTCCGGCGCTACGACCAGATCGACTACGACCCGAGCACCGAGATCATGGTCACCAACGGCGCCATGGAAGGCGTCTATCTCACCCTGGCCACTCTCACCAACCCCGGCGACGAGGTGCTGGTCACCGACCCGTGCTACGCCAACTACCAGGGCGCCGTCGTTCTCAACCAGTGCACCCCGGTCTCCGTCCCGACCCGCGAGGAGACCGGCTTCTGCTTCGAGGAGGACTCCCTGAGGCAGGCGATCACCGAACGCACCAAGGTGATCATGATCAACTCCCCGGCCAATCCGACCGGCACCACGGCCTCCCGCGAGAACCTCGAGATGATCGCCCGGGTGGCCATTGAGAATGACCTCTACGTGCTCTTCGACGAGGTCTACAAACACCTGCTCTACGGCGACCAGGAGTTCTTCAACATCGCCCGGATCCCGGGAATGAAGGAGCGCACCTTCTGTGTCGACTCGGTCTCCAAGGCCTATGCCATGACTGGCTGGCGGGTCGGCTTCATCTGCGGTCCCCAGGAGATCATCGGCTACATGCCTGCGATGCAGGAGTGCCTGCTGAGCTGCGTCAACTCCCCTGCCCAGACGGCCGCTGCCTGCGCGCTGGCCGGCGATCAGTCGGTGGTCGAGACGATGCGCCGCAGTTACGAGCGGCGTCGCGACCTCATCGTCGACGCCGTCAATGCGATCGAGGGTCTGCACTGCCCGACGCCGGGAGGCGCCTTCTACGTCTTCGTCAACATCGAGGCGACCGGCCTGTCCTCTCGCGACTTCGCGATGCGGCTGCTGGCCGAGCAGAAGGTCGCGGTGGCCCCCGGGATCGACTTCGGCGCCCTGGGCGAGGGCCACATCCGGCTGTCCTACGCCACCTCCGAGGAGGCGATCGTGGAGGGCGTCAGGAGAATCGGCGTCTTCGTCGCGGCACTGCTGGAGCAGTCCTCGCGAGACCGGGCAGGTCGGCCGAAGCAGCCTGCGGCGCTTCTGGGCTGACGCCCTCCGGCCCCGGACAGGTGGACACCGGGGACGGACGTCCCCTAGGCAGACAGACCCTGGACAGGTGGACCCTGGGCGGGCGTCCCCCGGACAGGTGAACCCCCGGGACAGGCGTCCCCCGGACTGGTGGGCGCCGGGGCAGACGTCCCGACCGCACAGACCCTGGACAGACGTCGCCGACCACTCCACCCCGGCCACGTTCGTCCTCAGATCTGGCGTTCGTCCTGGAATTCCAGGACGAACGCCAGATCTGAGGACGAACGTGGGATTGAAGGGCAGGACCCGGTGGTTTCTATTGTGGACGGTGACCGCACACCGACGATGAGGAGATCAGATGTCAGCCCAACCGCCTGATGATGGACGACCTCAGGACAACTCCTACGGTTCCGCTGGAATGCCGCCTTCTGGATCACCAGTGCCCCCGCCCTGGACCCCCGGCCCGGGCCAGCCGCAACCTCAGCCAGGTTCACCGCAGGGAGGATGGCAGCGCGGTCCGGATCAGCGGCCCTACTCCCCGGGCGGCTCCCAGCAATCCCAACAGTCCTGGCAGCCGCAGCCGACACAGCAACCTCAACCGGTCCAGCAGTCCCAGAACCCATTGGGGCAGTACCCGCAGTCCGCGAACCCCCAGGGCCACAACCCCCAGGGTCCCCTGCAGAGCCCACCACCCGACGGCCTCTCCCCCCGGTCATGGATGCAGCGCTACCCGCGCCTGGTACTGCTCGCCGGGACGGTGCTGAGCTTCTTCGCGTTGCTCGGGCCGTGGACGGTGTACACGCTCCAGGGGACGGGTACGCAATCAGTGAGCTACGCCGGCCACGGACTCAACTGGGCGACCTCGGTCAGGGAGTCGGCAGGCCCGGTGAGCGCCGGGGCCTGGAACACCCGTCTGGTCCTCACGCTGCTCGTGCTCATCGGTCTGGTGATCCTCGGGGCGATCGCGCTGGCCCTGGACAAGGAACTGCCCCGCTGGTGGGACCTCGCCAGTCTCATCGGGGCCGGCGTGCTGACGGTCCTGATGATCCTCGGGCTGGTGCAGGCCACGCAGATCTCCAACCAGTACAGGACCCCGAGCCAGTTACTCCAGACATCGTCGCGGATGGGGATCGGCGTGTGGCTGTTCATGGTCACCGTGGTGATCACCCTTGCCGGGGCTCTCTGGCAGTACCTGACCACTCGGCGTGGGGGTGCCCGGCCGGCGTCGGCCGGAGGGCCCCAGGGCTACCCGGCTCAGCAGAACTACCCAGGCCAGCAGGGGTATCCGGGCCAGCAGGGGCCGGCTCCGCAGCCCCAGCAGCCTGGCGGAGTTCAGCCCTACCCCGCTCGACAGCCCGGCCCGAACCCGCAGGCAGCCCACAGTCAGCAGCCGGGCCCCGCCCAGCCGCCGTACGGGCAGCAGTCCTATCCACCTCAACAGCAGCCCACCCCGTACCGACCCGGGCCACCGGAGCAGAACCCGTGGAGCGCAGGTCCCGACCAGGATCCGTGGGGTGGCCACGCCGATCGGCCCGGGCAGACTCAGACGCCGGTCCCTCCGCCGGACAACGGTGGTTCCAGCCCCAGCGCGACGTGACCGCGGCGCGCTGAGCCGCCGCGGCTGCGCGGACCAGTGGTCCGGCGTCACCGAGGTATGGGGGTCCCGGCAGTCGGGGTGCTGCGGCCTGATCGGGTCCCGCCCCCTGACCGCCGGGATTCTCGCGTCCTGAACCTCGACAGCCCTCCGTGCGAGGCCGCACTGCTGCCGGCACCAGGTGCCGGTCTCAGCCCGTGTCCAAGGGGTCGTCCCGCGCGCAGCGTCCTGGCCACGCCAGGGGGTCCTACCGTGGGGCTTGCGAGAACAGGCTGCGAGACGCCGCCGATGCCGTCAGACCGAGGAGATCGAATGTCAGTGCAAGGGCCGGTCGATGGCTTCTCACCCCGGGAGTGGCTGCGATCCGGTCCTCGCCTGCTCCTGCTCGCCGGGCCGGTGCTGGCCTTCTTCACACTGCTGTGCCCCTGGGTGGTCACGCGGATGAGCAACGGCGACTCGGCCCCCTTCACCCAGGTGACACACGGGCTGGACTGGACGATTGTCGGCGACTCATCGCAACAGATCAGCGCAGAACTCTGGAACGCCCGACTGGTCCTCACCGTGGCGGTACTTCTGGGGATGGTGATCCTCGGCTCCGTCGCGCTGGTCCGCGACAGGCGGCTTGCCAGCTGGTGGGACACCGCCACCCTTGTCGGATCCTGGCTCCTCATTCTCCTGACGATCGCCGGGGTCGTCCAGACACTTCAGATCACACACCGCCCCAGAGACGTATCGGAGCAGGTCAGGATCGTCACCAGGGCCGGGCTCGGCCTGTGGCTGTTCGTGGCCGCCGCGCTCATCACATGGGTCGCTGCCCTCTGGCAGTACAGACGCAGCCACGGCATGGATGCCCGACCCGCTGTCCCGGGGTGGCACCCGGCCGACTAGAGGACGCAGCACGACCGGGCTCAGACCCGGGTCACGGGGGCAGACGCCGGGCCCTGGTCGCGGAGGTCGGGCGTCCTCACCCGACCAGTGCGGCTCCTGCTGCGAGGGATTCCAGCTTCGCCCAGGCGATCGACGGGTGGACCCGTCCTCCCAGCCCGCAGTCGGTCGAGGCGATCACCCGGTCGGGGCCGACCGCGTCGACGAATCGTTGGATCCGTTGGGCGACCAGCTGGGGGTGCTCCACGACATTGGTGGAGTGGCCCACCACGCCGGGGATGAGCACCTTGTCGGAGGGCAGCTTCACGTCGTGCCAGACCGTCCACTCGTGCTCGTGGCGGGCGTTGGCGGCCTCGAAGGAGTAGCCGTGGGCGTGCACCTGCAGCACCTTGTCGACGATCTCGGCCAGCGGGATGTCGGTGGTGTGCGGGCCGTGCCAGGACCCCCAGCAGACGTGGAAGCGGACCTGGTCGACGGGAATCCCCTCCAGGGCCTGGTTGAGGGCGTCGATCCGGACCTGGATGTAGTCGCGGTAGTCCGCGACGCTGGGAGCCGGGTTGATCTGATCCCAGGACTCGGCGATCGAGGGGTCGTCGATCTGGACGGTGAGCCCGGCGTCGGTGATCGCCTTGTACTCCTGATGGAGCGCGTCGGCGCAGGCCTGCACCACCTCGGTGTCGTTGGCGTAGTAGGCATTGGAGATCCGGGCGGCAGAGCCCGGGGACAGCGCGGCGAGGAACCCGTCGGAGACATTCAGACCGTTGTCCGCCAGTGCCGAGAGCAGCCCGTCGATGTCACGGCGAACGGCGTCCTGCCCGATGTAGCGGAGCGGTCCGGTGATGGTCGGGAAGGCGGTGGCTCTCTGATTGGCGATGTGGATTCCGGAGCTGGGGTCGGTGTAGGCGTCGTGGAAACGGACCCAGTCCCGCCGCTGGGAGAAGGGCGCCAGGCGCACCTTCCCGCCGGGGGCTGGCGGGGCCATGTCGAAGCGGGAGTCGGTGGTCATCTCCAGGCCGCCCAGCCGTGAGAAGGAGTAGAACCACCAGGCGCCGTAGTCCACCGACTCGGTCATGATGTGGCCGTACTCGCCGTCATTGATGACGCTCAGGCCGATCTCGTGCTGACGACGCACGACGTCGCCGACGGCGGACCGCAGGACGGCAGCGAAGGCCTCCTCGCTCATCCCGGGATCCTTGCGGGCCCGTCGGGCGTTGGCCGCCAGCAGCTCCGGGGTGCGCGGCAGGGAGCCGACGTGGGTGGTCCGGATGGTCATCTGACAGTCCTCTCCGTGCCGGTCTCTCAGCCCCGACCCCTCAGCGCCGGGCAGCATCAGTGCGAAGGTACACCCGCGCCGTGGGCCCGACCCGGTGACGATGCCACCCGGATCTCCCTGCCCTCAGTCGATCACCACCAGGAGGTCCCCGCCCTCCACCGCCTGAGCCGGGCCGACGGCCCAGCGCGACACCACCCCGGCCACCGGGGTGGTGATCGCGGCCTCCATCTTCATCGCCTCGATGGTGGCCACCTGCTGACCGGCGGCGACCTCCTCGCCCACCTCCACCACCGGGGTGATCACCCCGGCGAAGGGTGCCGGGACCTGCCCGGGCACCGACCTGTCGGCCTTCTCGGCGGTGGGCACCGCCGAGTCCACCGACATGTCGCGCACCGCCAGGGTGCGCGGCTGGCCATTCACCGAGCACAGCACCTGGCGCATGCCGTGGTCGTCGGGATCGCCGATCGCCGAGATCCCCAGTTCCAGCGAGTGGCCCTTCTCCAGGACCACCTCGACCTCGCCGCCCTGCTTGAGGCCGTAGAGGAACTCGCGGGTGGGGATCACCGACAGCGCCGAGTAGGCCTCGAAGGCCTCCTCGTAGTCGCGCAGCGGACCGGGGAACAGCAGCCGGTTCAACGCATGGCGGGGGTGGGCCGCCAGATCGGCGGAGTCAGCCTCCGACAACTCGGCGACCACCGGCCGGGTCCGTCTCCCCGCCAACGCCTTGGTCCGGAAGGGCTCGGGCCACCCGCCGGGCGGAGTGCCGAGATCCCCGTTGAGGAATCCGATCACCGATTCCGGGATGTCGTAGCGGTCCGGGTGCTCCTCGAAGTCGCGCGGATCGGCGCCGCGTCCCACCAGGGCCAGGGCCAGGTCTCCGACCACCTTGGAGGACGGCGTCACCTTGACGATATTGCCGAGAATCCGGTTGGCCGCCGCATACATCTCCTCGACGTCCTCGAAACGATCCCCCAGGCCCAGCGAGTTCGCCTGCTGGCGCAGGTTCGACAGCTGGCCACCGGGGATCTCGGTGCGGTAGATCCGCCCGGTCGGCCCACGCAGTCCCGACTCGAAGGGGGCGTAGAGCTGGCGCACCGCCGCCCAGTAGGGCTCCAGGTCGGTGACCGCGTCCAGGCTGAGCCCGGTGTCGCGTTCGGTGCCCTCCAGGGACGCCACCAGTGCTGCCATCGGGACCTGGGAGGTGGTGCCGCCCATCGCCGCCGAGGCGACGTCCACGGCGTCCACCCCGGCGCTGATCGCCGCCAGCAGAGTGCCCAGCTGGCCACCGGCGGTGTCGTGGGTGTGCAGGTGCACCGGCACGTCGAAGTGGCTGCGCAGAGCTGAGACCAGCTTGGCTGCGGCCGGCGCCCGCAGCAGCCCGGCCATGTCCTTGATGGCCAGCACATGGGCGCCGGACTCGACCAGCTGCTCGGCCAGGTGCAGGTAGTAGTCGAGGGTGTAGAGGGTCTCCCCGGGGGAGGTCATGTTGCCCGTGTAACACATCGTCGCCTCGGCGACGGCGTGATCGGTCTCCAGCACCGCCTCGATCGCCGGGCGGATCTGGTCGACGTTGTTCAGCGAGTCGAAGATCCGGAAGACGTCGACCCCCGAGCGTGCCGCCTCGGCGACGAAGGCGCTGGTGACCTCCAGCGGGTAGGGGGTGTAGCCCACGGTGTTGCGGCCGCGCAGCAGCATCTGGATCGGCAGATTCGGCATGGCGGAGTGCAGCGCGTCCAGCCTGTCCCAGGGATCCTCCTTGAGGAATCTCAGCGCCACGTCGTAGGTGGCTCCGCCCCAGGCCTCCACGCTCAGCAGCTCGGGCAGGGTCCGGGCCACGATCGGGGCGGCGTGCAGCAGGTCGCGGGTGCGGATCCGGGTCGCCAACAGGGACTGGTGAGCGTCGCGGAAGGTGGTGTCGGTGACCGCCACAGCGGTCTGCGCGCGCAGGTCGGCCGCCCACTGGACCGGACCGACCTCCAGCAGATGAGATCGTGAGCCGGCTGGCGGAGCGGCTTTGAGGACCTCGGGCGGCAGTTCGGGGAGTCGACGCCGCGCCCCCGAGAAGTCGGCGGGGACCGAGCCGTTGGGCCGGTTGACGCTGACCTCAGCGAGATAGCTGAGCAGTTTGGTGGCCCGGTCGACCGGGATCTGAGCTTTCAGCAGATCGGGGCGAGCATCGATGAATCCCGTGGTGGCATGCCCGGCCAGGAACTCCGGGTCGGAGATCACCGCCTCCAGGAAGGGGATATTGGTCGAGACGCCGCGAATCCGGAACTCGTTGAGGGCTCTGAAGGCGCGGGCGGCGGCCTGGGCCAGGTCGCGGCCGCGGCAGGTCACCTTGACCAGCAGGGAGTCGAAGTTGGCACCGACGGTCGCCCCGCCGAAGACGACACCGCCGTCCAGTCGGACACCGACCCCGCCCGGGGTCCGGTAGACCGACAGCACGCCGGTGTCGGGGCGGAAGCCGTTGGCCGGGTCCTCGGTGGTGATCCGGCACTGCAGGGCGGCTCCACGGATGGTGATGGTGTCCTGGGCCAGGCCGATGTCGGCCAGGGTCTCGCCGCCGGCGATCCGCATCTGGGCCTGCACCAGGTCGACCCCGGTGATCTCCTCGGTGACGGTGTGCTCGACCTGGATCCGGGGGTTCATCTCGATGAAGACGTAACGGCCGTCCTCACCGAGCAGGAACTCCACGGTGCCCGCGTTGACGTAGTGGATGTGGCGGATGAACCTCAGTGCGTCGGCGCAGATCCGGTCGCGGAGCTCCGGGTCCAGATTGGGCGCCGGGGCCATCTCCAGGACCTTCTGATGACGCCGTTGCAGGGAGCAGTCGCGCTCGTAGAGGTGGATGGCCTCTCCGGCGGCGTCGGCCAGCACCTGGACCTCGATGTGGCGGGGATTGATGACCGCCTGCTCGAGATACATCCGGTCGTCGCCGAAGGCCGACTCGGCCTCGCGCATCGCCTCGACCAGGGCTGGGCGAAGGCGGTCGGGATCGTTGACCTGGCGCATCCCGCGGCCGCCGCCCCCGTTGACGGCCTTGACGAACAGCGGGAAGCCGATCTCTGCTGAGGCGGCCATCAAGGTGTCGATGTCGTTGCTCGGCTCGGAACCGGCCAGCGTCGGCAGGCCGGCCTCGCGGGCCGCGGCAATCGCCCGGGCCTTGTCGCCGGTCAGCTCGAGGACGTGCTGGGGAGGGCCGATGAAGGTGATCCCGGCGTCGGCTCAGGCCTCGGCCAGATCGGGGTTCTCCGAGAGGAAGCCGTAACCGGGGTAGATCGCGTCGGCCTCGGCGAGCCGGGCGGCCTCGATGATCCCCTCGACGTCGAGGTAGGCGCGCACCGGATGGCCGGGTTCCCCGATCTGGTAGGACTCGTCGGCCTTGAGGCGGAACTCGGCCTGCCGGTCCTCCTGGGTGAACACCGCCACGGTGCGCACTCCGAGCTCGGTGGCGGCGCGGAAGGCGCGGACCGCGATCTCCCCCCGATTGGCCACCAGGATCTTGGTGAACATGACAACTCCTATCTGCGGGTGGATCAACGTGTGGGCGGATGTGCGAGTGGGCCGTGGGATCTCACCGCTGATGGCTCAGCCCGCGCGCACCGGCGGCTGGGCGAGCAGCATCCTGCCGACCCTGACTGTGATCCTCGTCCAGGAACCAGCCGGGGCGGCAGGCGGTCTGATGTCCTGCTCCTGGGAGCGCATCGCCGTTGCGGCACTGTGCGCAGTTCCACCACGATTCCCTGCTCGAGCCGGGACCGGGACCCGACGCCTCGCGGCCCCGTCCTGGGGGACGTGGTGAGAACGCTAGCAGAGCCCTCCGGCGGCTCCACCGGCGGCGTGGCAGCAGGCAATGGGCGGGCCCGACCAACCGGGTTGTGCTATAGAGTTGCAGCTGGTCGATCGCCCGCGGGACGGGCGCCAGGGAACGCCGGTGAGATTCCGGGGCTGACGCGCAGCGGTGAAAGTGACGACGCCGGCGGCACACCACTGGAAGAATGTTCCGGGAAGGTGCCGGCGTCGGGTGATCTGAGTCCGAAAACCTGTCGACCGGAGTGCAGGATGTGGGTCCCCTCGCGTGGCGGCGACCCTCGAACAGGGAGGGAGTGGAGCACCATGTCTGGCCCCACCACCCCACCCGCCGGGATCCTCCATTGCCCAGAACTGCATTGCACTGCCGGAATGCGTTGTCACAGTGCGTTGAACAGAAAGGCGTCATCATGAGTTCAGCAATCCAGTCCAGGAGGCCTTCGAAGGTCTCGATCGTCGGGGCCGGGAGCGTGGGAAGCTCGATGGCCTACGCCTGCCTCATCAGGGGGTCGGCCGATGTCGTCGCCCTCTACGACATCGCCAAGGAGAGGGTCGACGCCGAGGTGGCCGATCTGGCCCACGGCAGCGAGTTCGTGCCCTCCCGGGTGATGGGTGGCGGAGATGTCAACGAGACCGCTAACTCCGACGTCGTGGTGATCACCGCCGGTGCCCGCCAGAAGCCCGGCCAGAGCCGGCTGGATCTGGTCGGTGTCAATGCCGGGATCATCTCGAGCCTGATGAGCCAGCTGGTGCCGCAGTCGCCCAATGCGATCTTCGTCATCGTCACCAACCCCTGCGATGTGCTGGCAGTGGTCGCCCAGCAGGTCTCCGGGCTGCCCGAGAACCGGGTGTTCTCCTCAGGAACTCTGCTGGACAGCTCTCGGCTGCGTTTCCTGATCTCCCAGTGGGCCGACGTCACCAGCCCGAATGTGCATGCCGTGATCGCCGGTGAGCACGGCGACTCGGAGTTCCCCATCTGGTCGACCGCGAATATCTCCGGTGTGCCGATCGCCGACTGGAAGGTCGATGGGGAGCGGGTTTTCACCGAGCAGGTGCTCGACGACCTGGGCCACGAGGCTGCTGAGGCGGCCTACAAGATCATCGAGGGCAAGGGGGCCACGAACTACGGCATCGGGCTCGCCGGCTCGCGGATCACCGAGGTGCTGCTGGGCGCCGGCCACGCCGTGCTACCGGTCTCGGCGATGGTTCACGGACTCTACGGGGTTCCCGACGTGGCGCTGTCGCTTCCGCGGCTGGTCTCCCGCGACGGGGTGGGGGCGCCGGTGCCGATTCCGATGAACCCCGACGAGATCAAGAAGTTCCAGGAGTCTGCCGAGAACCTCCACGACACCCTCGAGGCACTCAAGAGCTGAGCCCTGCCAGGACCGGTCCTCACCGGGCCGCGGCGGCTCGGGTGGAACCGGCTCCACCCGAGCCGGTTCCACCCAGCCCTACTCGGGCAATGCCGGGGATTTCTCCTGCATCTGCCGGATATGACCCAATGACGCGTCGAAGGCCCGCCTCTCAGCCTCGCTGAGATGAATGTTGACGACCTCCTGGATCCCGTTGACGCCGAGGATCACCGGGACCCCGGCGCAGATCCCGCGGTGGCCGTACTCCCCCTCCAGGCGCACCGATACCGGGATGATGGAGTGCTCATTGCGCACGATCGCGGCGATGATCGTGCAGGTCGTCGCGGCAATCCCGAACGACGTCGTCCCCTTGCCCTTGACGATCTGGAAGGCGCTCTGCTTGGCGTCGTCGAGCACGGTGTCGGGATCGATCCCGCGGGCCCTCTGGGGATTGTCCTCGATCGCGTGATCCAAGGGTTTCCCCCAGAAGGAGACCGCCGACCACGGCACCATCTGGGAGTCGCCGTGCTCCCCCATCGCATAGGCCTGGATGGACTGCTCGTCGACCCCGAAGATGCGCGCCAGTTCAAGACGGATCCGCAGCGAGTCGAGGGCCGTCCCGGTGCCGATGACACGTTCCCGCGGGAACCCCGACAGCCTCATGACCCGGTCGGTGATGACGTCGACCGGATTGGTGATGACCACGAAGATCCCGTCGAACCCGGCCGCCACGATGGGCGGGACGATGGTGTCGACGATCGCGCATGAACTGGTGAGGAAGGTGTCGCGGCCGGCCGAGGCGTCCAGCCGGGCCGAGGCGGTGATGACGACGATGTCGGCGTCCCCGCAGGCGGCGTAGTCCCCGGAGGTCACGGTCGAGCCGAAGGTCTGGGCCGAGGCGGCCTGGTTGAGGTCCAGCGCCTGGGAGGCGGCGACCTGCCGGGTGCGATCGACCAGCACGAGGTCGTCGACCAGTCCGGTGATGATGAGCTCGAATGCGGTCGCGGTGCCGACCTGGCCGGTGCCCACGATGGCGATCTTGGTGCGGGTGCGCATGGAACTCCTCATCTTGCCGACAGCACATCGATGACGGGACAACTGCTCAGCTGCGAGTCTGCCACTCACTGCAGCCCTGGGTCCTCCCCCAGATTCCCCGGGTCGCTGTTGTGCGACCCGCTGGCCACATACCGTGGTCTCCATGGGAACAGTAATCGTGATTGCAGTGGTCGTCGGCGGCGTCTGGTACTGGAAGAAGCACCGACGCCACTACTGATCAGCAGGCATCGCACAGCCACATCCACCAGCCATATCGATCGCCGGCACCGTTCCGCCGGTTCTCGCCTGAGGTGCGACCCCGCCCAGGCGAGTAACAATAGGGGTCGATGACAGACGCCGGGACACCCGAGGACCCACTCGACAGCTCTTCCGGAGGCGGCGCCGAGCCGGTCGCCTCCGGAACCCGACTCGCACCCGGCAGGCATCGGTCGCCGCTGACCGAGTTGGCGCTGCCGATCTACATCCCCTCGATCATCTGGGCGACCTCTTACGGGGCACTCACCGCGGTGATGGTGCTGGCCGCCCTGCAGATCGGTTTCAGCCAGACGATGGCAGCGGCGGTGGCCGGGGTCTCCGGGCTGGTCGGCGTCCTCACCGGGCCGTGGGTGGGTCGCGAGATCACCCGGTTCGGGGACCGGCCGGCCTTCGTCGCCGGCACCGCGATGGCCATCGCCGCCCTGCTGGCGGGGCTGGGCTCGATGCACTGGCCCTCCACCGGCTGGGCCAAGCCGGTGTATCTGGTCGCCATCGTGGTGCTGTCGGTCTCCAACAACATCTGGTCGCTGGCCCGGCAGTCCTATGTCGCCGAGTCGATCCCGATGGCCATGAGAGCCCGCGCGATGTCGATGCTGGGCGGGATGCAGCGAATGGGCCAGGTCATCGGCCCCGGGGTGGGCAGCGTCGCGATCGCCCGCTGGTCCTACCCGGGATCCTTCTGGGTGCAGATCGCGATGGCGGCGGCTGCAGTGGTCTTCGTGCTGGTCTTCACCCTGCCGACACCCCAACGGCTGGGCCAGGTGACCGGGACCGTCACCGAGGATGTGAATCCTGTCCGGCCGGCGCCGCGCGAGCATGCCGACCGGCGGGCCACCACCATGCTGGCGGTGAGCGTGGTGGTGCTGACCATCGTGCGCGCCAATCGCAACGTCGTCATCCCGTTGTGGGGCGCTGCGCTGCGGATCGCCCCGCACACCATCACCGCCACCTTCGCCGCCAGCGCTGTGATGGACTCGTTGGTGTTCTATCCCAGCGGCAGGCTCTCGGACCGGTTCGGACGCCGCGCCTCGCTCATCCCGACCCTGCTCATCATGGGCGCCGGGTTCGTCGGGCTGGCGATCTGGCAGACCCTGACCGGATTCATCGTGTGTGCCTGCCTCATCGGGCTGGGCAACGGCTTCGGCGCCGGCATCGTGATGACGATGGGTGCCGACCTGTCCCCCGATGTCAACCGATCGACCTTCCTGGGGATCTGGCAGTCGGTCCAGCAGGCCGGGATGACGGCGGGGCCGTTCATCGTCACCGCGATGGTGGCTGGCTTCGGGGTGGGCGCCTCGGTGTGGGTGACCGGGGTGCTGTCCCTGGTGGGGGTGGGATATGTCCTGGTGGCGGTGCCCAGGGCCTACGCCCGGATGGGGCTCACCGATCGTGGCCGGCCGCTGGTGAGCGCTGAGGCGTCCGCCCGAGCCGCGCAGGACTGATCCCGCGGCGCCAGCAGGGACGCGGTGACCACCCAATCTGCTGCAGGAACCGGAAGACCCCCGGCCAAACAGTGTTTGACCAGGGGTTTCGCCGGTGGGCCTAATTGGACTTGAACCAATGACCTCCGCCTTATCAGGGCGGCGCTCTAACCAACTGAGCTATAGGCCCGAACCGCTGCCGGTCTCCCGGCTGCGAGTGAGTACGTTACCGCACCGCTCCCGAGCGGTCCAATCCGCACCGTGGCGATGAGACGGGAGGACCTGACCTCACTGGTGTAGCGCGGTGCAGGACCGGACCTCCCACCGCGCCCCGGCCATCGGCGCAGCACGCCGATCGCCGCGGCGGGCGGCCCGGGACTGCTTCAGAACTCCTCGTACTCGGCCGGGTCCTGGTCGGCCAGACGACCGTCGGGGCGTCCCAGGGCGGTGATCCGGTCCACCTCACCGGGTGACAGTGTGAGATCGGCGGCCTGCAGATTCTCGGTCTGACGCTCGGGGGAGGCCGCCTTGGGGATCGGGATCGCGCCACGGGCGATGTGCCAGGCCAGCACGGTCTGGCCCGGGGTGGCGTCGTGGGCCTTGGCGATCTCGGTGATGACGGGATTGCTCAGCAGGTTGTTGCCGCGTCCCAGTGGGCTCCAGGACTCGGTGAGGATGCCGTGTTCGGCGTCGTAGTCGAGGGTCTCCTGCTGGGGGAAGTAGGGATGCAGCTCGATCTGGTTGACGACCGGGCGCACCCCGGTCTCCTTCTCGAGCCGCTCGATGTGCTCGGGCAGGAAGTTGCAGACGCCGATCGCCCCGACAACCCCGGCCTCACGGGCCTCGATGAGCGCCTGCCAGGCCTCGACGTACTTGCCGACCTTGGGATTCGGCCAGTGGATGAGATAGAGGTCGAGATGGTCCAGGCCAGTGCGGAACAGGCTCTCCTCCACCGTGTAGACGGCCTCGTCGTGGTCGTGGTGGCGACCCGGGAGCTTGGAGACCACCTGCAAGGAGTCGCGGTCGACCCCGGACTCCCGGACGGCCTTGCCGACCATGCCCTCGTTCTCGTAGTTGAAGGCCGAGTCGAGCATCGTGTAGCCGGCGTCGATGGCCCGCTCCAGGGTCTCCAGGCCCGATGCCCCGTTCAGCTTGTAGGTTCCGAAGCCGATCTCCGGCAGGGTGAAACCGTCGTATGCGTTACGCGTCCTCATGTCGTCCTTCCCACCGGGACCCCCTGAACGGCTCGTGCGAACTGTTCGTGCCGGCCGTGTGCCGGCCTGCCGGGATGGTCCCGGGATGTCGTGGCCCAGTGACTGCCACTGTAGGTCAGTTCCGGAACTGCCGGCTCCGGCCGCGGGTCGATCCGACAGCCGGAGCTCAGGCCTCCAGGCTGGGGTAGCTGACGCCGATCTGGCGCCGGATCTCGTCGAGGCCCTCCATGATCGCCACCGTCTCGTCGATGGGTTCGAGCTCCGAGTCCAGCCGTCCCTCGGCGATGTACCGCTCGGCGGCCAGCGCCTCGTACTGCATGCCTCGACCGTCGACCGGCGTCCGGTAGTCCTCGATAACGGTGCCATCGGTGGCCACCAGCCGGAACGTGGTCGCCGTGTACCAGACCGGATCGATCTCGATGCGGGCCCTGGTCCCGATGATCACCGCGGTGTTCGAGCCGACCCCTCGGGAGGACGACAGCGAGGTGGAGATCGCCCCGGAGGCGTGGGTCATCACGGTGGCCACCTCGGTGTCGGTGCCGACCTCCTGCAGGCGTGCCCGGGCACTGATCGAGGTCGGTGCACCGAGGATGTCCCAGATGAAGGAGATCGGGTAGACGCCCAGATCCAGCAGCGCCCCGCCCCCCAGCGCCGGGTCATTGAGCCTGTGGTGCGGGTCGTCGGTGATCAACTGGGTGTGGTCGGCAGTGACCGCCCGGATCTCGCCGAGGGCCCCGCCGGCCACCAGCCCACGGATTCGGATCATGGTCGGCAGGTAGCGGGTCCACATCGCCTCCATGAGGAACAGCCCGTCGGCGGCCGCCAGATCGCGCAGCTCGGCGGCCTGCGCGGCGTTGAGGGTGAAGGCCTTCTCCACCAGGGCGTGCTTGCCGGCCTCCAGCACCAACTTCGCATGCTCGTAGTGGTGGCTGTGCGGGGAGGCGACGTAAATGATGTCGACCTCGGGGTCGGCGACCAGCTCCTGGTAGCTGCCGTGCGCCCTGGCAATGCCGAAGGTGCCGGCGAAGTCACGCGCCGAGTCGGCGGATCTGGAGCCGACCGCGACCACCTCACGCCCCGTGGTCCGTAGGTCAGAGGTGAAGGTGTGCGCGATGCTCCCGGTGCCCAGGATTCCCCAACGAAGGCCAGTCATGTCCGAAGCCTACGACGCCGACTCCAGTCATCGACCGGAACGAGCCGTCCGGCCACGACAGGATGCGCTGTGCGCCGAGGGGATCGGCCCTCGGCCCGGGACCGGTCTCAGTCCTCTGCGAGGGTGACCTCGAGGCCGCCCATCACCTGGGCGGCCAAGTTGTAGAGGAAGCTGAACAGGGTGGCCAGGGCGGTGAACAGCACCGCGTCGACGGCCCCGATGATCGCGGTCAGGCCCAGCACCCGGCCGGTGTTGAGGTAGTCCGAGAGCTGGAACTTGTCCTGGGAGGTGGGCGAGGCGATGAGGTCGTTGACGGCCTTGTTCATCGAGTCGAAGGCGCCCGAGGCCCCGATGACACCCCAGACCACCCAGACGGCCACGAAGAAGATGATCGCCCCGGCGACCCCGAACAGCAGGGAGGTCTTCATCACCGACCAGGGGTCGACCCGGGAGATCCTCAGCCGCGCCTTGCGGGTGCGGCGGATCCCGTGGGAGCTGGCGGACCGGGCGGGAGCAGAGGCTCCCGCGGCGGCCGAGACCCCCCGCAGACCCGACTGCGGGCTGGCGGGGGCCTGGGGCTCGGGAGCGGAGTGGGTCGGCTGGGCGGAGTGCTGGCTGCCCGCAGGGGTCTGGCTCACACCTGACCCGCCGGCAGCGCCCGAACCGCGTCCAGCGCCCGGGCCGAAGGCCTCACGGGCGTCCTTGGCGGTCCAGTGAGTTGCGTCCGGGTCCTGGCCACCCGCCCCTGTACGCGGATTCTGCCGCGTCGTGTAGTCACTCACCGTCGTCCTCTCGGGTCGCGACGCCGTCTTGGTCGGGCACCACGGTACCGTCCTGCTCCGAATGCTGCTCGCCGGCGGTGGCCGGCGATCCGTCCCGGGCCGACGCCGGGGCCTCATCGGCGCCACCGGTGACGGCCTGATCCGAGGCGGCCTCGACGGCCTCCTCCTCGGGCTCCTCGTCGTCCCGCTCGGGGTTCAGAGCGATGATCGAGACGGCGTCGTTCCCCTTGACCGCCACGAACTTGACCCCCATCGTGGAGCGCCCCTTCACGGGGATCTCAGCCACCTGGGAGCGGGTCACCTGGCCGGAGTTCTTGATCGCCATGATCTCGTCGGCCTCGCTGACCACCAGCCCGCCGACCAGCGACCCACGATTCTCCGACAGCGCCATCGCCTTGATCCCGAGCCCACCGCGGCCCTGACGCCGGTACTCCGAGACCGCGGTCCGCTTGGCGAATCCGCCGTCGGTGACGGTCACCACGAAGCGGTCGTCCTCGGGCGTGTCGGCCGAGATGATCGACATCGACAGGACCTCGTCGCCGTCGCGGAACTTCATCCCGGTCACCCCGGAGGTGGCCCGGCCCATCGGCCGCAGCTGCTCGTCGGAGGCGGCGAACCGGATCGCCTGGCCCTTGCGGGAGATCAGCAGCACGTCATCGTCGGCGGAGCACAGCTCGGCGCCGATCAGCTCATCGTCGGCGGTGCGGAAGTTGATGGCGATGACGCCGGCCGCACGCGGCGAGTCGTAGGCGCTCAGCGCGGTCTTCTTGACCAGCCCCGCCCGGGTGGCCAGCAGCAGGTAGGGCTCGTCGGAGTAGCTGCGCAGGGTCATCACCTGGGTGATCTTCTCCTCGGGCAGGAAGCTCAGCAGTCCGGCGACGTGACCGCCGCGGGCGTCGCGGCCGGCCTCGGGGAGCTGCCACACCTTGGTCCGGTAGACCCGGCCCATGTTGGTGAAGAACAGCAGCCACTGATGGTTGGTGGTCGCGAACAGCTGGGCCACCTCGTCGTCGGCCTTCAGGGCCGCCCCCCTGACCCCCTTGCCACCGCGCTTCTGGACCCGGTACAGATCGGTCCTGGTGCGCTTGGCGTAGCCGCCCCGGGTGATGGTGACGACGACCTCCTCGTCGGGGATGAAGTCCTCCTCGGAGAAGTCCCCGTCGGCGGCGATGATGCGGGTGCGCCGGTCGTCGCCGTACTTGTCGACGATCTCACTGAGCTCGGTGGAGACGATCTGGCGCTGGCGGGCCTCGTGGGCCAAGATGTCCTTGAAGTCGGCGATCTGGCGCTCCAGCTCGGTGAGCCGGTCGATGATCTTCTGGCGCTCCAGGGCGGCCAGTCGGCGAAGCTGCATGTCGAGGATCGCCCGGGCCTGGATCTCATCGATGTCCAGCAACTGCTGCAGGCCGGTGGAGGCCGTCTCGGTGTTGGGGGACCGCCGGATCAGGGCGATCACCTCGTCGAGCATGTCCAGGGCCTTGACCAGGGCCCGCTGGATGTGGGCGTCCTTCTCGGCCTGGGCCAGCCGGTACTCGGTGCGTCGCCGGATCACCTCGAGCTGATGGGCGATCCAGTAGCTGATGAACTGATCCAGCCGCAGCGTGCGCGGCACATTGTCGACCAGCGCCAGCATGTTGCAGCCGAAGGTGTCCTGCAGAGCGGTGTGCTTGTACAGGTTGTTCATCACCACCCGCGGCTGGGCGTCGCGCTTGAGGATGATCACCAGACGCTGCCCGGTACGGGCTGAGGAGTCGTCGCGGATGTTGGCGATCCCGTTGATCCGTCCCGAGTTCACCAGGTCGGCGATCTTCTGGGCCAGGTTGTCGGGGTTGCACATGTAGGGCAGCTGGCTGACCACCAGGCACTGGTGGCCGGCCTTGTCCTCCTCCATGTCGATCACCGCGCGCATCGTGACCGAACCGCGACCGGTGCGGTAGGCGTCCTCGATCCCCTGGCGGCCCACGATGAGCGCCCCGCCGGGGAAGTCGGGACCCTTGATGCGGGCCATCGAGGCCTCCAGCAGCTCCTCCTGGGAGGCCTCGGGGTGGGCCAGCGACCACTGCACGGCGTCGTTGACCTCCCGCAGATTGTGGGTCGGGATGTTGGTGGCCATCCCGACCGCGATGCCGCTGGACCCGTTGACCAGAAGATTCGGGAACCGGGCCGGCAGGACGACCGGCTCGGTCTCCTTGTTGTCATAGTTGGGCTGGAAGTCGACGGTGCCCTGGTCGATGTCGCGGACCATCTCCATCGCCAGCGGCGCCATCTTGCACTCGGTGTACCGCATCGCCGCGGCACCGTCGTTGCCCTGGGAACCGAAATTGCCCTGCCCCTGGACCAGCTTGTAGCGCATCGCCCAGGGCTGGGCCAGCCGCACCAGGGTGTCGTAGATCGCCGAGTCGCCGTGCGGGTGGTACTTGCCCATCACATCGCCGACCACTCGCGAGCACTTGTTCCAGCCGCGGTCGGGGCGGTAGCCGGAGTCGTACATGGCGTAGATGACGCGACGGTGCACCGGCTTGAGGCCGTCGCGGACGTCGGGCAGGGCGCGCCCGACGATGACGCTCATCGCGTAGTCGAGGTAGGCGTTCTGGATCTCATCGCGGATCTCGACGGGCTGGACGCCGGTGTGGCGCCCGGTCACCAGGCCCTGGGTGTCGGCCTGGTTCTGCTCGTTGGGACCGGTCTCGTCGTCAGCCATGGAATTCCTTGTCAGTGATCATGCATGAAGTTGTTGTCTTCCGGCCCTCGGGCCCTGGTCGGAACCCGCCGGTCCGAGGGCCCGGGGCTCGGGTGGCGGACCCGAGCCGCGGCCGATGAGCGGGGAGGACGACCCGGCCTGCTGGGAACCCGCCGACGGCAGGCTTCGAGGGGTCCTCCCCCCGCTCCTCAGATGTCGAGGAAGCGGACGTCCTTGGCATTGCGCTGGATGAAGTGGCGGCGCTGCTCGACGTCCTCGCCCATCAGGATGGAGAACATCTGGTCGGCCATCGAGGCGTCCTCCAGGGTGACCTGGAGCAGGAGCCTCTTGTCGGGGTCCATCGTGGTGTCCCACAGGTCCTCTGCGTCCATCTCGCCCAGCCCCTTGTAGCGCTGGATCGGGTTGACCTGGGGCAGCTTCTTGCCATGGGCGATGCCGTCGTCGCGCAGCGCATCGCGCTCCTCGTCGGAGTAGGCCAGCTCGTGGGGGGAGTTGGTCCAGCGCAGCCGGAACAGCGGCGGCTGGGCGAGGTAGACGTGACCGGCGTCGATGATGGGCCGCATGAACCGGAACAACAGGGTCAGCAGCAGGGTCCGGATGTGGGCGCCGTCGACGTCGGCATCGGCCATCAGGATGATCTTGTGGTAGCGCAGCTTGTCGAGGTCGAACTCCTCGTGGACGCCGGTGCCCAGGGCGTTGATGATGCTCTCGATGGTCTCGGAGTTCAGCGCCCGGTCCAGCCTCGCCTTCTCGACGTTGAGGATCTTGCCGCGCAGCGGCAGGATCGCCTGGATCCTGGGATCGCGGCCCTGGGAGGCCGAACCACCGGCCGAATCGCCCTCGACCACGAAGATCTCGCACTCCCGGGGGTCGGTGGAGGAGCAGTCCTTGAGCTTGCCGGGAAGTGAGGTGGAGCCCAGCAGGCCCTTGCGGCTGCGCGCCATGTCGCGGGCCTTGCGAGCGGCCACCCGGGCCTGGGCGGCGGCCTGGGACTTGCGGACGATGTTCTTGCCCTCGGCGGGATTCTCCTCAAACCAGTCGGAGAGCCGGTCGTTGAGGACCTTCTGGACGAAGGAGCGGGCCTCGGTGTTGCCCAGCTTGGTCTTGGTCTGACCCTCGAACTGGGGCTCGGTGAGCTTGATCGACAACACCGCGGTGAGACCCTCGCGGATGTCGTCGCCGGAGACCCGGTCCTCGCGCTTCTTGATCAGGCCCCAGGTCTCCCCCCACTTGTTGACGGTGCCGGTCAGTGCCGCCCGGAAGCCCTCCTCGTGGGTGCCTCCCTCGATGGTGTTGATGGTGTTGGCGAAGGTGTGCACGCTGGTGGCGTAGGAGGTGTTCCACTGCATCGCGATCTCAAGGCCCATCCCCTCCTCGGGGCGGTGCTCCTCCAGGGAGATCACGGTGGGGTTGATGACCTCCTTGGATCCGGTGAGGAAGCGGACGTAGTCCTTGAGGCCCTGCTTGTAGCAGAACTCGTCATGCAGCGGCTCGCCGTCCTCGCCGACCCGTCCCTCGCGGCGGTCGGTGAGGCTGATGAACAGGCCCTTGTTGAGGAAGGCGTACTCGCGGAACCGGGTGGCCAGCGTCTCGTAGTCGAATGTCGTGGTGTCGAAGATCTCGGGAGAGGGCTGGAAGGTGGTGGTGGTCCCGGTCTTGTCGGTCTCCTCCAGCATCTCCAGGGGGGCGTCGGGATCGCCGAGGGTGAAGGTCTGGCGCCAGCGGTGGCCGTCACGGCGGACCTCGACGATGTAGTGGCTCGACAGCGCGTTGACCACCGAGGAGCCGACGCCGTGCAGGCCACCGGAAACCTTGTAGCCGCCATTGCCGAACTTGCCGCCGGCGTGCAGCACGGTGAGCACCAGGGTGACGGTGGGGATGTGCTCGACCGGGTGCTCCTTGACCGGGATGCCGCGGCCGTTGTCGGTGACCCGGCACCAGCCGTCGTCCAGCAGCTCGATGGAGATGGTGTCGCAGTAACCGGCCAGCGCCTCGTCGACGGAGTTGTCGGCGATCTCGTAGACCAGGTGGTGCAGGCCTCGCTCGCCGGTCGAGCCGATGTACATCCCGGGTCGCTTGCGGACCGCCTCCAGGCCCTCCAGGACCTGGATCTGCTCGGCGTCGTAGGCCCCGTCGACCATCGCGGGGGTGACGTCGGCAGGGGTCTCGGCGGCGATACCGGCCTCGCTGCGGTCGGCTGCGGGGGTGCCAGTCGTGGAGGTGACGTCGACCAGGAGGTCGTCGATCTGGGGGTCCTGGGACGATTCGGGGTTCGGCGACTGACTCACGGGCAATGCGCTCCTGTGTGATCTGGACGATTCCCGATCCAGTGATCGGGAATCATCTGAGAGAGGACCTCTCGGGTTCGGGAGCTGGCCCTGCGGCGTCTCCCGATATCGGTCCCACCCTACTCCTCTTCACCGCCGAATTCGCGTCACGGGCGCGCTCAGCGCAGCGGCTCACGGGTCGGCATTGACCTCAGGACGCCGTGAGGGCCGCTTGGAGTCCCTCGACCCCCGCTCCTGAGTCCGGGGACCACTGAGGGGGTTCAGTTCGGCAAAGGCGTCATCCGGATGGGTCGGGTGACTCTGCCGCCAGGGCTGCCCGAGACGCCTCCCCCAACGACTCCCTGGCAGGCTCGACCTGCCGGGGGTGCCGACCACCGCACCGTGATCGGCCGGCCGCGGTCAGTTCCGCCCGGACCGGTGCTGGACCGCCGGGTACAGCGCCGAGGTGGTCGGAAGATCAGCCAGCAGGGCGGCGCCGGCCAGGGCGGTGCCGGGGTGCTGGGCGATCCGGACCTCGGGGACCGCATGGCGAAGGTGCTCATCGAAGGAGCCGCAGATGATGGCCGAGCCGAAGACCTTGCCGACCCGGGCCACTGCCGGAGTGGTCCGGGGACCCAGTCCCACCACCCGCAGGGCTGCGGTGACCGACTCGGCCAGCACCCTGCCTGCCTCCCGGCAGATGTCTGCTGCAACGGGATCGGAGTCGGCATGCTCGGCGGTGATCCGTGCATACCGGGCCACCCGGGAGACCTTCTGCGGATCGGCCTGGACCTGGAGGTAGAGGGTCGACAGGTCGGGGAACTCGGCGCTCACCGGTCCGGTGAGGGTGGTCTGGGGGCCGCGGCCGTCATAGGCCCGCAGCACCGCCTCGATGGCGGCCCGCCCGATCCAGAACCCTGAACCGGCGTCCCCGAAGAGGTAACCCCAGCCATCAACCCGGGCGACCCGGTGGTCACCGACCCCCAAGGTGACGACGCCGGTCCCCGAGGCCACCACCGCTCCCAGCGGGACCCCGTCCTGGGTGCCGAGGGCCCCCAGATAGCTCGTCACCGAGTCGTGGGCCAGGATCACCTGGGCCACCCGGGGACTGGTGGCCTGGTCGATGCGGGCCACCACCTCGTCCGGATCGCCGTCGTCGGACCACCCGGAGGAGCCGACCGCAACCGTCAGATCGGTGACCGACTGCGGCAGGTCCTCGACCGCCCGGCAGATCAACTCGGCGAGCTGGGGTTCCAGCGGCCGCTGGGTGAACACCGGGCCGTACTCGGCCTCCGAGACCGCCGCCCCGGTCGCCATCGGGTCACCGGGAACCCATCGGGCCCGCGACCCGCTCTGGCCGCAGTCGATCGCCAGCACGTCACTCATCGTGATTCACCTCTCTGTGATGCGAGGTCGCCGATCGGACCCCGGGTGGCCGCATCCAGCCCCGCGCCGCGGCCCACCCGGCCCATTCTTCCGTCATCGGGCTGCCAGGATGCGGGTTCGACGAATCCCGATCGGCGACCAGCGGCCCTCGGCCCAGGCGCGATACTCGAGTCCATGCACACCTGCGCAGCGCCGCCCACCGTCACCGTCCTCGACTCGGGCTGGACCCTCAGCCATCTGGGCGGCGGCCGGGCCCCCTTCGCCATCCAGGAGCTTGCCGCCCGGGTGCCCGGCTGCGTGCACACCGACCTGATGGACGCCGGTCTGATCGCCGACCCCTTCCACGGCACCAATGAGCACCTCACCGACTGGATCGGCGTGTCGGACTTCCGCTACCGGTGCCGTTTCACCACCCCGGCCAGGGTCCCCGCCGAGGGCGATACCCAGGCCGATCCCGGCTCTGGCGAGGTGACGGACCCACAGCACGACGGCTGCGACCGGGAGCGCTGCGCACTGCGATTCGAGGGGATCGACACGATCGCCGAGATCACCCTCAACGGCACCCCGCTGGGCCGGGTCCGTGACATGCATCGCAGCTACCAGTTCGACGTCACCGACCTGCTGCTGCCCGCCGATCCCGCGGGTCAGGCCCAGCAGAACGTCCTGGACGTCGTCATCCATGCCCCACTCACCGAGGCCCGCGCGGCTGCCGGGCGGATGGGCGAGAGGCCCCAGGACGGCAACGCCCACCCCTTCAACGCGATCCGCAAGATGGCCTGCAACTTCGGCTGGGACTGGGGCCCCGACCTGATCACCTCCGGCATCTTCCGCCCGGTCACCCTGATCTGCTGGCACACCGCCCGCCTCACCGATCCGCTCAGTGTGGTGGCATCCCTGACCCCCGGACCCGCTGCTCGGGTCGGAACCCTGCGCGTCCGCCCCTTCGTCGACCTCGCCCCGGCCGTCACCGCCGCTGACGCCGGCCTGGCGATCGAGGTCACCCTCACCGACCCCGACGGCCAGCCGGTCGCCACCACCCGCCGGCGGCTGACCGGCACCGACGAGATCACCCTCGAGATCCCCGACCCGCAGCTGTGGTGGCCGGTCGGAGAGGGCGGTCAGCCTCTCTACCGGGTCGACATCCGCCTGCTGGCACCCGATGGCACCCTGCTGGACAGCCGCCGGCGCAGCATCGGCTTCCGCACCGTCGAACTGATCAACCGGGACGACGACCACGGCACCTCCTTCACCGTGCGGGTCAACGGCCGCGACCTGTTCCTGCGCGGGGCGAACTGGATCCCCGACGACGTCTTCGTCTCGCGGATCAGCCCCGCCGACATCGAGCGGGGCATCGCCGACGCCCTGGACGCCCACATGAATGTGCTGCGGATCTGGGGTGGTGGGCTGTTCGCCGACGACACCATGCTGGCCCGCTGCGACGAGGCCGGTCTGATGATCTGGCAGGACTTCCCCTTCGCCTGTGCGGCCTACGCCGAGGACGCCGAACTGGCCGACCAGGTCGCCGCCGAGGCCACCGAGAATGTCATCCGGATGGCCGGCCACCCCGCCCTCATCCTGTGGAACGGCTCCAACGAGAACGTCGAGGGGTATGTCCACTGGGGGTGGCAGGATCAGCTGGCCCCCGGCCAGACCTGGGGGCTCGGCTACTACACCAGCCTGCTGCCCGATGTGGTGGCGGCCTGGGACGGCACCCGGCCCTACACCCCCACCTCCCCGTTCAACCCCACCGACCTGATGGATCCCCGCAGTCCCGACCACGGGTCGGTGCACTCCTGGGTGGTCTGGAACCGGATCGACTACACCCACTACCGCGACTCGGTGCCCCGCTTCTGCGCGGAGTTCGGCTTCCAGGGCCCGGCCGAGCGAGCCACCCTGGCCGAGTACCTGGACGACGACCCGATGGCCGCCGACTCCCCGGGGATGGTCCTCCACGAGAAGGCCGCCGACGGACTGCGCAAACTCGACGCGGGCTTCGCCCCGCACCTGCCCGCGCCGACCGATTTCGAGGACTGGCACTTCACCACCTCGCTGAACCAGGCGCGCGCGATCGAGACAGGCATCTCCTGGTTCCGATCCTGGTGGCCGCGCTGCGCAGGATCGATCATCTGGCAGCTCAACGACTGCTGGCCGGTCAGCTCCTGGGCGGCGGTCGACAGTGCAGGACGCCGCAAGCTGCTCTGGTTCGCGCTGCGAGACCTCTACGACGACCACTTCCTCACCATCCAGCCGCGCGGCGAGGAGGTCGGCGAGCAGTCAGCGGCCACGCTCAACCGGGCCGGGGTGCCGACGGTGATCGCCAGCAACCTGGCCGGTGCACCCTGGCAGGCCACCCTAAGGGTGCGCCGGTGCCGGTTCGACGGCCAGCTGCTGGAGAGCTTCCAGTCGGCGATCGACGCCGACCCCAGGACCAACGTCACCATCGAGCTACCGGCCCGTCTCACCCGATCGGTCGATCCGACCCGGGAACTGCTGGTCGCCGAGCTGGCCGGCCGCCGTGCGCTGTGGTGGTTCGCCGAGGATCTCGATCTCGCCCTGGAGCCGGCCGCCCTGGAGATCGTCAGCGACGATCTCAGTATCACCGTGACGGCCCACCGGCTCGTCAAGGATCTCTGCCTGCTGGGCGGTCCCGGCGCCCGACAGATCTCCCGGGGCCCGCGCCGGGCCACCCTGCTGCCGGGGGAGTCGGTGACCTTCCACACCTACCCGCTGCCTCGTCCTCGCATCGTCGGGGGCCTCGGACAGCCCGCACCGTCGGTGTCCCGCAAGGACTTCCGCTGCGTCAACGACCTGCTCGAGGCCGCGCGGCGGGTCTGAGCCTCGCCCCCTGGCCGTGGCCTGGGCACAGTCTTCGAGCGGGCAGCCGCGCCCTGGCAGGCTGCCATCAGGGTGGTGGAGGACAGCCGCCCGACCCGGTGGCAGGTCTGCGCGGTCAGACTCCCGGAGCTGCCAGGAAGGCCAGCACCGGCTCGGTGGCACGGACCTGGACGGTCTCCCCGGCGGCCAGCCACGCGGCCTGGCCCGGGGCCACCTCCAGCTCCCGTTGATCGCAACGACAGATCAGGGTTCCAGAGGTGACCAGGATGATCCGACCCAGATCTGTGGCGGGCAGCTCCACCGGCGAGGTGCCGCGCTCCCCACTCGGTCCGGCCGGGGTCACCCTCCACAGCCGGAACTCCGGGTACCGGGTCCGGTACACCGCGATCCCCTCGCCGAGCGGCTCAGGGTCGGCGGGAACGATCTCACGGGGCTGCAGATCGGCGATCTCCAGCAGCTGGTCGATGTCGATGTGCTTGATGGTCAGCCCACCGCGCAGCACATTGTCGGAGTTGGCCATGATCTCGATGCCTGTGCCGCGCAGATAGGCGTGAATGGTGCCGGCCGGCTGGTTGATCTGCTGGCCGGGATGCAGCAGCACCCGGTTCATCAGCAGAGCCGCCAGGATCGACGGATCCGCCGGATGATCGGCGTCCAGCTCGATGGCGGTCCGGGCGATCTCCCCGGCCGGGTCGCTGCGGTCCGCTCCACCCCGTGCCACTACGGCACGGGCGGCGTCCAGGAGTTCGGCGAGAGCCTGGCGCACCCGGTCGGAGCCGGTGAGGCAGTCGCGGATCACGGTGGCCAGCCCGATGCGTGGATCGGCGTCGTGCAGGGGTTCCAGCACCGCCTCGACCGTCGGCATCGGGCCGACGGCCGAGATCATCTCCAGCGAGATGGCGGGGTCGCGGAAGCCGGCGAGGGCATCGAAGTCGGTGAGGGCGACGATCATCTCCGGCTTGGGCCAGTCGTCGCGGAACAGCCGGCCGGCATCGTCGAGCGGGACTCCGGCAGCGTTCTCGGCGGCGAAACCGGCCTCGGCCTGGGCCCTGGAGGGGTGGGCCTGGAGGCTCAGCGAATGACCGGCCGACAAGATCTTGACCAGGTAGGGCAGCCGGGGCCCGAAGGTCCGGCAGGAGGCCTCGCCGATCTCCTGGCTGTGGCCGGCGAGGTACTCGTCCAGGACCGTTCCTGACCCGGCGAGGTCGGAGGGGGCATCCAGGATCGAGGGGGCCGAGGCATGCGCTCCCAGCCAGTACTCGGCCCACGGGGTGCCGTCGGCGGGGATTCCGAGGATCTGCGGAATGGCATCCGTCGATCCCCAGGCGTAGTGCTGGACCCGTCCGGTCAGCGGCCTCATACCGGCTCCTTCCACGGGGCGGGCCCGTCCGCGCCCCACGGGGAAGTCAACCACTGCGCGAGGCCGCGCGCAGGCCCTCAGCCGTATGTGTCGCGGGGTCCGCGGCCCGGGACGCTGCGGATGCCGTGCTTCCAGCTCGGCGCGGTGGGGCCCTGGACCACCACCCGGGTGACGGTTCCCTCGCCGAGCCTGGAGTTGAGCTCGGCGACCAGGTTGGCAGCGATGGAGCGCAACGACGTCGCCCACACCGTCGACTCGGCCTGCACCGTCAGCACGGCGTCCTGGTATCCGACCGGGCGGGAGTGGCCGGCGTTGGCGGGGCCGACGAGTTCTGGCCAGCGGGCCAGCACCATCCGCAGGCTGATCTGGCGACCCCAGCCGCGGTCGGAGACCAGCCGATCGACAGCCTTGGCCAGGGGAACCGGGTCGCGCCGGTCCGGTCCCGATCCGGACCACTGCGCACTGCGCTGGCGGCGGCGTCTGCGCTGCCGGGTGACGCCCCTCGGCGGAGGCAGGGTGACGTCGTGATCGCTGCGCGGCCGTGGCGTCCCGGCCGGATCCCCCCGTGCCGACAGAGCGATGAGACGAGCCAGGTCGGTGCCCTCGTCGTCGTGGTCGGCCAGCGCGTCGAGGTCGGACTCGTCGGGGGTGTCCTCGGGGTCAGGGCTGGGAGTGCCCGGTTCAGTCATCGTCTGTGCCCCCCGCGGTCTGCTCGGCGGTACCGGTCTGGTCGTCATCAGGGTGATGCCCGGTCTGCTGCTCCTCATTGTGGTCCATCGCACCGACACTGTGCGCGTCGACATCCTCCCGCGCAGCACCGGCATCCTCTGCGGGGCCACCATGATCTGCAGGGCCGGCATCCTCCCGAGGTGCGGTGGCCGTCCCCTGCTCGGCGAGCACCTGACCTCCGCCGACCCGGAACCGGGCCCCGGCCAGCTGATCGGGGACGTCCTGGGGCACCGCGGCGGTCACCAGCACCTGGTCGGCGCCGATCACGCTGGCTGCCAGCCGGTCGCGGCGGGTGGCGTCCAGCTCGGAGAAGACGTCGTCGAGCACCAGCACCGGCTCGATGCCGTCGTGGCGCAGCAACTGGAAGGAGGCCAGCCGCAGGGCCAGCGCCAACGACCAGGACTCGCCGTGGGAGGCGTACCCCTTGGCCGGCAGCTCGCCGATCGACAGCAGCACGTCGTCTCGGTGGGGACCGATCAGGGTCAGGCCACGGACCAGCTCGTCGCGGCGTCTGTCGGCCAGCGCGTCCAGGAAACGCTCCGTGAGGGCACCGCGGTCAACCTGGGAGGTCTGCGCCGAGCCGGGCGGCGACCACAGTCCGTCGAGGTCGATACTGGCCCGGTAGTCGGCGCCGGCCAGGTCGTTGACCGGGGCGATCTCGCGGTAGGCCACCGAGGCCAGCGGCATCAGGTCGGTCAGGGTGTCCAGCCGGGCCGACAGCAGCTCGGCGCCGACGGTGGCCAACTGGTCATCCCAGATCTCCAGGGTGGCGCCGATCTCCGCGCCGGCCGAGGGGCCGCGTCCCGACAGCGACTTCAGCAGCGCGTTGCGTTGACGCAGCACCCTCTCGTAGTCGGCCTTGACCCCGGCCATCCGCGGCCAGCGAGTGATCACCAGGCCGTCCAGGAAGTCGCGCCGGTCGGCCGGATCGCCGCGCACGATGGCCAGGTCGTTGGGGGAGAAGACGACCGTCCTCAGCACCCCGAGGAGGTCTCGGGTGCGCGGCAGCGGGGCTCGGTTGATCCGTGCCCGGTTGGCGCGGTGGGAGTTGATCTCGATCTCCAGCAGCAGGGACCGGTCGTCGCCATGGCCGGCTCGGATCCTGCCCCGCACCACCGCCTGTTCGGTGCCCATCCGGATCAGCGGGAGGTCCTGGCGGACCCGGTGGGAGGCCAGCCGGGAGAGGTACTCGACGGCCTCCACCAGATTGGTCTTGCCCTGGCCGTTGGCTCCCAGGAAGATCGTCACCCCAGGGCCCATGGGCACGTCGGCGCGCACGTAGGACCTGAAATCGGTCAACCAGAGGCGCTCGACAAACATCTTGACGATCTTAGAAGACCAGACGGCGAGGAACCGTGGCCTGTCTCAGTCGAGCCAGGCCCTGCCGTGGTGGACCACCGAGCCGGCAGGCAGCTGCGGATCGTCACCGGAGCGCACCGCGTCGACGATCTCGGCGGTCTCGGCGGGGCCCTCACCCTCCAGCGACCAGTCCTCCCCGGTCGCCACGATGAGGAAGCCAGGTCCCGGTCCGCCCTCGGTACGGGGACCCACGACGACCACCAGGTTGCCGGTGAGCACCGAGATCACCAGGGCGTCCAGGTCAGCCAGCAGGGCCGCCGATCCGCGGTCGCAGGCGTCGCAGGCGCACTCGGGCAGTGAGCCGAAACCCACCGGATCGGCGCCGATGGCCAGTTGCACCCAACTCAGCTCACCGGTCCGCGAGACCGTGACCCGCAGCGCCAGGGTGCTGGGCCGTGGACTGGTCCACAGGCTGGCGAGCGTCGCCCCCGACTGCCTGGGTCCCTCGACCTCGACCCCCCAGCTGCCGGTGAGGTACTTGCGCCAGGCTGCCAGCCGCAGCGTCAGGGCCCTGAACCGGCCCGGGTCGGTGACTCTGCCGTACTCCTCCTCATCGGCCCGCCGCCCGGCGTGGGGATCGGGCCAGCAGGGGGCCCTCAGCCGGCTGAAGACAGCATCGACCGAGGAGATGACCTCGTCGATCTTGCTCATGCGTGCAGTCTGGCATGGGCCTTCTGCGCACTTGGCGGCCCCCCGTGGGATCTACTGCAGGGCCCGGGTGGTACAAGGGGCCCGGAACCGCCCGAGCGGGGATCAGCCGGAGATCGGCCCACCGGGACTCGGGACCGGTGGCCGGCCCCGACCGGTCGAGATCAGTTGGGAAGCCTCATCAGCATGATGACGTGGCGGTAGTCGGGCAACGGCTCACCCTCCAGGGAGTTGACTCCCCGCACCAGGCACGGCTTGCCCGGAGCGGTGAAGGAGAAGTCGACGAACGGGGTGTCCAGGGCCCCCAGCGCATCGGTGAGGTAGTGCGGGTTGAAGCCGGCTGCGGTGATCGTCGGATCGCCGCCCAGATGGTCGGTGACCACGGCCTGGATCGCCTCGGAGGCCTGGGCCTGGTCGCCGGTGGCCGCCGACAGGGCGACGTCGTCCTCGTTGATCCCCATCCTCAGCGAGGTGTTGCGCTCGGCGACCAGGGCGACGCGGCGTACCGCGGCCATCAGCTCATCGGTGCGCACCCGCACCGAACGGGTCGCCTTGATGTCCATCAGGTGGCGGACCTTGGGGAACTCGCCGTCCAGCAACCTGGTCGTCATCCGGCGGTTTCCACCGGTGCCATTGCCCTCGAAGCCGACCAGCCCGTCGCCGGTAGCCCCGGAGGACAGGTTGACGGTGACGTTCTCCCCGGCGGTCATCGAGCGGGCGGTCTCGTTGAGCACCTTGGCCGGCACCAGGGCGGTGGCCTCCAGGTCGGTGGCCGAGGGTCGCCAGGTGATCTCCTTCAGCGCCATCCGATAGCGGTCGGTGGCCAGCAGGGACAGCGTGTCCCCGTCGATCTCGACCCGGACGCCGGTGAACACCGGCAGCAGCTCGTCGCGCCCGGCGGCCACCACCACCTGGGCGACAGCCTTGGCGAAGACGTCGGCGGCCACCGTTCCGGTGGCCTCGGGCATCGCCGGCAGGGCCGGGTACTCCTCGACGGGCAGTCCCTGCAGGGTGAATCGCGCCGATCCGCAGACCAGCTCCATCCGGGCGGCGTCGGCGGTGATCTCGACCGGCTTGTCCGGCAGCGACTTGGCGATGTCGGCCAGCAGCTTGCCCGAGACCAGTGCCTGGCCGGGTTCGTCGACCTGGGCGGTCAGCGTCATCTGGCCCGTCGTCTCGTTGTCGGAACCCGACATCACGACGGTGTCGCCCTCGGCGCGCACCAGCAGGCCGGCGAGGATCGGGACCACCGGACGGTTCGGCAGGGTTCGGGCGACCCAGGAGACCGCGTCGGCCATGACATCGCGTTCCAGCCGGATCTTCACAGGATCGCCTCTTCTGATTGTCGGACTTGAGTCTGGGCACCACACATGGTGCAAGCGAGTCGATCATATCCAGCTCTCGGGGGATCCGCCTGCCGGTCGACAGCAACTCCACGGCAGTATCTGCTCCCAGCACGCCGCCGCGAGACGCCGCCGGCCGTCGGACCCCCACCTCCGCAGCGCCCGGCCCGCCGGTGGCCGCCGGCTCCGGCTACTCGGTCGCGATCGCGGTGAGCACATTCACCCGGGTCGCCCGCCGGGCCGGCCACACCGCCGCCAGCACCCCGACCACCGCGGCGGCCACCAGGAAGATCAGCAGCTGAAGCCAGGGCACCGACAGCACGGTGATCCCGTCGTCGACCAGCAACCGCTGCAGCACCGCCCCGAAACACACTCCCAGGATCAGCCCGACCACCGCCCCCAGCAGGGCGATCAGCACCGACTCCAGGGTGATCATCCGTCGGATATCGCGGCGTTTCAGAGCGATCGCGCGCAGCAGGCCGATCTCCCGGGTGCGTTCGATGATCGACAGCCCCAGGGTGTTGACGATGCCCAGGATCGCGATCACCACGCTCAACCCGAGCAGGGCGTAGATGAACACCAGGATCTGGTTCACCTGGGCCATCTGTTCGGCCGCGTACTCGTCGATGTCCATCACCGAGACCAGCGGCATGTCGGCGGTGGCCCGGTCCAGCCCGGCGCGCACGGCCTCCCGATCGGCCCCCGGGGCCAGGTCCACCGAGACGAAGCTGTCCTGGCTGCCCAGCCCGACCCGGTCGAAGGTGTCCTGGGAGGTCCAGATCCCGGCCCCCGACAGACCATCCCCGGAGCTGAACAGGCCGACCACGGTGAAGGTGATCTTCTTCTGCTTGTCGGAGTTGTAGCCGGTGAAGGTCGACCCGGTGTGCAGGCTGCGATAGCTGGCGGCGTCCTGGGAGACGATGACCTCCCCCGGCGACCGGAACATCCTGCCCGAGGTGATCTTCTGGGGGAACATCTGGTCCAGGTCGGAGGCCTTCATCCCGCCGACGGTGAACATCAGCTGGCGGTCCTGGCCATTGCCCTGGGCCTCCTGGATCCTCCCGTCGGCGCCCACCAGCTGGAAGATCGCGGTGCTCATCGCATGCACCGAGGAGACGCCGTCGAGCTTGGCGGCGTCGGTGGCCACCGCGGCGGGGAAGTCCTTGAATCCCTGGGAACCGATCAGGAAGTCCCCCCGCAGGCTCTGGTGCACCTGCTCGGAGATCGAGGCCCTTGCCGAGGCGCCGAAGACCGTCATCAGGCTCACCAGGGTCAGACCGATCATCAGGGCGGAGGCCGTCGCCGCGGTGCGCCTCGGCTGCCGGATGGCGTTGAGCTCGGCCAGCTGGCCGACCTCCCCGAAGACCGCACGGTAGCCGCGTCCGACTGCCCAGATCACCGGGCGTCCCAGCATCGGGGAGGCGATCGCCACCCCGATGGTGACCAGCCCCATCCCGATCCCGGCCCAGACGGCGTCGTGGCCAGGATGGCCGAACAGCCCCACCAGGATCCCCACCACCCCGACACCGGCCATCGTCAACCCCAGAGCCGTCCTGGCCCCGAGCCCCTGGAGCTTCTCGGACCGGGCCCCGGTCATCGCCTGGACCGGCGGCACCCGGGTGGCGCGCTGGGCCGGCAGCAGGGCCGCGGTCAGCGTGACCGTCAGCCCGACGATCACCGAGATCACCACGGCTCGGGGTGGCACCCGGATCGAGGTGACGCCGAGGTCGAACCCGGCCGTCGTCATGAAGGTCTTGATGAGCTGGGCGACGCCGATCCCGGCCAGCACACCGAGGGCCGATCCGGCCAGCCCGACCACCGCGGCCTCCACCAGCACCGAGTTGCGCAACTGCTTGCGGGAGGCGCCGATCGCCCGGTAGAGGGCGAGCTCACCGGAGCGCTGGGCGATCAGGATCGAGAAGGTGTTGAGGATCAGGAAGGCCGCCACCACCAGGGAGATCCCGGCGAAGATCAGCAGGAAGGTGTTGACGTACTTCAGCGAGTCGTTGATCTGGGAGCTGACCCGGTCGGCGATGGTCGCGCCATTGGTGGCCTTGAAGTTCGAGGGCAGGAATCCGTTGATGGCCTGGGCGACGGAGTCCCGGTCGGCGCCGGGATCGGTCTGCACGCTGACCCCGGTCCAGGCGTTGCGGTCGGCCCCGGTCCTGTTGATCAGGAGGGCCTGGGCCCGCGAGGGGGTGAAGAAGATGTAGGAGGCCCCGGCGGTGCCGCCGGTGCCCCAGGTGGCGGTGCCGACGAGGGTGGCGCGGATGGTGCCCTTGTCGGGGGTGACGACGCGCATCTGGTCGCCGAGCCGGTAACCGGACTTCTCGAGGGTGGTGGGGTCGACCACGATCTGGTCGTCGGCCCTGGGCTCGTGGCCCGATCTGAGGACGATTCCAGGTTGCCCGCCGTAGGCCGGCAGGGTGGTCCAGGCCATTCCCAGTTGGGGCGGGCCGAAACTGGCCAGCGCCTTGCCATTGGATCCCACCGCGTAGACGCCGGTGGCGGTGATCACCCCGACGGCACGGGTGACCCCGGGCACCGCGTTGATCTTGGCGACCATGTCGGAGCTGATCAGCGGATCGTCGGTATCGGAGCCGGTCACTGCGACGTCGGTGCGCGGTTGCACCTCGACATCGGCGACACTGCCCCGGACGATCCCCTCGAAGGATCCCTTGAGCATGTCTGTGAAGATGAAGGATCCGGCGACGAAGGCGACCCCGAGGACCACCGCCAGGGTCGACATCAGTAGCCGGGTGCGGCGTGCCCACAGTGACTTCCAGGTGGCTGTCCACACGGTGGCCGGTTCCTCCTCGGTGATGGCTGGATTGCTCTGATGCTGGGCGGTTCTCGGCGACTAGTTCGACAACACCGAGACGCCGGAGATCCCCGATCCCTGGCCCGGGTCCCCTGCCGGCCGACCCGTGGCCGGCCGGGGGCCCGGCAACGGCGTCCTTCCGGTGGGATGGCTGCTGACGCCGGGGCCGCGCTGGTCGAGCCGGGCCATCGTGTCCAGGACGTGGTCGCGGGTCGGGTCGGACAGGTCGTCGACGATCCGCCCGTCGGCCAGGAAGAGCGCCCGGTCGGCGTAGGAGGCCGCCACCGGGTCGTGGCTGACCATCACGATGGTCTGGGCCATCTGCTCGACGCAGGAGCGCAGGAAGGCCAGCACCTCGGCCGAGGAGGTCGAGTCGAGGTTGCCGGTGGGCTCGTCGGCGAAGATGATCTCGGGCTGGGCGACCAGCGCTCGTGCGCAGGCCACCCGCTGCTGCTGGCCACCCGACAGCTCCGACGGCTTGTGGGACAGCCGGTCGGCCAGGCCGACGGTGTCGATCACCGAGTCGAACCACGCGGGGTCGGGTCTGCGCCCGGCGATCGCCAGGGGCAGCAGGATGTTCTCCCTGGCGGTCAGGGTCGGCACCAGATTGAAGGACTGGAAGATGAACCCGATCCGATCGCGGCGAAGCTCGGTCAGGCCGTTGTCGGACAGCGTGGCGACATCGGTCTCACCGATGAAGGCCTGCCCCGATGTGGGCCGGTCCAGAGCTGCCATGCAGTGCATCAGGGTGGACTTGCCCGATCCGGAGGGCCCCATCACAGCGGTGAAGCAGCCCTGGTCGAAGGCCACGTCGACGGCATCGAGGGCGACGACCAGGGTGTCGTCGCGCCCGTAGGTCTTGGTGAGTCCTGCTGCGCGAGCGGCGGGTGCGGTCATCTGTCCTCCTCGTGCCGTTAGCTTAGGCGGGGTCCAGTGTGCCCTTGCCCGCAATCGAGTGCGGTCGGGGCCCTGGGCTGCGGTGCTGTGGACACGGTGATGATGCCGTCCGGCGAGGTTGTCCACCTGATCCACCGCGGTTACTTGGAAGATCTATAGATGTATCTCTTTCAGTAGTCATTATCACCGCTGTGGATCCTGTGGAGAACCGGAGTCCGTGCTTGTCAGACGCCGATCAGCGGTGTGGATGGCGGTGGGGACGCCGGTGCAGGGAGGCCCTCCCGCTGTGGACGCCCGCCGGCTGTGAACAGTGGTCCCCCGCTCATCCCCCGGTTGTCCACAGGCCGCTGTGCATTGTGGACGAGGCGTGGAGCGACGAGGAGGGGTGGTCGAGGCCGGGGTGGTGCGCCCGGGTCGATGACACTGCCGGGCCGTCGGCGGGTGGCGGGTCGCCAGTCGGACTGCCAGCGCTCGGGGAGGCAGGAGCGCAGCGACGAGGAGGGGTCGTCCCCTCCTTGGACTAATTCTGCTTGATGCGGTTGGTGAGCTCGGAGACCTGGTTGAAGATCTGGCGTCGCTCCCCCATCAGGGATCGGATCTTGCGGTCGGCGTGCATCACGGTGGTGTGGTCCTTGCCGCCGAACTCGGCACCGATCTTGGGCAGCGACAGGTCGGTCAGCTCACGGCACAGGTACATCGCGATCTGGCGGGCGGTGACCACCGTCTGGGTCCGGGAGGTGCCCAGCAGATCATCGCGGTTGATCCCGAAGTAGGCGGCGGTCTCGGTGATGATGCGGTCCACCGTCACGGGGGACTCCTGGCCGTCCGGGATGAGGTCCTTGAGGACCACCTCGGCCAGAGACATGTCGACCAACTGGCGATTGAGGCTGGCGAAGGCCGTCACCCGGATCAGAGCGCCCTCCAGCTCACGGATATTGGTCTGTATCCGACTGGCGATGAACTCGAGCACCTCGGCGCTGACCGACAGTCGCTCGGAGGCGACCTTTCGACGCAGAATGGCGATCCGCGTCTCCAGATCGGGGGGTTGGATGTCGGTGAGCAGGCCCCATTCGAAGCGGCTGCGCAGCCGGGGCTCGAGGGCCTCCAGGAGCTTGGGGGGCCGGTCGGAGGTCATCACGATCTGCTTCTGGGCGTTGTGCAGGGTGTTGAAGGTGTGGAAGAACTCCTCCTGGGTCTGGATCTTGTTCTCCAGGAACTGGATGTCGTCGACCAGCAGGACGTCGACATCGCGGTAGGCACGGCGGAAGTCGTTGGCGGTGTTGGTGCCGATGGCATTGATGAAGTCGTTGGTGAGCTCCTCGGTGGAGACGTATCTCACCTTGACGTTGTCGTAGTAGTTGACGACGTAGTGGCCGATGGCATGGAGCAGGTGGGTCTTCCCCAACCCGGAACCGCCGTAGATCAGCAGCGGGTTGTAGGACTTGCCGGGAGATTCGGCGACGGCGACCGCCGCGGCATGGGCGAAGCGGTTGGAGGCGCCGATGACGAAGGTGTCGAAGGTGTACTTCGGATTCAGACGCATCAGACCATTGGCCTCACCGGCCTGGCGTTCCTCGGTGCTCAGCAGCCGGTCCGAGAGGGCGTCCGGATCTCCGGGATTGACCTTGGGAACGAACTGGGAGGGCGGCAGATCCTCCTCCTCGTCGTCCTGGTCCGTCTCGGGGACGCCGAGCGCCAGCTCGATGTCAGGATCGATCGTGATCGCCAGATGGATGGGCCGACGGAAGTAGTCCGACAGCAGTTCCTCCAGCTCGCTGCGCATCTTCGTCTCGATGCGGTCCCGGGTGAACTCGTTGTGGACGGCGATCATCGCAGTTGAGGTGTGCATCGTCACCGGACGGCTGTTGGCCAGCCAGGCCTTGTTGGCCGGGGAGACCTTGCGCACGACGGAGGACCAGGCCGAGATGAGGTCGTCGGTGGGATCTCCGGGCTCCTTGGAGCTCATCGGTGGGGGCAGGATCGCGTCGGGGTGAGTGGCGGGAGAGACGCCGGGGTCGTTGCGGGACATCGGCCGACCATCAGCCCCCGGCCGGGACGCATCGTCATTGGCTCTCGCCTCCGTCATGCTCCCCCACCTTTTCCACACGGTTTTTCCACACCCTTGTCCACAGGACATCGTAGCGGGGGTCGGTCGCAGATCCGTGCCGTCACAGGATCCCCGCTCTCACCGCCCCCGCTGTCGCTGCTGCCATCATTGCTGGCCGGCGTCGGCGTGTCGAGTGGACTACGTCGATGTGATTCAATACGGGTTCGGCCGGAGTTGCCGAAAGGGGTGTTCGGCTCGTATCGTTTGAAAGTCGCCTTCTGTGGCGATTCCTTCCCCTGCGCCCGACCGGGCGCCCCGGGCACAGGGTTGCGGTTCCCGCCGTTTCCCCCGGGTGATCCTCGATACACAAGGGAGAATATCCCGTGAAGCGTACCTTCCAGCCCAGTAATCGTCGTCGCGCCCGCAACCACGGCTTCCGTTCCCGGATGCGCACCCGCTCGGGCCGCAACATCCTGGCGGCCCGTCGTCGCAAGGGTCGCGCCAGCCTGTCGGCCTGAGTCATCCCGGTCTGAGACGGCTCGTGCTGCCCGCCCGTTCCCGCGTGCATCGGCCCGGTGAGTTCCGTGCCGTGGTGCATCGTGGTGCCCGGGCAGGGCGACAGTCCGTGGTGGTACATGCCTCCAGGACCGCTGGTGCGGCCGTTCAGGCCGAGTTGTCCACAGCCGCTGTGGACAACTCGGCGGTATTCGCGAATGCCTTGGCCGGCCATGACGACCCTCCTCGCGTGGGTTTCATCGTGTCCAAGGCAGTCGGGAACGCCGTCACCCGTAATCGGGTGAAACGACGTCTTCGTCATATGAGCCGCGAGCTGCTTGCCACCACTCCGCAGGGCACCCTGCTGGTGGTGCGGGCGCTGCCTGCGGCGTCCTCCCATCCGGATGCCCTGGCGGCCGATCTGGCCTCGGCCTGGTCGCAGTCCTTGCGCAAGCTCGACCGATCCCGGTCGAGGCAGTCGGCGCAGTCGGTCGGCTCAACCCGGCCGGTCCGGCCGCACACCGAGCAGTGACGTGATGGACAGGATCGCGAGGTTCAGGCCCCTCACCTGGCTGGCAATCGGCTTCGTCAAGGCCTGGCGGCTGCTGCTGTCCCCGCTCTACGGCGATGTCTGCAAGTACTACCCGACCTGCTCGGCATACGGTCTGCGCGCCCTGCAGGTCCATGGCGTGTTCCGGGCGACACCGCTGATCGTGTGGCGGATCCTGCGGTGCAACCCGTGGTCCGATGGCGGCTACGACCCGGTTCCCGGGACCCCGGAGGCCCTGGAGCTGGCGGACAGTAAGACTGGGCACGAGGTGGGTGCGGCCGAGAGCCGGACCGGGGATGCGATGTCATCACCGGGCAGCCAGGATGCACAATGGGACACGGTGCAGGCCGACGCCGGCCAGCACCGTCCGGTGCCTCCTGAGTCATCAGGGCTCTCCGGGCCCGCCACTGTCCCCGAGTCCAGTGACTCGGACGATGCCGCGGATCGCACCGCGGCCCTGAACCACTCCCGGACCAGCCGGTCCGGGAAGTACCCGCACGTCGGCGAGGGATCGCCGTGCGCGGTGTACGCCCACTGATACCCCTGAGGTGAAGAACTGATGCTGAGCCCGCTGGTCATTCTTGGCCTGTGGAGTGGAATCCAATCGCTTGGCCACGCCGTCATGATTCCGCTGTACTGGGCTGTCTCCGGACTCCTTGTACTATTCCACAAGCTGTGGTCGCCGCTGTTCGGCGCCGATTCTGGTTGGTCCTGGACGCTGGCGATCGTCTTCCTCACCGTTGCGATCCGGATCATTCTGATCCCACTTTTCGTCAAGCAGATCAATACCTCCCGGCAGATGCAGCTCATCCAGCCGAAGATGAAGGCCATCCAGGAGAAGTACGGCGACGACCGACAGCGAGCCGGCGTCGAGATGCAGAACCTGTACAAGGAGGAGGGCGTCAACCCAGCGGCCTCCTGCCTGCCCCTGCTGCTTCAGATGCCGATCTTCCTGGCTCTGTTCCGGGTGCTGGACGGTGCCTCGCGCGGGATTCCCCGCGGCAAGTTCCTTCGGGACAACCCCGATCTTCTGGAATCGTTGCGGCACTCTCATATCTTCGGGGCGAACCTGTCGGGCCGCTTCCTGCCCCTCAACAATGGCTTCGGCGGTACCCAGATCGTCGCCATTGTGCTCATCATCATCATGGTGGTGACGCTCTTCTACACGCAGCTCCAGCTGATGCGGAAGAATATGCCTCCCGAGGCCCTCACCGGCCCGATGGCGCAGCAGCAGAAGATGATGATCTATCTCTTCCCGCTGATGTATCTGTTCACCGGCGTGAGCTTCCCGATCGGCGTCATGATTTATTGGTCGACGACCAATATCTGGACCCTGGGGCAGCAGGAGATCCTCATCCGCAGCAATCCGACTCCGAATACTCCGGCCTATGTCGACTGGCAGGAGAGGATGCGCGCGAAGGGGAAGGATCCCGACGAGGTCGAGCGCAGGCGTCGGGAGAAGGGCAAGCGCAAGATGGTGCAGGCCACCCCGGCAGCCGTCTCGAGTTCCGAGGATGGCGAGCATCCGGTCGTGGCTCGCCAGGGCGTGACCCGCCAGACCGTCCGCAAGGGCAGCGATGGCACCAAGCAGGTGGTGCGCCGTCAGCAGCCGGCCCGCAAGACCCGGGCCGATCGCAAGAAGTGACCGATGGCCGGGCCGGGACGCGATGCCGTGGGGGATCGGCCGGCGGGCCGGTGTCCACCGGCCATCCCAGATCCATCACAGCTGTCGGGAATCCAACGTTCACACCCGAGTGTGTGAGCCGCATAGTCTTGGGCGACCACGGGGTCGTCACCAGTTCGCGGGCCTATCCCCCGCTTGATGAAGGAACAACCAATGAGCGATGAGAGTGCACAGCCGGTTGCATCCGGTGAGGTCGATCAGCTGGACCATGAGCTGCCTGAGCAGTCAGATGTCAGTGGGGGCGCCAGCCCCGAGGTCACCGATGCCGCAGTGGCCACGCAGGAGACTGTGGACAGGGAGGACTCTGAGGCGGTCGAGGAGGCCGACACTGCTCAGAACACCGACGGCGTCGAGAAGACCGATGCCGCAGAGGAGACGGACACTGCGGAGGCTGACGGGGTGGATGTCGACGGGGCGGAGGCTGACGGGACCGTCGAGGCCGAGGACTCCACCGACGAGGACAGTGAGGCCTCCACCGAGACCGCCGAGGATGAGGATGAGGTGGATCCCTTGGACGAGGAGGGCGACATCGCTGCCGACTACCTCGAGGAGCTGCTGGACATCGCCGACCTGGATGGCGACATCGACACCTATGTCGAGGCGGGCCGGGCGCATGTGTCCATCGTGACCGACTCCCAGGTCCTGGTCGGGAAGAACGGCAAGGTTCTTGAGGCGCTGCAGGAGTTGGCTCGGCTTGCGGTGATGACTGAGACGGGTCATCGCTCGCGACTCATGTTGGACGTCGCCGGGTTCCGAGAGGTACGTCGCAAGGAGCTGCTGGTGCTGGCGGCCGAGGCGATCGCCTCGGTGAAGTCGACCGGCGAGCCCGAGCACCTGACGCCGATGAACCCTTTCGAGCGCAAGATCATTCACGACGCCGTGGCGGCTGCCGGGCTCACCAGCGAGTCCGAGGGTGTCGAGCCCAAGCGCCATGTGGTGATCTCGGTCTGAGGGATACCGACGCAGCCTGTCCGCGCTGAGGTGCGGTCGGTGTCGGGGGCACTGACAGCCCCGGAGGCCGGCCGGCCCGACGACAGTAGCGGACCCCGGTCTCCTCGGGGGCAGCCACTTCGACCGCCCGGACTGTGCCAGGACGCAGTGAGTCGCGGGCCTGCGGTCGACGAGATCTCGGCGGTCCCGGGAGATCAGGTGGGGGCGCCCCCCCGTCGAGCTTGCGTTGCACGTGGGAGAGCTGTGTGCAACCTGTGGCGGGAGGGATCGTGGACGGCAATTCCTTGGTGAGGAGATTCCAGTTCGCACCTCGGACGTCAGCGGAGACGAGCGGCCTGGTCGAGTGGCGATCGTGCCGCCATGTCGCAATCGCGTCGCGGAGCGTCCACCCGGATGATGCCCACCTTGCGAGCTGGCCGACAGTATGGTCGCAACCCCGGCGGGGCGGGCGGAGCTGTGGGATGGGGAGACGATGAAGATATATAGCGATATATCGACAAAGTGCTATGACGATTCCATCTGGCGATGGCGTAGAGGACACCGGAAGGTGCTCCTGAACCGGCGCTGCGCGCCCCGGTGGCCTGGCGGGGTGGGCGCCGTGCCTGGGCGGACCGGCGTCAGCCAAGGGGTTGGTGGATCAGCGCCGACTCTTGAGATCATGCGGCAGGGCGCGTGGCATCGGCACCACGATGTCGAGGACCCGTGGCCCTGGTTCGCACAGAGTCGGTTCCGCAGAAGCCCGTATCGCCGCGCGAGCGGAGAACTCGATTGGGAGAAGTAGTTGAAACAAGAAATAGCCGGATGATCTGGCTGCTCCGCCGCTGTATGGCATCTGCGCGGTAGTCGGAGCTCCCCTGGATCTCGGATGCGGATGGCGTGAAACTCGGTAAGGATGGACGGTATGGCAACAGCGAACCGCGACCTTCAGGTGGCACAGACCGTCTTTGGAGATGGATTTGAGCAGATAAAGCAGTATGTCGACATATTGACATCACGGGGAGTCGAGTGGGGAGTGCTGGGGCCGAAGGAGGCCCCGCGGGTGTGGGAGCGGCACATCCTCAACAGCACTGCCCTGGCCTCCCTCATTCCTGAGGCCTCGACTGTCGGTGACGTCGGAAGCGGTGCGGGTCTTCCTGGTATCCCGTTGGCGATCCAGCGGCCTGATCTCACGGTGACGTTGATGGAACCATTGCTGCGGCGGTCCAACTTCTTGACGCAGACGGTGATGGAACTGGGCCTCACTGATCGGGTGCATGTCGTTCGCGCGCGTGCTGAGGACTGTCACGAGACCTTCGACATCGTCACGGCTCGGGCCGTGGCGAAGCTTCCGCCACTGCTGGGGTGGACGAAGAAGCTCTTCATGCCCGATGGTCAGTTGCTCGCACTGAAGGGAGTCTCGGCCGAGGCTGAGGTGCAGAGCGCACAAAAGGTTCTGAAGGCGGGCCATCTCACTGCAGAGGTGCTGCAAGTGAGGTCACATCCGGATGCCGATGTTACTTACGTGGTGCGCATCTCGCCACGGTGAGCACTCGGCCGTAGTACTTCGGGGCATCGGGGCCGGTTGTCGGTAATGGGAGCTGCGACATGTCCGGCAGGCGGACCCGCTGATTCGTGCAGGGTGTTCCGGGTCTTGGCGGAGGTGCGTGAGTCCGTGGAACATGCCGGGATGGTCCAGATCCAGGGCAGTGTTTCACGTGAAACATGGTTCCGGACGACCACTGGCGTTTCACGTGAAACATACCCGCCGCCTCCGCCTCGAGGGCTCCGTCGTCGGCGGGTTCGCTCCCCCGGCGGGATCCATCGGAGCTGACAGGTGGCGCTGGCGCAGGGAGATCGAAGACACAGCAGGTGGCATGCGCACTGTCGGGATCCCAGATCATGGTGCGCCGCCCTTGCCCGGGTGTCAGAGGTTCCTTCCAGGGGGCTCCATCGGTCGCCCTCTGGACGGGCCGTAGAAGAACGTCCGACTGTCCCCGTTGGCCCCTCTGTTGAACGCTCACCAGCCTTAAAGGACGGGGCGGCGGGACCCCGGTTGGCCCGGTCCACCATCCAGTCCGGTTTGGCCTCCCACCCAGCTCCACGCGGGCCCGTAGGTGGATCTGCCCGTGGCGCAAGTCGGCCTGGTGTGCCAGCGATGCAACTCGGGACTTCGCCCACATCGGCCCGGGGCCCCCATCCAGGACAGCTTTCGTGCGGCCTCCCCACAACTAAGGCCACGTCGCGGCGCGCAGCGGAGCTGCATACGCCGAAGGATCAGGGCGGGTGCGCCTGCTGCTGACTCAGAACTGCGATGGGTGGACTTCGGATTGCGGTGCCCACCGCTCAGGTGCTCGAGACCAGGGCCGTGCCGCGGTGGAGCTCAGCGCTCGGGCCGATGCGGAACGCCGGCGCCTCCCCCCTGTTTCCCCATGGGTGGTGGAGTACTCGGCAGGCGGCCGGTGGGGTGGTTGCCGACCGATCGGGGGCCGGTGGGGTGGCCGCCACCCGATCTGGGGCCGCTCGGCGCACTCCCGACTAACGCCGACGAAGGGCCAGGAGAGGCGGACGGGCCTCATCCAAGGCTGTTCAGGTAAACCAGAGGCGACTGGATCAGACCAGACGGTTCGAGGTTGCAAGGCCTGGGGTAGGTGGACGAAGCGAGTCCAAGGACACAGAACTGGAACCACGTCTGTGAAATGGGTCGAGGACTCGAGAGATCAGGCGGAGACGAAGTGGGAGTCTGCAGACGGGACTCGGATGCGACAGCCAGACTTCGCAGCGTTCGCTATATGAGGGCGGCGTGCCACGTGGGTGCCCGGCGGGATGCAGGGGTTCGCAACGGACCAGCGCGTGGATACGGTCGCCACGCCAGCCCGGTCTGGGATGAGCGCCAAGGGATTCATTGAGTCCAGTCCGAACTCTGCGGGGATCGCGGTGACGCCATGCGACCACAGCCCAGGGCCCACAGGCGCTGCGGGGCAGTCACTGCCCGGGGCCCGCCGTATCGGGGCAGTCCCGTCGCGGGTGATTCCGATCCCACAGGCAGGCCGCCAGGCGTCGGGACAGGGTGGATCGATGGGGAGACGAGCGCAATCGATCCTGTGCTGGCATGCCTGTGCATATGTGGATAACTCACCAGTGCCGACCGCACAACGCGGGAGGGGGAGGAACAGGGACCACACCGGGCACGAGTCGGCACTGCTTCGTCCCGGAGGGCGGAGTCCGAGGGATGCCAGCTCACCTGAAGCGAGGGAGAGCGCCGACGGCCCAGGTCGTCCGGTGCCCGCATGTTGGCCGGCTATAGCGCTGTGACAAGGGAAGACATCAGGATTCCGGAGAGCTGATGGCGAGTCTGGGCCATCTCAGTGATCTCTGGGTTGGTGGTCTGAGAGGACGTCTTCGGCGTGTCCGCTGCTTCGTCGTCACGCCAATTCCGCTGCGAGGCAGCTGTAACGGTGCAGGCGACAGTGGCTGTGGAAAAGTGTGCAGGAGCGGGAAAAGTTGTCCACAGGGACTTGTGCGCGTGATGAAGTGACGACGCGCCCCGACTAGAGTGTCGGTCACTGGTTGGACCATCCGCATCTGCACCGGAATCGTCGATGTTTCACGTGAAACATCGACGGCTGGGCGGGCAGGATGGGGCGGCCGCTGACACCAGCCATCACCCCGAAGGATGCCCATGAAGGACGAGGTCCCCATCTACCAGGGCGCACCCAAACGCGCGTCCTTCGATGCTCCCGACACTCCTGGTCCAGACGCCTCAGAGTCAGAAGCAGCAGATGAAGCCCAGATCGCGGCACTTCCGCTGACTCTCCCCCGCCCGTCGTCCCCCAGAATCGTCGGGGTTGCCAACCAGAAGGGCGGCGTCGGGAAGACCACGACTGCCGTCAATCTTGCCGTGGGGCTGGCGATGAGCGGTCTACGGGTCCTGCTGATCGACGTGGATCCTCAGGGCAATGCCTCCACCGCACTGGGGATACCCCACGACATCGGCACGCCGGGCACCTATGAGGTCCTCGTCGACGAGGAGGAGATCTCGCCGCTGGCCCGGATGAGTCCGGAGACCCCCGGGCTCGAGGTGCTGCCCGCCACGATCGACCTGTCGGGGGCCGAACTCCAGCTGGCGCCGGCGCCGAACAGGGAACGGCGACTCAAGGACGCGATCGCGACCTATCTCAAGACCCACGAGATCGATTACGTGCTCCTTGACTGCCCACCGTCGCTGGGCCTGCTCACGATAAACGCCTTGGTGGCCGCTGATGAGGTCTTGCTGCCCATCCAGTGCGAGTACTACGCCCTTGAGGGAGTTACTCAGCTGCAACGGACGGTCGGGGCCGTGCGCCAGGCCTTCAATCCCGACCTTCGACTCACCAGCATCCTCATGACCATGTACGACAAGCGAACGAGGCTGTCAGCCGACGTGGTTGCGGAGGTCAGTACCCACTTCCCTGGTGAGATCATGGAGACTCTCATTCCACGATCGGTCCGGGTCTCCGAGGCTCCGAGCTATCAGCGTTCCGTGCTCACCTACGAGCCCAAGTGCACAGGTGCTGTCGCCTATCGCAAAGCCGCCGCCGAGTTCGCCAAGAGGCACTCCGACGAGAAGGACACGACCGTGAGATCGACGCCGAAGTCCATGTCTGACAGGAGGTCCTGAGATGGCGAAGAAGCATCAAGGAGGTCTCGGGCGAGGCTTCGGGGAGTTCTTCCAGACCTCGGCGACACGCGAGGAAGCATCCGCGGAGGAGACCCCCAAGTACCCTGTGACAAGCCAGAACGGTGCCGCCAGATCGCCGGAGGAGGGTTCGGCGGAGAAGGCTCCTGGGGCCGCAGCCAGATCGGCCAGCGGTCTCCCGACGTCGGTGACCGATGCTCGGATCAGCACCACATCCGAGGCAGTCCCGGGTACCCCTGATCGTTCCAGCCGATCAGTTTCGGTGCTGGATCCGCCGGAGCCTCGGAGCCCGCGCGGCGAGTCAGCGCCCCCGGATGACGAGCCGGCTCAGAGGGTCACGAGGGACACGGAGCTGGCCGACGGCTCGCGGCTCAGCCTCGTCCAGGTGAGCCGAATTCACCCGAATCCTCGTCAGCCGCGTCGCTCGTTCGACGAGGGTGCGCTGCTCGAGCTGTCCGAGTCGATAGCGGAGGTGGGGCTGCTGCAGCCCATCGTGGTGCACCCGGATGGTGCCAACTTCGAGTTGGTGATGGGTGAACGGCGCTGGCGAGCCGCCAGACTGGCCGGTCTCGATGCCATCCCGGCGATCATCAGGGGCACTGACGCGAAGGACCTCCTTCGCGACGCCCTCCTGGAGAACCTCCATCGCGCCCAACTCAACGCCTTGGAGGAAGCTGCTGCCTACCAGCAGCTCTTGGAAGACTTCGGCTGCACCCAGGACGAGCTGTCGCGGCGTATCAAGCGGTCCAGGTCGCAGATCGCCAATACCCTGCGCCTCATGAAGCTGCCTCGCTCCATCCAACGCCACCTTCTCGAGGGCACACTGACTGCCGGACACGCCCGGGCCCTGTTGGGGGCCAATGAGCCCGAGGAACAGATCAGGATCGCGGAGAAGATCGTCGATGACGGCCTGTCGGTGCGAGCCACCGAAGCCTTGGTGAAGGCCGCCAATGACTCCAGGACCGCGGTAAAACCCCATGTCAGGCGCAAACCGGGCGCCGACGAGGAGGCGACGGAGCTCGCCACCCGGCTTGCCGATGTCTATGACACCGAGGTCCGTGTCAAGCGGAGCAAGGGGCGCGGCACCATCGTGCTGGCTTTCGAGAGCGACGAGGACCTCGAGAGGCTGGTCGGGATCCTGGACAGGACCGATAAGGCTATATAGCCATATATCGATTTGTCGATAAATATCGTGCCGGCTGATCTGGTGCCAATGGGCCTTCGAGAGCCACCGGATCATGCTCCTGACAAGGATGATCTATTGCTTCCCGGAATGAAGGGTGGGCGTCGCTGAGCTGAGCATCATCCTGGTCAGTCGACGGGATGCTCCGCGTAGTAGGCCTCGGTCTCCGCGATCCGGCGCTGGACGTCGGTGCGGGCGTAGTACTCGGCCACGAAGGACAGGAAGGGTATGGTCCCGGCCAGCGCGATGACCGCCAGTCTCCACAGTGGCCAGCCGGCCTTGCGTCCCAGCATGTACGCGGTGATGAGGAGCACTGCATAGAGCCAACCGTGGGCCACGCCCACCACGTTGGTCATCTGAGGCATGTCGCCCCAGTACTTCAGCGGCATCGCGATGCATACCAGCACGATCAGCAGAGTGCCGACCAGATAGGCCATCACCCGGTATCGCAGCAGCGCTCCCTTGACCGCGGGGATCTCCTCGGGTGCGATCCACGGTTCGATGTCGTCGGGTGCCAGCTCGCCGGAGTCGTCGGCCACCCGGGATGGCGAATGCCCATCGGAGGCCACGTCGGCAACTGGGCCGGCGCCGCGATCCGGTGCCGATTCACGATCATCGGCGCTCTGGTAGAAGGCGTCGCTGGTGACGTCGTCCACCGGGTGCTGGATGGGGCGCTGGGTGGGTTGCTCGGAAGGCTGGTCTGGCACGTCCTCAGGCTACCCGGACGCGAGCAGGAGCCTCGAGCAGGTGGAGGAACCGGGTGCCGAGGTCCTGGGCAACCTGGTCGAGGGCGGGCTCGGCCTCGCCGACCTGGCGGGACGCCGCGATGGCCGCTGTCATCGGTGCTCGCTCCTGCCAGCCCGATGCTGCGGAGTGATCGATCCACCCCTCGAAGATCGCCTGATCCGCCTCGGGGTGGAACTGCACCCCCCAGGCCCGCTCGGCGAACTGGATCACCTGGGGTTGACCTGAGGGGTCGACGGCCAGCAGCTCGGCACCTGGCGGCAGCCGGACGGCGGCGTCGTCATTGAAGTGCACCACGTCTGCACCGTCGAGTCCGCCGACCAAGGGATCGTCGCGACCTGCCTCGAGCAGCCCCACCGGCGTCATCCCGATGGTGAGATGGTCGCTGCGGTGCACCGGACCGCCCAACGCGACGGTCGCCAACTGCAGTCCCAGGCAGACGCCGAGGAACGGCGTCCCGGAGGAGACGGTGGAGCGGATCAGGCGGCGAACCGAGGGGAGCCAGCCCCAGATGTGGTCGTCCAGGCAGTTCTGGGTGCCGCCCATCACGACCAGCGCATCGGCGCTGCCGATCGACTCGGGGACCGGCTGATGCCAGGCCTCGATCACCTCGAGGTCGCAGCCGAGGCCGCTCCAGACACTCCCGAGGCGACCGAGGGGACACTCCGGCTGATGAACGATGACGCGAACGCGAGCCATGCGGCAAATCGTAGGCAGGTCACCGTGTCGACCGTGTTACCTGGCGTGACGCCTGGGTTGCAGTTGAGCTCGAGGAGGCGGGTGAGCTCGAGGAGGCGGGTCGCGCGGGCTTTGGCCTCAGGAGCGCCGCCCCGGTCGGGAGGCCCTGGCGCCGACTGTTCTGGCGAACACGATCGACATTCCCAGCGCGAAGGCTGCGAACGCCCACCACTGCAGGGCATAACTGCGGTTGCGCGCCCCTCCATCGGTCTCCGGCAGCGGGGCGGTCGCCGCCGGCAGACCTTCGCGAGCCGCGTCCTGGCGGGACGCCGTGAGATACCCCGGCACGATCGGTTCGGGCCAGCTCTGGGCCAGTACCTCCAGACGCAGTGCGGGCAGCACCGAGACCTGCATCGGGACGCCCCCTGAGGCCACGCCGGAACCGGAGGAGGCGGAGGGGCTCGACGCCGAGTCGAAATCCGAGGGCTGGGCGTCGGAGGCCAGCAGCACGCCGGTCAGCGTCACCTGGCCGGTGGGCGGCGCGGTGACCTTCTCGGTCGCGGTGACCTCGCCCCGCACCACCGGGATGATTTCACCCGAGGTCATCTTGAGCCCGGTCACCACCCTCAGGGGCGACGAGGTCCCCACCAGCACCTGGGTGTCCTTCAGAAAGTGTCCGGTGACCTGGATCCGCCTGCCATAGACCTCGCCGACTTGGTCGCGGCGCGCAGTCGTGCCGTCCCAGACCACCGGTGGCTGTCCGGCGCGGGCCTGAGCGGTGTTGGCCCGCTGGGACTCGAAGACGTTCATCTGCCACAGTCCCAGACCGGTCATGATGACCGCCAGCACCAGGCCGATCCCCACCAGCAGCACCTGGCTGAGGCGGGTCGACAGCCTGCCCGACCGGGCGGGTCGCAGGGGTCGCGGGGCACCGGGTCGGCCGGCAGGGGAGCCGACAGGTCCGTCGGAGGGGGAGCCGCTCGGCCTGTCAGCCATCAACGGCGTCCCCGGCAGCATCGGAGACCAGCCGGGAACAGACCTCCCCCAGATCCAGCCCGGCAGCCCTCATCCCCACCGGCACCAGTGAGGTGCCGGTCATCCCCGGAGCCACTCCGGCCTCGAGGAAGACCGGGCGGCCGTGCTCGTCGACGATGGCGTCGACCCGGGAGATGCCATTGAGATCGAGGGTCTGCTGGACGGTCCGGGCCATCTCGGTGGCGGCATCGGCCTGGGCCTCGGTGATGTCGGCCGGGGCGGTGAGCCGGGTCTCTCCGGCGGTGTACATCGAGGCGTAGTCGTAGACCCCCGAGGCCGGCCGGATCTCCACGGCCGGCAGCACCTCGGTGCCCTCGCGGGTGGTGATCATCCCGATCGCCAGCTCGGTGCCGGAGATGAACTGCTCGATGACGACCGTGTCGTCATAGGCGTAGGCGGTGGCCATCGCCTGGGGCAGACCTGCGGCGTCGGTGACCTTGGTGACGCCGAGGCTCGAGCCGCCGTGGGCCGGCTTGACGATCAGCGGGAGTCCGATCCGACGGATCAGCCCCTTGACCACTTCGGCTGCCCCCAGCTCACGGAAGATGTCGTGCGGGAGGGCCGCCTGGCGAGGTGTCGCCACCGACGCCCCGGCCACGATCCGGGTGGCGATCGACTTGTCGAAGGAGACCCGGCAGGTCGCCGGCCCCGAGCCGATGTAGGGGATGTCCAGCATCCGCAGCACCTCGGGCAGTGCGCCATCCTCCCCGACCCCGCCGTGCAGCATCGGGAAGGCCACGACACCGGGGGTGGCGAGCAGGATGGGCACCAGGTCGGCGTCGACGTCGGTCTCGGTGACCTGGTGGCCGGCGCCGCGAAGGGCCTGGGCCACCGTGCGGCCCGATTTCAGGGAGATGTCGCGCTGATGGCTCAGACCACCGGCAAGGACGACGACGGGGTGCTTCATGGGCTCCATTCTTCCAGGGTCGGTGCGGACTGCCTCAGCCGGAGGTCAGCGACTCACAGCGAGTTCGGCCCGGGGCCGTAGTCCCGCGCGCCGCCCGCGGCACTCGGCCCCACGCCGAAGGTCTCGCGGATCTCCAACTCCCGGCGCATCACCGCGGCCAGCCTCTCGACGCCGAGCTTGATCCGCTCGGGGGTCGGGTAGCAGAAGGACAGCCGCATGTTCTGCTGGCCGCGGCCGTCGGAGTAGAACGCGGTGCCGGGGGTGTAGGCCACCAGCTCGGTGACCGCGCGCGGCAGCATCGCGGCGGAGTCCAACCCATCGGGCATCGTCACCCAGACGAAGAATCCTCCCGAGGGGTGGGTCCAGGTGGTGCCGGCCGGCATCTGCTCCTCCAGGGCCTCGAGCATGGCGTCGCGCCGTTGCCGGTACATGTCGATGAAGACCCGGACCTGCCTGCGCCAGTCCCAGCTCTTCAGATAGGTCGCCACCGCGAACTGGCTGAAGACCGGAGGGCACAGCGTGGCCGACTCCTGGGCCAGCACCAGCCGCTCCCGCACGAAGGCCGGCGCCAGGGCCCAGCCGACCCGGAAACCCGGTGCGAAGGTCTTGGAGAAGGATCCGAGGTAGATGACATTGTCAGGAGACATCTCCCGCAGTGTCGGCAGTGGGTCGCCGTCGAGATTGAGCAGTCCATAGGGGTTGTCCTCGACGATCAGCAGGTCGAGTCTTCGGGCCTCCGCCACCAGGGCATGACGTCGTTCGACGGTCTGCGAGATCCCCGAGGGATTCGAGTGGTTGGGGATCGTGTAGAGGAATTTGACCTTCTTGCCGGCCCGGCGGGCCGCGCTCACCTGGACCCGCAGGTCCTCGGGGTCCAGGCCGTCCTCGTCCATCCCGACCTGGATCACCTCGGCCTGATAGGAGGCGAAGGTGTTGAGGGCGCCGACGTAACTGGGGGACTCGGCCATCACGACGTCCCCCGGATTGCAGAAGATCCGGGAGACCAGGTCCAGAGCCTGCTGGGAGCCGCAGGTGACGGTGACGTCATCGGGATCCGCGTGGACCCCCTCGACGGCCATCACCCGGCAGATCCCCTCGCGGATCTCCGGTTCGCCCTGACCGGAGCCGTACTGCATGGCCTGGGCGCCGCGGGTCTCGACAAGCTGCTTGAGAGCGTCGCCGACGACATCGAGCGGGAGGTCGGAGATGTTGGGCATACCCCCGGCCAGTGAGACCACCTCGGGGCGGTTGGCGACCGCGAAGAGGGCGCGCACCGGGGAGGACTTCATCGACAGGGTCCGGGTGGCGTAGAGGTCGTGGAAGTGGTCGAAAGTGGTGTCGACCCGGGTGTGCTGGCGGCCTTGGGGCTCGCCCTCGGCGGGGGAGCGGTGGGGCCGGGGGGTCTGGGGCTGGGTGTGCTGGGTGTGAGAGGTCATGTCAGTGCGCTCGCTGCTGGTGGTGGGCTCGCCCGTGCTGGAGGTGCTGCCCTCGGTGGAATGGGACTGGTGCTGCGAACCGGCGCGGACCGGCTCAGTAGCCGCGGCGGCCTCGGTGGCCTCGGCGCCGGCGCGGGCGACGAGGTGGGAGAGGTCGGGTGCGGCATGGCTGAGTCGGTTCGTGATACTCACCCCGCCTACTGTGCCTCAGAATGCGGCCTGGTTCATAGAATGACACCGAAAAAAGTGTGTGGTTTCTCACGTCGGGTGGCTGTTCTGCAGGTCGATGGCCTCGCTCAGGTGCGCAGATCACTCCCCAGACGGGGGTATCTGCAGCCCAGCGAGCACGAACCCCCGTCTGCGGAGTGATCTGCGCACACCTCGGCCCTGGCCCGGATGCCCTTTCGGGTTCCCGGCGACGGCGGATGGCACTGTGGGGCAGGATGGGGACAGGGTTCGGGAGGGTCCCGGGCTGGACTGGCGGGCTGGGGGTCGCGATGAGTCTTCGACGCTTCCGGCCCATCACCCGCGACATGGTGGCCCACTTCCGCGGTGTCCCCGACGACGTGCTGGCGCATTCCTGGGGGATGGCTCACGGGGAACCGATGCCGGGGTGGATGGAGGCCGCGCTGGTGACCTGGGGGATGGCCGGGGTGAGTATGCGCTGCACTGACGGCTACGCCTTCATCCTGGTGACACCGGGGGAGGCGCTGCCTGCGGATCATCCGATGCGGCGGGTGCCGAGAACCTCGGGAGCCGCAGTCGTGGTCGTGGCGTGTGCGCCCGCGGCCGGATGTGGTGGCGACAGTCACGCGCAACGGGTCGCGGAGGTACCCCCCCAGACAGATGCGTCACCAACCGGACATCGCGCCGGAGCGAGCTGCCGGGACCGTTTCCACTCCGTACCGGTGGGCCGCCAACTCACCGGCTTTCTGGCCGGTCGGCTCCACGGCAGCGTTCCGGCGATCGAGGCCGGCGGGGTGGAGTGCGGGCGGCCGGGTGACTGCCGGGACCTTCGGATCGCCCCGGAGCCATGGCTGGAGTCAGTCGGTTTTCGCCTGGTCGACCCGCTGGACGCCGCGCCGGTCCGCCGGATGCAGCTCGACCTGCGCCACACGGTGGCGGCCGAGGATCTGGGCCACCGATTCCTCGACTGGATGCGAGGCTGGTCACATGAGCCGGCCTCCGAGCCCAGCACCGTGCAGCGGAAGGTTGAGTCTGGACTACCTGGTTCCCGCGGCCAGTACAGCGAGGTCCGTGGTGGCCAGCGGAGCTGAGGCGATCGGGCAGTAGCGGCTGCGAGGAAGCACGGACACGGTGCCAGCATGGTCATCAGCGAGGATTGTCGACATATCGCCGTGATCCCAGATCCTCGGGCCGGTACGGGGGGTGTGGCTCGAGGCAGACACTGCGTCGATATCAGGATGGCAGCCGACGCTCGATGAGGGCTCGGATTGGGCCCCTCGCCATCCCTCGGATTGTGAGAGGCCGAAAATGTCCGTGCCATTTCCCGATCTGGCGGATATGGACCGGAAGAGTCTCGCGAGGCGCAGTTGGTCGCCATGATGGGGTGTCGAGGCCATGGCGGTGGTGTGCCGATTGAATGCGATGAGCCCCGGCAGCTGGGTTGAGCCAGGAATTATGTCCCCAGTTTGGGGGACAACCCGGTGCGTCACCCCTAGTCCGAGGATCATGGTTGTGGCTTCGAACGCTCACTCATCATGAGCGACTGAAAATCGTGTCAGCATGACCCTGTGAGCAGCCTGATAAGCGGCGCATCCGAACCGTCAGCGGACGACGAGGGTGCCGGTGACCGTGTACAGGGCCGGTCAGGAACTCGCGATGACGCCAGTTCATTCGACGATGGCCCGATAGCGGCACGACCCATCATCCTAGCCGCGGTTGATGACGTCCCGATCCTTCTGGAAGGCATTCGTGCCGTCCTGGAGACCCGTATCACCATTGCCGACTATGCCTGCGCGGCCACCGTTGACGACCTGATCGCCACCAAGATTGAACCGGACGTCGTGCTGCTCGATATCCGACTCAATGATGACTCCGCGCCCCACCAGAACGTGGCCCGGATTCTCGGGGAGCTCGGATCCCCGGTGCTGATGTTCTCCCAGGAGGCCCGTCCCAGCGTCGTGCAGGCCTGCTTCGCCGCCGGGGCGGCAGGGATTCTCGAGAAGAACGCCGACGCCGACACCCTGGCCGAGGCCATCACGACCGTCGCAGACGGCGAACCCTGGCTCTCTCCGGAGTGGGCCCGGGCGATCGCCGACGAGGGCTGGGTCATGCCCCATCTCGCCGACCGGGAGAAGCAGGCACTCACCCTCTTCGCCGCCGGTCTGAAGACCTCTACCATCGCCCGAAAGATGGGTGTCCAGAAGGTCACCGTGGGCACCTGGCTGAAACGGATCCGGAGCAAGTACATCGACGCCGGGCGCCCCGCCCCCACTCGCACCGATCTCTACATCCGCGCGGTGGAGGACGGCTACTGCGAGGGTCCGCAGCGACACTGAGGTCCCCTGCCATGCTGAACACGGGGAGCATGCTGAACAACTGGCCGATGTCCGACGACAGCCCGACCTCCAACGAGTCCGCCCTCCACGGCGCACCTGGCGGACGCCCCCCAGGCCGGCTCGCACGGCGTCTCGCCCGCCTGTTGGCCCCCAGCGCGGGCCGCCGGATGGATCGCACCGCCGACTTCATCGGCGCCTTCGCCGCGCTGCTCGGTCTGGCGCTGAGCACAAGCGCCTCGGTGCACCAGTGGCAGACCCACCAGATGACCCCGCGGGACTCCCTGCTCATCGCGATCCTGCTGCCGGCGGTCGCGCTCACCTCCGGCTGGATCACGGTCTGCGTGGCCAGACGCCGTCCGGCCTGTCCGGCGCTGGTCGTGCACACCGCCCTGTGCCTCCTCGGGGTCATCGTGGCCGCACTGTGGTGACAGGTCACCCCTGGTCAGCTGGCACCTCCGCTGGCTCACTCGGCGGTGCTGGGCGCGGCAGCCGCGTGGACCTGCCTGTACTGGCCGTTCGCGGCCCTCGACATCGTGCTGACCGTGACCATCGGCGGCACGATCCTGGCCGGAACCGCCCAGCTGGGCTCGCTGAGCTGGGTGAACTCCGCCTACTACGGCGCCATCGGGATGGTGGCGACGATGGGCTGGGCGGCCGTCGTGGACACCGTGCGGATGGCCCAGTACGCCGACCGCAGCAGTCGGCGCTCCGAGCGGGCCCTCATCGAGTCCGAGGAGGCCCTGGCGGAGTCCAACCGGTGGGACGGGCTCATCCACGACAAGGTCCTCAATGCCCTGGGCACCGCTGCCCGCGCCGTCGTGCCGCAGGTCGAGGAGCCGGCCCGGATCCTGGCTCGCGATGCCCTGGGCGCGCTGCGCGACCCGGGTGCCCGCAGGTCCTCCGACGGCTTCGTCGAGCAGGTCCGCCAGAAGGTGGCGGTCCTCGGACTGGACGCCGACATCGCGATCAGCGGGATCCCGATCGGCCCGATCGTCGAGTGCTACAAGCGTGCTGCCGGGGAGGCCCTCACCAACGTCGCCCGGCACTCCGGCGTCAGCCAGGTGGGGGTGTGGGGGCATTTCGGCACCGACGCCGCCGAGCTGACGATCCGCGACGAGGGCTGCGGCTTCAACCCGGGCGATGTGTCCGAGAGACACCATGGCCTGTCCGGTTCGGTGCGTCGGACGATGGCTGGCTGCGGGGGCCGCGCCGAGGTGATCAGCTCCCCGGGGCACGGCACCACGGTGACGATGTACTGGCAGCAACCGCGCACCTCGAAGGTGCTGATCGGGCAGCTGCCGGCTTTCCGGATGATGATGGGTTTCTTCATCCTCTCCCTGGTGATCTCACTGTCGATGGGGGTGCCGTGCAGTCCCTATGTGATCAACTGGCATATCGAGGATCTGGGCCTGGCCATCCTGGTACTGGCGATCTTCGGGGCGATGCTCTGGCCCCGGCTCGACTGGTGGAAGTGCACGCTGCTGGTGACCGCGACGATGTTCGCCCAGATCATCATGCTGGCCAACCTGCGGCTCACCGCGGAGGTGGAGTGGCAGGAGTGGTTCATCGGCTTCGGCCTGGGGGTCTTCGCCCCGCTGGCCTGGCGGACCAGGAACCGGCGGTGGTGCGTGGTGGCCGGGCTCAGCCTGCCGGTGGTCACTGCCGGGGCGGCTCTGATGAGGGGCTGGGGGTTCTGGTGGCTGATGGCCAGCCGGGCCAGCTCCTTCACCTTCCCGGTCGTGCTGTCGATGGCCGCGGCGTGGGCCGCCAAGAGCATGGACGCCGCTCTGGCGACCGTCCACGACCGTCGCGAGAGGACTTTCCAGGCGATCCGGAGACAGGCCCACGCCGAGGCCGTGCGGCTCGAGACCGAACGGCGTCTGGCCACCATCGAGGGGGCGCCGCTGCTGATACTGGAGAGACTGGCCGGCGGGGTGCCGATCGACGCCGAACTGCGTCGGGAGTGCGCACTGCTGGAGGTCTCCATGCGGGATCTGCTGGTCGCCCCGTTGGTGATGGATGACGCCATGAGGCGCGAGTTCCGCAGCGCGCGGGAGCGGGGTGCCAAGGTGGTGGTGGCAGGCCGCGAGCCGGTGGATGGTGAGTGGGCCGGGCTCGCCGAGGCCTTCCGGGAGGTGTGCGTGAAGCTGGCTGCTGCCGCCGGGGCGGGGTCGAGGTTGACCTGCCGGTGGGCGCCGGGGTCGCACTTCGCTCAGCCGAGCGTGGCCCTGTCGGGGGGCGTCGGGTCAACCACGGTCGGCAGCGGTGACGACTCCGACGGCGTCCTGGAAGGGCTCGCGACACCCGATGGGGTGGACGCGCAGATCATTGCGGGCGGCTCAGACGTCCTGGTGATCCTGACCTCGACAGCACCGGATCGCCCTGCCGATGAAGGAGCCCCCGGCGCGGGCTGAGGTTGCCCGCGGACACCTTCGATGCGGTCCTCGGGACCGGTGTCTCTCGTCTCCGATGATCGAGGTGCTCACCTGAAGGAGAGGCACGCCGCCGCCAGATGTCGAGACGGCTGTGGATATGCTCGCCCGGACCTGTTCGAACCGATGGTGCACCGCGACCTGAAGGATGCTCATGTACAGCGACTGCGTGGTTGTCGGTGGTGGCCTCACCGGACTGTCAACGGCATTGCACCTGATGGTGTACGGCCTGCCGGTCCAGCTGATCGAGGCTCAGTCTGAGCTGGGCGGGCGAATCCGCAACTACCGGATCGACGGATTTGCCTGCAACCAGACGTTCGAACCGGTCTTCGGCGGCCGACCCAAGACTCGCATCATCAACTACAGCCAGTACTTCCCCCTCGCCGATGGCCTGGTGGTCCGAGGCCCCGAGGGCCCACGATTCATCGACGCCGATCCACTGCCGGTCGTTGGTATCGACTCTCCCCAGCTCGCCTCCTGGATGTCAGGTGTGCGGCATCCCGACCTGCCGTGGAACCAACAGGTCCGTCTGGACCGGGCCGCTGGCCCCTCTCGTCCGCCAGGTGACACCCGAGACGATGAGTTCAGGGCCCGAGTCGTCGACGGGGCACTGGCCTCGATGCTGGGGAGCCTGGACCAGTCGGTGAGTTTCAACACGGTCGCCGATCTGGCCCTGGACTGGCTGGCTGAGAAGTCCTTGCCCTGGGCGGGATCCGGCAGGCCGTACCTCACTCTGCGCACCGTTCTGTCGAGCATCCCACCAACCCTCGGGACCACCGTGCTGGACATCAAGGAGACCGGTCCAGATGAGGACTGCGTCCACACCAGCGATGCCGACATCTGGGGTCGCGTGGTCGTGGTGGCCGCCGGGCACTGTGAGGCGCTTCGACTGCGGGGCCAGGTTCCCGCAACCCCAGCGCACCCAGCTGCGGACAGCCCTCATGAGACTGTGCTCGCGCGGCCGGCCCCGATGCTCAGGCACACCATCTGGCTTCGGGCCGCAGTCTGTCCCACTGACAGTTCCGCTCTCCATCTGGGGTGGGCCGAGCCTGGCCGCGTTGCGAACACCGCCGTCGTCTCCAACATCTCCGACGGATACGCCGAACAGGACCACCTCATTGTGGCCACCAGCTTCGGCCACAGCGCGATCGAGGAGTCCACTCTCTACGCCGACCTGTCAGAGATCTACCGCGCCGACGCCACCGACTGGGATGTCGTCGCCAGCTTCACCGAACCTGAGCCGGCCACCCTCGAACCCGTGACGCCGTCCGAGACGCCAGGGATCATCTACGCGCCCTACCCGATCTTCACCCAGCAGCAGGCCTGGGATGCCGGCTACCAGATCGCCCAGCAGCTCTCCGGAACCATGGCCACCACCCGGCTCCAGCGGTGGTCCCAGCGGTGGTCTCGTCGCTTCGCCCGCCCCTGAAGGTCACCAGCGGATGCCCGCCTCGGGGCGTCATGTACTGTCGTACTAGTACGTTAGTACATGAAGCCCGGAGAGATCTGGAGACCCGATGAGCCAGCCCCCGAGCCGAAAGGCTCAGCGCAGACGCGACCCCCAGGCCCGTCGGCGTGCGATCGTCGATGCCGCCGCCGCGGTACTGGTGGAGAGCGGCGCCCTCACCCATCGGGTGGTGGCCGAGCGTGCCGGCGTGCCGCTCGGCGCGACGACCTACTACTTCTCCTCGCTCCATGAGTTGCGCACCGCCGCCATCACCCAGCTGGCTGAAGGGGTCTGCGATGAGCTCGCGGAGGTCTCGGAGCGGGTGAAGGCCTCCGGCGGTGACCCCCGTGTGCTGGCCGAGCTGTTGCACGAGTACCTGTCCGATGAGGATCAGATTCGTGCCGATGCCGCGCTGTACAGCACCGCGATGCAGCACGAGGACCTTCGGTCGATCGCGCTGATGTGGGTGCAGGGCTTCGTCGCGCTCGCCGAGCAGTGGACCAGTCCCGAATCGGCGCGCAGTATCGCGGTCTTCATCGATGGGGCGACGATGCAGACCACCCTCACCGGCACTCCTCTCGAGGTCGCCACGCTCCAGGGCGCGCTGACCGGTCTTCTCCACCAGGCGGGTGATCGGGCATGACGGGTGGGATCACCGGGGAACCCGCACGGGTGATCAGCAGATGGCGTCGGTGGGCGGCCCTGGCGGTCCTGAGCCTGAGCCTGGCGGGGATCAGCATGGACATGACGATCCTCAACGTGGCTCTCCCGCAGCTGGCCGCCGATGTTCACGCGACCTCGGTCCAGCAGCTGTGGATCGTCGACATCTACTCGCTGGTGCTCGCCGGCCTGCTGGTGCCGATGAGCGCTGCCGCCGACAGGCTCGGACGCAGGAGTGTGCTGCTCACCGGGTACGGGATCTTCGCGGCGGCCTCCCTGCTCGTGGTCCTCGCGGACAGCGCGCCGGCGGTGATCGCCATCCGCGCCCTGCTCGGCATCGGTGGCGCGATGATCATGCCGACCACGCTGTCCATGATCCGGGTGGTGTTCACCGACCCGAGGGAGCGCGCCACCGCGCTCGGCATCTGGGCTGCCGCCTCCTCGGTGGGGATGGCCATCGGTCCCGTTCTCGGTGGATTCCTGCTGGAGCACGGCAGCTGGCACGCCGCCTTTCTCGTCAACATCCCGGTGATGGGGGTCGCGCTGGTCGCCGGGTCCCTGCTGCTCCCGGAGTTCCGTAGCCCCACACCCCCGCAGTGGGACCTGCCCGGGGCATTGGCCTCGATCACCGGCACGGTCGCCCTCATCTGGGCCATCACGACCTTCGCCGAGCGCGGCGTGACAGATCAGCCGGCCTGGATCGCGTTGCTGGCGGGTACCGGCATCCTCGCCTGGTTCATCCGCCGGTGCCTGCGTCACGACAACCCGATGCTGGATCTGGGCCTGTTCCGCAGCAAGCCCTTCACCGCAGGCATCCTGGCGGCCACTACCTTCATGTTCGCGATGTCTGCGCTGTTGCTGCTGTCTGCACAGTGGCTGCAGATCGTGGAGGGTGCATCCCCGCTCGAGGCCGGTCTCGCCATGCTCCCCGCGGTACTGGCGGTGGGGGTCGCCTCGCCGCTGGCTCCCGGTCTGGCGGCCCGGATCGGCGCACGCGCCGTGCTCGGTGGCGAACTCGGCGTCACCGGAATGGGTTTCCTCACCATCTATCTCGCCCCGCAGCCCATCAGCTACGGCTGGATGGTCGTCGCCATGATCCTGCTCGGCGCGGGCGCCGGATCACTGGCCGTCGGATCGGCGCTCATCATCTCCGGCACGCCCCAGACCAAGGCCGGTCATGCCGCGGCCCTCGAGGAGACCAGTTACGAGCTCGGCAGCGTCCTGGGCATCGCCGTTCTCGGGAGTGCCGCTGCGGCGATCTACAGCTCCAGGATCACCTCGCTGGCCTCGCAGGCCGGCCTGGACCTGGCGCAGGTCCGGTCCGCGGGGCAGTCGCTCAGCGCGGCCGAGGACATCGCCAGGGCCGCCGGCACCCCGGAGCTGATGACTCTCGCGGACAGAGCCTTCACGACGGCCCTGGCGGACACCGGGCTGATCGGCTTCGTGGTCATGACGCTGGCAGCGGTCGGCGTCACCGTCCTGGTACCGCGCCGCTACGACATCACCCGCGCCGTCCACTGAGCGTCCCCCGTGCCGCCGCGGTGTCTCCAGTTGCAGAATGGCTGCCGAACCGCTTCTGTGAAAGGTCGCCGCGATGCCACGTTCCCGCCCGTTCGCCCAGGTCGATGTCTTCTCCGCTGTCGCATACCGCGGCAACCCCCTCGCGGTGGTCCTCGACGGCCAGGGGATATCGGACACCGACATGCAGCAGATGGCGCGATGGACGCATCTCTCGGAGACCACCTTCGTGCTGCCTGCGACCAGCACCGAGGCCGACTACCGCCTGCGGATCTTCACACCGGGGGGCGAGGTGCCATTCGCCGGACACCCCACCCTGGGCTCAGCGCACGCCTGGCTGGAGAGTGGTGGATCCCCCCGCGATCCGGAGCTGGTCGTGCAGCAGTGCACGGCCGGGTTGATCCCGATCCGGCGTGACGGCGGGGTGCTGTCCTTCGCCGCCCCGCCGACAACGCACACCGGCCCTCTCGAACCGGACCTCCTCTCGAGGATCGAGGCCGCATTCGGCATCGACTCATCCCAGGTGGTCGCCCACCAGTGGGTCGACAACGGACCCGGCTGGGCGGTGCTGCGGCTGCCCACAGCACAACAGGTGCTCGAGCTCGAGCCCGATCTGTCAGCGATCCCCGATGCCATGGTGGGCGCGATCGGCGCCTACCCGCAGGGCTCGGAGACGGCATTCGAGATGCGGACCTTCGCCCCGGGGGTCGGCGTGGCGGAGGATCCGGTGTGCGGGTCGATGAACGCATCGGTGGGCCAGTGGCTGGTGCGCACCGGAGAGGTCTCCGGGCCCTTCACAGTCTCCCAGGGCACCAGGCTCGGCCGCACCGGGCGGATCTCGATCACTCCCGACGATGACGGGACGGTCTGGGTGGGCGGCAACACCACCACCCTGTTCCGCGGCACGGCGCTGGCCTGACGGCATTCCCGGCATCCTGGGGATCCGAGCCACCGTGGGTGGGCCCGGGACCGACCGCGATGGCGACGCCGGCGACCCGCAGCCGGGGGGTCAGCGCTCAGTCGAGGGGCTGACCGTCCACCTTGAAGACCACCTGGGTGTCGGCCGACACGGTGCGCGCCACCGTGCACTCCTTGTCGCGTGACAACTTGACCAGTCGCTCGACCAGACCGGCCGCCTCGCGGCCCTCCTCGGTGTCCTTGAAGTGGACGGCGAAGTCCAGGGTGACCGGGTCCAGCCGGTTGCCGCCGGCCTCGTCGACGATCCGAGCGCCGCTGACGACCACCTCGAACTGCTCGGGTTCGTCACGACGGCTGGTGACGTTGTCGACATCGACCGAGGAGCAGCCTCCGATGGCCGCCAGCAGCAGCTCCACCGGGGTGAAGTCGTCGTCGGCTCCGTTCCCGAGTCGTACCTGACCGCCGCGGGCGTTGGTGGCGACGTATCGGCCCTCGCCCCTGCGGAACACGGTGACCTTCTTGGTGGCTGACGGCATGACGACCTCTTGATGCTCTGGTGTGTGATCTTCCCCAGCCCGGGTGGGGGCCCGGTGCAACACTTCGCCCATTGTGCGCCCGTGCCCGCCGAATGTCATTCCCGGTGCTGGTGTCGGCGGTGATGCCTGGCCCTCCTGCCGGCCGCCGACGCCGCGGGGGCGACCTGCTCGGGGCGCCGGCACGGCGTCATGCCAGCTGCGGCCAGGGTCACTGGCCTGCGGTCTGCCGGGCCACCTGCTGGGCCAGATCCGCCAGATCCTGGCGCGACTGGTTGAGCAGCGCCAGCACCAGCACAGCGGTGTTCTCCTGGAGCACCACGCAGCCGGTGTCGTTGTGGTCGGGGTCGATGCCGCACTGCGCACTGCCGGACTTGTCCGAGAGCTGCTGCTCGCTCACCGAGTTCATCCCGGCGTCATCCATGAAGGCCTTGAGATCGGTCTGGGGCCGGCTCATCAGGACCACGACGGCGTCCTGACCCTTGGTGGCATAGGTCGCCGAGGTGGTCGTGGTGCCCGCCTGGGTGGAGGGGGAGTCGGTGGCGTTCGGGTCGCGGGTGTAGGCCCCGATCTGCACCGGCAGCTCCATCTTCCAGGTCGAGGTGGCGGTCGGGGTGCTCGAGGGCCCGGCCGGCTGGATGGAGTTGATGGCGTAGACCGCGACACCGACGATGGTGACCACCACCAGGGCGATGATGGTGCCGATCAGCATGGTCTTGTGGGAGGGTGCGGGATCGGGGTCATCGGCGGCCCGACTCGGGCGACCTCGCCGGGGAGGGCGGGGGATGCTGGTGAGCTGGTCGTCGACCTGACCGGTCGCGGCCTGGCCGTGGGGGCTGCTGGCGGGGGTGCTCGGGGAGCCCGCCCGGTGGGGGAGTGGGCCGCTGGAGGCCGTGCTGCCCGGCGTCCTCTGCTCGGCCGGGGTCTCCTCGCCGTCGGGCGGGGCTGCCCGTCTGGGCGCCGGCCCGCGGTGGTGTCGGCTCATCTGGTCGTCATCGCTCATCGCAGGCTCATCCGATGAAATCGTCGAGGGCCTTGAGTAGTGCTCGTCTGGACCTGCCGCCCTGCAGTGACCGGACCAGCCGTCCGTCCTGCCACACCTGGATCGTGGGCAGCGAGAGGATCTGCTGATCGGCCGCGGTGCGCTGATTGGCGTTGGTGTCCAGGGTCGTGAATGTCATCCGATCGCCGTGACTGTCCGACAGCTCGGCGATCAGGGGGGAGAGCTGCTTGCACGGCATGCACCAGTCGGCCCAGTAGTCGACCAGTACGGGTTTCGCCGAGCTCATGACCACCGACGCGAAGGTCTCGTCGGTGACCTCGATGACCTGGCTCATGGAAAACCTCTCAAGACGGGGACCTCCCGATAGTAGAGGACGCTGCCCAGACCATCGCAGCCGGCCGCAGGCGGCGCGGATAGGGTGACCGGCATGCCCCCGCGCTCCCCACTGCCCCAGCGTCACGGCCTGGAGTCGGCCTGGGTGCGCACCCCCGATCAGGGTGAGTGCCGCCGGTTGGCGGCCAGTGCCGACGACATCTCGGCAGCGGCCGGCCGAGGCGCGACGGCGATGACCGGCGCCGCCCCGTGGCTCACCATGCGCCAGTTCCTGACCTGGAAGCTGCCACGGATCGGTCAGCCGCGGATCGACGAGATGGTGGCCGAGGGGCGCTTCGTCGACCTGACCGGTGTGCCGATCACCCCGCAGACCCCCTTCACCGCCCAGACCTTCATCTACTTCCACCGCGACCTGCCGGTCGAGACCCCGGTACCCTTCCCGATCGGCACCCTGTACCGGGATGACCGGATCCTGGTCGCCGACAAGCCCCACTTCCTGTCCTCGATTCCCCGCGGGTCCCACGTCCTGGAGTCGGTGGTGGTCAGGTTGCGCACCGAGCTCGGCATGCCGGAGCTGACGGTCGCCCACCGGCTGGACCGGGTCACCGCCGGGGTCCTGCTGCTCACCTGTCAGCGCCAGTGGCGTCGCCCCTACCAGGAACTCTTCGAGCACCACCTGGTGCACAAGAGCTACCGGGTCGTCGCTGAGGCCCTCGATCTGCCACCGGAGGGGATCGAGGTGGCCAGCCGCATCGTCAAGGAACGCGGGGTGATCCAGGCCCATGAGGTGCCCGGCGCCGCACCCAACGCCCGGACCCGGGTCCGGCTGCTGGAGCGGCGCGGGGATCTGGGGCTCTACGAGGCCACACCCCTGACCGGCAAGACCCACCAGATCCGGCTGCACTTCAACCGGTTGGGCGCCCCCATCCTCAACGACCCCTTTTACCCCGAGCTGCTGGACACCGCGGTCGACGACTTCACCAGGCCGCTCCAGCTCCAGGCCCATGAGTTGTCCTTCACGGATCCGGTCTCCGGAAAGTTCCGCAGCTTCAGATCACGTCAGAAGTTGGCCTGTTGGGGGTGACGGATGCGCAGATCACTCCGCAGACGGGGGTCCATGCAGCCTGAGCTGCTGATACCCCCGTCTGCGGAGTGATCTGCGCAGGCTCATCGGGGCGGCGGCCTCACTGGGCGACGGTGAACCGCTGTCCGCGGTGGGCAGGCCTCTCCAGCTCGTCGAGGATCGCCACGGCGAAGGTGCCGGAGCTGACGAAGTCGCCTGCCGGCGAGTCGGCTGCCACGGTGTAGTTCTGCGCCGCATCGCCGGGGGCGACCTGGGGGGCCGGGGAGATCAGCGTCCAGTCCAGCCCCTGGGAGGCCCGGTAGAGGTCAAGCACGGTGCTGAAGGCCTCGGACTCGCTCTTGTAGGCGGCCGGGAAGTCCGGGCTGTCCTTGAGCGGAACCCCGTCGATGAGCAGGGATCCGGCCCCTCCGACCACCAGCAGACGCCCCGTCGGGGCGGCGGCGATGAGATCGCGGTGGGCGTTGATCACCGGCTCGGCCGATCCACCGGTGCGGTCGGTGGGTACCGCGATGACGGTGGCATCGGCGGAGTTGACGAGGTTGGTGACGGTCGGGGTGTCCGACAGCTCCGCGGCCAGTGCGGTGGCTCCCTGGACCGGCGTGCCCGAGCGGGTGACCGCGGTGACCTGATGGCCGCGGGCCAGCGCCTCGGCGACGACCTTCGAACCGACCATGCCGGTGGCACCGATGACGGTGATGTTCATATCTCCTCCTTGGAAGGCCCCACCTCGTGGGCCGATCTGTGCAACGCCGGGCCGACCCTGATACTTCCCTAAGAACCTGGGCTCTTCAGAAGCCTCAGGTGAACTTCTCATCTGGTCCATAGGAAACCGCGGCACCATGAATTCATGGACGAGAACAAGGGCACCGGCAGCGCCCAGTACCCCGACCGGTCAGACCAGGTGGGCACCCAGTACCCCGACAGCCAGCCCTACTTCCAGAGCTCGGGATACGGGTACGGCCGCAACGAGTACGACCAGGCCGGCCAGACCCCAGCGAGTGGCCAGGGGGCCCACTACGGCCAGAGCGCCCAGTACGGCCAGGGCAGTGAGTACCCGCAGACCGGCCAGTACCAGGCCTTCGGCCAGGCCCAGTCGGGCCAGTCGGGTCAGTCGGGCCAGTACGACTACAGCCAGTCCCAGCCCTGGGCGGCCGTCTCCGGCTCCGGCTACCCTCCCCAGGGCCCGGGCCAGTCCTCCCAGACCCTCACTGAACCCAGGCGCGGCAAGGGCATCCGGGCTGGCACCGTCGCCCTGGTGACCCTGCTGGCAGCCGGTGTCGGAGGACTGTCGGGCTGGGCGGTCAGCAGCCAGACCCAGGACACCCCGGCCGCCGTCGCATCGGCATCGGCCACCAGCGCCCCGTCCGCCACCGTCACCAAGGTCGCCCAGGCCAATGCCTCCAATCCGGACTGGACGGCCACCGCCAAGGCGGTCTCCGACTCGGTGGTCTCCATCACGGTGCGTACCAGCCAGGGCACCGGGGCCGGCTCGGGGGTGGTGCTGGACGCCAAGGGCGACATCGTCACCAACAACCACGTCGTCTCGGCCGGAGGCGGTGGGGGCACCATCTCGGTGGGCCTGGGGGACAAGAGCTACCAGGCCTCGGTGGTGGGTACCGACGCCTCCACAGATCTCGCGGTGATCCGTCTCAAGCAGATCCCGAAGGAGCTCACGCAGATCGACTTCGCCGACTCCGACAAGCTTGCGGTCGGCGCACCGGTGATGGCGATCGGCAACCCGCTCGGGCTGTCGGGGTCGGTGACCACCGGCATCATCAGCGCGCTCAACCGTCCGGTGACGACATCCTCCAGTGAGCAGTCCAGTGGATCGAGCGACGGGGTGGTCGTCACCAGCGCCATCCAGACCAGCGCCCCGATCAACCCGGGCAACTCCGGCGGCGCCTTGGTCAACGCCGAGGGCCAGCTGATCGGCATCAACTCCTCGATCGCCAGCCTCTCCTCCTCCTCATCGGGGTCCCAGTCGGGCAGCATCGGGATCGGTTTCGCGATCCCGGCCAACCAGGTGCGCAACATCACCGACCAGCTGATCGCCACCGGCTCCGCCCGGCACGCCTACCTCGGCATCACCTCCGAGGACGGCACCGCCACCGTCAACGGGGTGACGACGTCGGGGGCCGAGGTGGCCTCGGTCCAGGCCGGTTCCCCGGCCGCCGGCGCCGACCTGCGTGAGGGCGACGTCATCATCGCGATGGACTCCACCAATGTCACCTCCGGGGAGTCCCTGGTCGGGCTGGTCCGCGCCCGCAAGGTCAGTGAGCAGATCACCCTGACCCTGGTGCGCGGCGGCTCCCAGCAGCAGGTGAAGGCGACCCTGGCGGCCGCTCCCAAGTGACCGGGGCGACGCCCTTCGGCGCCGCCTGCATCAAATCCAGGCCTACATCAGATCCAGAACGGCCCTGGCCGTCTCGTCGTCGACCACCACATCGGTGGCCACCCGGGCCCGCAGCGCTGCCAGCAGGGCCTTGGCCTTGGTCCTCCCCGAGACCACGCAGATCCGCCGCGGCACCTTCTGGAGTTGATGAGGAGTCATCCCGGTGGCCCTCTCATTGAACGGAATGTCGGCGTACCCGCCGTCGGCCCGCAGGAAGACGGTGTTGACATCGCCCACCACCCCGTAGCTGACGAGTTCAGCCATCTCGGCGTCGGTGAGGTATCCCGAGGAGTAGACGTGTGAGGGCACCGAGGCCTCCAGGGCGCCCAGCCCGAAGACCGCCAGATCCAGCACCCGCTGAGCCGCCAGCACCGTCTGGACCGAACGCTCGCGCCACATCGCAGCCTTGGTCTGCGGGTTGTCGAAGAAGGCCGGGACCGGGAAGTGGATCACCTCCCCCTGGAAGGCCTGGGCCATCCGGGTCATGATCGAGCCGGTGTAGGGGATCCCCGACGCGGCCGGGTTGGCGGCCCCGTTCATCTGCACGATCCGCACGTTGTGGGTGTCCTTGGGGACCAGGTGCAAGGTGATGGTCTCCATCGTCGTGCCCCAGGCCACTCCGATCGCCACGCCGTCATGCACTAGGTCGGTGATGAGCTGACCTGCGATCCGGGCCACCTGATCCAGCCGGTGCACCTCCGTGGTCCCCGACCGGACCGGAACGATGGTGGCCCGTACGCCGAACATCCGTGACAGAGAGGTGCTCAGCCCGGTCCTGGCCCCGGTGGGCTGGGCCAGGCTGATGCGCACCAGACCGGTCTCCCGGGCCTGTTTGAGCAGCCGGGAGACGGTCGACCGCGAGGTCCCCAGGTGCTTGGCGATGACCTCCATCGTCTCGCCCTGCATGTAGTACATGGATGCCGCAGTCCACAGGTCGTCAGCCCACTCGTTCATGCTCCACCTCCTGGCTGCACATTAGTGCACGCGGGGGTGGAGGGTGTTCACTTGTGCTTGACTGAGCCAGGTTCGGTGCTCACATCCGGACTGGTTGCTCGCGCGGTGTCCATGGAGGACGGCGCTGCAGCCCTGAACAAGTCGGTGTCGCTGGTGACACCATGGCACAGGAGTATCCCCTTGCTTCTAGAAACAATGGTCCCGGCCTGGACGGCCTTCGGATCCGAGTTCTTGGGCACAATGATCCTCATTCTTCTTGGTGTGGGAGTTGTGGCCAACAACCTTCTGCCCAAGTCCAAAGGACAGGCCAATGCCCCGGGTTCCCTCCAGATCAACTGGGGTTGGGGTTTCGGCGTGATGTTCGGCGTCTACTGCGCCTACAAGACCGGTGGACAGCTGAATCCGGCTGTCACCATCGGCCTGTGGGCGGCGGGCAAGGACCTGGCCCCAGGCCTGCCGGCCAACGCCACCAACATCATCGTCTGCATCCTCGGCCAGTTCGCCGGCGCCTTCGTCGGTGCCGTGGTCGCCTGGCTGGCCTACAAGCAGCACTACGACGAGGACTGCGATCCGGCCCTCAAACTGGGCACATTCGCGACCGGTCCTGCGATCCGCAACTACTTCTGGAACACCATGACCGAGGTCATCGGCACCTACGTGCTGCTGATCTGGGTGCTGCTGTCCGGCTACACGCAGAACTCCTTCATCGGCCCGCTCGGCGTGGCCCTGTTGATCGTGGCCATCGGCGCCTCCCTCGGCGGCCCCACCGGATACGCCATCAACCCGGCTCGAGACCTCGCTCCCCGGTTCGCCCACGCGGTCCTGCCGATCAAGGGCAAGGGAAGCTCCGACTGGGCCTACTCATGGGTTCCGATCGTCGGCCCGATGGTCGGTGCCCTCCTGGCCTCCCTCACCTACCGGGTCTTCTGGATCTGACCGCTGAGTCGGGGAGGACGCGATGTCAGGCCCTCCCCCACCCGCCTCACATTCCAACTGTTAGGGTGATCTACCAGCGACTGGCCACACGGCGTTCTTTCTCTGCTGTCTGACCACTGACTAGGTAGTTCACCCTCTCACGTGACTCACATGAGTTGTGTGAATGTGATACCAACGTAACTGAGAAGCATGTCGACCGGGTCAGCACCGACCCGGCCGATGAGGATCAGCACAACGGGGCGCAGATGAGCCCCACGCGACTCCTCGGGCTCACAGTGCCGCAGTCTCGACACACCGTGCCGAACCTGATGACGCGACATCGAGCCGGAGCAATCGACACAGAAAGGGATCACTCATGAGTGACCAGCAGTACGTTCTCGCCATCGACGAGGGAACCACCTCCGCTCGCGCCATGATCTTCGACCACCATGGCAACGTCGTCTCGGTCGGCCAGGAGGAGTTCGAGCAGATCTTCCCGCGCGCCGGCTGGGTCGAGCACGATCCGCTCGAGATCATGGAGGCCGTCAACGAGGTCGTCGGCCAGGCCCTGGTCAAGGCGGCCATCAACCGCCACCAGCTCGCCGCGGTCGGCATCACCAACCAGCGCGAGACCACCATCGTGTGGGACAAGAACACCGGCAAGCCGGTCTACAACGCGATCGTCTGGCAGGACGGACGCACCACCTCGATCGTCAACGAGATCAACGCCGGGGACGACCTGGGTTCGGAGCGCTACCGCCAGATCACCGGTGAGAATGTCTCGAACTACCCCTCGGCCCCCAAGATCAAGTGGATCCTCGACAATGTCGACGGGGCCCGTGAGAAGGCCGAGGCCGGCGACCTGCTGTTCGGCACCCCCGACACCTGGGTGCTGTGGAACCTCACCGGTGGGGTCAACGGCGGCATCCATGTCACCGACGTCACCAATGCCTCCCGCACCCTGCTGATGGACGTCCGCGAGCTCAAGTGGCGCGAGGACATCTGCGCCGACTTCGGCATCCCGGTCTCGATGCTGCCCGAGATCAAGTCCTCCTCGGAGGTCTACGGCTACGGCGCCAAGAACAGCCTGCTGATCGACACCCCGATCGCCGGCATCCTGGGCGACCAGCAGGCCGCCACCTTCGGTCAGGCCTGCTTCGAGCCGGGCAATGTGAAGAACACCTACGGCACCGGCTGTTTCACCCTGATGAACACCGGCGAGGAGGCTGTCTTCTCCTCGAACGGACTGCTCACCACGGTCTGCTACAAGATCGGTGACGCCGCTCCGGTCTACGCCCTGGAGGGTTCCATCGCCGTTGCCGGATCGCTGGTCCAGTGGCTGCGCGACAACCTGCGGATGATCGACGCGGCCCCCGAGATCGAGGACCTCGCCAAGACCGTCGAGGACAACGGCGGGGCCTACTTCGTGCCGGCCTTCTCGGGCCTGTTCGCACCCTACTGGCGCACCGACGCCCGTGGCGCCCTGGTCGGCCTGACCCGTTACGTCAACCGCGGCCACCTGGCCCGGGCCGTCATCGAGGCCACCGCCTTCCAGACCCGCGAGGTGGTCGATGCCATGAACGCCGATTCCGGCGTCCCGCTGACCGCACTGAAGGTCGATGGTGGGATGACCGCCAATGACACCCTGATGCAGTTCCAGGCCGATCAGGTCGGGGTGCCGGTGATCCGCCCGGTGGTCGCCGAGACCACCGCCCTGGGTGCCGCCTACGCGGCCGGCATCGCAGTCGGGTTCTGGAACGGCAAGCAGGACGTCATCGACAACTGGGCCGAGGACAAGCGCTGGGAGCCGAAGGGCGATCCCGACGAGCGCGAGCGCCTCTACCGCAACTGGAAGAAGGCCGTCACCAAGACCTTCGACTGGGTCGACGACGACGTGCGCGACTGAGATCCGGTGCCGGCCGGCCCGACGTGGCCGGCCGGCTGGGAGCTGAGTTCCGGCCGGGCCCGATGGCGTTGAGTCGCCATCGGGCCCGGCCGGGGGCGTTCTGGAGCGCGAGTCCTGAATCAGCGGTCACCGGGACGGGCCGGCCCCAGGGCGTCGTCGGGTGATACCTGGACCGCCTTGGAGATCGGGGCCCTGGTGTGGGGCAGGGCCTGGGTCACGGTGTCGGACTTGTCGCGGATGGTGAGGTCCCGATGGGGCTGCTCCTGGGTCAGCCTCCGGACCACTGCCGAGACGACCTCGTCGGGAGCCGTCGGGGCGGGCTGGGCGGCCAGCAGATCGCTCACCCAGCCGAGGTGGCGCGGGGTGCCGGGATCGGAGGGATCCAGGCGGTGGTCATGGCTGTCGTCCATCAGGTCCTCCAGGGTGTCGTCGGGTCGGGAGCCGGCCAGGGGGACCGGCTGTGCACTGGGCCGACCACCACCGGTGTGACGCGCCGGCACCGCGATCGGTTCCCCGAGCGGGTCGGACAGCGGCCATCTCGGGGACACGGTCCGGTGTGGAGGGCTCAGAAACTGTCGCGGAACGGCGCCAGCAGTTCGGCCAACCGGGCCCGGCCCCTGGCACACCGGCTCTTCACGGTGCCCCGTGGCACTCCCAGCTCCACAGCCGCCTCCGCCACCGGCATCTGTTCCATGTCGACCAGCACCAGGGCAGCCCGCTGATCGGCATTCAGCCGGGACAGCGCCTGCTCGACGATCGCGGCCAGCTCGGCCGACTCGATCCGGCGGGTCGGGTCCTCAGCAGCGATCAGGGCCAGATCCCGATCGGCCCCGGGGTGCAGCGGCTCGGTACGCCTCACCCGGTTGCGACGGATCAGGTCCAGGCATGAGTTGACGACGATCCGGTGCAGCCAGCTGGTCACCGCGGCGTCACCGCGGAATGTCCCGGCCCTGCGACTGGCCGAGATCATCGCCTCCTGAAGGGCGTCGGCGGCCTCCTCACGATCGCCCATGGTGCGCACCGCCACCGCCCAGAGCCGGTCCCGGTGGCGCAGGAACAGGGTGCCGAAGGCGTCCGGGTCACCGGCGACGTGGGCCGCCAGCAGGTCGGCGTCGCTGGGGCCCGGGCCCGGATCGGCGGCCTCGAGAGGGTCCTCGGGATCGGCGCGGCCCGGCTCGTCCTCCCCCTGGGCCGATCCTCCCGCCGGCCCCGCGGCCCGGCTCACGGGTTCACCTTGATCTCCGCGATGCCCCCCTGGAAGCGGTTGTCGGAGATCTTCGGCAGCTTGCTGAGGTAAACCAGCAGATACCGGCTGGACACCGCCGGGGAGGGTTTCAGGGTGGTGGCCCCTCGCGCCCCCTGCCGGGCCGTCACCCGGCGCCAGTCGCCGATGGTCGACATCGGGGGCTCAGCGCCGGCGGATCTCGGCACGTACAGGGCCACGTCGGTGGCGCCGTTGACCAGGGTGACCGTCACCGAGGAGAACGACGTCGTGGACCCGAGGTCGACCACCAGCCCGACGCCGGGCTTGAGCCGTCCGAAACTGGGGGAGTTCTTGTACACCAGGGTGGTCCAGGCGGTGTCGGCCTTGCCGTCCCAGGCCAGAGACACCTTGTTCGGGTTCTCCTCGTCATTGCCCCCGTCGGCCTCGGGGTCGAAGTCATCGACCTTGGAGATGGTGACCGCTGTCGAGGCCGAGGACGCCGCCTGGCCGGCCGGTTCGGTTGCCGCCACCCGCCTGAGCCCGACCAGCAGCAGGCAGACCACCAGCACGGCAGCGACCAGGCCGACCGCCCAGATCTGCCAGCGCCGGGGGTCGGGCCGGGGCCGGGCCAGCTGATGGGAGACCTTCTCGACATCCGCGGGGGCGATATGGGAGGCCATCGGGATCGGGCGACCGTCGGGCCGGCCAGCGCTGCCGGATCCTGCCTGACGCCGCGAACCGCGCGGTGAACCCGGGTCCCGGGGGCCGGCGCCCGGGGCGGCGGACGCCGATCCCTCGACGGCCCTGAGGTCCCCCGAACCCCCGTCCAGGTAGTGCTGTGCGGGAACGTGGGCCCACTCCCCGGCGGCGGCCTCCGGGGTCCAGTAACCGTCCTCGTCGCGGCCGGGAATCGTCGAGCTGCCGGTGCCGTCGTCATCCGGGTAGCCGTCGCCGCGAGAGCTGTCGTCGGCGCCGGGAGTGCCGAACTCGGTGGGGGTCCCGTTCGAGCCGGCAGGTCGGCCCGCGGCACCGGGAGCGGCCACTGCGGCGGCCGGTGTCACCGGGGCGGTGGTGCTGTTGCCCTGCTCGGCCGGGTAGCGCAGTCGGCGCTCGAGGTCGGCGGCCGCATCGGCGCTGCCGAGCACCCGGGCCAGCGCCTGGGCCACCTCGTTGGCGGTGCGGATCGGGACCTCGTTGTGGCGGGGGACCTCTGAGAGGATCTGGTCGCACAGGGTGTCCAGTGCGGGGGAGACGCCGGCCCGTACCTGGTGCGGCGGCAGCCAGCCGTGGTCATCGGAGGGGGCCGGGACCAGGCCCCACCGGACCCTGCCGTCCAGGCTGTCGAGCGGGCGCGGATGGCGGGCGGTGCCCACCGGCCAGCGGGAGACCAGGCAGGCGTACAGCAGCCGTCCCATGTCGGAGACGTCGCGGGCCTCACGGTCGGACCAGGTCAACGACTGGTCACCGGGCCAGGGGTGCAGGGCTGCCTGGATCAGCAGCCCGACGATCTTGACATTGCCGGTGGAGGTGACGATGACGTTGTCGGGGTTGAGTCTCTCGTGGAACAGCCCCAGGCTGTGCAGCGGGGCCATCGCATCGGCGAGTTCGCGAATGATCCAGGCCGCTTCCAGGGCCGACAGCGGCCCCGACTGGAGCAGTTCGGCGATCGACCGGCCGGGGGCGAACTCGCAGACCACGAAGGAGCCGGGGTCCCCGGGCCCCGCGGCGACGGCGTCCAGGACTCTCAGGAATCGGGAGTCGGTGGCGACCGCGGCCCGCCGGGCGGCGGCCAGCACCTCGTCGGTGTGGGCCCCGTCGGGGGCCATGATGTGCATCAGTACCGGGCGGTGCAGTTTGAGATCGAAGGCCCGCCAGGTCATCGTGCCGAGGGGATTGCCGAGCTCCTGCTCGAGGCGGAAGCGGCCGCCGAGCTGGGCTCCGGCGCGCAGCACCGGAACCGGGTCTGGGTCGGTGGGGCGTGGCTGGGGGCGGGTCTGCTCGTCCTCCTCGTGCCACTGCTGGTCGCTGGAGTGGGAGACCTGGCGGCGGTCGTTGAATACGCTGTCCACCGTCACCTCCCTGCGCTTCGAACCCGGGGGACGCCGCATGAGGCACCGCCGGCAGCACCCGGGACCTTCGACATCGCCCTCACCAAGTCTGCCGTCTCGGGCTGCTGATCGGAACGGGGCTCACCGGCCGGTACCCGAAGCCGGGTCGATCGGTGCCTCGGACGGCGGAGCGGAGGCGTCTCCTGGTGAGTCGCCCGGCTCCTGGCGGGGTTCGGGCAGATGGTCGTGGGTGGCCCCGTCCGGGCCGACCGTCGAACTCCCGGCCGGCGTCGGCGAGGTGCTCTCGTGATGCTGAGTGGCCTCCTCCAACCCTGCCGTCAGCTCCTCGGCCAGGGTCGCGGCGTCGGTCCCCTGGCGGTGGCGGACCTGGTGGATGCGCAGCAGGGTGGCCCCGAGCAGCACCGCCCCGGAGATCACGATGATGACCCAGCCGATGTCGTCCATCCGGGTCGCCCGGATCAGGAAGTGGTGCTGGACGCCCAGCGGGCGGCCGGCCGGACTGGTGAGCTGGGCGGTCATCTCGACCTGGCCGTTCGAGCTGGCGCGCGGGGAGAAGCGGATGGTCTGGGTCTCCCCCGAGCGGATCGTCACCACCTGAGTGGTCGGCACCGAGATCCGCTGGGGATACTCGGAGGTGAACACCACCTTGACTCGCACGGTGGCGTCGAGCCGATTGGTGACTGTCAGCGGCAGGTAGTTGGAGGCCGAGGACATCACGAAGCTCTCGGCGGCGTGAAGGTTGATCGAGGTTCCCGACAGCAGCTGGGTGGCCGAGGACATCGCGGTGGTCAGCCAGCCGGAGCGCTGGGCGGCGGCCAGGTCGACCGAGACCCCGCGGGACAGCGCCCGGTCGGTCTTGAGGGTGGTCTGCGCCGGGTCGGCCAGCACGTCGCCCCAGCCGGCCGCGTGGCGGGCGGCGACTTCCAGGTCGGTCCACCAGGACCCCTGGAGCACGGTGGGCACCCGGCTGCGGGCCGGCAACGGATTGGTGGTGGACGGCGTCCCCACCGCTGCGGACAGACTCCTCAGGGTGAGCCAGGGCTCGGTGCTGGTGGCCGTCAGCCCGACCACCGCCAACTCCTTCTCGGTGGTGACGACAGTGGTCACCGGCCGGCCGTCCTGGGAGTCCAGCAGTGCCTGGGCGAGCAACCGGCCGCGGCGCTGGGCGGGGCTGGAGGTGTGATCGGGCCCGCCGTCCAGGACATCGGTGGACAGCGGTACCAGGGTGGTCCCGGAGGTCGAGTAGCTGGTGGCCGTGGTGTCGGCGGCGGAGCTGAGGACCACCTGGGGGTGCAGCACATCGACGATCGAGGTGAGCGATGGGCGGTCCAGGGCGCCGGCCCGATCGACCACCGCCAGAGGCAGGTTGGCCGCCGGGTTGGTTGATGTGGAGCTGCTGCCAGCCGTGCCGCTGGCCCCCGTGGAGGTGGCGGCCAGGGCGTCGCGTGCCCTCGTCAGCACCACCTGGTGGCCGGCCCGCGCAGCCCCCACGACATCGGCGTTGCCATAGGGAAGGCGATAGGCGTTGCCCCCCTGGAGAACGGGGGTGAGGGCGGCCAACCAGTTGATCGCGGCCTGGGTGCCGGTTCCGGGTCTGCCGTCGACGGTGTAGCCGGCCGCCATCGCGATGACCTCGTCCACCAGCCCCGGGTCGACCAGCACGGTGGCCTGGCGGTTCTGTGCGGCGCTCAGCAGGGTGGTGAGCCGCCCGGTGAGTTCGCCGGCCAGGTGATCATCCATGAAGGTGCCGTCCAGCCCGATGGCGGGCCGGGAGGACAGTTCGACGACCGGGGTGAGGGCTGCCTTCGTGGTGGCGGCGGAGACCACCGTGAGCACCCGTGCCCGGCCCACCGTCAGCCGGGACCGGCCGACCGGCGTCGCCTGGACGTGGACGCCGACCAGATAGGCACCGGCGGTGGTGAGGCCCATCTCCTTGGCGGTGCCGGAGACCTGGAAGGACGCCGTCTGGCCGGGTTGGAAGGTCTGGGTCGCCTCCGGGTCGGTGATGTTGTCCATGCTCGCCTCGTTCTTCTCACCGAACCAGCGCTCCCCGACCGGCATGGTGATGGGGGAGGAGAGCACGGAGCTGAGGGCGGAGGGGTCGGTGATCGGGTCGCGGGAGCGCCAGAAGGACACCTGCACCCAGGTCATCGCGACCTTCGAGGTGTTGGTCACGGTGCCCTTGATGGTGATGGTGCCGTTGGCATCGACGCTGTCGGGGGTGACGCTGGTGAGGTCGACGGTGACTGCCGGGGTCGAGGGGTTCTGGGTGGCCCTGGCTGGGTGTGTCGTGGCGGGGGAGGCCAGAGCCGGGGCGGCGGAGGTCATCGCGGTGAGGACGGCGAGCAGCAGAGCCAGGAGCAGGGCGGCGCGCCTGCGGGTCTGCCGCCGGGTGCCGGAGGGGCGCTGGCGACTCCCCGGTCGATCGGTGGCAGAGACAGGCATGGTCTTCATCTTATGGACGCCAGCTGTGAACGGCATCGGGGACTGCTGACCGGAGCACCGGCGGCCGGGGGTCAGATCCCGGTCGCCGGACCGGGGGGTAGCGGCAGCCGGGGTGGATGGATGACGTAGACCGTGCCCTTGGAACTGCGCTGCCAGATCCGCTCGAACTGGTCGCGCCGGTAGACCACCCGGACCTGGTCGTTGTCGGGCAGGTTGTGGCTGGCCGGGTCGTTGACGATGACGTCGCCACCGCTGGTGAATCCGATCACCAGCATCAGGTGGCCCTCGGTGGAGTATCCCGAGCCGTCCAGTTCGGTGGCGTCGAAGGCCAGTGAGGCCACCAGCGGGATGCCGGCCGCGATGAAGGGGGCCATCTCGGCCAGGCCGGCGAGTCGGGTGACGAAGGCTTCGAGGGGATACTCGGCGGGGTAGGCGGTGGAGAAGGCCCAGTTTCCGGCGCCCTGGAACTGGTGGTCCCAGGTCGCCCGGGCGCTGAAGGCGACGATCCGGTCGTCGGGGGGTTGGATCCAGGCCAGCTCGGCGGGGGTGGGGCCGCAGCGGTGGTAGCCCATCGTCATCGCCACCGAGGTCGGCGAGCACCAGGATTCGCCGCCACCGCCCCACTGCGGGTACTGGCCGCGATGGGTCATCTGGGACAGCGGGGGGACCGGTATTTCCCTTCCCGGCAGTGGGGCCGGGCCGGGTGCCGCGCTGGGGGCGGGAGACGATCCGTGGCCTCTGGAGGGTGCCCAGGCGACCGCCCCCAGCAGCGAGACGACGGGGCGCTCGGGTGCCCCGAGCGGGGCCGCCAGGATCACCCTCAGCCGGTAACCGGTGATCTCGTGGCCCTCGGAGGCGGCCAGGGTGTCGACATCGACCGAGGCGCCGGCTGAGCTCTGCCCCGCCACGCTGGCGCGGTGGATGGCGCCCCCCTGGGCGGGCAGCAGCCGGCACCAGCGGGCTATCGTGAACCACGGTCCGGGGGTCTGCGTATCGGCGGCAGATGGTGCCACCTCGCCGATGATCGGCTGGATCTGCACCTCGATCCAGGAGTGTCCCGGGGTCAGTGCGTTCCAGGAGACGATGATCTGCTGGCCGCCGAAGCCCAAACGGTGGAGGGGCGAGGTCCAGGTCGCCGTCTGATATCTCACCGGTGAGTTGATCGCACCGGGGTCGTCGGCGGCCGGGCGCACCGAGCCGTCGGGCCGGTCGACGAAGGGGTCGGCCAGGACACGCTCGCCGGTCGGACGGTCGACGGTGAGTCCGCGGTGGTCCGCCCTACAGCCATCGAGGTCTCCGGAGGCGAAGGACCGGCGTCCTCGGGCATTCTCGGGCGGCCTGCCCTGCCAGGCCCAGAACTCGATCTGCGAGTGGGCTCGGGGGGAGCTGGCCGGAGAGTTCATGGCTGGAGCATAGCCGCGCTGCTGGGGGCGACCCCCGGGTGAGCGGGGCGCCTCGCCGGCGGCCGGCGGAGCGACTCCGAGGCGGGTCGGGGCGGCTTCGGCCCGCAGCGTGAGGGCTGGAAGAAGAGCCTTCGGTGACTACCGTGGCGTCATGAGAGCACAGCAGTACAGCCGGTACGCGAACGGGAAGACCCTCGATGTCGGGGTCCTCGAGCTGGTCGAGGACCGGCCGACACCGAGGACGCCGCCGGGATTCGCCCTGGTGCGGGTGATGGCAGCCGGCGTCAATCCCGTCGACTGGAAGGTGATGTCCGGGGGGCTGGACTCCATCTATGACGTCGTCTTCCCGGCGGTGCCCGGCTGGGACGTCGCCGGGGTCATCGAGCAGTTGGGCCCCGACACCCCGGGATTCGAGGTCGGCGACGAGGTGATGGCCTACGCCCGGACCGCCTGGATCCATCACGGAACCTTCGCCGAGCTGGTCCCGGTGCCGATGGAGTTCCTGGCCCACAAGCCGGCCGGGCTGGACTGGGATCAGGCCGGAGCTCTTCCGCTGGCCGGGCTGACCGCCTACCAGAACCTGCTCCGGCTCGGCACCGGACGGGGCAGCACCGTGCTGATCCACAACGCGTCCGGCGGGGTCGGGTGCTACGCGGTGCAGATCGCCAGGCATCTGGGTGCCCGGGTGATCGGGACCGCCTCGGCCCGCAACCACGAGCGGCTCCGCGAGCTGGGGGCCGAGCCGGTGGCCTATGGCGAGGGGCTGACCGAGCGGGTCCGCGAGCTCGCACCCGGCGGGGTGGACATCGTGCTGGACCTGATCGGCGGAGTGCTCGACGTCACCACCTCGGTGCTGGCGCCAGGCGGGGTGCACGGCTCGATCGCCGATCCCGGCGCCGCCGAGGCCGGCGGCTTGTCGACCTGGGTGAAGCCCTCCGGGTCCCAGCTCGCCGAGCTGGCCGAACTGGCGGCCGACGGAGTGCTGCACGCCGACATCGCCGGTACCTTCGCGCTGGCCGATCTCGGCCAGGCCTTCGAGTCCTCGGCCTCGGGGCACGTGCACGGCAAGATCGTCCTCCACCCGAACCAGATCTGAGGGGCGCGGCGCCACGGGTTCGGTGCGCGGTCCGGGGCGCAGACACCTCGGACCGGCCGGGAACCATGACCGGCCGTCGGCCTCTCAGCTCGTCGACTCCGGCTGCTCGGCCCACCACGCCCTGAGCGCCGCACCGGCCTCCAGCTCGTTCTTGGGGCCCTCGTCCAGTCGTAGGTCGAGCAGGTACTTGTAGGCCCGTCCCACCACCGGGCCGGGGGCGATCCCCAGGATCGCCATGATCTGTTCGCCGTCCAGGTCGGGGCGGATCGACTTGAGCTCCTCCTGCTCCTGCAGCTCACCGATCCGGTGCTCCAGGTCGTCGTAGGCGAACTCGAGTCGCTCGGCCTTGCGGCGGTTCATCGTCGTGCAGTCGGCGCGGGTGAGGATGTGGAGGCGCTCGAGCTGGTCGCCGGCGTCGCGCACGTAGCGGCGCACCGCCGAATCGGTCCAGCCCTGCTCGCCGTAGCCGTGGAAGCGCAGGTGCAGCTCGACGAGCTTGGCGACGTCCTTGACGAACTGGCCGGGGAAGGCCAGGGCCCTGAGCCGTTTGCGGGTCAGCTTGGCCCCGACGATGTCGTGGTGGTGGAAGGACACCTTCCCGCCGGGCTCGAACCTGCGGGTCGCCGGCTTCCCGACGTCGTGCATCAGCGCCGCCATCCGGCCCGTGAGGTCGGGGGCGTGGCCGCGGGAGCGCTCCAGGGCGATCGACTGGTCGAGCACCGTCAGAGTGTGCTGGTAGACGTCCTTGTGCCGGTGGTGCTCGTCGAGTTCAAGACGCAGTGCCGGCAGCTCGGGCAGCACGTGGTCGGCGATCCCGGTGGACACCAGCAGGTCCAGGCCCTCCCGCGGGTGGTCGGTGAGCAGCAGTTTGGACAGCTCATCACGGACCCGCTCGGCCGAGATGATCGCGATCCGGTCGGCCATCCCGGTCATCGCGGTGCGCACCGGGTCGGTGACCGCGAAGCCGAGCTGGGAGGTGAACCGGGCAGCGCGCATCATCCGCAGCGGGTCGTCGGAGAAGGACCGCTCGGGGGGGAAGGGGGTGCGAAGGGTCGCGGCGGCGATGTCGGCCAGCCCGGCATGGGGATCGATGAACTGCCGGGTGGCGGCGTGGACGGCCATCGCGTTGACGGTGAAGTCGCGGCGGATGAGGTCCTCGTCGATGGAGTCCCCGAAGGCGATCTCGGGTTTGCGGGAGTCGGGCCGGTAGACGTCGGTGCGGTAGGTGGTGATCTCCACCACCCAGGCGTCGGGGCTCTGATCGGTGGCGGTCGAATCGGTAGCTGTCGGGTCGGCAGCGGCACCGTCGGCCACCCGGATATTGGCTCCGATGGTCCCGAACGCCCGCCCGATGTCCCAGACCGCATGGGTCCGGGTGCGCAGCAGGGCCTCGATCTGGTCGGGGTGGGCGTCGCTGGTGAAGTCCAGGTCATGGCCGAGGGTGCCCAGCAGGGCATCTCGCACCGAGCCGCCTACCAGGTAGAGATCGTGACCGTGCTCGGCGAACAGCTGGCCGAGCTCGCCGACCAGCGGGATGGTCTCGAAGAGGTGGGATATCCGGTGCTCCAGCAGTTGAGGCAGAGTGAGGCCCCTCTCCTGGGGGGTCGGGTTCAAGCAGGCAAGAGTCTCGGACACGAGTCACTACTCTACGAGGCCCCGGGGCGATGCCCTCGGCCGCCATTGGCGAGGAATCGGCGCGGTGCCGGGGTCCACGGGCTCCGGCCGGGCAGAAGGGCTTTATCCGGGCACGTCGTTGTCGGCCCATCGGCGCGGCCGGACGGCGGCGACTGGGGCCCTGTCCCTCTAGCATTGGCCCCATGACATCTGACAGGGACGGGGCGTCGGAGGCCGGCAGCGTGGTCGTGGCGGTCGACTCGTTCAAGGGGTCGCTGACCAGCGGTCAGGCCTGCCTGGCGGTCAGTCAGGGCCTGCGCCGGGCCGACCCCGGTATCAAGGTCGTCTCGATCCCGGTCGCCGACGGCGGCGAAGGCACTCTGGACGCCGCGATCGCGGCCGGCTACCACTCGGTCTCCACCCGCTGCCACGGCGCCACCGGAGACCTCGCCCAGGTCGACTGGGCCCGCCGAGGAGACGACGCCGTCATCGAGATGGCGGCCTGCTGCGGTCTGGAACGCGCCGACCGGGTCTCCGGACCGCCCACTCCGGCTCGCGCGCTGACGGCGTCCAGCAGAGGTCTGGGAGAGGTGATCGCGGCAGCCCTGCGCGAGGGGGTGGCCTCGATCACCATTGGGATCGGCGGCTCGGCCAGCACCGACGGCGGGGCCGGGATGCTCGAGGCCCTCGGGGCGATCTTCCTGGACTCCCATCGCAATGACGTCGAGCCCGGCCTGGCCGGCCTGGTCGCCCTGGACCTGGTCGACCTCACCCACCTCAACCCGAGGTTGGCCGAGGTGGAGCTGACCGTGGCCTGCGATGTCACCAGCCCGCTGCTCGGTCCGAGTGGTACCGCTGCGGTCTTCGGCCCGCAGAAGGGGATGGACGCCGATGGGGTGGCGTTGGCCGACAAGACCCTGGAGACCTTCTCAGGGGCCGTCGAGCCGGCCCTGGGGGTGATCCACCGCGACGATCCCGGAGCCGGCGCGGCCGGCGGTGTCGGCTGGGCGCTGATGTGCCTGGGAGCGCACTACCGGCCTGGCGCCGAGGTGGTGCTCGGCTGGTCGGACGCCGCCCGGCGGATCCGCGAGGCCTCCCTGGTGATCACCGGGGAGGGCCGGCTGGACCATCAGACCCTGCTGGGCAAGACCCCCGACGCGGTGCGCCGGATGGCCCGCCAGGCCGGGGTGCCGGTCTGGGCGGTCTGCGGGTTGTGTGAACTGACGGGCGCCGACCGTGACGCCTTCGACGGCGTCCTGGCGCTGTCGGACATCGAGCCGGATCCTGACAAGTCAATCTCCGGGGCGCGCACGCTGCTCACCAGGCTCATCGCCGAGGCGATGTCGGAGGGTTAGCCGGCCCGGCCGAGGTCCCCTCGTCGCGCCGCTGCGCCTCCTCGAAACCACGATGGCGGCCGGTCATCAGCGGTCTGACCATCAGCACCACCAGCAGCCCGGCGCCCCCGATCAGCACTGGCAGGCTGAACAGCACCCCGATCCAGATCCACTGCCACGCCACGGCGTCATCCCTCAGAAGGCGCCGCGGATGCGGGCCTCGTCGAAGGCGTCCTTGGCCTTGCGGCGCAGCGTCCGGATCACGTCGTACTGGGTCTGGGCGACGCACTTGGTGGCGATCTGGAAGGTCATCTTGTCCCCGGTGATGTCGGTGACGCCCAGCACCGTCGGTGTCTCGAGCAGGGAGTCGCTGAACTGCGGGTCCTGGTCGATCTCGCGGATCACCATCTTGAGCACCCGCATCACCACCATCGGATCCTCCGAGGCGTGCACAGTGATGTCGGTGACCGAGGTCGCCACCCCCTGGGTGCGGTTGCCCACCTGGGTGATCTCACCATTGCGGATGTACCAGATCAGCCCGTCGAAGTCGCGGATCCGGGTCACTCGCAGCCCGACATCCTCGATGGTGCCCTTGATCTCGTTGATCTCCACCACGTCGCCCACTCCGTACTGATCCTCGAAGATCATGAACAGACCCGACAACAGGTCCTTGACCAGGGACTGGGCGCCGAAGGCCAGCGCGATGCCGAGCACACCGGCCGAGGCCAGCACCGGCGTCAACCGGATGCCGACGGTGTCGAACCCCCACAGCACTGCGACTGCCACGATCAGCGCGACACCGATGTTGGACAGCAGCCGGCCCACCGTGGTGGTGCGCTGCGCCTGCCGTTCGGCATTGAGACCGGTGAGCTCGCCGATCGCGATGCCGCCGTGGGTGGTCTCGGAGGACCGCCGCTTCTCGGTGCGGCGCAGCATCCAGCCGATCAGCCAGTTGATCCCGCGGCGCAGCAGCCACCGGAACAGCAGAGCCGCGGCGATGATGATCGCCAGGTTGATGGGGGTGTTCGGCCAGTTCCACGTGAAGGACTTCACGATGGAGGTCCTCAGCGGCACCGGGATGTGGAGCGGGATCTGGAGTGGGGTCATGACAGGAATGCCTTGATGATAGGGCCTGCGGTTCCCGATCCGGAGTCCCCGACCTCAACCATGCAGGCCACCGCGACCGACGACGTCCAGCAGATCATCCAGGCATGGGTTCTCACCTTGCCCGCCGGGCCGAACTCCGCGGTGCCGGTCTTGGCGCCGGTGGCCAGCCCGGCGAGCACCCGGCCGGAGCCCTGCTTGACGGTGGTGACCATCACCTCGCGCAACCCGGCCACCTCCCGGGTGCTCAGCGAGGTGGCCTTGGGGGTCGGTTTCCTGCCCTGGATCAGCCAGGGGACGACGGTCGTGCCGGCGGCGACCGAGGCGGCCACCCCCGCCATCGCCATCGGGGAGGCCAGCACCCCGCCCTGGCCGATCATGTCGGAGGCCAGCACATCGGCGGCGGTGGTGTCGGCGATCGAGCCGTAGAAGGTGGGGAATCCGGCGTCGTAGTCGGTGCCCACCCCCAGGCTGGCGGCGGCCCGCTTGAGGGTCGCCGAGGTGACCTTGGCGTGCTGGGAGATGAAGGCCGTGTTGCAGGACTGGGCGACCGCCTGCTTGAGGGGGATGCTGCCGGCGAAGGCCGAGTCGTAGTCGGAGTAGTTGTGGAAGGTCCGGCCGTTGACGGTGACGGTCGACGAGCAGTTGACGGTGGAGTCGGGGGTGAGCCCGGCGCGCAGCAGGGCCAGGGTGGTGGCGATCTTGAAGGTCGACCCGGGGGCGTACTGGCCGTAGTTGGCGAATCCGTTGGCACCGGCCGCCTGCGAGTTGGCCAGCGCCAGGATGCCGCCTGTGGAGGGCTGGATGGCGACCAGGCAGGCGACCCCGGAGGCGCCCGCCAGGGCGGTCTCGGCCTTGGACTGGAGGGTCGGGTCGAGGGTCAGCCTGAGCGGTGTCCCGTCGGTCTTGGGGGTGGTGAAGAGTCTGGCCGGCAGGGCTGCTGCCGAGGAGGGGGAGGGCGTCGGCTGTGCGGATCCGGTGGTGGCGGTGGTGGCGTCGGGGTCGGAGGCGCCCTTGCGGGCGACCAGATCGATCCGGTGGCCGACCTTGCCGCGCAGCTGGGAGTCGTAGCGCAGCTGCAGGCCCGACTTGCCCACCACGTCGCCGGTCTCGATCTCTCCCTTGCCCCGTGCCACGTCCTCCTCGTTGGCCAGCCCGGCGGTGCCCAGCAGACCGTTGGCGAAGGTCTTGGTGGGTGCCAACGGCAGCTCGCGGTCGGTGACCGCGGCGCCGGGAATGACGCCGACGTCTCTGGGGATGTCCTGCTCGCGCAGCGTGATCGCGACCACGAAGGCCTGGTCCCCGGCCCCCTGGACCTGGGCGGCGTAGGCCTTGGGGTCGATCTTGACCAGCTTGGCGAGGGCCGTGGCCGAGGAGGCCCAGGCCGTCTTGTCGGCCTTGGTCTTGTCGATGCCGACGTCATGGACGGTGTGATTGACGACGATGTCGGAGTCGTTGGCGCCGGTGATCGAGGCCCTCTCACCGAGCTCCCGGGTGTGGCGGAGCCGGGTGGCGGGGGTGAGCCGGGGGTGGACGATGGTGGACTCCCAGGCGACCTTCCAGAGGTTGCTGGTGTTGACGATGCGCGCCGTGGAGGTGAACGACCAGGTCCGGCCGGCCAGCGTGAGGGTGTGAGCCAGGGTGGCGGTGACGGTGCTCGAGGTGCTGTCCGAGCCGCCGTCGGAGACCTTGGTGGAGGCGACCTTGGTGGTCGGGTGCAGGCCGTCCATCCCGGCGAAGATGACCTTCATGTCGTCTGCGGCGCCTGCCGGGTCATCGACCGGGACGCCGGTGAGGTCGCCCTTGCTGAGACCTGCCGCCAGCTGCCGGGCGACCTGAGTGGCGGCGTCGGGCACCTCGGGGGTGTCGGGGGAGGTGTTCCTGCAGCCGGAGAGGGACCCGGTCAGGGCGGCTGCGGCGAGGGTGCCGAGGGTCCCCTGGCCCAGCGCGCGGCGGGAGAGCATCGGTCCTTGCGACGTCATGTACGTAATCCTCCCTGGTCCCCGCGGGTTGTCCTACCGATCCCGGGCGCCGGTGAACCCGGCCGTGGCACCAGACTAGGGCGGCCGTGGTGACGGCGGAGCACCTACTCCCGAGTTGGGGACGCCGGTGGCCGGCGGGAGGCGGCTCCGAGGGTGGTCTCAGTCGGCGTCGAGGAGGTCCTGGGCGATCCGCAGGGCGCCGACGACCGGGTCGGCGGCGGTGACGGCCCGCCATCCGCCACGCCGCCCCAGTTCGGCCAGCACGGCGGCGCGCACCGGGGTCTGGTGGGCCAGCACCCCGCCGGCCAGCACCACCTCGCGGGGGACGTCGCCCGCCCCCTCCACGCCGAGGCCCTCGGGTGCCGAGTCCGGACGGTCCGCGCTGCGTCCTGGCCCGGAGTCGGCGACGACCGCGTCGAGGCTGGTGATCAGCGCCTCCGCGGCCGCCTCCGCAATCCGGCCGGCGACCGCATCGGTCGCCGCAGCCGCCAGCACCAGCGGCGCCAGACCGCCCATCTGGGCGGGGGCCAGCTCGTCGACCCGACGCACCAAGTCCTGGCAGGGGTCGCCGGTCACCGGCTGCACCTCCAGGGATGCCACCATCGGAGCGGTCAACTCGGTGTGCGGGCCGCGTCGATCCAGATCGGCGGCGACGGCACGAAGACCCTGCCAGCCGATCCACAGCCCCGATCCGGTGTCGCCGAGGATCCAGCCGAGCCCATCGGCACGGCGCTCGAGGATCCCTCCTCGGTAGCGGCCGGCCACCGCCCCGGTTCCCGACAGCAGCAGGTAGCCGTCGCCCCCGGAGCTGGCCGATCGGAAGGCCGCCGACAGGTCGTTCTCGACATGGACCCGGTCGCAGATCCCGGCCAGGGCCGCCCGGAAGGCTGCCGCCACCTCATCGTGACGGGCCGCCCCGGCACCCGAGGCCGAGATGACGATGACCTGGGGAAGGAGTTTCCCGGTGACGGCCTGCTCGAGCACAGCGGTCGGGTCGGCAGCGTCCGGGGAGTCGATGAGCGCGGGATCGGTGGGCGTCGAGGACTCGGGAGGCCGGGGGCCGCCGGCCACCGCCACGGTCAGGGCCAGCTCGGCAGAGCGCCGGACAGCCGCCGCCGCCCCGGCGATCCCGCCGCCGGCCGATCTCAGGTTCGCCCCCTCGGCGGCACCGCGCCCGAGCACCGCCCCGCAGTCGTCGGCCAGCTCGGCGAGCGTGCTCGTGCCGCCCAGATCGATCCCCATCACCGTCACCCTCAGGAGGGTACCGGTGACCCGCCGCACCATCACCAGTGCTCATCGCTGATGTGTGTTCGGACCGGGGTTCTGAGCACGCCGAATGGGGTGGCCGGACCGTGACAAGATATGGACCCGAGCCCACCCAAGGAGACCCTGTGACCAGTTCCGCCGAACCTCCCCAGGCCAGCCACTCGACCCCCTCCGGCACACCGGAGACCGCATCGACACCGCTGGTGGCAGGAGTCGGCCAGGCAGCCCCGAAGCTCACCTGGGCCACCGAGTCCCGAAATGAGCGGACCCTGGACATCGACCAGCTGGACGCCGCCGGGGTGGTGGCCGAGATCCTCGCCGAGGACGCCCGGGTGGCCGCCGCGGTGCAGGCCTGCACGGACCGGATCGGCCAGGTCGTCGACCTCTTCGTGGCCGCCCTGGCCGCCGGTGGCGCGGTGCACTACGTCGGGGCCGGCACCTCCGGCCGTCTCGGCGTCCTGGACGCCGTGGAGCTGCTGCCCACCTACGGCATCTCCCCCGACCAGGTGATCGGCCACATGGCCGGTGGGCAGCGCGCCTTCGTGCGGGCCGTCGAGGGGGCCGAGGACTCCCCGGAGCTGGGTGCCGCGGAACTGAAGGAGGCCGGGGAGCACGATCTGGTGATCGGCATCGCCGCCAGCGGCCGGACCCCGTACGTCGCCGGGGCGTTGGCAGAGGCCAGACGCCGAGGCCTGCCGACCGCCCTGATCTCCACCAACCCGAGGGCCCCGCTGGCCGAGCTGGCCGACGTCGCCATCCTGCCCGACACCGGCCCCGAGGCGGTCACCGGATCGACCCGGATGAAGTCGGGGACAGCCCAGAAGATGACCCTCAACGCCATCTCCACCGCTGCCATGATCCGGCTCGGCAAGACCTGGTCGAATCTCATGATTGATGTCGTCGCCACCAATGAGAAGTTGCGAGTGCGGATGGTCCGGATCGTCGAGCAGGCCACCGGCGCCAGCTCCGAGGAGGCCCGGACGGCCCTGCTCGCCGCCGACGGGAGAGTCCGGGTGGCGATCGTCGCGTTGGCCGCCGGGGTCGGCACCGACCGGGCAGCGGAGGCGCTGGACCACACCCCACCGAGCCCCGATCGTCGCGGGGACCCGTCGGGGGTGCGCACCGCCATCGAGCTGGCGCGCACCGCCACCGGGGCGGATCCTCGATGACCACTCGACTGAGGAGACTTCTGGTGCCCCAGGTCGACGTGATCCCGCTGGTCGAGGATGATCTCATCTGGCTGTGGCACTGGAATGTCGAGGTGCCCGATGCCGAGTGGAAGCGCTGGGACGGGCCCTACTTCGGCGACCAGGACGATCGCAGCTATCGTGACTTCGCTCGCGACTGGCGGCCCCGCCTGAGGTCTGGGGACCGGGCGATCATCACCGTGGAGGGGCACCGCTGCGGGTTCGTCAACCGGTTCGAGATCGATCCGGCCGGCGGTGGCTGGTGGGAGCTGGGGCTGGTGATCTTCGAGCCGCGGCTGTGGGGCCAGGGGATCGGGTCCACAGCGCTGGCGAGGTGGACCCGGCAGACCTTCCAGGAGACCGACGCCCACGTCGTCACCTTGACCACCTGGAGCGGCAACACCCGGATGATGAGATGTGCCGAGCAGCTCGGGTACACGGTCACCGGCCGGGTCCCGGAGGCCCGTGAGTGGGATGGCCGCCGGTGGGACTCGATCACGATGTCCCTGCTGAGGAGCCAGATCGCCTGAGCCGGGTCGGGCGGCGTCCGACCCTCCGGCGACACGCGGCGGACCGGATGCGGGAGGATGTCCTCATGAACGCGATCATGACCGTCACCGGGAACGATCACCCGGGAATCATCGCCGCCATCTCCACGGCACTGGCCGGGATGGGGGTCAACATCGTCAACGTCTCCCAGACCCTGATGGGTGACTACTTCACGATGATCATGCAGTGCGTGCTCTCCGAGGACGCCCCCGATCTGGCCACCATCCAGACCCGGATGAAGGACGCCGGGGAGCGGGTGGGCGTCGTCGTCCATATTCAGTCCGAGGCCATCTTCGACGCCATGCACAGGCTGTGATCGGATGACTACCTCCAGGACTGCTGCCGCCAGCCAGGACCCGACGGACCCGGCAACCGCCAAGAACATCCTCGAGACCATCCGGATGATCGAGGAGGAGCGCCTCGACATCCGTACCGTGACGATGGGCATCTCGCTGCTGGACTGCATCGACTCCGACGGCCAGGTCTGTCGCCGGAAGATCTATGACCGGATCACCACCCGGGCACAGGATCTGGTGGCGACCTGCCAGGGCATCGAGGCCGAACTGGGCATCCCGATCATCAACAAGCGGATCACCGTGACGCCGATCTCGCTGGTCGCCGCGGCCTCGGGGGAGGACGACTACCTGCCCTTCGCCCTGACTCTGGACGCCGCCGCCAAGGAGGTCGGCGTGGACTTCCTGGGAGGTTTCACAGCCCTGGTCGACAAGGGGCGGACCCACAGCGACAAGGTGCTCATCGATTCCATCCCGCAGGCTCTGGCGGCCACCGAGTACGTCTGCTCCTCGGTGAACATCGGCTCCTCGCGGGCGGGGATCAACATGTCGGCGGTGGCGGCGATGGGCCGCGCGATCAAGCAGTCGGCCGAGCTGACGGCATCGATCGCCGGTCTGGGGGCGGCCAAGCTGGTGGTCTTCGCCAATGCGGTCGGGGACAATCCCTTCATGGCCGGCGGGTTCCACGGGATCGGCGAGGCCGACTGCTGCGTCTCGGTCGGCGTCTCGGGTCCCGGCGTCATCAAGCGGGCGGTGGAGAAGGTCCCCGGCCGATCCTTCGGGACGGTCGCCGAGACCATCAAGAAGGCCGCCTTCAAGGTGACCCGGATGGGTCAGCTGGTCGGCACGATGGCAGCCGAACGTCTCGACGTGCCATTCGGGATCGTCGATCTGTCGCTGGCCCCGACTCCTGCGGTGGGCGACTCGGTGGCCCGGATCCTGGAGGAGATCGGGGTCGAGAGGGTCGGTGCGCACGGCACCACCGCCGCGCTGTTCCTGCTCAATGACGCCGTCAAGAAGGGCGGCATGATGGCCTGCTCCCATGTCGGGGGGCTGTCGGGCTCCTTCATCCCGGTGAGCGAGGACATCGGCATGATCGAGGCCGCCGGGATGGGGGCGATCGGGCTGGACAAGCTGGAGGCGATGACCGCGATCTGCTCGGTGGGCCTGGACATGATCGCGCTACCCGGTTCGACCTCGGCCCAGACCTTGGCGGCGATCATCGCCGATGAGGCGGCGATCGGGGTGATGAACCACAAGACCACCGCGGTGCGCCTGATCCCGGTGCCGGGCAAGGAGGTCGGCGACCAGGTGGAGTTCGGCGGTCTGCTCGGCCGGGCGCCGATCCTGGCGACCAGCCGATGCGGTTCCGACGAGTTCGTGGCCCGGGGTGGTCACATCCCGGCTCCGGTGCACGCCTTCCGCAACTGACCCTGTGCCGGCGCCTGGGCGCCGCCCGGTCGGCCGGTGGTGAAGCGGCTGGAATGACGGGCCCGGCGGCCTACCGTTGTGGTCATGATAACTATCGGATTGATCGGTGCAGGTCACATCGGCAGCCAGCTCGCCCGCAAGGCGGTCTCACTGGGATATGACGTGGTCATCAGCAACAGGCGCGGGCCTCAGGTGTTGGGCGATCTCATCGCCGAACTCGGGGACCATGCTCGCGCCGCCGCCAGCCCGGCCGAGGCCGCTGAGGCCGCCGACCTCGCGGTGGTGACGATCCCGCTCCACCAGATCGGCACGGTTCCGGTCGAGCCGCTGATCGGCAAGATCGTCATCGACACGAACAACTACTACCCGCAGCGCGATGGTCAGATCGCAGCCCTCGACGAGGAGACGACGACCACCTCCCAGCTGCTCCAGGACCATCTCCCGCAGTCCTTCGTCGTGAAGGCCTTCAATCACATTCCGGCCGCCGAGATCACCACTGCGGGACGCCCCGCCGGCGACCCCGACCGTCGCGCCCTGGTGGCGGTCAGCGATCATCCGACCGCTCTGGCCGTGGTGTCGCGACTCCTCGACGCCTTCGGCTTCGACCCGGTCCCGGTCCAGCCGCTGAGCGAGTCGTGGCGTATCCAGCGCGACACCCCCGGCTATGTGCAGCCGTTGAGCGCTCCCCAGTTGGTGCACGCGATGGCGATCGCCAGGCGCTACCGCGACATGTGAGTCGGCGTCCCCTGCGGCGGCCCGGGAGCACCGGCACTGAGCGCACCTCGCGCCACTGCGCCGAGGGCGGCAGGATGGGGCCATGGCGCATCAACTCGGCGAACCCGAACCGCTGGACCCCCGATTCGACCGGTCGGCCTGGTGGCGCCGGGACCGGTTCGGGATGTTCATCCACTGGGGCGCCTATGCCGTGCCGGCTCGCGGCGAGTGGGTGCGGTCCTACGAACGCCTCAGCGTGGCCGACTACCAGCCGGCCATCGACGCCTTCAACCCGAACCCGGACTTCGAGGCCTGGGCCGACACCGCCCGGGCCGCCGGCATGAGGTATGCCGTGCTGACCGCCAAGCACCACGACGGTTTCGCCCTGTTCGACACCCGGCTGTCGGACTACTCCACGGTGCACACCCTGGGCCGCGACTTCGTCGCCGAGTTCCTGGCGGCCTTCCGGGCGCGCGGCATCAAGGTCGGGCTGTACTTCTCCCTGCTGGACTGGGCCCAGCCCGATTTCCCGCACTTCGGTGACCTGCACCACCCGATGCGCGAGGCCGAGGAGTACCGCGACCACACCCCCGACCTGGACTCCTACCGAGCATTCCTGCACGGCCAGGTCCGCGAGATCTGCTCGACCTACGGCGACCTGGACGTCCTGTGGTTCGACTTCTCCTATCCCGGGATGGGTCCCGAGCAGTGGGGTGCGGCCGACCTCATCCGGATCGTCCGCGAGCTCCAGCCCAACGCCGTGCTGGACAACCGGCTGGAGGGTTCGGGGCCCGAAGCCGGCTCGATCCTCACCGACACTCCCACCCCGTTCTGCGGGGATTTCACCTCTCCGGAGCAGGTGATCCCGGCCGAGGGCATCCGCGGCGCCGATGGCACTCCCGTTCCCTGGGAGAGCTGCCTGACCCTCAACAACCACTGGGGCTACTGCCGCCACGACGCCGACTGGAAGACCGCGCCGGTGCTCATCCACAAGCTGGTGGAATGCGTCGCCAAGGGCGGCAACATGCTGCTCAACGTCGGTCCTGACGCGCACGGCACCTTTCCCATTCAGTGCCGCAGGATCCTCGTCGGGATCGGGGAGTGGATGGATGCCAACTCCGCCTCGATCCGCGGCTGCGGGCCGGCGGGGCTGCCGAAACCCGACTGGGGGTGGTGGACCGCGGGCGGTGGCAAGCTCTATGCCCATGTGTTGGAGGCCCCGGTCGGCCCCCTCCAGCTCCAGGGGTTGCGACGCGACCGGGTCGCCGAGGTCCACCTGCTGTCCGACGGGTCCCAGGTCCCGCTGGTGGAGGCCTGGTCGGTGGCCGACCATCCCGATCAGGCCTTCGTGGCCTTCGGGCCCCAACCGGAATGGACCTATCCACTGCCCGACCCGGTGGACACCGTCCTGGAGGTCACCCTCCGATGAGCGAGAAGGAGGATCCGATGCCCCGAGCATCCATCCCCGAGATGCTGAAGTCCGTCCCCGACGACCTGCTGGGCCGCCTCGGAGTGAATGCCGATCTCCGCGCACCCACCCGACGGCTGCTGGAGACGGTCGCCAGGAATCCCGCTGGAGCCGCCCGCACCGGCGAGCTGGTGGCCGGGTTCCGTGGCCGGATCGGTCGGTACCTCGGCCAGCAGACCCTGCTGTCGCAGGCCGACCTGGCCGGCCTCGGCGGGGTCGAGGGAGCCGTGCCACTGGCGGCGCTCATCCTCTCCGCCCCCGACGTCGAGGAGTTCTGGCGCGGGCTGGGGTACCCCGAGCCGATCATCGCCGACACCCTGGCCGACCTCGGCCGACAGATCCGCAAGACGATCGCGGTGACCGGACGGTTCGGGCTCGGTCAGGCCAGCTGGCTCGAGATGATCTGGCGCGGCGGGTTCGCCCAACTCGGGCGTCTCCAGTTCGAGCTGCGGCGTTCCACCCTGGGGCGCGAGGGAGCCGGCGACGGCCCCCTGGTGCTGTCGGCCCACATCGCACCGATCGGATCGCTGGCCCCAGACCTGGTGGCGGCCTCCCTGGCCCGGGCCCACCGATTCTTCACGACGCATTTCCCCGAGCTGGCCGGCGAACCGGGGGCCTTCGACATCGCGTTCTGCGAGTCCTGGCTGCTGGACACCGAGCTGATGGGCCTGATGCCGGGGTCCAATATGGACTCCTTCGCCCGGCTGTGGACTGTCTGGGAGCGCCCGGTCTCCGACGGTTCGGGAATCTTCTTCGGCTTCGACCGGCCCTTCGCCGATGCCGAGAAGCTGCCCGGGATCCTCGACGACCTGCCCTACGACTCCCGCCTGCACCGCGCGATGATCGATCTGTGGCGCCGCGGCGGGCACGTCCACAGCTGCTCCGGATGGCTCACCCTGCCCCGTTGAGGTGCCCGGATCCGGTGGTGCCGGGCTTACCGGGCCAGCGCGTCGAACCGGTCGTCGAGGTCGGCCTGGAGGGTCTCGAAGGTTTCCTCGTCGCAGAAGGCCGACTCCAGGGCGATGACCTGGGCACGGCGCAGATCCTCCAGCTCCCAGTCGAGCTGGCGGCAGACCAGGGTCAGTTCGCGAGTCATCGAGGTGGCGCTCATCAGCCGGTTGTCACAGGAGATCGTGACCGGTAGCCCGGCCCGCCACAGGGCCCCGACCGGATGGTCGGCCAGGGTTCGGCACACCCCGGTCTGGATATTGGAGGAGGGGCACACCTCCAGGGCGATCTCCTCGATGCGGACCTGCGAGGCGATCGGCCCCAGGCTCATCACCGCCGAGCCGTGACTGGTGAGGTCGTCGACCAGCCGGACGCCATGGCCCAGTCGCTCGGCCCCGCAGTCGAGGGCCGTCCGGATGGACTCCAGCCCGGCGGCCTCCCCGGCATGGATGGTGAGGTGGCCGCCAGCTGCCCGCACGGCGTCGAACAGCTCGCGGAACCGGGAGGCGGGGAAGCCGTCCTCCGGCCCGGCCAGGTCCATCCCGACCACCCCGCGGCCAAGCCAGGAGACGGTCAGCTCGGCCAGCGCCGGGTCGGGGTCCAGCTGGCGCATCACGGTGATCAGCTGCCGCACCACGATCGGCGTGCCGGCGGCGCGTGCCGCCGCCATCGCCTCGTCCAGACCCTGCTGGACCGCGGCGACCGCCTCGTCCAGCGACAGCCCGCCGGCCAGATGCTGCTGGGGGGCCCACCGGGTCTCCGCGTAGACGACATGGTCGGCGACCATGTCCTCGACGAAGTCGCGGGCCACCCGTCGCAGCGCCGCAGCGGTCTGCATCAGGGCCACGGTGACCCCGAAGGTCTCCAGATAGCGCGGCAGGGATCCGGAGTCGGCGGTGCGGAAGAACCAGTCCGCGACATCGTCGGGGGTCTGCCACTCGCCTGCTGGGCCGAGAGGGGCCGGTAGACCGGTCCCCGGCGCCCCGAACTCCCGGCTGAGCTCCAGCACGGTGGCCGGCCGCAGGCCGCCGTCCAGATGGTCGTGCAGGGCCACCTTGGGGGCCGATCGGATGACGTCGTCGCTCAGAGCCATGCTCCGAGCCTAGTGGCGAGGGGCGTCGACGGTCGGTGGCCGGCGAGCCTCAGGGGCGCAGGTCGATCGGACGGTAGGCCCGCTCCATCTCCCCGGTGTAGAGCTGACGAGGACGCCAGATCTTGTTGCTGGTCTCCAGCTGCTCGCGGTAGTGGGCGATCCAGCCGGGCAGCCGGCCGATCGCGAAGAGCACGGTGAACATGTTCACCGGGAAGCCCATCGCCTCGTAGATCAGCCCGGAGTAGAAGTCGACATTCGGGTAGAGCTTGCGCTCCTTGAAGTAGTCGTCGTTCAGCGCGGTCTCCTCGAGCTCCTGGGCGATCTCCAGCAGGTCCTGGCGCCCGGTGTGCAGCTTGAGGATGTTGTCGGCGTGCTCCTTGATGATCGCGGCGCGCGGGTCGTAGATCTTGTAGATCCGGTGGCCGAAGCCCATCAGCTTGATCCTGGACTTGTGGTCCTTGACCTTGGAGACGAACTCGTGGGTGCTCAGGCCCGAGTCGCGGATGTACTGCAGCATCTCGATGACGGCCTGGTTGGCGCCGCCGTGCTTGGGCCCCGACAGGGCGTTGACGCCGGCGGCCACCGATGAGTACAGGTTGGCCCCCGAGGAGCCGACCATCCGCACCGTCGACGTCGAACAGTTCTGCTCGTGGTCGACGTGCAGGATGAGCAGCACCTCCAGGGCCCGGGTGACCTCGTCATTGAACTCGTAGGACTCGGTGGGGAAGCCGAAGCTCATTCGGATGAAGTTCTCGATGTAGGACAGCGAGTTGTCGGGGTACAGCGTCGGCTGGCCCACGGAGTTCTTGTAGGAGTAGGCGGCCAGCGTCGGGGTCTTGGCCATCAGCCGGTCACCGGCGTTCTCGACCTGCTCGGGATCGGTCCCGGCACTCTTCTCGGAGAAGGTCGACAGCGCCATGATCCCGGCGGCCAGCACCGGCATCGGGTGGGAGCGCCTGGGGAAGCAGCGGAACAGGTCGCGCATCCGCTCGTCGATGAGGGTGGTGCGCCGGATCCGGGTCTCGAAGGCCGCCAGCTGGTCGGCGGTCGGCAGCTCCCCGTAGATCACCAGATAGGCGGTCTCCAGGAAGGTGGAGTGCTTGGCGAGCTGCTCGATCGGATACCCGCGGTAGCGGAGAATCCCCTTGTCACCATCGATATAGGTGATGTCGGAGGTGCAGGATGCGGTGTTGACGAAGGCCGGGTCCAGGAGCAGATTGCCGGTCTTGCTGAGGAATCCGGACGAGTCGTAACCGATCTGGCCGTTGCTGGCGGTCACCTTCTCGAACTCGAATTCGGTGTCCTCATCGGTGAATCGCGCGGTTTCGCTCATCGTGGTCCTTTCGAGGGCGCCAGTGCTGAGCAGGTCCTGTCGGGCAGCGCAACAGTGTCACTGGGCGGGATAATGCATCGCCCAGATTACGGCCGCCCGCAAAACTGTCAACGGAATCGGCTTGCAGCGCAGCGGGGTCGGCCGGGCTTGACGCGAGCGGGCCGGGAGCTGTCGGTGCCCCGCAGAGAGCCCTGCACCGAGGGACGGTGGGGCAGGGCCCGGGCGGCAGAAGGCTGCCGCCCGGGAGGGTCCGCGAGGGCCGTTGTCTCAGCCCAGCACCGAGTAGCTCACCGGGATCGCCCCGGCGGAGGTGTTGGCGATCGAGGCGAAGGCGGCCTTCGACAGGTCCAGGCAGCGACCCGAGACGTAGGGTCCACGGTCGTTGATGCGCACCACCACCGACCGGCCGTTGGCCACATTGGTGACCTTGACCCGGGTGTTGAAGGACAGCGTCTTGTGGGCGGCGGTGAGGGCGCTGGGGTTGAAGGTCTCGCCATTGGCGGTGAGCTGGGGGTCGTCGTAGAAGGAGGCGATGCAGGAGCCGGTGGCGGTCGCCATTCCCTCCCCGGAACTGTTCGAGGCGGTGGCAGCAGCGGGGCTGACTCGCGGAGAGGTGGCCAGGTAGCGGCTGGTGACCCATCGGGTGACGCCGTTGACGACCACCTGGGTGCGCCCCGAGGAGGTGGTCCCGGTGATTCTCAACGACGTCCCGGAGTCGACGGTGTCGGTGAACCGGGAGCCGGTGGAGCCGGTCCACAGGTTCAGCGAGACGGTGGCGTACCGGGTGCCCACCGTTGCCGGCGTCGAGGAGGAGGTCGAGCCGGAGGAACTGGAGGAGGTCGTGACCCGTCCACCGTTCTGGGACAGGTAGCCCATCGACACCCAGCCCGATCCCATCCCGGAGTTGACGCTCACCCAGGAGCCTGAGACGTTCCCGGTGAGGATCACCTTGGTGCCGGCGGGCAGCACTGCCCGGACGGAGGCCGACATCCCGGGGGCGCTGCGCAGGTTGAGACCGACCGCCGAGTAGGCCACGCCGGTCTGGCTCGCGTCGCTGGAGCCGGCGCTGCCGGACCCCGAGGTGCCTGATCCGTTGAGCCGACCGCTGGTGAGGTAGGCGCTGGCCACCCAGGCGGACCTGCCCTGGTAGCGGACCGGCGTCCAGCCGCCGACCGCCGAGCCGGTGACGACCACCGAGTCGCCGGGGTAGAGGACGGCGAGGATGCCCTTGGAGGTGCTGGGGCCCGAGCGCACATTGACCGCGGTGGTGGCGCGCAAGGTGGTGGTGTCGGTGGCCTGGGCGATCGACCCCACCACGGCGGGGACGCCGAAGGCCACGGTGCCGGCCAGCGCGAGGGTGACGACGGTGCCGCGCAGCTTCTGAATGATCGCGTGCTTATGAGCAGTCAAGGGGACACCCTCCGGCCTCGGATTGGACCTGGATCACGTCCAGGACCCTGATAGCGAAGGGAGCCTAAGAAATGCCGACGTAATCCTCAAAGGAACTTGAGGGTTCTCAGTCGTCGATCAGCTGATAATGCGCTCCGAAACCCTCGAGCCGGCCTCGAGGTTGAGACTTCAGGACGCCGGAGAAGGCTGTGCTGAGCAGGACGGAATGTCCCGGCCCGAACCCACCGGCGCACCGGCCGGAGGGGGGTCTGCCGCATGACCGTCAGACCGCGCTGAGGCCCTGCCAGCCCTTCCAGTCGTAGACCCAGCAGCCGATCCCCTCGAAGGGCTTGAAGTTCCGGTTGGAACCGGTGTTGACGACGATGTCGCCGGCCCGGCAGAGGTTGAACAGCCACTTGCCGTTGGCCATCGACAGACCCACGCAACCGTGTGAGACGTTCGTCGAGCCCTGCTGCCCCTCCGACCACGGGGCGGCGTGGATGAACTCACCGGTGTAGGTGACTCGCATCGCCCATTTCACGTCCAGCCGGTAGTAATCGGGGCTGCCCTTCGGGATACCGATCGTGGTGGAGTCCATGATCTTGTCGGAGTCGCGCTCGATGATGACCTTGGTGCCCGAGCGGGTGATGAAACCGTCCTTGCCGGTGGTGATCGGAATGGTCTTGACCGTCTTGCCGTTCTCGGTGACCTTCATGGTGTGGGCCTTGATGTCCACGTAGAGGATCCGCACCCCACCGACGGTGAATCCGCCGGAGAGGTTGTCGGTGAGGAAACGGTGGGAGGAGGTGGCCAGGCCGGCGATCTTGCCCTCGACGCTCACCTTGGAGTTCGCCAGCCAGTACTTCTCGGGACGCCACATCAGCTGGGCGTTGTCGATCCATCCCCAGGCGCCGGTCTGCTGGGGGGTGGTGGTGACGGTCATCGCCTGCTGGATGGCCTTGCGCTGGTCGGCGTCGACCACCTCGTTGGCGAACTTGATGATGACCGGCATGCCGGCGCCGACCTGGGCACCGCTGTAGAGCATCTGCGCGGTGTTGGCCTGGGCGTCCAGGGTGGAGATCGGCGTGGTCACCTTGGTGCTGCCGGCTGCGCCCTGGAGGGTGGAGACGACGGTGTAGCTGCGATTCAGCCGGAAGGGGTACTTCGGGGTCCAGACGCCGTCGGACAGGGTCCCGTCGACCGAGTCCCCGTCGGCGTTGGTCACCGCGACCGACGCCAGGGTGCCGTTGGTCACCTTGAAGGTGAGGGTGTCAGTGGGCCGGATCTCGTCCAGAGCGTGCTGGGAGGTGACGCTGACCGAGGCCGCAGGGGGGGTCGGGCTCGGCGTCTGGGAGGAGTTCCCGTTGGATGCCGAGGGGCTGGAACCTGCGTTCTGGGAGCCGGTGTCGGACTTCGGCGAGCAGCCAACGAGAACCAGCGGCACCGCGAGGGCGCCGCCGGCCAGAACTGAGCGTCGAGTGGGCAATGACGGCACAGAAGCCTCCAGCAATGTCTGCAGATATGGATCGTCGGGGGGCCGGGCTCTGGGGAGAGTGGCCCCGGGAACGGGGCCCTTCCGGGCGTCCAGGATTCGTCTATGCTAACTCGCCCTGCTGAGAAACCTCCGACTGCGAGCTGTGGAGGTGCTCCGGCAGCAGCGGATCCACTCCCGGTGGCGGACTCTCACACACGTCTGGTCGGTGAGTCCGTCCTGTGATCGCTGAGCTGCCACAGGACGCTCGCCACCGTCCCCGCAAAGAACACTCCGCACAGAATCCACGCAGTCGTATTGCCGACGACGGACACCCGAACCACTGCCCAGACGAATCCTGCAAGAAACGTGGCAGACCTCACGTACCCCATGACTCTCATCATCAGCCAGACCTCATCTCCCACCATGAGGATCCGCGCGGGATCCGCGGCCCCCGGACCGGCCCAAGATACATGTCTCTGGATGCCGAACACACGGCTGGTCTCACCGCCCGACCACTTGCTCTGAACGGATCCTGAGCAGCGGGGCGGCCAGGGCCAGCACCGCCACAGCGATGATCATCAGCAGGACGACCGAGCGCGAATCAATGTCCAGGGTGCCGCCGAGGCTGGTCGCCAGGAAGGTGGTTGCGGCGGTCATGGTGGCGATCCCGGAGATCGACTCGGCCATCACCGCGGCATTGCTGACATCCAGATCTGACAGCCCGTCAGGATCCTCAGGTGGCGTGAAGAGCATGTTGAGGGTGTCGACGTAGCACAGGCCCATCCCGATACCGGCCAGGGCCCAATCCCACCGCGAGAATCGTGATCGGGGTGGTGCCGAACCAGCGGCTGGAGGCACAACTCATGACCACCACACCCAGAGCGAGGATTGCGACGCCCAGACCTGCGCGGCGCCGATAAGCTGCCGTGCTGCCCGCCGGCCTCCAGCCGCAGAACAGGCCCGTCAGGGCCCATCCGAGGCCTCCGGACATGATGACGATCCCGATGGCTCCAGCGTTGGCGCCGAAGACGTCGTGGGCGATGATCGCGACCACCGAGTCGACGGCGAAGTAGACCCCGCACAGCCCGAACATGAAGGCGATCACCGTCCGGCGCAGCGACCTCAACCTGAAGGTCCCGTTGGGAAGGACTCGGTGTGCCGCCACTGCCAGAAGTGCGATGCCGGTGCCCAGCAGCACCATTCGCAGCCACCGCGAGTCGACCGGCGCGGCGATGCATCCCATCGCCAGGGCGAGCAGCACGGCGTCTGCCCAGCGGATCTGGCTGTCCTGCGAAGGTTCACGGTTGGGCAGGTGGCGCGCCACTATCGCGCGAGCTGCGAGCAGGAGGGGCAGATACAGCACCATCGCCCATCGCCAGCTCAGGGCGTGCGAGATCCATGCGGCGTAGACCGGGCCGAACAGCGCCGAGATGACCCAGATGGCAGACATCGCTGCCAGGGTGATCTGGCGTACCCGTCCCGCCAGGCCGGTGACGACGGCGCCCATCGACACTGTTGCGATGCAGCCGGCCGCGAATCCGCGGATTGCGGTGCCGGTCAGGAACCACACAATGCTTGGAGCGACTGCGCACAGGATCGCACCAGCGCAGATCAACGCGGTGAAGCTCATCAGCAGTCGGGGGATCCGGAACCGGACCGTCAGCCCCACTCCCAGCGGCAGTCCTGCGAAGTTCGCCACGGCGCCGGTGGCGGTGACCACCCCGTAGAACGACTGTGCTCTCAACTCGGCTGCCATCAGTGGCATCACCGTCTGCGACAGGTAGGTCTGGATGCCGGTGAGCAGCTCCACCACCAGAAGTCCGCCGGCCAGAGCAATCTGAGCTGGCCCGATGCTGTCCGCGACCCTGTCGGCTGCGGATGCTTCGCTCTCGGGGACGTCAGGCATGAGGAAGAGGGAAGTAGCGCAGAGACTCCGGCGAGTGGTGACGGTTCAAGATCCCCAATCCTGCATACTCATTCTGGATTCGTCCGTGTCCAAGCTGTGGTGCCAGGGTCGGGGAATCGGGTGCCAGTTCTGGCATGACAGTCCTCACGACGCGATCCCCCATCGTGTGGGCATCGGGAGATGTCACGTCCACCACAATACGCTCGTACCCGTGGCCCGTGATGCGGCTCTTCACGATTGAGGGTGTAGTTGGGGTCTGAATCCTCCGGCCTCGAGGAGACTGCGGGCAATGTAGTTCGTCAGGTTTCGGAAGCCCAAGGCTGAGCCGCGCAGGTGTTCCAGTCGGCCATTGAGGGCTTCTGTCGGGCCGTTGGAGGTGTGGGGGCGCTCGAAGTAGGCCAGGACGTCTGTGGCGCGCTTCTTCAGCGTCCTGCCGAGCTTGGTGATCTCGACCAGGGCCTTGGGGACGCCGGTGCTGATCGAGTCGATGAGCCGGGCCATCAGCTCGCGGCCGTGGCGCCGGTTCTCGTGGCGTGACCCGGGTCGAGCTGGACCACTACCTCGAGGTTCTGCGCCACAAGCCCGGCGCGTTCCCCGGCTCGACCGCCCTGGCCCAAGCCAGAGCCGCGGGGGCGTTCACCGCCGCCCACGACGCGTTCTGGGCTGCCGCCCGCAAGACCAGCGGCGACGTCGCGGGCACCCAGGAGTTGATCGACGTGCTCCTGCTCCACCGCTCCCTGCCGGCCGAGGCGGTGATCGCCGGGATCACCAGCGCCCTGTCCGTCGGGGCCGTCTCGGCCGACGTCGTCGCCGTCGAGGCCCGACGCCACAGCGTCAGCCACACCGCGCCCGCGCCGCAGCGCGGCGGCACCGTGGTGAACCTGCCACCGCGCCGCCACACCGACTCGAACTCGCTGATCGCCGCGCTACCGGCCGACACCCGGCCCCTGCCCAGCGTCACCGCCTACGACGAGCTGTTGCGACGTCGCCAACCCGACCCCGCTTCGGCCACCGCCGAAGCCCATCACCACACTCCGACAGGAACCCCATGACCACCACCAACACCAGCAGCTCCCGTCCGGGCGGTCTTCGTCGTCGTCACGGCCTCACCGAACAAGCCGCCCAGGCCGCGATCGACCAGGCCTGCCGCCGCCTACGACTGCCCACCATCCGGTCCGTCGTCGATGAGGCGATCACCACCGCCACCAAGGAACAACTCACCTACCAGGGCTTCCTCGCCGAGCTGCTCCTGGCCGAGGTCGACGACCGTGACCGGCGCTCTACCCTGCGCCGTATCAAGAGCGCCGGATTCCCGCGCGAGAAGTGGCTGGCCGACTTCGACTTCACCGCGAACCCGAACATCAACCCCGCCACCATCAACGAGCTCGCCACCGGGGACTGGATCCGCCGCGGCGACCCGCTGTGCCTGATCGGGGACTCCGGCACCGGCAAGTCCCACCTGCTCATCGCACTCGGGACCGCCGCCGCCGAGCAGGGCTACCGCGTCCGCTACACCCTCGCCACCCGCCTGGTGAACGAGCTCGTCGAGGCCGCTGACGAGAAGCAACTCACCAAGACCATCAACCGCTACGGAAGAGTGGATCTCCTGGTCATTGACGAACTGGGATACATGGAGCTCGACCGGCGCGGGGCCGAGCTGTTGTTCCAGGTCCTCACCGAGCGGGAGGAGAAGAACGCCATCGCGATCGCCTCCAACCAGTCCTTCTCCGCCTGGACCGACACCTTCACCGATCCACGACTGTGCGCAGCGATCGTCGACCGCCTCACCTACAACGCCACCATCATCGAGACCGGCACCCACTCCTATCGCCTCGCCCACACGCGAGCTCGCCAGACTCTGTGACTCGACGGGTCATGGCGTGGCCATCGAGAGAAGTGCACGGCAGAGAGGCGGCCGAACCGAGTGCCGGTCGACTTCTGGTGGGTTTCTGTGCCACTGCGGGTACTGCACAGGTCCGGGGCATCGATGGTCCGGACGGGGGAGGTGGGTGACAGCCGGTGTTCGCGGTGGATCTTGATCATTTCTTCACACTGTCTTGCTCGTGCTCGACATGCCGCCTGGAGGCTTGGCGGCATGACGACGAATGAATCCTCATCCCTGGCTCGTGGGTCCCTCGCATTCCTGGGAATTGCCAGCGTGGCCGCGGTCGGGCTGGCCCTGGCCGTGCCCGACCTGACTGCTGGCTCGGGCATGGCTGGCATGGCGATGACCCACTACATGGAACTCCTCGCGGTGCGGCAACCGTGGAACCTGCTGTTGTTCATGGCCCTCCCGGTCATCCTGGCCGAGACCTTGGCGATCACGGAACTGGTCATGCTGCTGGGGCGCCGCAATGACCGGCCCGCAGCCCCGTGGGTGGCGAGGCTCAGTCGGGCTGCTGGCCTGCTCGCCGGTCCCGTGTGGGTCTTCATCGGGACGCACCTGATGGTCCACGCGGTGGTGCCCTTGACCATGAATGGGGGATGGCGCGGCCCGGCTGATGTCATCGCGGTCCTCAGCTACCTGGTCGGTGGCCTGCCCATGCTCGTGATCAGTCTCCTCGAGGCGGGGGTCCTGGGCCGCAGTAGTGAGAACCGTCTGCGGATGCACGTGGCGATGGTGGCGGCCTTCCTCGTGGTGGCCCACGTGGCGATGATCTTCGGGATGGTCGATCCGGCAGTCCTGGGAGGTGACACGTCGTCGAGCGTCATGACCCATGACATGGGTGGCATGTCCGGCATGAACCACGACATGGGCAGCATGAACCACAACATGTCCCCGTCCTCGCAACCGACGAGGTGACGCCTGCTGGGTCTCGTGGTGAGGTGGAGCCATGAGCGATGTGGCGCGCACTTCGGTGCTGGTGGTCGACGACGAACCGGTGCTGGCCGGCACGGTGAAGAACTACCTGGAACGGGCCGGCATGGCCGCAGACACCTGTGCAGACGGGAACGAGGCGGTGTCGCGGATCCGGGAGGAGCAGCCAGATGTCGTCATCCTCGACCTCGGCCTTCCGGGCCTCGACGGAGTGGAGGTCTGTCGCAAGGTGCGCACCTTCAGCGACTGCTACGTCCTGATGCTGACCGCGCGAGCTGACGAGGTGGACATGCTCATCGGGTTGTCCGTGGGCGCGGATGACTACCTCACCAAGCCCTTCAGCCCGCGCGAACTCGTCGCACGTGTCCAGGTGATGCTGCGTCGCCCGAGATCCACGGCTTCGGCATCCGTCGCCCGCAGGATCGGGGAACTGGTGGTGCATCCCGACTCGCGCGAGGCTTCCATGGATGGTGTGGCGGTGGACCTGACACGCACCGAGTTCGACCTGCTGAAGGCCCTGTCCGCGCATCCCGGACGTGTGTTGAGTCGGCGTCAGCTCACGGACATGGTCTGGGGCGAGGACTGGGTCGGCGACGACCATCTGGTCGATGTCCACGTGGCACACCTTCGCAAGAAGCTGGGTGAGGAGGCCGCCGATCCCCGCTACGTGCTGACTGTGCGGGGCGTGGGCTACCGGATGGGCCGAGGCTGATGGGAGGACGGCCATCAGAGCTGTGGCCCGGGTTGTCGTGGGGTCGACGGCTGGTGTGGACCCAGTTCGCCGTCCTGGTCACCATGAGCGTCACGCTGGTCCTGACCGCCCTGGAGATGGGCCCGCCGTTGTTCAAGAAGCACATGGCCGAGGCCGGGCACACCCAGCCCATGGTGCTGGACCATGCCGAGCGTGCCTTCCATGACGCCGGTGCGGCCTCCCTGGGATTGGGACTTGCCGCCGCGATGATGATCGCGGCGGTGACGTCATGGGTGCTGAACCGCAGCCTCATCCGAGGGCTGGATGCCCTGGCCGAGGGGGCTGAGAGGGTCGCGCACGGCAACTACGACGACCCCGTGCGCATGCCGCCACTGGGGCGCGAACTCGAATCCGTGGCCCATGAGTTCAACCGGATGGCGGCCCAGATCGCGGCCACGGAGGCCACCCGACGACGCATGTTGACCGATCTTGGCCATGAGCTGCGAACGCCCCTGTCCGTGACGCGGGTGACACTCGAGAGCCTCGAGGACGGAGTCGCCGTGTATGGGCCGGAGGTCCTTGAGGTCCTCCAACGCCAGAACGAGCGCATCACGGCGCTGGCGGCCGACATCTCCGAGGTCTCCAGGGCAGAGGAGGGGCGGATCCCCTTGGAACTACGGCTGACCCGCATCGATGACCTGGTGGAATCGGCGGTCACCTCGTGTGCGAAAGCCTGTGCCGAGGCAGGTATCCAGCTGGTGACCCGTGGCAACTGCCCCGTGGAGGTGGATGTCGACCCTGCACGCATCGGCCAGGTCCTGGACAACCTGCTGCGCAACGCCGTCCAGCACACGCCACGCGGGGGTGAGGTATGTGTGACGAGCTGGTCTGACACGGACTCGGTGTCCATCCAGGTCAGCGACACCGGCGCAGGCATACCCGCCGGTGAGGTGCCCCACGTCTTCGAACGCTTCTTCCACCAAGGATCACGCAGGGTCCGTGACGTCGACGGCGGAACCGGAGTCGGCCTGACCATCGCCAGGGCCGTCGCCCGGGCACATGGGGGCGACGTGCTGGCGGCCAGTCCGGGGGTGGGCTGCGGTGCGTCGTTCAGCCTGGTGCTGCCACGAAGTCTTGATCGAATCTCCACACTTCCCTGACCCGGTCACACTGCGGGGCGGGAAGAGTCGGGGGCATGAACACGATCACTCGCCGACAGGCCTTGCTCGCCGGCCTCGGCCTGGCATCCACCAGCGCCCTGGCTGCATGCGGCGCCAAGCAGCCCTCCCCGGCCAGCACCACCCCGGCCACATGGGCCATCCCGACCCAGACACCACTCGCCACCCCGGCCGGGGCGACGACCGTCACCCACACCCTGACCCCGCGCCCTGTCACCTTGGACCTGGGCGGTGTCCTGGCCAAGACCTGGGCCTACACCGACGAACTCGACGGGAACGTCCTGCGCGGCAAGGCGGGCGACCTGTTCCGGGTCACGGTCGACAACCAGCTCCCCACAGCCACCTCGGTGCACTGGCACGGCATTGCCCTGCGCAACGCCTCCGACGGTGTGCCTGGTGTCACTCAGGACCCCATCGCCGCCAAGAGTGCCTTCACCTACGAGTTCGTCGCACCCCATGCCGGAACCTACTTCTTCCATCCCCACAGCGGAGTCCAGATCGACCGGGGCCTGTACGCTCCCCTCGTGCTGGACGACCCACGCGATCCGGGCGACCACGACGCGGAATGGGTCCTGGTCCTGGATGACTGGACCGATGGGGTGGGCAAGTCACCGGATGCGATCTTCGCCGACTTCAAGGCCAACAGCGGCCCCCTGTCCCAAGGAATGAACCACGACATGGGAGGCATGGACCACGGCAGTTCCCCCTTGGGCGATGCCGGAGACGTGAGCTACCCGCACTACGTCGTCAACGGCCGGATCCCGGCCGCACCGCGCACCCTCACGGCACGCCCCGGAGACAAGATCCGGCTACGGCTGATCAACGCCGGAGCCGACACGATCTTCAAGGTCGGCCTGTCCGGGCACCGACTCACCATCACCCACGCCGACGGATTCGCCGTGCAGCCAGTCGAGGCGACGGCCATCTACCTCGCCATGGGAGAAAGGATCGACGCCACCGTCACCGTCGGCGACGGCGTCTTCGTGCTGCAGGCCGCCCCCGAGGGCAAGACCGGTACTCCCGCCCGCGCCATCGTCAAGACCGGCGCCGGCAGCATTCCGCCGGCCACCACCCGAATCCCCGAACTCGGAGGAAAGGCTGTCCTTGGCACCGCCCTGCGCGCCGCCGACGCAGCCAAGCTGCCCGACAAGGAACCGGAGCAGACCCTCGAGGTCCAGCTCAACGGCCAGATGAAGCCCTACGCCTGGGGCATCAACGGCAAGAAGTTCGGTGAGGACACACCCCTGTCGATCAGCCTGGGACAGCGGGTCCGGATGCGGATGACGAACATGACGATGATGGCCCACCCGATGCACATCCACGGCCACACCTGGTCCCTGCCGGGCAGCAACGGACTACGCAAGGACACCGTGCTGCTGCTGCCCATGCAGACCATCGAGGCCGACCTGCAGGCCGACAACCCCGGAGCCTGGATGCTGCACTGCCACAACATCTACCACGCCGAGATCGGCATGATGACCAGCCTGCGCTACTGACCCCAGCCCACGCCGGTGCGGTTCCCGCGTCGCCCCGGGAACCGCACCGCCGCATGCCCGCACATGCCTCCGACGTCTTGGTCAAACCTTCATCATTTGCCCCGGTCCAGCTTCATGGACGCTCGACAGTCTGGATGGTGACGGCAGCCAGCCACACACGACGAAGGAGACCACCATGTACACAAACCCCACCCAGCTCAACCGCAGTGACAGCGACGCTCCCCGCCCCGCCGCCGACCCGGTACTC
>NZ_KE384019.1:149296-389403 GCF_000423445.1 Acidipropionibacterium thoenii DSM 20276 | reverse complement strand
ATCCTGCCCGGAGGTCTTCGCTACCTCACCCGTTCACAACCTCCCGGGGAAGTACAGCTAGGCTGAGGGAACTTCTCGCAGCTGGCTCTGCCGCCAGCCAGCGGGTCACACAGAATGCCAGCGGGTCACACAGAACAAGGGGACGCCGATGTCGCAGGACCCACGGGACCCCGGGTGGTTCCCACCCGAGTCGGACAGCGGCTACTCCCAGGGCCAGCAGGACCAGAGTTGGCAGCACTCGGACTGGCAGAACACCGGTGACCAGTTCCAGCCGGAGCATCAGCCCTGGTTCCAGCAGCCCGTCAACCCGTCGGCGGCCCAGGTGTGGAACTACCCGCCTGCCCCCCAGCAGCGATCCCGCCAGGGAACCGTGGCGCTGTGCATGGCGATCGGCGCCCTGCTGGTCTCATCGATCCTCAGCTGGATTGGCGGGACTGCGATGGCCCGGATGCTGTCCCTCGATGACGACAACTGGTACGACAACGACGACTATCAGGGTTTCGACCCGGCCACCGATGCCCAGTTCCTGAAGGCCGGCTGGGTGATGGCGGCTCAGATCCTTCCGACGCTGCTGGGCATCGCCGCCCTGGTGGTCGGCATCGTGGCCTGTCAGAAGGAGAACTCTAGAACCCTCGGGATCCTGGCCATCATCGCCTCGGTGCTGGCACCGGTGCTGTCCTTCTGCGTCTTCCTGATGGCGATGCTTCCCTATCTGGAGAGCTGAACCCGGCGCCGGGCCGGTCAGCCTCCCGAGATCCCCAGCTCGGCCTCCGACAGGTCGGCGTCGTCGAGGGTGCGGCCCTCCAGCCACCCCATCGGCATCACGACCTTGCGTCGCGGGCTGCCCTGGCGTCCGCGGGGGCGGCCGAGCTCCTTGAGCGGGAAGGGGGCCTCGGGGTCCAGGGTGGCCAGCAAGGCGTCCAGCTCGTCGAAGCTCGAGATGGTGCCCAGGTCGTGGCGGGTCGGCCCGCCGACCGGGTAGCCCTTGAGGTACCAGGCCATGTGCTTGCGCATGTCGATCAGGCCGTGCGGACCCTCGTAGTGGACCAGCAGCTCCGCGTGGCGCCGGATCATCGCGGCCACCTCGCCCAGCGTGGGCAGCGTGCGAGTCGCCCGGCCGGCCAGCGCGTCGGCCAGGTCGCGGAACAGCCAGGGCCTGCCCAGGCAGCCGCGTCCCACCTCGACCCCGGCGCAACCGGTCTCGTGGATCATCCTCACGGCGTCCGGGCCCTCCCAGACATCGCCATTGCCGAGCACCGGGATGTCCACGGCGTCCACCAGCCTGGCGATGGCATCCCAGTGGGAGTGCCCGGCGTAGGCCTCCGCGACGGTGCGGGCGTGCAGACAGACCGCCGCGGCTCCGGCATCGGCGGCCAGCCGGGCCGAGTCCAGGTAGGTGGTGTGGTCCTCGTCGATGCCGATCCTGGTCTTGACGGTGACCGGGACGCCGTACCGGTCGCCGGCGTCCACGGCAGCCCTCACCACCTCGCGGAACCGGTCACACTTCCACGGCAGCACACCGCCGCCGCCCTTACGGGTCACCTTGGGTACCGGGCAACCGAAGTTGAGGTCGACATGGTTGACGCCGAAGCGTTCGCACAGGATCTCGGTGGCCTCCCCGATCATCCCGGGGTCGACCCCGTAGAGCTGGACCGAGCGGGTCCTCTCGATGTCGGCGAAGCGCAGCATCTCGGCGGTCTTGTGGTCGCCGTAGACCAGCCCGCGAGAGGTGATCATCTCGCAGACGTAGAGCCCGGCCCCCTGTTCGGCGCACAGCTGCCGGAAGGCGGCATTGGTGACCCCGGCCATCGGCGCGAGGACCACCGGGGCGTGGGCGACCACCTGGCCGCCGGAGGGGGCGGTGAGGACGAGCGGGGCTACGACAGGCACCGGGTCATGGTACCTGCGTCAGTTGTCCTTGGCCTTTCCCCGGAAGGTCGCCCGCAGCCGCTCCCGGTTCACCGCCGCCACCGCCGACAGCGGGATCCCGGCCGGGCAGACCCGGGCACACTCGCCGTACAGCGAGCAGGGCCCGAAGTGCTCATCGAGGGCCTCGACCATCTGGCGGGCACGGCGTCCGCGTTGCTGGTGGCCCTGGGGCATCTTCGCCAGGTGGACCAGCTCGGCGCCGGCGAACAGCATCGCCGAACCGTTGGGACAGGCCGCCACGCAGGCCCCGCAGCCGATGCAGGCGGCGAAGTCGAGGGCCTGCTCGGCCTCCTGGTGGGGTTGCGGGATGGCATCGGCATCGGGGGCGGTGCCGGTCATCACATTGACCGTTCCCCCGGCCCGGATCAGGGCGTCAAGTCCGGACCTGTCCACCGCCAGGTCGCGGATCACCGGGAAGGCGGCCGATCTGAACGGCTCGAGACGGAACCGAGTGACGCCGGGGAAGGCACGCAGGTGCTGGCGGCAAGCCGGGGTGTGGGGCACCGGGCCGTGCGGGGTCCCGTTGACGACGAAACCGCAGGATCCACAGACCCCCTCGCGGCAGTCGGACTCGAAGACCACCGGTTCGCCACCCTGCTCGACGATCTGGTCGTTGAGCCGGTCGAGCAGTTCCAGCAGGCTCATCTCCGGGGTGGCGTCATCGACCCTGTGATGCTCGAAGTGGCCGTCCTCGTGCGGCCCGTTCTGGCGCCAGATCTCCAGTTCGATCCTCATCGGTAATCCCTCACCTGAAGCTTGATCAGCGAGAAGTCCAGCGGCTCGCTGTGTCGGACATGGTCGCCCTGCGGGGTGGTCTGCCAGGCCGAGACGCTGCGCCAGTGGTCGTCATCGCGTCTGGCCTCCCCCTGATCGGTGGAGTACTCGGTGCGGAAGTGCGCCCCGGCCGACTCGCGGCGGTCCAGGGCGTCGAGCAGCATCGTCTCGCCGAGTTCGATGAAGTCCGCCACCCGGCCGGCCTTCTCCAGCTCCTGATTGAGCCGGTCGCCGTCGCCGACCACCTTCACGTCACTCCAGAACTCGGCGCGCAGCGCGCGGACCTGATCCAGACCCTCCAGCAGGCCGGTCCGGTCACGGCTGACCCCGCAGTGGTCGTAGAGGATGTCTCCGAGTCTGCGATGGAACCACTCGGGGCGGTGCTGACCGCCCACCGCGAGCAACCTGTCGATACGACCCCGCACGGCATCCATCGCCTCGGTGGACTCCGGCGAGTCGACCGGCAGCAGGGGGCTGCCGACCAGCTTCGCCAGGTAGTTCGGCACCGAGCGGGGCAGCGTGAACCAGCCGTCGACCGAGGCCGACAGCAGCGAGTTGGCGCCCAATCGGTTGGCCCCGTGGTAGTTGTTGGAGGCCTCCCCTCCCACGAACAGGCCGGGGATGGTGGTCATCTGGTCATAGTCGACCCACAGTCCGCCCATCGTGAAGTGGGCTCCCGGGGCGATCCTCATCGGCACCCGGTAGGGGTCCTCACCGGTGGCGTCGGTGTACATCTCGAACAGGTTGCCGTAGCGCTCGGCGATGGTGGACCGTCCGAGCCGGGCGATGGCGTCGCGGAAGTCCAGGTAGACCGAGTTGTGCAGCGGCCCGACGCCGTGACCGGAGTCGATCTGGCTGCGGGCATTGCGGGAGGCGACATCGCGCGGAGTGAGGTTGCCGAAGGCCGGATAGCGGCGTTCCAGGTAGTAGTCCCGCTCACCCTCCGGGATGTCATTGGCAGGACGGTCGTCACCGGCCCGGCTGGGCACCCAGATCCGTCCGTCGTTGCGCAGCGACTCGCTCATCAGGGTGGTCTTGGACTGCCACCTCGAGCTCACCGGCAGTGCGGTGGGATGGAACTGGACGAAGCAGGGGCTGGCGAAGTAGGCGCCGCGGCGGTGCGCCCGCCAGGTGGCGGTGGCGTTGGAGTTCATCGCCAGGGTGGACCAGTGGTACACCGACCCGTAGCCGCCGGTGCACAGCACGACGGCGTGACCGGTCCAGGTGGCGATCCGACCGCTGAGCAGATCGCGGGTGACGATCCCCTGGGCCCTGCCGTCGGCGACCACCAGATCGAGCATCTCGGTGCGGGTGTGCATGGTGACGGTCCCGGCACTCACCTGCTCCAGGAGGGCCTGGGCGCAGGCCACCTCCAACTGCTGGCCGGTCTGGCCGCGCGTGTAGTAGGTCCGCGAGACCTGCACCCCGCCGAAGGACCGGGTGGCCAGTTCCCCGCCGTACTCCCGGGCGAACGGGGCGCCGATGGCGTACATGTGGTCGATGACTCTCACCGATTCGGTCCCCAGCCGCACGGCGTCGGCCTCCCGACCGCGGTAGTCGCCGCCCTTGACGGTGTCTGTGACGAAGCGGATCAGTGAGTCGCCGTCAACCTTGCGGGCCCGGGCGGCGTTGATCCCTCCCTGGGCGGCCACCGAGTGGGCCCGGCGCGGGGAGTCGTGGAAGCTGAAGCACTCCACGTGGTAGCCGAGCTGGCCCAGGGTGGCGGCGGCGCCGGCCCCGGCCAGCCCGGTGCCGACCACGATGACGGTCAGCTTGCGGCGGTTGGCGGGGTTGACCAGTTTGTACTGGTCCTGGCGCCGCTGCCAGGCGGTCAGCGGGTCCCCCGGTGGCACATGGCCGTCCAGTGGTTCGCCGATCGTGTAGTCGGCGGCGGGGCGGTCCTCGGGTCGCTGCGGGTTCCGGTCCGAGGTCCCGGTGTCTGCTGTGGCGATGTCAGTCATGAGATCACTCCGGTGAGAATGAGGATCGGCAGTGCTCCGTTGCCGATGACGATGGCCAGCGAGATGAGCAACCCGATACCCAGCCAGATCCTCCTCAGCCGGGGCCCGGTACCGCCCAGATCGTTGATGACATTCCAGATCCCCTGGGCCAGGTGGATCCCGATCACCAGCATCATGAGGCTGTAGAAGATCGCCATCGGCGGGCGCGAGAGGCTCGCGATGAGATTCTGGTAGGCGTGGATGTCGACGGCGGCCTCCCCTGTCCGCACCGGTGCCTCGAAGCCGGAGGACTGAACCCCGGCGCCCAGGGTGAGGTCGAGCAGGTGGACCACGATGAAGATCAGCAGCAGGATCCCCGAGCCCAGCATCGATCGGGCTCCCCAGGTGGAGGCCGCCATCGCCCGGCGCCGGAAGGAGCCGCGGGCGCGACGACCCCGGATCCAGATCAGGGTGCCCGCCCAGATGTGAGCCGCCAGACAGACCAGCAGCGCAATCCGCAGGATCCACAGCACCCCCTCGTAGGGCACCAGGGGGTAGGCCACCACGCGCAGGAATCGGGCGTAGGAGTTGAACTCCTCGGGCCCCATGAAGGCTTTCAGGTTGCCGATCATGTGGACCAGGACGAAGGCCGCGAAGATCGACCCGGTCACCGCCATGATCACCTTGAGGGTGATGTTCGAGGGCCTGGGTCGCCTCAACGAGGGGGCGACGACGGCGTCCCCTCGGATGGCTTCGCGATCGGTCGTGGCGATCTGGTCGGTTGGACTGGTTGTCTGGTCAGCGACACTCATGACCTCGCTCCGTTCCGGGCCGGGTCCGATCACACTATCGAAGTGGCGCCGCGCGATGTCGGCCGGGGCCACGGCCCCCCGGATACCGGGTCCTCACGACGGCCGTCCGGGACCGAGCACTGCGAACGGGTCGGTGACCCGGTAGCTGTCCTCGGTGAAGGCCCAGATGCTCGGTGGCCTTCCCCCTCGTGCCCCGGCCTGGGACCCGGTGCGGACCCTGGCGATCTGACCGCGCCGCTTGAGCACCCGCGACAGGTTGGTGACGTCGACCTCGTGACCGAGCACCGCCTCGTAGACCCCGCGCAGAGTGGCCATCGTGAACTCCGCAGGGGCCAGCGCGAAGGCGATGTTGGTGTACGAGAGTTTCGCACGCAGCCTGGAGGTCCCTCGTTCCACCACCAGGTGGTGGTCGAAACCCATCTGCGGCAGTGAGTCGACATCCAGCCAGCGGGCCCCTTCGCCGACCGGTTCCCTCTCATCGCCGGCCAGCAGGCCCAGATAGGCCGTGGCGATGGTGCGCTCATAGGGGTCACGGGCCGGGTCCGAGTAGCTCGCCAGCTGCTCGCAGTGCCCCAGCGATCCCAGCCCGAGTTGCTCGGCCAGGTGCCGGGCGAGCGCCTCCTCCATCGACTCCGAGGGTTCCAGCGGGCCGCTGGGCAGCGCCCACATGCCGTTGAAGGGTTCATGGTCGCGGCGCCGCGCCAGGACCTGCAGGACCGGTGCCGGCGCACCATCCGGCAGCGACTGTGCGTGATCGGCTCGCCGATCGTCGCGGCGGCCGGCGACCGCCACCCTCAGCACGACGCCGAGCACCTCGTGGCGGTACTTCGCCACGCCGCTCTGGTCCCGGAAAGCTGGCCTCATCACGGAGCGCATGTTACAGTTCAGCTGTTTTCGTCTTTTAGTCGATAACTTTTCGATCTCAGATCGGATACCTCATCTCCCGAATCGGAGTGCCGATGACCATCATCACCTCCCCCCTCACCGCCGCCACCGCGGGGGCCTCAGGACTGCCCGGGCCACGACGGGAGGGGTTCGACGAGTGGGCCCAGCAGGTCCGCGACGCCGCCCGCGCCGCCGATGCCGTGATCCTCGCCCACAACTACCAGGATCCCGATATCCAGGACGTCGCCGATCACGTCGGCGACTCACTGGCACTGTCACGGATCGCGGCCACCGCCGATGCCTCCACGATCGTCTTCGCCGGGGTCCACTTCATGGCCGAGACCGCCAAGATCCTGTCCCCCGACAAGCGGGTCCTCATCCCCGATGACCGGGCCGGGTGCTCCTTGGCCGACTGCATCACCGCCGACCAGCTGCGCCAGTGGAAGGCCCAGTACCCCGGCGCGACGGTGGTGAGCTATGTCAACACCAGCGCCGAGGTGAAGGCCGAGACCGACATCTGCTGCACCTCCTCCAACGCTGTCGAGGTGGTCTCCTCGATCCCGGCCGAGACCGACGTGCTGTTCTGCCCCGACCAGTTCCTGGGCGCCCATGTCCGGCGCACCCTGGGACGCGACAACATCCACACCTGGATGGGCGAGTGCCATGTCCACGCCGACATCTCCCCCACCGACCTCATCGACCAGGTGCACGCCAATCCGGATGCCGAGCTCTTCGTCCACCCCGAGTGCGGCTGCACCACCAGCGCGCTGTGGCTGGCCGGGCAGGGGGAGCTTCCCGCCGAGCGCACTCACATCCTGTCGACCGGCGGGATGCTGGACGCCGCCCGGGCCACCCACTCCTGCAAGGTGCTGGTGGCCACCGAGGTCGGCATGTTGCACCAGCTCCGCCAGGCCAATCCAGGAGCGGACTTCGAACCGGTGAATCCCCGCGCGGTGTGCCCATACATGAAGATGACGACCCGCCAGAAGCTGCTGGACTGCCTGCTCACCGGTCGCGACGAGGTGGTCGTCGATCCCGGGATCGCCGTCCGGGCCCGCCGGGCCGTGGAACGAATGATCTCCATCGGGAACCCCGGAGGTGGGGAGTGATGAGTGCACTCAACAGAACCGGCGTCCAGCTGCGGGCCGGTGCACCGACCTGGACCAGGCGCTGCGATGTCGCGGTGGTGGGCACCGGCGCCGCCGGGATGTCGGCGATCCTGACGCTGCTGGCCGAGGGCCTGGACGTGGCCGTGGTGACCCGCGGCCGGATCACCGACTCCTCCACCGACTGGGCCCAGGGCGGTCTGGCCGCCGTCTGGTCGGCCACTGACAGCACCGAGCTGCACCTGTCGGACACCCTGACCGCCGGTGCCCAGCTGTGCGACCGGCACAATGCGGCCGATCTCGTGAGCCATGCCCCTGCCGCACTGCGGCGTCTCATCGACCTGGGCGGCCACTTCGACACCGATGAGACCGGTCGGATCGATCTCCACCTGGAGGGCGGCCACCATGCCCGCCGCATCCTGCACGCCGGTGGTGACCAGTCCGGCCACGAGGTCGAACGGGCCCTGGTCGCCGCCCTCGACCGGGGCGGCGACGGCGGTCACCTCCAGATGCTCACCGGGACCCGGCTGACCGACGTCCTCACCGACGCCCACGGACGCGCCTGTGGCCTCGCTGTGCTCGACGAGTCGGATTCCACCGGCCGGATCGAGGCTCGCGCCGTACTGCTGGCCACCGGTGGGATCGGCCAGCTCTGGCCGGCCACCACCAATCCCCCGGTGGCCACCGGCGACGGCCTGGCTGCTGCCGTGCGAGCCGGTGCGGTGGCCCGCGACACCGAGTTCATGCAGTTCCACCCGACCATCCTGGTGGTGCCCGCCGATCACCGGGTCCCTGGCGACCGCGGGGTGCTGATCTCCGAGGCGGTGCGCGGCGAGGGAGCCGTCCTCATCGACCATCGGGGGCACCGCGTGATGACCGGCGTCCACCCGCTGGCCGATCTCGCTCCCCGCGATGTCGTCTCGGCGGCCGAGCAGGCCCATATGAACACCACCGGCGAGGAGCATCTCTTCCTGGACGCCACCGCCTTCGGGGCCCGGCGATGGGAGCGGTCCTTCCCCTCCATCCTCCAGATGTGCCGCCAGCGCGGGGTCGACCCGGTCGGCGAGCCGATCCCGGTGCGCCCGGGAGCCCATTACCACTGCGGCGGCGTGGCCGCCACGATGGCCGGGATCACCACGGTGCCCGGACTGCGGGTGATCGGCGAGGCGGCCTGCACCGGAGTCCAGGGAGCCAACCGACTGGCCTCCAACTCGCTGACCGAGGCCCTGGTGATGGGCGAGCGGGCCGGCGGCGAGATGGCCGGCTGGCTGGCCGCCAGCGGTCGCCCCGGGGCTGCGGTTCCACGCTGTGCTGCCGGGCTCATCGACGCCGCAGAGGTATCGACGCTCAGGGCGCGGATGGCTGCCGATGGATCGGTGCTGCGCGATGCCGAAGGGTTGACCCGGACCCTCCAGGTCCTCGACTGTCTCCGGCCGGGCGACCGACTGGACGATGCCGCCCTCACCGCCACCAATCTGGCCCTGACGGCCCGGCTGGTGACCGGTGCCGCAGGGATGCGCACCGAGTCCCGCGGCTGCCACCGCAGGTCCGACTTCCCCGAGCGCCGGGCCGGCTGGCGGGTGCACATCGACACCCGGATGGATGCCGCCGGCGAGCTGCGGCTCACCCGCGGTTCCTCGGATCGCCGCGACCGGGAGGCGGCATGAGCGACTCCGCCCTCCAGCCGGCTCTTCCCGCCCAGCTGCTCGACGCGATCGCCACGGCGGGTCTGGACCTCCGCCAGGTCATCGAGGTGGCCGATCGCACCCTCGACGAGGACCTGTCCTGGGGACCCGATGCCACCACCGAGGCGATCTTCGGGCCCGACCAGCGCGGCCGCGCCCGGATCGTCTCGCGGAACCGCGGATGCCTGGCCGGGGTGCCGTTGGCGGCCGTCGTGCTGCATCTGATGGCCGCCCGCAACGGCGACACGGCCACCAGCCGGATCCTGATGCGCGACGGATCCCGGGTCGAGCCGGGCGACGCCGTGCTGGAGGCCGAGGCGCCCCTGCGCACCCTGCTGACCGCCGAGCGCAGCATGCTCAACCTGTCAGGTCAGCTGTCGGGGGTGGCCACCGCCACCGCCGCCTGGGCCGATGCGCTGGCCGGATCGGGCACCCGGGTGCGCGATACCCGCAAGACCGTTCCGGGGCTGCGCGTCCTGCAGAAGTATGCGGTGCGCTGCGGGGGCGGGGTCAATCACCGGATGGGGCTGGGGGACGCCGCCCTCATCAAGGACAACCACATCGCCGCGGCCGGGTCGGTCGCCGGGGCGCTGCGTGCGGTACAGGCCCACGCTCCGGATCTGGTCTGCGAGGTGGAGTGCGACAGTCTCGACCAGGTCGTCGAGGCCATCGCGGCCGGGGCCTCACTCGTGCTGCTGGACAACATGCCGCCTGCCCTCATGAGGCAGGCGGTGGCGCTGACCCGGCCCTCCGGGGTCGCCACCGAGGCCTCCGGAGGGCTGCACCTGGCAGACGCCGCAGCCGTCGCCACGTGCGGCGTCGACTATGTGGCGGTGGGGGCGCTCACCCATTCCGCACCGGTGCTCGACCTGGGCCTGGACATGGCCTGACAGCGGGCCCGCCGGCGGCCGGCGGTCGCGACTCAGCAGCCCAGCAGCCGGGCTCCCAGGTAGGACTCCACCTGGTCGATCGCCACGCGTTCCTGGTTCATGGTGTCGCGGTCGCGGATCGTCACGGCGTCATCGGTGAGGGTGTCGAAGTCGACGGTGATGCAGAACGGGGTGCCGATCTCGTCCTGGCGGCGATAGCGCTTGCCGATCGCCTGGGCGTCGTCGAAGTCGACGTTCCAGTGCCTGCGCAGCGTGGCGGCCAGATCGCGGGCCTTCGGCGACAGGTCGGAGTTGCGGCTCAGCGGCAGCACGGCGGCCTTGACCGGAGAGAGCCGCGGATCGAGCTTGAGCACGGTGCGCTTGTCGACCCCACCCTTGGTGTTGGGAGCCTCGTCCTCGGTGTACGCGTCGACCATGAAGGCCATCAGGGACCTCGTCAGGCCGGCGGCCGGCTCGATGACGTAGGGCAGGTAGCGCTTGTTCTCCTTCTGGTCGAAGTAGGACAGGTCCTTGCCGGAGTGCTCGGAGTGGGTCTTGAGGTCGAAGTCGGTGCGATTGGCGATGCCCTCCAACTCGCCCCAGTCGGAGCCGACGAAACCGAATTTGTACTCGATGTCGACGGTCCGCTTGGAGTAGTGGGAGAGCTTCTCCTTGGGGTGTTCGTAGTGGCGCAGGTTGTCGCGCTCGATGCCCAGGTCCACGTACCAGTCGGTGCGGTGGTTGATCCAGTACTCGTGCCAGTCCTCGTCGGTGCCGGGCACCACGAAGAACTCCATCTCCATCTGCTCGAACTCCCGGGTGCGGAAGATGAAGTTCCCCGGGGTGATCTCATTGCGGAAGGACTTGCCGGTCTGCGCGATGCCGAAAGGCGGCTTCTTGCGGGCGCTGGTGACCACGTTCTGGAAGTTGATGAAGATGCCCTGGGCGGTCTCGGGGCGCAGGTAGTGCAGCCCTGCCTCGTCCTGGACGGGGCCGAGGTAGGTCTTCAGCATCATGTTGAAGTCGCGGGGCTCGGTCCACTGGCCCTTGGTACCGCAGTTGGGGCAGTTGACCTCGGACAGCTTGACGGAGTCGGGATCGGCGATGTCGTGCTTGTTGGCGTACATCTCCTGGAGCTGATCGGCGCGCAGCCGCTTGTGGCAGGACAGGCACTCGGTCAACGGATCGGTGAACACGCCGACGTGGCCGGAGGCGACCCACACCTCTTTCGGCAGGATGATGGAGGAGTCCAGGCCCACGATGTCGTCGCGGCTGGTGACCATCGACCGCCACCACTGGCGCTTGATGTTCTCCTTGAGCTCGACGCCGAATGGACCGTAGTCCCATGCGGCGCGAGAGCCGCCGTAGATCTCTCCGCAGGGGAACACGAAGCCCCGACGCTTGCAGAGGTTGATGACATTGTCGAGAGTGCTGGCGGAGGCCAAGGCCTTCCCTTTCTTCCAAGTCCTCATGGACGTGACACCAGGCTGGTGCTCACGCAGGGACTCACAATACCGGCTTCAGGTGTCGGCTGAATCACCTTCCGCCGGACCCGCACCCGCCGACCACGTGATCCTGGGGCCCCGCCGCGCTACATTGACGGTGTTCTGCTGTCCACTTCAGAGGTGATGACCGTGTCAAGCCCAGTGTCGAGCCCGGCCAGGCGCACCACCCGGCAGCGTGTCGCCATCAATGAGCTGTTCGACACCGAGGACTCCTTCCTCACCGCCCAGCAGGTCCACGACCAGCTCGTCCAGCGCGGTGTCAAGGTGGGCCTGGCCACCGTCTACCGCAACCTTCAGACGATGGGCGAGGAGGGTGAGCTGGACGCCATTCGAGCCGAGGACGGCGAGATGGCATACCGGCGCTGCTCCCCGGTTCACCACCACCACCTGGTCTGCCGTCAGTGCGGCAAGGTCGTCGAGATCGGCCAGGAGGAGACCATCGAGGACTGGGCCAGGGAGATCGGATCCCGCTACGGGTTCACCGAGACCGGCCATGAGCTGGAGCTGTTCGGCCTGTGCGCCCAGTGCTCCGGTCAGAAGGCCTGAGATTCGAGCGGCACGGGTCGCCCAACGGGTGGCTCGTTGCCAGATCGTCCTCTGACACGCCCCTGCAGTGCCCGCGCCGGCGGCTGGTGCCACCCGGGGCCCACTGGTCCCATCCTGGCGCGCGACCGGGACCACCCGCTGGTCCGCTAGTCCTGGCGGTCCATCAACCGCAACGACCTCAGCCCGCGCTCCATGTGCCAGGAGACGAAGGCCGAGATCAACCCGGCGGCCTCCCGCACGCGCACCGGCGCCACCGACCTGGTTGCCGGCCAGTCCCCGGACAGCAGTGAACCCATGTACTGGATGGTCTCCGGATTGGGATGCGGGGTCCCGGGCGGCTGGCAGTCGGCACAGACCACCCCGCCCAGGCTGGGAGAGAAGCCCGGATGGGGCCCCGGCGTCCCGCACCTCACGCAGTCGGACAGGTCGGGAGCGTAGCCGGCCACCGACAATGAGCGCAGCAGGTAGGAGTCCAGCACCATGGTGGCCGGCCGCGCCCCGTCCGGCGTCCCCTCGCCCAGAGTGCGCAGCGCTCCGGCGAGCAGCCGGTACTGGGTCGGGGCGGGTTCCTTCTCCACCGGGACCAGGTGATCAGCGGTCTCGACCATCACCTCGGCCGCGGTGAACAGCGGGTAGTCCAGTCTCAACGGCGCGGAGTAGGAGCGCAGCGTCTCCACCTGGACGACGACGTCCAGGCTGCGCCCCACCGCCAGCTGGATGTCGACACGGTTGAAGGGATCCAGTCTGCCGCCGAACTTGCTGGAGGTACGCCGCACCCCGCGGGCCACCGCCCGCACCTTGCCGTGATCGCGGGTCAGCATGCTGATGATCCGGTCCGCCTCGCCGAGCTTGTAGGTCCGCAGCACGACGGCGCGGTCTCGGTAGCTGGGCATGCTCCCATTGTCCCTCGCCGCACCACAACCGCGACCCGGCGCCCATCCGGCGATGCCGGGTCGGCAACTAGTAGCGTGACGGTCATGGCCGCCAGCACCCATCCACGCCCGCCCAAGCGGGGCCCCCTGCCCCACCCCTCCGGTGCCAGGCCACCGCAGCTTCCTGCCGCCCTGATCCCCCGCCATGTCGCCATCGTGATGGATGGCAACGGACGATGGGCCAGGCAGCGCGGACTCAGACGCACCGATGGCCATGCCCGCGGCGAGGCGGCTCTGCTCGATGTCGTCGCAGGAGCCATCGAGATGGGCATCCCCTACATCTCGGCCTACGCCTTCTCCACCGAGAACTGGCGGCGCTCGCCCCAGGAGGTGCGCTGGTTGATGGGTTTCAACCGCGATGTGCTGCACCGGCGCCGCGACGAGCTCGACGCCATGGGGGTCAAGGTCCGGTGGGCGGGACGCCGTCCCAAGCTGTGGCGATCGGTCATCAAGGAGCTGGAGGAGATCGAGGCCCAGAGCGCCGACAACACCGTCCTGACCCTGCAGTTCTGCGTCAACTACGGCGGCCGAGCGGAGATCGTCGACGCGGTGCGCGACATCGCCCGGCAGGTCGCCGAGGGTCGGATGGATCCCGATCACATCACCGAGAAGACCTTCCGCACCCACCTCGATGAGCCCGAGGTCCCCGATGTGGACCTGTTCTGGAGGTCCTCGGGGGAGCAGCGCACCTCGAACTTCCTGTTGTGGCAGTCGGCCTATGCCGAGATGGTGTTCTCAGATGTGCTGTGGCCCGATGTCGACCGCCGCGATCTGTGGGCCGCGGTGATGGAGTACGCGAAACGCGACCGGCGGTTCGGTGGCGCGGTGGCCTCCGAACCGGTGCCGGACCCCGCCCATCACGGGTAGGAACGCTGGGAGGCGAACTCCTGGTGGCTGCGGGCCCGGTGAGCCGAACGGCGCCACGGCGTCGTCGACATCGCCAGCGAGCCGCGTTCGATACGCAGCACGGTGCGCTGGGCCAGCAGCTGCCACTTCGGCGACTCCGGGCCCTGCGAGGAGATCCTCACCGAGCGTCCGCCGCTGTCCTCGCTGGCCAGGAAGTGCAGGTCATAGTAGCCCTCAGGGCGGTCGGGCACCAGCTCGGGGAAGGCCAGACTGAAGGCGTAGAAGGCCTCCTCGGTGCCCAGCATGCAGTCCAGGGCCCAGATCCGGCCTGCCGGAACCAGCGCCAGGATGGTGCGGGCAGCATCCTGAATGGCGTCCGGCCAGGGCAGCCCCCGGTCATGGTTGCGCAGCACCAGGGCGAAGTACAGCTCCGAATCGGTGGTCCCGCGCGGCCGGTAGTCGCAGGTGGTGGTGACCTCCGAGACAATCTCAGGAGTCTTGTCGAACTGGCCATTGTGGGCGAAACACACGTTGCCCGCGATGAATGGGTGGCAGTTCTCCTCGCGGACCGCCAGGCCCTCGGTGGCCAGCCGCAGATGGAACAGCGCCTGATCGGTCCGCAGTGCCTGGACGAGCGGCCAGAAGGACTTCGACTCCATCACCGGCTCCGGATTGTGGTGCACCTTGGCCCGCTGGCCGTCCCAGGCGGCAATCCCCCATCCGTCGTGGTGAATCACACCCAGATCGTGGAAGGTGCGCAGGTCCGAGCCTGCGGCCACTGCCACCGACCTGGGCCGATCGGTCAGGAATCCGAACATCCGGCACATCTATCAGGTGATCCTCTCGCCGATGCCACTGGTCGCGAACGTGTCGAGCTCGGCGGCCTCGTCTGACTCCAGGGGTCCGACGGCCGCCGCGGCCCGCCGATGCATCCTGACGTCGAGGTAGGAGGCCACCCGCGACAGGATCATGTTGATGATGACATAGATCACCGCCACCACGATGTATGTCTGAATCATGAGCCCGGTGTAGGTCGTGATGACCTTGCCCTGCTGGGTGAGCTCCGGATAGGAGACCACGTACCCGAGGGTGGAGTCCTTCAGCAGGCTGATGAGGGCGTTGATGAGGGAGGGCACCACCAGTCGGATGGCCTGGGGCAGGATCACCACCCGCATAGTCGCCGCGTCGGTGAACCCGATCGACAACGCCGCCTCGGTCTGCCCGTGGTCCACGGCCAGGATCCCCGAACGGAAGATCTCGGCGGTAGTGGCCGAGGATGTGATGATCATCGGGACCACGAGCTTCCAGAACAGCGGAAGATCCAGTCCGATCGGCTGACGCGGCAGGAAGAGCAGGAAGGCGTAGACGATGAGCAGCATCGGAATGGCGCGGAAGAACTCGATCCATCCGGTGGCCAGGGCCGAGACGACCCGGTTGCGGGAGATCCGCAGCAGGGCCAGCACCAGGGCCAGCGGAAATGCCACCAGCATCGCGATGCCGGTCGCCGCCAGGGTCCCCTTCAGGCCGATCCACAGGAAGTTGAGGTACCCGGGAGTGAGGAAGGGGCGCCACTTCTGGGCCTCGAGCTGCCCGTGGCCGGCGAACTGCACCAGCGCGCCGACGACCAGTGCGGCCAGTGCCAGCGAGGTCACCACCGACCAGATCTGAATCCGCCGCCGGCCCCGCGGCCCGGGGACGTCGAAGAAGAGATCGGAGTCCTTCACGGCAGCGCTCATCGTCGTCCACCCGCTCCCACCGAGGCCCTCAGTCGCCGGTCCAACCAGCCGCCGGCCGCTCCGATCAGCAGGCAGAGCACCAGGTAGACCAGGCCCGCGATGAGGAAGGTCAGCACCGCCTCCGCGGTGAGGACGTTGATCTGCTGGGTGACGTTGGTGAGCTCGTCCAAGCCGATCGCAGCCGCCAGGGAGGAGCCCAGCATGGTGCCGATGAAGATATTGGTGAGGGGCTGGATCATCCTCGACAGCGCCTGGGGAAGCACGACCAAGCGCAGCACCTGTCCGAAGGACATCCCGATCGCCCGGCTGGCCTCGATCTGGCCGATCCCGACGGAGTTGACCCCGGAGCGGACCGTCTCACACACGAATGCCCCACTGGACAACACGATCGCGACCACCGCACACCAGAACAGCGACATCTCCAGCCCGGCATCCGGCAGCCCGAAGACCATCAGGATGAGAAGACTGAGCAACGGAATGTTGCGGAAGATCTCGACATAGACCGCACCGAGGCCCCGCAGCGGAGGGATGGGTGAGATCCGGCAGACGGCCATCAGGGTGCCCACCACCATCGCGCCGAGGAACCCCAGCACCCCCAGCGCGATGGTGAGCAGTATCCCGTGGACGATCAGGCCGCCGTACTGGCCGATGATCGCGAAATTCATCAAGCCCCGATCGCAGGAGGAGTCGGCGCACCACCCTGTTGCAGAGCAGCGAAGGAATAGCTCCACAGCTTCTTCCAGGACCCGTCGTCCTCGATCTTCTTGAGGAAGCCGTTGATGAAGCTCACCGCATCGGTCTCACCCTTGGTGACGCCGATGCCGTAGGGATCGGTGGTGAAGGGCTCGCCGACGACCTCGATCTGGCCCTTCTGCTTGGATGCGGCGAACAACAGGGACTGGTCGTTGACGTAGGCATCGGCGCGGCCCTGGACCACCGCGGCCTGGCACTCGGCGTTACCGGAGAAGGTGAGCACCTGCTTGGGGTTCTTGACGTGCTCCTTGATGGCCGCCAGGCCGGTCGAGTTGGACTGGGTGACGAGCACCTTGCCGGTGAGATCGTCGACCGACTTGATGTCGGTGACACCGCTCTTCACCGCGATCCCCACCCCGGAGGTGTAGTACGGGCCGGCATAGGAGATCTTCGTCTTGCGCTCATCGGTGATCGAGTAGGTGGCCACCACGATGTCCACCGACTTGTTCTCGAGCAGCGTCTCGCGGGTGTCGACGGTGACCTCGGTCAGCTTGACCGTCGACATCGGATCGTCGCCGCCGAAGATGTAGCGCGACAGCAGCTGGACGATGCCGGCATCGAAACCGGTGATCGCGCCCGTCGAGGGATCCTTGAGGCTGAACAGCGAGGAGGTGGTCGTGCCTCCCCAGCGCAACGCCCCGGAACTCCTGACCTGATTGGCCCATGAGTTACCCGAGACGTCGGAGGCCGCAGCCGTCGGCCCTGCCTTGATGATGTCCGCGAAGCTCTGAGCGCCGCCGCCGCTCGAGGCGCTGCCGCCCGGCAAGGAGGGGGTCGAGCTGTCGGAGGAACATGCCGCCAGGAAGGTAGTGGCCCCGGTCGCAAGGCCCAGGCCCAGCAGACGACGACGGCTGATCGGTGCATTTGTCCCCAGTGGAACCCTCATGTGCGGCTCTTTTCATTGTGCTGTGATGAATCTGACTTCAGAGAATAGGGCACCCGCGTTGCAAGTACACGACATGCGGCTCGCGCGGACAATGCCCTGCATTCAGCTCTGGGGGGAGCCAACCCTCGGTTCCGCCGGGAGATCCGACCCTCAGCTGCGGGAGGATCCCACCTTCTGCTCGGGACGGATCCTGGCCTCAGAGCGGTTCACCGCACTGATGATGGCCTTGAGAGAGGCCTCGGTGATGTCGGAGTCGATACCGACCCCCCACAGGATCTGGCTGGACTCACCGTCGCCGATCTCGCACTCGACGTAGGCCACCGCCTTCGCCGTGCCCCCGGAGGTCATCGCGTGCTCCGAGTAGTCCAGCACCTGGACCACCACACCCAGGGACTCCAGGGCGTCGACGAAGGCCGAGACCGCACCATTTCCCTCACCGGTGACGGTGCACTGCTCGCCATTGACGCTGATCCTCGCGGTGAGCTCGTGGAGACCCGACCGGGTGGCGAAATCGCGGGAGGCCAACTCGATGCCGCTGGTGTGCAGGTACTCCCGGGAGAACAGCTGCCAGATCTCGTCGTGGCTGATCTCGCGGGCCTCCTCGTCGGTGAGCAGCTGGACCGACTTCGAGAACTCGATCTGGAGACGTCGGGGCAGGTCGACCTGGTGCTCGGTCTTCATGAGATAGGCCATTCCACCCTTGCCGGACTGGCTGTTGACCCGGATGACCGCCTCGTAGGTGCGACCGATGTCGTGGGGGTCGACGGCCAGGTAGGGGGCCTGCCAGGTCACCTCGCGCTCGTCGACGCCCTGCTCGGCAGCGACACGCTGCAGATCCTCCAGGCCCTTCTTGATCGCGTCCTGGTGGGAACCGGAGAAGGCCGTGAAGACCAGGTCCCCGGAGTAGGGCTGGCGGGCCGGCACCGGCAGCCCGGTGCAGTACTCCACGGTGCGGCGGATCCGTGGCATGTCGGAGAAGTCGATCCTCGGATCCACCCCCTGGCTGAACAGATTCATGCCCAGCGTGACCAGGTCGACATTGCCGGTCCGCTCGCCGTGTCCGAACAGGCATCCCTCGACCCGGTCGGCGCCGGCCATCTGGGCGAACTCGGCGGCCGCCACACCGGTGCCGCGGTCATTGTGGGGGTGCACCGAGACGCAGACGTGCTGACGGTCGCGGATGTGGCGGCAGAAGTACTCGATCTGGTCGCCGTAGGTGTTGGGAGTGCTCATCTCCACGGTGGCCGGCAGGTTGAGGATGATCTCGCGGTCCTCACTGGGCTGCCAGACGTCCATCACCGAGTGGCACACCTCCAGGGCGAAGTCGGTGGGGGTCTGGGTGAAGATCTCCGGGGAGTACTCGTAGCCGAACTCGACATCGCCGAGGTACTTCTCGGCGTACTGGACGACCCACTCGGTGCCGCGGTGGGCCAGATCGATGCACTGCTGCTCGTTGACGTGGAAGACCACCCGGCGGAACAGCTCGGCGGTCGCGTTGTACATGTGGATGGTGGCGCGGTGGGCGCCGACCAGGCTCTGGGCGGTGCGCCGGATGAGATCCTCACGGGCCTGGGTCAGCACCGAGATGGTGACGTCCTCGGGGACCAGGTCCTCCTCGATCAGCTTGCGCACGAAGTCGTACTCGGTCTGGGATGCCGACGGGAATCCGACCTCGATCTCCTTGTAACCCATCGCGATCAGCAGGTTGAACATCCGGATCTTGCGGGAGACGGTCATCGGGTCGATGAGCGCCTGATTCCCGTCGCGCAGGTCGGTCGACAGCCACCTGGGGGCCTTGTCGAGGGTCTTGTCGGGCCAGCGGCGGTCGGGCAGCGGCTGGGGCACGAAAGGCTTGTAACGGCCGACCGGCATCGGTGAGGTCAGCTGGCAGGGTGCAGGCTGTGGACGGGTCATCGGGAACTCCTGAATGGGCTGGACGGGGAAGCTGCTGAGCTTCGAATGGGCAGCCGGAATACCCGCAGCGAGGGGGCTACCCGTCAACGGGCCCCGCTGCGGCGGCTAAGCAGGAGAACACGCGCCACGGGCGACATGGTATCACCCGGCGTGCCGTCGACCGGGGGGCCGAGTTCTGGCCGGCTCCGGGGCCCGCTCGTCAGTGGCAATATCTACCCCGTGGCGATGCTCCTCCATCGGGCGCGACTGCTCGATCTTCACACCGGGGTCCCCGGCTCCCCCTGCGACATCATGATCCGCGGCGACCGGGTCGAGTCCGTGCATCCCGCCGGTGGGAAGCCCCTCGGCGGGCCCGATGTCGAGGTCATCGACCTGGCGGGCAGGCCGGTGATTCCAGGACTGTGGGACCAGCACGTCCATGCCGGTCAGTGGGCGCTGGCCTCACGGCGTCTGAAGGTCTCCCAGACCGCCCGACCCGAGGAGATCCTGGCCGAGATCGCCACACAGCTGGATGCCATCGCCGAGTCGGACGGGGACGGCATCATCCAGGGATTCGGTCTGCGTGCCTCCCGCTGGCCGGCCAATCCCAGCGCCGCGGATCTGGACGCCGTGACGGGCTCCCGGCCGGTCGCCATCGTCTCGGCGGATCTGCACTCCACCTGGTGCAACACGGCCGCGCTGGAGCGTCTGGGAATGTCCGACCGGCCCGGCTTCCTCACCGAGGCCGATTCCTTCACCGCCCAGATCCGGCTGGCGCAGGTCTCCCCCCGGACCCTGGACCGCTGGTTGGACGAGTGCTGCCGCGCCGCGGCCGCCCGTGGCGTGGTCGGGATCCGCGACATGGAGTTCTCCAGCAGTACCGACCTGTGGCTGGCCAGGCAGGCCGCCGGACGCTGCCCGATGTGGGTGCAGGTAGCCGTCTACCCGCCCAGACTCCAGGAGGCCTCCGGGCGGCATCTGGCCACCGGACAGTCGGCGGCTGCCGGTTCGATGGTGGAGATGGGGCCGCTCAAGATCATCGTCGACGGATCGATCTCCAGTCGCTCGGCGTGGTGCCGGGCGCCCTACCAGGGTGCGGTCGGCCCGCAGGGCAACGGGGTGGACTCGATACCTCCCGGGGAACTGGAGTCGTTGATGACCCGGGCCCGGGTTGCCGGACTGCGACCCGCCGTGCACGCCATCGGGAACCTGGCGGTGCACACCGTGCTGGACGCCTTCGCCCGCACCGGAGCCACCGGCACCCTGGAGCACGCCCAGCTGGTCGACGACGCCGACCTGCCGAGGTTCGCCGAGCTGGGGGTGGCCGCCAGCATCCAGCCGGCCCACCTGGTCGACGACCGGGACACCACCGACGTCGTGTGGGCCGACCAGCCGCACCTCAGCTTCCGTTATCGGGACCTGCTGGACGCCGGCGCCCGGCTGCTGATGGGTTCTGACGCCCCGGTCTCCCCGGTCGATCCCTGGCTGGCGATCCGGGTGGCGGTGGAGCGCACCGCCGACCGGCGTCCCGGCTGGCACCTGGACCAGGCGATCACTCTCAGCGAGGCGCTGCTGGCCTCCACCGGCGGCGTCAGCGCCGTCCGTCCGGGCGGCCGCGCGGATCTGGTGGCCCTCGATGTCGACCCCTTCACCACCCATGGCCAGGAGCTGGGTTCGACCCTCGCCACCCTCACCATCGCCGGAGGTCTGATCAGCCACTCCATGCTGTGAGGACTTGGGCTGTGAGGACTTGGGCTGTGAGGATCGGGCCTGTGAGGATCAGAACCCCAGCCGGTTGAGGTACTTGGGGTCGGACTGCCAGTCCTTGAGGACCTTCACCTGGAGATCCAGGTGCACCGGGGTCCCCAGCAGTGCCGTGATCTGGGCCCTGGCATCGGTCCCGACCTGCTTGATGTGAGCCCCCTTGTGGCCGATCATGATCCCCTTCTGGGACTCCCGCTCGACGATCAGGGAGGCGACCACGTCCAGCAGCGGGCGGTCGGCAGGACGATCCGGGCGCTCGCCCATCTCGACGATCTCCACCGCGATGGAGTGCGGCAGTTCCTCCCGGACCCCGTCCAGCGCGGCCTCGCGGATCAGCTCGGCGACCAGGGTCTCGGTCGGCTCCTCGGTGATCTCCCCCTCGGGGTAGTAGGCGGGTCCCTCGGGCAGCAGCGAGATGAGGGTCTCGCGCAGCTCATCGACCTGCTCCCCGGCCACCGCCGAGCAGGGCACGATGTGCTCGAAGTGCACCCCCAGCTCATCCTCCAGTGCGGTGATCGAGGCCAGGTGCTCCATCAGACGCGAGTCGGAGACCAGATCGGACTTGGTGGCCACCGCCACCAGCGCCGGGCGGTGCCCCAGCTCAGCGATCTGGCGCACCAGGAAGGTGTCGCCGGGCCCGATCCGCTGATTGCAGGGCAGACAGACGCCGATCACATCGACCTCCGACCAGGTGCCGCGCACCAGGTCGTTGAGTCTCTCGCCCAGCAGGGTGCGGGGCTTGTGCAGTCCGGGGGTGTCGATGACCACCAGTTGGGCGTCCTCGGTACTCACCACCCCGCGGATGACATGCCGGGTGGTCTCCGGCTTGTCGGTGGCGATCGCGATCCGGGCACCGACCAGGGCATTGGTGAGGGTGGACTTGCCGGCATTGGGCCGTCCCACGAAGCACACGAAGCCGGAGTGGAATCCGGGCCGGGTGGCCTCGGCGACCCGCGAGGCCACGTAGTCGGCGTCGGAGAGGTCGTCCTCCTCGCCGGCCATCAGATCGGCCAACGACGGCGTCGGCAGATCCTCGGCGGGTTCATCGGGGGTCTCAGTCATCATCATCCTCGTCATTCTCCTCCTCGTCGGCCGCGGGCACCTGGCGTACCAGGTAGGTGTCGACCTGGTGACGCCGTCCGGTCGCCTTCTCGGCGGTGATCTCGACGCCCTCCCAGACCACCGAGGCACCGGGGACCGGGACCACCGAGAGCTCCTTGGCCATCAGCCCGCCGACGGTGTCGACGTCCTCGTCATCGGCCTTGATGTCGAACAGCTCGGCCAGATCCCCGACCGGCATCCGCGAGGAGACCCGGAACAGTCCGGGCTCGATCTCCTCGGTCTCGGCCGGCTCGGGGTCGTACTCGTCGACGATCTCGCCGACGATCTCCTCGACGATGTCCTCGATGGTCGCCAGCCCGGCCGTGCCGCCGAACTCGTCGACCACGATGACGATGTGGTTGCGGTCCCGTTGCATCTCGCGCAGCACGTCGTCGATCGGCTTGGAGTCGGGGACGTAGACCGCCTCGCGCATCACCAGGGAGACCTTCTCGACGCGCTGTCCGTCCGGATTGTCCTGGACCCGGCGGGCCAGATCCTTGAGATAGATGATGCCCTGGATGTCATCGAGGCTCTGCCCCACCACCGGCAGCCGGGAGAATCCCGACCGCAGTGCCAGCGAGATCGCCTGGCGCAGGGTCTTGTCCTGCTCGATGAAGACGACGTCGGTACGCGGCACCATCACCTCGCGCAGGTAGGTGTCTCCCAGCTCGAAGACCGAGTGGATCATCTGGCGCTCGTCGGCCTCGATGAGATCGGAGGCCTCGGCGTAGTCGACCATGTCGCGCAACTCGGCCTCGGTGGTGAACGGACCCTCGGCGAATCCGCGCCCCGGCGTCACGGCATTGCCGACTGCGATGAAGGCTGCCACCAGCGGCCGCAGCACCGTCGCGGTGACCAGCCAGATCCGCCCGAAGAGCCGGCACACGGTGGCGTCGTGCTGTTTGCCGAGGGTGCGCGGGGCGACCCCCCACAGGATGTAGCTGACCACCAGCATGATCGCCGAGACCACCACGACCCGTTCCCAGGCCGAGCCGAAGTGCGGGAACAGGCAGTGGGCGACCAGGACGATGGTGGTGACCTCGCAGCTGATCCGCACCACCATCGCGGAGTTGACGAAACGAGCCGGGTCCTGGGCCATCGTCAGCACCCGGGCGGAGCTGCGTCTACCGTCAGAGGCCGACTCCTCGGCCCGGCTGACCGACATGTGCTGGAGGGCGGCCTCGCAGGCCGCCACCAGGAAGGCGACCACCGCCAGAATCAGCGCGACCGCCAACTCCACCCACTGGGCTTCGCTCATCGGGTGCTGTCCGAGTGACGGGCCATCTCCCAGGAGCTGATGATCTCGTCATTGAGCCCGAACATCACTCGCTTCTCCTCGGGCTCCGCGTGGTCGTGGCCCAGCAGGTGCAGCAGTCCGTGGATGAGCAGGTACTCGGCCTCCCCGTCGGGGGTGCGGCCGTTCTCGGCGGCCTGGCCCGCGGTCACCTCAGGGCACAGCACGATGTCTCCCAGCACGCCGTTCGGCTCGCTCTCGTCATCGCCGGGAGCGCGCAGCTCGTCCATCGGGAAGCTGAGCACATCGGTCGGTCCCGGCAGCCCCATGAACTTCTGGTGATAGCTCTCCATGGTGGCCTCGTCGACCAGCAGGATCGACAGCTCGGCGTCGGGGTGGATCCGCAGCCGATTCATCGCGAAGGCGGCCAGCGCCACCAGCCCCTTCTCGTCGGCCTCGCGCCCCGACTCGTTGTTGATGTCGATCATCGCGTCCTCCCGGGCCGGTTGCCACCATTCCTGCGGGGACGCCGGTCACCGGCCTCGTGGTGCTTCAGCTCGCGTTCCCGCACGGCGTCGTACTGGTCGTAGGCGGCCACGATCCTGCCGACCAGCCGGTGGCGGACCACATCGTGGCTGGTGAGATTGCAGAATGCGATGTCGTCGATGCCGTCCAGGATTCCCTGGACCAGTCTCAGCCCGCTGGTCACCCCGCCGGGCAGGTCGACCTGGGTGACGTCGCCGGTCACCACCACCTTGGATCCGAAGCCCAGCCGGGTGAGGAACATCTTCATCTGCTCGGGGGAGGTGTTCTGGGCCTCGTCGAGGATGATGAAGGCGTCGTTGAGGGTGCGGCCCCTCATGTAGGCCAGTGGCGCCACCTCGACGGTGCCGGCGGCGAGCAGCCGGGGCACGGTGTCGCGGTCGACCATGTCGCGCAGGGCGTCGTAGAGGGGGCGCAGGTACGGATCGATCTTCTCCGAGAGGGTGCCGGGCAGGAAACCGATCCGCTCGCCGGCCTCCACCGCGGGGCGGGTGAGGATGATCCGGCTGACGGCCTTGTTCTGCAGGGCCTGCACGGCCTTGGCCATCGCCAGGTAGGTCTTTCCGGTGCCGGCCGGTCCGATCCCGAAGACCACCGTGTGGGAGTCGATGGCGTCCACGTAGCGCTTCTGGTTCAGCGTCTTGGGGCGGATCGTCCGGCCGCGGTTGGTGAGGATGTCGGCGGTCATGATCTCGGCCGGGCCCTGGCCCTGGCGAGCCATCGAGACCACCCGGTCGACATCATCCTCGGACAGCCCGTGCCCGGTGCGGATGATGGTGACCAGTTCGGTGAGCACCTCGGTGGCGTCGCTGATCTGAGCAGCGGTACCCGACAGGCCGACCTGGTTTCCGCGCACCAAAATCTCGGCCTCCAGGGAGTCCTCCAGGCGCCGGAGGTACTCGTCCCCGGGGCCGACCAGGGAGACCATCGGCACCGAGGCCGGCACGGTGAACGTGCGGGTCCCGAGGTTGGCCGACAGACTCGACGACGATGAGTCTGGCTGATCCGGCTGGTTGACGTCGTGCTGGCGGGTTGAGGTACTCAGGGTTCTCTCCTGAAAAAAGCTGGCCTGGACGGGAAACGATCTGACAGCCCGATTCTAGCGGTGATGGGCCAACTCGAGTCGTGATGAAATATCACCCATGGGTGTTGGCTGGGTCGATGACGCCGCGTTCGCGCTGGGCACCGAGTTGTCGGTGAACCGGGTGCTGCGCGAGGGAATCAGGACGACGGTGGCCCGCTGCTGGGTGGACGGGCCGACCACCGCCACCGGTGGTGACCGCACGGTGGTCGCCAAGTGCTTCCGGTCGCGGGCGATGGCGCACAACTCCGGAGGATTCGGGGCCGTTCGGGAATGGGCCGGGCTGGCCGCGATCCCCGGGGCGCCGGGTCTGCTGGCCGCCGATCTGGATGCCGGTGTGGTGGTGATGGAGGATCTGGGATCCGGACCCTCGCTGGCAGATCTGCTGGCGGGTTCCGACGCCAGCGCCGCCCTGGCGGCCGCCTGGGCCTGGGGTCGGGACTCGGCCCGGGCGCTGGCGGCCTCCCGGACCGCCGTGGGGCGGTTCACCGAACTGGTGCGCCAGGCCGACCCGGGGTCTCGCAGCGCCGGCGGGCCGGCCTCCCCCCGGCTGCCGGAACGGGGGCAGGCCAGGCTGTGCGAGGCGCTGAGGATCCCTGCAGCCGGCGTGGCGGCGTCCGGCCAGGAGGTCCAGACACTGGCCGAGCTGGCCGGCGTCGAGGGCCGACGGGTCTGCAGCCAGGCCGATCCGGCCCCGGACAATCTCATGATCGGCGCCGACGGGAGGGTTCGCGCGATCGACTACGAGGCGGCCTCCTACCACCACATCGCGGTGGATCTGCTCAATCTGATGACGCCATGGCCGGCCAGCGGGCTGCTCGCGGCGACTCCCGGGGAGTTCCAGCAGGCGGTGATCGCAGGGTTCGCCGGAGCCCACGACGGGCTGGCCGATCTGCTGGACGATCCCGACCTGGACCGGATGACCGGGCTGGCCGCGATGAGCGTCGCCCTTCAGATGACCGAGCTCACCCTGGAACCGCTGCTGCGGCGCGAGGACCCGGGCAGGTTCTCTGGTGGGCGCGCCCGGTTGGTGAGCCTGTGGCGGTCGGCCGCCGACCAGTCCGCGGCGGCCACCCCGGTGCTCGCCGGACTGTGCGAGCAGGCCGCCGAGACGGCCGTCTCGGCATGGGGATGGGACCAGGCGCTGCCCGGCTATCCCTGTTTCCAGCCCGGCTGAAGCTGCGTACCGCAGCCACTGGCGGCCGGCAGTCCCGGTGAGACCTCACTGCTGCGCGACCCCCGGGCTGGTATCGATGGAGTCATGAGTGAGACTGATCCCATCACAGTGACCGACTACGACGGTGGTTCCTCGGTGAACATCGATGTCGCCCGGCACCAGGTCGCCGAGACGATCGCCCAGGACGGCCATCGACCCACTGGTCAGTTCTGGGCGAGCCTGGTGGAGTACGCATTCCCCCAGGCATCCGAGCTCGAGCTCGTCGCGACCCCGACGATGTTCTCGGCCAGAGGCGACCGCTCCATCCTGGAGACCCTGGCGCCCTGGCTGGACGGCTACCTCTCCGACCCGTCGGCCCTCCTCGAGCTGGTCGGCCAGGCCAGGCAGGCCGGTGTCGACCTCGACGGCTGAGGTCACACTCCTCTGCGGTTCATCGGGAGCAGCTCCACTCTGCGATGAGAACGGCGTCCTTCCCGTGCCGGAAGATGCGGTGCCGGACCGCTTCGAAACCGGATGGCCCGAGGGCCGCCGCGGTCTTGTCGAGGCTGTCGAAACGCTCCCGAGCCGGATTCGGGCGACCGTGCCCGACGGGGTCGGAGGCGACGAAGGTCGCCGTCACCACACGGCCACCTGATCTCAGCACCCGGGCGCACTCGTCGGTCATCGCCGGGACGTCGGGGATGAGATGCAGCGCGGCCACGCAGGTGACCAGATCGAAGGAATCGGTAGCGAACGGCAGAGCAGCAGCATCACCCACGGCGAGGGCGGCATGGGGAAGGTGTCTGCGCGCCACCTCGAGCATCCGGGGTGAGATGTCGATGCCGGCCATCTGCAGTCCTCCATCCGGACAGAGTTGGGCCAGTGCCCTCAGCACCAGACCGGTACCGGTCGCAACATCAAGTACTGCACTTCCCCGGCCCGGATCCACGAAAGAGGCCACCTCGTGCGCCAGCGCCCGGTGCATCGCCGACGAGTCGTAGCTGTCCGCCCCGGCATCGAACCTAACCCGGATTGACCGCAGTGTTGCATCCGTCATGGCCCAACAGGCTACCGCGACCTGTCGCCCCCGAAGGTTACGCAATAGTTCTTGCGCAATGATTCTTGTGAATCTATCGTGGACCCATGACCACCGTCACAGGCGCCGCCGCCTCCACAGCCCTGCGCAGCAATCGGGACTACCTCGCCTGGCTCGCAGCCGACACCAGTTGGCAGTTCGGCAGCGCGATCCGCGGATTCGCCATGACTCTCATCGCCTATGCGGTGACCGGCTCCTTCAGCCAGGCGGGGCTGGTCGCGACGGTCTCCACGGTGGTCTCGATGGTGGCGATGGTGCCCGGCGGCGTGCTGGTCGACCGCTGGGACCGCCGGACCTCCCTCATGGTCTCGGGGGTGCTCCGGCTGGTGGTATACGCCGGGGCCGCCGTCGCGTGGTGGACCGGTGCCCTCAGTGTTGCGGTGCTCTACCTGATAGGCGTCGCCTCGGGGACCGTCAGCGGGTTGTTCGCAGCTGCGGCAGATGCCGCCCTCAAATCTGTCGTCAGCTCCGAGGAGCTGCCACGGGCGGTCGCCTCGAACCAGGGTCGCGACGGGGCCATCAGCCTCGCCGCACCGCCGCTGTCCGGCCTGCTGATGGGCCTGTCCTACGCGCTGCCCTTCCTGACCGCCGCCCTCGGGTCGCTGCTGCAGATCCTGTGCACCTGTCTCATCCGCGCCGACCTGAGGCCGAACCGTCAGCCCCGGGCCGATCGGCCCGGGGACCCGACCGGCTGGCTGCCGCAGGCCCTTGCGGGGTTCACCCTGGTGGTGCGCAATCCATTGCTGCGGCGGATCATCCCGGCGCTGATCTGCGTCAACGCCGGCCTGTCGGCGCTGTACGTCGGCATCACCCTCACCCTGCAGCACCGCGGCGTGCCGACCTGGCGGATCGGTCTCATCGACTCGGTGATGGCAGCCGGGATGCTGGTCGGAGCCCCGTTCGCCCAGCGACTGATCCGTGCCGTGCCCACCGGTCGACTGGTCGTGACGGCCTTCATCCTCTGCTCGGCTCTGCTGATACCGGTCTCCCTGAACCAGTCGGTTCCGGTCGTGGTCGCATCCTTCGGCCTGGTGGGGCTGCTCATCCCGGCCATCAACGGAGCGATGGGCGGGTACTTCCAGTCGATCATCCCCGACGAGCTCCAGGGCAGGACCCTGGCCGCCCTGGCCCTGGTCCAGCAGTCGGTGCCGGCGCTGGTGCCGGCAGCCACCGGAGTGGGTCTGCAGTATCTGGGTGCAGCCTCCACACTGGCCTGCACCGCGGTGCTGTTCCCGATGGCAGCAGTGCTGATGCTGACTCACCGGCAGCTGCGGGAGCTGCCGGCTCCCGACCGCTGGCAGACCGCTACCGTGGAGCCGTGAGCGACCAGCAGCGGCAGCCCGACCACGGACCCGAGCGCCCCAGCGCCGAGCGCGCCCTCGAGGTGCTCAAGTCCCTCGCCCAGCCGGTACGCAGGAAGATCGTGCGGACCTTGATGGTCAGCGACGCGATGCGGGTCTCCGACATCGCCGCCGCGATCGGGGAACCGGCCAACTCGGTGTCATACCACCTGCGCCAGCTGGCCAGGATCGGCGTGGCCCACACCACCGAACCCGCCGGCAGTCATGACAGCCGGGAGACCTGGTGGGTGATCGACGACTGGCACGGGTTGAGCATCAAGCCCTCGCAGATCAGCGCCCTGCCCGGTGGGGACGTCGTTCTGACGGCACTGGACCAGATCGAGTCGGCGGAGACCGCCGGCGTCTTCTCCATCTTCCGGGCAGCCGCCGCCGAGGCGGCCGGGTTGCCCGGACTCAACATGACCAGCCGGATGGTGCTCACCACCGAGGAGGCCCGGGAGCTGGTCCGGGCCGTCGGTGAGCTCTTCCAGCAGGCCGACCTCACCTCCCAGGAGCACCGCGCCCACCACGACGAGGGCCTCGAGATCTTCGACTACCGGGTCGCGGTGATGCCGTCGAACTCGTCGCAGACCTTGACCAGCTCGGAGCACAGCAGCGGCTCGAAGGCGGAGTGACCGCCCATCACGATCCGTAGGTCGGCGCTCGGCAGCGCCTTCTTGAGATCCCACGCGGTGGTCGGTGGGCAGCACATGTCGTAGCGGCCCTGGACGATGGCGGTCGGGATGCCGGCCAGTTTCCCGGCGTCACGGATCAGTTGTCCCTCGGCCATGAAGCCGTGATGGATGAAGTAGTGGTTCTCGATCCTTGCGAAGGCCAGATCGAACTGCGGGTCCCCGCCCTCGGGCACGTCGGGGGCCTGGTAGCAGAGTTTGGTGGTGGCATCCTCCCAGTCGGCCCAGGCCAGCGCGGCCGGCCCGTGGACCGCCGGATCGGGATCCCACAGCAGATCGAAGTATGCCGCGATGTTGTCTCGTGAGAAGTCGTGGCCGGCCTCGCGCAGCGGCTGGCAGAACCTCTCCCACAGGTCGGGGTAGATGGCCGAGGCGCCGCCGTTGTAGAACCAGTCCAGTTCTGACCGGCGCAGCGTGAAGATCCCGCGCAGCACCAACTCGCTGACCCGCTCGGGATGGGTCTGGGCGTAGGCCAGCGCCAGGCAGGAGCCCCAGGACCCGCCGAAGACCTGCCACCGCCGGATGCCCAGCTCGGTGCGCACCTTCTCCAGATCGGAGATCAGCTTCCAGGTGGTGTTGGAGGCCATCTCGGCCGGGGTGCGGGCCTGGGAGACATGCGGGATCGACTCCCCGCAACCACGCTGATCGATCACCACGATCCGGTAGGCCTGCGGGTTGAAGAACCGACGCCGCTCAGTGCCGCCTCCCCCACCCGGGCCGCCGTGCAGGAAGACCGTGGGCTTGCCATCGGGGTTGCCGCACTGCTCGAGGTAGATCGACTGACCCTCACCGACGTCGAGCATCCGGGTGTCGTAGGGCTCGATCTCGGGATACAGACGCCGCTCGGGGCCGATCTGGAACTCCGCTGTCGCCACTGTCATGGGGGAAGTGTAGGAGCCCAGGCACCCACCGCTGGGCATCTGCCGACCGGTTACGATGTCGCCTCGTGACAGATCAACCGGCACCGCACCCAGAACCCGTCTACGCCGACCGTGGCTCCAGCCACTACGACATCGTGCTCACCCTGATGTGCGTGGTGGTCATCATCTCCAATATCGGCGGGTCCAAGGGCGTCCAGCTCGGCCCGATCACCACCGACGGCGGGTTCTTCCTGTTCCCGTTGGCCTATGTGCTCGGCGACATCACCACCGAGATCTACGGGCTGAGGGCGGCCCGGCGTGGCATCTTCATGGGATTCGCGATGGCCGTCTTCGCGGTGCTGTGCTTCTGGCTGATCATCGCCCTGCCGGGCTTCTCGGACGCCTACTCGACCCAGCACGATGCTGCCATCGCCGGTGCCCTGGGCCCGGTGTGGCAGATCGTGCTGGCCAGCCTGTGTGCCTTCGTGGCCGGCCAGATGACCAACTCCCTCATCATGGTCAGGCTCAAGGCCCGCTATCGGGAGCGCGGCCTGGTGGGCCGGCTGATGGGCTCCACCGGGGTCGGCGAGGCCGTCGACACCGTGATCTTCTGCACCATCGCGGCCCCGGTGGTCGGGATCACCTCCTTCGGCCAGTGGGCCAACTACGCCTTCTTCGGCTTCCTGTGGAAGACCCTGGTCGAGTACGCCCTGATCCCGGTGACCACCCGGGTGATCGGCTGGGTCAAGAAGCGCGAGCCGAGCTACCAGGAGCAGCTCGCCGCAGCCGGGGAGGCCTGATCAGCGGACCACGTCGGTGTTGCGCCAGGCGGCCTTGACACCCATCCTGCCGCCGGTCTGGAGGATCGCGCGGCGGTAGATCCGCTCCCCCACCCAGATCGTCAGGGCCGAGAAGATCAACGACACCAGGATCGAGGCGATCGGCTCCCACCAGGCCGCCGATCCGCTCACCAGGCGGGTGGGCATCGCGATCGCCGAGGCGACCGGGATGTAGGAGGCGATCACCTGGGAGGAGCCCGAGGACAGCAGACCGTAGAAGTAGACCGCCATCACCACCATCAGCAGCGGCATCGACGTCGAGGAGACGTCCTCGACGCGCCCTGCCAGTGCCCCGGCCGCCGCCCACAGGCAGGCCAGCGCCATGAACCCGACCACGAAGTAGACCAGGAACCACAGGGCCGGAGCGGTCACCAGGCTGAGGTACTCCTTCCACGGCGAGAAGGACAGTCCGGCCAGCGCCACCCCGACGATGAGCACCATCTGCCCCATCGCCAGCACGGTGTTGCCGAGGATCTTCCCGAGCAGCAGCTGACGGGAGGGCACCGCGGTGAGCAGGATCTCGGCGATCCGCGACTGCTTCTCCTCGACCACCGAGTTCGCGATGGCATAACCGAAGATGATCATCGACAGGTAGAACAGCACGGCGAAGGCCACCCCGAGGACTCTGGCGGCGGCCTGCTTCTCGGCGTCCTGATCGCTGCCCAGGCTTGCCAGTCTGAGCGAGGTCCCGGCCACCAGCCGCTCCGGTGAGACGCCCAGGGATCGGGCGTTGGCGGCCAGGGCGGAATCGGCGACCGCCTGGGACAGCGCCCTGGTCGCCCCGGATCCCAGCGCCGGCGGCTCGTTGAGGGCCGAGAGGCGCCACTGGTCGCCCTGCCGGTCCAGGACCAGGTCGGCATCGTCATCGCGCATCTGCTGCTCGGCCCTGGCGGTCGAGTCGGCGCGCACCGCCGTGATGGTGTCATCGGAGCCCGATGCGGCGTTGAGCTGCTGAGCAGCGGCCACGATCCGGGCGCCCTGGTCGTCCACCACCGCGACCGTGGTGGTCTGGGAGCGTCCGGCCAGCAGGATGGAGACCGCGAAGCCCACGATCACCAGCAGCAGGGTGCTCACGGTCGAGGTGATGAAGGCCTTGTCGTGGAGCTTCGCGGAGATCTCGCGGCCCATCACGACCTGCCAGAGGGTGCGGGTGCTGCGATCCGCGAGGACTTCTGGGGGGCCGGCCTCGGTGCGGGTGGTGGGGTTGCTCATGATGCCGCCTCTCGGTAGATCTCGGACAGGCTGGGGATGATTCGGGAGAACTCGGTGATCTCGCCGCGGCTCATCGCCTCGGCGAGGACGGCCTGGTCGGCCCCCGGTTCGGTGAAGTGCACGACGGCGGTGGTGCCGTCCAGATCGACGACATCGACCCCCTGGCTGGTGCGCAGCCAGCCCAGGTCGGTGCTGGCCGAGATCCGGTGGCGCCGCGGCCCACCCGAACGCAGCTCATCGGTGGAGCCGGCGGCCACCACCCGCCCGCCGTCGAGGATCACCAGCCGGTCGCAGAGCCGTTCGACCAGGTCGAGCTGGTGGGAGCTGAACAGCACCGGCACGCCTGCCGCGCTCCGCTCGCGCAGCACCTCGGCCATCGCCTCGACGGCCACCGGGTCCAGCCCCGAGAAGGGCTCGTCGAGGATCAGGGCCACCGGGTCGCCGAGCAGCGCGGCGGTCACCTGGACCCGTTGCTGGTTGCCCAGCGACAGCGCCTCCACCTTGTCCTTGGCACGTCCGGCCAGCCCGAACCGGTCCAGGTAGTCCATCGCCTGGTCGTGGGCGTTCTGGGCCCCGACCCCGCGGATCCGGCCCAGGTAGACCAACTGGTCGATCACCGGCTGCTTGGGGTAGAGGCCGCGTTCCTCGGGCATGTAGCCGATCCGGCGGCGGTCGGCGGCGGTGATCGGGCGCCCGTTGAAGCTCACCTCGCCGTCGGTGATCGCCAGTACGCCGACGATCATCCGCATCGTGGTGGTCTTGCCGGCGCCGTTGGCCCCGACGAAACCGGTCATGGTTCCTGGCGGGACGGTGAAACTCACCTGGTCGACAGCCAGCAGGTCGCCGTAGCGCCGGGTGAGGTGGTTCACCTCGATCCCTGCTCCTGTGCTGAATGGTGGATGTTCGCTCATGACTCCATTCCAGCCGATGGCCGGGCCCGGCACATCGGCCGTAGGAGTGAGATCGGGCCTCAGTCCTGCGAGGGAGTGCTGGGCCGGATGAGTCCCGACTGGTAGGCGAAGGCGACCAGCTGAACGCGATCCCGCAGATTCAACTTGGCCAGGGTGTTGGACACATGGGTCTTGACGGTGGCCTCGGAGACGACCAGTTCCTCGGCGATCTCGGCATTGGACAGGCCATCTGCCAGCTCCAGGACGACCTGGCGCTCCCGGGCGGTGAGGCTCTCCAGTCTCGGGTCGGCCGGCAACTCGGCGGGGTCACCGGAACCGGCCATCCGGGACTCGATGACCCGGCGGGTGACCTCGGGGGCGAGCAGCGCATAGCCCTCGTGGACCTGACGCAGCCCGGCCACCAAGGACTCCGGATCGGTGTTCTTCAGCATGAATCCGCTGGCCCCGACGGCCAGTGCGTCGAACAGGTAGTCATCCCGGTCGAAGGTGGTGAGCACCACGACCTTCGCACTGCTGGAGGCGGTGATCCGCCGGGTCGCAGCGATCCCGTCGAGCACCGGCATCTGAACATCCATCAGCACCAGATCCGGGGCGAGCTCGGCCACCGCCTCGACGGCCCGGCGGCCGTCGGCGGCCTCCCCCACCACCTCGATGTCGGGCTCCACCGACAGGATGAGCCGGAAGCCGGTACGCACCAGCTCCTGGTCGTCGACCAGCAGCACCTTCACGGCGTCTCCCCCTCCTGTCGGACCATCTTCTCTCGAACCATCGGCCGGAGCTCCTCCGCCAGCATCAGCGGCAGGTGAGCCAGCACCCGCCATCCGCCGGTCGTCCTCGGCCCGGTCTCCAGGATGCCCCGATGAGCCACCACCCGCTCGGACATCCCGATCAGACCCACCCCTGGGCTGCTGGAGGCGCGGGCCGAGGCGCCGCGGCCGTCGTCGGTCACCTCGACCTGCGCAGTCGCGGCACCCACCCGCACCGCGACATGGGCGTGCGCCGCCCCGGAGTGCTTCTCGACATTGGTGAGGGCCTCCTGGACGATCCGGTAGACCGTCAGGCCCAGGGACGGTGCGACCCGATCGGCATCTCCCACCACATCCAGGCTCACCCGGGCACGATGGGGCTCCTGGCACAGCGCCGCCAGATCGCCCAGGCCGGGATCGGCGACCGGGTCCTGGCGCAGCGAACCCAGCAGCGAGCGCATCTCGGCGACCGCCATCCGCGACTCCTCCTCGACGGCCACCAGCGCCTCCCGGGCCCGGTCGGGAGCGGTCTGCATCACCCGTCTGGCACCGGCTGCCTGGATGCCGATCACCGAGACGTGGTGGCTCACCGAGTCATGAATCTCCCGGGCGATCCGCAGCCTCTCCGCGATCACCGCCTGATCGGCCAGCCGGGAGTCCTGGGCGGCGATGGTGGCGGCCTGCGAGGTCGCCCGCGACAGTGCCCTGGCCTCCCGCCAGGACACCTGCCCCAGGGCGGCGGCGCCCAGCACAAAGGCACTGTTGATGAGGGCGTAGAGCACCACGACCAGCACCATCGCACGGGTGTCACCGTCGTGCGGGGCCACCGCCTGCATGATCTGCTGGGCGGAATTCGTCCGCGAGAAGATCACCGCGACCCACCCCATCAGCATCATCTCGATGGCTGCGATGACACCCCAGGCCGCCCGTCTGCTGCGACCCCAGGCCACCGCGGCATGGATCGAGACGAAGTAGAAGACCTGGGCGAGGAAGTTGCTGCTCACCCAGGGCGACAGGTAGGAGCCGACCAGCAGATGGACCGAGGCCAGCGCCCCCTGGGTCAGCGGGAAGCGGCGCCGCACGCACAGGATGGCACCCAGCGTCAGGATCGAGATGGCCTGGTGCCACCACGGGCCCGGGCCCGCTCCGGCGATCGAGGCCTGCAACCAGGCGCCGAACCCGACCGCCAGGATCGCGACACCGGCCACCACCAGGTCGACTGTCGACAACCAGCCGATCACCGGCACCGAGATCCTGCGCGAGACCGGCGCAGGCCGCTCCCACAGGTCATCCAGAGCCATGAACTCGGAGATCGCGGCAGGCATGGCCCGAGGCTACCGGGCGGAGGCCGGCGGACCAGGATCCCTAGGCCTGGAGCTCGACCGGCGCGGGTGCCGGCAGGCGTCCGTGGTGGGCGTTCCAGCGCCCCATGAACTCGGTCTGGAGGGAGTCCAGCTCGCCGCAGGCCATCGCCGCGCGGATCGAGTCGACCAGGCGGACCGTCCATCGTTCGTTGTGGATGGTGGCCAGCGTGTTGGCCAGCAGCTCCTTGGCCTTGAACAGGTGGTGCAGGTAGGCCCGCGAGTAGTGCCTGCAGGTGTAGCAGTCGCAGCCGGGCTCCAGCGGGCCGAAGTCGCGTCGGAACCTCGCGGTGTTGACGTTGTAGCGGCCATCGGCGGTGTAGATCGCGGCATTGCGCGCCACCCGGGAGGGATTCACGCAGTCGAAGGTGTCGGCCCCGGCCCGGCAGGCCGCGAACAGGTCGTCGGGTTCGGAGATCCCCAGCAGATGCCGTGGCCTGTCCTCGGGCAGTCCGGCGGCGCACCAGCCGACGATCCTTCCCAGATTCTTCTTCTCGATGGCCCCGCCGATCCCGAACCCGTCGAAGTGCTGCCCGTCACTGTCCATCGCCGACAGGTCCCGGCAGGCCTTGCGTCGCAGGTCCTCGTATTGGGCCCCCTGGATGACGCCGAAGAGCGCCTGGTACGGCTTGTCGGCGCGTTCGATGGTGAGACGCCGGTGCTCGGCAAGGCAGCGCTGGGCCCATCTGCGGGTGCGCTCCAAGGCCTCCTCCTGGTAGCCGCGGGTGTTCATCAAGGTGGTGAGCTCGTCGAAGGCGAAGATGATGTCGGCGCCCAGATGGTGCTGGATGCCCATCGACACCTCGGGGGTGAAACGGTGCAGGTCCCCGTTGAGGGGGCTTCTGAAGGTGACCCCGTCGTCATCGACCATCGCCCTGCGATCGGCGTCCGCGGCAATCACGTCGGCCTGGCTCAGGTCGGCGACGTCCATCGCCAGGGTCTTCTTGAACCCGGCCCCCAGGCTGAGCACCTGGAAGCCTCCGGAGTCGGTGAAGGTGGGGCCCGGCCAGTTCATGAACCGGCCCAGTCCGCCGGCCTCATCGACCAGCTCGGGACCGGGTTGGAGGAACAGGTGGTAGCCGTTGGCCAGCACCGCCTGGGCACCCAGATCGGCGACCTGCTCGGGCAGCACCGCCTTGACGCTGGCCTTGGTGCCCACCACCACGAAGGCCGGTGTGGCGATGTCGCCATGGGGGGTGTGGATGGTTCCGGTCCTCCCCAGTCCGTTGTCGAGGCGGCGGGCGATGTCGAAACCGAAGGGCATGGGGCATATTGTCGCACCGTGCCCGGTGCCGTCTACATGCTCGCTGCGATCGTGTCGGTGCAGTTCGGCGGCGCCTTCGCCGCCACCCTGATCCCCCAGATCGGCCCGGTGGCCACGGTGGCGCTGCGGTTGACGGTCGCCACCCTGATCCTGCTGCCGATCGCCCGGCCCAGCATCTACGACCACCGCACCGGAAGACCCCACACCGGTGGTGACTGGCTGCGGGTGGTGGCTCTGGCGGCGGCCCTGGGAGGGATGAACACCGCCTTCTACTTCAGCCTGAGGTACCTGCCCATCGGAGTGGCGGTGACAGTGGAGTTCATCGGGCCGATGACGATGGCCGCGCTGGGATCCCGCACCCGGCGCGACTGGCTGGCGGTGCTGCTGGCCTTCTTCGGGGTGATCGCAGTGACCGGGGCGCTGAACGCCGATTGGTCCCACATCAGCCTTCCCGGCATCGGCTTCGCACTGCTGGCGGGAGCCTTCTGGGCGCTGTACGCCAAGTCCTCCCAACTGGTCGGGGCCCGCTGGGAGAAGTTGCGCGGACTCACCTGGGCGATGCTGATGTGCTCGGTGGTGACCCTGCCCTTCGGCATCCTCACCGCCGGGGCACAGCTGGTCCAGCCCTCTCACCTGGCGGTCGGGGCCGCCGTGGCCCTGATGAGCTCGGCGCTGCCCTACAGCCTGGAGATGTACGCCCTGCGCAAGCTCTCGACGAAGGCCTACGGGATCCTGTCCGGGGGTGATCCGGTGGTCGCCGCGCTGGCCGGCCTGGTGGTGCTCGGTCAGGCCCTGCACGCGCTGCAGATCCTGGGGATGGCCTGCGTCATCATCGCCTCGATCCTGGTCGTCACCGGCGGGCGAACTCCTGCGCGCGCCACCGGGGGCCAGTAGGCTGGCGTCCGTCGGCACAGGTCTGAGGATCTGGCGCCGCAGGACCGGCAGACCCAAGGAGGGATTCGCTGTGGAACTTACACCGCGGGGGCTCGACCAGGTGGAGGCCCTCATCACCAAGGGGGTGCGCATCCCCAATCCGTGGACCGTCGACATCGACGAGGACGTCGATGTGGAGCGGATCAGCGGCTCCAACGTCGTCATCCATCCCGGCTGCCGGATCCGGGGGTCGCGGACCGTGATCTCCTCCGGCTGTGTGCTGGGGGCCGAGACGCCGATGACAGTGCAGAACTGCCAACTGGGGGCCGGGGTCCGGCTCGCCGGCGGATATGCCGAGGGAGCGGTCTTCCTGGACGGCGCCTCGATGGGCTCCGGGGCCCACATCCGGCCCGGCACCATCCTGGAGGAGCAGGCCAACGGGGCCCACACCGTCGGGCTCAAGCAGACCATCCTTTTCCCCTTCGTCACCCTCGGCAGCCTCATCAACTTCTGCGATCTGCTGATGGCCGGCGGCACCTCCCGCCAGGATCACTCGGAGGTGGGGTCCTCCTACATTCATTTCAACTTCACCCCGGACGGGGACAAGACCACCGCCTCGCTGTTCGGCGATGTGCCGCGCGGGGTGCTGCTCGACCAGCCGCCGATCTTCCTGGGTGGTCAGGGTGGCACTGTCGGCCCGGTGGCCACCGGCTTCGGGACGGTGATCGGTGCCGGATCGGTACTGCGCGACGATGTCGCCGAGGACGGCCAGCTGGTTCTGCCGGCATCCCCCCAGGAGGTCTACCGGCCGGTCGCCCCGGCGTCCTACCGCCGGCTGTCGAGGATCATCTCGAAGAACGTCACCTACCTGGCGAACCTGTCGGCCCTGGAGTCCTGGTACCGCCAGATCCGCCGGCTGTTCTTCGCCCAACGGGAGGCCGGGCCACTGATCCTGGCCGGGGCCCTGGTCAACCTCACCGACATCCGGGCCGAGCGGATCAAGCGGCTTCGCACCCTTGTCGGGCGGCTGGAACCCAGTGACGAGGGACGCACCCAGCTCATCGAACGCCTCGACCACCTCATCGAGGCCCTCGGTGTCGTCGATGGTCCGGCACCGGCCGAACTGGTCCGGCTGTGCGGGGCGGCTGCCGGCAACGGCCGCCAGTACCTCGATGTCATCGGTGGGCTGAGCTCCGAACAACGGATCGGCGTCAGCGAGTGGCTGGGCGGGATCGTGGAGACCCAGCAGCAGAACGTCGCCGAGCTGGTGCCTGCCCTGGAGCTGAGGTTCTGAGCTCGACCTGTCGTGCAGGGCTGTCGGGCGACACAGCAGCGCCATGAGGGGCCGGATTCACAGCGCGGAACGAGTGACAGGTGGCCCGGTGTGCTCGGGTCACCAGCCGCGGGCGCGCCACTGCGGCAGGCTGGCGCGCTCGGCGCCCAGGGTGGAGTCGTCGCCGTGGCCAGGATAGAACCAGGTGTCGTCGCCGAACCGGGCGAAGATCCTGGACTCGACATCATTGATGAGAGCGGTGAAGTCCTCGGGGGTCGAGGTGTGCCCGACCCCGCCGGGAAACAGCGAGTCCCCGGTGAACAGATGGCTGATCCCGCCGGGCTCGTGGTAGGCCAGCACTATTGAGCCAGGGGTGTGGCCGACGACCCCGATCACCTCCAGCTCGGATGAACCCACCGGGACACGGTCGCCGGTGCGCACCCGGACATCGACCGGGACCGGAAGGTCGTCGGCGTCATCCTCCCCCGCCACGGTCTGCGCCCCGGTCGCCTCGACGATCTGGGCGAGAGCCTGGACATGGTCATGGTGGCGGTGGGTGGTGATGACTCTGGCCAGCTCCCCGTTCTCGGCAGCACCGTCACCGGCGGTGCCGTCACCTCGAGCACCGGCAGCGATCAGCTCCAGCAGCCGGGGGGCATCGTCGGCGGCATCGATGAGGGCCTGCTCGCCGGTGGCAGCGCAGCGCAACAGGTAGGAATTGTTCGACATCGGGCCGACGGCGATCTTCGTGATGACCAGGCCGCCCGCATCGCGGGTGTCGGCCGGTCCGCCCACCCTGACCTGCCCGGTGTACGTCATGGTGCGAGCCTACTCACGCCGCGGGGACCTCCGGTGTCCCGGAGATCTCGAGTCCTCCGGTGATGCTGCTGCCTGTGCGGAGGGATCGGGAAAGTGTCGGCCCCGGCTGGCACAGTGGGCTGCATGACCGATCTGAGAGACCAGGGTCTGGCGATCCTGCGCAGGCTCACCGGTGATCCTGCCGCCGACTTCCATCCGGACCAGTGGGAGGCCATCGAGGCCCTGGTGGCCGACCACCGACGAGCCTTGGTGGTGGAGCGCACCGGCTGGGGCAAATCGGCGGTCTACTTCGTGGCCGCTCTGCTGCAGCGCCGCGCAGGCCGCGGGCCCGCGCTCATCGTCTCCCCGCTGCTGGCCCTGATGCGCGACCAGGTGGCCGCCGCCGAACGGGCCGGGGTGAGGGCCGCCTCGATCTCCAGCGCCAACGTCACCGAGTGGGACCAGATCCGCACCCAACTGGCCGACAACAGCCTCGATGTCCTGCTGGTCTCCCCCGAGAGGCTGGTGAACCCGAGATTCGCCGCCGAGCAACTGCCCGAGCTCACAGCGCGGATGGGGATGCTGGTCATCGACGAGGCCCACTGCATCTCCGACTGGGGCCACGACTTCCGTCCCGACTACCGCCGGATCCGCGATCTGGTGGCCGCCCTGCCGGCCGGGGTGCCCGTCCTGGCCACCACCGCCACGGCCAACTCCCGGGTCGTCACCGACATCGCCGAGCAGATCGCCGCCGACCCACGACAGCAGGCCCAGGGCCAGCAGGTCTTCGTGGTGCGCGGCCCTCTGGCCCGGGACTCGCTGCGGCTGGGAGTCCTGGACCTGCCGCGTCCCGAGCTCCGGCTGGCCTGGCTGTGCTCCCATCTGGGCGAGTTCAGGGGTTCGGGGATCATCTACTGCCTCACCATCTCGGCCGCCGAGGACACCGCCCGCGCACTGACCGAGGCCGGCCACCACGTGCTGGCCTACACCGGGCGCACCGACACCGAGGAGCGGGCCGATCTGGAGGAACAGCTCAAGGACAACCGGGTCAAGGCGCTGGTGGCCACCAGCGCCCTGGGGATGGGATTCGACAAACCGGACCTGGGCTTCGTCATCCACCTGGGCGCCCCCAGCTCCCCGGTGGCCTACTACCAGCAGGTCGGACGTGCCGGTCGCGCCACTGATTCGGCCGACGTCCTGCTACTGCCCGGCCCCGAGGACCGCGACATCTGGCACTACTTCGCCACCAGCGCGATGCCCACTGCCGAGCGAGCCGACGCCGTGCTGGCGAGCCTGCCCACCGACTTGACACTGTCGACCGCCGCCCTGGAGGCCAGAGTGGACATCCGCCGCAGCCCGCTGGAGCTGCTGCTCAAGGTGCTGGCCGTCGACGGTGCTGTCGAGCGGGTGGCCGGCGGCTGGCGCTCGACCGGGCAGGGCTGGGTCTATGACGCCCAGCGGTATGCCCGGATCGCTGCCGCCCGGGCCGCCGAGCAGGAGGCCATGGAACGCTACGAGCACCTGGACTCCTGCCGGATGGCCTTCCTCACCGGCCAGTTGGACGACCCCGACCAGACGCCGTGCGGGCGCTGTGACGTGTGCGCCGGGCCGTGGTACCCCACGTCTGTCGACCCGGATCAGCAGGACCGGGCCCGCCGGGCCCTGGACCGGGTGGGGGTACCGGTCGATCCCCGGCGTAGTTGGCCCACCGGGCTGGACCGGCTCGGGGTCGACCTGAGGGGCCGGATCCCTGCCGGCGAGCAGGCTGCCGAGGGCCGGGTGATCGCCCGGCTCTCGGATCTGGGCTGGGGAGGCCCGCTGCGAGAGCTGCTGGGCACCGACAGCCAGGGCGATCCGATCGACGCCGAGGTTCCCGCCGGTCTGGCCGGTGCCTGTCTGCGGGTGCTGGCCGAGTGGGGTTGGCAACGTCGTCCGGCCGCGGTGGTCTCGATCCCCTCTGTGAGCCGGCCGGTCCTGGTGGACTCGCTGGCCCGGGGGATCGCCCGAGCCGGCCGGTTGACCGACCTCGGCTCGCTGGATCTGGCACCGGATGCGGGGCCGTTGGACAGCCACGTCAACTCGGCCTTCAGGCTTCGCGACGTGGCGGGACGGTTCCGGGTCGGCGACCAGCTGACCGCTGGGCTGCGCGAGCTGTCAGGTGCGCCGGTGCTGCTGGTCGACGATGTCATCATCAGCCGCTGGACGGTCACCGTCGCGGCACGGATGCTGCGCCGGGCCGGTTCGGGCGAGGTCCTGCCGTTGGCCCTGGCCCTGGGCAGCTGAGCGCCGTGGGACCCACCCGGAATGACTTTGAGCTCGCAACGACCACGCGTGGGGCGGAATGCCGCAGCAGTGAGTAGCGTTCGAAGTGAGGCAACTCAGTTCGAGAGTATTCAAGTCCAGGAGGAAGCATGTCTTTCAGCAAGTTCATCGGCCGGTCGCTCCTGTCCAGCATGTTCGTCGTCGGAGGGGTCAACGAGTTCCGCAATGCCGAGAAGATGACCGGCATGGTCGACGCGCTCAAGGAGCAGCTGCCCGATGCCGTCAGCGGACCGCTCGGGACGGTGGACTCCGAGACCCTAGTCAAGCTCAACGGGGCCACCATGGCCGCTGCCGCCTCGACCCTGGCGCTGGGCATTCTGCCGCGGCTGTCGGCCGCCGTGCTGGCCGCCCAGATGGTCCCGGTCACGGTTGCCGGTCACCCCTTCTGGAAGAAGGACGGTGCCGAGCGTCAGGGCAACTGGATCCACTTCCTCAAGAATGTCAGCCTCACCGGCGGTCTGCTGCTGGTCTCCGCCACCAAGAAGTGAGCCCCGGGCCGACACCGACGATCCGGCCCGCGGCCGAGCCCACCGATGGTGGCTCAGCTGCGGGCCGGATCGCTGTCTGACTGCGGCGAGGTGAGCCCGGCCAGGGCCTGCAACTGGGCCAGCCCGACCACCGGAGCGGTGGAGGCGCGCAACACGGCATCGGCCACCAGTACCGGCCTACCCCCTGCTGCGGTCAGCGCCTCGAGCTCGGCAGGACTGATGCCGCCCTCGGGCCCGACCACCATCAGGACATCGCCGCTGTCAGGAAGGTCCTGGGGTCGGATCGGTGCGCTGGCACTCTCGTGGAGCACGACGGTGCGCTGTGCCGCGCCGATCCGCGACACCAGCTCGGCCGTGGTGGCGAAGGAGACGGTCGGCACCGTGAACCGTCGAGCCTGCTTGGATGCCTGCCTGGCTGTGGTGCGCCAGCGGCCCAGCGCCTTCGCCCGCTTGTCGGCTCCCCAGCGGACGATGGAACGGGAGGCCTGCCAGGCGATGATCTCGTCGACGCCCAGCTCGGTGAGGGTCTCCACCACCAGATCGGCGCGCGGACCCTTGATGAGGGCCTGGACGGCCACCCAGCGGAACCGTTTCCGGGGCTCGAGGAGCCGTTCGGCGACCCGGATCCGCAGCAGATCCCTGCCGACCTCGACCGCGGGCCCGCGCACCGCCGATCCGCGACCGTCGCTGACCAGCACCGACTCACCCACCTCGATGCGCCGCACCGCCGCGGCGTGGTGACCCTCGGGGCCGGTGATCTCCACCAGATCGCCGGGACCGGCGTCACCCAGTTCTGCGATGAAGCAGGCGTCACTCATGCCCCGAAGGCCTCCTTGAGCCGGGAGAAGACCCCCTTCGAACCGGAGGCGCGCACCGCAGGGTTGACCTCGGTCTCACCACGGGCATCGGCCAGCTGGCGCAGCAGATCCTTCTGATGGCCGTCCAGCTTGGTCGGGGTCTTGATGAGCAGGGAGACGCCGAGATCGCCCCGGCCACCGCCGCGCAGCCGCGGGATACCGCGACCCTCCACGACGATCCGGGAGCCCGACTGGGTTCCAGCCGGGATCTCCACGGTGACGCTGCCCTGCTCGGCGTCGACGTCCTCCCGGTCGGCCTCCAGGGTGCGCACCGAGACGGTGGTACCCAGTGCCGCAGCGGTCATCGGCACCTCGATGGCCATCTCGAGATTGCTGCCGTCGCGCCGGAAGACCTCGTGAGGGGCCACCGACAGCTCGACATAGAGGTCACCGGCAGGCCCACCGCCAGGTCCGACCTCGCCCTGGGAGTCCAGGTGGATGCGGTTGCCGTCGTCGACCCCGGCCGGGATCTTGACGTTGATGGTGCGCGAGGTGCGCACCCGACCCTCCCCGGAGCACTCCGAGCAGGGGTGGGCGATGACGCTGCCGTAACCCCGGCAGGTGGGGCAGGGCTGGGTGGTACGGATGTCGCCGAGGAAGGAGCGCTGGACGGTGATGACCTCACCGGCACCCTCGCAGGTGGTGCAGGTGACTGGTTCGGAGCCCCCGTCTGAGCCCTTGCCGTGGCACTTGGGACAGACCACCGCGGTGTCGACGTCCAGTGGTTTGGTGACCCCGAAGGCCGCCTCGGCCAAGGTCAGGCGCATCCGGACCAGGGCGTCCTGGCCGCGCCGCACCCGGGAACGGGGGCCGCGTCCCGAACCGCCGCCACCGAACGGGGAACCGCCGCCGAACATGGCGTCGACCAGGTTCGTGAAATCGAATCCGCCGCCGCCGAATCCGGCATCCCCGAAGCCTCCGCCGGCGTTGGGGTGGGCCGGATCGCCACCGCGGTCGAAGATGGCCCTCTTCTGGGGGTCCTGGAGCACCTCGTAGGCCTCCTGGACCTCCTTGAAGGCCTCCTCGGAGCCGGGTCCGGCGACGTCGGGATGAAGTTTCATGGCCTTCTTGCGATAGGCCCGCTTGATCTCGTCGGCGCTGGCGTCGCGGGAGACGCCGAGGACCTCGTAGTAATCAGTGCTCATGGAAAGCGGTCATCCTTCTGCCAGGAATCTGCCGACGTACCGGGCGATCGCCCGGACCGCGGCCATCGTAGAGGGGTAGTCCATCAGGGTGGGGCCGACGACCCCCAGTCCCGAGCGCCCACCGTCGTCACGATAGGCGCTGACGACCAGTGAGGTCGACTGGAAGTTCTCGTCGGCATTCTCCGAACCGATCCGCACGGTGAGGTCACCGGGCCCCTCGGCGGTGGCGTCACCGAGCAGCCTCAACAGCACCACCTGCTCCTCCAGGGCCTCCAGCACCGGCTGGATGGAGGTCTGCAGGTCCGGGACGTAGCGGGTGAGGTTGGGCACCCCCGCCACCATCACCCGGGCCGACGGGTCGGTGGCCAGGATCTCCAGGACGCCGGCCGTCACAGAGGCGGCCCTGGGCCGATCGGTGGGGCCGAACTCGTCGATCAGGCCGGCCAGCAGGTCGACGGCCTCCGCCGGGGTCCGGCCGATGAGAATCTGGTTGAGCCGGTTGCGAAGCCGGGTCAGCAGCTCGTCGGTGTGGCCGGGAAGCTCCAGGGTGCGCTGCTCGACGGCGCCGCTGGAGGTGATCAGGACGATGAGCACCCGATCGGTCGACAGCCCGACCAGCTCGAGGTGGCGGATCGTCGAGGAGGACACCATCGGGTACTGCATGATCGCGACCTGATGAGTGATCTGGGCCAGCAGCCGGACCGTGCGGGTGACGATGTCGTCGATGTCGACGGCACCGTTCATGAAACTCATGATGGCCCGGCGTTCCGGGCCGGACAGCGGCTTGACCGTGGCGATCCGGTCGACGAAGAGGCGATACCCCTTGTCCGTGGGAATTCGGCCGGCGCTGGTGTGAAGGTGGGTGATGTACCCCTCCTCCTCCAGCACTGCCATGTCATTGCGCACGGTCGCCGGCGAGACCCGCAGCCCATGACGCTCCACCAGCGCCTTGGAGCCCACCGGCTCCTTGCTGGAGACGTAGTCGGTGACGATGGCCTTGAGCACGTCGAGCTTGCGGTCGTCGAGCACGGTCCCTCCTCACCTCCCGGATGCGCCGATCCTGGCACTCCCAGACAACGAGTGCCAGTCTATCGCGGGACGCCGCCCCCGGGTCGGACCGTGTCATCGTTGCCGGTTGCGTGCCATTCTTGCTGGCATGGAGTCGACATCCAGCCACCACCGCGACGACGTCGTGTGGACCCCGCTGACCGCCAGCGTCTGGACCACCCGGCTGGACCCGTACGGGGTGACCTGTGGCCTGGTGATCGGAGTGGACCATCTTCTGCTCGTCGACACCGGGTCGACGCCCTCGCAGGGTGCTGCGTTGTCGATGGCCGCTGCCCGTGCGATGGGGCGTCCGGTGGACCGGGTGGTGGTGACCCACCACCACGGTGATCACTGCGGCGGGCTGGGTGCCGTGCGGCGGGCTGCCGGGCCCGAAGGGATCGAGGTGTGGATGCACCGGGCAGCAGTCGCGCGAATGGCGCCCGACCTCCGGGGATCGGTCGAACATCCGATGTCGATGCTGGCCTACCTGGACCTCGGCGGGCTGTCGGCCGAGGTCGTCCACCCTGGGGCCGGCCACACCGACGGTGATCTGGTGGTACGGGTGCCCGATGAGCAGGTGACCTTCCTGGGGGATCTGGTGGAGACCTCGGGGGATCCGCAGGCCGATGAGTCCACCGACTTCTGGAACTGGCCCTCGGCGATCTCCTCGGCGGTCAGCGCCGCCAACGGCGAGGGACTGTTCGTGCCGGGCCATGGTGACCCGGCCGAGGCCCTGAGCGTCATGACCCAGGCGGGTGAGATCGGCCGGGCCGTCGATCAGGTGCGCACCGCGATGGAGTCCGGAGTACCGGCCGATCGGATCCAGGAGGGCCACGACTGGCCGTTCCGAGAGGAGACGATCGCCGACTGGGTGCCCCGCATCGTCGACCAGCTCGCCGCCCGCGGCATCACCCGCAGGAACCTGCTGCCGCTGACGAAGCGCTGAGATCCACGTCCTCAGGTGCTGCTCGCCCCAGGAGAGACCTGTGCGGGAGCGTCATGAGCCTCTCCACCGGCGTACCGAACCCGGTACCAATGCCCGTCAATCGCCACGTACGCCTTCACCGACGTCTCCTCATCGAACCCCTTCGGCAATGCGACGTCGGTACTGATGGCGCGCATCCACTCCTCGGTACTCGTAGACGTGTCCGGGGGCTGAAACACCTCGAACCGCCCCGTCACGGTGTCGATATCGCAGTACCACGGACGAGTACCGATCAGGGTCCTCGCCCTCTCGAACGTCAGCCCCGGTGCATCCTTGACCGCCTCAGCTGAACACGCCAGAGACGACCCCGACGGGGAGATGGCCGACGACGACTCTGCAGTCGTGGAGGCTGGCCCCGGCACGGCCCCCTGGCCCGAACCCCCACACGCACTCAACAACACCGACAACCCCACCCAACCCGCAACAACCATCAGCCGGACAAGACGCATTGTCATCACCTCTCACGCATTCACTCGCCCCAGGGGTCCATTGATGGGAACACGAAGACCACCGCGTGGGCGCCATCCGGACGAGGAAACCTGCGCGGACGCATCATGGCCGATCCCCGCCTGGCGGAGGCGGTACCAGCGACCGCCGATATCGACGTAGCCGGCGCCTCTGGCGTCCTCGTCAAACCCTTTCGGCAACGCGACGTCGGTACTCAAGGCACGCATCCACTCCTCGGTACTCGTGGACGCATCAGGAGCCTGGGCGACCTCGATCCGCCCCGTCTCGGTGTCGATATCGCAGTACCACGGACGAGTACCGATCAGGGTCCTCGCCCTACCGAACGTCAGCTTCGGTGCGTCCTTGACAGCCTCAGCTGAACACGCCAGAGGCGAGCCCGATGGGGAGACGGGCGACGACGACTCTGCAGTCGTGGAGGCTGGCCCCGGCACGGCCCCCTGGCCCGAACCCCCACACGCACTCAACAACACAGACAACCCCACCCAATCACCAACCATAATCGGCCAAACGAACCGCATCCTCGTCAGCCCAGCTTCACTGACGAGTTCCAGGCCTGCATTCCCATGAGATCAGTGCAGTAGTAGCTCATTCCAAGCAACCAAGGCTTAGTACCCTTGACGATACCCGCCGCCGTCATACCACTTGAATTTGCGTAATAGCATGTTCCACCGGAATCGCCACCACGAAATCCCCCCTCATCTCGTGATCCATGGTATAGCTCAATAAGATTGATTACTCGTGACACCATCAACCGTAAGGCTCCGCCCAGTGCTGTTAACCTTGTACCTGCATATCTGCCCGCTTGTGCTTCCCGAGGTGCACATCCCGTTTCCGAGGGGGAGAGTTTTCCAACGCGACGTCGTGATGGGGTGACTGTCACCACTCGAGAGCCCGCCGCTGAAGACTCGCTTGGCGTAGCTCGATCCCTTGATGAGCTTCCAGTCTCCGTAGATGTCTGCGTTCCCGGGACAGGCCGTCGTGTACTGCGCCCCGACCACTGAACCGTTGTTGGTGAAGCTGCTGCCCCTGCAGTGCCCCGCCGTCATGAGTGTATGTACGCCATTCACCGTGATCGGAATCCCGGATGAGCAGTAGTACCCACTCCCACCGTATGAATAGTTCAGTCGTCCACCCATATACCACGGCGGCGAATCGGCAAGTCGTGTGGCAGCATCCTCCCCCTCGGCACTTGGACGATAGGAGACAGACACAGGACTCGCCATCCCCTTTGCGGTTGACGGGACTGAACTCTTCGCACGAACTTTTTGCGTCAAAGCCGACTCCTTGACGTCAACTTCGAGCGATCCGTCGTATATCACTGGCCCCCACCCAACCATATTATCCCCTAGCCCAAGGGAGACACTCAGATTCCTGCCTGTATTCATCAATTCATTGAGGGAATGCGCCACTGCATGCATCTCGATCACGGCGCCGGGGTGTGCATCCTCAAGCTTCCTTATGGCCGTCGTCAGCGCCGGAGTGGGGCTCGACAGATATACGGCCAGCCCCTCATAGTGGGAGCAGAAAGCTGTACCAGTGGCATTGTCGGGGTAGTCGGCGACCACTGCCGCCAGATCTTCGCCCAGCTTGCTCATCTCAGCGTCCGGATCTCCGAACCACGACACCTGCCCGTCCGAGCCCCGGACTATGCATGTCTGATCCGACGGCGTCGGAGAGGCGTTCGCCGCCGGACTCCCTGTGCCCATACTCAGGCCTGCGGCGATCATTCCGAAGATGACTAGGGGCAATGTCGTATGCTTCTGAAACCTCACGGCTCTCCTCCTTGAGAACTGAGTTGGCAGAACAGTAGATTCCGCCGCCGGAATCAGGAAGAGCGTCCCACTCACCGTGACCCAATTGTGACGTCCATCCCCTTCAGGGCACCCGCAACCGCCCCATACGCCGGCTCGTCGACGGCAACGATCAGCGGCTGGCCGGGAATCTCACAGACCCCGAAATCCTCCCCCGACAAAGCTCGCACCACCCCACCGAGCTCGCGCAGCATGAGCGCCCCGGCCAGATGGTCCCACGGGTGGGAGTGCGTGTAGACGGTGGCGTCCACCTCCCCTGTGCACACCCGGGGGTAGTCCACCCCGCAGCACCAGCGCGACCATCCCCACTCCAGGCGCGGCCCGCCGGCCGGCGCGATCGTCTGCTGGAAGGCAGGATGGGTGGTGACGGCGATCACCGGGTCGCCCGAGGGACCGCGGGTGACCCGCCGCCCGTCGCGCCACACCCCGGCGCCGCGCTCGGCGATGAACATGTGGCCGATCCGGGGCTGCCAGATCCAGCCCCTCACGGCCTGGCCCGATCTCACCTCGGCCAGCATCACGGCGTGGTCGTCGGAGCCCTTGACGAAGTTCGCGGTGCCGTCGATGGGGTCGATCACCCAGGCCCGGTCGGCGCTCGGCACGGCGTCCAGGATGGAGGGGTCGGAGAAGGCGGACTCCTCGCCGACCACCACTGCCCCGGTCCGGGCGCGCAGTGCCTCGGTCAGCACTCGCTCGGCCTGGCGGTCGGCGTCGGTCACCAGATCCCCGGGGTGGGACTTCTGGTGGATCTGCTCCTTGGTCAGGGCCTTGAACCGGGGCTCGATGACGGTGCGCGCCACTTCGCGGATGAGCTCGGAGACCTCCTCGGTGGGCACCTCGACGAGGGCGCCCACTGGCCCGGTCCGGCCGGCGGCGCTCATCCCACCTGCTCCATGTGATCGGCGGTGACGAAGTCGATGAGTTTCTCCACCTCGGTGTTGAACCGCGGGTCCAGGTCGTGCCAGTCGCGGACCCGGGCCAGCATCGCCTGCCAGGCCTTGCCGACATCGGTCTGCGACTCGTGGGGAAGTCCCAGGCGCTTGAGGGTGCCGAGCTTGAAGTCCTCGTCCATCGGGACCTCCGGCCAGGCCTTTCGGCCGATCCGCTCGGGCTTGATGGCCTGCCAGACGTCGATGAACCGGTGGCCGGTGATCATCACGTGGTCCCCGTAGCCGCCCTTGGCGACCTGGGCCGCCACCCGCGACTCCTTGGTGCCGGCCACCAGGTGGTCGATGAGGACGCCCAGTCGGTGGCCGGGGCCGGGCCGGAAGTCTGCGACGATGCCGACCAGGTCGTCCATCCCGCCCATGTACTCCACGACGACGCCGACGTGACGCAGATCCTCCCCCCAGATCTTCTCGACCAGTTCGGCGTCATGGCGTCCCTCGACGTAGATCCGACTGGGCAGGGCCACCTTGGCGGCCTCGTGCTCGGGGCCGGCCAGGGATCCCGATGCGGTGCGGCTGCGCCGGGCAGTGCCCTGACGCGAGGGGATGCACAGATTGACGGGCTTGCCATCGATCCAGAAGCCGGGGCCGGCCGGGAAGGCGCGCTGGGCTCCACGCCTGTCCTCCAGCAGCACCATCCCGTTCTCCCACCCGGTGACGGCCCCGACGTAGCCGGTGGAGGGGTCCTCGACGACCAGATCCATCTGCAGGGGCACGTCGACGCTCTGGGTGCGGCCCTGCTGCTGCCAGCCGGGGGTCAGGACGTCATTGGTGTAGCGGTCAACCATGACTTCAACTCTAGGAGGTGGGTCTGACAATTCGAGGAGACGACGCCGAGGGGGCCCGACTCACACTCAACTCACATCAGAAGCTCAGTGATCACCCGATCGGCCAGCAGTCGGCCCCTGAGGTTGAGCCTCAGCACTCCGCCGGTCGCCTGGCCCAGACCCTCTGCCACGACCTTGGCGGCCCGGCCCTGCTCCTTCTCGGACAGCTCGTCCAGGGGCAGCCCGTCGGCCAGCCGCAGCCTCAGCAGCACCTCCTCCTCGTGGTGCTCCACGGGCCCCAGCCGTTCCCCGTCATCGACCGGCAGCACCCCGGACTCGGCCATCTCCTCGTAGTGGCGGGGGGCCTTGACATTCCACCAGCGCAGCTCGGCCAGGTGGGAGTGGGCCCCCGGACCGATCCCCCACCAGTCGTCGTTGCGCCAGTAGCCCATGTTGTGCTCGGCACGGTGCAGATCCACCACACCGTCATCACCGGCCGAGGGCCGGGCCCAGTTTGAGACCTCGTAGTTGACCAACCCGGCGCGGCCGAGGATCTCCTCGGCGGCCAGGTACTTGTCGGCCAGGTCGTCCTCGTCGGTCATCGGCACCTCTCCACGCCTGATCCGAGCGGCCAGCCGGGTGCCCTCCTCGACGATCAGCGAGTACGCCGAGATGTGGTCGGGATCGGCTCCCAGGGCCGTCTCCAGACTCCTCCGCCAGGAGTCCAGACTCTCTCCCGGCGTGCCGAAGATGAGATCCAGCGAGATGTCCTCGAAACCGCACTGGCGGGCCAGCCTGGCCATCTCCACGGCTCGGCCCGGGGTGTGCACCCGGTCCAGCAGGGCCAGCACCCCCCGGTCGGCCGACTGCATGCCCATCGACAGTCGGTTGATGCCGGCCTCCAGAAGCCCGGTGAGCACCGGCTCGGACAATGTCTCCGGATTGGCCTCGGTCGTCACCTCGGCACCCGGAGCCAGCCCCCAGACCCGTTGCAGATGGTCCACCAGTCCGCCGAGTTGGACCGGGGTGAGCATCGTCGGGGTTCCGCCTCCGAAGAACACCGTCGAGGCGGCCGGCGGCACCACTCCCCTGGTGGCCATCCCGGTGGCCGCCGCATCGATCTCGCGGTGAGCGGCCGCCAGATAGCGGGAGACGGCGTCGGGCCCCTGACTGGCCAGTACATATGTGTTGAAATCGCAGTAGCCGCAGCGGGCGGCGCAGAACGGGACGTGGACGTAGACCCCGAAGCGGCGCGGCTCCAGGGGGCCGTCCAGCTCGTCCAGTGGGTGAAATGTCACCGTGCTGGTCCTAAGATTCCGCTCATGAACTTCTCCCGCCGTCATTTCATTGGAGCCGTCACAGGTCTCGCCTCGGCCGCCGTGTTGTCCGCCTGCGGATCCAACTCCGGTGGTGTCGAGACCGGCTCCAGCGCATCACCGTCTGCCGGCGGCTCCGGCAAGCTCGTCCAGTGGTACCACGAGTACGGCGAGCAGGGTACCAAGGAGGCCGTCCAGCGATACGCGAAGGCCTTCAAGGGCGCCGATGTCACCGTCAAGTGGAACCTCGGCACCGACTACATGACCCTGCTGGCCACCACCCTGCTGTCGGGCAATGGCGTACCCGACGTCTTCGAGTCCGAGAACGGCGCCACCTTGGACATGATCCAGAAGGGCCAGGTCGCCGACCTCACCGACACCCTGGGAGACGACGCCAGCAAGTTCTCCAAGCCGGTGCTGGACCGGATGACCTACCAGGGCAAGGTCTACGCGCTGCCCCAGGTCGTCGACATGCAGATGCTCTACTACCGCAAGTCGGTGCTGGAGAAGGCCAAGGTGGATCCCCCGAAGACCTTCGCCGATCTTGTCACCGCGGCCAAGGCCGTCAAGACCAATGCGATGGGCGGCTTCTTCGCCGGCAATGACGGCGGACTGAGCGTGCTGGCCAATCTGCTCATCTGGAGCGCGGGGTACGACCAACTCAACAGCGATGACACCGACCTGGGCTTCATGGAGTCCAACTTCCTCGACGGGGTCAACGCCTACCGCGACTTCTACGCCTCCGGTGCGCTGCTGCCCAGCGCCTCCAAGGACTGGTTCGACGGTTCCCCCTTCATCAATGGCGAGACGGCGATGCAGTGGACAGGTCTGTGGGCGCTGGGTGACATCAAGAAGAAGTGGGGCGACGACTTCGGCGTGCTCCCCTTCCCGGCGATCGGCTCGGCCGGACGCCAGGCGGTGCCCTTCGGCGCCTACGGCTCCTGCGCAGCGGCCAAGGGCAGCAGCAACAACCTGGCCGTCGCCAAGGAGTTCATCAAGTGGCTGTGGCTCGATCAGACTGACAAGCAGGTCGACTTCGCCAACTCCTACGGCACCCACATCCCCTCCCAGCCGGCCCTGGTCAGCCAGGCCTCGCAGATCTCCAGCGGGCCCGGCAAGGAGGCCGCCGAGTTCGTCGACAAGCTGGGTCACGCCTCGGGCCTGCTGTGGACCAGCACCATCTCCGATGCCTTCAATGCGGCACTGACCAATGTGGTCAAGAAGAAGGCCAATGCCCAGACCGAGTTCGCGGCCGTCCAGAAGACCGCGCAGAGCGAGTTGAAGCGCATCAAGAAGTGACCACGACGCCGGCAGTCCCCACTGCGAACCCGGGCGGCGGATCCGCCCCGGGTCCCACGGCGGGTTCTGGCGCATGCGCCGATCCGGGACCGCAGCGCTCGCTGTGGTCGCGGATCCGCGGGCGCCAGGGACGCAACCTGTGGTTCGCGCTGTTCGTGGCGCCCTTCCTGGTGGGGCTGCTGGTCTTCGTCTACGTCCCGATCGTCTGGAGCGCCTATCTGTCCTTCTTCGACGCCCGGGCCACCATCCGCCCCACGAACTTCGTGGGGCTGGCCAACTACAGGTACCTGCTGACCGACAGCCAGTTCCGCAACTCGATGCTCACCTTCATCGTCTTCGCGGTGGTCATCGTGCCGCTGACCTATGCCTGCTCGCTGGCCCTGGCGCTGGCGCTGGACAATGTCGGCAGGCTTCGGGCCTTCTTCCGCTCGGTGTTCTTCATCCCCACCGCCTGCTCCTATGTGGTGGCAGCGATGGTGTGGCGGCTGTCGTTCTTCAACGGCGCCCGCTTCGGACTGATCAACTCGATACTGATCCATTTCGGCCATGACGGCGTCGACTGGCTGGGCGGCTCCAACAGCTTCTACTGGGTGGCCCTGGTGAGCCTGCGACTGTGGTTGCAGATCGGCTACTACATGATCCTGCTGATCGCCGGGCTCAACCAGATCCCCACCGATACCTACGAGGCGGCCGCCATCGACGGCGCAGCCGGCTGGCGAAGGTTGCGCTACATCACCATGCCGCAACTGCGCGCCACCACTGCCGCGGTGCTGATGCTGCTGCTCATCGGTGCCTTCCAGGCCTTCGACGAGTTCTACAACATGTTGTCGACGGCCGGTTCCTACCCGCCCTACGCACGGCCACCGCTGGTACACCTGTACCTCATCAGCCTCGGCGGCTCCCAGCAGGATCTGGGACTCGGCGGCGCCGGCACGGTGATTCTCACCGTGATCATCGTGGTCTTCGGACTCGCCCAGAACTGGTGGGTCACCCGCCCCGACAGGAGGCAGCCATGAGTTCTGCGAGCTCGGGGAGTCGGATGGTGCTCGGCCGCTCGGGACGGGTCTCGCACGCCATCAAGATCATCATCCTGATGGTGCTGGCGGTGCTCTTCCTGCTGCCCTTCTACGTCATCTTCCGCAACGCCTTCACCTCCGACCAGGCCTTCGTCTCCCCGGACTGGAGTTGGCTGCCCGACAATCTGAGGCCATCGGTGATCAGCGGGCTGTTCACCGACTCCGACCTGGACCTGGGCAGCTCGATGCTGCACTCCGCGGTGCAGTCGGTCGGCCAGACGGTGCTCACCGTGGTGGTGAGTTTCATGGCCGGCTACGGACTGGCCCGGTTCCCCAACCGGGCCGCAGGGGTCATCCTGAAGCTGACCGTGCTCACCTTGATGGTGCCTGCCGCGGTGACCTTCGTGCCCAGCTTCATCATGACCAGCCAGTTCGGCTGGATCGACTCCTATCGGGGGCTCATCATCCCGGTGATGTTCTCGGCCTTCGCCACCTACCTGTTCCGTCAGTCCCTGCTCAGCTTCCCCAAGGAGCTGGAGGAGGCCGCCGAGCTGGATGGGGCCAACCCGTGGACCGTGATGTGGCGGGTTGCCCTGCCCAACTCGATGGGGATCGTCGCGGCGGTCTCCACGATCACCTTCATCGGCGCCTGGAATGCCTTCCTGTGGCCACTGCTGGTGGCCCGCGACAACACCATGACCATTCAGCTCGCGCTGAGCCGGTTCATGACCAGCCAGGGAATCGACTACGCCCAGCTGTTCGCTGGGGCTCTCGTCGCGATCGCTCCGGTGGTCATCGTCTTCCTGTTCCTGCAGCGCTACCTGGTGCAGGGGATCACCACCTCAGGACTCGACTAGAGGCCCCGGACCCGGGTGCGCACTGCCTGCCTTCGGGCAGGTCCCCGGCGATCAGCTCCCGGCCTGCCCGGGAGCCACCTCAGCAGGAACCGGCCTCAGTCCACCAGGTACGCCTTGGTCCAGTCCCGGTCACGCTGAATGGATTCGAGTGCTCCGGCATCGCGCAGGCGCTGGAACATGTCGTCTCCGTCCCCGGCGCCGACCTGGATCTGATCGCGTGCCTTCTGCTGGCATCTCAGCATCGCCTTGGTCACCGGCTGCGTCCCGGCCCGCCAGCCGTAGGTCCGCAGGATCACCGCGATCCTCTCGCGCACCGTCTCACAGCTGGCCGAGCGGCCCAGCCCGGTGAACCGCCAGCAGAGCTGGGCGAGATCGTCGAGCCGGTCCCCGGGCGCGGCCTGATCCCAGTCAATGAGGGCGACCGGCAGCAGTCGGCCGCTGGTCCTGCGATAGATCGTGTTCGGCGGCTGGAGGTCGTTGTGGCAGACCACCTCGCGGTCCCCTGCCAGGTCGGCGCCGGCCAGCAGGTCGTGGAACTCGCGCACGATCCTGGTGACCTCGGTGAGGCACTCGAGCTGGACCGCCTCGTTGCGCAGCATCCTGGTGGTGGCCGCCATCCCGTCGATGTAACTGAGGACGCAGCTGTCGGCATTGCTGGCGATCACCACCGGGGCCTTGCGCCATCCCCGGCGGCGCAGTTCCTTGAGCACGAGCACCGAGAAATCGGGGATCGGGCCTCGATGCACCGTCCCCCCGAGCCTTCGGGGCGCTCCCTGGTAACCGCCCAACGGTTCGCCGGACATGACCCAACGGTACTCCGTCGGGGCCCCGCTCAGGCGCCGGAGGAGTGAAGTCCCCCGTCGGCGTGAACCATCTCGCCGGTGGTGGCCGGGAACCAGTCCGACAGCAGGGCGACGACGGCCCTGGCGGCCGCGGTGGCGTCCTTGGTGTCCCAGCCGAGCGGAGCGCGCTGGGACCACAGGTCATTGAAGGCGTCGGCTCCGGGGATCGCCGTCTTGGCCATGGTGTCCAGCGGGCCGGCGGAGACCAGGTTGCAGCGCACCTTGTCCTTGCCCAGGTAGCGGGCCAGGTAGCGGTTGGCCGACTCGAGGCCCGCCTTGGCGACTCCCATCCAGTCGTAGAAGGGCCAGGCGACGGTGGCATCGAAGGTCAGGCCGACTACCGATGCGGTCTCACCGAACAGCGGCTGGACCGCCTTGGCCAGGGAGACGTAGGAGTAGGTGGAGGTGTGCAGGGCGACGTCGACATCGGACCAGGGGGTGTTAAGGAACTCCCCTCCCAGGGCGGTCTTCGGATTGGCGTAGGCGATCGCGTGGACGACTCCGTCGAGCCGGTCGACGCCCAGTTCACGCAGCGTCTCGGGCAGGGCGGCCAGCTGCTCGTCGTCGGTGGCGTCCAGTTCGATGACCTCAGGCACCTCGTCGAGTCTGCGGACCGCACGCTGGGTGACCCGGATGGCCCGCGGAATGTTGGAGACGATGACTCGTGCGCCCTCGTGCTGGGCGATCTCGGTCACCTTGTAGGCGATCGAGGTGTGCATCGTCACACCCGTGACCAGAATGGTCTTTCCTTCGAGAATTCCCATTGCTTCAAGCCTTTCGGTAGATCTTCAATTGTTGAGTGGGCAGCCGTGAAGGTGTCCGACTGCGTGAGTGGCGGTTGGGGTGGGCCGGTCTCAGTGCCCCATCCCCAGGCCGCCGTCGACCGGGATGACGGCGCCGGTGATGTAGGAGGTGGCATCGCTGGCCAGGAAGCGTACGGCGTTGACGACGTCGTCGACCTCCCCCAGCCGACGGGCCGGGATCCGCATTGTGTAGTCCTCGACGGTCTTGTCGGGCAGCGAGGCCGTCATGTCGGTGGCGATGAATCCGGGGGCGACCACATTGCAGGTGATCCCGCGGGCGCCGAGCTCCCTGGAGACGCTGCGGGCGATGCCGATCAGGCCGGCCTTGGAGGCGGCGTAGTTCACCTGACCCGGTGAGCCCAGCAGCCCCACCACCGACGACATCACGACAATGCGGCCGAACCGGGCCCGGGTCATGGCTCGAGCCGCGCGCCGGATCACCCGGTAGGCCCCGGTGAGGTTGGTGTCCAGGACGGAGGTGAAGTCCTCCTCGCTCATCCGGGCCAGCAGGGTGTCCTTGGTGATCCCGGCATTGGCGATGAGCACCTCGACGGGGCCGAGTTCGGCCTCCACGGTGGCGAAGGCCGCGTCCACCGAGGCGGCATCGGTGACGTCGCAGACCACCGGCAGGACGCCTTCGGGAGCGGTTCCGCTGCGGCTGGTGGCCGCCACCCGGTAGCCGTCGGCCGCCAGTGCCCGGGCAATCGCAGCGCCGATGCCGCGCGAGCCGCCGGTGACGAGCGCGACGCGCCCCTGGCCTGGGTCCTCAACAGTCATGACACCGAATCTATCGCCCACCGGCACTCCACAGCCACGGCCGCCCGGCCCTGCGGCGACCGGTGCGCTGGCAGCACAACCTCCGGCGCAGCTGTCTGTGCAGTCCCCACAGCCCGCAATGCGATCTACCCTGAAATGGTGCCCGCTTCCGTTCCGTCGAGGACGCCACACCCCAGCGACGCCGGTCGCACCGGTGGGCGTGGCCGGTCACGGCGTCACGCAGGCCACCTCATCACCGCGGCCCGGCCATCGGCCTCCCAGGATCTGGAGACCCGCCAGAAGCGCTACCTCATCTCGATGGCGATCCGGACGGCATGCTTCATCGGGCTGGTACTGGCCCCCAGCCCGTGGCGCTGGTTCTTCGTTCCCGGGGCGGCCTTCCTGCCGGCGATCGCGGTGCTGCTGGGAAATGTCGACGACCGTCGCTCCGCCACCGTGGGCAGAGCCGGGCAGCCCGGGGCGGTGCCGGAGCTCGGTTCGGCGGTGACCATCCCCGGACAGCTCGCCGAGGAGGGGGATGACGCCGACGGGCAGGGCACCGACCAGACCAGCGACTAGGCTCGCACCCGTGAGGAAGTTGTGGCTGCGATGGATCGTGATGGCGCTGTTCGTCGCGATCCTGGCAGCAGTGATGGTGCGCCTGGGAGAGTGGCAGCTGCACCGGCTGTCGGGGCGCCGCGAGGCCAATGCGATCATCCACGCCCACGAGAACGAGCCGGTCGTCGACTGGGCCACGGTGTTCACCGCAGGCAAGGTCATCAACGGGGATGACCAATGGACCAGGGTCCGGGTGACCGGCCACTACCAGGCCTCGGACCAGCTGCAGATCCGCTACCGCAAGGTCGGCGACCAGCAGGGCAGCGAGATCGTCACCCCGCTGCTGACCGACGACGGCCGCACGGTGCTGATCGACCGGGGCTTCATCCCCCGCGATGACAACGGCACCGACCCCGACGTCAGCGACATCCCGGCGCCCCCTTCGGGCCGGGTGACGGTGACCGGCTATGTGCGCGGCAATGAGAACGGCAAGGCCACTGCGGTGGTCCCCGTCGAGGGCCGGGCACGGCTCATCAACTCCGATGCGATCGGCAGGTCCCAGGACCGGTCCTACGTCAACGGCTACATCATGCTGGCCGGCTCCGATCCGGTCCAGTCCGCCCGGATCACCCCGGTACCGCTGCCCGAGCTCGACGAGGGACCTCACCTGTCCTACGCCATCCAGTGGTTCTGCTTCACAGTGATCGCTGTCGGAGGGCTGTTCATCCTGGTCCGCGGAGACATCAGGGATCGCAGGAAGCGCGGCACCCTGGCGGCACGGGCCAGGGCCCGGAAGGCTGCACCGATCGGCAAGCCGGCCACCCGCAACGGCGTCCCGATCCAGGCCGGGAGTTCACCCTCCCCGGCGACCGGGGGCTCCCCGGCCACCGGACAGCACGGTTCCTCCGGCGACCAGGGGCGATCCCGCTGATGGACCGTCCGAGATGGGCTCAGCGGTGAACGGGGGCCTGGCCCAGGTCGCCGACTGGCTGATCTGCCCGGTCTGCCGGCGCCAGCATGGCGGCGAGGAGCCGCTGAGGCTGACGGGCCGGACACTTCGCTGCTCCTCGGGTCACAGCCTGGACGTCGCCAGACAGGGTCATCTGACGATGATCCCGGCACCTCCTGGCGTCAATGCCGACACCCCCGAGATGGTGGCCTCACGGACCAGGGCGCTGGAGGCCGGGATCTTCGATCCGCTCGACCGGGTGATCGCACGCCGCCTGGCCGGTTCCCGACGGATCCTGGAGGCCGGAGCAGGAACCGGACACCATCTGGCTCGGGTTCTCGACGCTGTGGGGGACGCCCACGGCCTGGCCTCCGACATCTCGGTGGCCGCCATCCGGCGGGCCGCCAAGGCCCATCCCCGGATGGCCGCCATCGTCGCCGACACCTGGCAGGGGCTGCCGGTCCGCAGCGGCGCGGTGGACGCCCTGGTGTGCGTCTTCGCTCCGCGCAATGGTGGCGAGTTCCACCGCGTGCTGGCCCCGGGCGGGCTGCTCTCGGTCGTCACGCCGATGCCCCACCATCTGGCCGCGCTGCGAGAGGCGACCGGGATGATCGGCATCCAACCCGACAAGCGCGAGCAGATGGTCAGGTCCCTGGCCGGCTCCTTCGACCCATGTACCGTCGAGGCCGTCCAGCACACCATGACGCTGAGCCCCGAACTGGCCGCCGATGTCGTCCAGATGGGTCCCAGCGCTCATCACACCACCCATCTCGACCTCACCGGACCCATCGAGGTCACCTTCGCGGTGGAGGTCACCACCTTCACCCGCAGGGAACCGGGCTGACACAGGACGGTCCCACCACTCCCCCGGATGAGGTCCCCGGAGCCCTGCTGAAGCCACCAGCAGCGCAGGCACCGGACATCTCCGGCGACCCCGGCAGAGCCGCGACTCAGCTGCTGACGCGGGCGGCCATCTGCTCGCGGATCCTCTGCAGCCGCTCGGCAGCACGGTCGGCCTTGCGCCGGCGCTTCGAGACCTTCTTCTTGGCCGACTTGCGCTGTTTCCTGGAGCTGTTGGCCTTGGTGAGTTCTGCACGCTTGCGCAGTGCCTTGGAGAGCCGCTTGTCCGCCTTGCGGGACATGGCCTGCGCCTTGGCCTCGGCGTCGGCCAGCTCCTGCGCGGCCCCTGCATCCTGATCGGCCCCTGCATCCTGATCGGCCGCGTCATCGGATCGGCTGCTCCGGCGCTCCGCCGCAGTCTCGGGAGAACTCGGATCGATGCCGCCACGAGCCCTGAACTCGACCCCGGCCTCGGCCAGCAGACGCCGGGTCAGACCGTATGACCTACCGGACTGCTGCGCCAGCGACCGGATCGACGCGCCCTCGGTGTACCGCCGGGCCAGCTCAGTGGCCAGCACCTGACGCTCGTCTCCGACAACTCTGGCCTGGCGTTCGGGCATCTGGACCTCCACTGACTCGCCTCGGGACTGCGTTCATCGACTGCCGGCGGGACCGGCCGGCCGGTCTCGCGATCATGCTAGGGCAGACCAGCAATGGAATGGGAGAGCCCGCTCAGGCCAGTTCGATGAGGTCCTGGTAGTCGGGCCCCCACAGGTCCTCGGTGCCCTCCGGTAGCACCAGCACCCGGTCGGGCTCCAGAGCCTGGACCGCGCCCTCGTCGTGGGTCACCAGGACGATCGCCCCACCGAAGTGGGCGATGGCATCCAGCACCTGCTCGCGGCTGGCCGGGTCCAGGTTGTTGGTGGGCTCGTCGAGCAGCAACACGTTGGCCGAGGAGACCACCAGCATGGCCAGCGCCAACCGGGTCTTCTCGCCACCCGAGAGCACTCCGGCGGGCTTGTCGACGTCATCACCGGTGAACAGGAAGGAGCCGAGGATCTTGCGGATATCGGTATCTGTCATGTCCCCGGCGCTGCGGGCCATGTTGTCCAGTACCGTGCGGTCCATCTCAATGAGATCGTGCTCCTGGGCGAAGTAACCGATCTTCAGCCCATGGCCGGGGATCACCTCACCGGTGTCGGGAGTCTCCACCCCTGCCAGGATGCGCAGCAGGGTGGTCTTGCCGGCGCCGTTGAGACCCAGCACCACCACCTGGGAGCCGCGGTCGATGGCCAGGTCCACCCCGGTGAAGACCTCCAGGGATCCGTAGGTCTTGGTGAGATTGTGGGCGGTCAACGGGGTCTTGCCGCAGGGGGCCGGGCTGGGGAAACGGATCGCGGCGACCTTGTCGTCAGCCCGCTCCCCCTCGACCCCGGACAGCAGCCGTTGAGCCCGCTTGGCCATGTTCTGGGCGGCGACCGCCTTGGTGGCCTTGGCGTGCAGCTTGTCGGCCTGGGCCATCAGCGCCGAGGCCTTCCGTTCGGCGTTGAGCCGCTCCTTGTGGCGGCGCTTCTCATCGGCGGCACGCTGGATGAGGTAGCGCCTCCAGTTCATCGAGTAGATGTCGAGAGTGGCCCGGTTGGCATCCAGGTGGAAGACCTTGTTGACAGTCTCGCCGACCAGTTCGGTGTTGTGGGAGATCATCAGGACCCCACCCTGGTAGGTCTGCAGGAAGCTGCGCAGCCAGTTGATGGAGTCGGCGTCCAGGTGGTTGGTCGGCTCGTCGAGCAGCAGGGTGTCCGCCCCCGAGAACAGGATCCGGGCCAGCTCGACGCGACGCCGCTGGCCACCGGACAGGTTGCCCAGGGGCTGACCGAGAACCCGGTCGGGCAGCGCCAGGTTCGCCGAGATCCGGGCGGCCTCGGCCTCGGCCCCGTAGCCGCCGGCGGCCATCAGGCGGGCCTCGGCCTTGGAGTAGTTGTCCATCGCCTTCTCACGGAGGGCCTCGTCGCTCGAGGACATCTGCTCCTCGAGGCTCTGCATCTTCTCGAGGATGTGGGCCAGCCCGCGGGCCGACAGGATGCGGTCACTGGCCAGCTGCGACAGATCGGGATCACGCGGGTCCTGGGGAAGATATCCCAGTTGCCCGGTTCGGGTGATGGTGCCGGCGGTGGGCAGGTGTTCGCCCGCCAGCATGCGGGTCAGCGTCGTCTTTCCGGCGCCATTGCGGCCCACCAGCCCGATCTTGTCGCCCGGGGCGACCTGGAAACTCACCGGGTTGAGCAACAACCGGGCCCCGATACGGACCTCCACATCCTTGACCTGCAGCACCGGACCATCCTGCCCTCAGCCGCTCCAGCGGCCAAATGCGTGCACGTCTTGTCAGCTCAGCGCGTGAGTCTCATCGGCACGTGCGCGATCCCGGCCTCCTCGAAGGGTTCCCCGTCCACGACGAAGCCGAAGCCGGCGTACCAGTCCTTGAGGTGGGCCTGGGCGTGGATCGCCACCGATCGGCCGGCGCACTCCTGGAGGGCCCGGAGGACCAGGGCCGCGGCGATTCCCCGGCCGCGGTGGCCGGCGTCGGTGGCCAGTCGACCGAGCACGACGACCCCGGGGTCCTCGAGAATCCGCAGGGTCGAGACCGGTCGACCGTCGACCTCGGCCCACACCATTCGGGACGCCGGCTCCAGCTCCCTGCCGTCCAGGTCGTCATCGGTGCAGTGCTGCTCGCCGTTGAAGACCTCGCTGCGCAACCACAGCAGCCGGTACAACACCTCCGGATCCATCCGGTCGAGGGGTTCGCAGAAGACCTGCGGCGTCGATTCGGGCTGTACGAGGGCCATGGAGGGAGTATCCCCCGGCGTGCCCCCACTGGCCAGTGGATCAGCTGGTGGGCAGAATGGGGGCCATGGCAGCACCACGGCGAGCAGCACCCGAGGACGACGAGGAGCTGGCCGCCGACATACGGGCATGGCGGCGGTACTCCATCTGGGTCACCATCGGGGTGGTCGTCGCCGTGATCGGCATCGCCATCTTCGGCTACCTGGGCTGGTGGAGCCTGTGCGACTCCTCGCTGGCAGGCTGCCGGCCCGGGGAACCCGCCACCTACTGGGGGTCAGCGGTCGCCGCCGCTGCGCTCGGGGCGATCATCGGCATCCTCAGCCAGACCTGGGTGCCGCGTCGATGGAGCACCATCATCACCATCGCACTGCCTGGCCTGGTCGCGGTGGCGTCGGTCGTCTTCTGGTTCGCCGTCTGACCCTTGCCGCGGGGGGCACCGGCTCGACTATCCTGCGATCGCCGGGCAGTCCTCCGACTGGCGCTTTTCACCCGTCGACGAGCTCAGGACCTCGTCGGCTCATCCAGGAGAGTCATGGACTTCAAGAACGACGCACGAATCGACTCCGACTCGATCGACTCCAGTGGCGGCGGCCCCGGACGGGGCGGCGGCGGCAGGATCGCTCTCGGCGGTGGCGCCGGAGTCGTGGTGATCATCCTGGCCCTGGTCCTCGGCATCAATCCTGCCGACATCCTGGGCACTGACGACGGGACGAGCAGCCAACAGACCGCCACCTCGACTGCCAGCTCCAGCTGCCAGACCGGGGCCGACGCCAACCGGGATCCGAACTGCCGGTGGGCGGCCTACGCCACCAGCGTCAACCAGTTCTGGGGAACTCAGATCAACGGCTACACCAAGGCGAGGATCAAGCCCTTCAGCGGTCAGATCAGCACTGGTTGCGGGACGGCCAGCTCCGAGACGGGCCCCTTCTACTGCTCGGCCGACAAGTTGGTGTATCTGGACACCAGCTTCCTGTCCCAGCTGTTCCAGGAGCTCGGCACCCGGTCCAGCACTGCGGCCGAGGCCTATGTCATCGCCCATGAGTACGGCCACCACGCACAGGACCTGCTCGGCACCCTGGCGAAGGCCCATGCATCGGGCAACCAGACCGGGGCCCACTCCAACTCGGTACGCCTGGAGCTGCAGGCCGACTGCTATGCCGGGGCCTACCTCAAGTGGGCCTCCGACAATCCCGACGACCTCATCGAGAACGTCACCGCCGATGACATCGCCAAGGTGGTGGATGCCGCGAAGGCAGTCGGTGACGACCACATCCAGCAGCAGGCACAGGGCCAGGTGGACCAGGACGCCTGGACCCACGGCTCCTCGAAGATGCGCGTCTACTGGACCCAGCGCGGTTTCCACACCGGCGTGGAGCAGTGCGACACCTTCTCCACCGACGACCTGGACGGCTGAGCCGTCTTCGACTGCTGGTCAGGTACCGGCAAGTATCAGACGTTGAATCCGATCGCCTGGAGCTGGGCCCTGCCATCCTCGGTGATCCGCTCCAGACCCCACGGCGGCAACCACACCCAGTTGATCGCCACGGAGTTGACGATGCCCTCCAGCACCGTCTGGGTGTCGTACTCCAGGCGGTCGGTGAGCGGGCAGGTCGGGCTGGTCAGCGTCATGTCGATGGTGACATCGGCGTGCTCATCGATCTGAACCCCGTAGACCAGGCCCAGATCGACCACGTTGACCATCAGCTCGGGATCGATGACGTCCTTCATCGCCTCGATGACGTCGTCGACGGTCGGCAGCGACTCGGTCACCGCGGCCTCGGTTCCCGGAGCCTGCTCGGCGCCGGTCTCGGGGGTGACCGCGTCCTGCTCGGAATCGGGGAGGGTGTCGCGCACCAGGTCCGAGGGGCGCACCTCCTGCGTGGTGTCCTCGCTCATGCCTTGTCTCCCTTCCCCGCTGCGCCGACCGATGCCGGCGCTGTCGGCGTCTCGCTGTTCTGCGTCGACACAGGCGTGTCGCTGTTCTGTTCGGCCTCCATCATCGACTCCTCCAGAGCCGACCAGCCGAGCATCGCGCACTTGACGCGAGCCATCAGCTGGGCCACTCCCTCGAAGGCCACCGCGTCGTCATAGGTCTCCTCGTCGAGCTTGACCTCGCCGTGAGAGCGCATCATCTCCTGGAAACCGCGGTACAACTGCTGGGCCTGCTCGACGGTCTTGCCGATCACCAGGTCGGTCATCACCGAGGTGGAGGCCTGCGAGATGGAGCATCCCACCGCGTCGTACGAGACGTCGGTGATGACATCGCCGTCCAGGTGCAGCCGCAGCATCAGCTCGTCCCCGCACGACGGATTGACCTGGGTCACCTCGGCGTCGTAGTCCTCGCGCAGTCCCGAGTGATGCTTCTCACGGTAGTGATCGAGGATGATCTGCTGGTACATGTCCTCGACGTTCATCAGTGATGCCTCCCCGCTCCGGCGCCAGCGGTCATGGTGCGTCCGGTGAAGAAGTCCCGAGCGTACTCCACCGCGTCGATGAGGGCGTCGATCTCCTCGCGGGTGGTGTAGAGGTAGGCCGAGGCACGCAGCGAGGACTGGATCCCGAACCTCTCGTGCAGCGGCCTGGCGCAGTGATGTCCACCGCGCACCGCCACTCCGCGGGAGTCCATCAGACTCATCGCGTCGTGGGGGTGGACGCCGTCAATGGTGAAGGAGATCGTCCCGGTACGGTCGACGGCCTCGGTGGGCCCCAGGATGCGCAGCCCCTTCAGCCCCGACAGCCCCTCCAGGGCGTAGTCGGCGATGTCGCGCTCATGGGCCGCGATCGCCGCCATCCCGATCCCGTCCAGGTAGTCGGCGGCAGCTGCCAGTCCCACCATCTGGGCGATCGGCGGGGTGCCGGCCTCGAAGCGGTGCGGCGGCTCCGCGTAGGTGGAGTGGTCCATCTTGACGATCTCGATCATCTCCCCGCCACCCAGGAATGGTGGCAGTTCGGCGAGCAGGTCGTAGCGGCCCCACAGGATCCCGATCCCGGTCGGACCCACCATCTTGTGACCGGTGAAGGCCACCAGATCAGCGCCCAGGGCCGAGACGTCGACAGGCATCTGAGGAACGGCCTGGGAGGCGTCGACCACCATCACAGCGCCGACCGCATGGGCCATCGCAGCGATCCGGGCCACCGGGTTGACAGTGCCCAGCACATTGGAGGCCAGTGTCACCGAGACCACCTTGGTGTGCTCGTTGATGAGCCCCTCGCGCTCGGCGCCGGCCAGGTCCAGGCGTCCCTCATCGGTGACGTCGAACCACCTCAGGGTGGCGCCGGTGCGCTGGCAGGCCAGCTGCCAGGGCACCAGGTTGGAGTGGTGCTCCATCACCGAGATGACCACTTCGTCGCCGGGCCCCAGCCGTGAACCCAGGGTGTGGGCGCACAGATTCAGTCCCTCGGAGGCATTACTCAGCGCGATGACCTCCTCGGGCCGGGCCGCGCCGATGAACCGGGCGATCCGAGCGCGCCCGCCCTCATAGGCCTGGGTGGCCTCCAGCCCCAGCTTGTGCATCGCCCGGGCCACATTGGCATTGTGATGGGCGTAGTGGTCGGCCACCGCGTCGATGACGACCTGCGGTTTCTGGGAGGTGTTGGCCGAGTCGAGGTATGCCAGCGGGTACTGCCCGACCCTGGTGGACAGGATCGGGAAGTCGGCCCGGATGGCCTCGACGTCGTAACCGGTGGCCGCACTCATCAGGCGTTCGCCCTCGCTGCCTCGACGTACTTCTCGTAGCCCTCGGCCTCCAGCTGCTCGCCCAGCTCGGGGCCGCCGGTGGCGGCCACCCTGCCATCGACGAAGACGTGCACCTGGGTGGCGTGGATGTAACGCAGGATCCGGGTGTAGTGGGTGATGAGCATTACACCGCGCGACCTGTCCTCCAGGTAGTGGTTGACGCCGGTGGAGACCACCTTGAGGGCGTCGATGTCCAGGCCGGAGTCGGTCTCGTCGAGGACCGCGAACTTGGGGTGCAGGAGCTCCAGCTGGGCCATCTCGTGGCGCTTCTTCTCACCACCGGAGAAGCCCTCGTTGACCGACCGGTCGGCGAAGTCGTCGCCGAGGTCCTGGCGCTCCAGGGCGGCGTCGACCTCCTTGATCCAGGTGCGCAGCTTGGGGGCCTGACCGTCGACGGCGGTGCGGGCGGCGCGCAGGAAGTTGGCCACCGAGACCCCGGGGATCTCCACCGGGTACTGCATGGCCAGGAAGAGCCCGGCACGGGCGCGCTGATCGACGGTCATCGCCAGCAGGTCCTCACCGTCGAGGGTGACCGAACCGCTGGTGACGGTGTACTTGGGGTGTCCGGCCAGGGTGTACGCCAGGGTCGACTTGCCCGAGCCGTTGGGGCCCATGATGGCGTGCACCTCACCGGAGTTGATGGTGAGGTTGACGCCCTTGAGGATGTTCTTGGGGCCGGTCTCGGTCTGGACATCGACGTGCAGGTCGGTGATCTTGAGAGTTGCCATGGGGTTTCAGGACTCCTTGTAGGGAATGGGATTGGCGACGTCGACGAGGACGTCGTCGCCGTCGATGGTCACGGGATAAACGGGGATCGGCTCGGTGGCCGGCAGACTGAGCGGTGCGCCGGTGCGCAGGTCGAACATCGAGCCGTGCATGTAGCACTCCAGAGCGCAGTCCTCGACCTCGCCCTCGACCATCGGCACCTCGGCATGGCTGCACAGGGCTCCGATCGCGAAGGTCTGGCCCTGGGTGCGCACCAGGACGATGTCAGTGCCCTCGACCTCGTCGAACTCGGCCGGGGTGTCGTCCTCCAGCTGGTCGATGGTCGTCACCTTCACCGCCGCCATCTCAGCCCTCCGAGGGCTTGTCGGCGACGGCGGGCTGGGTGGAGGCTCCGAGGGTCTCGAGAAGTTCCTTCTCGATGCGGTTCATCAGCTCGGTGCTGATCTCCTCGACGCCGATCCGGCGGACGATGTCGGTGAAGAATCCGTGCACCACCAGGCGCCGCGCCTCCTCCTCGTCGATGCCGCGGGACTCCAGGTAGAACAACTGCTCGGCGTCGAAACGGCCGGTGGAGGCCGAGTGCCCGGCTCCCACGATGTTTCCGGTCTGGATCTCCAGGTTCGGCACCGCATCGGCCCGGCATCCCTCGGTGAGGACCAGGTTCTTGTTCGACTCGTAGGTGTCGATGCCCTCGGCGACCGGGCGGATCAGCACATCGCCGACCCACACGGTGTGCGCACCGGCTCCCTGCAGGCAACCCCGGAAGTCGACCCGGGACTTGGTGCGCGGGGAGTTGTGATCGACGAACAGCCGGTGCTCGATGTGCTGGTCGGCGTCGGCGAAGTAGACGCCGAGCTGCGACAGGTCGGCTCCCGGCCCCTGGAAGGAGGCCGTCTGCGAGATGCGCAGCGCCTTGCCCCCGAAACTCGCCTGGGCGGTGCGCACCGTGGTGTCGCGTCCCAGCTCGAAGGCGATCTGGGCGCCGTGCACGGCGTCGTCGTCCCACTCGTGGACGAAGACGATGGTGGCCTCGGCGCCGTCAGCGATCCGGAAGGTCCAGTTCTCCCCCAGATTCGCCGAACCCCGGTACCGCACCACCAGGGTGACCTTGGCGCAGGAGCCGATCTCCACGACGACATTCTGGTAGACCGGCTCCGCCGAACCGGTTCCGGTGAGATCGATGTCGATCGGGTCGTCGAGCTGCGCATTCGCCGGGATCGTGATCCTCCCCGACGGGTTGGCGGAGTTGGCCGCTGCAGCGGCCGACATCCGGTCCTGGGGGGTCTCGGCCAGATCGCGCAGATCGGCCTGGGTCAACTCGTGGACCGCCACCGCCTCGGGGGCCCGGATGTCCCACTCGAGGCTGGCCCGGGTCGGCTTCTCGGCCAGGATCGGGGCGAACTCCCGAACCGGGGTGAACCGCCAGATCTCCTCACGCCCGGTGGGCATCGGATGGTCGGCGAGCCGCCAGGAGGGGCGCGGGTGCAGGTGGGACTCGACGTCCCCCTCGATCGTGACGTTGTGACCCTTCACGGGGGCCTGGACCGGTGCGGTCAACTGTGTGCTCTCTTTCTTGAGGATTGGCGGTGATGTGGTGGTCGGCCGATCAGCCGACCGCACCCTCCATCTGGATCTCGATGAGCCGGTTGAGCTCCAGGGCGTACTCCATCGGGAGCTCCTTGGCGATCGGCTCGATGAATCCACGAACGATCATGCCCATCGCCTCCTCCTCGGTGAGACCTCGCTGCATGAGGTAGAAGAGCTGGTCCTCGCTCACCTTGGAGACGGTGGCCTCGTGGGCCATCGACACCTCGTCGGTGCGCACGTCGTTGTAGGGGTAGGTGTCGGAACGCGAGATGTCGTCGACCAGCAGCGCATCGCAGCGCACCGAGCAGGCCGAGTGGTGGGCGTTCTTGCCCACCTCGACCAGGCCTCGGTAGGCCGACCGGCCGCCTCCCTGGGAGATCGACTTCGAGACGATCGTCGAGGAGGTGTAGGGCGCGTAGTGGACCATCTTGGCGCCGGTGTCCTGGTGCTGACCCTCGGCGGCGAAGGCCACCGACAGGGCCTCGCCCTTGGCGTGCTCGCCCATCAGGTAGCAGGCCGGGTACTTCATATTGGACTTGGAGCCGATATTTCCATCGATCCACTCCATCGTCCCGCCCTCCTCCACATAGGCGCGCTGGGTGACGAGGTTGTAGACGTTGTTCGACCAGTTCTGGATGGTCGTGTAACGGCAGCGGGCGTTCTTCTTGACGATGATCTCCACCACCGCGGCATGCAGCGAGTCGGACTTGTAGATCGGGGCGGTGCACCCCTCGACGTAGTGCACATAGGCACCCTCGTCGACGATGATCAGGGTCCGCTCGAACTGGCCGAGGTTCTCAGTGTTCATCCGGAAGTAGGCCTGCAGCGGGATGGTGCAGTGGACTCCCTTGGGCACATAGATGAAGGAGCCACCCGACCACACCGCGGTGTTAAGGGCGGCGAACTTGTTGTCGCCGACCGGCACGGTGGAGGCGAAGTACTCCTTGAACAGCTCGGGGCACTCGCGCAGCGCGGTGTCGGTGTCGAGGAAGATCACTCCCTGCTTGCCGAGCTCCTCGTTGATCTTGTGGTAGACCACCTCGGACTCGTACTGGGCGGCGACACCGGCCACCAGGCGGTCCTTCTCGGCCTCGGGGATACCGAGCCGGTCGTAGGTGTTCTTGATGTCGGCGGGCAGATCCTCCCAGGACTTCGCCTGCTTCTCCTGGGCGCGCACGAAGTACTTGATCTGGTCGAAGTCGATGCTGTCGAGGTTGACACCCCAGGTCGGCATCGGCTTCTTCTGGAACTGGCGCAGCGCCTTGAGACGCAGCTTGAGCATCCACTCGGGCTCGTGCTTCATCGCCGAGATGCCGCGCACGACCTCCTCGGAGAGGCCGCGCTGGGAGGCGGCGGCGTAGGCGTCGGAGTCATGCCAGCCGTACTTGTACCCGGTGAGGGCGGCCAGGTGCTCGTCCTGGGTCGCGCCGGTGCCCGGCAGGGCGGTGGTTGTGTCGACCTGAGTCATATCTGGGCCTTTCGATTGGTCGAAGCCTGAATGGAGTTGAGAGCCCCGATGGGCTGTCGGGTAGGAGTGCGGGCCGGGGCGGACGCCGTGCGCGCGGGATGAGCCATCAGTCGGCCACCGGCGCGCCGGCTATCCGTTTTCGGGTGATCTCCACATCGACCGGGACGTGGGTGGTGCACACCCCGTCGCCGTGGGCGATGGTGGCCAGTCGCTGGACGTTGGAGCCCAGCAGCTCCGCGAACAGCCGGGTCTCCACCTCGCACAGCTCCGGGAAGACCTTGGCGACCTCGGCCACCGGGCAGTTGTGCTGACAGATCTGAGCTCCTGCCACCGCCGGTTCCAGGGAGGCGACGTAGCCATCGGCCGAGAGACACTCGGCCAGCGTCTCGGCCGGATCCTGGTCGGGCTTGGCATCGCGCAGTCGGCGGTACCTCGCCTCGATGTCGTCGACCCTGGCCTGGGCCACGGCGGCCAGCGCATCGGGGCCGGCGGCGGCCGCCAACTGGGTGAGGGCCGAGATGGCCAGCTCGTCGTAGGCGGTGTAGTAGTCGGCGCGACCGGAGTCGGTGAGGTAGAACACCCGCGAGGGCCGTCCCCTGCCGCGGCTGCCGAAGACCCGCTGCTCCCGGCTGGCGATCTGTCCGCTTTCACCCAGGGCTGAGAGGTGGCGCCGCACAGCAGCGGGGGTGAGACCCAGCCGGTCGGCCAACTGAGCAGCGGTGGAGGGTCCGTGATGGAGGATCGAGGACATCACCCGGTCGCGAGTGGTGCCATCGGCCGGCTCTTCGAAGCGATCTTCTGGCATGGGACGGCCCTCGCCGTGCTCACGCGAGGGATCATTCGAATTTTTCACAACTCCATTGTTTCCAAATGTTGCCGCGATGCAAGTAAGGCGACCCTTCCTCGAGACGGGCATCCCTCGAAGTGAGGCCACTGTGGACAACCATGAAAGATTTTGCAAGAATTGGGCCCGGTTGCAAGAGCTTCCACATCCAGTGGTGGAGGAGCCTCCGCACCACGCGCTCGACGATGGCCGTCGAACGCATCAGCGAAAGGTACTGACTACCCATGACCGACATCGCGCGTCGCTCACTGCTGCTCTCAGGACTGGGGCTGGGAGCCCTTGGCGTGCTCTCCGCCTGCGGCGGATCGGACTCCAGCAGTTCGTCTACCCCCGCCGCCTCGGGATCCGCAGGGGCCGGAACCATCACCATCTGGGTCGACTCCGACCGGGCGCCCGTCCTCAAGAGCGCCGCCGCCCAGTTCAAGAAGGACGTCGGCGTCACCGTGAACCTGGTGGTCAAGGACAACTCCAAGATCGTCCCCGACTTCATCACACAGGTGCCCACCGGCAAGGGGCCCGACGCCATCATCTGCGCCCACGACCGCCTCGGCACCCTGGTCAAGAACGGCGTCGTCGCCCCCCTCGAGCTCGGCGACACCACCGACCAGTACCAGGACATCGCCATCAAGGCCTTCACCTACCAGGACAAGATCTACGGCGTCCCCTACTCCACCGAGAACCTGGCCCTGATCCGCAACACCAAGCTCGCCCCCTCCGCGGTCACCAGCTGGGACGCCATGGTCGCCGCCGGCCGCAAGTCCGGAGCGAAGTACCCCGTCCTGGTCGGCATGGACTCGGTGCAGGCCGCCAGCCCCTACAACCTGTACCCCTTCCAGGCCTCCTTCAACGCCCCCGTCTTCAAGATCGGCGCCGACGGCGCCTATGACGGCACGACGCTGGGCATGGGGGACGCCGCGGGCGCCTCCTTCGCCACCTGGCTGGCCGCCCAGCAGAAGGCCAAGACGCTCAACATCAACATCTCCAACGACATCGCCAAGACCTCCTTCGTGTCGGGACAAAGCCCCTTCTTCATCTCCGGACCCTGGAACCTGGCCGACATCAAGGCCAAGAAGATCCCCTACGCCATCGAGGCCATCCCGGCCGCCGGCCCCCAGGCCGCGACCCCCTTCGTCGGCGTCCAGGGATTCGCGATGAGCTCCAAGTCGAAGAACACCGTCGCCACTCAGAAGTTCATCGTCGAGTACATCGGCAACGCCGACATCCAGTACAAGCTCTTCGAGGCCGGGCAACGCCCGCCGGCCAACAAGGAGGCTTTCGAGAAGGCGAAGTCGGACAAGGACGTCGCCGCCTACGGAGCCGTCGGCGCCAAGGGGGTCCCTATGCCGGCCGTGCCGGCCATGGACTCGGTGTGGACCGACTGGGGCAACGCCGAGGCCGCCATCCTGTCGGGCAAGTCCGCCGATCCGGCCGCGACCTGGCAGAAGATGGTCACCGGCCTCCAGGCCAAGATCAAGTGACCCACTGATCACGACCCCCGGGGCCCGGCGCGCCGGGCCCCGGGGACACGACGGCACTCACAATCGCAGCTCTCACAGACGACAGGCTGGAAATGACGAAGGAAGATTTCACGCCCCCCGCGCAACGGGAGGAGCGCGTCCACCGGGCACAGGTCAGGTTCTCCGGCGGGGCGTGGTCCTGGGTGATCAAGATCGTGCTGCTGGGGGGCTTCGACGCTCTCATGGTCCTGGGCCTGCTGGCCGCCGTGGCCAAGGCGTCCTGGGTGATCGTGGCCGTCATCGCGGTCGGCACCATCGCCGTCAACCTCATCTACCTGCCGCCCAACCGGGAGCTGCCCGGCAAATACCTGGCGCCCGGCGTCGCCTTCATGCTCATCTTCTCGGTGAGCGTGATGCTGTACACCGTCTACGTCGGGTTCACCAACTACGGCGACGGCCACAATGGATCCAAGGACGACGCCGTCCTGGCCATCCAGCAGAACAACCAGGCCCGGGTGCCGGACTCGGCGACCTACAAGGCCGCCGTCGCCACGAAGAACGGCGGCGGGGACGAGCTGTGGCTCATCGTCGTCGACCCGAAGACCGGGCAGGCCCGCGCCGGGAACAACGAGACCCCGCTCCAGGACGCCTCCGGCGTCACCACCTCCTCGCTGGGCGCCATCACCGGGGCCGACGGCTACACGGTGCTGGACTTCGCGGCCGTCTCGACCCGCTCCTCGGAGGTCTCGAAACTCGCGGTACCGCTCAGCGACAAGGGCGCCGACGGCTTCCTGCACACCACCACCGGCTCCCAGGCTTACGTCTACCGGTCGACGATGGCCTACGACGAGAAGGCCGACACCTTCACCGACACCACCGGGACCGTCTACCGCGACTCCGGCCAGGGATCCTTCGTCTCCGCCGACGGGAAGACCATCCAGCCCGGCTGGAAGGTCAACGTCGGCTTCTCCAACTTCACCGCGGCGATCACGAACTCCCAGGTGCGCGGGCCCTTCCTCAAGGTCCTGGTGTGGACCTTCGTCTTCGCCATCGGGTCGGTGGTCAGTTGCTTCGCCCTGGGCCTGATCCTCGCCCTCATCTTCAACGACTCCCGGCTGCGGGGCAGGCGCTGGTTCCGGCTGGTGATGATCCTGCCCTACGCCTTCCCCGCCACCATGATGACGATGGTGTGGTCGGGCCTGTTCAACCAGGACTTCGGATTCATCAACCAGGTGCTGCTCGGCGGGCTGCAGGTTCCCTGGCTCAACGACGGCAGCTGGGCCAAGGTGGCGATCCTGGTGGTCAACCTGTGGCTCGGATTCCCCTACCAGTTCCTGGTGGCCACCGGGGCCCTCCAGTCCCTTCCCGACGACGTCAACGAGGCCGCCGAGGTGGACGGCGCGTCGGGGTGGAGCGCCTTCTGGTACATCAAGTTCCCCCTCCTGATGGTCTCCCTGGCCCCGCTGCTCATCAGCACCTTCGCGTTCAACTTCAACAACTTCAATCTCATCTACATGCTGACCCGCGGCGGCCCGCGGTTCACCGACACGAGTCTGGACATCGGCTCCACCGATATCCTCATCTCGATGGTCTACAAGGTCGCCTTCGGTGACCAGGGCCGCCAGTACGGGCTCGGATCGGCCTTCGCGATCCTCATCTTCATCATCGTCGGAGTCATCTCCTGGATCGGCTTCCGCCAGACCCGGGCGCTGGAGGACATCAACTGACATGAGTACCGCAGCACTGAACCCGCCCACCGAGACGGGCGCTCCCCGACAGTCCCGATCCCGCGGCCCCCGCGGCCGAGGCCTCTGGTGGCGCTACGTCGTCGCCGTGGCCGCGTGCGTCTTCGCCGTCTTCCCGATCCTCTACGTCCTCTCAGCCTCGCTGAACCCGTCAGGCACCATGACCGGCTCCAACTCGCTGTTCACCACGATCTCGGGGTCCAACTACGTCAAGCTGTTCGCCAACCCGGAGCGCCCCTACGGCCGCTGGTACCTCAACACGACCCTGCTGGCCGTCGGCGTCAGCCTGCTGACGGTCCTGTTCTCGGCGCTGGCCGCCTACGCCTTCTCCCGTCTGCGGTTCCGCGGACGCCGCGGCGGCCTGCTGAGCCTGATGCTCATCCAGATGTTCCCGCAGATGCTGGCTGTGACCGCCATCTTCCTGCTGCTGTCGAACCTGGGGGATGTGGTGCCGGTGCTCGGCATCGGATCCCTCCTGGCGCTGGCGGCGGTCTACCTCGGCGGCGCCCTGGGGGCCAACACCTACCTCATGTACGGATTCTTCAACTCCGTGCCACGGGCCCTGGACGAGGCGGCGCAGATCGACGGCGCCGGCCACGCCCGGACCTTCTTCACCATCATCCTGCCGCTGGTGATCCCCACCCTGGCCGTGGTGGGGCTGCTGAGCTTCATCAACACCTTCAACGAGTACGTCGTGGCCTCGGTGGTGGTCGGCAACGATCCCGCCACCCAGACCCTCGCGCTGGGCCTGTACCAGTACGTCTCCGAGCAGACCAACTCCAACTGGCCGGTCTTCGCCGCCGGCACCGTGCTGGCCTGCCTGCCCCCACTCGTCGTCTTCTTCTGGCTGCAGAAGTACCTGGTCTCCGGCCTCACCTCGGGCTCGGTGAAGTGACATGGAGGGCCCCACACTGGCCGACATCGCCGAGCAGGCGGGGGTGAGCCAGGCCACCGTCTCCAGGATGCTCAACGACAAACCGGGCGTCTCCGAGGCCACCCGCCAGGCCGTGCTCACCGCCCTGGACGTGCTCGGCTACGTGCGCCCCGCCCACCTGCGGCCGATCACGACCGGGATGATCGGGCTCATCGTCCCCGAACTCGTCAATCCGATCTTCGCGGCCTACGCCCAGGCGGTGGAGACCGACACGGCCAGGGCCGGATTCGCCACCCTGGTCTGCACCCAGGCGCCCGGCGGGATGCGCGAGGACCAGTACTTCGAGGTGCTCCGCTCCCGCCAGGCCGCCGGGATCATCGTCGTGTCGGGATCCCACGCCGACACCACCGCAGACCTGTCCACCTACCGCTCCCTCATCGACGTCGGCCTGCCGATGGTCCTGGTCAACGGCTTCGCCCCCGGGGTGGAGGCGCCGTTCATCTCCGATGACGACGCCTCGGCGATGGACCAGGCCGTCGACCACCTGGCCACCCTGGGCCATCGGCGGATCGGACTGGCCCTGGGGCCACAGCGCTACGTCCCGGTCCGGCGCAAGGAGGTCGGCTTCCGCGCCGCGATGATCCGACGCTTCGGGACCGACGAGGGCACCCGCGTCGCCTACTCTATCTACTCCGCCACCGGGGGCGGCCAGGCGGCCGCCGACCTGCTCGGCGAGGGGGTCACCGCCATCATCTGCGCCTCCGACATCATGACGATGGGAGCGATCCGCTCAATCCGCGCCCACGGGCTGTCAGTGCCCGGTGACGTCTCGGTGATCGGATGCGACGACTCCCCGGTCTCGCGCTACTGGGATCCCGGCGTCACCTCCGTGCGCCAGAACGTCGACCTCATCGCCTCGATGGCGGTCTCGACCCTCGTCGGACAGATCCACGGGGAGTCGCCCGCAACCGGGGAGCGCCTCGTGCGCCCCGACCTGGTGATCCGCTCGACGACCGGGCCGGCTCGCGGCTGAGCGCGGCGTCGCTCACGGCGCTGCGCGTGTCGACATCAAAATTGTGATCTTGCGCACATCCGGGCCTTCTGGCGGTGACAACGCCATCCAGTCGTCATAGCGTGACCCTCACGGGTCTCGGATCCCACGACGTCGTGCCGGTCACCATGACGGTGTTCCGGGAGGCCCCTGAACGAGAGTGCTCGAGGAAGAGAACAAATCGTGAATGTCAGGCAAGACACGACAGGCGTCCCCATCGGGACGCGCCCGTCGGCCCGCCGGATGCTCTGGGCCGCCCTCGGCGGTACGGCCCTGCTCGGACTGGCCGGGTGCGGCGGTACCGGATCGGCCGGCGGCCATGATGTGGGCGGAGAGGCCAACATCAAGCTGCCGCCCCTCGACGAGATGGTGGGGGGAATCTCCGGCACCACGCTGTTGTGGATCGGCCTGGTCGTCTGTCTGCTCGGGCTGGGATTCGGGCTGCTGAGCTACTCCAAGCTCTACAAGCTGCCGGTGCACAGCTCCATGAAGGAGGTCTCGGAGACCATCTACGAGACCTGCAAGACCTACCTCAAGCAGCAGGGCAAGTTCCTCATGGTGCTGTGGGTCTTCATCGCGGCGATCATCCTCATCTACTTCCAGTTCCTGCAGCACATGGGCGCCAAGGTGCTCATCATCCTGCTGTTCAGCCTGGTCGGCATGGCGGGCTCCTTCGGGGTCGCCTGGTACGGCATCCGGGTCAACACCTTCGCCAACTCCCGGACCGCCCACGCCTCGCTGCGCGGCAAGCCCTACGAGTGTTTCGACATCCCGATGCGCTCCGGCATGAGCGTCGGCATGGTGCTCATCTCGGTCGAGCTGTTCATGATGCTGTTCATCATGCTGATCCTGCCCGGCGACGTCGCCGGGCCGTGCTTCATCGGCTTCGCGATCGGCGAGTCCCTGGGCGCCGCCTGCCTGAGGATCGCCGGCGGCATCTTCACCAAGATCGCCGACGTCGGCGCCGACCTCATGAAGATCGCTTTCCACATCAAGGAGGATGACGCCCGCAACCCCGGCGTCATCGCCGACTGCACCGGTGACAACGCCGGCGACTCGGTGGGCCCCTCGGCCGACGGGTTCGAGACCTACGGCGTCACCGGCGTCGCCCTCATCACCTTCCTCATCCTGGCGGTCCCCAACGCCTCCGAGCAGGTCGCCCTGCTGGTGTGGATCTTCGTGGTCCGCGTGGTGATGCTGATCGCCTCCTTCGCCTCCTATCTCATCAACAACGCCGTCACCCGGGCCCGCTACGCCGATGCCAAGGCCTTCGACTTCGAGAAGCCGCTGAGTTCGCTGGTGTGGATCACCTCGGCGATGTCGATCCTGCTCACCGTGGCCACCACCTGGTGGATGCTCGGCTCGATGGCCGACGGGATGTGGTGGAAGCTGTCGATCATCGTCTCCTGCGGCACCCTCGCCGGAGCGCTGATCCCCGAACTGGTGAAATCCTTCACCTCCACCAAGTCCCGCCACGTCCGCGAGGTGGTGACCAGTGCCAAGGAGGGTGGCGCCTCCCTGGACATCCTCTCCGGGCTGGTGGCCGGCAACTTCTCGGCCTTCTGGCTCGGGATCGTCACCGTCGCCCTGATGGGCACCTCCTTCCTGGTCGCCAGCACCGGGCTGGGCGACATGGGCGCCATGTCAGAGGTCAAATGGGCGGTCTTCGCATTCGGCCTGGTGGCCTTCGGCTTCCTGGGAATGGGCGCGGTGACCATCGCCGTGGACTCCTACGGACCGGTCACCGACAATGCCCAGAGCGTCTACGAGCTGTCCACCATCGAGACCATCGATGGCATCGATGAGGAGATCGAGAGGGACTTCGGCTTCACCCCGCAGTGGGATGTCGCCAAGCATTTCCTCGAGGAGCAGGACGGGGCCGGGAACACCTTCAAGGCCACCGCCAAGCCGGTGCTCATCGGCACCGCGGTGGTGGGCGCCACCACCATGATCTTCTCGATCATCATGGCGCTGACCAACGGCCTGGCGGCCACCGACCAGGTCACCAAACTCGGCCTGACCCACGCCCCCTTCCTGCTCGGGCTGATCACCGGCGGGGCCATCATCTTCTGGTTCTCCGGGGCCTCCATGCAGGCCGTCACCACGGGGGCCTACCGGGCTGTGGAGTTCATCAAGGACAACATCAGACTCGACTCGACGGCCACCAGGGCCTCCATCGAGGATTCCAAGAAGGTCGTCCAGATCTGCACCGAGTACGCCCAGAAGGGCATGCTCAATATCTTCCTGGGAGTCTTCTTCTTCGCCCTGGCATTCGCCTTCCTGGACCCCTTCTTCTTCGTCGGCTACCTCATCTCGATCGCCATCTTCGGTCTCTACCAGGCGATCTTCATGGCCAACGCCGGCGGGGCCTGGGACAATGCGAAGAAGATCGTCGAGGTCGATCTGGATGCCAGTGGCACCCCACTGCACGACGCCGCCGTGGTCGGGGACACCGTCGGCGACCCGTTCAAGGACACCTCCTCGGTGGCCCTGAACCCGGTGATCAAGTTCACCACCCTGTTCGGCCTGCTGGCCGTCGAACTGGCGGTCTCGATCGGGGCCGGTCTGCTCACCCACCTGCTGGCAGCGGTGTTCTTCGTCACCGCCTCGGTCTTCGTCTACCGGTCCTTCTACCGGATGCGGATCCACAGCGGTGAGGACCCGGCAGAGCAGGACCTGTTCGACCTGCCGGCCGGCGACGACTTCCCGGCCGTCGGTCGGCCTCCGGTTCCGCCCGCCTCACCGGTCTCCCCGGAGAGCCCCGCCTCACCGGCGTCCCCACAGACGGCGACCAGACCCGACGAGCACAGCGATCACGCCCGTTGACCGCAGGCTGTCGGCCGCCGGGGGCGGTCGCGCAGCAGGAGCTCGATGTGTGCTGGCCTGCCGCCCGTGCCCGGATCTGTCGATCTGGGCCCGTGGCGGCAGGCCGTACACTGTCGCTCGTGCCGGAACCCGAACCGCTCGTCATCGACGACCTCCATGTCACCTTCGGCCATGTCATCGCCCTCGACGGGCTGAGCCTGGTGGCCCGACAGGGCCAGATCACAGCAATCCTGGGGCCCAACGGTGCCGGCAAGACCACCATGATGCGCTGCTGCACCTCCCTGGTCTGCCCCGACTCCGGGACGGTGTCCGTGCTGGGTCATCCAGCGGGCTCACCGCAGGCCGCCGAGGCCACTGGACTGATGCCGCAGAGCGCCGGCGCCTGGGTCAACATCAGGGCCGGGGAGCTGCTGCACTACATGGCGGGGATGTACGCCGACCCGATCGCCCCGGAGCTGCTCATCGATGTGCTGGGGATCCGGCCCTTCGCCCGGACCACCTACCGGCGGCTGTCCGGTGGTCAGCAGCAGAGCGTCAACCTGGCCGCGGCGATCATCGGGCGGCCTCGGCTGGTCTTCCTCGACGAGCCCACCGCCGGGATGGACCCGCACGCCCGCCACCACACCTGGGACATCATCGAGCAGCTGCGCGCCGACGGCGTCTCGGTGGTGCTCACCAGCCATGCGATGGACGAGGCGGCCCGGCTGGCCGATCACATCTGGATCGTCGACCAGGGAAGGGTCGCGATCGATGGCAGCGTTGCCGAGCTCACCGCCGAGGCCAGCCTGGAGGACGTCTTCCTGGCCCACACCAGCGATCGGGCGGACTCCTGGGACACACCGTCCAGCCCCTCGGGGAGGCATTGAGATGACGACACTGGACCTTCACCCGGCTCCGCGGGCCGCCTCGCCGGCAGCCCGGATCCGTAACCACGGACTCACCGAGGCGAAGCTGGTGATGCGCAACGGCGAGCAGCTGGTGCTCTCCCTGGTGGTGCCGATCGCCATCCTGCTGGGCGGGAGGTTCGTGGGCGATCGGGTCGGACTGCCGTTGTCGATGTTGGCGCCCTCGGTACTGGCACTGGCGATCTGGTCGACCTGCTTCACCTCCCAGGCGATCCAGACCGGATTCGAGAGGCGCTACGGCGTCCTGGAGAGACTGGCCGCCACTCCGCTGGGCAGAAGCGGCCTGCTGGCCGGCAAGGCGATGGCCTACTCCCTCATCTCCACCCTCCAGGTGGTGATCCTGGTGGTGGTCTCGCTGATCCTCGGGTGGCGCCCCGCCGGCTCGGTGATCGCCTGGCTGCCGATGCTGGTCTCCGTGATCCTGGGGATGTCGGCCTTCTCACTGTTCGCCCTGGCACTGTCGGGGTCATTGAAGGCCGAGGCCACCCTGGCGCTGGCCAATGTGATCTATCTCGCGGGCCTGGCGCTCGGTGTGATGTGGCCGCTGAAGGACTACCCGGGCGGACTGCAGGCGGTGGTCGCGGTACTTCCCACCACCGCTCTCGGCGAGTCACTGCGGGCCTGGGGCGCCGGTGTCACCCTGTGGTGGCCGGTGCTCAGCCTGGCACTGTGGACCGTCGTGCTGGCTCTGATCTCTCGCAAGGTGTTCCGATGGGTGTCCTGAATCGCCTCACCGCCACCCGTGAGGCGCTGCACGGTTGGGTGCTGGCCACCTTGGCCGCCAATATGCTGTTGATCGTCTCCGGGGCCGTGGTGCGCCTGACCGGATCGGGACTGGGCTGTCCCACCTGGCCACACTGCGCGGCGGGGTCCTTCGTGCCGCACGAGTCGATGGGCATCCACGGCGCCATTGAGTTCGGCAACAGGTTGCTCACCTTCGTGCTGCTGCTCACCTCGGCGATGGCCGTGGTGGCGGCCACTCGCACCCGGGCTGCCGGCAATGTGCGCACGCTGGCCTGGGTCGCGTTGGTCGCGATCCCGGTACAAGCGGTGATCGGAGGCCTCAGCGTGCTAGCCGGGCTCAATCCCTTCATCGTGGCCCTGCACCTGCTGTTGTCGGTGGCGATCATCCTGGTCGCGGTGAAGCTGGTCTGGGTGGTCGGACGCCATGAGACCGCCGAGGTGGATGGTTTGGCGATGGGGCTGGTGCGCGCGGTGGTGGCCGCCACCCTGGTGGTGATGTGGCTGGGCACCATCGTCACCGGCTCGGGCCCCAATGCCGGTGACGCCGGTGCCCGCCGGACAGGCTTCCATCTGGAGACGGTGACCCGGCTGCACAGCATCTCGGTGTGGATCCTGGTGATCCTCACGGTGGCCGCCCTGCTGGTGGCCACGGGGCGCAGGATCGCCCCGATGAGGCGTTGGGCGCTGATCCTGCTGGGGGTGGAGATCTTCCAGGCAGTGATCGGCTACGCCCAGTACTTCGCCCACCTCAACCCCTGGCTGGTGATCTGGCACATGGTGGGAGTCTCGCTGTGCGCCGCGGCGACGGGTGCACTGTGGGCCGGCATCAGGCCCTTCCAGGCTCCGGATCTGGCACCACCACGGCAGAGCTGAGGCCGGGGCGACCCTCAGGCGCGTGCTGGGGATGAGGCCACACCGATGGCCGGTGCCTGGTGGCGATACCGGGTCGGGGCCGGGCCGTAACGGGTCAGACCGGTGACGAGGCCGGTGTTCAGGTGATGAGGCCGTCGGGAATGGCCCGGCAGGCAGCACCCACCGCTCCGAATCGGATGCTGCCTCCTCCCACCGGCTGGCCAGCCGAGGGCCCGTCGGTGGCACCTGACGACCCGCCCATCACTGTCGGCTCCGCCACCGTTGCCGATCCAGGCCTGGTACATCCTCCCCACAGGTGCATCGCCGACGGTGCGTCATCCACCAGCCGGTAGACCAGAGCTGCCACCTCCGGGGTGGCGAGGGCACGAACATCCTCCCGACTCACCACCACCGGCGAACCGTCCCATGCCGTCGAGAAGGACACGGGTTCGGCCTCCATCCTCTGATATGCCGGGACGTAGCCGGAGCCGAAGGGGGCGATACGCCCGACCGAGATCCAGCAATGACCACGGCCGACGACACCACCCATCTCGGCGCACACCTTGGTCGACTCCGGGTACCCGAGGATCACCTCGAAAGATGTGGCACCCCACGCCGACTCCGGACCCCGGGCAGTCTGCGACATCGTCAGAGTGTGTCCGAAGGACGGGGTGCCCGAGCGCCAGGACATCTCCACACGGTCCTCGACCCGCGTCACCTGCCCGGACCCCAACCGCATGGTGCCCGAGATCGAGAAACTCCGCGACACCAGACCCTCATCACCCGACTGCCCGGGGGTGGCCACCAATCGCAGCCACTGGGAGTCAGCGCGTTCTGAGACCCCTCAGGGCAGCAGCGGATCGATCGCCACGGCCAGGAAGACCAGCGACAGGTAGGTGTTGGACCAGTGGAACAGCCTCATCGGCTTGAGCTGGGCATCGCGCAGGCCGGCCCTGGCACGGCGCAGCAACTGCACCGCCTCCGAGATGAACACCGCCCCCGCCACGATGCACACCGCCGGGTAGAGCCAGTTCATCGAGGCCACCGGCCACAGCACCAGAGAGGTCGCCACCGTGATCACCGTGTAGACGAGGATCTGGACGCAGACCGGAACGGCGTCACGGACCACCGGGAGCATCGGAACGCCGCCGGCCGCGTAGTCCTCCCGGTACCGCAGCCCCAGCGCCCAGGTGTGCGGCGGGGTCCAGAAGAACACCAGCCCGAACAGCACCAGCGGCTCCCAGCCCACCCGTCCGGTCACTGCCGTCCAGCCGATCAGTGGCGGGAAACAGCCTGCGATGCCGCCCCAGATGGTGTTCTGCCAGGTGCGCCGCTTGAGCACCAGGGAGTAGATGAGCACGTAGAACAGGTTGGCCGCCACCGCCAGCCCGGCCGACAGCCAGTTGGCGCCCAGGCCGAGCAGCAGAGTGCCGGCGAGGCCCAGCAGCACTGCGAAGATGATCGCGTTGCGGGTGGCGACGATGTGGCGGGGCATCGGGCGGCGTCTGGTCCGGCGCATCCGCTCGTCGATGTCGGCGTCGATGACGCAGTTGAAGGCATTGGCGCTGCCGGCCTCCAGGAAGCCGCCCACCAAGGTGACCAGGGCCAGTCGCCAGTCCGGCAGCCCCCTCGAGGCCAGGAACATCACCGGCAGGGTGGCCACCAGAAGCAGCTCGATGACCCGGGGCTTGGTCAACGCAAGATAGGCGTCGAACCGGGCCCGGGCGGCACTCCTGCCGCTCCGGCGCCGGCCGTCGCCCGATCCGCGGGGTGACGGGGTGGCCCCTGTCGACCTGGCATCGGGCGACTGGAGGTCAGTCGATTCGGCATCGAGGGCCGCAGCGGCTCTCAGCGTTCTCGACATGTGATGGGTCACAGTTTCCTTCGGTGGTCCTGGGTCCTTGGGCGCTGAGGCCGAGTGTAGGCACCCACCGCACCCGCGGCGAACCGGCGGGAGCAGCTATCGCGGACGGCGAAGCAGTGACCGCTGGGCTACTACTAGCCTATTGGCAGTGACCGTTGCCGTCCGGCAGGGCTGAACGCCGACGGTCATCACATCTGACCGGAAGGACGACGCGTGAGCATTCTCGATACAGCCAGTGGTGGCCTGCGGCAGCGCGCCCGCAATCCGCTGAGAGACCATCGAGATCGGCGTCTTCCCAGAATCGCCGGGCCGTGCGTCCTGGTGCTGTTCGGGGTGACCGGTGACCTGTCTCGCAAGAAGCTGATGCCGGCCGTCTACGACCTGGCCAATCGCGGCCTGCTGCCGCCGGGCTTCGGGCTGGTCGGTTTCGCCCGGCGCGACTGGGAGGATGAGGACTTCGCCAAGGTCGTCCATGACGCCGTCGCCGAGCACTCCCGCACCCCCTTCCGTGAGGAGGTCTGGCAGCAGCTGCTGGAGGGCATCCGATTCGTCCGCGGCGAGTTCGACGACGACGAGGCCTTCGCCCGGCTGGCCGACACGATCCGCGACCTGGACCAGGAACGGGGCACCGGCGGCAATCACGCGTTCTACCTGTCCATCCCGCCGAAGTCCTTCGAGAAGGTCATCGGCCAGCTCAAGAACCATGGGATGGCCGTCCAGGGCGAGGACCACTGGAACCGGGTGGTCATCGAGAAGCCCTTCGGTCACGACCTGGCCAGCGCCCGTGAGCTGGACGCCCTGCTGTCGGGCACCTTCTCCGCCGACGCGGTCTTCCGGATCGACCACTACCTGGGCAAGGAGACCGTCCAGAACGTCATGGCGCTGCGGTTCGCAAACCAGATCTACGAGCCGATCTGGAATCGCAACTACGTCTCCCATGTCCAGATCACGATGGCCGAGGACATCGGCATCGCCGGCAGGGCCGGCTACTACGACGGCATCGGGGCGGCCCGCGACGTCATTCAGAACCACCTTCTCCAGCTGCTGGCGCTGACCGCGATGGAGGAGCCCACCAATTTCGAGGCAGAGCAGCTGCGCACCGAGAAGAAGAAGGTGCTCGCCGCAGTCACCCTGCCCGATGACCTGGACGCCCACACGGTCCGCGGCCAATACCTCGCCGGCTGGCAGGGCGGGCAGTGGGTGCCCGGATACCTGGAGGAGGAGGGGGTCGACCCGCACTCCACCACCGAGACCTACGCTGCCATCCGGCTGGGCGTCGACAACCGCCGGTGGGCCGGCGTCCCCTTCTACCTGCGCACCGCCAAGCGGATGCCCCGCCGGGTCACCGAGGTGGCGCTGAACTTCCGGCGGGCACCCCACCTGCCCTTCCACGACACCCAGTCCCTGGGATCCAACGCCCTGGTGCTGAGGATCCAGCCCAACGAGGGGGTCACCCTGCGGTTCGGCGCGAAGGTGCCCGGCACCCAGAACTCGGTGCGTGACGTCACGATGGACTTCGGCTACGGCTCCTCCTTCACCGAGTCCAGCCCGGAGGCCTACGAGCGGCTGATCCTCGACGTGCTGCTGGGTGATCCCCCGCTGTTCCCCCAGCACGAGGAGGTCGAGCTGGCCTGGAAGATCCTCGACCCGATCCTGGACCACTGGGCCGACTCCCCCACCCCGCCGTGCGGCTACGCCTCTGGGACCTGGGGGCCGCTCGCCGGCAAGGAGATGCTGGCCCGTGACGGATTCGAGTGGCGCCGGCCCTGAGCCCGCCAGACAGGACTTCTGACATGATCGTCACTCTCAAGGACACCACCGCGGCCGAGATCAACGCCGCGCTCATCGAGAATCATCGCGAGACCGGCGGCACCGCCCTGGTGCACACCCTCATCACGATCTGCGACTCCGCCCACTACGACTCGGTTCTCGACGAGGCCATCGACGCCGCCCGCGAGCACCCGGCCCGGGTGCTGATGGTGGTCCACACCGGAGGCAGGAGCAACACCCTGGACGCCGAGATCCAGACCTCCGAGACGACCCCCGGCGATGTCATCGTGCTGCGGCTGTCCGGCGAGATCGCCGAACACGCCGACTCGGTCGTGCTGCCGCTGCTGCTGCCCGACTCCCCGGTGATCGCCTGGTGGCCCTACGACGCCCCCAAGGATCTGGCTTCCGACACCATCGGCCAGCTGGCCACCCGGCGGATCTCCGACTGCGGCACCGCCAAGGACTCCCGCAAGGCTCTGGAGGTCCGCTCCAGGCACCTGTCACCGGGTGACTCCGACCTGTGCTGGGCCCGCATCACCTCCTGGCGCGCGCTGGCCGCTGCCGCCCTGGACCAGCGCCCCAGCCAGGTTCGCGCGATCCGGGTGGAGGCCGACCCGACCAATGGCCCGACCTCCCTGCTCACCGCCTGGCTGGCCCTCAAGCTGGACCTCCCGGTGGAGCGCGTCGACGTCAAGGGTCCCGGCGGGATCATCTCGCTGGCCCTCACCACCGCCGCCGGCGACATCGAGATCCGCCGGACCAATGGCCGCTCGGCGGTCTACCGGATTCCCGGCGAGCCGGCCCGCGGTGTCGCCCTGGACCGGCGCAGCATCGGTGAGGTGATGGCCGAGGAGCTGCGACGACTGGACCCCGATCCGGTCCAGGCCGAGGTGATGGAGGCCCTGCACAAGAAGATCGGCCAGTCGGAGGCCGGCCAGCCCGCCTCGGGCAGGAGCAGTGCCCGCTCCGGGAAGCCCTCCCCGACGTCCAGGAAGCCCGTCAGCAGTGCCGGATCCGCAGCCAAGAACCAGGAGTCGACCAAGTGAACGCCCCCCGTGTGATGCGCTACCAGTCCGCCGATGAGCTGTCGGAGGGGGTGGCACATCGACTGGCTCACAACATCGTGATGATGCAGCAGAACCAGCCCAGGGTGGATCTGTGCCTGACCGGCGGCCGGATCGCCAATCAGATCTACGGCAGGCTGGGCAATGCCTCCGAGTGCGGGCAGGTGGATCCGGAGAAGCTTCACGTCTGGTGGGGGGACGACCGTTTCGTGCCGGCCGGCGACCCGGACCGCAACTCCCTGCAGAGCCTCCTGCAGTTGTCGAAGGCCTTCCACCTGGATCCGGCCAACACCCATGTGATGCCGGCTGCCGACGGCCGGGCCGACCCCGATGAGGCCGCCTACTCCTATGCCGAGGAGGTCGGCGACACGATCTTCGACATCTGTCTGCTGGGAATGGGCCCGGACGGTCATGTCGCCTCGCTGTTCCCCGGCCATCCGGCCTTCGTGCCCGAGACCAGCCAGATCGCGGTCGGTGTCGATGACGCACCGAAGCCGCCGCCGCAGCGGATCTCGCTGACTCTTCCGGTCATCAACCGATCCCGCCGGATCTGGTTCCTGGTCAGTGGTGGGGAGAAGGCTGAGGCGGTGTCCCGGGTCTTCGCCGGCGACCAGTCCCTGCCGGCCACCCTGGTGCACGGCACGGAGGAGACCTGCTGGATGACGGATCCGGATGCCGCCGGAGGACTGCCCCGGTACAACTGCTCGCTGTGACAGCGCGACTGTGTCAGCGCGCGGTCGCCATGTCGACGATGCCTCGTTGAGGGCCCGGGCTCGGCCGCTGGGTAACATGGCTGCGCGGCGCGTCCCCGATCCTGCCCGCCGTACCGAACTTGAGGGAGACCATGAGTCAGTCGAAGTCATCACGTCGTGAGGCGTTGCGCGCCCAGCAGGAGGCCGAGGCCCGGGCAGCCAAGCGCAAGAAGCTGCTCGGCGTGATCGCCGGCCTGGTCGTCATCGCCGTCGCCGTCGTCGCGGTCGTGGTCGGCATCGACCGGCACCGCAGCTCCCAGCAGGCCCAGCAGGCCACTGGCGCCCAGGTGACTCCTCCCAATGCTGATCCGAAGACCGGCATCATCACGGTCAATGCCGACACCGCCAAGAGCGGCGTCCCGACCCTGACGATCTATCAGGACTACCAGTGCCCCAACTGCAAGAACGCCGAGGACACCTACGGCCCCTCGATCAAGGCGCTGGCCGCCTCCGGTGACATCAAGCTGCAGTACTGGACGCTGACCTTCCTGGACACCAACTTCAGGAACGACGCCTCGTACCGGGCCTCGATGGCCGCAGCGGCGGCCGCGATGGTGGGCAAGTACTCCGACTACCACGACACCATCTACAAGAATCAGCCCGCCGAGGAGGGTGACGGCTACACCGACGAGCAGCTGCGCAACACCTTCGCCGCCGACGCCGGGATCACCGGTGAGAACCTCACCAAGTTCCAGAAGTACTACGACACCAAGGCGACCTCCGCCTTCGCGAAGAACTCTGCCGCCAAGGGTCTGGCCGAGGGATCGAAGCTGGAGGACCAGTTCGGCACGCCGTTCTTCACCGTCAACGGCAAGCCGTACACCGGCTGGCAGTCCATCACCAACCCGACTGCTGCAAGTCTGCTGGCCTCCATCAAGTCCGCCGCCGGCTGAGCGCCTCCGGCCCCCAGATCCACTGCCGGGGCCGGGATCGGGCCGCCGCACGGCCACCGATAGGCTCGGGGGACCAGGAACGGCGCTGAGGAGACCGGGGAGATCGTGATGTCGACCAAGCAGTCGCGCCGGGCTGCGTTGCGAGCCCGGCAGCAGGCCGAGGCCCGGGCCGCCAGGAGCAGGAAGCAGTTGCTGCTGATGTGCGGGGCGGTGGTCCTGGTGGTGGCCATCGCCTTCGTCGTCGGAATGGTCACCAGCCGCGACACACCGCAGGGCGGCAACCCCTACGCCAAGGTGGGCGCCCAGATCACCGCCCCGAACGCCGATCCGAGCACCGGCGTCTACACGGTCAGTGCCGGCGTGGCCCAGCACGGCGCCCCGACCCTCACCTTGTACGAGGACTACCAGTGCCCGGCCTGCAAGGCCTCCGAGGACAGCTTCGGCCCGGCACTGCGACAGCTCGCCGCCTCTGGTGAGATCACGCTGCAGTTCAGGACGCTGACCTTCCTGGACAACAACTACAAGGGCCAGTCCTCCTACCGTGCGGCGATGGCGGCCGCAGCGGCCGACGCCGTCGGGGCGCTCGAGACCTATCACGACGTCATCTACCGCAACCAGCCCGCCAAGGAGGGCACCGGCTCCACCGACGACCAGCTGCGCACCACTTTCGCCGCGCAGGCCGGGATCACCGGCCAGAAGCTGACGGAGTTCCAGAAGTACTACGACACCAGGGCCACCTCGGATTTCGTGAGGAAGGCCGCCGACCAGGGTCTGGAGAGCGGGAAGAAACTGGCCGAGGCCGACCCCTCGGCCTTCCCACCGGACGGACATTTCGGCACTCCGACCTGGACTGTCAACGGCAAGCCGTACACCGGCTGGCGGTCCATCCAGAACCCGACCGCCGCCAGCCTGCTGGCCTCCATCAAGTCCGCAGCCGGCTGACCCGGCTCATCGGGCCCGGCCGCCGGCTGGGGCCACCGCTGCCGCCAAACACCGGCAGATGGTGGCACGGCGACCCTCTGCTGTGTGCCCGTCACGGCCCCTGGAGGCCGTTTCGCGCGAAAACTCGCCCGCTCCTAGAATGGTGAGTCATGACGTCTGAATCCCAGCAACCCAGCCCCGACGAGTCGACCGTGACTCGCGGCGTTGTCCCCGACAAGCCGGCTCTGGAGGGTCTGGAGGCCAAATGGGGCAAGGTCTGGGAGGACGAGCAGCTGTACGCCTTCAGCGCCTCGCAGGTGGACTCCCGGGAGGCCGTGTTCTCCATCGACACCCCTCCCCCGACGGTCTCGGGGCACCTGCACCCGGGGCATGTGTTCTCCTACACCCACACCGATCTGGTGGCCCGCTACCAGCGGATGCGCGGCAAGAAGGTCTTCTACCCGATGGGTTGGGATGACAACGGCCTGCCCACCGAACGGCGGGTGCAGAACTTCTACGGGGTGCGCTGCGACCCGACGCTGCCCTACGACCCGGACTTCGAGCCCCCGGCCAAGCCGGACCCCAAGCATCAGATCTCGATCAGCCGACGCAACTTCGTGGAGCTGTGCGTCAAGCTCACCCGGGTCGACGAGAAGACCTTCCAGGACCTGTGGCGTTCAGTGGGCCTGTCGGTGGACTGGAACCAGCTCTACTCGACGATCTCCCCGGAGTCCCAGCGGATCGCCCAGCTGGCCTTCCTGCGTAACCTGGCCCGCGGCGAGGCCTACCTGCAGGACGCCCCCACGCTGTGGGATGTCACCTTCCAGACCGCGGTCGCCCAGGCCGAGCTGGAAGCTCGCGACTACCCCGGCTCCTACCACCGGCTGGACTTCCACCGCGCCGACGGCTCGGGCGACGTCGCCATCGAGACCACCCGTCCTGAGCTGCTGGCCGCCTGCTGCGCGCTGATCGCCCACCCCGATGACGAGCGCTACCAGCACCTCTTCGGCACCACCGTGACCACCCCGCTGTACGGGGTGGAGATCCCGGTGCTGGCCCACCCGGCCGCCGAGATGGACAAGGGCGCCGGTATCGCGATGTGCTGTACCTTCGGCGATCTCACCGACGTCACCTGGTGGCGTGAGCTGCAGCTGCCGACCCGCACCATCATCGGGCGGGACGGCCGACTGCTGGCCGAGACCCCCGACTGGGTCGTCAACAAGGAGGCCTACGCCGCGATCGCCGGCAAGACGGTGTTCACCGCCCGCAAGCTGGTGGTCGAGGCCCTGCAGGCCTCCGGTGAGATGGAGGGGGACCCGCAGCCCACCCAGCGCAAGGCGAACTTCTACGAGAAGGGCGACAAGCCGCTGGAGATCATCGGCACCCGCCAGTGGTACATCACCAACGGCGGGCGCGACCAGGATCTGCGAAAGGCCCTGCTGGAGCGCGGAAACGAGCTCGCCTGGGTACCCGAGCACATGCGATACCGCTACCAGAACTGGGTCGAAGGGCTCAATGGTGACTGGCTGGTCTCCCGGCAGCGGTTCTTCGGCGTCCCCTTCCCGGTCTGGTACCCGCTGGACGCCGAGGGTCAGCCCGACTATGAGCACCCGCTCACCCCGGCGGAGGATCAGCTGCCGGTCGACCCGGCCTCCCAGGCCCCCGAGGGCTACCAGGAGTCCCAGCGCGGGGTGGCCGGCGGGTTCGCCGCCGACCCGGACGTGATGGACACCTGGGCGACCTCCTCGCTGAGCCCCCAGATCGTCACCGGCTGGGAGCGCGATGCCGATTTGTTCGCCAAGACCTTCCCGATGGATTTCGCCCCCGAGGCCCACGACATCATCCGCACCTGGGTGTTCTCCCGGATCGTGCGAGCCCATCTGGAGAACCATGTGCTGCCCTGGAAGAGGGCGGCGATCTCGGGCTTCGTCACCGATCCCGACCGCAAGAAGATGAGCAAGTCCAAGGGCAACACGGTGGTCCCCACCGAGATCATTGACCAGTTCGGCGCCGATGCGGTGCGCTGGCGGGCCGCGATGGCCCGACCCGGGATGGACTCCCCCTTCGACAAGGCGCAGATGAAGGTCGGGCGTCGGCTGGCGATGAAGATCCTCAACGCCTCCAAGTTCGTGCTCGGTTTCGGCGAGGGCGGAGAGCTGACCGATGTGACCGAACCGGTCGATCTGGCGATGCTCTCCCAGCTGCACGAGGTGATCGCCGAGGCCACCGCTGCCTTCGAGGAGTTCAACTACACCGCCGCCCTGGAGGCTGCCGAGCAGTTCTTCTGGACCTTCTGCGACGACTACCTGGAACTGGTCAAGGAGCGTGCCTACGACTCCGAGGGAGATGACGCCGCAGGTGCCACCAGCGCCCGGACGGCGCTGCGGCTGGCCCTGGACGTGATGCTGCGGCTGTTCGCCCCGTTCCTGCCCTTCGTCACCGAGGAGGTGTGGAGCTGGTGGCAGGCCGGGTCGGTGCACACCACCATGTGGCCGCTGCCCGAGGAGCTGCCGTCGGCCGGCGACACCGATCTGATGGTCGATGTCTCAGCGGCGCTGGTGGAACTGCGCGGAGTGAAGTCGACCCACAAGGTGCCGATGCGCACCCCGATCCTGGCAGCCACCATCACCGCGCCTGCCTCGGTGATCAACCACTTGAAGCAGGCCGAGGACGACCTGAGGAATGTCTCCAAGACGACCGGGGAGATGACCTTCGCGGTGGCTGATGGTGATGACGCCGGGTTGAGTGTCGAGGCCACCCTGGGTGAGCCGCCGGCCAGGAAGAAGTGAAGCTCGGGAGCCGTTGGCGGTGACGCCGATCAGGCGCTGACGGCGGCTATCAGCGCATCCAGCTGATCGGGGCTGCTCACCAGGATGGTGGGCGGCCCCGCCGGGTCCTCGGCCCAGGAGCGCATGGTGGCGCGCTTCTTTGCGAAGGTCTGGACATGCCAGGCGATGATGGAGTGCTTGCCGAGGGTCTGCCGGAGGGTCTCCCGGTTCCCGTTGCAGACCGGTGTGCGGTCCCTCAGCCGGGCCGCGGTGCGCCGCAGCAGCCGGCCCAGGGAGAGCCACCGGGGGTAGTCCAGCCCCACCACGACGTCGGCCCGCTCCACGAGCATGTCCCGGAAGCAGCCGTAGGCGGCGTCCAGGACCCACTCGGGCCGTTCGGCGATCTCGGCGGCGATCGTCCTCATGTCGTCGGGCTCACGATTGGTCCAGGTGGCCTCTGAGGCCGGCAGGAATCCGATCTCCTCATCCGCCAGGTGGACCGGAAGGCCCAGCACCCGACCGATCCGGGCTGCGGCAGTGGACTTCCCCGAGCCGGTGACCCCGTGGATGAGGACCCGTCGAGCGGAGCTGAGATCTGCGGCAGTGGCGTGAGACACGCCCGCCATCCTCCCACCCTGCGCCCGCTACATTGCAGATCATGGAGATCAGCACCCTGTTCGACGACAACCGCGCCAACTGGGACGACCGGGCCGCGATCCATGTCGCCTCCGGCTACGGCATCGAGGAGCTGGCGGCTGATCCGGCGGCGCTCAGCGAGGTCATCAGCCTGGACCGGGAGCGGCTCGGCGACCTTCGTGGTGCCGATGTCATCCACCTGCAGTGCCACCTGGGTACCGACACGATCAGCCTGGCCAGGCTGGGTGCCCGCCGGGTGGTCGGAGTGGACTTCTCCGGGGAGTCACTGGTCCAGGCCCGCCGGATCGCAGCCCGCTGCGGCACCGGGAGAGCCGAGATCCACTACGTCCAGGCCAACGTCTACGACTCCCGCGACGCGGTGACCGGCGACTTCGATCTGGTCTACACCGGAATCGGGGCGCTCTGCTGGCTGCCCGAGGTGCGGCCCTGGGCGCGCGTGGTGGCCTCGCTGCTCAGGCCCGGCGGCCGCTTCCTGATCCGCGAGGACCACCCGATACGCGCCACCACCGCAGACGACATCTCGCAGGGGATCCGGATCGAGTACCCGTACTTCGAGAGGCCCGAACCTCAGACCTGGGTCGATGAGCACAGCTACGTCGAGGCCCCGGAGGACGCCCCGGTCATCTCCCACCCCACCAACCACCAGTGGAACCACGGCCTGGGGGAGGTCGTCACAGCCCTCATCGACGCCGGTCTGGTGATCGACTCCCTGGCGGAGTTCGACCACATGCGGTGGAACCCGTGGGGGGCGGCGATGGTCGCCGACGACCAAGGGTTCCGACTGGCCGAGCAGCCTGACCGGATCCCCCTGGAGTATGTCGTGACCGCTCACCGACCTGGCCTGCCGACCGGTCGGCGCTAGCACCGCCCGACGGTGGTGGCCGGGGAGCCGGCCGCCGCTCGACGCGGGCCCCGGTCAGCCGAAGGCCGGCAGCGGGAACTGCGGAGGCACGGCCGCCGGCTTGTCGGCCAGCTGGCGCAGACACTCGGCGATCGCGGCATCCAGCTGGATGTCGGACTCGGACTCCCAGTCCTCGGGGCCCTGGGTGACGACGATGTCGGGGTCGACGCCGTGGTTCTCCACCCCCCAGCCGTATCCGGCGTACCAGCCGGCGTAGCGGGGCTGGGTGACCACGGTGCCGTCGACCAGGTCGAATCGCCCATCGATGCCGATCACCCCGCCCCAGGACCGCTCCCCGATGACCTTGGCATAGCCCATCGCCTGGGTCACCGCCGAGACGATGTCCCCGTCGGAGCCGGCGAACTGATTGGTCACCAGCACCACCGGCCCGCGCACCGCGTTCTGCGGGTAGGTGAGGGGCTCGCCGATGTAGCGCCCGAAGTCCCAACCGACCACCTTGCGAGCCAGCTTCTCGACCACCAGCTGGGAGGTGTGGCCGCCCCGGTTGAACCGGACATCGGCGATCACCCCCTCGTGGTGGGTGGCCTCGGCGATCTGCCGGTAGAGCTCGGCCCAGCCGTCGGCCACCATGTCGGGGACATGCAGATATCCCAGCCGGCCGCCTGAGTGCTCCTCGACGTAGGCCCGCCGTGAGGCCACCCAGTCGTGGTAACGCAGCATCGACTCGTCGCCCAGCGGCCTCACCGCGACCCGGCGCTCCGGGCTGCCGTCCCCGGGCCTCACCGTGAGTTCGACCGTGCGCTGAGCCGAGCCCTCGAGCAGCTCGCCGACCGGGGCCGAGGCGCTGACCCGCTGGCCGTCGACCCCGACGATGACGTCACCGTCGCCCACCGCCACCCCGGCGGCCCGCAGCGGTGACCAGGCCCGTGGGTCGGAGGACTCCCCCGGGATCACCCGCAGGATCCTGACACCCTCATCGTCGGAGGCCCCCAGGTCGGCGCCGAGCCGTCCGGCCCGCTGTGCCGGGTCGCCGTCGAGGCCCGAGGGCATGATGTAGGAGTGCGAGGTGTTGAGCTCGGCGACCACCTCCTGGAGCACGTCATAGGCGTCGTCAGCGCTGGCCAGCCGGTCCAGACTCGGACGGTAGGAGTCCAGCGCAGCATCCCAGTCGGTGCCATTCATGTCGGAGCGCCAGTAGTGGCTGGCCATCAGACGGCCGTTCTCCTCGAACATCTGACGCCACTCGGCGCGCGGGTCGATCCGGCGACGCAGACGACCCAGGTCGACCGTCACCCTGGCCGGATCATCGTTGTCGACCTTGTGATCGGCAGGGATCACGAAGACCTCGTCCTTGTGACGCACCACTATCCGCTGGGCGTCCCCGGAGACCGAGTAGGAGTCCACCGCCTCGCAGATCCGCTCGGCGCGGCGGGTGGTGAGGTTGTAGATCCACAGCGAGTCGGAGGGTTGGTCCCCCTCCACCCCGGCCCGCGAGGTACCGATCTGGCCGCCACGGTCGGCGTCCTCGATCCAGCTGACGCCGTCCTTGACGGCCGCCAGCCCGTGGTAGGCCCCCGAGGCCACCGGGAAGGCGATCATCCGCTCCTCGAAGCCGTCGAGATCGATCTGACAGTGGATCTCCTCGGCCTCCTGGCCGGCCGCGACATCTTGATCCGGCTGACCGGCAGAGTCCTTGCCGGGGGCCGATCCGGCCCTGGCGGCGTCCTGCACCTCGCTGATCCGCCACCCGTCGATGCTGGGGCCGAAGGGGGAGGGCTCGTCTGCGCGCAACGGCACCAGCCAAGGCCGGATGGTGTGGCCGAAGGTCATGTCGAAGGTCTGACCGTCGTAGTCGGGATCGAAGGTGCGCGCCGACAGGAAGATCAGGTACTTCCCGTCGGTGCTGAACACCGGCTCGGCATCGTCATAGGAGCCACGGGTCAGGGCCATCGGCTCGGCATCGGGACTTGCGGTGTCGACGGCCATCAGCTGACCCTTCGCCCCCGCGTCCACCGCGACCGGCGACCGCCACACCAGGTAACGGCCGTCCGGGGACCATGCCAGTCCGGTGGCCTCGCTGTATCGAGACCTGGCGAGTTCGCGCACCTGCCCGCCGGCGATCTCCACCAGCAGCACCCGGCCGTCATGGCTGATCACCGCGGCCCGTTCCCCCTGGGGATCGGGCTCCAGCTCCAGCACCCGACCGAGCCGACCGCCGGCGATCTGCACCGGCTCCCCCGTGCCATCCAGGGATGCGATCTCCAGGCAGTCCTGGCCCTGGGCGTCACTGGCCCAGATACCCTTGCCGGTGTCCCCGAGCCGTCCGAGCTCGCGGATCCTCACCCCCGGCCGGGCCGACAGCGCCCGGGCGGGTCCGGAGCGATGGGTGAGGAAATAGGCGGCGCCCCGCCACTCCAGCAGCGAACCGTCGCCGCCCTGGTCGGAGACCACCGAACCCAGCCGTTCGGTGGGCTCCAACCAGACCGGCTGCGGGGAGCCGATGCCCAGGTCGACGTCGATCTCGGCGACAACGGCATCCAGGCCCGCCATCGTGTAGAGCCTGCCGCGGGAGTGGAAGACGATGGTGGCGCCGTCGGTGCGGGGATCGCGCAGGTACCCGGAGGCCAGGTCCTGGTGGGTGTGCAGCCGCAGATCGGCGCCCTGGCCGTCGACCGACCACAGCTGGGCCTGGCCTGCCGGGTTGGCCAGCTCTGCCGGCCCGTCATCGACCTCGGCTCCCATGTCCGAGCTGAAGATGAGCCGGTCGGCGATCCATCCCACCGAGTAGCGCCCTGCCGCGGCGTAGCTGCCGTCGTGGTCGTGATGGCCGTCCCTGAGCACCCGGATGAAGCTGTCGGCGCCGGCCGGGCGCAACCAGATCTGGGCAGCGGTACCCCCGCGGTAGCGCTTCCACCGCGAGCAGTCGCCGCTGTTGGGGGTGACGACGGCCACCGCGCCGTGCGCATCGACCGCCAGGTCCATCCCCGGCCCGTAGCCTGCCGGCTCCAGCTCACCGTCCATCCCGAGGGTGTAGAGCCAGCCCAGCCCCGAGTCATTGCGCTGATAGGGCGAGGAGATCACCAGGTGGGTCTGGTCGGCCCAGCCCACCACCGTGGTCCTCACGGCCCCCAGCCAGGTGAGCCGGCGCTGCTCGCCGGTGGCCAGATCCAGCACGTGGACCTCGGGGCGCTGGGCGGCGGTGGAACTCCAGGCGACCTTGCTGCCGTCGGGTGAGAACCGGGGATTGCGGGCCGGGGCATGGTCGGTGGTGAGGCGGGTCGCCCTGCCCCCGCTCAGCGGGACCAGCCACAGGTCGTCATCGGCGACGAAGACGACCCGGTCCTGGTGGACGTCGGGGTAGCGCAGGTATCCAGAAGACATGGGCCACAGGCTATCGCGGCCCAGCGCAGCCGGCCGGGGCCGCAATCCTCAGGCGGTGAGCTTGCCCCGGCCCCGGCTGATCTTGGCCCGCGGCTCCAGGCTGCAGGCCTCGGTGCCGCGCACGGCGCCGGCGGTGACCACCACCCGGGCGATGTCCTCGCGTGAGGGCACCTCGAACATCGCCTCCATCAGGGTCTCCTCGATGATCGAGCGCAACCCCCGGGCCCCGGTCTTGCGCTCCAGAGCCTTGGCGGCGATCGCCTCCAGGGAGTCGTCGGTGAACTCCAGCTGGACCCCGTCCAGCTCGAAGAGCTTCTCGAACTGCCGGGTCAGGGCATTGCGGGGCTCGGTGAGGATCCGGACCAGGGAGTCGGCGTCCAAGGAGTGCACAGTGGTGATCATCGGCAGCCGTCCGATGAACTCGGGGATCAGCCCGAACTTGTGCAGGTCCTCGGGGCTGACCCTGGACAGGATGTCGGAGGTGTCGATCCTGGCCATCGTGGGATCGGTGTTGAATCCCAGCGGCCGGGTGCCGACACGCTTGGTGATGATGTCCTCGAGCCCCGCGAAGGCGCCACCGACGATGAACAGGATGTTGGTGGTGTCGATCTGCAGGAAGTCCTGGTGGGGGTGCTTGCGGCCACCCTGCGGCGGGACGGCGGCGACCGTGCCCTCCAGAATCTTCAACAGGGCCTGCTGGACCCCCTCGCCGGAGACATCGCGGGTGATCGAGGGATTCTCCGACTTACGGGCCACCTTGTCGATCTCGTCGATGTAGATGATCCCGGTCTCGGCCTTCTTGACGTCGAAGTCGGCAGCCTGGATGAGTTTGAGCAGGATGTTCTCGACATCCTCGCCGACGTAACCGGCCTCGGTGAGCGCGGTGGCATCGGCCATCGCGAAGGGCACATTGAGCCGGCGTGCCAGCGTCTGAGCCAGGTAGGTCTTGCCGCAGCCGGTGGGGCCCAGGACCAAAATGTTCGACTTGCCGAGTTCGATGCCATCATCCTCGGCACGTCGGGCGTGAGGCATCTCCTGGCTGGCCTGGATCCGCTTGTAGTGGTTGTAGACCGCCACCGACAAGGTCTTCTTCGCCTCATCCTGGCCGATCACGTAGGAGTCGAGGAACTCGCGGATCTCGCGGGGGCGGGGAAGCTCGTCGAGGGGGCCGAGATCACTGGACTCGGTGAACTCCTCCTCGATGATCTCATTGCACAAGTCGATGCACTCATCGCAGATGTAGACGCCGGGGCCCGCAATGAGCTTCTTGACCTGCTTCTGGCTCTTCCCGCAGAACGAGCACTTGAACAGATCGCTGCTCTCACCAATCCGTGCCATGAGCTTCTCCTCCTTCCCCGGCGCCCTCGCTGGCCCACCGCGGCTCGCCCGATCGGCCTGATTCCTCAGGTCTGATCCGTCGGGGTGTTGATGTCTTCGGTCTGAGGGGCGGACCCGCGGGTCGCCCTTGCATTCACCCTAGCCCGGCGTGGGCCCCCATCGGCCCGGGACCCACAGCCGGTGTGTCTGGATGTCTGCTGCCTCAGTACTGCCGATCGGGTGCTGGCCGGCCGTTGGCGGGCCCGCCAGCACCCACACGGCTGATCTCACACCGAGGTGAGGATGTCGTCGATGAGGCCGTACTCCTTCGCCTCGTCGGCGGTCAGATACTTGTCGCGGTCGACGTCGAGGGAGACCTGCTCCTCGGTCTGGCCGGTGGCCTCCGAGAGCATCTTCTCCATCAGCTTGCGGATCCGCTGGATCTCGTTGGCCTGGATCTCGATATCCGAGGACTGCCCGTAGCTGGACTGCCCCATCGCCGGCTGGTGGATCAGGATCGTCGAGTTCGGCAGCGCCAGCCGCTTGCCCTTGGTGCCGGCGGCCAGCAGCACCGCGGCGGCCGAGGCGGCCATTCCCAGGCAGATCGTCTGGATGTCGGGTCGCACGTACTTCATCGTGTCGTAGATGGCGCTCATCGCGGAGAAGGAGCCGCCCGGAGAGTTGATGTACATGCTGATCTGACGATCCGGGTCCATCGACTGAAGACACAGCAGCTGGGCCATCACCGCATTGGCGATGTCATCGGTGACCGGGGTGCCGAGGAAGATGATCCGGTCCTCGAAGAGCTTGGTGTAGGGGTCGACCCGGCGCACACCGTAGGAGGTGCGCTCCTCCCACTGAGGGATGTAGTAGTCCATCGAGGGCATCGGCTGCACCGGGGAGCCGGCCGGGGCCGGCATCGCCGAGGGCCCCAGCGGCATCCGCGACGGGGTCGAGGGGCCGGAGAGAGCGGCGTGAGCCTGGTCCGCGTTGAACCTGGCCATGGTGGAAAGATCCATCGGAAACCTCACTTGGTGGGAGCGTCGTGCGGGATCTGCGAGGCGTTCTCGTAGACGTGGTCGATGAAGCCGTACTCGAGGGACTCCTGGGCGGTGAACCAGTGGTCCCGGTCGGAGTCGGCCTCGATCTTCTCCACCGGCTGGCCGGTGTGCTCGGCGATGATGCGGGCCATCTCCTTCTTGATGTCCACCAGGAACTTCGCGTGAATGGCCACCTCGGTGGCGGTGCCGCCGATGCCGCCGAGCGGCTGGTGCATCAGGATCTTGGAGTGCGGCAGGGCGTAACGCTTCCCCTTGGCGCCGGCCGTCAGCAGGAACTGTCCCATCGACGCGGCCATCCCCATCGCCACCGTGGCGACGTCATTGGAGATCCACTGCATGGTGTCGTAGATCGCCATGCCCGCAGTGATCGATCCACCGGGAGAGTTGATGTACAGGTAGATGTCGGCCTCGGGATCCTCGGCGTTCAGGAGCAGCATCTGGGCGCAGAGCGCATTGGCGTTCTCGTCCTTGACCTCCGACCCCAGGAAGATGATGCGGTTGCGCAGCAGGGACTGGTAGACGTTGTCGGTCATTCCTCCGCCGAGGGACTCGCCTGCCATCCGTGGTGCGCCCGCCGTGATGGGTGCATTGGTGTCGTTCACGCTTACGAACCTACCGTGTGACCACGCGAGGTTCAGGCGCCACCTCACGGTTTCGCGCACGGCGGGGACGCCGGGTCGACGACCCGCCAGCGGCTCGGCGGAGGTCCCACCGTCAAGCCAGCCCGCCACCGACCGGATCGACCCCGCCCAGCCATTCGGCTCAGCTGAGCGCGGGCCTCGTCTCCTGCTGGGAACCCTCGGGATCGTCATCGGGATCATCGTCGCGGTCCTGGCCACGCGAGGAGATCAGGGCGTTGATCCACCTGGCGTCCGGATCGGGATCGATGAGCAGGGACTTCACCAGTAGCGAGCAGGGCAGCGCGATGAGCGTACCCAGGCCACCGAAGACCCAGCCCCACAGCAGCAGCGAGACGAAGGACATGGTCGGCGTCAACCCCACCGCGTCCCCGGCGAACTTGGGTTGGATGATCGACTGGACGACGAAGTTCAGCACGCAGTAGGCCGCCACCACGATCACCGAGGCGATCCAGCCCTTCGCGAACAGGGCCATCATCGCCGGCGGGATCACGCCGATGATGAAACCGATGTTCGGAACGTAGTTGGTGAGGAAGCTGAACAGCGCCCAGACCAGCGCCAGCGGTACTCCCATCACCACCAGCACCCCCCAGTCCAGCACTGCCACGATGAGGCCGAAGAGGGTCGTGACGAGCCAGTAGCGCCGAATGCCGTCGCCGAAGTTCGACAGCGCTGCGGCCACCCCGGGCTTCTGCCGCCCGATGGCGTCGACCCTTCCGCCGAACTCGGCGGTGTCCATGATCATGAAGATCAGACCGACCACCATCACGGTGATGAGGGTCAACGCGCTGGTGGTGTCGGACAGCACCGAACCGGCCACCCCGACCACCTGCTGCGGGTTGATCGATTTGACCTTGTCCAGCAGGTAGTCCTGATCCCAGCCGAACCTCGTCAGCAGGTCCAGGGCGGAGCTGTACATCGACGACAGCTGCGAACCGTAGTTCTGCATCTGGCTGATGGTGGCCGCCACCGACCACGCGATACCGGCCAGGAAGCCGAACAGCACCAGCACCACCAGCAGTCCGGTGATGATCGCCGAGAGCCCCTTGGGCACGTGGTGGCGCACCATGAACCGGTGCAAGGGGTAGGCGGTGATCATCAGGTTCAGCGCCAGGAACATCGGAGCGATGATGGCCGACAGTTCATGAAGCAGGCTGAAGGCCAGCCAGGCGGCACCCAGGGTGACGATGGCCAGGGTGAACTTCGGCACACCTGAGCGCAAGGGCTGCGATCTGCGGACGACCCGGCCCCCGCGGGCCGGCTCGGGGCCCTTGTCCTGGGGCGTCGCGGCCTCGACGGTGGTGCCCTGGCCCGGCCCGGCATCGGAGCTGTGTGATGGTGCAGACGACGCCGATGCGTCCTGCTGCGAATCCTCCGGTGATTCGGGAGTGCTGCTCATCGACCCCCCTCGATCCTCAACTGACGGGTCAGAACGATCCGACTCAGGCTGACAGCATCATCCCGTGGTCGGCTCTCCGAATCGAGCACTGACCACGGCATGAACGCGGCTCACTTATCGGCGACGGGCTTCTTGGCGGCCGGCTTCTTGGTGGTGGCCTTCTTGGCGGCCGGCTTCTTGGTGGCGGCCTTCTTGGCAGCGGGCTTCCTGGCGGCCGGCTTCTTCTCAGCAGACTCCTCGGCGGGGGCCTCCTCCTCGACGGCGGCCGGGGCCTCGACGGTCTCCGGGGCCTCGACGACATCATCGGTGGACGCGTCGGCCTCAACGGCCTCGGCCTGCTCGTCGGCGGCGGGGGCGTCGGTGATGGAGCCATCGGGCTGGATCCGGTCCAGCTGCAGGACCTCACCTGCGGCATCCTTGACGGTGGCCTTGGCCACCATCTGCGCCAGCGCCTTGCCCCGGCGGATCTCCTCCATCCACTCAGCAAGATGGTTGTGCTCCATCATGTGCTGGGCCTCCTGCTCGGGCGTGGTGCCGTCCTGCTGGGCCTTGCGCACGATGAGCTCGGAGAGGTCACTCTGCTCGACGCCGATCTTCTCCTCGTCGGCCATCTTGTCGAGCACGACCTGAGCCTTGAGGGCGTCCAGCGAACGCTTCTCGATCTCGGTCCAGAAGGCGTCCTCGTCCTCAGCCTCCTCCTCGGACTCCTTGAGGTACTGCTCGACGGTCAAGCCGGCCTGAGCCAGCTGAGAGCTGACCTGGTTGCGGCGGGCCTCCAGCTCGGAGTCGACCAGGGCCTGCGGAAGTTCGATGTCGATCTTTCCGATGACAGCCTCGAGGACCTTGTCGCGCGCATCCGCGGCCTGGTCCAGACGGGCCATCGACTCCAGGGCCTTCCGGATATCGGCGCGCATCTCATCGACGGTGTCGAACTCGCTGACCAGCTGGGCGAACTCGTCGTCGACCTCGGGCAGCTCCTGCTCGGAGACCTTGGTCACGGTGACCTTGATATCGGCGGTCTCACCGGCATGCGCGCCGCCCAGCAGCTCGGAGCTGAACGTCTTCGAGTCCCCGGCCGACAGACCGGTCACGGCCTCGTCGAGGCCCTTCAGCATGCCGCCCGAACCGAGCTTGTAGGTGATGGCCTGGGCGGTGGCGTCCTCAAGCGGCTCGCCATCCCTGGAACCCTCCAGGTCGATGACGACGACGTCGCCGTCCTGGGCAGGACGGTCCACCTCGGTGTTGGTCGCGAACCGCTGACGAAGAGTCTCGATCCGCTCGTCGACATCCTCGTCGGGAACCCCGATGACGGGGACCTCGGCCTCGATGGCGGCCAGGTCGGGGAGCTCGAAGTCGGGTCGGACATCCACCTCGGCGGTGAACTCGACGAGGACGTCCTTGTGGTTGTCCTCGAGCTTGGTCACCTCGATCTCGGGCTGACCCAGGGGGACGATCTCGTTGGCATTGACGGCGCTGCTGTAGGCGCTCGGCAGGGCGTCGTTGATGGCCTCCTGGAGCACCGCACCCCGCCCGAAGCGCTGGTCGATGACCGGAGCCGGCACCTTGCCCTTACGGAAGCCGGGGACATTCACCTGCGCGGCGATGTCCTTGTAAGCCTTGTCGAGGCTGGGCTTCAGCTCATCGAATGGAATCTCAACAGTGAGCTTCACGCGATTGCTGGTGAGCTGCTCAAGGGTGCTGGGCACAAGTTCTCCTGATGGTCCTGGTTGGTCAGTCCCCGCCCGTCACGGCAGAGACACGCGCCTTCCAATTCTAGCCAGCTGATCGGGGCACCACCAAGCCGACAGCAGGCTCACCGCAATGCTGCCCGTCGGTGCACCAGCACTCCCGCCACGATCGCCAGCAGGGCCATCACCACCGAGAAGCCGACAGCGGCCGACACCAGACTGAGCAACTGTGCGCTGAAACCCTCCGCGACGACCGGCACGGATATCGCGATGTAGGCGACGACGAAGTAGGCCGAGCTCACCGCAGCTCGCTGCTCGTCAGGTGCATGAGCACTCAGCGTCGCCATTCTCCTGCTGAATGCCACGCCGTGCCCGACGCCGGCGATCAGCCCCGATGCCGCCAGCAGCGGCCATGAGGCCGCCATCACGGCGAGCGCCAGCACGAGGGAGCCGACCGCCAGGCAGGACACCGCCACTGCCTCCCAGGCTCCCTCGTCGAGCCGGGCGAGGATCAACTGGCCGGCGGTGGAGCCGGCATAGACGCTGGTCACCAGGAAGGTCTCGCCGAGGACCGTTGTGACACCCATCAGTTGCGAGCCGATGGACGGCGCCACGGCGGTGAACAGGCCCACCACCGCGAAGCCGACGAAGCCGAGGATGGCGGTGGTGGTGAAATAGCGCCGAACCGGCTCCGGGACGGCCAGCGGCATCGCCTGCGGACGCGCTCCGCGCTGCCGTTCGACAGTCTCAGGCAGCATCAGGAGCAGCACCAGGGCCACCGCGACCAGCCCGAGATGAACGATGTAGGGAGTGCGCAGCGGATTCGGCAGCCAGGCCACCAGCAGGCCGCCGAGCACCGGCCCCAGCCCCAGACCCACGACGTTCGCGCAGGTCGCCAGCAGCGCGGCCCGGCGTCTGTCCGATGCCAGCTCCGTCATGGTCGCCGTGGCGGTTCCCACGAAGATCCCGGCCGACAGCCCGAGAGCGGCCGTCAGCATGGGCTTGCGGCCCAGGGTGTCGGACCACCTCCCGAAGGCGAACAGTCCCGCCAGCACACCGGCGGCATAGACCGCGAAGATCACCGTGACCATCGGCAGCTCGAACCCGAACGCCTGCTCGTAGCTCGCGTAGATCGACGTCGGCAGGGTGGTGCCCAACATCCCTACCGCGAGCACTCCCGCCAACGCGAACCGGGCGCTACGACCCGACAGAACAGTCGCGGACCTTCCCCCCGCGTGCCTCACACGCTCCGCCGAGCCGTCTGGCATCATGCCCGCCCACGAGGCGGGGTCCAGGCATGGGCCTCGCTGTCGGCGTCGTACCAGTGCCCATGAGGCAGCGTCTGCAACTCGATGAGGGTCCCGCAGGGCGCTGTCAGGTAGACGCTGCCGTTGCCCTCGGTGTCCTCGTGGGCGGAGTTGTCATGAACCTCCGACAGCGCCGTGGCACCGTGGGCGACCGCCCGCTCGAGACCGTCGGTCGCGGCCGGCCGAGCACCACCGATCGCCTCGGCGGGGGCATCACCCATGACCTCGACCTCGTCACTCAGCGGCACGACGGCCGCGTCACGGTCCACGAACCTCGCCCCGTTGATGCCCGGCGCGCGCTTGACCAGGATGGTTGCCTTGATCATCTCGTGACCATTCCTCGCAGTTCCTGACGTGCGGTCCAGTGATCTGCCGCAGTGCGATGGTGGGGCCGGCCGAGACATCGCTCCAAGGGACCACCGGCGTCTGCTCCGGGACCCCGACCTCGCACCTGGGAGCCGGCGCAATGACATCCCCGAAGACCACTCGGCGCGAGGAGGGCGGCCCGGCATCGGCCGGGCCTTGTTGTGGAGCGGATGACGAGAATCGAACTCGCGTAGCTAGTTTGGAAGACTAGGGCTCTACCATTGAGCTACATCCGCATGCCCCTGACGGGGCTTCGGCCATGTTACATGGAAGCGCCTGCTCCGTCACATTCGGATCGCGAGTACCCGCGGCCGAAGCCCTGGCCACCGTGGATCGACTACCCGGTGACGACGATCTTGCGAAGGCCGGCCTCCAGCTGTTTGGCCAGGTAGGCGTGGCCCTCGGTGGAGGGACGGTAGCTGGAATTGGCGTCGATCACCTCGTCATAGTTCGAGGAGTTGATCCAGTTCTGCTTCAGGCAGGACAGATAGTTGATCTTTCGGGTGCTGGTGAGGGCGGTCAGCTGGGAGTCCACGCTGGTCAGCGGGGAGGGCGCCGGCAGTCGGCTCGGGCAGGGCCCCAGGATGACCAACTGCGCCTTCGGCCAGGTGCTGCGGGCCGCCGTGATCGCCCTGGTCGCCCCGGCCGTGACCTCGTCGGCATCCTCGCTCGAGACGTCGCTGAGGCCGCCCTGGATGATGACCAGGTCGATGTCATCGTCCTGCTCGCGGTTGGCGATCCGGTCTGCGAAGTCCCCTTCGTCATTGGGGCCGGCGTTGACGTAGCCGGTTCCCGCCGCCCCCAGATTCGTCAGGTCCCAGCCCATCGAATCGGCTGTGAGGTACGCGAACCCGTCGGTTCGGGGTTCGGCGGCGTAGCCGGAGGTCCAGGAGTCGCCGATCATGACCACCTTGGCATCCTCAGGCAGCGTGATCTTCGCTGCTGCGGCGGGGGTCGTGGACCCGGTGGGGGTCGCTGCGGCGCTGGGTGAGGGGCTGCCCGATGCGCTGGTCGGGGACACCGAGGGGGTGGCCGGGGCGCTGTAGGAGTAGTTGTCAGCGGGCACCGCACGATTACGATCAACGAATATGAACACCCAGGAACCGACTGCCAGTGCAGCCAGCACGACGAGCGACACGACCTTCCACACCATAGGGGCACCGTACCGAATACCGGCGGGCGATGCCGTGATGCCCCCGTGATGTGGACCATCGGCTGGTCGGGGCGACGGGACTCGAACCCGCGATCTCCTGCTCCCAAAGCAGGCGCGCTAGCCACTACGCTACGCCCCGATCCCACCCTCGCAGCGGGCGGAACCTCGGCCAGTGTAGTGGTTGGGCCGCTCGGCGGCATCCCGGCCCGGATCGGCGGACCAGCACCTCAACTCAGATCGGCGATCGCCTGCGGCGCGTCGAGCATCATGAGGTGACGGGAGCCGGGAACTGTCCGCAACTGGGCACCGAGCAGCACGGCCAGTCGCCGCTGGCGGTCCGCCTCCTGCTCGGCGTGGGAGTTCTCGGCCGACAGCACGATGGTGGGCGCCCCCGGCCACGGCCTGTCGGACCGCACCTCCATCAGATCCCAGGCCTGCCCGGAATAGGCCATCACCTCCGCGGTGGCCATCGCCAGCGACTCCGGGTCCCCGTACACATCCTTGACCCGGTGGACGCGTAGGTACTGGCCCAGCCGGGCAGCCGACCAGGTGGTCTGCATGAGGGTCTCGATCGTCATGCAGATCTCCCCCAGGCCCGCCAGGCCGCTGCCGGCCGCTGCCCGCACAGTTCGTGCCAGGCCGGTTCCCTGCACGCTCGGGGGTCGGGTCTGCCATTCGACCGAGGGATCGACCAGTACCAGTCCGCTCACCAGCAGGGGATGCTCACGGATCAACGCCTCGGCGTGGAAAGCCGCCATCGAATGAGCCGCCAGCACCACCGGCTCGCCGAGGCGGCGGACCAGCCCGACGGCCGTCTCCACCTCCTCGGCCAGGGTTGGCAGATGGCCCGGCCACGGCGTCCCGCCCATCCCCGGACGGTCGAAGGAGGCCATCAGCCGGCCCGGGAGCTCCTCGATCACCGGCCGCCAGAACCCGCTGGTCTGGGCGGCCCCCGACATCAGCAGGACAGCCGGGCCCTGGCCGTGCCGGATCCTCAGTCGGACCTGACGCGGCCCCGATCCGGTGAGGGTCGTCACGATCTTCTCGCTCACCTCAGGCTCGGCCCATCGGTCCGGGTCGGGCGCACCAGCGGGAAGGTGATGGTCTCGCGGATCGAGGTGTCGGTCAGCAACATCACCAATCGGTCCAGTCCCATGCCCATTCCGCCCGAGGGCGGCATCGCGAACTCGAGGGCCTGCAGGAAGTCCTCATCCAACTCCATCGCCTCCGGATCACCACCGGCCGCCCGCAACGACTGGGCGGTGAATCTCTTCCGCTGGATCACCGGATCGACCAGTTCGGTGTAGGCGGTGGCCACCTCATCGCCCAGCACGATGAGGTCCCACTTCTCGGCCAACCGCGGGTCCTTGCGGTGCTGACGGGTCAGCGGGGAGACATCGGTCGGGAAGTCGCAGAAGAAGGTCGGCTCCACCGTTCGGCTCTCGGACAGGTGCTCGTGCAACTGCAGGACGACGTCGCCGCGTTGCCATCTGGGAGAGACCGGGAGCCCCAATTTCTCGGCATGGCCGATCAGCTCCTCCTTGGAGGTGTCGGCGGTGATCTCCTCCCCGAGCGCCGCCGATATGCCCTCGTTGACAGTGATCACCCGCCAGGGCTCGGCCAGATCCATCTCGTGGTCGACCCCGGAGGAGTCGCGGCCGTGGACAACGGTGCCTGCGATGGCCCGGCGCGCCGCTGCCAGAATCATCTCCTGGGTGAGATGACGCATCTGCACGTAGTCGCCGAAGGCCTGGTAGGCCTCCAGCATCGTGAACTCCGGATTGTGCGTGGCGTCGGCACCCTCATTTCGGAAGTTCCGGCCGATCTCGAAGACCCTCCCGGCACCCCCCACCATCAGCCGTTTGAGATACAGCTCGGGAGCGATCCGCAGGTACAGGTCCAGATCGTAGGCGTTGATATGAGTCCGGAACGGCCGCGCATTGGCCCCGCCGTGGATGGTCTGCAGGATCGGGGTCTCCACCTCCAGGTAGTCGTGACCCAACAGGGTCTCGCGCACCGCCCGGATGGCCTCCGAGCGGGTCCGGAGCTGGTCACGGGCCGAGACGTTGACGATCAGGTCGAGATAGCGCCTGCGCACCTTGGCCTCCGGATCGTTCATCCCGGTCCGTCGGTTCGCCAGCGGACGCAGCGCCTTGGCCGCCAGTCGCCAGGAGTCGGCCAGCACCGACCGGGTGCCGGTTCGGCTGGCACCCATCTGGCCGGTGACCAGCAGGTGGTCGCCCAGTGAGATCTCTCGGTCGAACCGCCTCATGGCGTCCACGCCGATGCTCCGGGCCTCGAGCACCGCCTGGACCTCCCCCGACCAGTCCGCCAGGTCGGCGAAGATCACCCCGCCGTGGTCGCGCACCGCCAGCACCCGCCCGACGATCGAGACCGGGGTGCCATCGGGCAGCGCCGCGAGCTCACCCGGGCGATGGTCGGGATGGATATCGGGAGGATAGGGCTGGCCGCCCTCGGCCAGGATCCGCTCGCGGGTGGCCATTCTTGCTCGCACCTGCTCCGGCACCGGCCTGGCCGGCAATGCCGCAGGCTTGGACTGCTCGGAGAGGAAAGCGGCGATCTCGGGACTCGAGTCGGCCCGGTAGATCGGTTGGTGGATCTCGGGCAGCGGGCTCAGCCACCGCGGCAGGTCGAGCTGCCCCTCGGCCTGCCCCATCGCCAGCCCCACCTGCGCCAGGTCGGCAGGCTCGGCATAGCCCAGATAGCGGGCCTGCCACTGAGGGGAGTACTTGACATTGGAGCGGTACAGCTGCTCGATCTGGAACCATCTCGAGGCGGCCGAGATGAGCCGGCGGTTGAGCCTCTGCAGGGCGGTCGCACCGACCCGTGAGCCCTCCTCGATGGCCTCGCGGAAGACCGCGAAGTTCATCGAGACCCGACGCAGCCCCATCTCCCGGCCGGCCGACATCAGCCCGGCCACCATCAACTCGGTGACCCCGTTGTCGGCTCGCGGATCACGCCTCATCACATCCAGCGACAGCCCGTCCGGACCCCAGGGCACGAAGGACAGCAGAGCGGCGGTGCCGGCATCAGCCGGATATCGCGCCTCGACCATCACGCAGCGGCCGTCCAAGGCGTCTCCCAGTCGCGACAGCGCCATCGAGAAGCCGCGCTCGTCGCCATCCATCCGCCACCGGTCGGCGAGCCCGATGAGCTCACCGAGCTCGGCCTCGTCGATGTCCTCATGACGGCGGACCCGCACCGTGTACCCTGCCTTGCGCAGCCGGTCCACGGTGGCCCGCACCGGGCGCATCTCCCGGGCCTCCAGATCGAAGGTGGCGGGCGAGATGATGGCCTCGTCACCGATCCGCAACTGCTTGAGCCCGGCGCGCTGCCAAGCAGTGGCGCCGGCCTCCGATGCTCCCAGCACCGCCGGCGACCAGCCGTAGGTGTGGGCGGTGGCCAGGAAGGCCTCGATGGCCCCCGGCCACTGCGCCGACGGACCGATCGGGTCGCCGGCGGCCAGCATCACCCCGGTGACAGTCCGGTAGGCCACCGCAGCGCCGCCGTTGGCCGAGAAGACCGCCGACTTGTCGCGACGCAGTGCGAAGTACCCCAGCGAGTCGGCCGGATTGGCATCCAGCAGTCGCCGCAGCGCCAGCTCCTCGTCCAGAGTCATCACCGCGGCCGCCCGCTGGGAACGCAGCAGCACGATCAGTGCCGCCACCAGGGTGGCGGCGATCAGCAGCCCGACGATATCGCCGACCCATGCCGGGGCCTCGACGGCGATGTCGGCGCGGTTGCCCTCGGCCATCCGTGCCAGCAGATGCCACAGCCTGCTGCGCGGCCGGCCGGTCCCCCCGGTGACCCACACCAGCAGCCAGCCGATCAGGAAGCTGGCCGCCAGCCCGCCGATCAGCACCGCGATCGCCCAGCGGCGGTTGGCCCGTCCGGTCCGGGCGTTGAACTGGTGACGCCGGGTGATCAGCACCCACAGGATCCAGCCGATGCTCACCACGTTGAACAGGTAGGAGGCTATCGACAGGTCCTCGAAGGGGTCGGTCGGGTCTGCCTGGACCACCTGGAAGATCAGCACCCCGAAGAGGAAGACCGCGAACAGCCACATCAGCCCGAACATCACCACGCTGACCAGCCAGGCGGTCCGCTTCCGGCGGCTCAGCGAGTACGCCAGGATCACCAGCAGGACCGCCATCCCCCAGCCTCCGACGTCGGTCGGGAAGACCAGTACCGAGAAGATCGAGTTGAGCGCCTGCACCCACCAGGTTTGGGAGAACAGTGATCTCACGATGATCAGTGCGGCTGCCGTCAGCATCAGCTTGGGGATGATGCTGGCAGCTGCGCGCCGGTTAGCGGTTTCTGCGATCGTCACGCATTAACTGTGCCACCTGTGGCCCGCTGCCAGCACGGACTCGCAGGAGCCGTCCACAGATCGGCGCTGTCGGGCGCGACACCGGCCGGGCCCCCACGGCTGAGCTCGGCGGGCGGCGCGCAGCCCGCCGAGGCTCACCACAGCAGCAGGGCGAGCTCCTCATCGCCGAGCTGCGGATCCAGCAACAGTCTGCGGGTCGCCCGCTGACGCAACCGGGTGACGTCGGCACCCCAGCCGGTCACGACCGGCCACCAACTGGGCCACAACGAGGTGATCGCCACCGCCCAGGCCGATCTGTGTGGCGGCACCGGACCGTCGCCGTCCACCAGAGAACGCGGTCCCGGGGCCGGCAACGCCGACCCCAGCCACCACAGTGCCGCCTGGGCATCAGCATCCGGGCCGGCCGCCGGGTCCTCCGGCGGACCGCTCGCCGGGCCCAGCAGAATGGCGCGTTCGGCTCTCACCAGCGGATCGCAGCTGGCCGTCAGAGCCCCCGGATCGGGGACCCGCCAGTCGTGCAGGCCGGCACGCGAGCGGGCCAGGGCATGGGCGATGAGAGTCCCGTTGTCCTGCGCGGAGAGCTCGCCGAGGGCCTCGACCGCCGATTCCCAGATGTCGGCGTCCGCCAGCTGGCCGGCCAGCGCGATGGCGCTGACAACCGTGAAGAAATCGGCTCCGGGGCGGGCCAGCAGATTCTCCAGGGACTCCGCGACCAGACCGGCGACCTGATCGACGCGGGCTCCACCGACCGGCGTGCCCTGCAGCAGGATCCAGGCCTGCGCGCCAGTGAGCCGGCGCGGGTCGGCGCCGGCCAGGATCTGCTCGGCGCGGTGCCAGGCATGATCGCGGGCCATCGAGGCCCAGCCGACCATCAGCCGGGTCGTGCCGCGAGCCTGACGTACCTGCACCTCATGGAGCACCGGGTCATCGACCACGGGGAACAGCTGCTGGTCAGTGGGTTCGCCGTCGAACAGCAGTCCGGCGTCGGGAGTGTCCAGCCAGATCGCCTGGTCGATCCGCGGATCGACCAGCAGTTCGTCGGGGAGCCAGCAGGGCAGCATCGCGGCTGCCTGGGCCACCGAGTGCACCACCATGCCACGCCACATGCTGGTGACGGTCTCGCCCGGGTGCAGCTCGAGGCTGAGCCCCAGCGGCCGGACCGCGTGCCCGTCCAGCCAGCAGTCCCCGCAGATCTGGCGCCACAGGATCCGGCGATCGGATCCGGTCCGGCGATCCCGGTCGGTGAGGATGAGGCCGTCGGCACCGGCGGCCCATACCTGGACCGGGGAGTCGGGGGCGAAGCGCCAACGCGGTGCCGGGAGCTCCACCACGTGGGAGGACTCAGCCGCACCAACCGGCAGGCTGGCACTGATCCTGACGTCCCAGCTCTCGTCGAGGCTCTGCCGGATCCTCATCACCGCGCCGCTGGGATGGTCGGCGGTCACCTGGATCTCGGCCCCCACCAGCTCGGCCTGCGAGACCTGCCAGGGGCTGGGGGCGTCGATGAGTACGGCACCGGCCGGGCTGTCGCCCGCCACCCTGGGCCAGCCATCCGAGGTGCTGGCAAGTTCCAGGTTCCAGCCGTTCCAGATCTGCGGCTGCGACGGGTCTGAGGAGCCGGGCTGGGCCGACCAACCGTTCCGCTCTCCCGATGGCATGTTCATCGGTGCCTCCGCTGACAGCGCGGACACCAGAACAGGTGGCGTCCGGCAAGGTCCGAGCGATGGATCGGGGTGCCGCAGACCAGGCAGGGTCGACCCTCCCGTCGGTAGACGTAGACCTCCCCGCCATGGCGGTCCACCCGCGGCGGGCGACCCATCGCCTCAGGAGTGTGCTCGGGTGCCACGGTGTCGATCCGCCCGGCGACCACCCCCAGGCGCATCAGGCGCACCAAGTCATCCCAGATCGCCTGCCAGCTGCGGTGGCTGATCCGGTCCCCCGGTGTCATCGGGTCGATCCGTTGCCGGAACAGCACCTCGGCCCGGTAGATATTGCCCACCCCGGCGGTGATGGACTGATCCATCAGCAGGACGCCGATCGGCCGCCGACTGCGGTGCACCGCGTGCCAGGCCTGTTGCGGATCGGCATCCGCGCGGATCGGGTCGGCACCGGCCCCGGCGCGAACGGCATCCCACTGGCTGTCGCTGATCAACCGGCACCACTGCGGCCCGCGGAGATCCGCGGCCTGGATGCCGTCGTCCAGACGTAACCTCACCTGGCCGTGCACCGGCGCAATGGGGGCGATCGACAGTTTCCCGATCAGTCCCAGGTGAATGTGCACCAGGTGGTCGCCGGCCACATCGAAGTCGAGCAGCAGGTGCTTGCCCAGGGCCTGCGCCGTGCGCAGCCGACTGCGGTCCAGATGTGCGGCCTCGGCGGCGAACCGGCCCTGGGGAGAGCTGACCCGCACCACCCGACCGGCGAAGGCCTGCTCCAGGGCGAGGGCGAGACGATGGATGACGTGCCCCTCGGGCAACTGATCCTCCCTGATGTGGCGCGAATGACGTGCGAAGCACCCGGCGGTGATGAAATGGGGCGGTGAGCAGGACCAACCAGAACCCCCCGAGGGGCAGACGCAACGGCCCGGTGGTCGATCGGATGCGAGCCCTTCGCGCCCGTGAGCTGGCCGATCACGAGGAGCTGACCGAGCGGGGCCACCGTAGCGGGCCGACGGCCACCGTACCGATGCCCCCGTCGGGCCAGGAATGGCCACTGATCCTGGCGGACCTGGAGCGACGCGCCCGTGGCGCAGGCCCCCGCTCACAGCTCTGAGGCCATCACCGTCCAGGGATCTCAGACCAGCCTGCCGGTCCTCTCCCACTCGGCCAGCTGGTCGATCCGACGCTGATGGCGCTCCACCCCTGAGAACTCGGTGGTGAGGAAGACCTTCACCCATTCCCAGGCCTCGGAGTCTGCCTGCATCCTGCCCCCCAGGGAGATGATGTTGGCGTCGTTGTGCTGTCGGGCCAGCTTCGCGGTCTCAGCGTTGTAGACCAGCGCAGCCCTGATGCCGTGCACCTTGTTGGCGGCGATCTGCTCGCCGTTTCCCGAGCCACCGCACACGATCCCCAGGGATCCGGGCTCGGCCGACACCGCCACCCCGCACGGGATGCAGTACTGCGGGTAGTCGTCCTCGGCCTGGTAGGAGTCGGCCCCGTGGTCGACGACCTGGTAGCCGGCCTGCTCAAGTTGACCGACCAGGTACTCCTTGAGCTCGAAGGCGGCATGGTCGGTGGCAATGTGGACGCGAGTGGGTCTGAAGGTCATGGGCCCATCATTTCACCGCGGTGGAGAGGTTTGCAGCGCGGGCCCCAGCCCGCTCACTGGTGCACTCAGCTGCTGGTTCCCGAACGGTGATCGCCGGCTCCTGATCGGTTCCCGCCGTCTCCCGGTCCGCTCCGGGGCCGGCCGGGGTGATCGTAGCAGCCCCCGGAGCCGACCCCGACGCCACCACCCCACGGATGGATAGCATCGAAACCATGGCCGAAATTCATCAGGACAGCGAACTGCCCGATCCCTATCGTCTCACCAGGGTGGTCGCCGACGGCACCCTCTCGAAGGAACTCGCCGCCGAGTGCCGGGCGGTGAATCTGGGTTTCCATCTGCCCTGGCCGGATTCCGACTTTCTCTCCCACTACGCCCACCACGTCCGGGGGGAGCGTCTGTGGGCGGTGCATGCCGAGCCCGGCGAAGCTGACCGGGCGGCGGCCTCCGGGCCGACCGGCGAGGCCGGTCTGCCGGGCCTTCCGGTGGCCACTCTGGCCAGCTACGACCAGACCATCAACACCGGCCACGCCCACCTGGAGCCGGCCGACTTCATCACCGATGTCACCGTGCGACCGACCCACCGGCGGCGCGGGATCCTGCGCGCCCTGATCACTCACGATCTCGAGGTGGCGATCGACCAGGGGCTGTCGATGGCGGCGCTGACGGCGACCGAGGGGGCCATCTACGGGCGTTTCGGATTCGGCGTGTCCACCCAGAACCAGCACATCGAGGTGACCAGCGACGAGCGCTTCGTGCTCTCGCACCGGCCCGAGGGGTCGGTGGAGATGGTGATGCCCGGCGACATCGACGACCTCCGACTGGAGGTGTTCAAGCAGTTCCACGCCGTGCGACGGGGCTCACACGGCCGCCTCGACTGGTGGGTCGACTTCGCCTCCGGGCGCTGGTCCTATGACAAGCAGGAACCCGACCGCAGGCTCCGCTCGGCGGTTCACCGCGACCCGCAGGGCCGTCCCGACGGCGTCGTCTCCTACCGGGTGCCGGAGGACTTCGGGACGGCGATGACGGTCAGTGACCTCGTGGCGGTCACCGCCGACGCCGAGCTGGGGTTGTGGGAGTTCCTGGCCTCCATCGACCTGGTGACAACGATCACCGCCTCCAAGGTCAACCCCGGCACCCCGCTGCCGTGGGCTGTCCGCGACCCTCGGGTGGTCCGCCTCACCGGCCGCGGAGACCTCACCTGGGTTCGCATTCTCGACGTCGTGCGGGCCCTGCAGGTGCGCGGCTGGGACCACCGCGGTTCGGTGCTGCTGCACGTCATCGACCCGTTGGAGTGGTGCACCGGTTACTACCGGATCGAGGTCTCCGATCCGGACCGACCGGCCGAGGTGACACGGCTCGATGGTGATCACCCCGATGCCGCGGTGATCGGCATCGCGGCGCTGGGGTCGCTGTACTTCGGCGGCGTGCGGGCCCACTCCCTGGCCGGGGCCGGGCATCTTCGCGGCACCCCCGAGCAGGTCCAGGCGATCGGCAGGCTGTTCGCCACCGATGACCTGCCCTACAGCGTCACCGAGTTCTGACAGACTGACACCCGACCAGCCCGGCACAGGGCTGCGGCGGCGACCAGAAGGAGACAGGCCATGGCGTGGATCGATCCCGAACTGACCCTGACCGGCCGGATCGTGCGGCTGGAACCACTGTCGAGGGACCACCTGGACGGCCTGATCGAGGCCACCAGGGATGGCGACCTCGGCCACCGGCTGTGGTGGACCTCCACCCCGGCCCCCGAGCAGATGGCCGACGACATCGCCGGAAAACTGGACGCCCGCGACGCCGGCACCATGGTCCCCTTCGCCTGCATCCGGCTGGCCGACGAGCTGCCGATCGGCGTCACCACCTACTACGACCTGGTGCCCGAGGTGCCCCGGCTCTCGATCGGCTACACCTGGACCCGGGCCTCCTGCCAGGGCTCGGGCAGCAACCCCGACTCCAAGCTGCTGCTCATCGAGCATGCCTTCGAGCAGCTGGGCTGCGTGCGCGTCGAGTTGCGCACCAAGTGGACCAATCAGCAGTCGCGAGCGGCTATCGAGCGGCTCGGGTTCAAACGGGACGCGGTGATGCGGGCCTATGTGCGCCATGCCAACGGCATCCTGGATGACGCCGTGGTGTACTCGATGCTGTCCACCGAGTGGCCGGCGGCGAAGCTGCGACTGCAGGACAGGGTCACTCGGCACCTGGGCTGATCCCGATACCGGCCAGTAGCCGCTCTCACCCGACGGTCGGCACTCCCTGGGGGCCGTTGTCCAGCAGGTACCTGAACCCGGCCTCGTCGAGGATCGGGCGTCCCAGGTCGCGTGCCCTGGTCTCCTTCGACCCCGCGTTGGCACCGACCACCACGTAGTCAGTCTTCCTGGACACCGACCCGGCCGCCTTGCCTCCCCGGGACGTGATCGCCTCCTTGGCCTCGTCACGGCTGAATCCCTCAAGGCTGCCGGTGACCACCACGGTCAGGCCCTGCAGGGTCGCCGCCGGGAGCTCGGAGATGTCGTCGGCCATCCGCACCCCGGCGGCGGCCCAGCGTGTCACGATCTCCTGATGCCAGTCGATGCCGAACCAGTCGACCACCGACTCGGCGATCACCGCCCCCACCCCCTCGGTCCGCGCCAGGTCCTCGACCGAGGCGGAACGGATCGCATCCATCGAGGTGAACCGGGCGGCCAGCGCGCGGGCCGCGGTCGGCCCGACATGGCGGATCGACAGCGCCACCAGGACCCGCCACAGCGGCTGACTGCGCGCCTTGACCAGTTCATCGAACATCTTGCGAGTGGTGGCGGTCGGCACCGAGGGCTTCCTGGCGGTCGGCCTGGTCCAGAAGTAGGGTTCACGGACCCATGGACCCGGCTCCCCCTTGATCTTGGGTTGCCGCCAGACCTGGACATCTCGCAGGTCCTCGGCGGTCAGGTCGAACAGCCCCGCCTCACTGGCCAGTACCGGGGTGGCCGGTTCGGGCATCTCCCCTGCCACCAGATCCGGATCGGGCCGGGCGTTCTCCGGATCGGTCAGAGCGATCGCGGCCTCCCAGCCCAACGCCTCGATATCCAGCCCGGATCGGGAGGCCAGTGCGAACACCCGCTCGCGCAACTGTGAGGGACAACCCTTGGCATTGGGGCAGCGCAGGTCCTTGTCCCCCTCCTTCTCGTATCCCAGCGGCGCGCCGCAGGAGGGGCACTCGACCGGCATCACGAACTCCTTCTCGGTGCCGTCACGCAGCTCCACGACCGGTCCGAGGATCTCCGGGATGACGTCGCCGGCCTTGCGCAGCACCACGGTGTCGCCGATCAGCACTCCCTTGCGCTTGACCTCGAAGGCGTTGTGCAGGGTGGCCATCTCCACCGTGGAACCGGCCACTGTCACCGGCTCCATCACCCCGTAGGGGGTCACCCGCCCGGTGCGACCCACGTTGACGCGGATGTCGAGCAGTCTGGTGTTGACCTCCTCGGGCGGGTACTTGAAGGCGATCGCCCAGCGGGGCGCCCGCGAGGTGGCCCCCAGGGCCCGCTGCACCTGGACATCGTCCATCTTGACGACGATCCCGTCGATCTGGTGGGCGGCCTCGTCACGGTGCTCCCCCCAGTGCTGGACATAGTCGAGCACCTGGTCGGGAGTGTCGAGCAGCTGGTAGTAGGGCGAGACCGGCAGCCCCCACTCGGCCAGCTTCTGGTAGGAGTGGCCCTGGCTGGGGAAGTCGTACCCCTCCACCCGGCCGAGCCCGTGGCAGATCATCGACAGCGGCCGGTCGGCGGTGATCCGGGGGTCCTTCTGCCGTAGCGATCCGGCTGCCGCGTTGCGCGGATTGGCGAACGGCGGCTTGCCGATCTCCACCAGGTGGGCGTTGAGGTCGGCGAAGTCGGCGACCGGGAAGAACACCTCCCCGCGCACCTCCAGCAGTTCGGGAACATCTGCGCCGGTGAGCTGCTGAGGGATCGCCCCGATGGTCCGGACATTGCCGGTGACGTCCTCCCCCACCCGACCGTCGCCCCTGGTGGCACCGCTGTCCAGGTGTCCGTTGCGGTAGACCAGATCCAGCGCCAGGCCGTCGATCTTCAGTTCACAGAGCAGCTGGCAGGGTTCGCTGATGCCGGCAGCCTCGGCCCCCGCGCGGGCCCGGGCGATCCACTCGGTGAGCTCTTCCAGGGTGAAGACGTTGTCGAGGCTCAGCAGTCTCTCGAGATGGGTCACCGGGGCGAAGTCCGTGACCTTCTGCGATGCCCCGACCCGCTGGGTGGGCGAGTCGGGGGTGCGCAGCTGGGGGTGATCGGCCTCCAGCTTCTGGAGGTCGCGCATCAGATGGTCGTACTCGGCATCCGAGATGGTGGGTGCATCAGCCCCGTAGTAGGCCTCCTGGGCTGCCAGGATCCGTTCGGCCAGCTCGGTCCAGGCATGCCTGAGGTCGGCCTCGGATGTGCTCGCCTCGACGGGAGTGTCCTCATTCGCCATGGTCCCCATCCTTGCGCATCACGGTGACACTTCCGGGAGCTCTCAGACCTGCAGCGACTCCAGGGTGGTCTCCAGCAGGATGCCCAACCCCTGGGCCGCCAGTTGGGAGCTCATGGTGGGCAGGTCTGGGTCGACCACCTGTTCGGGAGCCTGCGGCAGGTGGCAGAACCCCCCGGTCAGCCTGCCTGCCGAAGCCTCCACCAGACCGCCGATGGTGTACATCACGTGATTGCACACGTAGCTGCCCGCGGACAGGGAGACCCGCGCCGGGATCCCGGCGCCTCGCATCCGCTCCACAGCCTGGTAGATGGGCAGGCCGGTGAACCGGGCCGCCGGGCCGCCGGGCTCGATGTACTCCTGCCTGGGCTGGGCCCCGGCGTTGTCGGGGATGGCCGCGTCATCCCAGTTGATCCCGACCAGCTCCGGTGTGAGGTGGGTGCGTCCTGCCGCCTCGCCGACGCCGATCAGCACGTCCGGATGGACGCTCCGGACCGCCCGGCGCAGCGCCGGACCGCAGCCCTGGAAGGTCACCGGAAGGCATCGGATGACCAGCTCGGCCCGACCCTGCCAGGTCTGGGCCAGCAAGCTGACCGCCAGCCAGGAGGAGTTCAGGCTCCGCCGGCCGAAGGGCTCGAACCCCGTCATCAGCACTGTGCTCATGGTCTCCTCCCACCCCCGGGGCAGACCGTCGACTCGACTCCCGGTCCGTGTCGTCGGAGGCCCACCGCGATCCCAACGGGCCCGCCGCCGTTCCTGCTACCCCAGCGGGACACCTGCCGGCTCAGTCGAACCTCGGCCCGATCGTCCTGGTGCGCTTGAGCTCGAAGAAGCCGGGGTAGGCGACCATCTTGAGGAAGCCGTCGAACAGATCCCCGGCCTGCTCCCCCTTCGGCGCCGGGGAGATCACCGGGCCGAACAGGGCCATCCCGTTGACGTGCAGCACCGGGGTGCCGACCTCCTGGCCGACGGGGTCCATCCCCTGGTGGTGGGAGGCGCGCATCGCCTCGTCGAACTCCGCGGTGGTCGCGCGGGCAGCGATCCCGGTGTCATAGCCGCACTCGGCCAGGGCGGCCTCCACGGTGGCCTGTTCCCGGGGCTCCCTGGCCAGGTGGTAGCGGGTTCCCAGGGCGGTGTAGAAGGGCCGTACCGCCTCCTGACCATAGGTCTCGACGACGCCGGTGGCCGCCCGGGCGCCGATCCAGGCCCGGTCCATCTCGGCGCGGTAGTCGGCCGGCAGGTCGCGGCCCTCATTGAGTACCGCAAGACTCATCACGTGGAAGACGGTGTGGACGTCACGGACCTTCTCCACCTCCAGCATCCATCGCGAGGTCATCCATGCCCACGGACATGCCGGGTCGAACCAGAAATCAACTGTCGTCGTCATGGTCCCAGTCAACTCGCCGTCAGCGGCGGTCCACAATTCAATGGCGACTTACGTACGGTTTTCGCCCCGCGCGCATTCCGGCAATGTGTGACTGGCCGGTGTCCGGATGGATAGAGTCAGCTCTGACAGCACTCCGACCAGCGCCGGGGCACTGCGGAGGTAGCACTGCGAATGCAGAACAGGGAGATGCAATGAATCCGGTGAACATCACCAGGGAAGAAGCACAGATCCGGTCGACTGTGATCAGCACGATCGGTTACCGGGTGGTGGTCGATCTGTCCGGCCGTGACCCGCAGGGAAACCCTCTGGCCGATCCCACCGGCACCTTCGTCTCCTCCTCGACGATTGCCTTCACCAGCAATGGCGAGCCGACCCACGCCGACCTCATTGCCGAGGGGGTCTACGCCGCAGAGCTCGACGGCGTCCCGCTAGACCCGGCGGCATTCCATGATCACCGTTATCCCATCGAGGCCCCGGCAGGAGAGCATCGGCTGACCATCGTCGCGCTGTGCCGCTACTCCCATTCCGGTGAGGGACTGCACCGGTTCGTCGACCCGGCCGACAACCGGACCTACCTCTACAGCCAGTTCGAGATCGCCGATGCCCGCCGGGTCTACGCCGACTTCGAGCAGCCAGACCAGAAGGGCACCTTCCAGCTCGAGGTGATCGCTCCCAGCGGCTGGACGGTGATCTCCAACTCCGGTGAGGTGACGGTCAGCGACGGACCCTACGACGACGTGTCCACCTGGCAGTTCGGGGCCACGCCACGGATCTCCACCTATCTCACCGCCCTGGTCGCCGGCGACTACCACGTCGACGAGGGCACCGTCCGCACCCGCGCCGGGGCCGATATCCAGGCCAACATCCTGTGTCGCCAGTCGATGGTGCAGTTCCTGGACGCCGAGCGGATCCGCACCACCACCCAGCGCGGTTTCGAGGTCTACGAGGCCGAGTTCGGCCACCCCTACCCCTTCGGCAAGTACGACCAGTCCTTCGTGCCCGAGTTCAACGCCGGGGCGATGGAGAACGTCGGCTGCGTCACCCACCGCGATGACTACCTGTTCCGCTCCAAGGTGACCGCCGCGGCCTACGACTCCCGGGACAACACCATCCTCCACGAGTTGGCGCACATGTGGTTCGGCGACCTGGTGACGATGACCTGGTGGGACGACCTGTGGCTCAACGAGTCCTTCGCCGAGTGGGCCTCCCACCACTGCCAGGAGAAGATCGTGGCCCGTTACGGCGGCGTCAACCCCTGGGTGTCCTTCGCCAACCAGCGCAAGACCTGGGGCTACACCCAGGACCAGCTGCCCACCACCCACCCGATCGCCGCCGACATGGTCGACCTGGCGACCGTCGAGCAGAACTTCGACGGGATCACCTACGCCAAGGGGGCCTCCACCCTCAAGCAGCTGGTGGCCTTCGTCGGCGAGGAGGCCTTCCTGGCCGGCGTACGCGCCTACCTGGCCGAGCACGCCTTCGGGAATGCCCAGCTGTCGGACCTGCTGGATCAGCTCCAGAAGTCCAGTGGACGCGACCTGTCGGACTTCACCGCCAGCTGGCTGCGCACTCCCGGCGTCAACACCGTGCGCCCGGACTTCGACCTGGACGGGAACGGGAACTTCACCCGGTTCGACGTCGTGCAGTCCGCCTCGGCGCAGTTCCCGACGCTGCGCACCCATCGGCTGGGTATCGGCATCTACTCGCTGACCGACTCCGGGCTGGTGCGCACCGATGGTCTGGAGGTCGACATCCACGGCGAGCGCACTCCGATCGCCGCCCTCGCCGGTCACCCGCGCGGGGACCTCATCCTGCTCAATGACGCCGATCTGACCTACGCCAAGGTCCGTCTCGACGAGGCCAGTCTGGCCACCCTCACCGCTCACATCGACCAGCTCGCCGACCCGCTGGCCCGGGCGCTGTGCTGGGGTGCGGCCTGGGACATGTGCCGTGACGCCGAGCTGGCCGCCCAGGACTACGTCGCCCTGGTGTCCTCCGGGCTGCCCTCCGAGCAGGACCTCACCGCCGTGCAGTCCCTGATCCGCCAGGCCAGTGCCGCCACCCTGAGCTACACCGCACCGCGGCTGCGCGAGGGTGTCCGCGCCGATCTGGTGGCCACCCTGGCCGGTCTGCTCAAGCAGGCCGAACCCGGATCCGACCATCAGCTGGCCCTCACCAACGGGCTCGTCGCGGTGATCGGTGCTGCCGGCGTCACCCTGCTGAAGGGCTGGCTGGCCGGCGAGGAGGTTCCCGAGGGCCTGGAGGTCGATCAGGATCTGCGCTGGCGGATCGTCTCGGCACTGGCCCGGCTGGGTGCCGCCGACGCCGATCTGATCGCCGCCGAGAGGGACCGCGACAACACCAGCTCGGGTGCCGAGCAGGCTGCCGGGGCTCTGGCCGCACTACCCACCCCGCAGGCCAAGGAGGCCGCCTGGGCGCGCGCCACCGAGGAGGCCGGGGTCCCCAACGAGACCTACCGGTCGATCGTCAGCCACTTCGCCAACCCCGACCAGGAGGAGGTGCTCAAGCCCTTCGCGGCCAGGTACCTCCAGCTCTGCGAGGCGATCGACGCCGGCGAGGGGCAGTGGTCGGCGGCCGGCCATGCCCAGATCCAGAACGCCCTGCTGTGGCTGTTCCCCAGTGAGGTGGCCGATCGTGAATGGCTCGACGAGCTGTCGGCCTGGATGAACTCGCGCACGCTGTCCAGCACGGTGCGCCGGGTGCTGCTGGAGCGGGCCGACGCCGCCGAGCGAGCGCTGCGGTGCCAGGCGAGGAGCGCCCGGGCCGCCACCCGGTGAGCGGCGCCGGGAGTCAGGACTGAATCTGCGGGGTGCTCGGCTCGACGTCATCGTCGTCGCTGAGCCCGGCAGCGACCTCGCCGGCCCGGCGCTGGCGCAACAGACCAGGGGTCCAGGCGATGATGCTGAACAGCGCGAGCACCAGGATCGGGCCCACCACGCACAGCAGGATCAGGTGCAGGGGGCTGAAGGACTCGGTGGGCCAGCCGGGCATCACCTTCAGCGGCACCAGGACATTCATCAACACCAGGGCTGTGCTCATGGTCCACAGGCTAGACCAGCCGCGAGCCCGGCGCGGTGTCATCGGGTCGACAACCGGCCAGCGAGCACCCATTGCGCCGGGGCTGACAGAATGAGGATGAGCAATCTCTCAGGAGGAATAGATGTCGCAGACCAGCACACAGGCCGCACAGGCCGACGTGGGAGTCATCGGGATGGCCGTGATGGGATCCAACCTGGCGCGCAACATGGCGCACAAGGGATTCCGGGTCGCGCTGTACAACCGCACCGATGCCCGCACCGACCGGGTCATCGCCGACCACGGTCACGAGGGCACCTTCCTTCCCTTCCACCAGCTGTCGGACTTCGTGGCCTCGCTGAGCCGCCCGCGCCGGATCGTCATGATGGTCAAGGCCGGCGGGCCGACCGACGCGGTGATCGACGAGGTGGTACCGCTGCTGGAGCCCGGCGACATCCTGGTCGATGGTGGAAACTCCTTCTTCAAGGACACCAGACGCCGTGAGGCCGCGCTGCGCCCGACCGGCATCCACTACGTCGGCACCGGTATCTCCGGCGGCGAGGTCGGGGCCCTGGAGGGACCCTCGATCATGCCCGGCGGATCCAAGGAGTCCTACCAGGCCATCGGCCCGGTGCTGGAGAAGATCTCGGCCCATGTCGACGGCGAGCCGTGCTGCGCATGGATGGGCACCGATGGCGCCGGTCACTTCGTCAAGATGGTTCACAACGGCATCGAGTACGCCGACATGCAGTTCATCGGCGAGGCCCACGCCCTGCTGCGCGGCGTCGGGCTGACCAATGCCGAGGCCGCCGAGGTCTTCGCCAGCTGGAACACCGGCGACCTCGACTCCTACCTCATCGAGATCACCTCCCGGGTGCTGGCCACCAAGGATCCCCGGGACTCCTCACGCGACCTGATCGACGTCATCGTCGACGCCGCCGGGATGAAGGGCACCGGCACCTGGACCGTGCAGTCCGCCCTGGACCTGGGGGTCGACGTCTCCACCATCGGTGAGGCGGTCTTCTCCCGGGCGGTCTCCAGCGCAGCTGCGCTGCGCGCCGCCGGCCAACAGGCCCTGGAGGGCCCCGACGGGAGCATCTCGGTCGATGACCGGCAGAGCTTCCTCGACGACGTGCGGGCCGCGCTGTGGAGCTCCAAGGTCGTCGCCTACTCCCAGGGCCTCGACGAGATCCGCACCGCGGCCGCCGAGTACGGCTGGGATGTCGACATGGCCAAGGTCGCCTCGATCTGGCGCGACGGCTGCATCATCCGGGCGCGACTGCTGCAGCGCATCCACGACGAGTACGCCGCCCATGACCTCACCACACTGCTCGAGGCACCCTCGGTGAAGGCCGAGCTGGCCGACTCGCAGGGCGCTTGGCGGCGGGTGGTCGCCAGGGCCGCCGAGGCCGGGGTTCCGGTGCCCGGGTTCGCCGCCGCCCTGAGCTACTACGACCAGGTGCGCGCACCGCGGCTCAACGCGGCCCTCACCCAGGGGCTGCGCGACCTGTTCGGCGCTCACACCTACCAGCGCATCGACGACGAGGGCCCATGGCATGTGCTGTGGAGCGGTGACGGCTCCGAGGTCAGGGGCTGACCGACGCCGATCCCTGACGGGACCCTCCGGCTCTGCTGAGGGCCGGAGGGCCGGGGTCAGCCGGCCAGGTGTGTCTCCAGGACACTGCGGATGGTGTCGTCGATCGGCACGGCCGAACCGCTGACCCGGTCGACGCAGACCAGCACGGTGGCCGCCTCCACCGCGGTGCCCTCATCGGTGGGGATGGCCGCGGCCAGGGTCACCGAGGTGCGCCCCACCCGAGTGAGCGCGGTGTGCACCTGACAGTGCCCGATCTCCGGGTGCACCTGGCGGCGGTAGGCGATGTCCTGACGGGCGACCACCCAGTTGCGTTCCCCGGCCCGCCGCATCGCCGGCGTCCAGCTGGTGGTGGCCTCGATCCTGGCCTCCTGCAGGTAGTCGGCCAGGGACACATTGTTGACGTGGCCGTAGCGGTCGACGTCCGACCAGCGAACCAGGACATCGACGACATCGCCGGTCTCGCCGACGTCACGCAGCTCCAGGTCGACCCACTGGGTGGGTGCGGCCGCCATCGCCTCGAAGGTGGCATGCTCGGCCGGTCTCAGGCGCGCCGGTCGGGAGTTCTCGAAGTCGAAGGGGCACACCCAGCCACGAGCCCGCGCGACATCGACGCCGTGATGGCGAGCCCGGTACTCCAGCAGCACCCGGGCGATCCCCAGTCTGGAGCACCACACCTCGACATCCAGCGGATGCCCGTCGACGGTGAACGGCGCCAGGAACTCGACATCCTGGGTGACCACCACGACGCCGGTGCCGAACAACTCCTCGACCGGAGTGCCGGTCAGTGCCTGGGTTCGCGCCTCCTGGACCAGGTTGGAGATGGCGACGTTGTTGACATGGCCCTGGAAGTCCATGTCCGACCAGCGCAGCGGCAGCTGGACAGTGACCGGCCCGGAGGGCAGGCCCCGCTCGCTCAACGGGGGCTGTCCTGACGCGATGCGGTCTGTTCATCGGCATAGAGGGCCTCGATCTCGGCCTTGTAGCCGTTGCGCACCTGGTCGCGGCGGACCTTCTGGCTCTCTGTGACCATGCCGTGCTGGTCGTCCAGCTCATGATCGAGGATGGTGAACCGTTTGACGGTCTCCCAACGGTCCAGCCGCTCATTGGCCCGGTCGACGTAGCGCTGGATGGACTTGCGGATCTCGGGGAGCTGGGTCAGCTGCTCGTAGGTCTCCCCGGCGTGACCGTGGTTCTCGCCCCATTTCATGAGCGCCTCACGATCCAGCGTGAGCAGCGCCACCGCGTACTTGTGACCCTCCCCCAGCACCACTGCCTGGGCGAGATAGGGGCAGTTGGCCATCAGGGTGGTCTCCACCTTCTGGGGGGCGATGTACTTGCCTCCCGAGGTCTTGATGAGATCGCGCTTGCGCTCGGTGACGACCAGGTAGTCCATCTCGTCGAAGTGGCCGATGTCGCCGGTGTGGTACCAGCCGTCGGCGAAGGTCTCGGCGGTCTGCTCGGGCATCTCGTGGTAGCCGCGGGCGATGATGGGCCCGCGCACCATCACCTCACCGTCGTCCGCCAGCTTGGCCTCGCACCCTGGGCAGACCGGCCCGACGGTGCCGAACCGGGGGCCGAACCGGCCCTCCTTCGGGACGTTGAAGAAGGCGATGGCGCTGGTCTCGGTGGCGCCGTAGCCCTCGACCACCGGGATCCCGGCGGCGAAGAACCAGCGCTGGACCTGGGGGGACAGCTTCGCCCCGCCGCAGACCATCATCCGGATCCGCCCGCCCATCGTCTTCTTCAGTTTCGAGAAGACCAGCTTCTCGGCGAGCAGCTGCTTGGCGGCCAGCATCCTGGGGATCGGCCTGCCCTCCAGCCGGTAGGGGGCGGTCTGCGAGCCGACGTTGAAGGCCCAGGCCGAGATCCTGCGGGCCACACCGTGGGTGGTGATGACCTTCGCCCGCACCTTCTCGAAGATTCGCGGCACCCCGCACATGAAGGTGGGATGCACCTCTCCCATCCCGGTCACGATCCGGTCGACCCGGCCGTCGACGGCCGAGGCGAAGCCGATCGTCATCTGCACCGCGATCAGGCACTTGCCGAAGACGTGGGCCAACGGCAGCCACAGATACTGCAGATCCCCGGGCTCCAGCGGATCCCAGGACTCCATCGCCACGCCCATGTAGGTCCAGGAACGGTGGGTCAGCTCCACCCCCTTGGGTTTGCCGGTGGTCCCCGAGGTGAAGATCAGGGTGGCCAGGTTGTCGGGTCCGGTGGCGTCGATGACCCGCTGGACGGCCCCGGGGTCGGTCCTGCGCGCAGCGTGGCCGCTCTCCGCAAGATCCGACAGCGCGATCACCCGCGAGTCCTCGGCCACCAGCCGGCGTTGCGAACCGGGAGCGCCCTGGATGAGTCTGTCGTCGTCGATCAGGATGATGTGGCTCACCAGATCATCGAGGCCCTCGGTGTCGACCACCTTGGCGGCCTGGGCGCTGTTCTGGGCGACGTAGATCCGCGACTCGGAGCTGGTGAGGATGTACTCCACGTCCTCGGGCTGGGAGTTGCCGTAGACGGTGGTGGTGGCCCCTCCGGCGCATCCAATCCCCAGATCGGTGAGGATCCACCAGATGGTGGTGTCGGCGCAGATCGCCACCCTCTCCTCGGGCTTGAGCCCCAGCTTCAGCAGACCGGCTGCGATGTCGTGGGCCTTGTCCTGGACCTGCGACCAGGTGAGCGGGGTCCAGTTCTCGGGCCCGCTGGGCTTGTTCTCCGGGTACAGGAAGGCGATCCGGTCCGGGGTCTGATCGACCCGTCGCCGAAGCATGTCTCCGAGGTTGCGGGCGCTCTTGGCCAGCAGCTCCTCACGAACCGCCAGCGTGTCGGTCGTCATTACTGGAACCCTCCTGCGGGTTGTTCTCGAGTTGATCTCGGGTCGATCAGACATGACACAACCGGCCAGGCCCTCTCAGGCCCCGGGACCCTTATGCCTGGGGAACTCCGTTGTCCTCGTACAAGGACTCCCACAGGTCACGATAGCGGTTGGCGACCTCACCTCGCCGCACCTTCATGCTGGTCGTCACCAGTCCCTCCTCGTCATCGAGGTCATGGTCGAGGATGGCGAACCTCTTGACCGTCTCCCAGCGGTCCAGGTGGGCATTGGCGCGATCCACGCAGCCCTGGATGGTCGAGCGCAGTTCGGGCAGCCGGGACAGTTCGGCGTAGCTCATCGCTGCCCTGCCACGACGTCGCCCCCACAGCGACAACTTGTCGGGGTCCAGGGTCAGCAGCGCCACTGCATACTTGTGGCCCTCCCCCAGCGCGACGGCCTGGGACAGATAGGGGCAGTTGGCCATCAGCGCCGCCTCCACCTTCTGGGGGGCGATGTACTTGCCCCCCGAGGTCTTGAACAGGTCGCGCTTGCGGTCGGTGATATGGAGGCAGCCGTCGGCACCGAACTCTCCGATGTCACCGGTGTGGAACCATCCGTCGACGAAGGCCTGCGAGGTCTGCTCGGGCAGGTTGTGGTAGCCGCGGGCCACGATCGGCCCGCTCACCAGCACCTCGCCGTCGTCGGCCAGCCTGGCCTGACATCCCGGACAGACCGGCCCGACGGTTCCGAAGCGAATCGTCGAGGGGTCGGAGAAGAAGGCCACCGCGCACAGCTCGGTGGAGCCGTATCCCTCCACGATCGGGATCCCGGCCGAGTAGAACCACTCCTGGACCTGGGGTGAGAGTTTCGCCCCTCCTGAGATCATGAACCGCACCCCGCCGAGCTTGCGCCGCAGGGTCAAGAAGACCAGCCGGTCGGCCATTCGGTAGCGGGCTGCCAGGCCGGCGGGCATCCGGCGTCCTGCCAACCGGTAGGGGCGCGAGTCGCGGCCCACCGCGAATGCCCAGTGCGAGATCCGGCTGGTGATCCGGCCACGACGTGACGCTGTCATGACGCCCGCCCGGATCTTCTCGAAGATTCTGGGTACCCCGCACATCACGGTGGGGCGCACCTCCCCGATCGAGCGGACCAGCCGAGGGATGCGTCCCTCGACGGCCTGGGCGATGCCGATCTGGATGCAGATCGCCAGCAGGCACTTGCCGAAGGCATGGGACAGCGGCAGCCACAGCAGGTGCACATCGCCGGGGCCCAGGAAGTTCTGGTGCTGCCAGGCCGCTCCCATGTAGGTCCACGACCGGTGCTCGATCTCGACGCCCTTCGGGGTGCCGGTGGTGCCGGAGGTGTAGATCACGGTGGCCAGGTCGGTGGGTGCGATGGAGTCGATGGTGTGACGCACCAGCATCGGTTCGGCGGACAGCCGGCGCCGCCCGGCCGCCACCAGATCGGCCATCGTCATCACCCGCGGGTCGACGGTGCCGATGCGGGTACCGGGTGTCTGGTCATCAAGGGATTCGCCGACGGTGCTGTCGTGGCCCTCGGTCGGGCTGTCCCTGGATCCCTCACCGCCGGCCGGCTGCGCGGCGTCGAAGGTGATGATGCGCCGAATCCGATCGTCGAGCTCGGGCCGGGAGACGATCTTGTCGACCTGGGCGGCGGTCTCGACGAAGACGATCCGCGAGTCGGAGTCGGTGAGGATGTAGCTGGTGTCCTCGGCGTTGGTATTGGGGTAGATGGTGGTGGTCGCCCCGCCGGCACAGGAGATCCCCATGTCGGCGATGATCCACTCGGTGCGGGTCCCCGACATGATCGCCACCCGCTGCTCACGAGCCAGGCCGAGCTCGATGAGCCCGGCGGCGACCGCATGGGCCTGACGCCGGAACTCGGCGAAGGTGATCGGGAGCCATTCATTGGGCTGATCGTCGGGCCCTCGTGGCACCAGCAGGGCTACCCGGTCCGGATGGGCATCGGCCTGCCGGTCGAGCAGCGCGCCGAAGTTGGGCGCCGAGGCGTCGACCTGGTCCTGCTGAAGACTCACCGGCCTGCCACCTCTCCTGGACATCTGGTGGAGGGCGGACCGATGGCTCGGCGGCGCGCCCCGACAGATGTCCTCGACTCTAGGGTGGGCCCGGCTGGGTGGACCCGACAACCGGAGCCGCACCGGTGTTGGACACAGTGACCAATCGCCGAGCGGGGGACCTGGCCAGGGACCAGCACCGTCCGATTACCATGCAGCCATGGCCGAAGACGACGCCGGGAGCCCGGCCAGCGCAGACTCCACCCGGTGGCTCGACGCCGGCCAGCAGCAGATCTGGCGGGACTGGCTGGAGGCCACCAGCCGGCTCGACCAGTACCTGGACGCCGACCTGAGAGACCGCGGCCTGGATCTCGGCGAGTACGAGATCCTGGCCCATCTGTCGGAGGCCCCCGGCCGAAGGCTACGGATGGGGGCCCTGGCCGAGCTGGTCCACCACTCCCGATCGCGACTGACCCACACCGTCACCCGGATGGAGAGGCAGGGCCTGGTCGAGCGCATCGCCGCCAGCCACGACAGGCGAGGGGTGATCGCCCATCTCACCGACAGTGGCTATGTCTTGGTGGTGCAGACCGCACCTCACCATGTGACCGCGGTACGCAAGGTGTTCATCGATGCCATCGACGCCGCTGATCTGGTCGTCCTGGGCAGGGTGCTGCGCGCCATCCGGCACGCTGTCGCCGAGCAGTCCTGAGGAAGGCTCCTGACTGGGGCGGCGTCCCTGGGATCGGACGGCGTCCTGGGCCCACGGCATCGCGTCGCAACTGCGGACCTCCGCGCGGGCGGTACCCGGTCCCAGCCCCCGGAAGCCCGGCCGGGGCTCACCGGCGTCGTGCCAGACTGAACGGTATGTCCGCTCTGAGCATGACCGTCGACAACCACTCCACCGCAGCACCGGACTCCGATCTGCTGGCCGACTTCGTCTCGGCGCTGGGCAGCATCGACTCCGGGGCACCCGAGTGTCTGGACTCCTCGACGCTGGCGCGGGCGCTGTACTCCAGTGATGCGTCGATCTACCGGGTCGTACCGCAGGTGGTGGCCCGGCCCAGGTCTGTGGAGGAGACTGCCGCCCTGGTCCGGGCGGCCGCCACGGTCGGCCTGCCGGTCACCACCCGCGGAGCGGGCACCAGCTGCGCCGGAAATGCCATCGGCGAGGGACTGGTCATCGACCTGGCCCGCCACCTCCACACGATCCACAGCCTCGATCCCCAGACACGCACCGCGGTGGTGGATCCCGGCGTCATCCAGGCGGCCCTGCAGGACGCCGGCCGGCCGCACGGACTGCGGTTCGGACCCGACCCGTCGACCTCGACGCGGTGCACCATCGGCGGGATGATCGGAAACAACGCCTGCGGGCCCCGGGCACTGGGCTACGGGTGCACCTGCGACAACGTCGTCTCGCTGGATCTGCTCACCGCCGCCGGCGACATCCTCACGGTGACCCCCGGATCCAGCTCCGATCCGCGGCTGGCCCGGCTCAAAGCACTGGCCGATGCCAACCTCGGTGTCATCCGCACCGAGTTCGGCACCTTCTCCCGGCAGGTCTCCGGCTACCAGATGGAACACCTGGCCCCCGAGCACGGGTTCAACCTCCCGGCCTTCTTCTGCGGCACCGAGGGGACGCTGGGAATCGTCACCCGGGCCACCGTCAAGCTGGTCGCCGACCCGCCCGTCGGCGTCACGGTGGCGCTGGGATACCCCTCGATGGCCGAGGCGGCCGACGCCGTCACCGCACTGCTGCCGTTCGCTCCGGTGGCCTGCGAGGGGATGGACCGGCGCATCGTCGACGTCGTCGCCCGGGCCAAGGGAGCCGATGCGGTCCCGGACCTGCCGCGCGGGGATGGCTGGATGTTCCTCGATGTGCGAGGCGACGATCCCACCGAGGTGGCCGATCGCGCCCGGAGGATGACCGCCGCGTCCGGGGCTCTGGACGCCCGAGTGGTCACCGACCCCGGTGAGGCCGCCGCGCTGTGGCAGATCCGCTCCGACGGCGCAGGCCTGGCCGGTGTCAGCCTGGAGCGACTGGCCTGGGCCGGCTGGGAGGACGCCGCCGTGCCGCCGGCCGATCTGGGCTCCTATCTACGCGATTTCGAGGAGCTGCTGGCAGCCCACGGCCTGCACGGGCTGCCCTACGGACACTTCGGCGAGGGATGCGTGCACTGCCGCATCGACTACCCGCTGGACGCCGACGACGGCCCCGAGCAGTACCGCTCCTTCGTCGCCGACGCCGCCGCCCTGGTGGCCCGCCACGGCGGATCGGCCTCCGGGGAGCACGGCGACGGGCGGGCACGCTCGGCCCTGCTGCCGGCGATGTACTCCCCCGAGGCGATCTCGCTGTTCGGCCAGGTCAAGGGGATCCTGGATCCCGACAATCTGCTCAACCCGGGGGTGCTGGTCAATCCGAGACCGGTGGAGGCCGACATCAGGGTCTATCAAGCGCGCAACTCGCCGCTGACGCTGAGCCATCCGGGGTTCGCCCACGACGTCCACCAGTGCACAGGGGTCGGCAAGTGCGTCGCCGAGAACTCTCCGCACGGCGGTGTGATGTGCCCCTCCTATCAGGCCAGCCACGACGAGAAGGACTCCACCCGTGGCCGGGCGAAGGTCCTCCAGGAGATGGTCAACGGGACCCTGGTGCATGGCTGGGACTCCCCCGAGGTGACCCAGGCGTTGGATCTGTGCCTGGCCTGCAAGGGGTGCGCCCGGGACTGCCCGACCGGCATCGACATGGCCTCCTACCGCTCCCGGGTGCTGTTCGAGAAGTACCACCGCCGATTCCGTCCCCGCTCCCATTACGTGATGGGCTGGCTGCCCCGCTGGGAGAGGTTCCTGACGGCGGTGCCCTTCCTGGCCTCGATCACCAATGCGGCCCTTCGGGTGCCCGGGATCAAGCATCTGGGACGTTGGGTGGCAGGGGTCGACCAGCGCCGCCCGTTGCCGACCTTCCGGCCCGGCGGACCAGCCCGCAAGAGCCTTCCGGCCGCCCATTCGACGACCGCGGCGGCCGCGATCGAGGCCGGCCGGATGGTCGACGGCGGGCGTGCCACCGCCCACCCGCAGCCGTCCGTCCCCCAGCGACCGGCCGAACCGGGAGCAGGGACTCAGATCGATGAGCATGGCCGGCCCGCAGTGCTGCCGGATGTGCGGCACGGCCGGGTGGTGATCTGGGTGGACTCCTTCTCCGACATGCTGGGCGACTGCGACCTGTCGGCCGTGGTCGCGGTGCTGGCCGACGCCGGCTACCAGCCCGAGGTGCTCACCGACGATGTGTGCTGCGGACTGACGTGGATCACCACCGGTCAGCTGGACGGGGCTGCCAAGAAGATCCGCAAGGCCCTGGATGTGCTGGCTCCGCTGGCCGAGGCCGGGATCCCGGTGGTCGGCCTGGAACCCTCCTGCACCACGGTGTGGCGCACCGACGCACTGCAGTTGGTGGGAGACGACCCGCGCACAGCTGTGGTCGCCAAGAATGTCCACACCATGGCTGAGATGCTGGAGGCCGCCGGGTGGCAGCCGCCGAGCCTGGCAGGCCATGTGGTCGTCGCCCAGCCGCACTGCCACCACGCCTCGATCCTCGGCTTCGAACCCGACCAGCGTCTGCTGGAGGCATCGGGGGCACGGGTGAGGACGGTCGGCGGGTGCTGCGGTTACGCCGGGAACTTCGGGGTGGAGGTGGGCCACTACGAGACCTCGGTGGCGGTCTTCGAGCACGATCTGCTGCCGGCCATCGAGGCTGCCGGGCCCTCGGCGATCATCCTGGCCGACGGCTTCTCCTGCCGACGCCAGACCTCGGATCTGACGGGACGCCGCGCCATCACTCTCGCTGAGCTGTTCGCCTCACACCTCCAGCACAGCTGAACCTCACATGTGCCGGATCCGCTGAGCTGTTCGTCTCCCACGTCCACCTCCCAGGTACCCGACCCGACCAACGGTTCGTCTCCCACCTCCAGCACAGCTGAACCAGGCAGGTACCCGACCCGACCAACGGTCCGCCTCGCAGCCGGTGCCCCCTGCTCGCCTCTCGGGCTGCTCCTGCTTCGGGTTCCTCGGCAGCCCGCCGAAGCAGGCCCAACAGGTGGCTGGGCTGGGCCGTGCCATTCCGGTTGATCGCGGCGTCCTCGGAACCATGGGGCCGACCTCCCCTCGTTGCGAGTGACCGCGAGCTCCTCGGAACTATGGGGCCGACCTCCCCTCGTTGCGAGTGACCGCGAGCTCCTCGGAACCATGGGGCCCACCGTGCCCTCGTTGCGGTCGGCCCCGGCCCACTACAGCAGGACTTCCTGGAGACGACCGCGGTCGTGGGTCGGCGCGTCGGGGCCACTCTCCGGATGATCGAAAACATCGACCTCGTCTCGTGGATCCGGACAGTCTCGAAGATGGCCGAGTTGGACGGAGGGCTCCTGTGGGCCGGGGTCAGCGAGTCTCGTGTCGATTGGATCAGTGGGTTGGGCAGAGTTCTCCGGTGGGCCGAGATCAGCGGGTCTCGTACCGGTTGGATCAGCGGAGTGGGCAGAGTTCTCCTGTGGGTGTGGGTTGGTGATCGAGTTGCCGGTTGGATCTGTCGTGCGGGCGGAGTCCTCCCGCGAGTCTGGATCAACGGGTCTGGTGCGGCTCTGGTCTGTGAAGCGGGCGGAGTTCTCCCGAGGATCGGGGCTGCTGGTTCTGCGGTCGAGGTGGAGGTCACGGTGGTGGGCCCGGTATGCCTTCAGACGTGTGGGTTCGACGACCTGGGCCGTTCCGGTGGTCGGGTCGAAGACGATCGTGGGTTGGTCACGGTCGTGATGCCGGTCGGGTTCGACGATGGCGTGGTGGTGCCGACACACCAGAACCAGGTTGTCCAGCCGAGTGGCTCCCCCGGCCCACCACGGGCGCACGTGATGTGCCTGGCACAGGCGAGCCGGGGTGGTGCACCCGGGGTAGATGCATCCGCCGTCACGGTGCTCCAGGGCCCGCCGTAAAGCGGGCGTGACCAGACGCTCGGAGCGTCCCACGTCCAGGGTCTGGGAATCGCTGCCGAGGACAACAGGCAGGATCTGCGCGTCGCAGCACATCCGGCGCAGGGTTCCCGCATCGACAGGTACCTGCCCCTCGAGAGTCCCGGCGTCGATCAGGCCCTGCAGAGCGCGGTGCAGGTACTCGTATCCGATGGTGACCACGATGCGGGGCGGTTCACCGCCGGCTGACGGGACCAGATCCATCCCGGCCAATTGATGGGTGGCGTCGACCAGGGCGTCGGCCATCCGCTGGGCGGTGGTCCTCGCACCTTGCTGGTCGGCCTCACGGCGTAACGCCAGGTACCGGGCGGTGGTGATGGTCCCCTGGTTGCGCTGGGCTTTCAGGGTCTCCAGTACGGTGCGTTCGGCCTGCCGGCCCTTCTCGGTGAAGGCCTGCAAGGTGGCGATGACCTGTCGGCCCTCGGCCTGGGGCAGTGTTGCGGACAACCACACCGATCCGTGCCCGTCCTCACCCCACCTGAACCTGCGCTCGGCCACCGCCTGCCTGCGTTCAGCGGCGATGCGGGCGGCGCGGTCCTTGGCGTCTGGTGCGAGCCGTGGTGCGGTTGCCGCCAGGATGCCGAGGGTCTGGCGCGACAACTGGCCCGGGGCGCTCGTACGGGCGGCATCGATGAACTGCCCGGCGGCAGCCTTCTTCTGGTCGGAGGTCATCTCGTCCAGCGGTAGCCGGCGTATCTGGCGGCCGATCGCCACCGCATGGTCTGGGGTGATGGTCCCGGCCAGTGCGGCGTCACGGACGGTGTCATCGGCGGTCATCGCCGAGGCGCGGTGGACCTCTCCCAGGCCCTCGCTGGCCGAGCGCCCTTCCTCCCGTGCCAGGAAGTCGGCCAGCATCAGGCCGGTGGCCCGGTCGCAGGCGGCCGAGGTGGACACCGCATCGGTGGCGACTCTGGCACAGGCCTCGAGTCTGCGGGCCAGGGTCCGCAGACAGGTCATGGCCTGGACCTTCTCGGTATCGGGCATGGCGGTGAGCGCGGTGTGATTCAGGCCGTCGAGGGCCTGTGAGATCACCCGGGTCGCAGCCCAGAAATCCGATACTGGTTCCATGGACTAATCATAAGTGTACGGCGTCCACTTTGCAAGGAATGAACAGATCTTTCTCGGACGAATCCGCGGCCTTGGAGGCCTGTTCGCTGCACTTCTTCAAGGTCTATGAGTCGAAGCATGAAATGACCGATAACAGCCTAACTAATCAACGTTACCAGACGGCACTGACAGTTCTTTGGGAGTGCATGTGTGGCCTTACCGTTCCCAGTCTCCCCACCCTCACAGGCCAGTTCGAACGGTCCTCGGCGTGGGCAAGGTGCCGATCCCGGCATGGGCAAGGTGCTGATCCCGGCATGGGCACGCCGTGCTGATCCGTACGCGGGCAAGCAGTGCCGGTTCCTGCGGCAGCACTCATCCACTGGGTCAGCTCGAATGCACTCGGACCACCGGATGTATTCGACGGCGGGAGGCACAGGCGACCCAGCCAGAAAGAGTTCCGCCGTGCTGGCCGATTCCCCCTGTCCCCATCATCGGGTAAGGGCCATCAAAGGCTGCACAGTACCCAGTCATCACTCGATCAAGCGATCGATTTTTTTCGCCAAGCGACCTGCCAAAGTAGACCTGCAAACCCGGCGGATCTGCGGTTCACACCGGCGCCGAGATCCTCACTGATCCTCACTGTGCGGTGAGGGTGCGAGCGGTGCGGCGTCTCTGCCACGATGATGCGGCCATTGTCCAGACCGACTCGGCCATGCATCCCAGGGCCATCACCGTCGCCGCGAATCGGGCCGGGATGTCACTGGCCATCATGGCGATGACCGTGGTCGCCGCGGTCGCTGCCGCAAGAGACCAACCGCTGGCCGCCGGGACGCGCTCCTTGATCGCGCTCCACACCACTGCGCTGCAACTGATTACCGCCAGAACGGTGAGCGTGATGATCATGGCGGCCTCCCGACGTCGTTGAGGTCGAGATTAGGAGTTCACTGTTACGAGCGTTTGACGCTGTTACGGCACGATGCCCGAACCCGTGCTCTCCATGAACCGGCATCGGGGTGAACCCTGGATACAGATCGATGCCTCCCTGCCAGCTGGCAGGGAGGCATCGATCCTCTCAGGAACTCCCACGATGGCGGCCCACGAACCAATCGGTACCGAACCAGTCGGTACCGAACCAGTCGGTACCGAATCAGTCGCTACCGGGTTCCGCGGACCCCGCCTGGGCGTCACTCCCCGCGAGTGAGCCTGCGGTGCTTGGAGGCGTGCGGACGGGCGGCCTCCAGTCCCAGCCGGGCGATCTTGTTGGCCTCGTAGTCGGCGTAGTTGCCCTCGAACCAGAACCAGCTCGGCACGCCGTTCTCGTCCTCCCCCTCCCAGGCGAGGATGTGGGTCGCCACCCGGTCGAGGAACCAGCGGTCGTGCGAGGTGATCACCGCACAGCCGGGGAACTCCAGCAGGGCGTCCTCCAAGCTGGAGAGGGTCTCGACGTCGAGGTCGTTGGTCGGCTCGTCGAGCAGCAGCACGTTGCCGCCCTGCTTGAGGGTCAGCGCCAGGTTCAACCGGTTGCGCTCACCACCGGAGAGCACCCCGGCCAGCTTCTGCTGATCGGGTCCCTTGAACCCGAAGCTGGCCACATATGCCCGCGACGGCACCTCGAAGTTGGCAACCTTGATGTAGTCCAGCCCGTCGGAGACGACCTGCCACAGGTTCTTGTCCGGGTCGATGCCGGCCCGGTTCTGGTCGACGTAGGAGAAGCTCACGGTATCGCCCACCCGCAGCGTTCCCGAGTCCGGCTCCTCCTGACCGACGATCATCTTGAACAAGGTGGACTTGCCGACGCCGTTGGGGCCGATGATGCCCACGATGCCGGCTCGCGGCAGGTCGAAGGACAAGTCCTTGTACAGCACATGGTCGTCGAAGGCCTTGGTGAGCTTGCTCACCTCCAGCACCGTGTTGCCCAGCCTGGGACCGGCCGGGATGTTGATCTCGGCGGTGTCGATCTTGCGGTTGCGCTCGGCCTCGGCAGCCAGTTCCTCATAGCGGGCCAGCCGGGCGCGGTTCTTGGCCTGGCGGGCCTTCGGGGAGGAGCGTGCCCACTCCAGCTCCCGCTCCAGGATCTTGGCCCGCTTGGCGTCCTTCTTGCCCTCGATCTGGAGCCTCTGGCGCTTGGTCTCCAGGTAGGTGGAGTAATTGCCCTCGTAGGGGTGCAGCTTGCCGCGGTCGACCTCGCAGATCCACTGGGCCACGTTGTCGAGGAAGTACCGGTCGTGGGTGACGGCCAGCACGGCACCGGGGTAGCTGTGCAGGTGACCCTCCAGCCAGTTCACCGATTCGGCGTCCAGGTGGTTCGTCGGCTCGTCGAGAAGTAGCAGATCAGGGGCCTGGAGCAGCAGCTTGCACATGGCCACGCGACGCCGCTCGCCACCGGAGAGCACCGACACCGGGGTGTCGGGCGGGGGGCACTGCAGGGCATCCATCGCCTGGGACAGCTGGGCATCGATGTCCCACGCGTTGGAGGCATCCAGCTCGGTCTGCAACTCCCCCATCTCGGCCATCAGGGCGTCGAAGTCGGCATCCGGATCAGCCATCGCCGCCGACACCTCGTCGAAGCGCTTCAGCTTGGCCTTGATCTCGCCGACCCCCTCCTCGACGTTCTCCAGAACCGTCTTGTCCTCACTCAACGGCGGCTCCTGGAGCAGGATGCCGACCGAGGCGCCCTTGGCCAGGGTGGCGTCCCCATTGTTCGGCTTCTCGATGCCCGCCATCAGCTTGAGCATGGTGGACTTGCCGGCCCCGTTGGGCCCGACCACACCGATCTTGGCTCCGGGGTAGAAGGAGAGGGTGACGTCGTCCAGAATGACGTTGTCGCCGATCGCCTTCCGCACGTTGTGCATGGTGTAGATGAACTCTGCCATCGGCGCTCCTAGGGGTTGGAATGTCTGCAGCGTCGAGCTGACGCATGCCGCAGGTGTCGCCGCAGCGACGGGTGAACAGTGGTCTGAGGGCCCGGCCCCGCGCAGTGCTCGCGCATCAGGACGGCCGCAGGCCAGTATGCCAGCCACTCTGAATCCCGACCACCACACTTCGGCTGCGCAGAACATCGAGCTGGCTGCACGGGACCGGCCACCTCCGGCTCAACTCACCCGTATCTCTCCGGTGGTCAGGTCCAGCGCCTCGAGCTCGTCGGGGTCCAGCTCACCGTAGCCAGACGCGTCCCGGTCGAAGTCGTCGGCCTCGACGTCCTCCTCGACCCGTTCGGAACCGTCCGGGAGGCCCGGGAAACCTGGCGAGCGGTCGGTGAGCAGTTCGGTGACCACCGCACTCACCACCTCCCCCGGCTCCGCGATCGGGGCCTCCTCGGGCCTGGGGGCCGGCCGGATGAAGGTGCTGACCCCCCTCTGGAGGTCATGGCCGACCGAGGAGGCCTGGATGACCAACTGTTCATGACGAGTGCCGTCCTCGGTGATCCACGCCTGGGTGCGCAGTCGCCCCACGACCACCACGGGGTCGCCCTTCCGCAGTGATCGTTCGCAGTTCTCGGCAAGCCTTCCGTTGACCCGGACGGACATCCAGGTCGTCTCACCATCAGACCACTGGCCGTCGCGCAGGTATCGCGGCGTCTGCGCGATACGGAAACGTCCGCCGCACCAGCCGTCCTTCCTCACGACATCGACATCGGTTCCCAGGTTTCCGCTGATTGACACGTTCGCGTCCATGTGAGTTCCTTCCTCTCACATGCACTTCTCGTGGCCGAGGGGCCGATTTGCCGCTCCTGGGCAAATCTGTGGACAACTTCTTCAGGTCGTTCAAAAAACCCGCCAGCTGTGGACAACTCCCCCGGCGACTCAGCCGGTCTCAGGGCCGCGGAGGAGCCCAGGACACCGCTGCCCGGGATGCGTGCACAGGGGGCGCGAATCTCGGCACAGGACCGCCGGCGCCGCGCCGGGGCCACCATCTGGGCAGCCGTGGGGCGACCAGCCGGGCCCCCTTGGACTCGGTGATCGCCACCGGGCGCAGAGCTCGCAGCCGGTCCAGCAGGGCGACCTCCTCGGGCTCGGTGCCATCGGCGGTACCGCGCGTGACGGCGTCGCGAAGATAGGCCAGTTCAGTGGCCGCGCGCAGGAAGGCCAGGGTGCGCCACCAGGTCCGCACTCCGTGGGACAGCGCCACCAGGGTGACCCACCAGCGCTTGAACAGGCTGCTCATCACGATCGGGTCGCGAGGCTCCAGCCAGCCCATCACGGCGTAGTCGGCAAGCCGGTTGCGCACCATCGCCGCCTCCCGGATCAACCGCATCACCATGAAGCCGATGAGCATCGCCACCAGGCCCAGGGCTGCGAACCAGTAGATCTTGAGCTGGCTCTCCGGCACCACCGAGGAGATCCCGTTGAAGGCCATGTGACCGATCACCGCGGCCATGAACCCGGTCACCGGCGCCAGGATGCGCACCAGCCGGCTGCGTGAGCGCAGCCCGATTGCAAGTCCCAGGCCAGTCATCATGGTGAACAGCGGATGGCCGAAGGAGGTGAGGACGCCGCGCAGCAGGACGAGCTGTTTGAGCGCCCGGGTGGGATCCCCGGCCTGAATGGTGATGCGCGCGTAGTTGTCGGCGCGGGCGTAGTAGATGATGTTCTCCACGAAGGCGAAGCCGATTGCCGACAGCCCCGCCAGACTCACGGTCTGCACCATCGAGGTGAGACGCCGTCGCAGGAACACTGCGAACAGGAAGAGCACGGTGGCCTTGCAGGTCTCCTCGACGAAGGGCGCCGAGTAGATCGCCGGGCCGGCCCCCTCGCTGGGGTCGTAGCCGCCCTGGACCGAGAGCATGTGGGACATCCAGGTGTTGACCACCAGCGAGATCGAGGTGGCCACCGCCGCCCCCCAGGCGAAGGCTGTGAACCACATCGCCAGGTGCTGGGTGCGGAACCGGTCCAGCCAGATGAACAGCAGCGACCACACCGCCGCGGTCGGCCAGGCGTAATGGGCCGCCAGCTTGAACGATCGCATCGTGATGCCTGGCACGACGCCCTTCTTGCCGTCCTGCTCGACCTCGACATCGGCGTGCAGCTGCACGTACTGGCCGTAGAGCAGCACGGCGGAGAGGATGATCATCGCCAGCACGATCCACGTCCAGGGGCTGCGCAACAGGCGCACCCACCACGGACGCCGGGTGATCGTGGGCTCAGGCATGCAGCCACTGTAGCGGGACAGCGATGGCGGCCCGGGTGGGAGTCGAACCCACGCGCGACAGATTAGAAGGCTGCTGCTCTATCCACTGAGCTACCGGGCCAGCGCCCGCAAGTCTAGAGGATGACGCCGTTCGGCCGGCACGCGGCGTGGGTAGGCTGTTAGCCCGTGAACAACATGCTGGTGTGGATCGACTGTGAGATGACCGGGCTGGACCTGGCCCACGACGGGCTCATCGAGGTCGCGGCCCTGGTGACCGACGGGGACCTCAATGTCAAGGGTGAGGGGGTCGACGTCATCATCAAGCCGCAGCCTCAGTGGCTGGAGCACATGAACGACTTCGTGCGCGGGATGCACACTCACTCCGGGCTGTTGAAGGAGCTGGACTCCGGGATGTCGATGGAGGCCGCCCAGAAGATCGTGCTGGACTACATCAAGGAATGGGTGCCCGAGGCGGGCAAGGCTCCCCTGGCCGGCAACACCATCGGTACCGACCGATCCTTCCTGGCCAAGGACATGCCGGAGCTGGAGGCCTGGACGCACTACCGCAATGTCGACGTCTCCTCCATCAAGGAGCTGGCGCGGCGCTGGTACCCGGTGGCCTTCAAGCACACCCCGGCCAAGCAGGGCAATCACCGTGCCCTGGCCGACATCGAGGAGTCCATCGAGGAGCTGATGTACTGGCGCGAGGCACTGATGGTGCCCGCCCCCGGCCCGGACGCCGCGACGGCCAAGGCTGTCGCGGCCAAGTGTCAGGGAGCCATCACCGGAGCCGGTCGGGACGCCGACTGAGCGGCGCTCGGCGGATTTGCCAAGCTTCTCGGGGGTTCGATATTCTCTCCGAGTTGCCCGGATTCAGCCGGGCAGATGGTGGATATAGCTCAGTCGGTAGAGCACCTGGTTGTGGTCCAGGGGGTCGCGGGTTCAAGTCCCGTTATCCACCCCAGATGGGTCGGGACGTCCAGCTCCCGACCAAGGTGCCGGCGTCGTGGACATCGGGGGTTTCATCGGTCAGAGGCCGACGGGGGTGGAACGTGGCCTACGGGGGAGGCGACGAAGGAGTGCATATGGCAGCACGCGCGCAGGAGCCTGAGCAGACCCGCGGTGAGAGACTGCCAAGCGGCTTCTGGTGGTGGGCGGCCGCGACCGCGGTCTCCGGCCTGGGAACCGGGGTAGGTCGACTGGCGATCTCCTGGTCGGCCACAGGTTTGGGGGCCAGAACGGCGGGCTGGGTGAGTTCGTTCACGACGCTGCCGACCATCGTCCTCGTGCTTCTGGGCGGTGCTCTCGGGGATCGTATTGGCCAGCGTCTGGTGCTGACGCTGACGACGTCGGCCTCGATCCTTCAATACCTGACATTCCTCATCCTTCTCCACCTGCACGTCCCATTGCTCCCGTTACTGCTCATCAACGCACTGGTGCTCGGCAGCATCGATGGATTCGCCACACCGTCGACCGCTGTGTATGCACGACTTCTCGTCAGCGCTGAGGATGTACCGCGTGCAGTCTCCATCACCAATACTCGAGGACTGGTCGTGGGGATCCTTGCTCCGACCATCGGCGGGGTGATTGTGTCCAGATGGTCCCTGGCAGGAGCTCTGTGGGTTGATCTTGTCAGTTTCATCGGAGTGCTGGCAGTGCTCATCCTGATAAGGCCAGCGAGGTCTTCTGGAGCGACACATGGATCCGGAGGACACATCGGCGGAGATGTCCTGGAGGGAATCACACACCTCGCACATGAGAAGTGTCTGATCGAGCTTCTGCTGTCCCTGATTCTTGTGTCGGCGGGGATGTTGACCGTCAACTCGCTTGCGTTGCCTCTTCTGGTGCGTTCGCGGCACTGGCGAGCGAGCTCTCTGGGAATGCTGTCGACCGCTTGGTCGGCGGGCTCTCTCATCGTGAGTGTTCTCATCAGCGCTCGCGGGCCGGCGAGACGTCCCGTGGTGCTCATGGTGGCCGGTGTCGTGTTGTCGGCGTGTTCGTGCTTCGCCCTGATGGTGACTCCGACGGTGTGGGCGGGAATCCTGGTCATGGCCTGCATGGGTTCGGGAGTGGTGCTGTTCACGGGTCACCTGGGCCCGGCGTTCATCTTCCTGACCCCTGAGGGAGAGATGTCGCGGTTCAGCTCGGTGCTTCATTTGGCGCAGGTGCTGCCAGTTGCCGTTGCTGCGCCCGTGATCGGCACAATTGCTCAGAGGTTCTCGGTGCAAGAAGCGTTGCTGACCATGGGCCTGTTGGTCCTTGGTGCAGGTGTGCTGCTCTGCACTCGAAAAGCGGTCAGAGACATTGTGCTGCCATAGCGGGCAGGCACATCGTGGATACGTCGTTGAGGAAGGTTCATGCCTCCGCGCGGTGGCATTCGTCGGCGTGATGAACCCATCACAGTCCTCAGCGCGCTTGCGGATCACTGCGTGGCAGGAGGCGGTCGAGGAAGGCCGCTGCGGCATGGTTGGGGTGCGGTTGCCAGACGACGCCCAACTGTGATCGGGCGCGGTCGTCGGAGATGGGGACGGCGATCACCCCGTCCCAGCCCTCTGCGGTGGTGGCACTGACGATGCCGACGCCGACACCTCGACTGGCGAGCATCTGGACGCCGACCGGGGAGGAGACCTCCCAACGCGGTGCGACTCGTTCCATGCCGGCCCGGGCAAGCAGGCCGTCGAGGGCGGTGCGTGCGCCCGTCCCGGAGGGCAGAGCGATGAGCTCGGCGCGGGCGATCTCTGCAGGGCGGACAAAGCTCCTGGCGGCCCAGGTGTGACTGGCCCCGACGATGGCGACGGTGGGGTCGTCGAACACGACCGCGCTCGGGACACCCTCGGGTGCTGTGCCGGACCAGGCGGCGATCGCGACGTCGACGGTGCCGCCGCGTACTTCTGCGATCAATGCATCTGAGGTGCCTTCGTGCAGCCTCAGGTCGATGCCGGGGTGCTCGGTGTGGACAGCAGCCACGGCGTCGAACAGCGGAGGCCAGTTCAGGCCGGTGACGGTCGCCACCCGCAATGACCCGGTGACCAGCCCTCGAATGTCGTTCGCCGCCGAGGTCACGTCGTCGACCGCGGCGAGCGCAGCACGCGCGTAGGGAAGGAGTTTTTCCCCGGCAGGGGTGAGGGACACCCGCCGGGCGGTGCGGTCGATGAGGGTGACGCCGAGTTCGCGTTCGAGCTTCTGCAACTGGGTGCTCACCCCGGACTGACTGATCCGCACTGCCTCTGCGGCGGCGGTGAAGGTACCGGAGTCCACGACAGCGATGAAGTAGCGAAGCTGGTGGAGTTCCATATCTGAAAATGATAGTTCCAATGTCTAACTAGTGTTGGACAGATGGCTTTTGTGGCGCGAGTGTTGACGTACCACGACAGGAGAGGCGGCGTCCCATGACGACCAGCGAGACCACGATCGACATTCTGACCCGACTCGACATCGACACCGCCGCCAGAGCGTTCTCCCGTGCGCTGGAAGCACTGGACGCTGCAGCGCGCAAGGAACTCGATCGCGCCAGCATCGAGCCGGGCCTGCGTGAGCTGGTGCGGCTGCGCGCCTCACAGCTGAACGGCTGCGCCTACTGCGTCGCCCAGCACACCCAGGACGCCCTCTCCGTCGGCGAACCGATCGGAAGAATCGCCGCTGTCGCCGTGTGGCGCGAGTCCCCCTTCTTCACCGCACGGGAACGCGCCGCACTCGCCCTGACCGACACCATGACGCAGCTCGCTGAGACGCATGTGCCCGATGCGGACTGGCGTGAGGCTGCCGCCCACCTGAACCCTTCCGAACTGGGCGCCCTGATCGCCCTGGTGGTCGCCATCAACGCATGGAACACCGTCGGCGTCACTACCCGCGCGTGGACCCCCGCCCTCTGACACGACCAACCACAGAACGGAACCGACCATGGAACACACCGAGACCACCCGCACCACCGTCACCACCTACTTCGACGCGTGGCGCGAGCGCGACTTCGACCGGCTGCGCACCGTCCTGGATCCCGAGGTGACCTTCGACGGCGTGCTCGGCACCGCCAGGGGTGCAGAGGAGTGTCTCGCGGGCCTGCGAGGCATGGCCGAGTCGATCATGACCGACCTCACCCTGCATGTTCGCGTCGTGGAAGGACAGGACGCCGTGAGCTGGTTCGACCTGCACACCGCCACAACCCCGCCGATCCCGACGGCCAACTGGAGTCACGTGGAGAACGGACTCATCACCCGCATCCGAGTCACCTTCGACCCCCGCCCACTCGTCGCCGCCACCTCGGCAACCGGGAGCGATCCGGCATGAACACCCCCGCATCGGTGGCTGTCGTGCTGGTGCCCGGTGCGTGGCACGGCGGCTGGTGGTACGAGCCGCTGGCCGCTGACCTGGGATGACACGGACTCGTCGGGTAGCCGACCACCCCGTCCGGCCTTGACAACGACCTCACCATCCTCGCGCAGGGCGGGGCCGGCGTGGCCGTGACCCGAGGCTTCTCGTCACCCAGATGCTCGGTCATGCTCCTCGGCCGCGCCGGTCCCGGACTCACCGTCCTCTGACGGTCCAGTCCTCCGCGGATCAGACCTCCGCGGATCAGTGGCCAGTGGCAGGAACACCGTGTCGACGATGTCCACGATGACCTCGTCGGGCACGGGCCTCAGGTTCATGAGGAGCTCGTGGCGCACCAGGTCCACCGGCAGCGTCACGACCCTGGGTGGCAGGGGCGCGGTGACTTCGCCGCGCTCCATGGCGCGCTGAAGAATGTCGATCATCATCGAACGACGATCACCGACCAGTTCACCCCGCAGGTGCGCGAACGAGGTGTGGGTCTCGGCGAAGTAGGCGCTCAGCACAGTGCTGAACAGTGCCGCGGTGATACCACCCATCCGCTCGTTCATGGCACGCAGGGCGATGAGCACATCCTCACGCAGCGACCCGGTGTCCGGCGTCTCCACCGGGACACCGAAGCCCTGATGGCCCAGCACCGCCAGCAGCAGGGCCTCCTTGTCGTGCCATCGTCGGTACAGCACGGCCTTGCTGGTCCTCGCGCGACTCGCCACCGCCTCGAAGGTGAAACCTGCGTACCCGGCCTCGACAAGCTGCTGCCATCCGGCCTCGAGGATGGCCCCTTCGAGCGCGGGGCCACGTCGCCTGGATGCCGTCATGGGAGCCATCGTCTCACCTTCGCCTCGACCCGCATTAGATCCGCTTGCGTTTCTTGTATCTGCGGCTTACCTTAGGATACGTTCTAGTTTCTTATAGGAGGTCGTGGTGACTGACACACAACAGGGCGCGGCTCCGACGGCTCCATCCGCCCAGCCCCAGTCGGTCGCAAGACTCGCCGTGGCGCTCATCGTCGGCGGCATCACCTCGATCCTCGACACCACGATCGTGACCCTGGGACTGCACACCCTCACCCAGGAGCTGCACACCTCGGTGTCCACCAGCCAGTGGGTGAGCACCGGCTATCTGCTCGCCCTCGCGGTCGCGATCCCGTTCGTGAGCTGGGCCCAGGCCCGCTTCGGCGGCAAGCGGTTGTGGCTGTTCGCCCTCGGGCTCTTCGTGGTGGGTTCCGCGCTGTGCGCCTGCGCCTGGGACATCGATGCACTCATCGCCTTCCGGATCCTTCAGGGGTTCGGCGGCGGCATCATGATGCCGCTGATGATGACACTCGCCATGCAGAACGTCGATCCGAGCACGCGGACACGAACGATGGCGACGATGAGCCTTCCGGCCGCCCTCGGACCGATCCTCGGCCCCGTGCTCGCCGGCATCGTCCTCAACTGGCTGTCCTGGCGATGGCTGTTCCTCATCAACGTGCCTCTCGGCGTTCTCGGCTGGATCCTCGCCATGCTCTTCCTGGTCGACGACCGGCCGGCCAGAGGAGTACCACGCGGACGGCTCGACGTCGTCGGCGCCGTGCTTCTCGCACCAGCTCTGGCGGGGCTGCTCTACGGCCTGTCGAACACCCACGACACTGGCGGTTTCGCCCGCACCGACGTGCTCCTTCCCGTGATCGCCGGCGCCCTACTGCTGGCCGCATTCGTCTGGTGGGCCCTTCGCCGCTCCGACGCCGCACTCGTCGACCTACGACTGCTGGGGGTGCGATCGGTGTGCACCTCGTCGATCGCACTGCTGCTCATCGGGGCCGCGCTGTTCGCCGGGAACTTCCTGCTCCCGCTCTACTTCCAGACCTTGCGCGGCTACAGCGCCCTCAACGCGGCGTTCCTCCTCATCCCGCAGGGAGCGGGCGCACTGCTGGCCCGATTCCTGGCCGGCAAGCTGGTCGACCGGTTCGGCCCGCGTGTCATCGCCGTCGCGGGCGCGGTCGTCATGGCCGCGGCCACGGTGCCCTTCGCCCTGGCGGGAGTCAGCACCAGTCTCTGGTATCTCGGCGTCATCCTGTTCATCCGTGGACTGGGCAACGGCGTCGTCTTCATCCCGATCATGACCGTCGCCTATGTCGACATCACCAGGAGTCAGATGGCCGATGCCTCCGCGATCACCAGGATCTCCCAACAGCTCGGTGGCGCCTTCGGCACCGCCCTCGTCGCCGTCGTGCTCACCACTGCCGCCAGCCCCGCGCATCCCGCCGGCGGGTTCGACGCCGCCTTCTGGTGGGTCATCGCCATGACGGCCGGCGCGGCTCTCGCCTGCCTCGTCATCCCGGGCCGGGCCGAGCACACGACACCCGCCGCCCCCGCTCCGGTCGCGCAATAGGGCACCATCGCGGGTTCGGCGGGACACCGGACCAGAGCTACGCGAGGACCAGGACGAGGCACAGCAGCAGAACAGCGAGACCCTGGATCACGGCCCGCAGGGTGATGATCGACTCCCAGCGATCCTGCAGTGCACGGGCGTCGGCCGGCACCTCGTCGGCCATGGCGGCCGCGCTGAGCCGGACATTGATCGGCTTGGAGATCCGGACGAACATCGCGAGCCAGATCACCAGCAGGAGCAGGGCGGCCGACGCCAGAGCGCCCGGGAGCGGCATCCCCGCGATGAAGGCGCCGATCGCCGTGAGAGCGGTGAAGACCACTCCCAGGATGCCTGGGACGGGCATCCGCCGATCCCCGAAGTAGTGTCCGCGGCCGACGGCCTGCACGAGAGTGCGCTCATCGACCCCGGCGTAGACCGGTCGCAGCACGACAGCGGCGACCAGGTCGGCTCCGTAGACGACGGCGACGCCGAGGATGGCGATGATGGCAGTGAGGGAGATGACGATATTCATGGTGGTCCTTCGATTCAGGCCGGAGCCGGGTAGTTGAACTGTCTGCGGGTCATCGCGTCGAAGGTGCGGGCGGGCAGGATCCTCGCCAGCGCGACGGCGAGGTTGGCACCGGCGCCGATCCGATAGCGGGTGCGCGGCCGCCGGGTGGTCGCGGCCCTGGCGATCAGAGCGGCCACATCATCGGGGCTGGAGAACTGGCGGGCGAGCCTCGGGTCCGCGAAGTACCGGCGCATGGACGCGGTCATCGCCGCGTAGGGCCCGCGCGCTGACGCGCGTTCCAGTCGCCCCAGCGCCTCCTCGTGCCATCCGGTCGCCACGTAGCTCGGCTGCACCAGCGTCACCTCGATGCCGAACTGCGCGACCTCGCCGCGCAACGAGTCGGAGAGCGCCTCGAGGGCGAACTTGGAGGCGTGGTACCAGCCGCCCAGAGGTGCGGCGAACTCTCCTGCCAGCGAGGAGACGTTCACGATCCGCCCATGGCCGGCGGCGCGCATGCCGGGGAGCACGGCCCGGATGAGGCCCATCGCACCGAGCACGTTCACCTCGAGCTGGCGACGCGCATCGGCGAGGTCGGTCTCCTCGATCGTTCCGAACTCGCCGTAGCCGGCGCAGTTGATGAGGACGTCGACGCCCCCCGCCGTTCGTGTCACCTCCTCGATCGACCCGCGGACCGAGTCCTCGTCGGTGAGATCGAGCGCCACCGGAGTGACACCCTCGATACTTGCGATCGCGCTCGTGGTGCGTGCGGCGCCGAAGACGGTCGCCCCGTTCGCGGCGAGCCGTGCGGCGGTGCAGGCGCCTATCCCGGAGGAAGCTCCGGTGATGAGGATCGTGGTCATGATGAGTTCCTTATCTGCGAATCGGATTCACAGATAAGGAGATTACAGTGAACGGTATGCACAATCAAGAGGATCGAGCACTCCGACAGCTCTGGGGTCTGGAGGTGCCGGCCACTCGGGGACCGAGGGCGCGGTGGACGCCGTCCCAGCTGGCATCCGCGGCCGTCGACCTCGCCGACGAGGTGGGGCTCGACGGCGTCTCGCTCGGCAGGGTCGCCGAGCATCTGGGCATGACGACGACCGCCGTCTACCGCTACGTCGACTCGAAGGCCAATCTGGTGGAGCTGATGTTCGATGCCGCGGTCGGCGAGCCGCCCGCCATCACCGGCGACGACTGGCAGCAGCGGTGCCGCAGCTGGGTGTCTCTGCTGGGAGATCGTTTCGCGGAGCATCCCTGGCTGAGTGAGGTGAGGCCGACCAGGATGCCCACGCAGCCGAACGCATATGCCTGGATCGACGCCCTCTTCTGTGCGGTCGCCGATCAGGAGGGTCTCGACGCGCTGCGTCTGGCGCTGCTGCTGGACAGCCTGGTGCGCGCCTATGCCTCGCTCGAATCGGGACTTCGCGGTGCCGCGCCGGCGTCATGGCTGGGTGACGCCGTGGCGACGAGGTTTCCCCGGTTGGCCGCGGCCTCCGCTCAGGACGTCTCGGATCCTCGGCTCGAACGCGACTTCGCAGTGGAGGCGGTGCTGCGCGGGGTCGTCCAGTCGTGAGCACGGCCGGGGCGCCGGCGACAAGGCACGCGCCCGCAACGGCGAGGTACCGATACAATCTCGGTCGCAAGGAGTCTTGATCGGAGGCTGCATGTTCGAACACGACGCGGAGAACGTCGAGCAGCGGGCGTCGACCGGCACGCTGCCACCGCGATCGCGCGTCGCCCAGCTGGTGACAGACGCCCACGAGCGCTACGCCGACCTGGACGACGGCGAGGTGGCCGATCACATCCCGGCTCTCGCTGGCGCCGCCGCCCCGAAGCGGCTGGCCGGTGATGTCGGATCGATCCGTGGCACCACCCAGAATCTGGCCTCGGCCGTCGGCACCGCCGTGATGGGCGCGGTGCTGGTGACCACGCTGGGGATGCGGATCGGCGGCGCCGTGGCGCAGCACCCGGAGCTTCCCGAGAGCCTCGTCAAGCAGGTCGATCTCGACAATGCGAACTTCATCAGCAACGACGACCTGCGAGAGGTGCTCGCCAGGACCCCCGCAGGTGGACGCCGCTGTCACCCTCAACGAGGAGCAGCGGCTGCGCACCCTCAGGCTCGGCTTCCTGCTGCTCGCGAGCGTCAGCGCCCTCGCGGCACTGCCCGCCTCCCGGCTGCCGAGATACCGGCCTGAGGACATCCCCGCCGAGGCGGTCGGCTCGGCGCGCTGAGCCGACCGACCGGCAGCGATCGCCGCACTCGAGACGATGACGCCGCACCGTCGTCTCGAGGAGATCCGGGTCGACAGGTCGGCGTCCTCGGGGTGACCCGAGGCACCTGCTCGGTCAGCGGGTCTGCACCACTCTGAATCTCGTGCAGACGAAGTCGCGGTTGCGGGCGACATCGACCAGTTCGAGCTGGAGATCCCGCGGCAACAGCGGCCGGCCGGCCCCCAGGGTGACCGGTGCGAATTGCACCCAGACCTCATCGAGGAGGCCGGCATCGGCGAACTGGCCCGCGAGATCCCCGCCACCCATCACCCAGACGTCCTTCTGCCCCGCGGCGGCAAGGATCTGCGGGGCCACCTCGGCGACATCGCCGCGGGCGAAGCGAATGTCGGCACCCTCGGGGGCGGACAGCTCCTGGTGGCTGAAGACCCAGGCGGGTTGCGAGTACTCCCAGCCGTCCTGATGGGCCAGGAGCCACCGGTAGCTGGAGCTGCCCATGACCAGCGCACCGATGCCCTCGATGAAGCGGGGATAGGCCATTGGCCCGTCCATGTCGAAATCCTGCCGGAAGAGCCACTCCAGCGAATCGTCGGGGGTGGCAAGGAACCCGTCGAGCGACGATGCCGTATAGAAATGGATGGCCATCGGCCGATCCTATCCGGAGCGAGTACCAGCCCATCCCCTCGCGCAGGCGCAGATCGCCGAGACCCCGCGCCGTGGCAGCCGACCACAGATCCTGCGCATCCGTACTTATTGCGTATCCGCAGTTTCTGCGGTACTGTCAGGTCATGCCACTCGATGACGCCGCCCTCACAGCGATCCGCGAAGCCCTCAGCCAGGCGCAGGCCGCCGGGGCGGGACGCATCTCCGACGCCCTGCCGCTGCTGCGCGAGGCCGCCGACCGGCTCGCCGAACTCATCGACGACTCGCTCGCGGAGGCGGTGATCACCGATGGCACCAGCTTGCGCGCCGCCGGTGCGCAGGCTGGTCTCAGCGAGAACGCCGTCGGCCCCCGGCTGGCGCACACCGAAGCACTTGCCGGCTACGCCACAGCCCAGGGCAGAGTCACCGCAGCAGGTGTCGAGAGAGCTCGATACGACCGTGAGACCGGCACCCGACGGACCCCGGCCATCCCACCCAGGCCCATGCGCTTCACACCCAGAAGGAGAACGTCATGACCCGTTCAGACCTCACCCACATCTACTTCCTGCTGGACCGCTCCGGGTCAATGCAGTCCATCAAGTCCGACACCGAGGGCGGCTTCGCGGCCTTCATCGAGCAGCAGCGCACCACCTCGGAGGGCGAGTGCCGCGTCACCCTGGCGCAGTTCGACGACCGCTACGAGCTGGTCTACGCCGACCGGCCGATCGCGGAGGTGCCCCCGCTGGACCTGGCACCCCGAGGCACCACGGCTCTGCTCGACGCGATGGGTCGGCTGATCACCGATGCCGGGGTCGCCCTGGCCAAGCTGCCCGAGGACCAGCGCCCCGGCACCGTCGTCGTCGCCGTGATGACCGACGGGATCGAGAATGCCTCGCGGGAGTGGACCCATTCGGCGGTCAAGGCCCTGGTCGAGCAGCAGACCAACGACTACCACTGGCAGTTCATGTACATGGGCGCCGACCAGGATGCCGTCGAGGTCGGGGCATCCATCGGGGTCGCGAGCGACTACTCGGTGAGCTACGGCCGCGGGCGGGCTCGCGACGTGATGGCGGCAACCTCGGAGAAGGTCGCCGGGCTGCGCCGGGCACGGAGGACGGACGCGACGGCGAGGTCGGCCGGCTACACCGTCCAGGAGCGGGACGACCTCTCACGCTGAGTGTCGCCGGAGGCGCCACCCAGCTCCGGAGTCAGCCTGCGGCGGCCTCCCGGGGCCCGCGTCCCAGCCGGCGCGAGCATCCGGTCAGCGGTCCCGACCCGTCCGCGCGGGAGCGGGTCGCAGCACGCTGACCCCGATTCCCACCAGGGTCAGGATCATCCCGAACCACTGGAGTCCGGCGAGGCTCTCCCCCAGCCACAACCACCCCAGGACGCCGGTCAACGGCGGGGTGAGCATCCCGACGATCGCGTTGAGGGTGGGGTGCAGTCGCGAGGAGGCCCAGGTGTTGAGCAGATTGGGCACCAGGGTCGCGACCACCACCAGAGCCACCAGCCATCCGAGGTGATGCCAGGCGGCCCCGCCCCCCGCTCCCGGGATCAGCACGACGGGAAGCAGCAGCACCGCTCCGATGAGGAAGGTCAACCGGTTCACTCGAGGAGCATGCAGCGGGACGCGTCGAAGCGCCCGATTCCACAGCACGATGGTGAACAGCGCCCGCACCAGGGCAGCCAACCCGGCGGCCACTGCCGCGATGACGATGGCGTGCCGGGGGAACTGCTGGTGACCCGACAGCAGCGGCACCAGGTAGCAGCAGACGCCGACGATCGCCACCGCGAACCCGAGGACATCGCGGCCGGCGACCTGCCTGCTGGAGACCAGCTGCCAACCCATCGTGATGGCCGGGGTCAGCGCGATGATGAGGGAGGTCAGCGCCACCGGACCCAGCGCGAAACCAGTCGTCGCGAAGACGTAGTACGCCGTCATGCAGGAGGCCAGCCTGGCATCGGCCCACCACTGACGACCCCCCGCAGGCCGAGCCGCCTCGTCAGCGGGGCGACCATCGTCGGCCGGGACCACGGGGTCGCGACGTAACCGGGTCAGTGCCAGCATCGCCAGGAAGCTCAGCGCGAACCGCTGCCAGACCAGCGTCGGGAGCGCCACAGCAGACATCCGCCGCACGAAGATCCCCGTCATCGCCCAGCACACGCCGGCGCCGATCGCCGCGCACAGCGGCCAGGACACCACGGTCCTTGCCGATCTGGAGGTATCTGGAGTGTCCGTGAGGACCACCGCCATTCACAACTGGTCTGAGTGGTTATTCGGGACTCTAACGGTGGCAGACGCCGCCGGCAAACCGGTTAGAGTGGTGACGTGGAGTTCGAGAATGTGAGCGGCAACCTGGCGCTCGATCTCCTCGCCACGTTGTGGTGGCGCAGGGATCGCCCGCGCGATCTGCTCGCCGGTCCGGCCGACGTCGAGTCCTGGGCGAGCAGCGTGGGCGTCCGGCTGACCGATGCGATGAGCGTCGACGATCTGGAGGACGTCGTGGCGCTGCGTGAGCTCATCTACCGGGAGTGCGCCCGGCGGCTGGCTGGCCAGATCCCCGCGCTCGCCCCGATCGCCGACCGCCACTCGGAGATCGCGAGCCTGCTGGAGATCGCCCGGAATCCGCCCACCTGGCCGCAGCTGGACACCGCCGGCCGGCTGTACCAGTCAGGACCTGCGACCGCGCTGCAGTCGCTGGTGGCGCGCAGCGCTCTTGAGCTGCTCGACGGCCCCGATGCAGCCAGGATCAGGGAGTGCGGGTCGCCACGATGCACCCGGCTGTTCATCGATAGGTCCAGAGGCAAACGGGTCTGGTGTGGCATGAGCACCTGCGGGAACCGCGAGAAGGCGGCTCGCTGGCGGGCCCGACACCCCGCCTCCACCCGGGCCTGAGATCTCTCGGGGCCCGGCGGCCGGGCCCATTGCACACCTCCGGCGGCAGCCCAGCAGGACCGGGCTGCCACCGCTGCGGCGACAGCCGCCGAACTCCCGTCGGCGCCACTGCGCTCGGTAGGCTGCACATCATGCAGACCGACGAGAAGACCTTGAGGCGCGTCCGCGCGATGACCTTCTCATCGGTGTATCCGCTGCTGCTCGCCAAGGTCGAGCGCAAGGGCCGCACCGAGTCCGAGTTGCACGAGGTGATCCGTTGGCTCACCGGCTACGACGATGCCCGGATCGACGAACTCGCCTCCGACGAGACGACCTACCAGGAGTTCTTCGCCGACGCCGATCTCAACCCGAATGCCTCCCTCATCACCGGAGCGGTGTGCGGGGTCCGGGTCGAGGAGATCGAGGATCCGGTGATGCAGCAGGTCCGTTACCTGGACAAGCTGGTCGACGAGCTGGCCAGGGGCAGGAAGATGGAGAAGATCCTGAGATAGTCCCGGAGTCCGCCGTCCGGACCCGGTCCGGGAGCTCAGTGCACCTCGGTGCCGAAGAGCATTCCGAGCAGATAGGTGGCCGCGGCCGCCCCGTACCCGATGGCGAGCTGGCGCAGCGCCCGCTTGGCCGGGGACGCCCCGGACAGCAGCCCGACGACCGCTCCGGTGCCGAGCAGGCTGACGCCGACCAGGCCGGCGGCGGTGAACACCGCCGTCATCCCGGACATCCCGAAAATGTACGGGAAGATCGGGATGATCGCCCCCGAGGCGAAGAAGCAGAAGCTCGACAGGGCGGCACCCATTCCGGTACCGATCTCCTCGTGGCTGACGTCGCTGGGCTGGTCGAGGATGACGCTGGTGTCAGCGGTACCCTCACCCAGCACGAGATCGGCTCGCTTCCTCGCCTGCTCCTCGCTCATGCCATGAGCACGGTAGAGCAGCGCCAACTCGTTGTTGTCGACACCCAGGTCGGGAATGATCTTGAGCACCTCGGGATTGGGTCGGGAGGCCTCCAGGAGCTCACGTTGGGAGTGCACCGAGACGTACTCCCCGGCCCCCATCGACAGTGCCCCGGCGAACAGCCCGGCGACGCCCGTGACCAGGATCACGTGCGACGAGACGCCACTGGCCCCGACACCCAGGATCAGCGAGAGGTTGCTCACCAGTCCGTCGTTGGCTCCGAAGACGGCGGCCCGGAAGGAACCCGACAGTCTGTTGCGGCCGCGCTCGGCCAGAGCTCGGACGATCTCCTCGTGCATCTGCTCATCGGCGGCCATCTTCGGGGTGGCATCGGGATCCTTGGAGTACGGGGAGCGGGCCTCGGCGCGCTGGATCAGCGCCAGCACGAAGACCGAACCGAACCATCTGGCCAGCAGTCCCAGGAACTGGGTGCGCAGTGCCGGGCGCAGCGGGCGTCCCACCTCGTCGCCCAGCAGATCCAGCCAGTGCCTCTCGTGACGGCCCTCGGCATCGGCCAGGGCCAGCAGGATCTCGCGCTCCTCGCCGTGACGCCGGCGTGCCAGGGATCGGTACATCGCGGCCTCGGCGCGTTCGTCGGCGAGGTAGCGGCGCCATCTGCGCTGTGAACGCGCCTGAGCGCGTGAGCGTGACGGGGTAACGGCCCGGGTCATTGCAATCCTTCGGTCATCGACCGCGCTGGGACCAACGAGCGCCACCGGCACGGTGGGCGGTCGAAGGTCTCGCCCGCCCGCATGCCGCAGGTGATGCACCGGGCAGGCTCACAGGCCCGCCATTGTGTCGATGCATCTCTCGTCCTGAACCTGTTCTGCTCGGCAGCACCGGTCCAGGGGTCGGGAGCTACTCCCCTTCGCCGACCCATATTGCCACAGCGCCCGACACTTGCCAGAACATGCGAATGGGAACCAGTCCTGGCGAGGGCGGACCCGAACTGGTCATCAGCGGCCCGTCCCACGGCTCCGCGACATAAGGTGAGACGATCAACGATCCCGGCCCGGACGGCATCCGTCTCAACAGCGACCGTCTGGACACCATCACGAGGGAGATCCATGACTGTCAATGACCCGTTCGCCCGGCTTCTGGCACTGGGTCGTCGCCGACATCCCCGCCGACATCACCGAGCTGCCCGAGGGAGCCGGTGACGAGGCCGGCCGGGGGCTGCCCGCCGGGGCCCGCCAGTTCCGCAATGACGCCGGCATCGCCTGCTTCATCGGTGCCGCCCCGCCGGCCGGTCATGGTGAGCACCGCTACTTCGTGACGGTCAGTGCACTGGACGTCGATCACCTCGACATCCCCGACGATGCCAGCCCGGCCTATCTCGGGTTCAACCTGGCCGACCACGTGCTGGCCCGCGCCATCCTTGTCGCGGTCGGGAGCATCCCGGCCTGAGGCCCGTTGACCCGGTCCGCTGCGGGCCGGGGCCCCGGTGCGGGTGGTCCCGGACCGCAACCGCCATCACGGCCACAGCGAGTGCTGAGCTCTGATGACTCCGGCCGGATCCATCGACTGCGTGATCCGGCGCAGCCGTTCCAGACTCGCCCCGAACAGCCGCTGCGGGGAGCGCCGGGTCTCGGCGAAGTTGAGGCAGTCGGTCTGGGCCCGAACGGTCTCCAGGTGCGCCAACGCCTGAGTGACAGCGGCGGCCACCGCCCCCGCCGCCGGGGGCGGCGCGATCCCCACGGCGTGGAAGATCCCCTCCCCAGCAACCGAGGCGATCGCCCCTCCCTCTCCGCGTTGCGGGCTGAGCTCCCCACCCAGGTGGCGAATCTCCGCCGACAGCAGCGGGGCCGCGGCCGGGTTGTCCGGGCCGGCCGCCCTGAGGAAGGCGTCGATGGTGGCGGGGTCCAGGCTCCTCAGCACGGCGCCGTCCCCGAGAACCGGGATCGGACCGGGCGGGTCCATGTGCAGCTCGGCGAGCCGGGCGACGGGAGTGCGGCCGAAGGTGTCCAGCTGCGGAGCCAGGGCGCGCAACGGCATCAGGATCCGGTCGGCCTCCTCGGCGGTCTCCTGGAGTGCCGCCTCGATCTTGACCAGGGAGCGCCCCTGGAGGAACTCCGGAAGATCCGGCAGTGGCGGGAGGCGCAGCAGTCTCAGGTGGGAGGTGACCGAGGTGGGCACCGTGCCGATCCACTGCCGCCAGGCGTGCGCCACCTCGTGGGCCCGCTCGATCGGCCACCAGAGCGCTCCGGCGTGCACCTCAGCGACCGGGTAGAGGCGGAACTCGATGGCGGTGACGACCCCTGGAGCACCTCCTCCACCGCGAAGGGCCCACCACAGGTCGGCGTCCTCGTCATCCTGCCGAGCGCTGCCCTGCTGACCCGGGGGCCGCTCCGTCACCCGCCGGGCCCTGCCATCGGCCGTCACCAGCTCGATGGCCGTGACGCTGTTGGCCGCCAGCCCGTGGGAGCGGGAGAGCCAGCCCAGACCGCCTCCCAGGGTGTAGCCGACGACGCCGACGTCGGGGGAGGATCCCGCCAGGGCGGCCAGCCCGTGCCGGGCGGTCGCCTCGCTGACCTGCCCCCACCGGACCCCGGCACCCACCCGGGCGATCATCGCAGCCGGGTCGATCTCGACCCCGCCCAGCCGGTCGGTGCGCACCAGGATGGTGTTGTCGAGATCGTCGAGGACCGCGGCGGCGTGGCCGGTGGCCTGGGCGGCCACCTGGAGTCCCAGCCGGGAGGCGGCCAGCACGGTGGCGGCGACATCGGCTGCGCTGCCGGCGTGCACCACAGCAACCGGGTGCTGGTCTACGGCGAGATTCCAGCTGGCCCGGGCGGCGTCCCAGCCGGGGTGGCCGGGCAGCTGCAGGTCTCCGTCGAGGTGGCCAAGGGCGCCCCGGAGGGCGTCGCCGAGATGGGAGGGTGTGATGACTGACATGACGTGTCGGTGTCCTTCGTGGGTGCGGGGTGGTCGGTGGGTGCTCAGCCGGACCGGTGGATGGTCGCGATCCGGTGATGTGCCCACTGTCCTCACCGCCGGGCCGCCGGGACATCCCAGAAGTGTGGGTGCTGGTTCCCCCAGAAAGCTGGGATGTCGACCTGACCCTGTCCTCACGCACACTGGTCCCCATGCCGCGTCCACAGCTGAACCGGGCCCGCGAGCGGCTCGTCTCCCTGGCCGGCGCCGGCCTGGGACACCTCGACTACTACGCCGCCGCGATGGAAGTGGTCCGTACCGCAATCCCCTATGACGCGATGTGCATCGGGTCGGTCGACCCGGCCACCAATATGATCACCGACTCCGGCAAGGTCGATCTGGTCGATGAGGGAGACAGCACCTTCCTCTACCACGAGTACGCCGTCGACGACGTCAACCAATACGTCGACCTCGCCGCACGCGACGAGTCGGCCTCGATCCTGCTGCTGTCGACCGGTGGGGACCCGGCGCGCAGCGCCCGCTACCGCAATGTCGTCAAACCTGTGCTGGGAGCAGAGCACGAGTTGCGCGGCATCGCCCGGGCGGCAGGCCTGCTGTGGGGCGCCTACTCGATCTACCGTGACAAGGACAGCACTGCGTTCAATCTGGCCGAGGCCGAGTTCATGGCAGGCCTCGAGCAGGCCATCGCGATGGGGATCCGGTCCGCCATGGTGGCCGGCGTCGCCCAGCAGACCCTCGAGTCGGGGGAAGGTCCCGCGGTGCTGGTCTACGACCATCAGGGCCGGCTGCTGCACGCCACCGCCACCGCGGCCCGCCGGGTCGCCGATCTGGGAGGCGAGCTGTGGGGGCGCACCGCGGTGCCGGTCTCCTCGGTGGTCAGCGCACTCAGAGCGGGCAGAGCGGTCTCCCGGCTGCGTTCCCGTGGCGCCGACGGCTGCTGGTACACCATCCATGCGGCCCCCTTCACCGCCGGTGACGCGGTGGCCCAGATCGCTGTGACGATCGAGCAGTCCCGGCCTCCGGAGGTGCTGCCCCTCATCATCTCGGGCTACGGATTGAGCGAGCGCGAGGCCGAGATCGTGCTGCTGATGCTGCGCGGCGAGTCCACCCACGCCATCGCTGCGGCACTGTTCCTGTCCCCGTACACCGTCCAGGATCACTTCAAGTCGATCTTCGAGAAGGTGGGCGTCTCCAGCAGACGGGAGGTGGCCACCCGGATCTTCTTCGGCCAGTACGCCGACCACCAGGGGGCCCGGGCCTCGGCCGCCTGCTGAGACCAGGCCGCGACCATCCCGCCGGGCAGCGGTCAGCGGCCAGTGATCCGGTAGAGCTCGGCAGGCTTTCCCCTGGTGCCGCGCCGCACCCTCCCGGTGCGGCGAAGACCCGGCAGCATGGCGCGCCGGAAGGTGTCAGCGACCAGCCTCTCCCCCAGCACCTGCTCGTGCAGCAGGCGCAGATCGCGGATGGTCACCCCGCCGTCACCCGGCTCCAGCAGATGCCAGGGATCGGGCAGACGCCGGTAGGCGTCTCGCAACGTCGCCGAGGCATGGGTGATGATCGCGGTGTGGTCGTAGCGCAGCTCGGGACACTCATCCACCGGCACCAGGGTGCTGTGATCGGTGAGCGGGATGAGATCGGCCCGCACGGCGTCCAGATGCGCCACCGAGAGCACCCAGCCGCGGCTGTCGCGGCCGGGGTCGTCGAAGACCATCAGCTGGCGGGGGGCCAGCCCGACCACCTGCGCCTTGTCACGCAGCGCCCGCAGGGATGCCTCGGCGAGCCTCTCGCCGGGATGCAGGAAGGTGCCCGGCAGACCCTGGCTGTTATCGGAGCCACGCACCAGCAGAACTCGCAGTCGTCCGGCCGCAACGGTGAGCACTGCCGTGTCGACGGCCACCGAGGGACGCGGGTAGTCGGCCAGGGTGCGGCCGGACTCGTCGCGGTAGGGATCGGCTCGATCGAGGTCCTGTGGCGTCGCCATGAGCCCATATTAGACGACTCTTGCGCTAATCGTCATCCGGGAGCTACAGTCTCCTCACTAGTTAGACGAACTTCGCGCTAAAGGAGCAGGTCATGAACTGGACAGAGGTCCTCGGATTCCTCACCGGGGCGGCGTGCGTGTGGCTGGCGGTGCACCAGAACATCTGGAACTTCCCGGTCGGTATCGCCAACAACATCTTCTTCTTCATCCTGTTCATCGGCGCCGGTCTGTACGCCGATGCCTGGCTACAGGTGCTCTACCTCGTCCTCGGGGCCCTGGGGTGGTACTGGTGGCTGCGGGGCGGCCGGCAGCACACCCGCCTGGAGGTCCGTCGCACCCCGGTATGGGCCTGGCCACTGGCCGCGGTCGTGGTGGCGGGCGGCATCTGGGCGATCTGGGCGGTGCTGTCGATCCACACCGACTCGACGGTGCCATGGGCGGACGCCACCACCACCGGGCTGTCCCTGGGCGCCCAGATCATGCTCAACCGCAAGTGGATCGGCAACTGGTTGCTGTGGATCAGCGCCGACATCCTGTACATCGGCCTCTACGCCTACAAGGGGCTCTACCTCACCGCCGGTCTCTACGGGCTGTTCCTGGCGATGTGCGTCGTCGGTCTGGCGCGCTGGCGGGCCGGCTTGCGCGAGGAGACCGAACCGGCCGCCACCGAGAGCCAGAAGGTGGCGGCATGAGACAGTTCCGCCACGGCCTGGTGCTCGGGAAGTTCTACCCATTCCACGCCGGCCACGAACATCTCATCTGCGCCGCTGCGGCCCGCTGCCAGCAGGTCACCGTCCAGGTGCTGGGCTCTCGCCAGGAGTCGATCCCGCTGGAGGTCCGACGGGACTGGGTGGCCGGACGGTTCCCGATGCTCGACGTGGTGGCGGCGATGGACGAGGCCGAGGTCGACTTCGACTCCCCGGCCGCCTGGGACCAGCACATGGAGGTCATCGAGCCGCTGTTGGAGACACCGGTCGATGCCGTGTTCAGCTCCGATGGTTACGGCGCCGAGCTGGCCCGTCGGCTGGATGCCCAGTGGGTCCGGATCGATCCGGGACGGGCCTCGCTGCCGACCTCGGGGACGGCGGTGCGCGCCGATCCCGCCGGCCACTGGTGGGCGCTGTCACCACAAGTGCGCCAGTGGTTCTGCCGCCGGGTGGTGGTGCTGGGGGCCGAGTCGACCGGCAGTACGACGCTGGCTCGAGCGTTGGCCGGGTACTACCGGACCAGGTGGGTGCCCGAGTACGGCAGGACGTGGTCGCAGATCCGCCCGGGCGGGCTGGAGGCCCCCTGGCACACCGCCGAGTTCGACCTCATCGCCGCCGAGCACCTGCGCCAGGAGCGCGATGCCATGGCCACCGCGCCGATCCCGCTGGTCATCAGCGACACCGATGTGCTGGCCACCTCGATCTGGCACGAGCGCTATCTGGGCGTCAGCTCCCCCTCGGTGACCGAGCTGGCCAGCCGATGGAGGCCGGACCTGTACCTGCTCACCGGCGACGAGATCCCCTTCGTCCAGGACGGCTTGCGAGACGGCGAACGGCTGCGCCACGGCATGCAGCAGAGGTTCCGCGATGTGCTGGCCGATCAGCAGGTCGCCTGGGCGGAGGTGGCCGGTGGCCTGGAGGAGAGGGTGCGCATATCGGTCGATCTGATCGATGCCGTGATGGCTGGTGGCTGGCAGCCGGCCGACCCGCTCGGATGGTCCATCCGGTCCCCCGCCCCTCCCGCATGAGGATCTGCAAGACTTCTGGTCATGCAACGCACCGTCTCAAGTCATCTGTCCATCGACGTCACTGAGCCCGCCACGCTGGTGCTGGAGATCGCTGTCGCCCAGGACTACCTGGATGCCGGTGCGGCCACTGAGACACTGACCATCCGCGGTGAGGCCGGCGAGCTCGCCCCCACCGAGATCCTCGCCCAGCACGGCACCAGGGTGCACGTGGTGGAGGCGCCGGTCGGTGCACTGACCATCGACTACTCCGCCACGATCAGCGGTCGCATCGAGCCCGCCCCGGTCACCCAGTGGGATGTGCTGCGCTACATCCGGCCCTCCAGGTACTGCGAGTCCGATGTGCTCGCGCCCACCGCTCTCGCTGAGTTCAGGGATGTCCCGCACGAGGAGCTGCTGGCCGATGTGAGTTCCTGGGTCGGCACTCGGCTCAGCTATGTCCCCGGCTCCTCGCTGCCCACCGACGGTGCGACCGCCGCGCTGCTGTCACGCAAGGGGGTCTGCCGCGACTACTCCCATCTGGTGGTATCCCTGCTGCGTGCCCTCGACGTCCCGGCACGGGTGGTCGGGGTGTACGCACCGGGGATCGATCCGATGGACTTCCATGCGGTGGCGGAGGCCTACATCGACGGGGGCTGGCACGTGGTGGACGCCACCACCCTGGGCCCCCGGCAGTCCTTCGTGAGGATGGCCACCGGTGACGACGCCACCGACATCGCCTTCCTGTCGATCCACCACGGCCGGGCCACGGTCACCGACCAGCGCGTGACCGCCACCGTCGACGAACTCCCCCATGACGACATCACCCGGCTCGTCGCCATCGGGTGACGCCCACCCCAGCCGCGCGACCCGCACCCCGGAGGCCCGACCATGACCACGTACCTGATCTCATTCCCAAGCCAGGCGATGCAGGTCCCGGCCGCCGACCTGCCCGGGGTGGCCGACGCCGCCCATCACGTGGTCGGCCAGGCCAAGGCAGCAGGAGTCTGGGTCTTCGGCGGTGGGATCGATGAGAGCATCGCGCCGGTGAGGGTGGACGCGGAGGCACGGATCACCGAGGGCACGTATCCCCAGACCCGCCGGATCGAGGGCGGCTACTGCATCCTGGAGCTGCCCTCGTACGACCAGGCCATCGAGTGGGCGGCCAGGTTCGCCGCTGCCTGCCGGTGCGCCCAGGAGGTGAGGGCGTTCCAGTACGACCCCGAGAGCTGATCCGGCGAGCGGGCCGGGCTGCTGCGACCTCTCCGACGCTACGGTGAGAGGCACCGGCCGCGGCCACCATCTGGCGCGGGACTGATGGACACCGGGAGGCTCGAGCCTCACAGTCAGGGAGGATCGGAATGGCCCAGGACGACAAGGGTTTCACCCCCGAGGAGCGCGCCGCGATGAAGCAGCGCGCCGAGGAGTTGCGTACCACCAAGGGACTCAAGGGTGCAGCCAGGCTGGCCAGGGAGCTCGAGGCCTGCGTGGCGGCCATCGAGGAGTTGCACGGTGTTGACGGAGAGCTGGCCCGGACCGTCCACCGGATCGTCTCCGAGGAGGCCCCCGAACTGGCCCCGAAGACCTGGTACGGCTTCCCGACCTATGCCAAGGAGGGCAGCGTGATCGTCTTCGTCCAACCCTCCACGAAATTCGACACCCGCTACCCCACCCTCAACTTCGCCGAGGACGCCGACCTGGACGACGGCGATATCTGGCCGGTCTCCTTCGCGGTGGTCGCGGTGACCCCGTCGGTCGAGAACCGGATCCGCGCCCTGGTGCAGAAAGCCGTCTCCTGAGCACTGCCGCGGCACACCATCATCTGGCAGACCGCCCAGGCGAAGGTCGTGCGGTGCGGCGACTCGACACTCCTGTTCGGTAGCCCTAATGTCTGCGTATCGCTCACCAAGCGATGCCATGGCGACTGACGCAGGGGGAGCGTTTCGCTACCTCTGACCCAGCGCACTGGGATAGATCTCGCATCCAGAGGCAGGCAGACCTTGTCCATCAGGAGAAGAGCAGTACTCGGCCTTGCGGCGCTCACCGCCGCCGCAATGGCCATCCCACCCGTCGCATCCGCAGCTCCGGCCGACAGCCGGATCGCGACCTTCAAGGCCATCCACGACGGTCCGGTCGTCGTGAAGACCCCGCTCAAGGGAATCCGTCCCGACGCCACCGTCAACGTCATCCTGCAGATGACCGGTGACCCGGTGGCCGTCGTCCAGGCGGACAAGGGCCGCGAACTCACCTCAGCCGAGACCGCCCAGGTCCGTTCGACGCTGCGCACCCGGCAGAACGCCATCACCGGATCCATCACCTCCCGGGGCGGCCACATCGTCTCCCAGATGCAGTCGGCCTACAACGGGATCCACCTCACGATCAAGAAGAAGAACGTCGACGAGCTGGCAGCGCTGCCCAATGTCACCGCGGTGCACGTGCTGACTCCCAAGAAGCTCAACGACACCTCGAGCACCCCCAGCAACACCGTCTCGGTGCCCTACCTCGGCGTCCCGCAGGTGTGGCAGAACACCGGCTACACCGGCAAGGGGGTCAAGGTCGCGATCCTCGACACCGGGATCGACTACACCCATGCCGACTTCGGCGGCAGCGGCAGGGCCTCCGACTTCACGACGGCTCGCGAGCACTCCACCCAGACGCCGAACTCGAAGTGGTTCGGCCCCTCGGCACCCCGTGTCAAGGGTGGGACCGATCTGGTCGGGGACTCCTACGACGCCAGCAGCACCAACCCCGCCGCACTGACCCCCGCACCGGACTCCAACCCGATCGACTGCGGGGGTCACGGTTCCCACGTCGCCGGTACCGCGGCAGGCAGCGGAGTCACCGCAGCCGGGAAGACCTACACCGGCCCCTACAACTCCGCCACCACCCAGAAGTCCTTCAAGGTGGGCCCCGGAGTGGCACCCCAGGCCGATATCTACTCGGTCAAGGTGTTCGGCTGCACCGGCTCGACCGATGTCATCACCGACGCGATCGACTGGTCGGTGGCCCACCACATGAATGTCATCAACATGTCTCTGGGCGGTGACTACGGAACCCCTGACGACCCCGACTCGGTGGCCGCCAGCAATGCAGTGGCCTCCGGCGTCGTGGTGGTCGCCGCATCCGGCAATGCCGGACCGAACCCCTATCTGAGCGGGTCCCCCGCCAATGGCCACGGAGTGCTCTCGGTGGGCGCGGTGGACGCCATCAAGGGCTTCCCCGCCGCCACTGTGAAGGCGGGCTCGGCCTCGGTCAGGGCCATCAACCTCAACGGTGCCCCTCTGCTGTCCGGCTCCCATCCGGTGGTGGCGCTCGCCGACGACCCGGCAACCCCTGACGAGGACGAGTCCCTGGGTTGCTCCCCACAGGCGTATACCAAGGCCTTCACCGCCGCTGGTATCAGAGTGGGCACCGATGGAACACCAACCGGCGCCTCCCCCGTCGCCCTGGTCCGCCGAGGGACCTGCTATCTGGTCTCCAAGGCCATCAACGCCCAGAAGGCCGGGGCCGGAGCGGCGGTGCTGATCTACAACACCGATGACTACCCGCCCTATCGTGGTGCGATCACCAGCGATCCCGACAACTCCGACTCCCCCTACACCGTCACCATTCCCTATCTGGGAGTGCGCGCCAGCGACGGAGCCGGACTGGTGGCAGCTGCCGGCAGGACGGCGACCATGACGGCTGCCGATCCGATGGCCAACCCCAGCTACACCAAGTACGCCGACTTCAGCTCTGCGGGCCCGGCATCGGGCAGCTCGAGTCTGGCCCCCAATGTCTCGGCACCCGGCGTCTCGATCGCCTCGGCCGGGATGGGCACCGGATCCGATTCGGCGATCATGTCGGGCACCTCGATGGCGACACCTCACGTCGCCGGCGTCGCAGCCCTGACCGTCCAGGCCCACCGGGGCTGGACCGCCAGCCAGATCGCCTCGGCGATCGGCAGCACCGCCGACCCGGACAAGGTCGGCGACTACCAGCCGGTGGCCGGCGGCGGTCTGGTCGACGCCGCGCAGGCAGTCGGCACCTCGACCTTCGCGATCGGTGACCGCTACCGCGACTCCGCCGGCCCGGTCTCCACGGCGTCCCTGAGTTTCGGCTTCCAGGAGTCCTCGAGGGCCTTCACCGGGCGCCGGACGATCACTCTGGTCAACAAGGGACGGCTCCCTGTCACCTATACCCTGAGCAACCAGGCGTCCTCGGGCTCCCGGCCCGCCACGCTGACCTTCAGCAGCAGGAGGGTCGTGGTCCGGCCGCACTCATCGGCCACTGTGGCGGTCCTCCTGACTGCTCCGGCGTCCAAGGTCGGTGCCTCCCTCAGCGACACCGATCCTTACGGATTCCGCGAGATCTCGGGCAATGTCGTGGCGAGGGCCACCGGCAGCACGCTTCGAGTCCCGTACCTCCTGGTGCCCAGGGCTCAGGCCAATCTGACGGCCAGCAGCTCCTCCTTCGTGGGGATGCGCTCCAACGCTCCGGTGACCTCACTGACCGCATCACGAACCGTGACGAAGGTGGCGAACCCGGGCAAGGGCAGCGGCAGGATCCCCTCGGCCCCCACGGTGACACTGACCAACCGGGCCGGCGCGCTGCCTGCCGATGCCAGCGTGTTCAGCTGGGGCCTGTATGACGGGCGCCGCGACAGCTCCCTCAACGGGGCCACCTCAGGTGGATACGACCTGCGGGCCGCCGGTGTCCAGTCGTTGAGAGGTGATGGTGATCAGCTGCTGGTCTTCGCGGTCAACAACTACGACCGGTTCTCCAACCCGGCCTCCAACGAGTACGACGTGGAGGTCGACACCAACAGGGACGGGAAGGCCGACTACCTGGTCGCGGCCGCCGACTACGGCCTGGTGACCACCGGGTACTCCGACGGCCAGAGCGTCGTCTTCGTGGTGAATCTGGCCACCGGCGGGGTGTCGGCCAAGTACGGCGCGGTGGCCCCCACCGACTCCAGCACCATCGAGCTGCCGGTCGATGCCAGCGATCTCGGGCTGACCGCGAGCAAGGCGGCGTTCTCCTACACGGTCGGTTCCAACGGCCCGATGGGGACTGACTCCTTCGGGTCGAACTGGGCCAGCTACGACGCCTACCACCCGGCCATCGCCGATGGCGGGTCCACCACGGTGGGGGTCAACAGGACCGCCACCCTGAAGATCGCCACCGACCCCGAGCTGCTGGCCAAGCAGAAGCCCTGGGGAGTCATGGTGGTCAGCTACGAGAATCATTCCGGGGCCTCGGAGGCGGTGCTGCTGCAGAACCGCTGAGCCCCGCACGTCGTCTCGACCAATGCCCCGCCCACCGCCCTCACCGGCGGTGGGCGGGGCTGCCACACCGTCCTGGGCGAGGGGTCCGTGGGCTGGTCGCCGCCATGGCGGTGAGCCCGGGCCGATCTACACTTCCCGGATCCATCCGGGCCGCCCTTTTCCATGACGGAGGACCCATGCCTCGCTATCTGCTCTCGGTCAACCACAGCGCCGGGATCTACAACGGCTCCCGCACGTACCAGGCCTATGACTCCCAGGAGGAGATGGAGCAGGCATTCGCCGACACCGCCGCTTTCAACGAGAGGTTGGAGGCCAGCGGATGCATGGTCTTCGTCGGAGGTCTGGAGGCCCCCGACAGCGCCACAACGGTGGACGGCCAGGGCGATGAGGTCACGATGCGCCAGGGCCCGTACTCACCGTCCAACGACTCCTTCATCGGAGGCTTCTGGGTGATCGACGCCCCTGATCGGGCCACCGCAGAAGATCTGGCAGCACAGGGCTCCAGGGCCTGTCGCTCGCCGGTGGAGGTGCGGCCCTTCGCCGGTGAGTGAACCTCTCCGGAACTCTGTCACCATGAGCGTCACGACCTCTCGTCGAGCCGCCGTCCCGGTGGCCTTCTGGTACCGGCGTCAGGCCCACGAGACCCTCATCCACCTGCATGACCTGCTTGGCCGGCTGGACGGGGTCGAGCCGAGGGTCTGGGCCGATGCGGTCGACGAGGTGGTCACCGTGATCTGCCCGCGGCAGGTGCGCCTGCTGGCCGATCACCGGATGGAGGTCTGGGAGCGGATCAACGCCTCCATCCGGTCGACCTCCGAGGGTCGCAGTCCGATCCGGGGGTCGGGGGCATGGGCGTGCACGGCACCGAGCCGGTCGGTCCAGGCGCGAGCGTCGGACTGGATGGCCAGGTCATCGTCGAACCAGATTGCCAGCCGCGGTCTGGCGACCTTCAGATGGCTCCTGATGCTGGCGAACTTCTGCCACTGCCCGGACGGCGTCACGCCCACAGCCTGGAGCCATTGCCACTCCTCGGCACCGGTCAGGCCGACCTGGCTGCCGAACCAGGCGGCCTCCTTCTCCCATGTGGTCAGCCAGAAGGGGGTGACGCCGGGGATCGCCAGAATCTCGTTGATCCGGGTGATCATCTCGGGTGAGTAGGTGAGCATCATCGACTGGCTGTGGTAGGAGCTCCACAGGTCGTGGTCGTCGGGGGTCTGGGACAGCGGATCGGGACCGTAGAGGTTGAGGACCCCATCGATGTCGAAGTAGACGTTGACGCCCTGCCCCGGGCGGCTTCTTCCCAGCACCATCGCATCCTCCCGGCCTCGACGCCGTGTCTGGTTGTGGCCATTGTGGCCCATCCGGGCCCCATCAGGCCCGGGGGACTGCGTCGGGTCGGGCCTGGAGGCCATTGTTTGGTAGTACAAACAATTTTTCTCTGATCGTCCAAGAGTGTGATAATGATGTTCGGAACGAAAGTTCCGGAAGGATGGTCGATGAGAGAGTTGGCAGAGGCGACCACAGCCTTGGACGGTTCGCGACGACGACGACTCATTCAGCCGGCCGACGGCACCTCCCTGGGGGAGGTCAATGCTTCGGTGCCGGTACCCCCGGCCGGAACCGGCTTCCTGCGGACACTGGCCAGTTATGCCGGTCCGGGCGCTCTGGTGGCAGTCGGCTACATGGATCCGGGAAACTGGGTGACGTCGATCGGCGGCGGCGCGAGGTATGGCTACACACTGCTGTCAGTGGTGCTGATCTCCAGCCTCATCGCCATGCTGTTGCAGTACATGTCAGCCAAACTGGGCATCGTCACCGGGATGGACCTGGCTCAGGCGACCCGCGCACACACCGGCCGCAAGCTCGGAATCACCTTGTGGATCATCACCGAGCTGGCCATCATGGCCACCGACATCGCCGAGGTGATCGGCGCCGCGATCGCACTCCACCTGCTCTTCGGCATCCCCTTGACGGTGGGCGTGATCGTCACGGTTCTCGACGTCTTCCTGCTCCTCCTGCTGCTGCGTGTCGGGATGCGCAGGATTGAGGCGCTCGTCGTGGTGCTCATCACCACGATCATGGTGATCTTCATCTACCAGGTGGTCCTCGCCAGGCCAGACATCCCCCAGATCCTCGCCGGCTTCGTGCCCTCCCCCTCACTGACCCACGACGGCCAGCTCACCATGGCTCTGGGCATCGTGGGGGCCACCGTGATGCCGCACAATCTGTACCTCCACTCGGCGATCGTCCAGTCACGGGCCTATGACCGGACCTCGATCGAGGCCAGACGGCAGGCGGTGCGCTTCGCGACCATCGACTCCAACATGGAACTGGCCGTCGCCTTCATCGTCAACACCCTGCTGCTGCTGCTCGGAGCGGCGATGTTCTACGGCAGAGGCTCCGACCTGGGAACACTCGGTTCGGTCTTCGACGCCCTCAAGGACTCCGACATCGCCGGGGCGGTCGCCAGCCCGGTGCTGAGTGTGCTGTTCGCGGTGGCCCTGCTGGCCTCGGGCCAGAACTCCACCATCACCGGGACCCTCACCGGACAGGTGGTGATGGAGGGGTTCATCAAGATGCACATTCCCCTCTGGCTGCGCCGAGTCGTCACCCGCGTCATCGCCATCATCCCGGTCGTGATCTGCACCCTGATCTTCGGCGGCAAGGAGGGCGCGCTGGACGCGCTGCTCATCGACTCGCAGGTCTTCCTCTGCGTGGCCCTGCCCATCTCGATGATCCCGCTGGTCTGGTTCACCTCGTCGAAGAAGATCATGGGCGAGTTCGCCAATCGGCGCTGGGTGGTGGTGGTGGGATGGTTGGCCACCGGCGTGCTCACCGTCCTCAACCTCCAGCTCATCTGGCAGACCGTGGGCGGGCTGTTCTGAGCTCTCACCGGGTGCCGACGCGCACCCAGACCGCGACAGCGATCAGCTGTGGTCGGTCCCACCTTCGGTCGCGTCGGTGAGGACCTCCTCGGCGGCGGGCTCACCCAACACCACGGGAGCCCCACCGTCGATCCGGATCCGCACATCGCGGGTGAACGGAGGCGGCTCGAGGATCTCCACCCGGGCCCCGGGGGCCAACCCCAGAGCGGCGAAGTACCTCAACAGTTCGGGATTGTCGCTGAGGATCCGGCTCACCTGCGCCACCGCCCCGGTCGCCAGTTTCACCATCGACGTCGCCTGGGTCAGCGCCGGGAGCCTCCCCGAGGAGTCGGGGATGGGATCGCCATGGGGATCCCTCAACGGATAGCCGAGCTTCTCGTCGATCCGCTCGATGAGCTTGTCGGAGACCACATGCTCCAACACATCGGCCTCCTCGTGCACCTCGTCCCAGGTGTACCCCAGGCTGCTGACCAGGTAGGTCTCCAGGAGCCGGTGACGCCGGACCACCTGAACGGCGATCTCCTGGCCGGCTCCGGTCAGCTCCACCGTCCCGTACCGGCGGTGCTCGACATAGCCGTCGTCGGCCATCCGGCGCACCGCATCGGAGACGGTCGAGGTGTGAAGTCCGACCTGTTCTGCCAGCAGAGAGTTCGTGACTCGCCGTCCCTGCTCGATCTCCAGGCCCCACAGCACCTTCAGCAACTGCTCCTGGGCAGGGGTCACCGGCCCAGCCGGTGGCTCCGGGGCCTCGTCGGATGCAGGTTCCCGGTCTCTGAGCTCGGGGCGCGCAGGCTGAGTGGTCACACCATCGACGGTAGCCGTCGCGACGGCGCGCCACCAGATCCCGAGGCCACCTGGAGCCGAATCAGATGTCCTTCCAGAGCAGTTCGGAGACGTCGACGCGCTCGCGGCCCGAGGGCTGCAGACCGGCGGCGGGCCTGCCGATCGCCGTCATGGTGACCGCCGTCCACGGCGCCACGATGCCGAACTCCCGGCTCAGCCCCTGTCGATCGAAGCTGATGAACTGTCGGGCATGCACTCCCAGTGCCTCGGCCTCGATACACATGTGGGCCACCGCGTCCCCCAGGTCGTAGTGGGCGACGCCGAGCTGATCGTCCCCTGATCGGCAGATGTTGACCACCAGAGCACTGGCGTCCAGGGCCCAGTCCGAGTGCCCGGCGACGAACCGGTCGAGACGTGGCCGGAGGGCGTCGGCGCGCAGCGCCACGATGAACCGCCACGGTTGGAGATTCATCGCCGAGGGAGCCCAGCGGGCGGCCTCCAGCAGCAGCTTCGCGTCCTCGGGTGACAGCGTGTGGGCCGGGTCGTAGCCGCGCGGACTCCACCGGTCACGCAGCAGTGGTGTGATATCAGTCATCGGCGCCCAGTCTATGAAACCGATGGAGGCGCCCTCTCACCGCCCCCGGTCGGACCTCACCTGGAGAGGCGGCCCAGCAGGCTGCTCGCCACCACGATCATGACGACCACCGCGCAGACCAGGACCGTCAGGTCGTGGAGGTAGTCGGTGGGCTGACCGAGCAGCAGGCCGCGCATCATCTGGACCTCGTAGCTCAGCGGGTTGACGGTGGCCAGTGCCTTCACCCAGCCCGGCATGATCTGTGTCGGGTACAGGGCGTTGGAGGCGAAGAACAACGGCATGGTGATCGCCTGCCCGATACCCATCAGCCGGTCGCGGTGCAGCACGATCCCGGCGATGGTCAGCGACAGGCAGCAGAAGAATGCCGAGCCCAGCATCACCACCCCGAAGACAGCGAGCCAGCGCAGCGGATTCCAGGTCATCTCGATGCGCATGATGAGGGCGACCACGATCACCACCATGGCGATCGCCACCGCGCGCACCCCGGCGGCGAAGGCCTTCCCGGTCACCAGGGCGACCCGGGGAGTCGGTGTGACGAGCAGCTTGGCGAGGATGCCGGCGTCGCGCTCCCAGATGATCTGGATGCCGTAGAAGATCGCCACGAACAGTGCCGACTGGGCGATCACCCCGGGGGCCATGTAGGACAGATACGAGATGGTGCCGGTCGGGATGGCGTGGATCCGGCTGAAGGTGGTGCCGAAGATCGTGAGCCACAGCACCGGCTGGACGGCACGGGTGAACAACTCCGTGCGGTCATGCCTGAGCTTCTGGAGCTCCACCAGACAGAACGCTCCCACCCTGGACAGCGTCACCGCCACGATGTTGCGCTTCTCATCCCACCCTGTTGGCGGTGCGACGACCTGCTCTGACATTGCGGCTCCCTCCTTGGTCCTCGTCGAGACCGGACCGGGCGTAGTACCGGAAGACGTCCTCAAGACTGGCGGACCCACCGTTCCGCCCGCCGAGCTGGGACCTGAGCTCCTCGGAGGTCCCCAGTGCTGCGAGACGACCGTGGGTCATCATGGCGATCCGATCGCACATCGCCTCGGCCTCATCCATGTAGTGGGTGGTGATGAGCACTGTCATGCCGTGCTCGGCCTGCATCTGTCGCACCCGGGCCCACACCGAGTCCCGGGCCACCGGATCCAACCCCACGGTCGGCTCGTCGAGGATCAGGACCGCAGGTTGGTTGACCAGCGCCTGAGCCAGCTCGAGGCGACGGACCATCCCGCCGGAGAAGGTGGACGCCAGTCGACCGGCGGCATCCTGCAGGTCGACCATCTCGAGCACCTGGTCGACCCGCCGACGCCGCTGGGAGCGAGGGATGTCGAAGAGCCGGGCGAACCACTCGACGTTCTCCCGCCCCGTCAGTGCCCCCTCGATCGACAGCTGCTGGGGGGACGTAGCCGATCAGCCGGCGCACCTTCATGGCCTGGCTGGAGACGTCCAGACCGTGGATCCGGATCCGTCCGTGCTGGATGGGCAGCAATGTGTTGATGAGCCGGATGGTCGTCGTCTTGCCCGCTCCGTTGGGGCCCAGCAGCCCCATGCACTCCCCCGCCTGCACGCTCAGGGTGAGATCGTCGACAGCGGTGTGGAGCCCGTGCCGCCCGCTGCCGAAGGTGTGACTGAGGTGGTCGATCTGCACGGCGACGCCGGCAGTGGTGCTGCTCATCGCTCCTCCTGGTGGTCGTCGTGGTCGTTCTGCGAGATCTCGGAACCGTCCGGATCGACCAGCTCGGTGAGGCGGACCAGAGCAGGTAGCGCCGCTGCCAGGGCGAGCTGGTCCTCGGCCCCCAGCTGTGCGATCGCGGCCGCGGTGACGGCCACCCGCGCATCGCGCCAGGAACCGATCCGGGCCGCAACCGGTTCGGAGAGCTCCAGGCGCACCACCCGGCCGTCCGCCGGATCGGCCCGGCGCACCAGGCTGCCGGCCTGCACGAGCCGGGCGACGAGGGTGGAGACGGTGTTGACGGCCATTCCGAGATCTCGCGCGGAGCCGCTCACGGTGTTCACCGGGGTCTCCGGGTCGGGGAAGAGCTCCCTGGTCCTCGACACCATCGCCGCCGAGTCGCAGCGCCTCATCAATGAGACCTACACCGCCTTCCTCCAGGGCATGATGCCCACTGCGTCGCGACCGGATGTGGATCGACTCCAGGGACTCACCACAGCGATCACCGTCGACCAGAGCCGACTGGGCTCGAACCCTCGTTCCACCGTCGGCACCGTCACCGACGCAGACGCCATGCTGCGGGTGCTGTTCAGCCGGCTCGCCGAGCCCCACATCGGTGGGCCCAAGGCCTTCTCCTTCAATGTCGCCTCATCCAGCGGCACCGGATCGGTCAGGATCGAGACGGGGGACCGCAAGGGCATCAGACAACTCGCCGAGTTCCATGTCACCGGCGGCATGTGCCCGCGCTGCGAGGGGCGTGGATCGGTCTCCGAGATCGATCTCACCCGGCTCTACGACGACTCGAGGTCGCTGAACCAGGGCGCCCTCACCATTCCGGGCTACAAGCCCGGAAGCTGGAATGTCCGGCTCTACACCGAGTCCGGGTTGCTCGACCCCGACAGACCCATCCGCGACTTCAGCCGACGCGAGCTGGGCAACTTCCTGTACAAGGAACCCACCAAGATCAAGTATCAGAAACAGGGCATCAACATCACCTACGAGGGACTGGTCCCCCGGATCCGCAAGTCGATGCTGTCCAAGGACCCTGAGGGGATGCAGCCCCACATCCGCGACTTCGTCGAGCGCGCGGTCAACTTCGCCACCTGCCCCGAGTGCCAGGGCACCCGCCTGGCGGAGGCGGCGCGTCGGGCCACCATCGGCGGACTGTCCATCGCCGACGCCTCGGCGATGCAGGTCTCCGACCTGGCCGAGTGGGTCGACGAGCTGACAGAACCGTCGGTCGGCCCGCTGCTGGAGGCCCTGAGGGACACTCTCGGATCCTTCTCCGAGATCGGCCTGGGATATCTGTCCCTCAATCGCGCCTCCGGCAGTCTGTCGGGCGGAGAGGCCCAGCGGGTCAAGATGATCCGACATCTGGGATCGGCCCTCACCGACGTCACCTACGTCTTCGACGAGCCCACCGCCGGCCTGCATCCGGCCGACATCGACCGGCTCAACGGTCTGCTGCTGCGGCTGCGCGACAAGTCGAACACCGTTCTGGTGGCCGAGCACAAGCCCGAGACGATCGCCATCGCCGACCACATCGTCGATCTGGGGCCGGGCGCCGGTCCCGACGGCGGGCGGATCTGTTATCAGGGGGACGTCGCCGGCCTGCGGTCCTCGGGGACCCTGACGGGGCGACATCTCGCGACCCCGGTCGTCCTCAAGCACACGGTGCGTCAGCCCTCTGGCACCATCCCCGTCCGGCACGCGAACCTGCACAACCTGCGCGACGTCTCGGTCGACATTCCGCTCGGACTGCTGTGCGCGGTGACCGGGGTCGCCGGATCCGGGAAGAGCTCACTGATCCGCGGCTGCCTGCCACCGCAGGCCGGCGCGATCACCATCGACCAGACCCCCGTCAGGGGATCGCGGCGCAGCAACCCCGCCACCTACACCGGGCTCCTGGACCCGATCCGGAAGGCCTTCGCCACGGCCAACGGCGTCAGACCCGCACTGTTCAGCTCCAACTCCGAGGGAGCCTGCCCGAGCTGCAACGGCAACGGCGTCATCTACACCGAGCTGGGCTTCATGGAGACCACTGCCACCATCTGCGAGGACTGCGGTGGCAAGCGCTTCCAGCCGGCGGTCCTGGAGTACCGACTGGCCGGGCGCGACATCAGTGAGGTGCTCGAGATGAGCGTCGAGCAGGCCCACCGGTTCTTCAGCGGCCCGGATGCCACCGTGCCTCAGGCCGACCGGATCCTGTCGCGGATGAAGGATGTCGGCCTGGGCTATCTCGCCATCGGCCAGCCGCTGAGCACGCTGTCCGGGGGAGAGCTGCAGCGGCTCAAACTGGCCATCCAGATGGCCGGCGACGGCGGTCTGTTCGTGCTCGACGAACCGACCAGCGGCCTGCACCCGGCCGATATCGACGTCCTGCTGAGGCTGCTCGACCAGTTGGTCGATGCCGGGCGTTCGGTCATCGTCATCGAGCACCATCTGGCGGTCATCGCCCATGCGGACTGGGTGATCGACCTGGGCCCGGGGGCCGGCCACCACGGCGGGCTGGTCGACTTCGCGGGCACACCGCGCGAGCTGGCCGCCAGCAGCACCGTCACCGGACGGTACCTGGCACGCCGTCTCGACTGACTCCGGCTCGCCGATGGACCGGGATGGTCCACGATGCGACCCCCGCGTCTCATCTCCGCACTGCGCGAAGATAGCCTTTCTGCTTGGTGCGGTCACCACTCGATCGGCCGCCAGACAGGAGAAGCTGGGTATGTCGCTGCTGGTCAGAAAGGGGTTGCACCAGGTCGAGGAGGATCTCGGCGACCCGGAACGCAGCCTCAAACGTGAACTCGGGCCGATGGATATCGCCGTGATGGGTGTCGCGGTAGCGGTGGGCGCCGGGATCTTCTCGGTCGGGGCTCAGGCCGCCGCGCTCTACGCCGGCCCCTCGGTCATCATCTCCTTCGTCATTGCCGCGGTCATCTGCGGCCTGGCCGTGATGAACTACGCCGAGTTCGCCTCCTCGGTACCGGTCTCCGGTTCGGCGTACACCTTCTCCTACCTGTCGCTGGGCGAGCTGCTGGCCTGGGTGATCGGCTGGGATCTCATTCTCGAGATGCTGATGGCCGCATCGGTGATCTCGAAGTACTGGGGCATCTACCTGTCCGACGTCTTCGGATTCCTCCACATCGGGGTGGCCACCGAGTTCTCCATCGGCTCGGTCAGCGTCTCCTGGCCGCCGGCCCTCATCGTGGCCTTCTTCACGGTCCTGCTGGTGCTGGGCACCAAACTGACATCGCGGGTCAACGGGATTCTCACCGCGATCAAGATCTCGGTGACCCTGTTCATCATCGTGGCAGGCGCCTTCTACGTGAAGGCCTCCAACTTCACCCCCTTCTTCCCACCCTCCGAGCCCAACCCCGACGGATCGGCCACCGGGGTTCTGGGGCAGAGCCTGTTCTCCTTCCTCTCCGGCGCCGAGCCCACCCGCTACGGCGCCTACGGGCTGATGGGGGCTGCCGCCCTGGTCTTCTTCGCCTTCATCGGCTTCGACATCGTCGCCACCACCGCTGAGGAGGCCAAGGACCCGCAGAAGACACTGCCGCGCGGCATCTTCGGCGGCCTGGCGCTGGTCTCGGCGCTCTACATCGCGGTGACCATCGTGGTCACCGGGATGGTCTCCTACAAGACGATGGCCACCCAGAAGGACGTCTCGCTGGCCACCGCCTTCAAACTGGTCGGCGCCAACTGGGTGGGAACCCTCATCACCATCGGCATCCTCATCGGGCTGACCACCGTCATCATGGTGCTGCTGCTCGGACTGACTCGGGTGGTGTTCTCGATGAGCCGCGACGGCCTGATGCCCCGCCAGGTCTCCCGCACCTCGAAGCGCGGCACCCCTGCTCTGCTGCAGATCATCTGCGGCGTGGTCGTCGCCGTCGTGGCCGCACTGGCCGATGTCGACCAGCTCTCCGAGATGATCAACATCGGCACCCTGAGCGCCTTCGTGCTGGTGAGCTTCTCGATACCGGTCCAGCGCAAACGCTTCCCCGATCTCAAGCGCGGTTTCACCGTCCCCTTCTCCCCTGCCCTACCGATCATCTCCGGGGTGCTGTGCCTCTGGTTGATGTCCAACCTGGCGGTGGAGACCTGGCTGCGATTCATCGTCTGGCTGCTGGTCGGTTTCGTCATCTACTTCGGTTACTCCTATCTGCACTCCCGGGTTCGCCGCGAGGGTCACCAGGAGAATGTGCTGTCCCAGTTCGGCGAAGGGCTGGTGGCCGGCGACGCCGCCGCCTCCGACCCGGCGCCCCTGGTCGCGGCCTCCGAGACGCGTGAGATGACCGTGCTCAACCAGGACGCCGAACCGATCCGCACCCACCGGGCGGCCCTCGTGATGACCGTGCTGGCCGGAGCCGCAGTACTGACCGAGGTGGTTCTGGCACTGACCGGGGTACTGGACATCAGGGCGATGTCCAACGGCCTGGTCTGGCTGTCGATGCTGGTGCCCCTCCCCGGCCTCGTGCTGTCCCACATCGCGCTGTCGCGGGCCGAGGCCACCGAGCAGTCCTGGGACACCGTGCCCCGCGAGAAACTGCCCAACTGGGCCCGGTTCGGAGCGGCCATCCGCCAACCCCTCACCCTGCTGTCGGTCGGCTACGGACTCACCGCGGTGGCCGTCGTGGTCGCCGTCGTCCACCTCGTCGAGGTGCTCTGAGTCACCCCTTCGGTTGATAGCGTGACCGCAACCCAGTCCTCGCCCACCAGGGCATCACGAAGGGACAACGCCATGGCAGCTCCCGCCTTCACCCCCTACATCAGTTTCCCCGGCACGGCCGACGAGGCCTTCCACTACTACCAGGAGGTCTTCGGCGGCGAGCTGGAGATCGGCCACTACGGTGACATGCCCACCACCCAGTTCCCGATGGACCCGCCCGCCCAGGCCGTCGCGCACGCTCAGCTGCATGACGGCCTGGTGACCTTGGCAGGAGGTGACTCGATGCCGAGTCCTGACGGGACCATGCCGGGTCTGACCTCGCAGGTCTACTCATTCCTCATCAGTCTGGACGCCGTCGAGACCGGCGAGGCGCTCATCGGCAAGCTCACCGACACCGGGGCGGAGGTCACCATGGCCTTCGCCAAGGCACCATGGGGAGACCACTATGGGCGGATCAGGGACCGCTTCGGGGTGCAGTGGGATCTTCTGGTACCGGCCGGTTACGTCTGAGCTGTCGGCTTCTCCGCTCAGCGATCCCGGTCCTCGGGTCCACCCGGGACCCAGGGGCTGAGCACGAGACTCCGGCGGCCATCGCGACCACGAGTCCGAGCTGACCTCATCGGAAGTTCCTGGAGGAGATGACGACGCCCATCTGCAGGCTCTCCAGACGATCGGCGTAGAGGTTCATGACCCCCTGGTCGCCACGCTCCAGAATTCCTCTGATCACCATCCCCGAACTGGTCAGCGCCACCTGCCGGTAGCGCTTCCAGGCCCCGGCGGTGACGATGACGTTGAGCAGCCCGGTCTCATCCTCGAGATTGATGAAGGTGATGCCACCGGCGGTGGCCGGACGCTGCCGATGGGTCACCACCCCGGCCACCTCGATGCGGCGTCCCGCCTCCACCTGTCCCAGCGCCGCGATCTGCAGCACGCCACGCTCGGTCATCGCCGAACGCAGGTGACGCATCGGATGGTCGGCGGTACTGATCCCGGTCGAGCGCAGATCATGACCCAGCAACTCCACCGGGCTCGGCTCGGGCAGCAGCGGCGGCTGACTGCACACCTCGATGTCCAACTGCCCCGGCTCCACTCCGTCCAGCTGCCCGGACTGCCACAGCGCTCCACGGCGAGACCCCGCCAACCGGTCGAGGGCCCCGGCCAGTGAGAGCGCCTCCACCTGGTCCGGCTCCAACCCCACCCTGCGCACCAGATCGGTGAGGCTGCCGAATGGTTGACCGTCGCGCTCGGCGACGATCTGCTCGGCAGCATCCACCGAGATCGCCGAGACGTCGGCCAGTCCCAGCCGCACCACCAGCCCCCCGTCGCGGCGGTGCGATCCGGTGTCGTCGGGAGCGTCGGCGTCGAACTCGCCGATCTGCTCCTCGGTGTGGTCGAGCAGGCAGTCGGAGCGCCCGCCCGCGGTGCCGCGGGAGACGTCCCCCCTCCCCCACCTCCCACCGCCGTCGCGACGCTCCAGTTCCAGACCGGCCTGCACCCCTGAGACCATCAGATCGGGCTTGAGCACCGTCACACCGTGCCGGCGGGCGTCGGCCACCAGGGTGGCCGGTGAGTAGAAGCCCATCGGCTGGGAGCGCAGCAGACCGGCCAGGTAGGCCGCCGGGTAGTGCAGCTTCAACCACGAGGAGGCGTAGACCAGCACCGCGAAGCTCAGCGAGTGGGACTCCGCGAAGCCGAAATTGGCGAAGGACTCGATCCGGTTGTAGATCTCCTGGGCCACGTCGTCGGCGATGCCGTTGGCCGCCATCCCCTCGAACAGTTTGGCGCGCAGCGAGTCGATTCGCTCCACCCCGCGCTTGGAACCCATCGCACGGCGCAGCAGGTCGGCGTCGGCGGCGGTGCAGTTGCCCACCGTGGTGGCCATCTGCATCAGCTGCTCCTGGAACAGTGGGATGCCCAGGGTGCGCTTGAGCACCGGCTCCAGCATCGGATGCGGGTATGTCACCGGATCCACCCCGGTGCGCCGACGGATGTAGGGGTGGACCGCCCCGCCCTGGATCGGGCCGGGGCGGATCAGCCCGATCTCCACGGCAAGGTCGTAGAAGCAACGCGGCTTCAGCCGGGGCAGGGTACCGATCTGGGCGCGGCTCTCGACCTGGAAGATGCCGATCGTGTCGGCCCGGCACAACATGTCGTAGACACCTGGCTCGTTGCGCGGGATCGACTGCATCGTCCAGCTCTCCCCGCAGTGCTCGGCGACCAGATCGAAGGTGTGCTGGAGGGCGGCGAGCATCCCCAGCCCGAGCAGGTCGAACTTCACCAGCCCCATCCAGGCGCAGTCCTCCTTGTCCCACTGCAGCACGGTGCGCCCCGCCATCCGGGCCGGCTCGATGGGGCACACCTGGCCGACCGCATGCCGGGTGAGCACCATTCCGGCCGAGTGGATGCCCAGGTGGCGGGGGAAGCCGAGCACCTTGTCAGCCAGTTCCCGGACCCGCTCGGGAATCTTCTCGGCCCCCTCCCGGCCGCTGATGCGGGATCCCCAGTGCTCCACCTGACGCGACCAGGCGTCCTGCTGGCCCTGGGAGTAGCCCAGCACCTTGGCCATGTCGCGGATCGCATTCTTGGGCCGGTAGCTGATGACATTGGCCACCTGGGCGGCGTAGTGGCGGCCATACCTGGTGTAGACGTACTGGATCACCTTCTCGCGGCGCCGGGCGTCGAAATCGACATCGATGTCGGGCTCCTCCTCGCGCAGCGCCGAGAGGAACCGCTCGAAGGGCAGTCGGTAGAAGACCGGGTCGACGACGGTGATCCCGAGCACGTAGCAGACCGCCGAGGCGGCCGCCGAGCCGCGGCCCTGGCACATGATGTCGTGGCCGTGGGCGAACTCGACGATGTCATGGACGATGAGGAAGTATCCGGCGAAGTCCTTCGACTCGATGACCTCCAACTCCTCGTCCAGACGCCGTCTGGCCACCGGATCGTCCCGGTAGAACCGTGCGCAGCCGATGTCGACCAGATGGCGTAGCCAGCTCATCGGGGTGTGACCGGCGGGCACCTTCTGCTCGGGCATCTGGGGACGGCTGGCCCGCAGCGAGAACTGGGTCTGTTCGGCGATCTCCACGCTGCGCTCCACCGCACCCGGGTAGCGGGCGAACAGTCGGGCCATCTCGGAGCCGCTGCGCATCCGGGCGACCGGCCCGGCCGGCAGCCAGCCGTCCATCTCGTCGAGGGTGCGACGGGCCCGCACCGCCGCCAGCGCGCAGGAGATCTCGAACTGCTCGGCACCGGCGTAGTGGACATCGTTGGTCGCCACCACTGCCAGCTCACGATCTGCCGCCAACCCAGCCAGCAGGTCATTGTCGTGCGAGTCGGAGGGACGCCGGTGGTCGGTGAGTTCCACGACGACATTGCCGTGCCCGAACAACTGGACCAGCCGGTCCAGCTCCCGCCCGGCCAGCTCGGCCCCGCCACGGACCAGACCTTGGCGGACCGCTCCCTTGCGGCATCCGGTGAGGACGATCCAGTGCCCGTCGGCCTGACCGGCGAGGCTGTTCAGGTCGTAGACCGGCCGGCCCTTCTCGGCCTCCTCGGTGAGATAGGCCTCGGTCATCGCGCCGGCCAGCCTGCGGTAGCCCTCTGCTCCGCGGGCCAGCACCAGCAGATGACTGCCCACCGGGTCGGCCACCCCGTTCTGGGGGGCCGGTAGGCCGATCGACAGCTCAGATCCGATCGAGGTGGGCAGCCCGCAGGCCTCGGCGGCCTCGGCCATCCGCACCACCCCGTACAGCCCGTCGTGGTCGGTCAGCGACAGTCCGGACAGGCCGAGCTCGACGGCCCGACAGACCAGATCCTCGGGGCTGGATGCACCGTCCAGGAAGCTGTAGTAGGAGTGGCAGTGCAGTTCGGCATAGGGCACCACCGGCCCCTGCGGCCGCTCCGGATGAGCCGCGAAGTGCTCACGGCGGCGGTGGCTGGGGGCATCCTCCTCATCGGGAGACTTCCCCTCCATCCGGCGTTCCAGCTCCGACCAGGAGATCGGCGGGTTGTCATAGGTCATGGCACACCCCCGCTGCTGAGAACCCAGTGCCGGCGATCTCAGTCATAGCGGGCCTCCGCCCACCACGAGGAGGACGCCGCCACCAGCACCCAGGCCTGCTGGTCGGCGGTGACGATCTGGTAGCGGTTCAGGTCGACGCCCCGATCGGTCCACCAGTGCTGGCGGACCGGCCAGGGGCCGGCCCAGGAGATCACCCTGGCACGGCCGCTGCCCTCGATGACCAGCCAGCCAGGCTCGGCATCCAGCCCACCCGGCCCATCGACACCCGTCGGGCCCTCGGCCGCGTCCACCGGATGCACCGGCTGCCCGTCGAGGGTCTCGATCCGCGCCGGGACCGGTTGGGAATAGATGACGCCGGGAGCCGGACCGGTCAGCCGTCCCGGCCAGGGCTGTTCCCCGCGGGGCCGCGAACCGTCATCGGGCAGCGAACCGAAGGGGGTCAGACGGCGTCTCTCAGTGAGCAGCCGGCCCCCGGTGACGCTGGGAGTGAGCACTGCCGAGGGCCCGAGTCGGCTCTGCAGCCGAGTGAGGATCTGCACCAGATGCTCGGCCGGCCGGGCGCCGAACAGTCCCTCGGCATGATCGGCCAGCGGGCGACAGGCAGGGATCAGCTGGACCGCCTGGACGCCGGTGGAGTACTCGCAGACGACCTCCTCGGCGGTGTCCATGCGCGGGTGGGGCAGCTCCTCCACCTGCCAGGCGACCCGGGACACCAGGTCCTCGGAGTCGAACTGCCAGGGGTGACGCCAGGTGTGTTCCGACAGTCCGGCGGTCGAGCGGATCCGGATGCGCACCGTGTCGCAGATCAGCCCGCGGTTGCCGATCTCAGCGATCAGTTCCACCAGCGCCGGGCGCACCAGCGTCTCCAACTGTTCGGCGGAGGCCACCGGCTCCTCGAAAGTGATCTCGACAGAGTCGTCATGATCGGCGCGGTGCGGGACCAACGGCCGCGGATCCAGTCCGAGGGCGTACTGATGGGCAAGCCGGCCGGCCTGTCCGAACCGGCTGGCGGCCTGCTCACGGGTGAGACCGGCGAGCAGACCCAGGGTGCGCAGCCCCAGGGTGCGCAGCGCGACAACCAGCTCTGTGCCGTCACCCTGACCGGAACCTCCGGTTGAGTCGGGCCCCCCGGGCGAGCCGATCCCTGCCATCGAGCCGATCAGGGCACCGATCTCCAGATCAGCCAGGAACCTCCGGCTCCCCCCGGCGCCGACGATGCGGATCGGGCCGGCCCGCAGAGCCGCCTGCTCTGCGGCGAACATCCCATCGGCCACCCCCACGGTGGCATCCGACCAGCCCTCGGCGTCCAGCACCTGCCTCAGCCGCTGCGCCGCAGCCAGCTCCCCGCCATAGAACCGGGCCGGGCCGCCCACCGCCACCACTGCCGTGCCGGGCCTCAGCACGTGGACCCTCGGTGCGACCCGTTCCTCGATCCTGGCGACGACCGGGGCGAAGCACTCCTCCTCCACTCGCGGGTCATAGCTCACCACCTGGGCCTGCGGGCAGCGCAGCTGGGCAGCGCGCACCCGCAGGCCCGGCAGCACCCCCTCGGCGGCGGCCTGATCGCAGCAGCTGAGCACTCTGCCCTTCTCGGCGACGATCAGTGGATCGGTGTGATCGGTGGTCATCTGAACAGCCCGGATCCGCCAGTCCGGCACCCGGACCAGCATCACTCTCGGGGGACGCATCTGTCGTGGAGAGGGCCCCGCGCCACCCACCCCGGGGTTACTCATGCCGGGGATCTCCCCACTCCCCCGCTGCCCCGATCCTGATCGTCTGCCACCGTGATGCCCTCGGCGCCCCGCACCAGGGTGACGGTCCGGCGGCTGTGGTGGCGGGTCACGGCGACCTCCAGACGCTGGGACTCCAACGCCCCGTAACCGCGACCCAACCCCTGCCAGCCCAGCGTCCGCACATCGATCCGGGCATGGGCATGGGGCCAGTCCCCCAGCACCACCAGGCTGGACCCCCTGGAACGCAGTCGAGCGACCAGCCGCTGGGCGGCCGCCGGGGCGATGGACGGCGGGGCGACGGCGAGCACGACATCCAACCCCTCGATAAGTGTGGCGACTGTCTCCAGCCACGACCCCGGATCGGGGATGAGCACCATCCGAGACAGTTCGACCCCCCACTCGCGAGCCGCCTCGACCCCCAGCTCGGGAAGCCCCACCACCGCGCACCAGCCGTCCAGCAGCAGTCCCAGACCCACCTGGGCCGACCCGTTGAGGCAGTAGACCTCCGGCCTCAGACCGCTGGGGAACAACACCTCCAACCCCGGATGGACCGCCCGGCCAGGACGCGGGGACAGATCCTCACCGCTCACGCCGTCCCCGAAGCCCATCCCCGGCCCGAAACCACGACTCACCGGCAGGCGCGCCAGGGCGGCGGCCATCGCCTCACCCGGTTCCGCACGGTTCGCGTTGTTCATGCCATCCACGATGCCAGCCGGGACTGACAGTTTTTTGAGCGCAGCAGACAACCCCGACCGCTGAGATCCGGGTTTCGCCAGACTGCCATGATGGGGCCATGAGCAGTGAGTCCCGATTCCTCCGGCATTCCCGCCAGCGTTCCTCCTTCCGGCTGGGGACGGCACTGCTGGCAGGGCGAACCGCAGCTCTGGCCTCACGGCTGACCGGCCGGGGATCGGGAGCCTCCATCGGGGGCCGGGTCACCACCACACTGGATCCCAAGGCCTTCGCCGAACTCATCGCCTCCCGCCGGATCGCCGCCGTCACCGGCACGAACGGCAAGACCACCACAACCCATCTGCTGACCGCCGCCATCCGCAACGGACTGGGCGACGACGGCTCCCAGGTGATCACCAATGCCGACGGTGCGAACCTCCACCACGGCATCGTCTCGACCCTCGGGAGGTCGCTGCACGCTCCGGTCGCGATTCTGGAGACCGACGAGCGGGTGGTCGCCGACACCGTGCGGCTGGGTCATCCTGAGATCCTGGTGCTGCTCAACTTCAGCCGTGAACAGTCAGACCACAACCACGAGATGGCCTTCCTGGGACGCGATTGGCGGGCCGCTCTGGCCGCTGCCGGTCCCGACGGCCCGATGGTCATCGCGAGCTCCGCAGATCCTCTCATCGTGTGGGTCTGCCAGCGCGCCCGAGCGGTGGTCTGGGTGGACACCAACCCCCGCTGGACCGCCGATTCCACACTGTGTCCCAATTGCGGCGGGGTACTCATCCGGGAGACCGCCAGATGGCACTGTCCGGACTGTCCGCTCAGTCAGCCCGAGGCCGACTGGTGGGTGGACGGCGATGAGGCGGTCTCCCGCAAGGGGGACCGGCACCGCCTCGGCCTCCAGCTGCCCGGCCACTTCAACCTCACCAATGCCACCTGCGCACTGGCCGCCGCCGTCGAGATCGGCATCTCCCCCGATGCCGCGCTGGCCGGGATGCGCACCGTCATCTCCCCGGCCGGGCGCTATGCCACCGCCACCGTGTCGGGGACAACGGTACAGCTGCTGCTGGCGAACAACCCGGCCAGCTGGACAGAGTGCCTTCCGCTCGCCGTCTCGGACCCGCTGGTTCTGGCCATCGACGCCGCCGCCGGAGACGGCAGGGACCTCTCCTGGTTGTGGGACGTCGACTTCGGAGAGCTGACCGGACGGACGGTGATCTGTTCGGGTCCCCGGGCACTGGACCTGGCGGTGCGACTGGACTACTCCGGCATCGACCATGTCGTCATCGAGGACCTGGCGGAGGCCCTCGACTCACCGCTGCTGGACGGTCACTGGGACGCCGACCACCCGATCGACGTGCTGTCCAGCTCCACCCCGTTCCAGCAGCTGCGTCAACTTGGAGGACTGGCATGAGCGCCGCAGCAGTGAGGATCGTCCTGCTCTACCCGTCGTTGCTCGGCGCCCACGGTGATCAGGGCAACGCCCTCGTCCTGACCAGACGCCTTCAGCTACGCGGGATCGAGGCCGAACTGGTCCGGATCGCCCCCGGTGATCCGGTGCCCACCGACGGGTCGGTCTACCTGTTGGGAGGCGGGGAGGACGCCGCCCAGACGACCGCTGTCCACGAGCTCAAGGCCGATGGCGGATTGTTCACCGCCCTGGACAATGGTGCAGTGCTCTTCGCGGTATGCGCCGGCTACCAGATCTGCGGAAGGAGCTTCACCAACGGCACCCACGACAGGGGCGTCGATGGTCTGGGACTGCTCGACATCACGACCCGCAGGGGGCCGGAGCGAGCCGTCGGGGAGTCCCTGTCGCACTGGAGGATGCCCGACGGGTCGGTCTCCCTGGTGACCGGATTCGAGAATCACAGCGGCTGGAGCGAACTGGGCACCGACGCCACCCCGCTCGCCTCGATGGAGATCGGCTGGGGCAACGGGGATGGCCAGACCGACGGCGCCGTGCAGGGCCGGGTGATCGGCATCTACCCGCACGGACCGATCCTGGCGCGCAATCCCGACCTGGCCGACCACCTGCTGTCGGTGGCCCTGGGGCAGCACCTGGAATCCATCGAACTGCCCGATGTCGAGGCCCTCCGATCCCGTCGGATCGACGCCGTCAGAGCTGACCGGTCCTGACAGCCGATTTGGGAAGACGGCCGCTCTGCGGTACTGTTTTCTCTCGCCGGCGCTGCTAGCTCAATTGGCAGAGCAGCTGACTCTTAATCAGCGGGTTGAGGGTTCGAGTCCCTCGCGGCGCACCGAGCAGAAGGCCTCTCCCCAGTGGAGAGGCCTTTTCTCCACCTCGAACACCCCCATCTCAGGGCCGCCGCTGGTCCAGAAGGATCACCGTGAAACCGTTCCTGCTGATCGCCACCCGTCCCGAGGACGACGCCGCCCGTGCCGAGTACAAGGCCATGCTGCGCTACTGCGAACTGGGACCTGACGACGTCGTCTATGTCCAGTTGGACCGCAGCTCGCTACCGCAGATCGAGCTGGCCGACCTGTCGGGGGTCATCGTGGGCGGCAGCCCCTACAGCACCTCCGATCCCGACTGGAAGAAGTCACCCGACCAGGTGCGCGCCGAGGCCGACCTGTCCGGGCTGCTGGACCGGGTGGTCGACGCCGACTTCCCCTTCTTCGGCGCCTGCTACGGGGTGGGCACCCTCGGCGTCCACCAGGGCGGGCTCATCGATCACACCTATCCCGAGCCGATCGGGGCGATCACCGTCACCCTCACAGACGCCGGCCGCGCCGACCCGCTGGTGCAGGCCTCGGGAGTCTCCGACACCTTCGACGCCTTCGTCGGCCACAAGGAGGCGGTGCGCCGACTCCCCCAGGGGGCGGTCCTGCTGGCGACCGGGACCGCGGCCCCGGTACAGATGTTCCGGATCAAGGAGAACCTCTACGCCACCCAGTTCCATCCCGAGCTGGATATCGCCGGGATCACCCAACGGATCCGCATCTATCGCACCAACGGCTACTTCGACCCCGCCACGATGGACTCCCTCATCGAACAGGTGGACACCGCCGATGTCGAGGAGTCCCACCGACTGCTGTCCGCCTTCGCCCGGCGTTACGCGCGCTGAGTTCCGGCAGGATCTCACCACACCTCACCCAGGACAGGAGAATCCCGGCAGTCCGGGGGCCCGGGCCCACCTCGGACCCCGACCCCGACTGCCGGGATTCTCGTCACTGTGCAGCGACAGCCCTCCACCAGCAGCTGCTACTTCAGCGATCCGGCGGCCAGCCCGCCCACGATCCGACGCTGGAAGATCAGCACCACGATGAGCAACGGGACCGTGACGATGACTCCGGCGGCCATGATCGTGCCGTAGGGGGTGTCATAGCCGGAGACCCCGGTGAACTTCGAGATCGCCACATTGGCCGTCATGTGCACATTGTCATTGACCATCGTCAACGCAATGAGGAACTCATTCCAGGCCGCGATGAAGGTGATGATCGCCGTGGTGAACACACCGGGGGCCGCCAGCGGCAGGATCACCTTCCGGAAGGCCTGGCCGCGAGAGGCACCGTCGACCATCGCCGACTCCTCCAACTCATGGGGAAGCTGCAGGAAGTAGGCGTTCAAGGTCCACACCGCCAGCGGCAGGCAGAAGCTGATCGACGGCAGAATCATCGCCTGGTAGGTGTTGATCCAGTCGAAGGGGAAGAACGGGTATCCGCCGGTGAACAACCTCAGCAGCGGCACGATGAGCGTCACGACCGGGAACATCGAGGTCGCGATGATGGCGAACAGCACCAGCGACTTGCCACGAAACCTCAACCGTGCCATCGCATAGGCCGCCACCGTACCGACCACCAGAACCAGGATCGTCGTGAGCCCCGCCACGATCAGTGAGTTGAGCAGCGCCCGCCCGAAGTGGTTCTTGCCCTGGAAGACTCCCTTGAAGTTGTCCAGACTGACCGGGTTGGGAATGATCGAGGTGCTCAACCCCATCGATGGCAGCCTCAGCGAGGAGACGATCATCCAGTAGAAGGGTGCCAGGCAGTAGACCACGATCATGATGATCCCCAGCCAGGTGAGGATCCGGCCCAGGATCTTCGAGGGTTTGCGGTTACGGCGCCGCACCTCCACCAGCTGGTCGGTGTCGATCTCGTGGGCCTTCATGAGGCACCTCCCGTCACCGCGCCGACCTTCTCGGCAGCTGCCGCAGAACCGGCGTCATCCCCGCGGCCGATCCCCTTTCTGGAGCGCTTGGTCTTCTTGCGCTCCACCTTCTGGGTGCCCATGATGTCGGCACCCAGTACCCGCACGAAGACCAGCACGATGAGGCAGATGTAGGCGAACAGGTACAGCGAGTAGGCCGCCGCCTCACCGAATCTGGACTGACCGGCCTGATACCACGACAGCATCGAGAGGGTCTTGCCGGAGTCGAGCATCCCCAACAGGCCGTAGGGCAGGTCGAACATCCTCATGGCGTCCAGGGTGCGGAACAGCACCGCCACCACCAGCACCGGTTTCACCAGCGGCAGGGTGATCCGCCAGAAGGACTGCCACGGACTGGAGCCGTCGACCTTCGCCGCCTCGTAGACCTGGGTGTCGATGGTCTGCAGGCCGGCCAGGGTGAGCAGGCCGATGTAGGGGGCGGTCTTCCAGATGTCGGCGATCAGCACCGCCGCCTTGGCCTGCCAACCCTCGGTGGTCCACAGGATCTGGGTACCCAGCAGGCTGTTGGCCACCCCGTCGGCGTTGAAGATCAGCTTCCACATCAGCGCCGAGACGATCGTCGGGATCGCCCAGGGCACCAGGATGCCGGCCCTCACCCAGCCCAGCCCGCGCATCCCCCGCACCATGATGAGGGCCATCAGGACGCCGAGGACGGTCTCGATGGTCACCCCGATGACGGTGAAGAAGGTGGTGTTCCAGAACGCATTCCAGAACTGTCCGGAGGCATCGGCGGCGGTGAACACCGCGGTGTAGTTGCCCAGCCCGACGAAGGTGTCGCCCTTCTCCACCAGCCCGGTGTTCGGATCGACTCCCGAGGCGCCGCGGAACAACGACTGCCACAGCGACAGGATGAGCGGGAAGCCGACCACCAGGGCCAGCACGAACAGCGTCGGCAGCAACAGCAGGTAGGCGAACCGCTCCTCCTTGCGCTCCTCGGACGACAGCTTCGCCCGGCTCATGACGCCAGTGCCTCGAGCTTCGTCTGCAGGCCCTGCAGCGCAGCGTCGACGGCCGGGGAACCGCCGAGTGCCGGGTAGACAGCGTTCTGGATGGCCTGGGTGACGTCGCCGTAGTTGTGCACCTTGGGCCGGGTGCCGGCGTTGTCGAGAGCCTTCTTGAGGGTCGGGGTGTAGGGCATCTGCTTGATGAGATCGGCGTCCTCATAGAGGGATGTGAGGATCGGCGCCCTGGAGCCCGAGATCGCCCACGCCTTCTGCGGCCCCGCGGAGGCCATGTACTTGGCGAAGGCCAGCGCGCTGGCCTTGTTCTTGGCATAGGCCGAGACCCCCAGGTGGTAGCCACCGAGGATGGTGGTCCCGGTGCCGGAACCGATGCCGGGGACCGGGGCGACGTTGAACTTGCCGGCGACCTTCGAGGAACCGTCGGTGGCCACCGCCTTCGCCCACACATAGGGCCAGTTCTGCAGGAACATCAGCTTGCCGTCCTGGAAGGCCTGGCGCGACTCCTCCTCCTTGTAGGTCAACGCCTCCTTGGGGATGTAACCCTTGGCGAATCCGTCAACGATGGCCTGCAGACCCGCCTTGGCGCCGTCGCTGTCGGCGGTCGGCTTGCCGGCATCGTCGAAGAGCTTGCCGCCTGCCGAGGCGACCGCCGATGAGAAGTTCACCGTCAGCCCCTCATACTTGGCGAACTGGCCGGAGTAGGCCGACATCCCCTTGGCGGCCGAGGTGCCCTTGACCTTGTCCCAGGCCGCCCACATCTCGTCCCACGTGGTCGGTACACCGACCCCCGCGGCGTCCAGCAGGTCCTTGCGGTAGAAGAGCAGCTGGGCATTGGTGACGAAGGGGATCCCGTAGAGCTTCTTGAAGTAGGTGGCCGCGTCGACGCTGGACTTCAGGTAGGCCGAGGTGTCGGTGTCCGCCGGCAGCGGGAGGAGCCACTGGTGGGAGGCGAACTCCGCGGTCCAGATCGGATCGACGGCCAGCACCGAGTAGGCACTCGACTTCACCTGGAAGTTCTGGATCATCGAGGTCCGCTGATCGTCTGCGGACTCCGAGAGCTCGGTGAACGTGACCTTCTCATCGGGATGGTCCTTGTTCCAACCGTCGATGATCTTCTGAAGCGTTCCTGTGGTGTCCTTGCCCATCGCGAAGGTAATGGGACCCTTGCCACTGAAATCGGCACTCGGGGAGGCCGATGAACCGGAATCGGAGCTGGATCCGCAGGCGCTGAGCACTGCAGCCGAACCGAGACCTCCGAGGCCGGCGAGGAAAGTACGACGTGAAACGGACATCACTCATTCTCCTTTGAATGGGCCGGGTCAGTTGCTCGAACACTTTCCCGTGCCATGCGGTGAAGTCATGCTATCAGCGTCAGTAGCGGTTTCACGAGAGATGTGTCGAGTCGATATCGGGCAGTGCCGGCCGGAGTGTCCCCTTCTCAGAGCCCTGTGGCTGACCGGCGGAAGGCCTGCGGAGTGCCGAGATCGGCCACCGGTGCCGCGCTGCAGCCGCCTCCTGACAGAGCAGAAGGCGGTCGCCGAGCATCCGGATGGGATGCCCAGCGACCGCCTTCAGGGTCATGCTCAGAGCTGATCTCTGGCTGCAGGACGCTTACCTCGAGGCGCGCCTGGCCTGCTTCTTCGCGGCCTTGGCTGTCTTCCTGGCGTCCTTCTTGGCGGTCTTGGCCGTCTTCCGAGCCGTCTTCCTGGCCGTTTTGGCGGCCTTCTTGGCTGTCCTGCTGGCCTTCTTGGCGGCCTTGGCCTGGGACTTCTGCAACTTCCTGCGGGCGGTCGCACCGGTGAGACGACCCACGATGGCACGCAGCACGAGAATCCCGAAGGTTCCTGCTGCACTGACGGCACCGGCCAGCTTCAGACGGTCGACCCGCCACTGCCCCTCGTCGTCCTTGACCTGGGAGACCAACCCGTCGCGGACCGTCTCGTACTTGTCCTGGGCGGTGGCCTTGGCATCCTCGACGAAGCGGTGCTTGATGGCGTTCGGGTGGTAGTCCTCCGCCAGCCCCTCGATGAAGGCTGCAGTCCTGGTCCGCGTGACCGAGATGTCCCGCCTGATCTCCTCGACGGTTCGGGTGCCCTTCACCTTGCTCTGCTGTCCACTGCCAGCCATCTAACCCTCCTGAGACACGACCGCTCGATAACGGCTGGCCCTTGGCCGACCGCAGTCCTCACCGTCCCGGCGACATTCGACGTTGTGAGCGCCGGCCTGTGCACCAAGCCGTGGCGACAGCCTATATCGTGAGCGCATGCCTATGCGCCTCACCCCCGGTTCCATTGCCCCAGACTTCACCCTGCCGGACGCTGATGGCTCCCCCGTCACCCTCTCGGGTTTCGCTGGCAAGCGCGTGATCGTCTACTTCTACCCCGCAGCAATGACCCCCGGGTGCACCGTCCAGGCGGTTGATTTCAGCACTCATCACGAGGCGATCGCCGCAGCCGGCTACACCGTGCTGGGGATCTCGCCGGACTCCCAGAAGCGGCTGCAGCAGTTCGCCGCCAAGGAGTCGCTGTCCATCACCCTGCTGTCGGACGCCGATACCGCAGTCATGAAGGCCTACGGCGCCTACGGGCTGAAGAACGTCTACGGTAAGGAGATCGAGGGAGTGATCCGCTCGACCTTCGTGGTGGACGTCCAGGACGACGGCCGTGCGATCATTCGGGTGGCGCAGTACAACGTGCGCGCCACCGGTCACGTCGACAAACTGTGCCGGGAACTGGGGATCTGATCCCTGGTTGACCCTCAGTGCTGATGTGCCCGGCTGATCTGCCCGCCGTCCCCGAGGGGACGGACGGGCCGGAGTGGTGGAATTGGTAGACACGCAGGATTTAGGTTCCTGTGCCCCGTGGGCGTGAGGGTTCGAGTCCCTTCTCCGGCACCTTCCTGGACATCCCGCCAGAAATCGACCTCCCTGGCTGAGGATGGGCCAGTGTCATCGCGATGAATGACGTCCCGCTGCGAATGCCAGTCACCCGCGAGCGTGGCTGGTGGCTCGGGTGGCCAGCACCGAGTCGACCGTCAGCACGATCAGCGCGATCCACACGATTCCGAAGCCCGTCCAGCGAGTCACCGACATCTGCTCGTGCAGCAGCAGGACAGCCACCAGCAGCTGCAGGACCGGGGTCATGAACTGAATGAGTCCGACCAGCGACAGCGGAATGGTGCGAGCTGCCTCGGCGAAGAAGAGCAGTGGGATCGCAGTGACCGCTCCCGAGGCCACCATCAACCCGGTGTGCACCCCGGCCGGCGCCAGGAAGGTGGAGGCGCCCATCACCTGAAGGGCGATGAGGAAGGCCAACGCGAAGGGAGCCATCGTGGCACTCTCCGCGCACAGCGACTGCCAGGGCTGCAAGGTGACCCCGACCCGGTTCTTCAGCAGCCCGTACAGCCCGAAGGTGAGGGCCAGGATGAGCGCCACCCACGGCACGCCGCCGGCCGAGACCGCCAGATAGATCGCAGCGACCAGTCCGATGCCGACTGCCAGCCATTGCAGCCTGCGCAGACGTTCGTGAAGGATCAGCACTCCCAGCCCGATCGAGACCAGCGGGTTGAGGAAGTAGCCGAGCGCTGCATCGGTGGTCCGGTCGGCCCGTACCGCCCACACATAGGTGCCCCAGTTGACGGTGATGAGCAGTCCCGAGCCCGCGACCCCGGCCGCCAGCGCGGGGTGGCGGAGAAGGTCGCGCAACCAGCCCCAGTCCCTGCGGAAGGACAGCACGATGGCGCAGGTGACCATCGTCCACACGATGCGATGAGCGAGGATCTCGATGGCACCGGCCGGAGCCAGCGCGACGAAGTACAGCGGGAATGCGCCCCACAGCCCGTATGCGATGAAAGCAGCGATGACGCCGTGCCGCCGGGTGGCCTGCGCGGAGCGTGGCGGAGTGGAGGTGGGCACCGCATGAGAATAGTGCCTGCGCACTGGTTCAGTCCCCCGCCACACTGTCGAGTCCGACCCCCCGAACCTGTCACCCCTGCCCGATACAGTCCTGAGGGTGAGCGAGCACCCCGACCTCCAGCCCGGCGACCAGCCGGTCGTCCTCGCCCGTGGCCTGCGGAAGGTCTACGGAGACTTCGTGGCCGTCGACAGCATCGACTTCCAGGTCCGTCCCGGCGAGTCCTTCGGTCTGCTGGGTCCCAACGGCGCCGGGAAGTCCACCACGATGCGGATGATCGGCGGCACCCTGGGCCGCTCCGGCGGAGAGCTGTCGGTCCTTGGCCTGGATCCCCAGCAACGCGGTCCCCAGGTCCGCGCCCACCTCGGCGTCGTCCCACAGTCCGACAATCTGGACGAGGAACTGAAGGTCCGCGAGAATCTACTGGTCTACGGCCGATACTTCGGCCTGCCGACCTCCTGGCTGCGCCCGAAGGTCGCCGACCTGCTGGCCTTCGCCCAACTCACCGGGAAATCCGAGGAGAAGGTCCGCAATCTGTCGGGGGGCATGAAACGCCGTCTCACCATCGCACGGGGACTCATCAACGAACCCGGCATCCTGCTCCTCGACGAACCGACCACCGGGCTGGACCCGCAGGCTCGCCACATCCTGTGGGACCGGCTGTTCCGCCTCAAGGAGCAAGGTGTCACTCTCATCGTCACCACCCACTTCATGGACGAGGCCGAGCAGTTGTGCGACCGACTCATCGTCGTCGACCACGGCCGCATCATGGCCGAGGGATCCCCCGCCGAACTCATCCGCCAGTACTGCTCCCGCGAGGTCCTGGAGCTGAGATTCGGCTCGTCACGCAACGAGGAGGCAGTGGCGGCCCTCCATGACGTGGGCCAGCGCCGGGAGGTCCTGCCCGACCGAATCCTCATCTACGCCGAGTCCGGGGACGCCGCGATGGCCGAGATCACCTCCCGCGGCCTGCAACCGGCCACCTCACTGGTACGGCGCACCAGCCTGGAGGACGTCTTCCTCACCCTGACCGGCCGCTCTCTCATCGACTGACCACCATGACCACCCACATCCACGACGCCGGCTCCGCGATCACCCAACGCGGCACCCCACTGCGCCCTGATCAGATGTCGGCCCGGATGGCCCGTCGCGGCATCTGGCAGGTGGCCCGCTGGCAGCTGCTGTCGATGCGGTCGTGGATGTGGTCCCTGGTCGTCGAGTCGATCGGCCAGCCACTGCTCTACATGGTGGCGATGGGGATCGGGCTGGGCACCCTCATCAGCGCCAACGGCCGCACCATCGACGGCGTCTCCTATCTGATCTTCGTCGCCCCTGCGATCATGGTGCTGACCGCGACCATGAGCGCCGCCAACGAGTTCTCCTACCCGGTGATGCAGGGCTTCCGCTGGACCCGGCTCTACCAGGGCCCGGCCGCCACCCCGGTGACTCCCGCCCAGATCGCCCTGGGACATCACCTGGCGGTGATGATCCGGTTCCTCGGCCAGGCGGTGGTGTTCTGGCTCATCATGCTGGCCTTCGGCGCAGCACCGGGGACATGGTCCTGGCTGTGCGTACCCATCACCATGCTGTCCGCATCGGCCTTCGGTGCCCTCCTGCAGGGCTATGCGGCCGGTCTGGACAGTGAGGGGGAGGAGTTCAACTTCGTGCTGCGCTTCGTCGTCATCCCGCTGGTGCTGTTCTCGGGGACCTATTTCCCGCTGTCGGCAATGCCGGTCTACCTGCAGTGGATCGGCTGGATCTCCCCCATCTGGCACGGCACCCAGCTGGCCCGCGACGTGAGCTACGGTGCCGGTGAACCGGGATGGTTGATCGGCCTGCACCTTGTCGTGCTCATCGGCCTGAGCGGAACCGGGATGATCTGGGCATGCCGCAACTACACCCGGAAGCTGCTGCAGTGACCAGTCAGACCCAGCAGATCATCCGGAGGCTGGAGAGACGCCGCCCGGCACCCGGCCTGTACTCGGGCAACACCACCGCCGTGCTGGAGCGAGGGCTGCGCGCGATCAGGTCCCAGAACTGGGCGGTCCTGGTCTCCGGATTCTTCGAGCCGGTGCTCTACCTGCTGGCGATGGGAGTCGGGATGGGAAGGCTGGTCGGCACCGTGGCGGGTCCGGGCGGGCACCCGATCTCCTACGCCGCCTACATCGCCCCGGCCCTGCTGGCCACCTCGGCGATGAACGGGGCGATCTACGACTCCACCTGGAATGTCTTCTTCAAGCTCAATTTCTCCAAGCTCTACCAGGCCATGCTGCAGACCTCTCTGGGACCTCTGGACGTCGCCATCGGCGAGATCCTGCTCGCTCTGCTGCGCGGACTGCTCTACGCCCTGGGGTTCATGGCGGTGCTGGTGGTGATGGGTCTGGTGACCAGCTGGTGGGCGCTGCTGATGATTCCCGCCGCACTGTTGGTCGCGCTGGGATTCGCGTCCTTCGGGATGGGGATCACCAGCTTCATGAAGACCTTTCAGCAGATGGACATGGTCAACCTCGTGATGCTGCCGATGTTCCTGTTCTCAGCCACCCTGTACCCGATCAGCGTCTACCCGCAGACCGTCCAGTGGCTCGTCCAGGCGATGCCGCTGTGGCACGGGGTGGAGATGATGAGGCAGCTGTCGGTGGGCCACATCACTGCGGCGACCGGTCCTCACGCCCTCTACTTCCTGGTGATGACCGGGCTGGGACTGTGGCTGACGGCCTCGCGGCTGAGAGCCCTGTTCCTGCGCTGAGGCGACCCCGCGCGGGGGCTCAGGCGCCCATCGCGCCCTGCGCCTCGGCCAGCACTGCCCGCATCCACCTCTCCGCGGCACCGGGATCGCGGTCGGCGATCGCCCGGGCCACCCGCCGGTGCAGGTCGATGACCGCAGAGCTGGGCATGAAGGCCAGCAGCCTGGTGCGACCGGCCAGCACAGCATCGATGACCTGCTGGTGGGAGGCGATCAGGGGATTGCCGGAGGCCTCCAGGATTGTCCGATGGAAGTCGACGTCGTGGCGCAGAAATCCTCTCAGGTCTCGACCAGCCGCGGCATCGGCCATCGCGTCGACCGCCGCGAAGAGTTGGGCGCGCTGCTGATCATCGGCCCTGCTGGCGGCCAGACCGGCGGCGGACGGCTCGACCCCGCGTCGCAGTTCGCTGATCCAGCGCAGCTCCTGGAAACGGCGGGATCCGGCCAGATGCCACTCGATGACCCTGGGAGCCATCGCGTCCCACTGGTCGGCCTCGCGCACCTGGATGCCCACCCGTCGCCGGGAATGGACCAGCTGAACCGACTCCAGCAGCTTGACCGCCTCTCGTGCCACACTGCGCGAGACGCCGAACTCCTCCTCCAGCTCCTCCAAGGTCATCACCTGCCCCGGAGCCAGGGTCTCATCGACGATCCGCCTGCCAAGCGTGTCAGACACACTGCGGGCCAGGAACTCCCTTGCCATACTCGTCATGCTAGCGATCAGCGCGACCTGCCATCGTGGCAGTCGCAGTGGGGGCACTAGCCTGACGGGGGTCTCCAGGACTCGTCTCACGGAGGAGATATGACAACACAGGATGCTCCCGTCGTCGCCGTGGTGATGGGCGTGGCGGGATGCGGCAAGACGGCGGTCGGCAGCGCGGCCGCCCGGCGTCTGGGCCTGGACTTCATCGACGGCGACGACCTGCACCCGGCCAGCAATGTCGCCAAGATGGCAGCCGGTCATCCACTGGATGACGCCGACCGGCGTCCCTGGCTGGAGGAGGTCGCCCGGTGGCTGCACGACCATCGCGCCCAGGGTGCGATCGCCGGTTGCTCCGCGCTCAAGCGCAGCTATCGCGACCTGCTGCGCGCCGGGTGCCCGGGCCTGGTCTTCATCCATCTGGCCGGGGACCGCGATCTCATCGCACACCGGGTCGCGGCCCGCAGCGCCCACTTCATGCCCGTCAGCCTGGTCGACTCACAGTTCGCCACCCTCGAGCCGCTGGGAGACGATGAGGCCGGAATCACCCTGAATGCTGCAGGGACGTTACGCGAGGTGGTCGACGCGGCCGCCGACTGGCTGGCCCGCAGCTGACGCGACGCCGCCCGCCCCTGATCAGGGGCGGGCGGCGTGTGTCCTTGGACTCGCAGCGGACAGCAGCCCGGATCAGGCCTCGACGCCGGCCTTCTCAGTGGTGCTGGAGACCGTGGTGCCAGCCTCACTGTGGCGCACCTCGATCTTGCGCGGCTTGGCCGTCTCGGCCACCGGGATCGTCAGGCGCAGCACGCCGTCGGAGTAATCGGCGCCGATCCTGTCGGTCGCCAGACCATTGCCCAGGGTGAGCTGACGGGCGAAGGTGCCCGCCGCGCGCTCGCGGGTCAGCCACTGGGACTGCTCATCAGCGTGCGAGCTGCGCTCCGCGCGGATGGTGAGGGTCTGGCCATCGATGTCGATGTCGATGCTGGCCGGGTCCACCCCGGGCAGATCGATCTCGGCGACATAGGAGTCGTCGTTGCGGTACAGGTCCATCGGCATGGCGACCGATGCAGGGGTCCGGGAGGCCCCGGAGAACAGGCGATCCATCTCGCTGAAGGGATCAAAGCTACGTGCCATCGTGATCATCCTCTATGTGTGGTGTCAGTTGTCTGGAAGGGCGGGCGGCCATCTCTGACCTCCACCCTCGGCTCCTTGAGCCTCATGGACTTAACTTTAGACACCCCTCCTTGGATATTCAACAAGAGTTGAGCGTTAGTCGCTCAACTCATGTTCCAAGGGCGTGGGAGCGTCAGCCATCAGGAAGGGCACCACCTGCGCCAGGAACTCATCACTGCGCGTGATGTGCACCCGGTGGCCTCCATCGATCTCGATCAGCCGGGCGTCGGGCAGCTCATCGGCGACCATCTGGAAACGTCTCTGGTCGAGGTAGGAGCTCGGCCCTCCGCCAATCATCAGCACCGGCATGGTGAGCCTGGGCAGCTGCTGCCACCACTCGGGTCGCGGGGAGCCGAGCTGGTCGAGCACTCGGGAGACCATCACGGGGTCGTAGTCCTTGTAGCCTCTCAGTGCTCCGATCTTGATGAGGAGGCCCGACCAGCGGTGGTAGACGGGGCCGGGGTCGCGACGGGAACGGGCCGGGACCGGCAGCTCCTCGAGCACCAGGCGGGTGATCCTCTCGGGGAAGCGCTCGGCGATCATGCTGGCGAGATGGGCTCCCAAGGAGTGGCCCACCAGCTGGAAGCGGTCCAGACCGGCCCGGTTGATCTGGGCCATCACATCGGCCACGAATGCCTCCAGAGAGTAGCCGGCCATCTTCCGCCGTCTGCCCACCGGTCCGTGACCGAGCAGGGTGGGGCAGTACGGGTCATTGCCGAGCGGCTTGGTGGCCAGCACCAGGCCACCCCAGGTGGTGTGGGAACTGGTGATGCCGTGCAGACAGACGATCGGGTCAGTGGTCACCTGCGACTCATATCACGGCCGGCAGTGCGTGCCACCCCTGGTCCGGTCCCGATCAGGACAGCAGGCCGAGAATGTCACGTCGCAACTGGCGGAACTCCGGGGCATCCCGGGTCCTGGGCCTGGGTAGGGCGATGGTGAGGTCCTCCAGCACCCGAGCCGGCCTGGCGGAGAAGACGACGATCCGGTCGGACAGCAGCAGCGCCTCCTCGACGTCGTGGGTCACCATCAGCGCGGTGAATCCCTGACGGTGCCACAACTGATCGATCTCGGCCTGGAGGGTGGACCGGGTGAGGGCATCGAGCTTCCCCAGCGGTTCGTCGAGCAGCAGGATCTCGGGACGGGTCACCAGAGCGCGGGCCAGCGACGCGCGCTGGGCCATTCCCCCGGACAACTCGGCGGGCAGGGCCTCACTGAAAGCCTCCAACCCGACGAGTTCGATCATCGACTCGACGCGGCTGCGCCAGATCGGATCATCTCCGTGACCCTGGACTTGGGGCCCCAGCCCGATGTTCTGCGCCACCGTGAGCCAGGGCAGCAGTGTCGGGTCCTGGAAGACCAGGCCACGCGAGGGATCGGGACCGGTGACCTGGTGGCCGTCAACGTAGATCCTGCCGGTCAGCGGCCTGTCGAGTCCGGCCGCCAACCTCAGCAGGGTGGACTTTCCGGACCCGGAGGGCCCGACCAGACTCACGAAGCTGCCGGGCTGGACAGACAGGCTGACCCGGTCGAGCACCGGCAGCGGCTTCCCATGACTGAGGAACGCCTGGCTGATGTCGAGCAGATCAATGGCACCACGGGTGTTGGTGGTCTTACCTGCTAGGGCCTCGGTCACCATCTCGTCAGATCCTTCTGCCATGCCAGGACGCGGTTCCTGATGGCCAGTTCGAGAGTCAGCAGGGTGCCGCAGAAGATCACCATCACGACGATCGCCGCATACATCGCCGGGTAGGCGCTCCACCCCTTCTTCCAGTTGATGTACCAGCCGAGGCCTGAGTTGACCCCCAGCGTCTCTGCGATCGTCAGCGTGACGAAGGCCGTCGGAAGGGCCATGAAGATGCCGGTGAAGATATTCGGCAGTGCCGCCGGCAGGGAGACCTTGAGCACCAGGAACTTCGGGGAGGCGCCCAGCGTCTGGCAGACATCGAAGTAGGCCTTGGGCACCGACCGGATGCCGGCATTGGTCAGCACCGTCATCGGGAACCAGACAGTCAGCGAGACGAGGAAGACCGCCGCCCAGAAGGTGTTGGGGAATGCGATGAAGACGATCGGAATCCACGCCAGGGTGGGCACCGGCCCGATGTACTTCACGATCGGGTTCAGCCAGTACCCCGCCTGCCGCGACCAGCCCATCCACAGGCCGGTCGTCAGGCCGGTGACTCCCCCGATCAGCAGGCCCAGCCCGAGCAGCCCCGCCGAGTGCGCGATCGAGGAACCGAGCAGCACCCGGTCGGCCCAGGCCTCGGTGAGCAGCTGCCCCGGCGGCGGCAGATAGGGCGGCTTGCCCCATCCGGTCTTCGCAGTGGTGAGATCCCACAGCAGGGTCACCGCAGCCACCGCGATCCACCATCTGGCCCAGCGTGCCAACCAGCGCGAGACCCGCAGCCCCCGCGGCCCATCCGGCCGGCGGGCGACCAGCCAGCAGAGCGCCAGCGCCAGCGTCACCGCGGCGGTGAGAAGCACCACCGCCGGCTGGCCATGGACCTGATAGGAGTCGGTGTCCGGGACGAGCCAGATCACCAGGGTCGTCGCCAACCACGCGGCGATCACGACCGCCACCGTGCGCGGGCTCGCCGTCCGCTCCTCGTACCGGCCTCTCAGGCCCGCAAGAATGCGCGGATCGGCGGCCAGCAGGCTGTCGCGCTGGCGGGTCGTCCGGGCACGCGCGACGCTCGGGGACCCGGCATCCGTCATTGCCGACACGGCACTCACCATCCTCGTTCTCACCAGTTGATGCCGAGTGTCCGGAACGCCTGATCCGCCAGCTGCTGCGGATCGGCGGAGGAACCCAGATAGCCGGTCTTCTTGAACTTCTCGATTCCGGGCAGCAGGGAGGCCTTCAACCGCGTGACCGACGGCTTCCAGACATAGCCCTGGAGGAGCTTGGTGATGGTCGCGACATCGCCGGCGACGTACTTCTTGTCGACCTCGATGCGAGCCACCTCCTCCTCATGGCCGGCCACGTAGCGCGACCCGCGGGCCCAGGCCTCGATGAGTTTGCGCGCCAACGGCTCCTCGTTCTTGACCAGGTCACCGTTGAGCGCGGTGCAGCAGCAGTAGGCCTGCTTGTTCATCCCACTCATGTTGCTGGCCAGCTCGACTCCGTAGCCGTCCAGGACGGGACGGTAGGCGATCGGGTCCGAGGTGGCGATCGCGTCCACCTGACCGCGCCTCAGGGCGTCGGCCAGGGTGGAGGGGTCCAGCACCTTCCAGTTGACCTGCTTGGCCTCCGGAAGGGGGTTGATGCCGGCGTCCAGCAGATCCATCGAGAAGAACATCGTGGCGCTGGAGGACAGGCTGGGGATCCCGATCGTGGCCCCCTTGAGGGCGGCCACCTCGCCTTTGAAGGTCTTGGGCACCACGAGCCTCAGGCAGCCGGCGTGCAGCCCGGCCACGAATTTCACGTTCTGGCCCTCCTCCACCGGCTTGAGCCAGGAGTAGAAGATCCCCGAGGATGCGTCGTACTGCCCGGAACCGACCGCTGCCTTGATGTCCTCGTCACCGACCGTGCGGTGCAGGGTGACATCCAGTCCGGCCTCGGTGAAGAATCCCTTCTCCTTGGCCACGATCGATGGCGCGTCGCAGACGTCCCCGCCGTAGATGATCGACAGCGGACGGTTCTGACTCGCCGATCCCGCCCGCTGTCCACTCGAGCGCCCGATCAGGCCGCCCACGGCGCCACCGACCACCAGGCCGCCCAGTGCGGCAGCCGCGACCCCGGTGATGAGAGTGCGGCGGCTGACTCCGCGTGGTTGCTGCTCGATGCCCTCGTCAGCCAGCACAGCACCGGACGGAAGCACCGTCGGGGGCTGTCCGGGATCGGCGGAGGCGGAATCATCCGGACTTTTATATGACATGTCAACTACTCCTGGTGAAAGTGCGTCTTCCAGCGCGCCGCGACGTCAGAGCGCCCGCAGCTGCGCCGATGTTTCTGAAAGTTTCGGGAGGACGGACCAGTGGTCCATCTGCGACCGGCACCGAGCCGGTCGACGGATTCTCAGCGGGGACGGCAGCACATACAGATCACGCGAGCCCTCATTGGGCGGCGTGCTGCTTCGGTGTGCTCAGCCATCTCCCGGCATTCCTCTCAACGATGACCCCCATCGGTGAGAGCCAAGGTAGAAGGTAGGTCGGACCATTTGGCATGCACAATTTGGTCTCATATACCAATATCTCGTCTCAGATAAAGAGACAAATAGCCCTTCGCTGAGAGCTATCTCACAACTGTGCCCGTCATCCGCGCGGCAGCCCGCAGCATCGGCACAATGGACTGGTGCCACCCTCGCAACCACAGTTCCGCGTCGCCGTGCGGGGCGACGGACTCGTCGCCCTGGCCGCCGCGTTGCGGCTCGCGCGAATGGGCCATTGCGTGGAACTGGTCTCATCGGACAGGCGCTGGCGGAGGGACGCCGCGCACCCGCTGGCCGCCGAGCTGTCACCTGTTCTGGAGCTCCCCTCGGCCTGGCGCGACCTGTTCGCCAAGTCGGGGCGCAGCATGGACGCCGAGCTGACCGGCTGCGGAGTCGAACTGGTCGAGGCGCCCGGCCAGGAACACACGATGGCAGACGCCACCCTGAACCTGCCGACCGAACGGGCCGCACAGTTGGCGGCCATCCGCCAGACCTACGGCCAGGCCGCGGCCATCAGGTGGCGGGATCTGCTCGACGAGGCCGACGAGGTCTGGCGGGCGAGGCGGACTCTCGGCCTGGAGCGGCCCCTCACCTCCAGGCCACGACTCCGCGGGCTGCCGGCGATACTGCGAGCTCGACCGACCTTGTCGGGGGCCGCTGGCGGGCTGCCACCCCTGCTGGCCGCCGCGCTGACCGACCTGGGGCCGACAGCAGGAGGCACCGCGAAGGGCTCCGGAGCGTGGCTGCTGGCCGCCGATCTGGCGGTCATCAGAGTCTTCGGGCGCTGGCAGCTGCTCGGCCCCGAGGGTCCGACCGATCTCCAGCCCCTGCTGGACCTGCTCGACGCCCGGGCGGCCAGACTCGGCATCGCGGTCGTCACTGAACCGACAGTGCGCCCTGACGTGGCCATCGACACCGAGGCCGTGACCAGCTGGCATCGAGTCCTCGAACACCGGACCCCCTACCGGGCCCCGACCTGCACCCGGATCGTCGAACCCTCCGCAGGACAGCGCCTCGAAGGCATCCAGGAACGCATCGTCCACACCCCCGACGGCCCGGTGACCACCTGGCGGTGGACTCACGGTGACCAGCTCGTCACCCTCAGCCATGACCACACCCACCCGCTCCCCGACCCGACGCGCGGCCCGGCTCTCAGCACGGTCAGAGCCTGGGCACGGCGTCCTCCCCTGGCCTGGGCCGAGCGCCACCGGATCCCCACCATGACCGCCGGCGCGGCCTCCCACGGCGGGCCCGAGCCCTGGGCGCAACTGCTCACCGGGGCGCTGGCGGCCTACCGGACACATCTGGCGCTCACCGGCGAGGACGTCTCCCCCACCAACCGCGCGGTCGGTGCCGACGGCAGGATCAGCGCCCACCGGCGCGGTCCCACCGGCGCCCGGTCATGAACCGCGCCGCTGGCCTTGAGGCGTAAACTCTTTCCTCAGCCCGCGTGCGCGCGGGCCGTAAGTGTCCTTTCCCGAAGCGAGAGCGATGTCGTTGACCTCTGAATCCTCTGCGGCCCGGACAGTAGATCCCCTCATCCAGGAGATCGCCGCCGAACAGGCCCATGTCGACCTGGTGTACGCGCAACTCAAGTCCGACACCGACGCCGCGAAGAGACTGGCCGACGCCAGCCGTCAGATCTACCACTCCGACCGGACCAGCTGGGTCCGCGAGGAGGACGCCACCGCGATGTTCGAGCGCGACGCCTTCGCCTTCAATGCGGCGCGACGTCTGGCAGTGCTGGACTCCGAGCACGAGGGCCTGGTCTTCGGCCGGCTGGATCTGGCGGCCAACCGGGAGGTGCGCCACATCGGTCGGATCGGGGTCCGCGACGCCGACTACGAACCGCTGGTCATCGACTGGCGTGCGCCTGCCGCCGAACCCTTCTACCGCGCCACCGCCACCTCCCCGATGGGGGCCACCCGGCGCCGAGTGCTGCGCTGCCGCGATGACAAGGTGATCGGCATCGAGGACGACCTGCTGGACGCCGAGAACCCCGACCACCTGCCGGTGATCGGGGAGGGCGCACTGATGGCGGCGCTCAGCCGGGCCCGCGACACCCGGATGCACTCCATCGTGGCCACCATCCAGGCCGAGCAGGACACGGCGATCCGGGCCCCCTACCAGGGAGTCACCACCATCGCCGGGGGCCCGGGCACCGGCAAGACCGTGGTCGCCCTGCACCGGGCGGCCTTCCTGCTGTACACCCACCGCGCCCGGTTGGAGAATGGCGGAGTGCTGGTGGTGGGCCCCAGCGCGGTGTTCATGAACTACATCGAGCGGGTGCTGCCGAGCCTGGGCGAGGACTCGGTGACGCTGCGCTCGGTCGGCGACCTGGCCCTCGACGTGCTGCACCACGGCTCCGACCGGCTCGACGAGTCCCGGGCAGCCACCCTCAAGGGCAGTCTGAGGATGGTCTCGATCCTGGAGAGGCTGGTCGAGCTGCCGCTGACCCCCGACCCGGGTGCCCTGCTGCTGAGGGTCACGATCAAGGGCGAGGTGCTCACCCTGTCGGCCAAGGCGCTGGCGCGCACCCGGTCGCGGATTCTGGCGCGCAACAAGTACAACCGCGGACTGGAGGTCGTCAAGCAGTCCCTGCGCGATCAGCTGTGGTCGAAGATCTCACCGGAGACCGTCACCTCCTACGAGCTGACCCGTGAGGATTTCGACGAGATGATCAGCTCGCAGGCCTCCTTCCGGATGTTCCTCAACGCCTGGTGGCCGCCGATGAGTGCTGCCGACCAGCTGGCCCGGCTGGCCGATCCGGCCGTCATCGACCGGGTCGCCGCCGAGCTGACCGAGGCCGACCGTGCCGTGCTGGCAGCCTCGATCCCCGATCCCACGGAGCGAGCCTGGCGTGACTGGTCGGTGGCCGACATCGCCCTGCTCGACGAGCTGATGGCCATACTCGGCCCGACCCCCGCCGAGCCCGAGGCCGACCAGCCGGTCTTCATCGAGGGCGGTGAGGACGTCGGTGAGCTGGTCACGGTGGCCGACACCCTCTCCGATGCCCGCAACCTGGAATCCGACGAGGAACCGCAGGACACCTTCGCCCATGTCCTGGTCGACGAGGCCCAGGACATCACCCCGATGCAGTGGCGGATGCTGCGTCGGCGCGGCCCGCAGGCCTCCTGGACGATCGTCGGGGACCCGGCCCAGTCGGCCTACCCCTATCCGGCCGAGACCGACGCCGCTGTCGCCGAGCTCACCGGCCACGCGCCACGCAGGACCTTCCGGCTCACCAAGAACTACCGCTCCCCCGCCGAGGTCTTCGATCTGGCGGCCGATGTCATCTCCACCGTCTATCCGGACGCCGATCTGCCCGAGGCGGTGCGCTCGACCGGGGTGCTGCCGGTACTGGCGCACACCACCCGGGACGGGCTCATCGACGAGATCGTGACGCAGGTCAGGCGGCTCATCGAGGAGGTGGACGGCACCATCGGAGTGATCTGCCCGCCCTCCCTCATCGCGCTGGCCCGTCAGCTGGTGACCGGCCCCGAGCCGCTGGCACCATGGGCAGACCGGGTGATCCCGGTGACCACGATGCAGGCCAAGGGCCTGGAGTACGACGCCGCGCTGGTGGTCGATCCCGATGACATCGTCGCCGAGGCCCCCGGCGGGGTGCGGGTGCTCTATGTGGCGCTGACCCGCCCGACCCAGCGTCTGGTGGTACTGGGGCTCAACGACCCGGCATCTCGGGCCTCAGATCACGAACCATGGAGTGCAGCTCTGTGGTCGCACGGGACCGATTGAGGGTGTAGTAGTGCAGGCCGGGAGCTCCCTCGTCGAGCAGCCGGCAGCACAACCGGGCGGCGGCCTGAAGGCCGATCTGCCGCACTGCGGCCCTGTCCTCGGAGACCTCGGTGATTCTGGCGACCAGATCGGCCGGCACGTCGGTGCCCGACAGCTCACCGAAGCGCTTGATCTGGCCGAATGAGGTGATCGGCATGATTCCCGGGATGATCGGGATGTCGCATCCCAGCGCCCGGACCCTGGCCACCAACGAGGTGTAGTGCTCGGGGATGAAGAACAGCTGGGTGATCGCGAACTCGGCCCCCGCGGCAGCCTTGTCGGCCAGGATACGAGCGTCCAGATCGAGATCATTGGAGGCGGGGTGTCCGTCGGGGAAGGCGCCGACGCCGACGCAGGCAGCCGGGTAGGTCCTCTTGACCAGCCTCACCAGTTCGGTGGCATTGGCCAGCCCGTCGGGCCGTGCCACCCAGGGCACGGTGGCCCCTCCCGGCATGTCCCCCCGGATCGCCAGGATGTGGTTGACGCCGGCCTCCCGATACCCCTCGATGGCCTGTTCGAGCTCGCTGATGCTCTGCGAGACGCAGGTGAGATGGCCGACGGTGCGCAGCCCGGTGGTGACCATGTGACGGGTGCAGCGCAGCGTGCGGTCCCGGTTGGAGCCGTTGGCACCGTAGGTCACCGAGATGAAATCGGGCTCCAGGGGAACCAGCGCGTCGGTGGCACGCCACAGCTGATAGACGTCGTCCTCGCTGCGGGGGGGCATGAACTCGAAGGACCGCAGGGGCCGATCGGAGCGCGCCAGCAGATCGGCGATCGTCTCCACCGAGGTGGTCCCGGTGGGGGTGGTCGCCGTGGGGGTGGTCGAGGACAGCATGACCCACACCCTAGAACAGCACGCCTGCAGTGCCTGCGACGCTGAGACCGGTCGCTGCGGCCCCGGGCCTGCAGATCCGCCGCCGGTGGCCCGCCGGACGGGGACTCAGTCGGCCAGGCCGGACAGCAGATCTGCCGAGGGGGCGAAGAAGACGCATCCGGTTCTCGGCTGCGAGAAGTCCAGGATCCTGTCGTGGAGGCCGGGCGGATCGCCGATGAACATCCGCTCCAGCATCTTCTCGGTCACCCACAGGTGCCTCGAGTAGCCGATGAAGTAGGTTCCGAACTCGCCGGCGCCCGGGCTGCCGAAGGGCATGTTGTCGCGCAGGATGTCGTGCTCGCCGGCGTCATCGGTGATGGTGGCCAGGGTCTTGTGGGCCTTCTGGCCGTGCTCGGCGTCCGCCATCTCCAGATCATCGGCCTTGCGCCGGCCGATGATGGCCTCCTGCTGCTCAGTGGGCAACGACTGCCAGGCGCTCAACGAGTGCAGATACTTCTGGATCACCACGTAGGAGCCGCCGGCGAAGTCCGGGTCCTCCTCACCGACCAGGGTCGAGGCCGGCAGGTCGGGGCCGATCGGGTTGGCGGTCCCGTCGATGAAGCCCAGCAGATCACGCGCATCGAAGTAGCGGAAACCGGCGGTCTCATCGACGGTGGCCACCGCGTCCCCCAGAGATTCCAGCAGCAGCCTCTCGAACTCGAAACACATGTCCTGGCGGTCGCAGCGGATGTGGAAGAGCAGGTCCCCCGGTGTCGAGACCGCAGTGTGCACCGCTCCGCGCACCTCCTTGAAAGGATGCAGCTCGGCAGGGGCCGGCATACCGGTCAGCTGCGACCAGACCCCGGCGCCGATCCCGACGGTGCACGACAGCTGAGCTGGCAGATCACGGAATCCGACCGTCTTGACGAGATCCTCGATCCCGCCGATGACCCCCTTGACGGCCTCGACGGCGTCATCGCGGTCGGTGATGGTCAGCACCAGGAAGATCGCCGAACGGGTCAGCGGGGAATCCACCTGCTGGGGAGCGATCGGCACCCGTCCGGCCGAACTCGGATCCGATGCGGATGGCGCTGCCACCATGAGGCCCTCAACTTCCTTGCGCGACGATCTGTGCCACACAGAGCCTATCGGCAGCATGCCGGGGCGGCCGGGTGGCCCTAGGCTGGCCCCATGTGCGCCTCCTTCGACCCCGCCGCTCCAGCCGGTGAACCGTTCCGGCTGGCAGTCCAGGACGCCCTGTCGGCCTTCCTGACCGACCAGCAGGCCACGCTGAGGGAGATCGGGCCGGAACTGGAACCGGTGCTGGCCGCCGCCCATGACTACACATCGGGAGGCAAGCGGCTGCGCCCGGCGTTCTGCTGCTGGGGCCGGGTCGCGGCCTCGGGAGTTCCGGTGTACTCGGCCCCACTGATCCGGGCGGCTGCCAGTCTCGAGTTACTGCACGTCTCGGCACTGATGCATGACGACGTGATGGACCACTCCGACACCCGCCGCGGGCTGCCCGCCGCCCACAAGCGGTTCGAGGCGATTCACACCGCTCAGAAAGGCGCCGGATCGGCGGCCGGCTACGGCACCGACATCGCCATCCTGCTGGGGGATCTGCTGCTGGTCTGGAGCGCCGAGATGTTCTCCGGATCCGGTCTGGACCCGATCCGGCTGGCCGCCGCCACCCCGCTGCTGGAGGCGGTCCGCACCGAGGTGATCTGCGGCCAGGTGCTCGACGTGGCCTCCCAGGCTCGACTGGCCGGTCGCAGCTGCGAATCGGCGGTCGACCTGGCCGACCGGGTGGTGGAGTACAAGTCGGCCCGTTACACCGTGGTCAGGCCGGCCCAGATCGGGGTCAGCCTGGGCGGTGGCAGTGCCATCCTCCAGCAGGCGATGTTGGACTTCGGCTCACCGCTGGGTCGAGCCTTCCAGTTCCGCGACGACCTGCTGGGAGTCTTCGGGGACGCCGACCTCACCGGCAAACCCGCCGGTGGGGATCTGCGCGAGGGCAAACGCACGCTGCTGGTGGCCCACGCGCTGGCCCAGTCCTCGGCCGCCGACGCCGCCATCCTGGAGACTCTGCTGGGCCGGGCCGAACTGGATGACGCCGACGTCGCCACCGCACAGCGGATCATCGAGACCAGCGGGGCACGCACCCGGGTCGAGGAGAGCATCGAGAAGGGCTACCGACAGGCGGTGGCCGTCCTGGAGCACACCGAGATGACCGACCAGGGGCGTCGGGGGCTGTTGGAACTGGCCCGCCAGTGCGTGCGGCGCGACACCTGAGATCGGGAAGCCACCTGAAGGGTGCAGTCCTGGAACCGGGGACTCGCCGGAGGACGCCTTAGCCGGGACCTGAACGGCCCGACGCCCTACACTTCAGGACACAGGCGAACACGGCCTTCTTCTTCCCCCTCGACCGTGTTGTGAGGCAATCGTGAGTATGACTGTGAGCACCGACCCCTTGGTGGGTCGCGTTCTCGACGGTCGCTACGAGATCACCTCCAGGATCGCCCGGGGCGGGATGGCCACCGTCTACCGGGCCCAGGACCGCCATCTGATGCGTGTCGTGGCGATCAAGGTGATGCACGAGGGACTGGCCGAGGACCAGGACTTCGCCCGCAAGTTCGACCAGGAGGCCAAGGCGGCCGCCAGGCTCGTCAATCCCCACGTCGTCAGCGTCTTCGACCAGGGAAGCGACAACTCCCGGCCCTACATCGTGATGGAGTACGTGCCCGGCTGCACGCTGCGCCATGTCATCGCCCAGGAGGCTCCGCTGTCCCCGCTGCGGGCCATCGACCTGCTCGAACCAGTTGTCTCGGCGCTGGCCAGCGCCCACGAGAGCGGCCTGGTGCACCGCGACATCAAGCCCGAGAATGTCCTGATCTCCGACCGTCGGCAGATCAAGGTCGCCGACTTCGGGCTGGCCCGGGCGGTCACCAATCAGTCGGTCTCGGCCAGCAAGGGAGTTCTGGTCGGCACCGTGAGCTACCTGCCCCCCGAGCTGGTGGTCAAGGATCACGCCGACGAGCGCTCCGACATCTACTCCACCGGTATCGTGCTGTTCGAGATGCTCACCGGCCACAAGCCGCACACCGGCCAGACGCCGATCCAGGTGGCCTGGGCCCACGTCAATGAGGACGTCGAGGCTCCCTCGGTGTGGCTGACCGAGCACAGCGGGGTACGCGGCCGGGAGCTGGCTGCGGCCATCCCCAGCTACCTCGATGCCCTGGTGCGCACCTGCACGGCTCGCGATCCGCGCGAGCGACCCGCGGACGGCCGGGTGCTTCTCGGTCTGCTGCGATCGGTCCGCTCCTCACTGGCCCGCGGACGCGCCGAGGACCCGGCGATCACTGCCCTGATGCACCGAGGCGGGACACCGCAACCGGCCAGCCCGGTTCCGGCCCCCTCCCGACCGCTCGGCCAGCTCCGCTCCAGCGCGACGCCGGTCTCCCCGGTCGACTACAAGCCGGCCGGCTACCGGCCCGTCGTGCACCGGACCGGTGACCACCGGCCCGCTGTGAACCCGATCAGGACCGAGGTCTCCTACCGGGCCAGCTACCGGGCCCCGAATCCGGCAGCCCGCCATCCCGGCGTCGCCCAGCCCCCGCGGGGGCTGTCCGGCCGGGCCGGCCGGCAAGCCCCCCAGGGCCCCACACAGCACCCCCAGAACGTCCTGCTGCACCGACAGGGCCTCTCCCAGCGCTCCCGGCGGGCCGCTGCCCGACGGCCTCCCCGCAGGGGTCCGCGCGGTCTGGCGATGATGCTGGTCATCACCATCCTGGCGATCGTGGTGGGGGTGCTGGCCTACCAGTTCGGCGTCTCGATGCGCGCCTCCGGGGCCCCGACCCCTGCCGGCGCCTCGGTCATCAGCACCCCTGTCGACACGGCCAACAGCCAGCATGAACAGCAGGATCCCTCCCCGAACCCTTCATGAACACCTGTTCATCCGGCTGTAAGCGCGATGTACCTCAGATATTGCTGCCGATCAGCTTGATGGGAAGAGATCTTATCGTCTAGCATGACGGCCATGTCAGCATCTCGTCTCTCGCGTCTGGCGCCCATGGCGCTGCTCCTGATGGCCGTCTTGTGGGGTTCCACCCTGATCGTCATGAAGGACGCCTATGCGACGATGAGGCCGACGGATCTGCTGGCCAATCGCTATCTGGTGGCTCTGCTGGCCTTCGGTGTTCTGATGCCCCGGGCCTGGCGCACCGACCGCCGCACCATGCTCCGTGGGCTGGGCATCGGAGGACTGTTCGGCGCCGGACAGGTACTGCAGGGAGTCGGGCTGGCCACCACGCCGGCCTCGGTCAACGGCTTCATCGGCGGTCTTTATGTCGTCGCCACTCCCCTGCTGGGAGCTGTGCTGTTGGGCGGACGGGTGAGTCGCCGGGTCTGGATGGCAGTCGGCCTGGCCACCCTGGGTCTGGCCGGTCTGGCCCTGAATCCAGCCGATCTGTCCTCGGGGATCGGCCTCGGTCAGTTGATCACACTGGCCGCAGCCCTGTGCTACGCGGGCCAGATCCTGTTCCTGGGGCGGGTCGCCACCGCTGAGACGGTGCGTTCACTGGGTCTGTACCAGGTGCTCGGGACCACCATCGTCTGCCTGGTGGTCGCGGCTCCGGGCGGCATCCAGATCGCCTCCGGCAGCCACCAGTGGCTGGCGGTGCTGTACCTGGGGCTGCTGTGCGGGGCGGCAGTGACCCTCCTGCAGAGCTGGGCCCAGGCGCGGGTCGAACCGAACCGGGCGGCCGTCCTGATGTGCACCGAGCCGCTGTGGGGTGCGGTCTTCGCCATCGGGCTGGCCGGCGAGTCGCTGACCGTCTCCGTGGTGATCGGCTCGGTGGCGATCCTGGCGGCGATGGTGCTGGTCGTCGCCCCGGCCCGCCGCCGCCCGGTCTGGCGGGGCAGGCTGGCCCGTCCCGAGCAGCTCACCACCGCCAGCTGAGGCCAGCCGGCCCGGACCTAGCGCTCGGGGACATCCCAGGTCTGACCGACCTCCAGATCATGGAAGTGCGTGTCGGTCATCTCGTCGTGGCGGGCGAAGGCCAGCGCCCTGCCTCTCTCATTGAGCAGCCCGTCGTGGATGAGGAAACCCTGGCGGGCGCCCACCGCACGGACGAAGTCGATGGTCTCCTTCATCGCGGCCCACGGACCGTAGGCCGGGCAGGCCAGCACGTCGACGCCATGGGGGATATCGTCGAGCTCGTCGCCGGGGTGGAACAGGATGGTGCCGACCCCCTCGCCGATGAGGAAGCCGACATTGCCCAGCCCCGGCAGGTCGCGGTGGATGGTGGCGTGTCTGCCACCGACCGCCTGGATGGTGGCCCCGCCGACCTCCAGGACGTCACCGGGCATGATCGGATCGGCGTCCAGCTGTGGCACCGCCGTCACAGCACCGGCCTCGGCCCGGCACAGTGCCCCGGAATTGGCGTCGACCAGGCCGGCGATGTGCTCGGGATCGACATGGTCTGGATGGGCGTGGGTGACCAGGATCGCGGTGAGATCGGTCAGCCCGTGCCAGGCATCGGAGAAGTTGCCCGGGTCGATAAGAATCCGGGCGTCGGCGGCCTCGACCAGAATGCAGGAGTGTCCCAGGTGTGTGATTCTCATGAGCCCAGTCTTGCCGTAACACCACCCCCCGACAACCGATTTGAGGGTAATCGGGGGGCGGACCTCACAAGTCCATGCCGCGGTAGGGCTCCAGCGGACTGACCGCGCTGCGCTTGATCCGGCCGTCGGACAGCCGCTCGGCGATCATGAAGGCCAGCTCCAGGGACTGGTTACGGTTCAGCCGTGGGTCGCAGGTCGTCTCGTATCTGCTGGCCAGATCGGCCTCGTCGAGGGCATCGACCCCACCCAGGCACTCGGTGACGTCGTCGCCTGTCAGCTCGACGTGCACCCCGCCGGGCCAGCTGCCCAGCGTCTCGTGGACATCGAAGAAGGCGTTGACCTCGGCACAGACATCACTGAAGGAGCGCGTCTTGAAGCCATTGGCGGCCTCGAAGGTGTTGCCGTGCATCGGGTCGCAGGTCCACACCACCTTGCGGCCGGTGGCCTCGACCGCCTCGATGATCGGGGGGAGCTTCTCGCGGATACTGCCGGCCCCCATCCGGGTGATGAAGGTGATCCGGCCGGGGATCCGGTCGGGATCCAGCAGGTCGGCGATCTGAATGGCGTCCTGGCCGGTGGTGGAGGGCCCCAGCTTGACGCCGATCGGGTTGTGGATCGCCGACATGAAGGCGACGTGGGCGCCGTCGACCTGACGGGTCCGCTCACCGATCCACAGCAGATGGCCCGAGGTGTCGTAGGGCAGCTGGGTGCGTGAGTCGATCCGTGTCATGGCGTGCTCGTAGTCCAGCAGCAGGGCCTCGTGACTCGCGTAGAAGTCGACGGTGCTGATCTGGTCGTCGTCGATGCCGCAGGCCATCATGAAGGCCAGCGCCCGCTCGATCTCACCGGCGAGCACCTCGTATCGGGTCTCGACATTGGAGTTGCGCACGAAGTCGGCATTCCAGGCGTTGATCCCGCGCAGATCTGCGAAACCGCCCTTGACGAAGGCGCGCACCAGATTGAGGGTGGCGGCCGAGGCATTGTAGATCCGCATCAGCCGGCGCGGATCGTGGACCCGGGACTCGGGGGTGAACTCGAAACCGTTGACCGCGTCCCCCCGGTAGCTGGGAAGGGTGACGTCATTGCGGGTCTCGGTGTCGCGGGAGCGCGGCTTGGCGTACTGGCCGGCGATCCGGCCGACCTTGACCACCGGCACCTGGGCGCCGTAGGTCATCACCACCGCCATCGACAGCAGTACCCGCAGCTTGCCCTTGATGTTGTCGGCATTGACGCCGGCGAAGGTCTCGGCGCAGTCGCCGCCCTGGAGGAGGAAACCGCGGCCCTCGGCGACCGCGGCGAGTTTGCCGCGCAGGTCATCGCACTCCCCGGCGAAGACCAGTGGGGGCAGCTTGCGCAGGGCCGCGACGACGCGGTCCACCTCGGCCGGGTCCGGATAGCTCGGCTGCTGCAACTGGGGAAGAGCGTGCAGGGAGGCGAGGCTGGGAACACCGTGAAGCATGGCGGGCAGTCTAGCTGCTCCCATCCCCCGGTCCGGCACCGGTCATCTGTCGGCGGAGTCCCCCTGGTTCTCGCCGGGCCGGATGACTCCGTTCTCCAGGGCGTAGAGGGTCAACTCGACCCGGTTGTGCAGCTGGAGTTTGCGCAACACGTTCTGGACGTGATTCTGCACGGTGCGGTGGGAGACCACCAGTTCCTCGGCGATCTCCCGGTAGGCCATCCCCTGCGCCACCCGCCTCAGCACCTCGATCTCCCGCCCGGTCAGCCGTGGCCCGGTGTGCACCCCGGCCTGCTCGCTGCGCGTGGCCATCCGCCGGAACTCGCCGAGCACCAGGCCGGCGAGCCCGGGGGTGAACACGGCGTCACCCTCGGCGGTGCGACGGACACCATCGACGAGTTCGGCGCGGGAGGCCGATTTCACCAGGTATCCACGGGCGCCGGCCTTGGCGGCCCGCAGCACGTCCTCGCGTTCGCCCGAGGCGCTGATCACCAGGACCCCCAGGGCGGGGAAGTCGGTGGTGAGGATCTGGGTGCAGGTGGCGCCGTCGGGTTCGGGGATCTTGAGGTCCATCACCAGCACATCGGGTCTGGTGGCTCGGGCTCTGCGCAGGCATTCGGCGCCGTCGTGCGCGACCGCCACGACGTCGAACCCCTCGGCGGACAGATCCTCACTGAGCGCGTCGATCCACATCGGGTGGTCATCGACGAGCATCACCCGCCGGGCCGCGGCGGGGTGTGGGGTGATCATGGCGCTGTCCTCCTGGGCCAAGCTTGGCATCCGGACGCCGATGTGGCCAGAGGCCGATCGCTATGAGGAACCGGAGCCGGGGCCGGGGTCACCGGATGGTGGTAGCTGCCCGTCCTGCCCGATCGGCACCCGGATCTCCCACTCGACGCCGTGCCCGGGGCTGGCTCGCATCACGGTGGATCCGCCGAGGGCCTGGATCCGCCCGGTGATGGAGTGGGTGATCCCCATCCGGCCCGCGGCAGCGGCCCCGACAGCCTGCTCGGGGGCCATCCCGGTGCCGTTGTCGCGTTCGGAGACCACGATCGTGCCATTCTCCTCCTCGAGCAGAATCCAGCAGTGCGCGCCGTCCCCGGCATGCAGGCCGACATTGGAGATCACCTCGGCGACGGCCTTGTCGATCTCCTCGACGGTTCTGGCCGGCGCCAGCAGTTCCCCGGCCATCGCAGAGACGGTCACCTGCCCGGACTCATGGGCCGCCACGGTGGCGACCAGGTCTGCCAGATCATGGCCGGGATCATTGCGGGTGGCCTCCACCACCGGGGTCTGCAGCATCCTGCGCAGCTGTCCGCCCTGTCCGCGGGCCGCCCGGGCCAGCACCTGCCCCCTGGGTCCCAGGTCGGGCCCCTCCCGTTCGACCATCGAGAGGACCTGCAGGACGCCGTCATGGACGATTCTGCCCAGTCTCTCCCGTTCGGCGAGCCGGGCGGCCGTGGCGTGATCACGGTCGCGTTCGGCCATCATGGCGCGGAGCTGGTCGATGGTCCGACCCAACGCCCAGCAGGCGACCACCAGCAACAGGTCGGGGCTCCAGGCCCACCGGCCCGTGTGGAGAACTCCCACCAGTCCCGATGAGATGATCAGCAGGGCCGCCAGACAGCCGATGGCCGGGCCGCTGGTCAGGGCGGCCGACAGAGCCGCGCAGATCACCCAGTAGTAGCCGACTCCCTGGAACCCCGAGGTGTCGATGCCGGCTCCCAGCACGGTCGGCGACACCAGGGTCACCGCCACCGCGATGGCCACATCGGCGATCGTGATCGCGCAGGGCGGCAGCGTGGAGCGGTGTCCCAGCACGGTCATCGCCAGGGTCCAGGCGGCCATCACTGTCAGCAGACCGGCCATCGACCAGGCAGCCGCAACATCGGCCCACCTCAGGCAGGCCATCAGCACGGCGTGGGCCAGCAGCATCCACCGCAGCACGCTGACCACCCGTTGGAGCTGGCCGGCGGGGTCCTCAGCCCTCGTCCTCGACATCCCGGTCGTCCTCGCTGGGATCTGGTGTGCTGGGATCATCGCGGATCGGACCATCGGGATGGACGCCGGGTGTGATGCCCGCGGCCCTCAGCTGGTCGGCCAGGGCGGCCCGTCGGGCCTGGAGCTTGGCCTCCTCGCGGGCCTGAATGGCCGCCTGAGCCAGGTCGGCCTGCTCGGCGGCGGCCTGGGCCCTGATCTCCTGACGCTCCAGGATCGCCTGCTGCCGCTCCGCCTGACGGTGGGCCCTCACCGCCCGGGCCCTCTCACGCCTGGCATCGGCGGCCTCCTGGCGAGCAGCCTGGGCGGGCAGATCGCGGTAGGGCAGTCCGGCCAAGGTGCTGATGGCCTCCATCACCTCATCGGTGACGGCTCGCAGCACCGCCCTGCTGTGCGGTGTGCCGACATGCCGGGTGAAGTCGAGCGCCTCACCGGCACGAAGCTCGGTCCGGTCGGTGGAGATCACCGCCGGGACCACCGGCGCACCGGCCTCCAGAGCCAGATGGGCAACCTCGACGTCGCCCTTGAAGATCTCATCGCCGGGCGCCACCGACCCCTCGGGGAAGACCACCACCATCTCGCCGTCGTGGAGTGCCGCCAGCGCCCGGGAGCGGGCGGAGGTGCCCCAGGGCAGGACACGGGTCGGCACCACCAGGCCGAGCCAGGGCTTGCGTCGGCCGGCCTGGGTGAGGGCGGCGCGCACCAGCACGGCGTCGTCGTGGCGGACATGATGGACGGCCAGGATCGCCGGCCCGTCAGGCAGCTGGGTACCGGTCACGGTGACCTCGCCGCCGGCCCAGTGCAGTGACCCGATCATGACTGCTCGCTGGTGCCGGTGGCGTCAGCCAGTTCCGGGCCGTCGGGCTCGGGGGCGGTGGCGGAGGCGGCTGGCTCGGGAACACTCACCACGGGTGGGGGAACCGGTACCCCGCCGGGGCGGGGACGCTGCCAGGGGGTGAGGTCCTTGCCCTTGAGATTGCCGTACTTGACCCGGAAGCCGTAGACGTCGACGTACGCCTGGCCACCGAGCTGCTGAATGGCGTCCATCACCTCGTTGGTGACCCAGCGCAGCACCGCCACCTCCTCCTCCCGGCCGCGCAGCGCGGAGAAGTCCAGTGGCCTGCCGATGATGATGCCGGGCCGGTCGACCTTCGGGATGCCGAATCGGCCCTTGACCAGTTCGGTACCCACCAGCGCCACCGGGATGACGGGGGCATCGGCCATCAGCGCCATCCGGGCGACACCGGTCTTGCCCTTGTAGAGCTCCCCGTCGGCCGATCGAGTGCCCTCGGGGAAGATCCCGACCAGACCTCCCTCCATCAGCCGATCGATGACCGGTCGGATCCCCTCGACGCTGCGCCGGCCGCCGGAGCGGTCCAGGGGCACCTGGTCGACCGCCTTGAGGAACCAGGCCACAACCTTGGAGCCGAGCCCCTTGTTGGCCTGGAAGAGCTCCTTCTTGGCCGGGTAGGTGAGCTGCCTGCCGATCATCGCGGCCAGGATCACCGGATCGAGCAGTTCGATGTGGTTGCAGGCCAGGATGGCGCCGCCATGGGTGGGGATGTTCTCCTCACCGACGACCCAGGGGTGCCACAACGCACGTACTCCTGGCCCGAACAGCCCGACCTTGAACAGCTTGTACCACATGAAGTTCCCCTCTGGACCCGCGGTGCCGGGACGAGCCGTCCCATCCGCCCACACATTATCTACTGAGCCCGCCTCTCGGCGGCGGGAAAATGCCGGGTCCGCGCGGCGGGAACCCAGATGGTGCTCACCGTGTCCGGGAGGCTCGTAACCTGAGCTGCGTGACACCCTCGCAGCTTCTGGGCAGCTGGTCCTTCACCCGCACCATCGCAGACCATCGGAGCCGATCGGAATACCGGGCCGGCGGCACCGCCACATTCGGAGCCGAACCGGACGGCAGGATCCGCTGGTTCGAGGAGGGCCGGCTGGTCTGGCAGGCCCGGTCCAGCGCCTTCACCCGGACACTGTTCCTGGTACCTCCCGCCGGTGACAACGCGGACTGGTCGGTCACCTTCGAGGACGGCCGGTTCTTCCACCCGTGGAGCGCCGACGAGGTCGTCCATCTGTGCGGGCGCGACACCTACCGGGGAGACGTCGACTCGCTGACCAGCCCTGATCCCGGAGCCGCCGCGGACTGTCAGGCGGCCTGGACGCTCACCTGGCGGGTGACGGGTCCGGCCAAGGACTACACGATGAGGACCCACTACCAGCCCTGCGTCGGGTCACGGGTGTGAAGTCACCTCGACGACGCCACCTCACCGCGTGAGGATCGTCACCGGTTGAGAGAGGTCCTGTCGCTGTTGACCGCGAACCCTTCGGCGAGGCTCTGGAGGATCGGTCGGCGGGGCCGCCGCGGGCTGCGGCGCCGGGGCCAGAAGCCGCGCGCCGGGCCGGGCGGCTCGTTGATCGAATGGCGGGCCAGGTCTGCGGCGCCGATCAGGCCGGCATCCGGGCCGAACTGGGCGTGCTGGATGTCGGCCAACGGACGGAAGCCACGACCGGTGAGATGCCTCGCGAAAGCCGTCTTGGCCGGTTCCAGCAGCAGCTGCCCGGCATCGCTGACTCCCCCGCCGATGACGAAGAGGTCGGGATCCAGGGCGGCGGCCAGGTCGGCCATCCCGCGTCCCAGCCAGTGACCGACGTCGGCGATCAGTTCGACGGCCAGCTGGTCCTCCGCCAGGGCGGCTGCGGTGACATCGGGGCCGACCAGCTTGGCCGGATCCCGGTCGGTGACGTGGTCGAGCAGCCCCTGAGCCCGGGGGGAGCCCTCCTCCAGCAGTGCCTTGGTATCCCTCACCAATGAGTTGCCGGAGGCGTACTGCTCCCAGCAACCCCGGTTTCCGCAGGGGCACCAGTGCCCGTCCGGGACCACGGTCATGTGGCCGAACTCGCCGGCCATCCCGTAGCGACCCCGAAACAGCCTGCCATTGATGACCAGCGCCCCGCCGATCCCGGTCCCCAGCGTGAGGCAGACCATCACCCGCGATCCCCGCCCGGCGCCGAAGCGGAACTCCGCCCAGGCGGCAGCATTGGCGTCATTGTCGACGAGCACTGGAACCGTGATGCGGCTGGTGAGCCGGTCGCGCAGTGGTTCATTGCGCCAGGCCAGGTGCGGGGAGAACCGCACCAGCGCCTGCTCGGTGTCCACCCAGCCTGCAGCACCGATACCCACCGCACCGATCACCAGACCCGACGACAGCTCGCGAACCGCCTCAACGATGGCGTCCTCGACTGCTGCCGGACTCTTGGAGGGGGTTGGTCTCTTGAGGCGACGCAGGATGGTGCCCGCCTCATCGACGACGCCGGCCGCCACCTTCGTCCCGCCGATGTCGATCCCGATGCTCAGCACTGTGTCAGCTTACTCAGGCTGCCTCGGACTCCTCGGCGGCCCTGTCGGATCAGCCGACCCGCCTGGCGCCCTGGATCGGCATCGAGCCGACCGAGGCGGTGGTGATGCCCGAGCGCGGATTGGCGGCGTGCACGATCTTGCCGTTGCCGATGTACATCCCCACGTGCGAGATGCCGGAGTAGTAGAAGACCAGGTCTCCGGGCTGCAGGGAGCTGGTGGAGACAGGCGTACCGGCCCCGAACTGCTCCCGGGCAGTGCGCGGCAGGCTCACCCCGGCCGAACCCCAGGCCGCCTGCATCAGACCCGAGCAGTCGTAACCCCTCGGGCCGGTGCCGCCGTAGACATAGGGTCCGCCGACCTTGGACATCGCGAAGGAGATCGCTGCCGAGGCACGGCCGGAGGCCGATGCCGAGCTGGTGACCGTGGCGGCCGAGGAGCTGGTGGAGGCCGAGGTGCTGTTGCCGGTTCCGGCAGCGGCACTGGTGCTTGAACCAGCGGTGGTGCCCGCAGCGGTGGTGCCGTCGGCCGGACGCGACTGGGACCGGGAGGTCTGGGCCGCTGCCCGGGCGGCCGCCTGGGCAGCCTCTGCGGCCTGTTCCCGGGCGAGCCTCTCGCGCTCCTGGGCGGTGAGCTTGTTGAGGATGTCCTGGGCCTGATCCTGCTTCGCATTGGCCTGCTTGAGCAGGGTGGCCTGGGAGTCGCGACTGGCCTTGATGGTGGCCTTGTCTGAGGCGGCCTGCTGCTCCAGGGTCTGCAGGGTGGCCTGCTGGGACTGGAAGTTCTGGAACTCGCTGCGAGAGCGATCGCTGACGTTCTGCACGGTCGCCAACTTGGACAGGAACTGGGTGGAGTCGCCGCTGGTGATGAGCTGGGCCGTCAGGCTCACGCCGCCGTTCTGGTAGTCGTTGACGGCCAGCACGCTGAGGGTTGATCGCATCTTGGCGACCTTGACACGCTGGGAGGCGAGATCCTTCTCGGCGGTGACCAGGCTCTTGGAGGCCTTGTCAAGATTCGCCTGCGCGCTGGTGTAGTCGTCCTGGATCTTGGAGGTCTGGGCCTCAATCGCATCGAGATTGGCCTTGGCCTCGGAGACCGTGTCGGGAGTGGCTGCGGCCCCGCTCTGACCTCCGATCAGACCGGAGGCGACGATGACTCCGCTCAGCGCCATCGCCACCAGGCCGTGCCCGAACCTGCCCGTACGGCGGGAGGGGATGGTCGAGGACCGCCGGGGGGTCACGTCGGTCTGTCGATCCTGTGCCACGTTGTCTCCTCAAAGATGTCGGACGTCGTCGGGCTGTCACCCGTGCGTCTGAGAAAATCTTAGATGTTATTCAGATCAGGCGCAAGCGTTCTGAGTGACCGACCTCTTCCATGGGCACGCGCGAGTCATCGCAACCCTCAGGAAAATGTCGGTGTCAATCCTTACCGTAACGATCATGAGCTCACTGACCCTGCAGCCCTCCTTCGAGGATCTCGGCGTCCCGTTGTTCGACGTCACCTTCTGCGTCGTCGACCTGGAGACCACCGGGACCACCGACGAGGACGCCATCACCGAGATCGGTGCGGTCAAGGTCCGCGGCGGCCGACCGGTGGGCGAACTGGCCACCCTGGTGCGGCCCCGATCGCATATTCAGGCCTCGGTCCAGCTGCTCACCGGCATCACCGATCAGATGGTGGCCGGGGCGCCGACGATGGCACAGGTCCTCCCGAGCTGGCTGGAGTTCAGCCGCGGCACGGTGCTGGTGGCCCACAACGCCCGTTTCGACATCGGCTTCCTGAAACGGGCCTGCGCAGCCGACGAGCGGGTCTGGCCCGGCAACATCGTCGTCGACACCCTGGCTCTGGCCCGTTCCTGCCTGCACCGCGACGAGGTCAACAACTACAAGCTCGCCACCCTGGCCCGACACTTCCACGCGGCCACCTCCCCCACCCACCGGGCCCTGGATGACGCCCGTGCCACCGTCGACGTGCTCCACGGGATCCTGGAGCGGGTCGGCAGTCTGGGGGTGACCACTCTGGAGGACCTGGTCGAGGTCACCCATGCGGTACCGGCGGCCCGCCGCTCCAAACGAGTCTGGGCGGACTCCCTTCCGGAGGGCCCCGGTGTCTACTGGTTCATCAGTGATCGGCGTTCCAGCAGCCCCGAGGTGCTCTATGTCGGCACATCGGTCAATGTGCGCAGACGGGTGCGCCAGTACTTCACGGCCTCGGAGACCAGACGCCGAATGGACGAGATGGTGCGGGTCGCCACCGGGGTGCGGGCCCAGGCCTGTGCCACCACCCTGGAGGCCGGGGTGCGAGAGCTGCGACTCATCAACTCCCACCAGCCGCGATACAACCGACGATCCCGCCGACAGGATCAGGTGGTCTGGGTCACCCTGACCGCGGAGCGCCACCCCCGGCTGTCGGTGGTGCGAGACGCCGGCCGTCACGGTCGGCTGTACTGGGGGCCCTTCAGCGGCCGGATGCATGCCGAGGAGGCCTGCCGTGGGTTGCGCGAACTGACCGGGATACGGCAGTGCTCGGGTTCGCTGTCGCAGCACCCGAACGGCTGCCCCCTGGCGGAGATGGCACGCTGCGCCGCACCCTGCCTTCACCCACAGGCACCAGACCATGACGCCGCCGTCGAGATGGCCCGCGCCACGATGACCCATGACATCCGCCCGGTGCTGGAGAAGGCAGCTGACAGGATCACCGCGCTGTCGGCCGCCGAGAGGTTCGAGGAGGCCGGTGAGGTGAGCAGTCGCACCGAGATGGTGCTGAGAGCCACTCGGCGTCGCGCCCGGATCGCTGCGTTGGCGCGCTGCCCACAGCTGATCGCCGCACAGCCTGTCACTGCCGGACCGGCCGAGCGGGGGCGAGGCTCGCGCAGCTGGCAGATCCACCTGGTGCGACACGGCCGGCTGGCAGGGGCTGCGGTCAGCCCGCCCGGAATGGACCCGATGGCGACCGTCGAGGCGGTCTCCCGGGAGGCTGAGACGGTGCTTCCCGGCCCGGACGGCGTCCCTGCCTGTTCGGTGGAGGAGGCGGAGCTGGTGGCCTCCTGGCTGGAGGAACCCGGGGTCCGGCTGGTCGACATCAGCGGCCAGTGGTCCTGGCCGGTGCACTGCGCGGTTCCCGATGAGGAGCTCGCTCGGATGGTCTCCCTCAGAATGCAGAGCTGAGCAGTCGCCAGCGCACCGACGCCGCGCGGGGGTCGTGGGCCGCGCACGGCGCCCGGGGGTCGCGAGGGGGTCGTCCCCCCGCCCCGTTAAACTCAGCCTCATGCTCAATGCGATCGTGCTCATCCAGGCCAGTTCTGCGAAGATTCCCGAGGTGACCCAGGCCGTTCTGGACATCCCCGGCGTCTCCGAGGTGTACTCCACGGCCGGTCACATCGATCTCATCGCGATGGTGCGGACCCACACCATGGAGGAGGCCGCGGAGATCATCTCCGACAAGATCAACAAGGTCGGCGGCGTCGTCGACACCGACACCCATATCGCCTTGCGCACGTACTCCGATCACGATCTGGAGTCGCTGTTCTCCATCGGCGAGTGATCTCGCCGATCAGCCCATCCGGCCGGGCACGAGGGGTGCGGGCCGACGCCGCGGCGTCGGCCCGCACCCCTTCGTGAGGGCCGACGCGAGGGTGTCAGTGGGCGATCTCCACGCTCTCGATGACGACCGGGTCGACCGGGCGGTCCATCCGGCCGGTGCGCACCTGGGCGATCTCGTCGACGACCTTCTTCGAGGCCTCGTCGGCCACCTCTCCGAAGATCGTGTGCCGGCGGTTGAGATGAGGAGTGGGAGCCACCGTGATGAAGAACTGGGAGCCGTTGGTCCCCGGGCCGGCATTGGCCATCGCCAGCAGATAGGGGCGCCCGAAGTTGAGGTCGGGATGGAACTCGTCACCGAACTCGTAGCCGGGTCCGCCGGTGCCGGTCCCCAGCGGGCAGCCGCCCTGGATCATGAAGCCGTCGATGACCCGGTGAAAGGTGAGCCCGTCGTAGAACTTGCCGGTGGTCTTCTGGCCGGTGTTCGGGTCGATGTACTCCTTGGTGCCCTCGGCCAGGCCGAGGAAGTTCTTGACCGTCTTGGGGGCCTGGTTGTCGAACAGGGTGATGACGATGTCGCCGTGATTGGTGTGCAGGGTCGCAGATGTGGCCACGTGGCTGCCTTCCTGAGGTGAGGTGTGGAGATTGGGTGCCGATCTCCCGCTCCACAGTAGCGACTCCCGACTCGGGGCGGTCCTGCTGTCGGCTCCTTGCCGAAACCCTGCCGGGTCTGCCGACGGGTCCCCTCGCTGTGGGCCGAACCCTGTCGTGCAGCCATCTGGGCGGTTACTGTGGGAAGTGCTTGATCACAAGCCACCGCACCCACAGGAGGAACTCCGTGTTCTGCAGCAAGAAGTCACATCGAGAGGCCGCCGAATCCACGGCCGCCTCCGTGAAAGAGCAGAGTGCCGCCGCCCTGGCTGGCGCCACCAGTTACCTGAAGGCAGCCCAGGACAAGGCTGCGCCGCTCGCCGCGCAGGCCGCCGACAAGATCGGCCCGCTCACCGAACAGGCCGCCGACAAGAGCAGGAAAGCGATTGCCGAGGCCCAGGTGAAGTTGCAGCCGGCCCTGGTGAATGCCGTCGACGTCACCCAGCACAAGGTGGTGCCGGCCGTGAAGCAGGCCTACGAGACCTTCCAGAAGGATGTCCTGCCCGAGCTGGAGGAGCGCGCCCGGGGGGTCGCCGGAAGTCCCGCCGTCGAGGAGGCCACCCGCCGCGGCCAGGCCGCTCTGCATGCTCTCAAGGGCCAGACCGCGCAGATGACCGTCAAGGCCGCCGACGCGGTGATCGCCTCACCGGATGTCTCCAAGAGCACCAAGAAGGCTGCCAAGAAGGCCAAGAAGGCGGCCTCCAAGCAGCTGGTCGCTCCGAGGAAGAGCCACAAGGTTCTCAAGACCTTCCTGGTGCTCGGCGCGCTGGGCGCTGCCGGGATCGTCGTGGCGCGCAAGTTCCTCACCTCCTCCGATGACGGTTGGACCGCCCGGGAGCCCAGCGCGACCTACTCGTGGACGCCCAAGGCACCCACCGAGCCGGCCGCTGACAGCCCTGCCGAGGCCGACACCCCGGCCGGATCACCGGTGGCCACCGATGGACAGGTTCCCGCTGAGACCACGGCCGATGTGGCCGAGGAGATGCCGCAGGCGGCCGGTGACGTCGAGTCGCCCGAGGCCGACTCCGCCGAGGACATCTCCGGTGATGCCACCATGACCGGGGAGGGCGCCCCGCCGCTGCCTGATGACGAGACCACCGCCGTCAGTGCGGCCGATGGCTCCTACGTGGGCGATGAGCCTCCGCAGGGATACGTCATCAAGGGCAATGACCGGTCCAAGAAGTTCCACGTGCCCGGCTCGGCCGGTTACGACCGGACGATCGCCGACATCTGGTTCACCACCGAGGAGGCGGCCGAGCAGGCCGGCTTCACGAAGGCCCAGCGCTGAGCCGCTGAACCGACTGATCCGCAGCAGAGCCCGTCAGGACCTCCTGGAGTCCTGGCGGGTTCTGCATGTCCGGAGCAACCGGACCAAGCTGTGGGTCTCGCGATCGGCCGTCACATCTGCGTGTGTCATCGGCACCTGTTGTGGGTGACAGGGGCCATCAGGGCTCCACCGTGGATCACGGAGATCTCATCATGTCCGGCTCACTGTCCGCCCACCGCCTCTCGACATCTGTCACCCCGGCGGCGATCCCCACCGGCCCCGGATCGATCCCGGCCCACTGCCATCCAGGTGACCACGGCTGGGTCTCCTCCCTCGGGTTCGGCGCCCACCTGCGCCATCTGCTGGCCGTGACCGGCCTGGACTGGCGAGTGCTGGCGATAGCTGCCGGCGTCTCACCGCGCACTGTCGGGCGGCTGCTCGGAGCCGGCCGACCGCTGCGCCGGATCAGGACCACCGATGCCCGTCGACTACTTCTTCTGGATCGCGACGATCTGGCACTCTTGGAGGCCCGGCAGGTCGGTGCGGCAGCCACCTCCAGGCGGGTCCGGGCTCTGCTGGAGTCAGGTCAGCCGATCGGGAGGGTCTGCGCGGAGCTCGACATCGGTCATCACGAGCTCCTCCGGCTGGCGGCCGGCAGAGCTGCCCACTGCTCGGCCATGGTGAGGATCCGCGCGCTGGCCTCGTGCCAGAACCATCGGCTGTGGGCGCATGTCGATGACGAGGAGACCGACGAGGCCGAGGAGGCGTCCCGATGAACCCCGCATGGTCGCTCCCGCACGCCGGGCTGGGTGCGACGGTGGCCCTGGTACTGGCGTTGGGGCATCTCGTGATGCTGGTCCCCCGCCTTGACGAACCTGATGCCCGGGAGGTCGGCGCCGATGTGGTCGCCGTCAAGCCCCGCTACCGGAATCTGGTGACTGCCCGGAGGGTGACCGTGACAGCCGTCCTGGCGGTCACCGCGGGGGCGGCCGGCTCTGCGGTTCCTGAACCGGGCCGGGTTCTGTGGTGGGTATGGGCCGGCCCGGTCCTCACCCTGGTGGTCGTGGATCAGGCCACCACCTTCCTGCCGGTGCGGCTGTGGAGGTGGTGCCTCGCCGAGTCGGCGATCGCCGTGATCGCCTGGCTGGTGCTGGCCGGTCCAGCGGTGCGGTCGACCACCATGCTGACCACCCACGGCTGGGCGGTGCTGGGCTGGGCAGGACTGGGCCTGGCCGCAGCCGCGCCCTTCTGGTTGATGTGGCGGCTGACCGGCGGTATCGGGTACGGGGACGTCAGACTGGCAGCCGGCGCCGGAGCGGTCTCGGCGGTACTGGGCACCGGTGGTTGGCTGACCGGTCTGTTGGCCTCCGCCCTGGTCGGGGTGCTGCTGGCGGTCGGCACCTGGGCGGTGCGCAGAGTCAGGCCCTCACCCTGGGGGCAGGTGTTCTCCTACGGCCCAGCCCTGTGGCTGGGCCCCTGGATCGCCCTGGCGGTCAGCTGCTGGCCGGGTCGGTAGTACCCGGTGGTCCGGGCGCCACCGGGACCCCAGCAGGCCCGGCTCTCAGGACTCCTGTGCCACCCGCTGGGTGGTCGCGATCCAGTGGGCCAGGTGCTCGCTGGCCCGGCCGGAGTCGATGGCCTGCGCCGCGCGTTCCAGTTGACGCGCCAGCTGCGGGACCAGCGGGGAGTCCAGATCCGGGCCATCGAAGGCCAGCAAGGTGGCTGCGGCGTTGAGCAGCACGATCTCGCGGATCGGGCCCGGCTGACCGCCCAGCACGTCGCGGACGACCTGGGCGTTGTGCTCGGGATCGCCACCCACCAGGCTCTGGGGATCGGCACGCGGCAGGCCGAGATCCTTCGGGTCCAGACTGGTCTGGACCTGCTGGCCTCCGGAGAACAGCCAGATCGCCGAGTCGGTGGTGGTGGTGAGCTCATCCAGACCGTCACCGCCGTGGAAGACCAGCCCCTGGGCACCTCGCCGGGTGAGCACATCGGCCACCAGAGGTGCTACCCGGGCATCGGCGATCCCGATCGCATCGGCGTCCGGGCGTGCCGGGTTGGTGAGGGGGCCCAGCAGATTGAATGTGGTCTGGACTCCGAGCTCCTTGCGGGCCGGGCCGGCGAACCGCAGTGAGGCGTGGTAGACCGGCGCGAAGAGGAAGGCGATGCCCGCCTCATCCAGCACCTCCTGCTGGCGAGCCGGGGGCACCGCCAGCACCAGTCCCAGGGCCTCCAGGCAGTCGGCGGTACCGCAGGCGGAACTGGCGGCACGGTTGCCGTGCTTGACGACCTTGGCGCCTGCCGCAGAGGCCACGATGGCCGCCATCGTCGAGATGTTGACGGTATTGGCACGATCTCCACCGGTACCGACGACGTCAACGGTGTGGCCGTCCAGATGGACCTCAGTGGCCCGTCCCAGCATTCCCTCGGCCAGTCCGGCGAGTTCGTCGACCGTCTCACCCTTGGCCCGCAGCGCCACCGCGAACCCTGCGATCTGCACCGGCGTCAGATCTCCGGAGAGCACCTGGTCCATCGCCCATGCGGCGGTGATCTGATCCATGTCATCGCCGGCCATCAGGCTGGTGATCAGATCGGGCCAGGTCCGAGGTGCTGTGACGGGTGTGTCGGTCGGCATGGGGTCTCCTTCAGACTGCACGGACGAGATCAGCGACGATCCGGGGCAGCTCTACCGGGTCGACGGGATGAGTGGATATCGCATCGGCACGCGACCAGCTGGCCAGCCAGGCGTCGGCGGTGCGGGCGACGAGCAGGACGACGGGTGGGCAGTCGGCCACCTCGTCCTTGAGCTGATGGCACAGTCCCATCCCGCCGGCGGGGACCGCTTCGCCGTCGGCGATCAGGACGTCGTAACCACCGGCATCGACCGCGTGCACCGCAGCAGCCTGGGTGGCGACGTCGATCGCCTCGACCTCGGGCAGATCATCGGCGATCCTGCTGCCCAGAGCCAACCGGATCTGCTCACGTACCTGGCGGTCGTCGGAGTAGACCAGCACCTTGAGGGTTCGCGTCGGGCCCGTCTGTACTTCGCTCATGACTCGTCCTTATGAAGCTCGATGTGTGCGCCGACGGTGAAATCTGCGACTCCCGCCGGGCGTGGCTCGGTGGAGGGGAAGTCCGGCACCGGCGTCGAGCTCCGATCCCTCCGAAGGGCATCGTATCGCCCCCGGTCGGCCTCGAGCAGCCAGCCTCCGGGCCGAGCTGACGGCTGACGTCACGCTCTTGGTGGCCCGGTCGTGAGGGCCGACCCCGACTTTCGTGGAGCGAATACATGACCAATTGGACGATTGCCGACATAATGAGCCCGTGGCCACTTCATCGCAGACATCCGAGCGACCGACTGGCGCCATCCACCCGATCGCCCCCTCACGACTCCATGCGCCTGTCGGCCGACCGGATCTACTCCCGATGGGAGTCTGGATATGGCTGGCCAGCGAGCTGATGTTCTTCGCCGCTTTGTTCGCCGCCTATTTCATGATCCGAGAGACGACCAGTGCGGCAGCACCGGCGGGCAGCCCGACCCTGTGGCAGACCCAGTCGGCCCACCTGGATGTCCCCTACGCGGCGGTGAACACCCTCATCCTGGTGCTGTCCTCGGTGACCTGCCAGATGGGCGTGCACGCCGCAGAGCACGGCCGGGTCCGGCGGTCGGGCAGCCTGGCAGCGATCACCTCGTGGGGTATGCGCGAGTGGTACACCCTCACCTTCGTGATGGGCTCGGTCTTCATCGCCGGCCAGTGCCTGGAGTTCGCCAACCTCATCACCGAGGGTCACACCATCTCCTCGAATGTCTACTTCTCGGCATTCTTCCTGGCCACCGGTTTCCATGCGCTGCACGTCACCGGTGGGCTGATCGCCTTCCTGTTCACCCTCGGCCGCAGCTACCTGGCACGTGTCTTCACCCACGAGCAGGCGGTGACGGCGATGGTGGTGTCCTACTACTGGCACTTCGTCGACGTCATCTGGATCATTCTGTTCACGGTCATCTACATCGTCGGCTGACCCACTACCCTCCAGCGCGCAGCGCTTCGCGCCTCCCGCCACACAAGAAAGGTCGATCCAGTGAGATTCCTCTCCACGCGACGACGCAACCCGGCAGCCAAGCCACTGTTGCTGCTGCTGGCCCTTGTCCTGGTGGGCAGCGCCTACGCGCTGATCAGCCCTTCTGCCTCCAGCAGCGCCGATTCCAACGTCTCCAGCCAGGTGGCGGCCGGCAAGGCCATCTTCGAGACGAACTGCTCCTCCTGCCACGGCATGAACGGGGAGGGCACCAGTCAGGCTCCCAGCCTGGCCGGGGTCGGGGCCGCATCGGTGGACTTCCAGATGGGAAGCGGCCGGATGCCGATGGCCCGGCCCGAGGCCCAGGCCCCGGCCAAGGCGACCGACTTCACCTCCGAGGAGATCTCCCAGGTGGCCGCCTATGTGGCCAGCCTGGCCCCCGGTCCCGAGATCCCCAGCTCCGACCAGTACTCCACGGCCGGTCTGACCGCCGAGCAGCTGGCCCGCGGCGGCGAGTTGTTCCGCACCAACTGCTCGGCCTGCCACAACATCGAGGGCCGCGGCGGCGCACTGCCGAACGGCTCCTACGCGCCTTCCCTGATGAAGACCTCCGGCAAGCACATCTATGAGGCGATGCGCACCGGGCCTCAGCAGATGCCGGTCTTCGCCAAGGGCACGATGACCGACCAGGACGTCAAGGAGATCATCGGGTATCTCAACACCACCCATGCCCAGCCCTCCGACGGCGGGTTCGCGCTGGGTGGCCTCGGCCCGGTCTCCGAGGGGTTGTGGGCCTGGGTCATCGGTATCGGTGCATGTGTGCTGGTCGCTATCTGGCTGGCGAGGAAGGGAGCCCGGTCGCGATGAGTGACGAGGCGGACAGCGACAAGATGAACGACGCCCAGATCGTGCCGAGCTCTCCCGGGCCGATCCCGGACCCCGGCCTGGAGCCCTATGTCGAGCGCTACTCCGACACCGACCCGGAGGTCGGGCGCCGGGTGTACCGGCAGATCGTGACCATGTACGGCCTGGTGCCGATCCTGGCGGTGGCCTTCGTGGTCTTCTACTTCGCCATTCCCCGTGACGCCGCAGTGAGGTTCGGCCCACTGCACACCAGTGCGATGAACCTGGCGCTGGGCGGCACCGCCGGGCTGGCCATCCTGTTGATCGGGCTTGCCTCGATTCACTGGGCCAAGCAGGTGATGGACGACCGGGAGTCGGTCGATGAGCGCCACGAGCTGGCCTCCTCCCCCGAGGACCGCAAGGCGGTGGGCCAGATCTGGCGTACCGGCGCCGAGGAGTCCAGGCTGGGACGGCGCAAGATGATCGGGCTGGCGCTGGGCAGCGCACTGGGTGCGCTGGCCCTCCCAGCTCTGGTCAGCCTTGCCGACCTGGGCCCCAAGCCCACCTCGAAGCTGCGCGCCGAGACCATCGAGCGGACCATCTGGGCCGAGGGGGTCCGGTTGGTCAACGACGTCACGTTCGCCCCGGTCAAGGCCTCCGACATGGAGATCGGCGAACTGGTCAACGCCCAACCCGAGAACCTCGAGAAGCTCGAAGGGGCCGAGCGACAGGTGGAGCGGGCCAAGTCCTCGATCATCATCGTCAGGATGGACCCCGACTCGATCAAGATCCCCGACTCCCGCAAGGACTGGCAGGTCGGCGGGATCCTCTCCTACTCCAAGATCTGCACCCATGTCGGGTGCCCCATCTCGCTGTGGGAGCAGCAGACCCACCATCTGCTGTGCCCCTGCCACCAGTCGACCTTCGACCTGGGAGACTCCGGAGTGGTGGTCTTCGGACCCGCGGCCAGGGCCCTGCCCCAGTTGCCGATCACGGTCAACTCGGAGGGCTACCTGGTCGCCCGAAGCGACTTCACCGTTCCGGTGGGGCCGAGCTACTTCGAGCGCGATTCCCGTCACGACTTCAAGAAGGGTGACAACTGATGGCCAGTCCCACCGGCACTGCCGAGACCTCACCCGCCACCGAGCCCAGGACCCCTGAGCAGACCACCTCGAAGAACCCGGTCACCGGCACCCTCAGCTGGGCCGATGACCGACTGGGGCTGGCCAAGGTGGCGCGTGGTGGGCTGCGCAAGGTCTTCCCCGACCACTGGTCCTTCCTGCTCGGCGAGATCGCGCTGTACTCCTTCGTGGTGCTGCTGATCACCGGTGTCTTCCTCACCTTGTGGTTCAAGCCCTCGATGGCCGAGATCGACTACCAGGGCTCCTACCAGCTGTTGCGCGGGGTACCGATGTCGGAGGCCTTCGCCTCCACCCTCGATATCTCCTTCGATGTGCGCGGCGGTCTGCTGGTGCGCCAGATCCACCACTGGGCGGCGCTGCTGTTCGTGGCGGCCGCGATGGCGCACATGCTGCGAGTCTTCTTCACCGGAGCCTTCCGCAAGCCCCGCGAGGTGAACTGGCTGATCGGCGTCGGGCTGTTCATGCTGGCCATGGTCGAGGGTTTCGCCGGCTACTCGCTGCCCGACGACCTGCTGTCCGGCACCGGTCTGCGGTTCGTCGACGGCCTGATCCGGGCGATCCCGCTGGTGGGCACCTGGCTGGAGTTCTTCATCTTCAACGGCGAGTTCCCCGGAACTGCCATCGTGCCCCGCCTCTACATGGTGCACATCCTGCTGGTGCCGGCCATCCTGCTGGGCCTGATCGCCGCCCATCTGTCCCTGGTCGTCTACCACAAGCACACCCAGTACCCGGGCCCCGGGCGTACCGAGCGCAATGTCGTCGGTTACCCGCTGTTCCCGGTCTACATGGCCAAGGCCGGTGGCTTCTTCTTCGTGGTCTTCGGCGTCATCACCTTGATGGCCGCCTTCATGCAGATCAACCCGGTGTGGAAGTACGGCCCCTACAACCCCTCCCAGGTGACCGCTGGTTCCCAGCCCGACTGGTACATGGGGTGGCTCGAGGGTGCGGTGCGGATCATGCCGAACTGGGAGTCCCACATCGGCCACACCACCTGGAGCTGGAACATCTTCTTCCCCGGCGTCCTGCTGATGGGCGTTCTGATGACCTCGCTGGTGGCCTGGCCCTTCGTGGAGCGCTGGATCACCGCCGACAACTCCTACCACCACATCCTCGACCGGCCGCGCAATGTACCGACCCGCACCGCCCTGGGTGTCGCTGCGATGACCGGCTACGCGATGTTCTGGCTGTCCGGTGGCAATGACATCATTGCCACCCATTTCCATGTCAGCCTCAACGCGGTGACCTACTTCATGCGGGCCGCGGTCTTCGCCGCCCCGGTGATCGCCTACCACATCACCAAGCGCACCTGCATCAGCCTGCAGCGCGCCGATCTCCAGCGTCTGGAGCACGGCTCCCCCTCCGGGGAGATCGTGCGGGACCCGAGCGGCAGGTTCACCGAGGCCCACGCCCCGATCAGCCGGGATGAGGCCTACTCCCTCACCCAGCAGCGCGAGCTCCCGGTGCTGGAGGCCACCACCGGCGACGACGGGGCCCCGGTCGGCAATGGCATCTCCAAGCGGCGGGCGCGGCTCTCGCGCTGGTTCCTGGGGGCCAACATGGCCAAGCCGACCGCAGATGAGATCCACATCGAGAAGGAGGCCGAGCCGAGCCACCGGGCAGCGGAACTCGACTCCTCGGAGTCGGCCTCGCAGCCCTCGGTGGAGAAGGCCGGTTCGGCGCACTGAGGCTTCTCGGCCAACTGTCCACGGGCCCGTCGGATCTGATCCGACGGGCCCGTCCTCACCCCTGCTCGAGCCCGTCGGTCGGCTCGCAGTCGATCAGCTCCTGCTGGTAGCCGACCGCCCAGCTCACCAGGTCGGCTCGACAGCTGCGGATACGGCATCCCCGGCCGTTGACCTTGACCGTGATCCCCTCGGCCTGCCAGTGACGCCGAGCGGCCGCCATCAGGGATTCCGGAAGGGCCCCGGAGGAGTTGACCACCCGCCACCAGCACACCTCGTGACCGGCGGTGGCCATCACCCGGCCCACCTGACGCGGCGAGGTGCCCACCAGTTCGGCGATGTCGCCATAGCTCACCACGCGCCCCCAGGGCACCAGGTCTGCGGCGAGCAGCACCCTGTCAACCAGCTCCTGGCGGCTCACGGCGTCCATCCCGTCATTGTGCCGTGTCATCGTGACGTGTCATGGTGCCGTGCCGGGTTGTGCCGTGAGGTGGATCTGTTCATCGCCAGTTGTCGGCCATGAGACAATGAGGCCCGTGCGTTTCCTCAATGAACAGCCCAGCTACGACCTGACGTACAACGACGTCTTCATGGTCCCCAACCGGTCATCGGTGGGTTCACGGATGAATGTCGACCTCACCTCCACCGATGCGCTGGCGATACCGACCCCGATCGTGGTGGCGAACATGACCGCAATCTCCGGACGGCGGATGGCCGAGACGGTCGCCCGCCGCGGCGGCATCGCGATCCTCCCCCAGGACATCCCGGCGCCCTTCGTGACTCGCTCCATCAATCGCATCAAGGCGGCCGACACGCGCTTCGACACCCCGGTCAAGGTCGATGTCACCACCACCGTCGGAGAGGCGATGAGCCTGCTGCAGAAGCGCGCTCACGGCGTCGTCATCGTGTTGGACCACGACAAGCCGGTCGGGCTGGTCTCCCCCAGTGAGGCCGAAGGGGTCGACAGGTTCGCCCAGGTCCACGAGGTGATGACCACCGACCTCACCATCGTCGACCCGGAGCTCACCGCTGACGAGGTCTTCAACACCCTTGCCGACCATCACCAGAAGGTGGCGGTGGCGGTCGACGAGGAGGGCAAGCTGGTGGGCATCATGACCTCCCGAGGTGCGCTGCGCAGCGAGATCTACCAGCCCGCCGTCGACCCGTCGGGACATCTGATGGTCGGCACGGCGGTCGGCATCAATGGTGACGTCGCCGGTCGCGCTCGAGACGCCCTGGATGCGGGATCCGACGTTCTGGTGATGGACACCGCCCACGGCCATCAGGACCAGATGATCAACGCCATCCGGGTCGCAGCGCAGGCACGCGAGCAGTTCGCCTCCCAGGCCGGCCGCAGGGTGCCGATCGTGGCCGGCAACATCGTCACCAGACGCGGCACCCTGGACCTGCTGGATGCCGGTGCCGATGTCGTCAAGGTCGGGGTGGGCCCCGGCGCGATGTGCACCACCCGGATGCAGACCGGGGTGGGACGCCCACAGTTCAGCGCAGTGCTGGAGTGCGCCGAGGCCGCCGCCGAGGTGGGCGGGTCGATCTGGGCCGACGGAGGGGTGCGCTACCCCCGCGATGTCGCCCTGGCGCTGGCCGGCGGAGCCGGTGCGGTGATGATCGGGTCCTGGTTCGCCGGCACCCATGAGTCGACCGGGGAGATGCTCACCGACCATGACGGACGCCGCTACAAGGAGTCCTTCGGGATGGCCTCGGCGCGCGCGGTGCGCCACCGTACCCGGCAGCGCAGTGCCTTCGAGAGGGCCCGGGCGGCGCTGTTCGAGGAGGGCATCTCGCACTCGCGGATGTACCTGGATCCCGACCGCCCCGGGGTCGAGGACCTGCTGGACTTCATCACCTCCGGGCTGCGCTCCTCGTGCACCTACGCCGGGGCCGCGAATCTGACGGAGTTCCACGAGAAGGCCGTGGTGGGGGTGCAGTCCCCCTCCGGCTACGAGGAGGGCCGCCCGCTGTCGAGCTCCTGGAACTGAGCTCCGCGACCGCAGGGCGACAGGCTGCGAGGGCCGGGACCAGGCTCCCCCGCTGGGCGGCTGCATACAGTGGAGCCATGAGTACCTCATCGAGAGTCCTTGTCATCGGCGGCCACGGCAAGGTCGCCCTGCTGCTGGCCGATGAACTGGCCGGCAGCGACGTCCACCTGGTGTCGGTGATCCGCCATCCCGAGCAGGCCGAGGACATCCGCAGAGCAGCCGCCGAGCCGCTGGTCGCCGATGTGACGGCGATGACCCCGGCCGAGCTGGACGAACTGATCGACGGCGCCGATGCGGTGGTGTGGTCGGCGGGCAATGGTGGCCGGGGCGGCGCCGCACAGACCTATGCCATCGACCGCGACGGCTGCCAGGCGGTGGTCGACGCGATCGCGAGATCCACCGCTCGCCCCCGATTCATCCTGGTGTCCTGGGCCGGCAGCCCCGATCACGGCGTCGACCCGGCGACCGACTTCTTCGCCTACGCCGACGCCAAGGCGGCAGCCGACCGCCACACGATGGCCTCGGACGTCGACTGGACGATCCTGGGGCCCAGCACACTGACGCTGGAACCGGCCGGCGGCATCACGGTGCTGCCGGACGGCTCCTCGGCACATCCGGCCGAGACCACCTCGCGGCAACTGGTGGCCCAGGTGATCGTCGGTTGTCTGGAGCACCCGCAGACCACCAGCCGCCGGTTCATCCGCTTCACCGATGGCCCCACCCCCGTCGCCGAGGCGCTGAGCTGAACCGGATCGCACCACACCGCCAGCCACCCTGCCGCCGGCGAGGCGTCTCTCGCCTGCGGGGTGAGCTGGTGGTGACGCTGCTCATTCCGTGAGGGAGCTGCCGTCCCGGGCAGGATCAATGCTGGTACTCGCCGCGGTAGTACTGAAAGGCCCAGCCTGAGGTCGCCCAGATGCCGAAGGCGATACCGAGTATCGAGATCCACCACCCGAAGGGCGGTCCCAGGCAGATCAGAGCCACGCAGACCGCGCACCAGAAGGGCCAGATGCTGGTCGGAGGGAAGAATCCCAGGGTTCCTGCGCCGTCGATGACCTCGGCCAGCTTGTCGTCCTCGGGGCGGGCGTCGATCCGTCGGCCGACGGCCAGCACATAGCCCGAGATCATCAGGCAGAACAGGCCCGACAGGCCCAGCGCCAGAGCCCCGGCGATCTCATGGGCTGACAGCCAGTAGATCGGCGTGACCACGAACAGGAAGATCGCCAACCCGGCGAAGACCCAGCGTTCGACCTTCATCAGCGCTCCTCCTGCTTCCCGGAACCCGTCAGTTCACGAGGTTCGTCGATCTCCTCGGCCAGCGTCTTCGAAGCCCCCTGGAGCTCGGGATGGGCGGCGTCGAAAGCCGGGGAGGCCGAACGGACCCGGATCATCTGCTCGAAGTTGTGCGGTGGCGGCGGGCAGCTGGTGACCCACTCCAGGGTGCGTCCCCAACCCCACGGGTCATCGACCTCGACCTTGGGGTGCTTGCGGGAGATCCAGACATTCCAGAAGAACGGCAGCATCGAGACGCCCAGCAGGAAGGCACCGAAGGTGGACACCTGATTGAGGGTGGTGAATCCCTCCCAGGCGCCGTAGTCGGCGATCCGCCGCTGCATCCCCTCGATGCCCAGCCAGTGCTGGACCAGGAAGGTGGTGTGGAAGCCGACGAACAGCGTCCAGAAGTGGACCTTGCCCCAGGTGTCGTCGAGCATCCGGCCGGTGATCTTGGGCCACCAGTAGTAGTAGCCGCCGAACATCGCGAAGACCACGGTGCCGAACAGCACGTAGTGGAAGTGGGCGACGACGAAGTAGGTGTCGGAGACATTGAAGTCCATCGGGGGGCTGGCCAGGATGATTCCGGTCAGGCCACCGAACAGGAAGGTCACCAGGAAGCCGATGACGAACAGCATCGGTGTGTCGAAACTGATCGAGCCTCCCCACATCGTGCCGATCCAGTTGAAGAACTTCACCCCGGTGGGCACTGCGATGAGGAAGGTCATGAAGGAGAAGAAGGGCAGCGAGACCGCTCCGGTGACGAACATGTGGTGCGCCCACACCGACATCGACAGGCCACCGATGGCCAGGGTCGCGAAGACCAGCCCGACATAGCCGAAGACCGGTTTGCGGCTGAAGACCGGGATGATCTCGGTGACGATGCCGAAGAACGGCAGCGCCAGGATGTACACCTCGGGATGGCCGAAGAACCAGAACAGGTGCTGCCACAGGATCGGCCCGCCATTGGCGGCGTCGAAGATATGGGACCCGAGACGCCGATCGGACTCCATCACCAGCAGCCCGGCCGACAGCACCGGGAACACCGCCAGCACCATGATCGAGGTGACCAGCACGTTCCAGCAGAAGATCGGCATCCGGAACATCGTCATCCCGGGGGTGCGCATCGTGATGATGGTGGTGACGAAGTTCACCGATCCGAGGATCGAGGAGACACCGAGCAGGTAGACGCCCATCATCCACAGGTCCCCACCGACACCGGGAGTGTTGATGGCATCCGACAGCGGGGCGTAGGCGAACCATCCGAAACTGGCCGCCCCGCTGGGGGTGAGGAATCCGGAGCAGGCGATCAGCGAGCCGAACAGGTAGAGCCAGTACGCGAACATGTTGAGCCGCGGGAAGGCGACATCGGGTGCACCGATCTGCAGCGGCATGATGTAGTTCGCGAAACCCGAGAACAACGGCGTCGCGAACATCAGCAGCATGATCGTGCCGTGCATCGTGAACAGCTGATTGAAGGTCTCGTAGTGGACGAACTGCATCCCCGGGTAGGCCAGCTCGGCGCGGATGATGAGGGCCAGCACACCACCGAAGAGGAAGAACAGGAAGGTGGTGATGAAGTACATCCGACCGATCTTCTTGTGATCGGTGGTCGTCATGTAGTCCCAGATCAGCTTGCCGATCTGGTGCCCGGTGGCCGACCCTGCAACGGCTGGGGCCTCGCGAGTCAGGGGCTCTGCTGCGGCGCTCACTTTCCCTCACTTCCTTCCTGGCTCGTCCCAGCCAGGGCCGTGACGGAACTCGGCGCCTTGACCTCGCCGGTCTGACCGGCGGCCTTCAGCTGCTGGAGGTGGGCGTTGTACTCGGCCACCGGTACCACGTGGACCTTGAACAACATGTTCGCATGGTAGGTGCCGCAGAACTCGGCGCACTTGCCGTCGTAGACCCCGACCCTGGTCGGCGTGAGATCGAACTGGTTCGGATGGCCCGGGATGACGTCCATCTTGAAGTAGAAGGCCGGCACCCAGAAGGAGTGGATGACGTCGGCGGAGTTGAGGTGGAACCGCACCGACTGGTTGACGGGCAGATAGAGATCGGGGATCTTCTCGATGGTGCCGGACTCATGGGTGACCACCGATCCCGCATCCGTGTTCCCTGCCTCCATGTAGTTGAAGGTCCAGGACCACTTCTGGCCCACCACGTTGATGACGTGCTGAGGTTCGAGATCCCTGGCCAGCACCTTGTCCTGGGTGCGCACGGTGTAGAAGAACAGCACCCCGATGATGAGGAAGGGCACCAGCGTGTAGATCACTTCCAGCGGAAGGTGATAGCGGCTCTGGCGCGGGATCTCCGGATCGCTGGAACGGCGGCGGAACCGGACCACGACGAAGATGATGAGCCCCCACACGAAGACGCCGACGATCAGCGCGGCGATCCAGGCACCGGTCCACAGCGACCCCATGTGCCCGGCGCGGTCCGATGCTCCCTCGACCAGTCCGAATCGGGCGGCCTGCCCCTGAGTCTCGCTGCTGCAGCCTGACAGCGCGACCAGCGCGAGGCCGACGCCCACAGCAGCGAGGGGGCGAAGCACCCTGGCCCACCGAGGATCGACTTGAGCTCTCACGACTCACCCTTCCCGCGAGATGTCCCCAGCGCTGACGCCGCAGGAGATCGATGTGTCCGTCGCATCGAACAATAGCGAAAAAGAGCCATCCCGTCCGAGGAAGAAATCAGACAACAGGCCGGGAACCGCCATCCAGGCCCTTCATCGGGCTCGTCGACGCTGTCAGCAGAATTCAGCGATCCGGGCCGACCGGAGCACTGCGGGGACGTCTGAGGGCGGCGGCCGCACCCGGTGCGGCCGCCGCCCTCAGACGGTCAGAACTGCCAGATCAGTGGAACGAGTCGCCACAGGCGCAGGTCGAGGTGGCGTTGGGGTTGTCGATGGTGAACCCCTGCTTCTCGATGGTGTCCATGAAGTCGATGGTGGCCCCGGCCAGGTAGGGGGCGCTCATCCGGTCGGTGACGACGTCGACCCCGTTCCAGCTGCGAACCACGTCACCATCGAGGTGACGCTCGTCGAAGAACAGCTGGTATCGCAGCCCGGAGCATCCACCGGGCTGCACGGCCAGTCGCAGCGCCAGATCGTCACGGCCCTCCTGGTCGAGCAGGGCGTGCACCTTGGCGGCGGCGGCATCAGTGAGGATGATGCCCTCGACTGCGGGGGCCTCGTTGAGGGTGTCAGTCATATCGGTACTCCAAGCTGGTCATACGGCGGTGCAGAGCCAGCTGGCCCGGCACGTTGCACCCAGTGTAGGAGATCAGTTGAGGTGGCAACGAACTGGCTACCAGTGCCAGGTTCTCGCCACCGGGACCGTCCGACGAGTGAGCTCCGCCGCAGTGACCGCATCGTCAGGACCCGGGAAGTCACCCTCCGGGCCGATCGGCAGGGCCGCCTCCAGACCGGACTCGCGCAGCTGACGGGCGGGCAGCACGGTGGTCCGGGTGACGGCGATCACTGGAACACCGGCCTGCCCGGCCATCATGGTCAGGGTGCTCACCACCTCCTGGTCGAGGCTCATCATGCTGAGATCGCGGCACCCCGTGACGACCAGGTCAGCGCTGGAGATGGTGGTCTCGGCCTCCGCCAGGTCCAGCAGGTATCTGCTGCCGGTGGTGATCTGTCCGCCAAGGGCTGAAATAACCAGACCCACGCCGCCCGCCGCCCCGGTGCCGGGCACGGTGCCGGCATCGGGATCCCCGGTGAGTTCTGCCGCCCAGTCGCACAGCCGCTGGTCGAGCTCGAGCATCCGGGCCGGATCCATCCCTTCCTCGCGACCCTCCAGCGAGACCAGACCGCGCAGCCCGGTGAGGGCTCGTTCGACCTCCTCACGTGTGGTGACAAGGGTGTCCGGCAGCAGACCGGACCCGTTGCCGGGCGAGCCGGCCAGACCGAGTGCCGTCGCCATGCCACGGCCGCCGTCACGCCAGGGGACGCCGGCGAGCTCGAGGACGGTGGATCTGCGCGACGCCGACTGAGCCGGCATCAGCTGCTTCAGACAGCCGGCCAGCGGCGCCGACGATGCCGTCCAGGGATCCGGGCCCGTCCGGGTCATTCCGGCAGACCGGCCGAATTGTGGCGACAGCGCCACCGGGGACCTGGTCCCAGATCCCAGAACCTGCCCGAGCCGACGCAGGCATCCTCCGAATCCCGCCCCGGCAGCCCCCACCGGGACCACCGCGACCTCATCTCCGAGGTCTGCCCAGGCGCGTGCCAGGGCGGTTCCGACCGTCCAGGAGTCCAGGCCGGCCCAGCCATCATCACCGGGCCAGCGGTCGGTGGCGAGAAGAACCCTCACCCGGGAATCAGGCCCTCTCCCGATGCGTTCTCGGCCAGCAGCTGGGAGACCTCCTCCACTGTGGCAGCCTCGTCGGGGATGATGAGGTCGGAGTCTGTGATCTCCTCGTCCGCGATCGGACGCCCGTGAGCCTTCACGGTGGCCACCAGTTGCGACAGCGCGGCGGTGAGCTCGGTCTGGGATCCGGTGGTCACGGCGTGCTCCACCTGCCCGTCGATCTCATTGAAGATGGAGAGGTCGGAGTCGGGCACCTCCCACTGTCCCTCTCCCATGATGCGGATGATCATTTCTGCGTCTCCTGATCCTCACCCGGCTCGAGCTCGGGGCGAGCCGCCGGGCCGGCGGACAGCTGCGCCTTCATGGCCGCCAGCTCCCCCTCGACCGAGGAGTCGGACGCCAGCGCGTCCAGCTCGCGGGTGATGTCGTCCTTGTGCATGTCGGTGGGGTCATCGATGGCACCGGCCTCGATCAACTCGTCGACCGCGCCGGCTCGTGCCTGCAGCTGGAGGGTCTTGTCCTCAGCGCGCTGGATGGCCATCCCGACGTCGCCCATCTCCTCGGACAGGCCGGTGAAGGCCTCGTTGATCCGGGTCTGGGCCTCAGCCGCGGAGTAGCTGGCCTTGATGGTCTCCTTCTTGGTGCGGAAGGCGTCGACCCTGGCCTGCAGCCGCTGGGAGCCTCGGATGAGTTTCTCCTCCTCGGCCTGGAGCTGTGCGTGCTGGGCCTGCAGGTCGTCGAGCTGCGACTGCAGCCCGGCCTTTCGGGTGAGGGCCTCGCGGGCGAGGTCCTCCCGACCGGCCTCCAGAGCACGCTGGGCGGAGCGCTGCATCTTGTCGATCTCGGCATTGAGCTGATTTGCCTGCAGTTCGATGCGCTTGCGGCTGGTCGCCACATCGGCGACGCCGCGACGCACCTTCTGAAGCATCTCGAGTTGCTTCTGATAGGAGTAGTCCAGGGTCTCGCGCGGATCTTCCACCTTGTCCAGGGCCTTGTTGGCCTTGGAGCGAAAGATCATCGAGAATCGCTCGAAAATTCCAGCCATGGGTGGTGTCGGATCCTTCCGTTCAGTACGACCGCTGGCGCGGGCGCGGATGCCCCGCGGCGAGGTCGAGCCGTGGTGACGGGGTCAAGACTACGGGCCCGGACCCAATGGTGTGAGCCCATCTTCTACACTGGCACGCGTCTCCTCCTCCAGGAGCACCCCGCGACAGGCGGGGGCCGGTACATCATCAAGGATTCAGCGTGGGACTCTTCCGCCCCTATCAACAGGGCCAGACCGAGACCGGCAGGAAGAAGGCCGGTCAGGACGCGGCACAGACGCCGCCGGACGGGTCCGAGGCCGTCAAGCAGGTCGAGGAGACCACCGCACCCGAGGCCGAGTCGGCATCGGGCGATGGGCAGATCCAGGTCACCCGGCGTCGCGGCCCTCAGCGCAAGAGCGGACCGACACCCAGCCGGGCCGAGGCCGAGGCCGCCCGGATGGAGCGGCTGCACCCCAATCTGTCGGCCAAGGAGGTGCGCCAGCAGGACCGCCTCTCCAAGCGTGAGGCCCGAATGGCGAACCTGGAAGCCATGGAGAAGCGCCCCGAGCGGGTGCTGATCCGCGACTTCGTCGACGGCCGCCGGACCTTCAGCGAATTCATCATGCCGGTCTTCCTGGTGGTGATGGTCGCATGGTTCGTCATCGTCACCGCTTTTCCGAGAACCGTCTCCCCCATCGTCCTCAATGCGATGACCCTGGTCATGCTGGTGGTCATCGCGCTGTGGGTGGTCGACGCCGTCCGGCTGTGGATCCCGGTCCGCAAGCTGCTGATCGCCAGATACCCCGAGATCTCCCGCCGTGGCCTGCTCAGCTATCTCAACAACAGGGCCATGACGCCGCGCCGCTGGCGCAAGCCGGTGCCCACCGTCAGGCCCGCCCGGCGCGGAAAGGCCTGAGCACAGGTGTCCGCCCGGCTCCTCAGCCGGCTCTGATCCCCCTCCGGATCCTCGCGCGACAGCTAGGCTCGGCAACCATGAGCTTCTCCTGGATCCTGTCCATCCCACACCCCACCCCCGCCACCGCCGAGGCGCTGGCCGAGCTGGGCGCTCAGCAGGACTTCGACTCCGCCGAGCAGGCCGACGCCTGGTTCTCCGAGGTCTGGGAGGACCTCGCCGATGAGGGGGTGGAGGCCGTCACCCTCGCCGATGACGGCCACCCGGTCCGCCCGGCGATGTCCTTGGACGAGGGCTGAGGACCCGCTCCTCAGCAGCAGGCCCGTTCACCGGTTCATCTGCTGAATCGCCGGTAGACCATCAGCGCACCGAAAGCAGTCGTCACTGCGCCCAGCACGATGACGGTGGGCCGCGACTGCGCGACCGCATGGCGCCGTTGCTCATAGCTCTGGACCGTGTCGGTCCGCAGTGAGGTGTAGCTGGACTTGTGGCACAGGTCCCCCGGCGACATCTCCACCCCCCGGCAGGTCACGCTCGGATCGGCCAGTACAACCACTCCCCAGATCAGCAGTGCCAGCCCGGCCAGCACGACGAGAATGTCGAGCCCGGCACGCCACCACAGCCCCGGTCGCCTGGTCTGAGGGCCGCCACTGACGCCGTCATCGCGGACTGCGTCGGACCCGGTGTTCGTCACCGAATGCACATTACGACGGCTCGGGCTAGGCTGAAACCCACACGTTGCGGCTTGCAAAGGAGCTCCACCTCATGTCGACCGAAGTCACCCTTCCCGCGCTGGGCGAGTC
>NZ_KE384019.1:0-148884 GCF_000423445.1 Acidipropionibacterium thoenii DSM 20276 | reverse complement strand
CTCCCCGGTCGCCGGAACCCTCCTGGAGATCCGCGTCCACGAGGACGAGGACGCCGCCGTCGGTTCCGTCCTGGCCGTCATCGGTGACCCCGATGCCGCTCCGCGACGCCAGGCACCGGCCTCACCGGCCAGCCCCCAGGAGGCTCCAGCCCCGGCCGCCGAGGCCCCTGCCGCTCCGGCCGCCCCCAAGGCTCCGGCTGCGCCCACACCGGCTGCGCCCTCCACGCCGGCCGAACCTGCCAGCGGCAACACCGTGGCCCCGCGCGCCACCAGCGCCTCCTCCGATGTCTACGTCACGCCGCTGGTGCGCAAGCTGGCCAAGGAGAACCACATCGACCTGGCGACTATGAAGGGCACCGGCGTCGGTGGCCGGATCCGCAAGCAGGACGTCCTGGACGCCGCCGAGAAGGCCAAGGCCCCAAAGTCGGCGCCGGCACCGGCTGTCGAGACTCCCGCACCGGCGTCCAAGGGCTCGGCCCGGGCCGCCGCCCAGCAGGTCTCCGAGGAGGCCATCGCGCTGCGCGGCAGCACCGAGAAGATGAGCCGGCTGCGCAAGGTCATCGCATCCCGGATGGTCGAGTCCCTGCACGTCTCGGCCCAGCTGACGGCCACCGTCGAGGTCGACATGACGGCGATCTCCCGGCTGCGCACCGCCCAGAAGGCGGCCTTCAAGGCCCGTGAGGGGGTCGGCCTGTCCTACCTCCCGTTCATCACCAAGGCCGTCGTCGAGGCCCTCAAGCAGAATCCGAAGTTCAACGCCAGGATCGACACCGAGGCCGGCACCGTGTCCTACGGGGCCAGCGAGAACGTCGGTATCGCGGTCGACACCCCGCGGGGCCTGCTGGTTCCCGTGATCAAGGACGCCGGTGACCTCAACATCGCCGGGCTGGCCCACCACATCGCCGATCTGGCGGCCCGCACCCGCGACAACAAGGTGACCCCCGATGAGCTGTCCGGCGGCACCTTCACGATCACCAACTACGGGTCCGCCGGAGCCCTCTTCGACACCCCGATCGTCAACCAGCCCGAGGTCGCCATCCTGGGAACCGGTGCCCTGGTGAAGCGCCCGGTGGTCGTCACCAATGAGTTCGGGGAGGACACCATCGCGATCCGCGACATGATGTACATCTCGCTGAGCTACGACCACCGCCTCATCGACGGTGCGGTGGCGGCCAGGTTCCTCACCGGTGTCAGGAACCGCCTGGAGGAGGGCGACTTCGCCGGAGAGTTCTGAGATGTCGGCAGTCCCGCAGCTCCACACGCCGCAGCCGCACACTCCGCAGATGGTTGACGGCGTCTCCCCGAAGGGATGGGTCGATCACCCCACCGGGCTGAGCTTCGAGTACCTGGGCATCGCCGAGGAACCTCCCCGGCGCACCGAGTACAGCTGGTGCTGGCAGCATCAGCGTGAGGTGCACGCCCAGGTCTCGGCCCACCGGACTCCTGACACGGTGATCTTCGTGGAGCACGATCCCGTCTACACCGCAGGACGGCGCACCCGTCGCGAGGCCTACCCCTTCGACGGCACGCCGGTGGTGCCGGTCGACCGAGGTGGCGAGATCACCTGGCACGGACCGGGGCAGCTGGTCGGCTACCCGATCGTCTTCCTGCAACGCGGCATCGGCGTGGTCGACTATGTCCGCCGGGTCGAGGAGTCGATCATCCGGCTGCTGGCCGGCTACCGGATCAGCGCGGGCCGGGTGCCGGGTCGTACCGGCGTCTGGCTGCCGTCCGACGGCCACGGCCCGGAACGGAAGATCTGCGCGATCGGCATCCGGGTCTCCCGCCAGACCTCGATGCACGGCTTCGCCCTCAACATCGATCCGGAGACCACCGGCTTCGACAACATCATTCCGTGCGGCATCGAGGACGCGGACGTCACCACGATGGCCCGCGAGCTGCGCCGGGTGCACGGGCCCGATGTCGAGGTGCCCGGCCTGGTGACAGTGGCGCGGCGACTGGAGCCGATCCTGACCGAGATGATGGCGTTCCGGAGGTACCGGATGAGCCCCGACATCCCGCGGCGCGAGCATCCCGCCTATCTGCATCCACTGGACTGAGCGAGGGCTTCCGGCTGGCCCGGAGGTACCTGCCCACAAGTACAGTTCGAGAGACGCCCGCCACACCGGTCGGAGCGCCTCGCGGCGAGGAGGATCAGTGAGCCCAGTAGAGGTCCCATCGGGTGGCCGGCCAGCCCGACAGCCGGCGGTCATCACGCGCGGATGGCCGGTGCTGGTCGGGATTGCGATGGCGGTGGGGGCTGGTCTGATCGGTGCCTTGAGACGCCGCGAACCGGCTCTGCTGGGCCGTGCCGACCCCGACCTGATCACCAGTGTGCTGCACGCCATGATGGGCACTGCCGCCTGGACCGCTCTGGTGCTGACCTTGTCCCAGCTGCTGCTGGCCACCGTGCTGGGCCCTCAGCGCGACCCCTTCGATCCCGATCGCCGGGTCGCCCGGCGCGGCTGGCTGTCCAGTCAGGCCTGGACCATCGCCGCGCTGCTGATGGTGCCGCTGGAGGCTGCCGACAGCTCCGGCCTGCCGGCGAGCGAGGTGATCGGCGACCTCCCCAGCCACCTCGCCTCGACACCGTCTGTGACCGCCTGGTTCGTGATGGCAGTGGTGGGGCTGCTCACCTCCTTGGTCTGCCTGCTGTGCCGCACCGCCGGTGGGCTGCTGCTGACCAGCCTGGCGGTGGTCCTCTCCGCCCTGCCAGTGGTGGTGACCGGATCGGTCTCAGTCGGGCTCAACCACGACTTCTCCACCGATTCCGGTGCCATCTCGGGGGTGGCCGTGGTGATCTCCGCGGCGATCGTCGCCGCCCGCCTGTTCGGCCCCACAGCCAGTGCCGCCGCCCGGGTGGCCCGTACCCGCGGGCCGCTGGTGGTGGCCCTGTCGATCGCACTGGCCGGCCAGCTGGTGGTCACCTGGCAGGGGCTGGCCGGCACCGGCATTCTGGCCTCTCGCTGGGGGATTGCCCGACTGGTGCTGCTGGTGGTGCTGGGCCTGTGGTTGGCGATGGCCTGCGCCGCGCGCCGGATCCCCGCAGGGTTGTCGGGAGTGGCGGTCGCGGTGGTCCTGGTGATCACCGGCTCCTCCTCCCAGCTCATCCCGCCGCGCTATCTGGTGCCGCAGACCGTCGTGGTGAACTACCTGGGCTATCAGCTGCCCGGTCGCCCGACAGTCGGATCCCTGATGCTGCCCGGCCGGCCGAACCTGCTGATGCTCTTCCTCGCGGCGGCCGCCGCGACCAGCTACCTGCTGGCGGTCCGGCGGATCCGGCGGACCGGCCAGTCATGGAACCCGGGACGAATCGCCGCCTGGCTGACCGGCTGGGCGATCGTGGCCTATCTGGGCGGATCGGGGCTGTGGCGTTACTCCTCGGTCACCTTCAGCTGGCACATGCTCGTGCACATGATGATGAACATGCTGGTGCCGGCGCTGCTGGTACTGGCCGGTCCGATCACCCTGCTGCGAGCCGTCCTCTCCTCCAACCCCCTTCCCGAGGCCGACCAGCCACCGGACGCCGGTCGATCCGGCAGCGGCCAGTTGATGGGACCCCGCGAGTGCCTGGAGTCGGCTCTGAGCTGGCGTCCCACCACCATCCTGTTCGGACCCTTCACCGGATGGGCGGTGTTCATCGCCAGCTTCTACGCGGTCTACTTCACCCCGGTCTTCGGTCTGCTGATGCGCTATCACTGGGGCCATCAGTGGATGCTGCTGCACTTCATGTCCGCCGGGCTGCTGCTGTTCGAGTACGTCATCGGGGTCGACGAGCTGCCGACCTCGCTGCCCCACATCGGCCGACTGGGCTTCATCATCACCGCGATGCCCTTCCACTCCTTCTTCGCCGTGATCGTGATGAGCACCAGCCGGATCATCGGGGCCGACTTCTACCGCACTCTGTCGGTGCCCTGGGTCGCGGACCTGGCAGCCAACCAGAACCTCGGCGGTCAACTCACCTGGGCCACCGGCGAGCCGCCGATGGCGGTGGTGCTGATCGCGCTGTGCGCCCAGTGGTTCCTGTCCGACCGCAAGGATCAGCAGAGGATCGACGCCGCCGAGGACGAGGGCGGGCTGGAGGCCTCGCTGACCGCCTACAACGAGATGCTGGCCCAGATGGCCGGTCAGGACTCCGCCCGTGCCAATCAGGAGCGGATCGACAGGATCCGGGAACGAAACAGGCACCGCCGATGAGCCCTTCACCAGCCACCAGTCGCACGACGCAGCACGGATCGGCGGCAGCGCTGAGCCCGACCGGACAGCCCAGCTCCGCCGAGACGATCCAGCTCCAGATCGGCGGCATGACCTGTTCGGCCTGTGCCGCCAGGATCGAGAAGCGGCTGTCGCGCATCGACGGCGTCCAGGCCTCTGTCAACTACGCCACCGAGCGGGCCCTGGTGACCGGTCTGGCGGCCCCCGAGGCCATCGCGGCGGTCCAGAAGGCGGGCTACCGGGCCGCCCCGCTGGACCAGGTCGACCAGGCGGCCCAGACCAGCCTGCGGATCTCGGCACTACGGCGTCGTCTCATCGTCGCGGTGCTGCTCACCCTGCCGCTGATGGATATCGGCCTGGTGCTGGCGCTGGCACCCCAGCTCAGATTCCCCGGTTGGGACTGGATGCTGGTGGCGATCGCCATCCCGGTGGTCTTCTGGTGCGCCGGGCCCTTCCACCAGGCGATGTGGTCCAACCTGCGTCACGGCACGACCTCGATGGACACCCTGGTGTCCCTGGGAGTGTTGTCCTCCTTCACCTGGTCGGTGGTCTCGATCGCGGTCGGCGCCTCCGATCACGAGGGTTACTGGCTGGGCTACGGGATCACCCCCGCCGGAGCCGACACCCTCTACCTGGATGTCGCCGCCGGGGTCACCTGCTTCCTGCTGGCCGGGCGCTACTTCGAGGCCAGAGCCAAACGCTCGGCCCGCTCAGTACTCACCGCTCTGGGACAGTTGGCCGCCACCACTGCCAGGGTGCTTCGTGACGGCGTCGAGACCGTCGTCCCGATCATCGAGCTGCATCGCGGCGACCTGTTCGTCACCCTGGCCGGGGAGACCATCTCCGCCGACGGCCAGGTGGAATCGGGATCCTCCAGTGTCGACGCGTCGATGATGACCGGCGAACCCCTGCCCTCGGAAGCAACCCCCGGCTCACGGGTGCTGGGCGGCACGGTGTGCCTCACCGGTCGGATCGTGACCCGTGCGACCGCCGTCGGGGCCCACTCCCAGCTGTCCCAGATGGCGGCGATGGCCGAGCAGGCGCAGGCACGCAAGGCCAACGTGCAGAAACTGGTCGACAAGGTCGTGCAGGTCTTCGTGCCGGTGGTGCTGGGCATCGTGGTGATCACCCTCGGCGGCTGGTGGTTGTCGGGAGCCGGGCTGCGGCACGCCATCTCGGCAGCCCTCTCGGTGCTGGTGATCGCCTGCCCGTGCTCGCTGGGACTGGCCACCCCCACCGCTCTGATGGTCGGAGTGGGACGCGGGGGCCAGCTCGGCATCCTCATCAAGGGCCCCGACGCACTGGAGGCCTCGGGGCGGATCGACACCGTGGTCCTCGACAAGACCGGCACCGTCACCACCGCCACGATGGCAGTGGACTCGATCACCCCGGCCGATCCGACAGTCGATCTGGACCGGCTGAAGGAGCTGACGGCAGCTCTGGAACGTACTTCCGGCCACCCCATCGCCCGGGCGATCGTCAGCTGCTGCGGCATCGCCTCGAACCGGACCGGGCCGCAGACCAGCGATCTGGAGACGGTGGCCGGCCGGGGGCTGCAAGCAGTGGTCGGCGGCCGGCTGGTGAGGGCCGGGAACCCTGTCTTCCTCACCGATGCAGGAATCGAGCTGCCGCAGACTCTCACTGCGGCCCTGGCCCGGGCCCGCGCTGCCGGGGCGACGCCGGTGGTGGTGGCGGTCGACGGCCTGGCGCAGGCGGTGTTCACACTGTCCGACACTCTCAAGCCCGAAGGCCCCGAGGTCGTCGCCGAGCTGGCCCGGATGGGTCTTCGCACGGTGCTGCTGACCGGGGACTCCCGGGCCGCCGCCGAGCAGGTCGGCCAGCAGCTGGGATGCGACCAGGTGCTGGCCGAGGTGGTCCCCACCGAGAAGGCCCGCGTCATCGAGGGATTGCGCGCCCAGGGCCACCGGGTGGCGATGGTCGGTGACGGCGTCAACGACGCCGCAGCGCTGGCCAGCGCCGATCTGGGCCTGGCGATGATGACTGGCACCGACATCGCGATGCGCAGTGCCGACATCATCTGCGTGCGCGCCCATCTGGGTGTCGTCCCCGATGCCATCCGGCTGGCCCGCAGGACCCTTCGCACCATCCGGGGGAACCTGGTGTGGGCCTTCGTCTACAACATCGCCGCCATCCCGATCGCCGCTGCCGGACTGCTCAACCCGCTGATCTCCGGACTGGCGATGAGCCTGTCCAGTCTGCTGGTGGTCACCAACTCACTGCGGCTCAAGTCGTTCAAATAGGTGAGAAGGGGGGGACGACCCCCCTTCGCTCGCTGCGCTCGCTACCCCTCGTAGCGGCCCGACCCCGCGACCTGGGACCCGCCGCGCCGGCCACACCCTTCGCTCGCTGCGCTCGCTACCCCTCGTAGCGGCCGGACCGCGCAACCTGGGACCCGCCGCGCCGGCCACCCCCATCGCTCGCTTCGCCGCTGGCCACCCCCCGATAGACTCGGGCCCATGAGTGTCGAAGCTGACGGCAGACGCCTGCTGCGCGTCGAGGTGAAGAACGCCCAGACTCCTATCGAGAGCAAGCCCAGGTGGATCCGCACCAAGGCGACGATGGGACCCGAGTACCGCGACATGCGCCGCCGGATGCACGACACCGAGTTGCACACAGTGTGTCAGGAGGCCGGCTGCCCCAATATCTTCGAGTGCTGGGAGGACCGCGAGGCCACCTTCCTGATCGGCGGGGACAAGTGCACCCGACGGTGCGATTTCTGCCAGATCAACTCGGCCAGGCCCGACGGCTACGACACCGACGAGCCACGCCGGGTCGCCGAGTCGGTCCACCAGATGGGGCTGCGATACGCCACCGTCACCAGCGTCTGTCGCGACGACCTTCCCGATGAGGGAGCCTGGCTGTGCGCCGAGACGGTCCGCCGGATCCATCACGCCAATCCCGGCGTCGGGGTGGAGATGCTGGCCCAGGACTTCTCCGGGCGCCCCGAATTGCTCGACCAGGTCTTCGAGGCCGGTCCTGAGGTCTTCGGTCACAACCTGGAGACCGTTCCGCGACTGTTCAAGAGGATCCGGCCGGCCTTCCGCTACCAGCGCTCACTCGACGTACTGACCCGCGCCCACGACCACGGGATGGTCACCAAGTCCAACCTCATCCTCGGGATGGGTGAGACCCGCGAGGAGATCTCCGAGGCGATGAGCGCACTGCATGACGCCGGCACCGACCTGCTCACCATCACCCAGTACCTGCGCCCCAATACCCATCTCCATCCGATCGACCGCTGGGTCACCCCCCAGGAGTTCGACGAACTCGCCGAGGAGGCCGAGGAGATCGGCTTCGTCGGTGTCATGAGCGGACCGATGGTGCGCTCCTCATACCGGGCCGGACGGCTCTACCGGCAGGCCATGGAGGCCCGCGGCCAGACCCCGGTGACAATCGTCACCGGGTATCGCGACGGATCGCGCCCGGCCCCCTTCGCCGCGCGCTGCTGAAACCTCCCGGGCCGCTGCCGGGCTTTTCACGCTGAGACACCGCGCAGGTAGACTGAGGGACCGCTCGTCATCGTGTCCGGACACGATAGGTCACGAGCACGCTGATCCGTCACGTTGAACCCCCGGGAGTTGTCGATGCCGAAGAGCCAGGCCGCCAAGGAGCTCGCCGCCAAGCAGAAGGCCGAGGCCAAGGCCGCCAAGGAGCGTCGGAGGAACTCCGACAACCCCAAGGACTGGGGCACCTGGAAGCAGCTCGTCGAGACCTACAAGATGACCCGCAAGGTCGACCCCAAGGTGCTGTGGTGGGCGATCGGCGGATTCGTCGTGCCCTTCGTCATCTTCGCGGTGGTCGGCCTGTTCATCAAGCCGTGGTGGATGTACGCGGTGGTCGGCGTCTTCGCCGGTGCCGCCGGTGCGATGTGGCTGTTCAGCCGCCGGGCCCGCACGGCGATGTACACCCGGTTCAAGGGACAGCCCGGTTCCGGTGAGGTGGCGCTGGCCCAGCTCGACAAGAAGCAGTGGTCCACCACCCCGGTGATCGCCATCAACCGCCACCAGGACGTCGTCCACCGAGCCCTGGGCCCGGCCGGAATCGTGCTGGTCGGCGAGGGCGGCGGCAACGGCGTCCGTCAGCTGCTGGCCGCCGAGAAGCACCGCCACGAGCAGGTCGCCTTCGGGGTCCCGGTGATCAGCTACCTGATGGGCGAGGGCAACGGTCAGGTTCCGCTGGAGCAGCTCGGCAAGACCATCAAGAAGCTTCCGAGGACTCTGTCGGCCGCCCAGATCGCCGAGACCAAGTCGCGGCTACGGGCCCTGGACTCGATGCGCCCGCGGATGCCGATGCCCAAGGGACCGATGCCGACATCGGCCAAGGGCGCCCGTAGCGCCATGCGGGGTCGCTGAGCCCTGGTGGCAGCGACCAATCTCGTCAACGCCGAGCACGTCTCCAAGACCTTCGGCACCCGGATCGTTCTCGACGACCTGTCCCTGGGCCTGTCGCGCGGCGATGTCATCGGTGTGGTGGGCCGCAACGGGGACGGCAAGTCCACCCTGCTGGGGATCCTCACGGGTTCGATCGAGCCCGATACCGGGACGGTGACACACACCGGATCGGTCTCGATCGGTGTACTGGCCCAGGCCGAGATCCCCGGACCCCAGCAGACCGTCCGTGATGTCGTGGTCGGCGGCCGACCAGACCACGTGTGGGCCTCGGACCCTCAGGCCCGTCCGATCGTCGAGCAGATGCTCGCCGACATCGACCTGGATGCCCTGATGGTCGAGCTGTCGGGAGGGGAGCGGCGCCGGGTGGGGCTGGTCGCCCTGATGCTCGGTGGACATGACCTGCTGGTCCTCGACGAGCCCACCAACCATCTCGACGTCGAGGCGGTCTCCTGGCTGGCCGAGCATCTGCGCCAGCTGCAGTCACGCGGGGTGGCGATGCTCATCGTCTCCCACGACCGGTGGTTCCTCGACGAGGTGTGCAATCACATCTGGGAGGCCCACGACGCCACCGTGGACGCCTATGACGGTGGATACGCCGCCTACACCCTGGCCCGTGCCGAGCGCGCCCGCCAGTCGGCCGCCAACGAGGCCCGGCGCCAGAACCTGGTCCGCAAGGAGCTCGCCTGGCTGCGCCGCGGGGCGCCGGCCCGCAGCTCCAAGCCCAAGTTCCGCATCGACGCCGCCAATGCCCTCATCGAGGATGTCCCCGATCCCCGCGACAAGCTCGAACTGGCCCGGTTCTCGGCCACTCGGCTGGGCAAGGACGTCTTCGACCTCAAGGACGTCACCTTCACCCTGCCGGACGGCCGCACCCTGCTGAACCGGCTCACCTGGTCCATCGGACCCGGCGAGCGGATCGGGTTGGTCGGCGTCAACGGGGCCGGCAAGTCGACCCTGCTGAACCTGCTGGACCACCAGATCTCCCCCACCTCCGGCAGGATCAAGCAGGGCAAGACGCTGCGCATCGGCCACCTCAGTCAGGAGGTCCACGAACTGGACGCCGGCACCGAGCTGGGCCAGGAGCGGGTGCTGGAATCGGTGCAGAGATTGCGTCAGGAGACCAAGCTGGCCACCGGCGAGGAGGCCTCGGCCAGCAACCTGCTGGAGGACTTCGGCTTCACCGGGCAACGCCTGGTGACCCGGGTCGGCGACCTGTCGGGTGGAGAACGGCGTCGCCTCCAGCTGTTGCGGCTGCTCATCGAGGAGCCCAATGTGCTGCTGCTCGACGAGCCCACCAATGACCTTGATATCGACACCCTCAGAGTCGTCGAGGACTATCTGGACGGCTGGGCCGGGACCCTCATCGTGGTCTCCCACGACCGCTATTTCCTGGAGCGGGTCTGCGATCTCACCTATGCCCTGATGGGTGACGGTTCCTGCGTGCTGCTGCCCGGCGGGCTGGATCAGTATCTGGCGGCGCGACGCCGCCGCGAGAGCGGTCCGTCGAAGTCCCAGCAGGTCGGTCAGGCCGCCGGGGCCGCCGGTTCCGGGCCGTCATCGGCCGAGCTCCGCCGGGCCCGCAAGGACATGTCCCGGCTGGAGGGCCAGATGGCCAGGACGCAGTCTGCACTGGATCAGCTCCACCAGCAGATGGCCGAGGTGGCCACCGACTTCCAGGCCCTCACCGATCTGCAGGGCCAGGCCAGTGAGCTGGAGAACAAGCTGGGCGAGTTGGAGAATGCCTGGCTGGAGGCCGGCGAGCTGGTCGAGGAGCCCTGAGTCCCGCCGCTGGCTGAGGAGCCGGCTCGGCCCCACAGGATCCTCGACCCCCCGACAGCAGGATCAACGCACCGCGGAGTCCCGCACGATCTCGTCGGCTCCGGCCCCCCGGTCCGGCTCCTGCACGCCGGCCTGCCCCGACGGCGTCTCCTCCTTGGAGGCGGCCGGTACTGGCAACAGCCGGCGCAGGATCTGGTCGAGAACGGCCCCGATCAGCACAGCACCGGCCACTCCGATGACCATCGCCAGCAGGTGGTTGTCGCCGATCAGGCTTGAGGTGCCCGCCCCCACGAGCACCGCGTAGCCGGCCCAGGCGATGCCGGCGATGATGTCGACGGCCAGGAAGACCTTGTAGCTGAACCGGGTGGCACCGGCCATCGCATTGACCACCACCCTGCCCGCCGGGATGTAGCGGGCCACCAGGATGCACAGCGGTCCACGTCTGCGCAGCTGGTGGCGCGACCAGGTCACCATCTTCTGACGCCTGGGACCGCCCGTCAGCCAGTGGGTGGTGCCCAGTCGGCGTCCGATCCAGTAGGCGATGTTGTCCCCGGCCACCGCACCCGCTGCCGCAGCGATCATCAGCCACCACCAGGGCGGCTGGCCGACGGCGGCCAACGCCACCACCAGGGATTCGGAGGGAACCGGTGGGAAGAAACCGTCGATGGTGCAGAAGGCGAACAGTGCCAGCAGCACCCAGGGCGCACCGGCATGCATCGCGATGAGGTTGTTGATCTGGTCGAACCAGGCTGCCAGTTGCACCTCTCAAGTCTTCCACGCCCATTGCCCCGACGGGTCAGACCGGGGTTCGGAGTTGGGGCCCCAGGGCATCCGACCGAGGTGACATCCGCCCTCGCCGACAGCCTCAGAGGTCCCCGGGGGGCCCGAAGGTCGCGGCTCGCTCAGCGACGCCCCTCCAGCAGGTCGGAGTAGATCCTCCCCAGCCGGCCTGCCAGGGCCTGCGGGGAGAACTGCTCGGCTGCCTGCCGGGCGATCTCATCACGATCGAAGCCGGCCAGCCTCCCCAGGAAACCGGTGAGCCCGGCTCGCAGCTCGGGATCGGAGAAACCCGATGTGATGACGCCATCGCCTGGGCCGATGAACCCCTCCGGGCCGCCGCAGGGGGTGGACAGCACGGGGGTGCCCGAGGCCAGCGCCTCGGCGTGGGCCACCCCGAAGGTCTCCCAGCGGGAGAACAGTGCGAACCCGCCGGCACCCGCCAGCTCACGGGCCAGCTCGCCACGGGTGCGGCGCCCGACCAGGGTGATGCGATGGCCGAGATCCTGCCGGGCGAGCAGGCCTTCCAGCTCGGCACGTTGGGGGCCCTCGCCGAGGATCCGAAGCCGCAGCTCGGGAAAAGCGGGTCCGAGGGCGATGACGGTGCGGCACAGCGGCACCATCCCCTTGCGGTCGATCAGGTTTCCCACGCTGACCAGGGTGTGGAGGTCCCGGTGCCGCCGGTCGGTCGGGTGGGGTGCGAAGGTCTCGATGTCGACGACGTCGGGCACCACCTCGGCCCGGACTCCGTACTCCGAGGACAGGATCGCAGCCAGAGCCGACGAGACCGCCAGCACCCGATCGGCCCCGCCCAGGCCCACCCGGCAGTCCTCGACCCGCAACCGGCTGGTCTGCCCGGGTCGCAGGTGGGAGTCGTGCTCGGTGACGACCAGTGGCACTGCCCTGCCCGTCGCCCCGCTGCCCGGCAGCCCGGCCCGCATCAGGGCCGCCGCGTACCGGGAGAAATGGGCGTGCACCAGGTCAGGGGGGCCGAACCGGTGCACCACCGCCCTCCACAGCCGAGCCATCGCAGCGGCATGGGCGGCATGGTCGAGGGCGGCCGGCAACCGGCCGAGGGCCACATCGAGCCGGACCACGTCGATCCCCTCGACGCTGACCTGCGAGATGCCCAGGTGCCGGCGATGCCGGATCGAGCGGGCGTCCAGGGCGGCGACCACGACCCTCAGGCCGGCGTCGCGAAGGGCCTTGGCCTGGTCGAGCTCGAATACTCCGCGCAGCGGATCGGAGGCCGAGGGGGCTCCGCGGCTCACCACCAGGACATACATGGGATCACCTCCGGTTGACCACGACGGTGCCCAGCATCAGGTCGTCCAGGCCACGGCGGTCGGCGCCGATGATGACCGCCGGGATGACGATGCACTTGAGACCCGCGCGTACCACGGATCGCCACCAGCCGATCGGGCGCACCGGGGCGGCAGACCCTGCCGGAGCGGCAGACCCGGCGGTCTGAACCGGTGTGGCGAGGTCCAGCCTCACCACCGCGACATGGGACAGCAGCTGCCCGAAGGACCCCGAGGTGAGGGCGGTGAGGAATGCCCTCTCGACCAGGAAGACCACCATCGTCATCCAGGCCCGCCAGCCCTGGTCGCGGATCACCCCGACCCCGAACACCGAGATGGCGACCACCATCGAGGCGGCCCAGTCGATCAGCAGTGCCCCCAACCGACGGCTCCAGGGCGCCAGGGAGCCCCGGCCGGTGGCCGGCAGTCCCAGGCCCGAGCCGGGGTAGGCCTGGTCGTCGGGCCCCGCCCCGCGATGAGGGTCCGAACCGGCCTGGCGGAAGTACTGGGTGGACGGCACCCGCTCAGCCTAGCGAGCCCCACGGTGAGGAGCAGTCAGATCAGCTCGTCGTGGTGACCGACGTGCTCGAACTCCACGCTGCCGTCGGCGCACATCCACCAGGTGAGTCGGGGGGCGCCGGGAGACTCAGCCTTGACGTACGTCCGCCAGGCCGTTGCGCCGTCGTGACGCACTCGCTGCTTGCCACCGCGGGCCGCGTCGTTGAAGGGGTGGGTGACGTGCCGGTCCCAGGCCTGCCCGGCCAGGATGTCGACCATCACCCGCACCGTCTTGCCGCGTGGCACGATATCGGCCCCCAGGGAGTCCAGGAATCGTCGGGTGAGGGTGTACGTCATCAGGCCCGAGCCCCGCTCGGCCTCCGGGGTGCCCTGCAGCCACTCCTGCTCGATCTCCCAGCGCAGTTGACGCTCCGGATCGGCCCACACCTCGACGAGGGCCGAGCCGTGCGGGCCTGCGGCATCGAGACGCTGCTGAAGATCGGCATTCTGCTCCTCCAGCATGTCGGCCCGGGAGCGCTCCTGGTCCTGGGCCTGGAACTCCTGGTTGAGCAGCGTGAGCAGGCCGTCCTCGACACTGGCGATGACCTTGTCGACGACCGACTCGACGCTCTTGTCGAGCAACTCCTGCAGGGTCTCGACGTCGAGGGTGATGGTGCGCGGTGGAGCCGTGGGAACCGGTTCGGCCGGTGCACCGGCGGGCTGCGGGCGCTGTGTCGGCGGCGCCGCCGGGGCCTGCGCGGCCGGGGTGGATCGGGCAGCCGGTGGTGGGGCGGTGACCACCCGGCGCAGCCCCGGCCCCGGCTTCGGCGCCGGACGGATCGGCCCGGGGCCCACCGGTTCCCGGTTCGCGGCACCGGGGCCGGCCGCGTCGACTGCCGCGGGCCGGGCGGTGTCCGATCCCGGCCCGTCCCCGGCAGCACCGTGGAGGCCATCGCGGCCCGACATCAGCTGACGGCGGTAGGCCAGGAGCTGGGCGGCCTGCGAGGGATCCAGGAAGACCGTCGCCTGTCGTCCCACACTGTGGCTGGCCGGGCCGATCCCCTGGATGTCGGCGACATGCCCGGCGATCAGCGCGCAGACCTGGTCGGCGTCATCCTCGGGATAGATCGTGAACCGCCGGTGACGACGCCAGTTGTCGGTACGGGAGGCGCCCGGCAGGATCACCCGCACCGACCCGCCATAGCACTGGAACTGCGGATCAACGGCGTCCGAGAGCAGGTTGGAGGCCTCCATGCTCGCCAGCACGGCCACCTCCGCACCGGCCGGCAGCAGCTCCACCAACCGGGCGACGTCGATACGGGGCCGCAGAGTCTGGGAGGTCGGGGAGACCACCACCAGAGGTTCGGTCCGGCTGGCATCGAAGATCCGGGTGACCAGGTGGCCGACCTCCGAACTGCTGACCTGCCAGGTCGTTGCCATGGTCGCTCCTTGCCTGCCGGTGAGGTGTCTCTCCAGACTGCCACCGGCGGGCCTTCCGGGCGCCTGGAGCGAAGGCGCGCACGCCGTCATGGTGCGATCAGGACAGCTCTCTGTAACATTCCTGAAACACGACGGTGACGCCTGAGCAACCGGCCACGGATAGTTTCAGGGCAACACCACATCATAGATGGAGGAACGATGTTCGAAGGTCCTGACGACCTGCTTGAGTTCGTGAAGAAGGAAGGCGTCGAGTTCATCGACGTCCGCTTCTGCGATCTCATCGGTATCATGCAGCATTTCGCGGTTCCCGCCCGCGAGTTCGACAAGAAGCAGTACGAGGAGGGGCTGGCCTTCGACGGCTCCTCGATCCGTGGCTTCCAGAAGATCAACGAGTCGGACATGGCGCTGAAGCCTGATCCCGGCAGCGCTTGGCTGGATCCCTTCCGCGAGCACAAGACCCTGATCCTCAACTTCTTCGTCACCGACCCGATCACCGGCGAGCTGTACAGCCGCGATCCCCGCAACATCGCCAACAAGGCTGAGGCCTACCTCAAGTCCACCGGCCTGGCGGACACCGTCTTCATGGCTCCCGAGGCCGAGTTCTACGTCTTCGACGACGTGCGCTTCGACACCAATCAGAAGACCTCCTACTACGCCATCGACTCCGAGGAGGCCGCCTGGAACAGCGGCCGCCTGGAGGATGGCGGCAACCGCGGGTACAAGGTCAAGTACAAGGGCGGCTACTTCCCGGTGGCCCCGACCGACCACTTCTGCGATCTGCGTGACGAGATCGTCACTATCATGGAGGGCCTCGACATGAAGGTCGAGCGCGCCCACCACGAGGTCGGCACCGCCGGCCAGGCCGAGATCAACTGGCGGTTCAACACCCTGACCAAGGCCGCTGACGATGTCATGAAGTTCAAGTACATCGTGCGCAACGTGGCCTGGAACCATGGCAAGACCGCGACATTCATGCCCAAGCCGATCTACGGTGACAACGGCTCCGGCATGCACGTCCACTCCTCGCTGTGGAAGGGCGGCGACCCGCTGTTCTTCTCCGAGACCGGCTACGGCCAGCTGTCGGACATGGCCCGCTACTACATCGGCGGAATCCTCAAGCACGCCCCCTCGCTGCTGGCCTTCACCAACCCCAGCGCTAACTCCTACCACCGTCTGGTCCCGGGCTTCGAGGCTCCGGTCAACCTGGTCTACTCCCAGCGCAACCGTTCGGCCTGTATGCGTATCCCGATCACCGGCCCGAACCCCAAGGCCAAGCGCGTCGAGTTCCGGTGCCCTGATCCCTCGGCCAACCCGTACATGGCCTTCTCGGCCCTGCTGCTGGCCGGCCTGGACGGCATCCAGAACAAGATCGAGCCTCCGGCCCCGGTCGACAAGGACATCTACGAGCTGCCCCCCGAGGAGCACGCTCAGCTCAACCACGTGCCCAGCGATCTCGGCTCGGTGCTGGACAACCTCGAGGCCGACCACGAGTTCCTCACCGCCGGAGACGTCTTCACCCCCGATCTCATCGAGACCTGGATCGACATCAAGCGCGGCGACCTGTCTGATCTGCAGCAGCGCCCGCACCCCTACGAGTTCGACCTCTACTACGACGTGTGATCTGTGACCGGGGGCCTTCGGGCCTGCGCCGGTAACACTGTCGCTCGGCCCCTCTCCTGCAGGATCGTCTAATGACGTCCTGCCGGAGAGGGGCCGTCGTCGTCCACGGCGCGGGTCCGAACGTGGCTGGGCGACGGGGCCGGTAATCTATCCGCCATGACCACGGTCGGGGACATCCGCAAGCTGCTGGACGGCTGGTACCCACCTCGGCTGGCCGAGGAATGGGATCGCCCGGGACTGACCTGCGGGGATCCCGGCAGCCAGGTCACCTCCATCGCCTGCGCCCTGGAGGCCACCGACGAGGTCGTCGAGGCTGCTGTCACAGCCGGCGCCCAGATGCTCGTGGTCCACCATCCGCTGCTGCTACGTGGCGTCTCCTCGGTGGCCGCCGACACTCCCAAGGGTCGGATCGTGCACCGTATGATCCGCGATGGGGTGGCCCTGATGAGTGCTCACACCAATGCCGATGCGGCCATCGGCGGTGTCAACGATGTGTTGGCCGAGCTCTTGGGGGTCACCCCGGATGCTCCCCTGGAGCCCTCCCCCGCCGCGACCGATCCGGCGGAGGGCATCGGACGGGTCGGCCTGTTGGATCGGCCGATGACCCTGCGCCAGTTCACCGACCGGGTCGCCGAGCGGCTGCCTGTCACCGTCTGGGGGGTCCGGGCCGCCGGCGATCCGAAGTCGATGATCCGCAGGGTGGCACTGTGCTCAGGTGCCGGGGACTCCCTGCTCGACGCCGCCGCGGCCAGTGGGGCCGACGTCTACCTCACCAGCGACCTACGCCACCATCCCGCCGACGAGTCGCTGCGGGCCGGCGGACCCGCCCTGGTGGACACCGCCCACTGGGCCTCGGAGTCTCCCTGGTGCGCCGAGGTGGCCGATCGGCTGGCCGCCGCGACCGGCCTGGAGACCGTCGTGATCGCAGTCCGCACCGATCCGTGGACGATCGGCGTCCACCCCAGACCATGAGAATCAGCACGTTGAGAAGCAGACGATCGTGAACGCGAGAAACGACAGGCAGTTCATCGACGACACCGAGGCGGTGGTCCGGCTCGGTTCCATGCTGCTGTCGGCCGGAACCGGCTCCTACCGGGTCAAGCGCGCCATGGAGAGGGCCGCCGAGGCGCTGGGGATGGATCGCCACGACGCCTCGGTAGGGATCAACGAGATGAGTGTCACCGCCCATCGCGGCGACAACTTCCGCACGGTGGTCCGCCAGGTCTACCGGGTCGGGGTGAACTCCCGGCGCATCGAGGCGCTGGAGTACCTGTCACGTCATCTGCCCGATCCGTGCACCGCCGCCACTCTGGAGGCCGCGCTGGACAAGGTCTCGCGCACCGTGACGGCACGATGGAAGCCCTGGCAGTCGGTGCTGGCCGCCGGTGTCGCCTGCGCAGGATTCTCGGTGCTCAACCGGTTCTCCCTCACCGACTCCGCGGTGGTACTGGTGGCAGCCGCCTGCGGCCAGCTGGTGCGCAGGTCGGCGTCGAAGAGGTACCTCAACCAGTTCGGCACCACGGCACTGGCCGCCGCCACCGCCAGCCTCGTCTACCTCATCGTGGCGGCTCTGGTGAACTCCACCGGCATCCAGATGCTGCGGGTCGGCGACCCCGGATATGTCGCCTCGCTGCTCTTCCTGGTGCCCGGCTTCCCGATGATCACCTCGATCCTGGACCTGGCCCGGATGGACTTCACGGCTGGGCTGGCCCGGGCGGCGTACACCTTCGGGCTGGTGGTCTCGGCGACGATGTCGGCCTGGGTCATCTCCTTCCTCACCGGGTTGACGCCGTTGGCCACCGAGTCGGTACTGCCGGCGGTGTGGCGGTGGGTGGCCTACGGTCTGGCCACCTTCTTCGGGGTGTGCGGCTTCGCCGTGCTGTTCAACTCCTCCCGGAGAATGGTGCTCATCGCCGCCTCGATGGGCACCGTCGGCAACCTGAGCCGGATCGCCCTCACCACCGCCTCGGTGCCCAACCAGCTGGCAGCAGGGGTCGGCGGTCTGGTGATCGGCCTGCTGGCGGCTCCGATCACCCGCCGGTTCCACCTGCCACGCATCACGGTCACCGTCCCTGCCTGCGTCATCATGGTGCCCGGCACCGCGATGTACCGGATGATGTACTGGCTCAACGCCGACGACACCGTCCAGGCCCTCGGATTCGGGGTCGACGCCGTGCTGGCGGTGGTAGCCATCGGCATCGGCCTGGCGATGGCACGGATGCTCACCGATCGCGGCTGGACCTTCGCCCGCCCGATCCCCAGCCCGCACGCCTTCAGGTTCGAGCTGGAGGACTGGCAGGCCAACTCCCCCTCCCCCGAAGCACCCCCGAGCCTGCCCGCTCCCTCGGGCACTCAGGACCAGAAGAGCTGATCGACCGCCTTGGCGGCCAGCCGGCAGCGCCGCAGGTGGTTCTCCACCACCCGGGCAGAGGCACCCACTCCCAGTCCGAGCAGCCGGGCCACGCCGTCCAGCTCGCGCGGGTCGGTGGGCAGCACATCGGAGGGCCGACCGCGCACGACAAGGATCGCATTGCGCATCCGGGAGGCCTCCCGCCAGGCGACCTGGAGGGCGACATCCTGGGTCTCGGTGATGAGCCCGGCATCCAGCGCGGCCCGCAGTGCCGCAGCCGTGGAGGTGGTGCGCAGCCCCGGCACCTGGTAGCCGTGCTGCATCTGGATCACCTGCACCGTCCACTCGACATCGGACAGGCCGCCCGGACCCAGCTTGAGGTGGCGCTTGGGGTCGACACCGCGCGGGATGCGCTCGGTCTCCACCCGCGCCTTGAGCTTACGGATCTCCGACAGCTGGGCGGCGCTCAGCCCTCCTTCAGGCCAGCGCAGGTGGGCGACGCCGTCCAGCAATGAGGTGGTGAGCCCCCGGTCGCCTGCTCCGTGCCGGGCCCGCAGCAGCGCCTGGGACTCCCAGGTGCTGGACCAGCGCCGGTAGTAGGCACGGTAGCTGGCCAGGCTCCGCACCAGCGGGCCGGAGCGCCCCTCGGGCCTCAGCCCGGCGTCCAGATCGAGTTTGGGGTCGGGTCCGGCGGCACCGAGCAGGTTGCGCACCCGGGTGACGATCCGGATGGCGTCGGCCAGTATCTCGGGGTCGTCGTCCTCCACGACGAACATCGCGTCGGCGTCGGAGGCGTAGGACATCTCGGCCCCACCCCAGCGTCCCATCGCCACCACGCCGATTCGCGGCGGATTCTCGAACTCACGGGAGACCGTCTCCAAGGTGGCATCGACCGTGGCGCCGGCCAGGTCGGAGAGCCCGGCACCGGTCTGCAGGACGTCGATCCGGTCGAGGATGTCGGCCACCACGATCCGGAACAGCTCGCGACGCCGGACGCCCCGGATGGCAGTCACGGCCTCCTCCACCGTCTCGTGGCGGGCTGCCACCGCCCTCATCTCGCGGACCAGGTCGTCATGGCCGCGGGGCGCAAGGTTCTCCTCGACAAGGATCTGGACCGTCTCGGGGGCGCGGTCCAGGATGTCGACGGCGTACTGGCTGGTGGACAGCACGAAGGCCAGCCGCTGGGCCATCGGCCCCTCATCACGCAGCGCTCTCAGATACCAGTGGGACCTCCCCAGCGACTCCGAGACCTTGCGGAAAGCGAGCATCCCGGCGTCCGGGTTGGGGCCACCGGCCAGCCACTCCAGCATCACCGGCATCAGCTGGGCCTGGATCTGCTTGGTCCTGGTGGTGCCCTGGGTGAGGGCCTTGATGTGACGCAGTGCCGCCTTGGGGTCGGCGAAGCCGAGGGCGTGCATCCGGTCCTCGGCAGCCTGCGGGGACAGCCGCAGCTCCGTCGAGGGGACCCTGGCGACGGCCTCGACCAGCGGCGAGTAGAACACCCGGTTGTGGGCTCTCAGCACGAACCGGGAAGTGGCCCGCCACACCCCGAGGACCTCCTCGGCGGTGTGGACGCCGACGCTACGGGCCAGTCGCCGCAGGCCCTGTTCATCAGTGGGCAGCAGATGGGTGCGGCGCAGCTGGAACATCTGGAGGCGGTGCTCCATCAGCCGCTCCAGCCGGTAGGCGTTGTCCAGCCGTTCGGCATCTCCCCTGGAGATGTAGCCGCCGTCCGACAGCGCGGCCAGCGCCGCCAGCGTGGAGCGCACCCGCAGGGAGTGATCGTGACGGCCATGGACCAGCTGCAGGAGCTGGATGGTGAACTCCACATCCCGCAGCCCGCCGGATCCCAGCTTGATCTCGCGACCTTTCTCCCGGGCCGGGATCAGGGAGACCACCCGGGCGCGCATCGCCCTGGTCTGGGCGACGAACTGCTCCTTCTCGCCGACGCTCCAGACCATCGGTTGGACCAGGGTGCAGAACTGGCCGCCGAGCTCCAGATCACCGGCCATCGGACGGGCTTTCAGGAGGGCCTGGAACTCCCAGTTCTTGGCCCACTTGCGGTAGTAGCTGGCCATCGACTCCAGGGTGCGCACCAGCGGGCCGGCGTTGCCCTCGGGGCGCAGCGCGGCATCAAGTTGCCAGATGGAGCCGGCCGCGGTGTGGGATGAGCAGATCCGCGCCATCGCGGCGGCCAGTTTCGATCCGACCTCCACAGCGGTCGCGGTGCTGACCTCCTCGCGGGCGGGTTCGACGACATGGATGACGTCGACGTCGGAGACGTAGTTGAGTTCCTGGGCGCCGCACTTGCCCATCGCCACCACCGCCAGTCTCACGTCGCGGTGGCCCGGGGTCTGGGCGCGAGCCAGGGCCAGCGCGGCCTCGACGATGGCATCGGCCAGGTCTGCCAGCTCAGCGGCGATGGTGTCGAGGATCCGCGTGGGATCGGGGGCGTCGACGTCACGGCTGGCGATCCGGACCAGGTGGCGCCGGTTGGCCAGTCGAAGGGCGTCGGCGCCCACCGGTCCGGCACTGGAGGAATCGGCCACCAGAAAGCCGTCGGCATCCGGCATGGCTCCGATCGAGGCGAACAGGTCGGCCGCGATCTCCTCGGCGCTCCAGCGTCTGGGGGCGGCCGTCACCTGGGCGAGGTCCTCAGGGTGGGCCGACAGGTGGCGGCCCAGTTCAAGGGAGACCCCGAGCAGCCGGATCAGGCGCCTGGCCACCGCGCCTCCGGACTGGGCATCCGACAGCACGTCGCGAACGGCCGCCGGCGCGGCGGCGGAGACGTCGACCAGGCTGTCCAGGGCCATGTCGACATCGGCGCACTCCTCCAGATGCTCCTCCCAGGCGGCCAGGCCGCTGGTCTCGATGTCGAGGATCTGACAGACCCGCTCGTGCAGGCCGGCGGCGCGGGAGCCATCGGCGGCACCGCGTCTGGCCAGTTCGGCAGCGATCGTCGTCGTCCGGTCCATCGGGGCGCCTCCTCGAGCTGGCGAATGGTCAGGAACCGAGACTAGCGTCACAGGCATGCCAGTCGACCCAAAAACTCGCAACGACCGGAGGGTACGCCGGGCATCCTCGGGTTGCCTCCAGGTGGCTGACGCCGTCATCGCCACCGATGTGGACCAGGCTGGCCTGGCGCACCTGATGGTGGTGCTCACCGCTGGAGTCCAGGCCCTCGGCCTGCCCGCCCAAGGCCCGGCCCTGAGCTTGACGCAGCTGCTGGATGCCCGGGCCGAGCAGGCCGGCGAGCTGGACCGGATCGCCGGCCAGGCGGTTGCTGACGGCGGCGCCGAGGGGTTGGCGGGGCAGCTGTCAGTGCTGCGCGATCGACTCGGCCGGCTCCTCGACGCACCGCTGCCGCAGCAGGTCGGGGCGGTGGCCGGCCCGGTGGAGCCCGCCACCGTGCTGGAGGAGCTGACCATCGAGTGCTGCGCGATCGGGCTGATGGCCGGTGCGACGGTGCCCCGGGCCGGCCTGATCGCGGCCTCACGCAGCCTGGCCGGGGTACTGGGGGGACGATTCGGCGGCCGCACCATCGAGATGCGGATCCCCCCGGCCACCGCCGTGCAGCTGGAGGCCTTCGGACAGGGCCCGCATCACCACCGCGGCACCCCGCCCAATGTCGCCGAGACCGACCCGCGAACCTTCGTCCAGCTGGCCACCGGGCTGCTCAGCTGGCAGGACGCCCGTGCCGCCGGCCGGATTCAGGCCTCCGGCTCACATGTCGACGCGATGGCCCAGATGCTGCCCGTGGTCGACCTGAGCTGATCGGAACCCGGCTCGGTGGGCGGGCCCCGGACAGCACCCAGGTCACAGGTTCGGAAGGAAGCGATCCAGTTCGAACTGCGTCACCTGATTGCGGTAGGCGTCGAACTCGGCCTTCTTGTTGCGCAGGAAGTAGCTGTAGACGTGCTCGCCGAGGGTCTCGGCGACCAGTTCGGAGTCCTCCATGCAGCGGATCGCCTCGTCCAGGCTGGTCGGCAGCGGGCGGATCCCCATCGCCACCCGTTCCCGGCTGGTGAGGCCCCACACGTCGTCGGAGGCCTCCTCGGGCAGCTCCATCTCGTGCTCGATGCCGTCCAGCCCGGCGGCCAGGATCATCGCGTAGGCCAGGTAGGGGTTGGTCGCCGAGTCGATGGAGCGGATCTCCACCCGCGCGGAGGCCGCCTTGTCGGGCTTGTAGAGCGGCACCCGCACCAGGGCCGAGCGGTTGTTGCGTCCCCAGCAGATGTAGCTGGGCGCCTCGCCGCCACCGTTGAGACGCCGGTAGGAGTTGACCCACTGGTTGGTCACCGCGGTGTACTCGGGGGCGTGGCGCAGCAGCCCGGCGACGAAGTGCTTGCCGATCTTCGACAGCCGGGTCGGGTCGGAGGCGTCGAAGAAGGCGTTGTTGTCCCCCTCGAACAGTGACACGTGGGTGTGCATCCCCGACCCGGGGTGCTCGGTGAAGGGCTTGGGCATGAAGGTGGCACTGATACCGCGCAGTGCGGCGACCTCGCGGATCACCACCCGGAAGGTCATGATGTTGTCGGCCATCGTCAGCGCGTCGGCGTACCGCAGATCGATCTCGTGCTGCCCGGGGCCGGCCTCATGGTGGGAGAACTCCACCGAGATCCCCATCTGCTCGAGCATCGTGATGGAGTCGCGACGGAAGTCGGTGCCGGCGCCCAGGGTGGTGTGGTCGAAGTAGCCACCGTCATCCAACGGTTGCGGCCTGGTACCGGCCTTGTGATCCTCGGTGAGCAGGTAGAACTCGATCTCGGGGTGGCAGTAGAAGGTGAACCCCTTGCCGGCAGCCTTCGCCAGGGCCCGCTTGAGGACGTAGCGGGGGTCGACATAACTGGGGGTCCCGTCGGGATTGCAGATGTCGCAGAACATCCTGGCGGTGCCGGTGCCCTGCCGCCAGGGCAGCATCTGGAAGGTGGCGGGATCAGGATGGGCCACCATGTCCGACTCATAGACCCGGGTGTAGCCCTCCACGGCCGACCCGTCGAAGCCGACTCCCTCGGCGAAGGCGCCCTCCACCTCGGTCGGCGGGATGGCCACCGACTTCAACGATCCCAGGACATCGGCGAACCACAGTCGCACGAATCGGATGTTGCGCTCCTCCATGGAACGCAGGACGAACTCGGTCTGCCTGCTCATGAGGGCCAGTCTGCCGCCAAAACGTTGCAATCCCATAACGTGACGGCGTTTTTCGGATGTACGCCGGGGTGGCGCCCACAAGTTCGCCACATACACTCACCCCCATGGCCCGAGCAGGTTGGTACCCAGACCCCGACGGAACACCGGATCGCTTCCGGTGGTTCGACGGCCAGGCCTGGACCGATCAGACCACCATGGGCGGCCGGGGCGGGGCCGGTGGCGGCTCCGGGTCCGGGGCCAGCCCCGATACCCTGACCACTGAGCGTGCGCCGCGCAGCGGCGGTCCCATCAGAGCAGTGCTGGCAGCTGCCGTGGTGATCCTGGCGCTGGTCCTGGTGGGTTGGCTGGTGATGCGGCCCAAGCCGGACAACAGCCAGCTGGCCCAACCCGATCAGAACTCCTCGACGCCCACGGTCTCGGCCTGGAACGAGAAGTCGGCCACCCCCAGCGCGGGTTCCTCGGTGGTCAAGTGCCCCAGCGGAGATGTCTCGAAGGCGGCCGGGTCCAGTGACGGACGGCTGCGCTCCGGCAGGATCTCGGTGGCCCGCATCTCAGGCTGGGGGGATCAGGCACTGGACATGCCCTGGGTGCGCAACATCTCCTCGCAGACCGACACCGTCTACGTGGCCAGCCCCACCGGATGGATGAGTGTCTCGGGGGTGGGTCAGCTGGCCGCCGCCGATGGCTTCTCCGATGCCAAGACCGCAGCCCAGATGATGACCGACTGCTTCGCCAGCTCCCAGTACTACTCGGGCTTCACCGGCTCCAAGGTGATCTCCCAGCAGGAGTTCGACCGCAATGGCCACACCGGCTGGTGGGTGCGCTCGGAGATCTACGTGACGATCCCCCAGCTGCCCCAGGTCCGTGGCGACGTCGTCGACGTCGTGGTGATGGACACCGGGCAGAGCGACTTCATGGGGGTCTACTTCAACTCCGCCACGATCGGCGACTCGGCCCGTCAGAAGCTGGTGGACGCCGCCCGGGAGTCGATCCAGGTCAGTTGAGCGCGCGGTCCCCCTGGCCGACGGACTCGGCCCGCATCCATCGACTGGCGATGAGCGTGCACGGCGCAGGGGCCTACCGCCGCAGGACCACGCCGGAGCGGCTGAGCCGCTTCGACGAAGGCCTCGCACTCCCCGAGCGGATCACGTCCGCTTGCCGCCGGCCACGACAGCGGCAAGACCCGAGACCTGCCGACGGCGGTCGGGTGTCGCAGCATGGTCAGCCAGAAGGGCTTCCCGCCCCAGGCCGAGCGAACGCGTTCCTCGCCGGCATCGGCGACACGGTCACCGCGGTGATGACCGACCACGGCGCCTGCTACCGGTCAGCTCTGCCGCAGGGCGTCGACCGGCTCGATCCGGGATGCCCTGCTGGCCGGGTAGAGGCCGGCGAGGCCGCCGACCAGCAGGCCGGCGACGGGTCCGAGAACCGCGAGGCGCCAGTCCAGAACGGCCGTCCACTGCTTCGCCCAGCAGGTCGCCACGACGATGACGGTGCCCAGGCTCGCACCGATCAGCCCGCCCAGGGTGCCCAGCGTCACAGCCTCGACGAGGAACTGGGAGAGGATGTGTCGCGACCGTGCTCCCAGCGCCCGCCGCAGACCGATCTCGGGGGTGCGCTCGATGACCGACACGAAGGTGGTGTTGGCGATCCCCACCATCCCGATCACCAGGCTCACCGCGGCCAGCAGCAGGAACAGCCCCTCCATGTCGGTGTTCACCTGATCCTTCAGGGAGGAGATGTCCGGGGGCTTCGTCACCTTGTATGTGCCGGCCAGATCGGGGTTCACCGCGTCGGCGAGTTGCGACGCGACCACGGCCGCCGCCCCGGGGCGCACCTGCGCCCACAGGGTGAAGGCGCCGGCCCCCGTCGGCGTTCCGAACAGGGCACGAGCGGTCGTACTGGGGATGATGACGGCATTGAGCAGTTCCGCGTGCCGCTGGGTGTTCGACAGGATGCCCATCAGGAAGAAGCGATGACCGTCCATCCAGATGGTCTGTCCGACGGCGGCCCGCGTGATGGACAGCTGTCGGGCAGCCCCGGGGCCCAGCACGACCACCGGCTGGGCGGTGCGCTCGTGCCAGTCGTTGTACAAAGCCCCAGAGGACAGTGTCGCACCGGCCTCGGCGAGCAGACCGGGGGACGCGGCCATGTAGGCCAACTTCGTGTCCGGATCGGTGGTGCCGGGCGGCGGGAGGAGCGAGACCTGTCCCTTCACGTCGTGAAGGCTCCAGCCGATGCCTGCCTCCTCCACCCCGTTGATGGATTTCACGCGCTGCTCGGCGTCGGGCCGAAAGGTGTAAGAGGCGACGGTCACCCCGTCCCCAGGGTCGGTGATCGAGACCTCGTTGGCGGTGAGCGGGTCGAATCTGCTGCCGATCTGGGCGGCGGCGGAGCTGGTGAGTCCGAGCACGCACACCAGGACGGCCACCCCGAGCACCGTGCCCAGGGCCGTCATGACGGAGCGTCCGGGCCGCTGAGTGATGCCGGCGAGGGCCTCGGCGAAGAGGTCGGCCGCCCTCATGGTGGAGCGGGGCAGCTGAGGGGACTGCCCGGCGTCCGCGGCCCCGGCCCCACTCCTACGCCATCTCATGGACCCGACCATCCTTGATCTGGATCTGGCGGTCCCCGTGCCGAGCGATCACCGGATCGTGGGTGATGATGACGATGGTCATCCCCTGGTCGTGGAGCTCGTCAAGGAGATCGATCACCTGGGCCCCGTTCTGGGAGTCCAAGTTTCCGGTGGGCTCATCGCAGAGCATGAGGTGGGGACTGTTCATCATGGCGCGGGCGATGGCAGTGCGTTGCATCTCGCCTCCCGACAGGTTGCGGGCGGGCGCGTTGAGGCGGGCGCCGAGCCCGACGCTCTCGATCACCTCACTGGCCCGCTCCCATCGCCGTGCCGGCGGCATCGACCGGTACAGCCCCGAAAGGCACACGTTCTCCAGCACGCTGCGGTGCGCCATGAGATGGAAGGACTGGAACACGAAACCGAGCCAGCCGCCGCGGATCGCGGTGCGCTGGTCGGCACTGAGCCGCCCGGTGTCCACCGCATTGACCACGACCGAGCCGGTGCTGGGACGGTCTAGCAGCCCGGCCAGGTTGAGCCAGGTCGACTTCCCGGAGCCACTGGGCCCGCACACGGTCACCAGGTCGCCGCGTTCGATCACCAGGGAGCAGGGATGCAGGGCCGTGACCTCCGGCGGGCCGGCGTAGGTGCGGCCCGCCGCCACGAACTCGAGCACCGGACCGACGGCGGAAGGAGCACCGATCATCTCGAGCTCGGTGAGGAGGAGGGCTGGATGGAGTCGCCGATAAGCACGGTGTCTCCCTCGGAGAGGCGACCGCTCACCTGGACACGTCCGTCTCCCTGAAGGCCGGTGACCACCGGCACGACGCGTCGAGTCCCCTTATCGACGATGGTGACGGAGGTATCTCCCCTGGCGCCGGTCGCCACAGCGCTGATGGGCACGTTGAGCACCGGGGCCTGGGAGGTCGCGGTATTGACGATGACCCTCACCTGGGTACCCTCCCCGGCAGTGATCGGATCGCTCGGAGCGATGACGATGCCGACCTGCTCCTCGACTGTCTGCGCGGGCTGGCCCTGCCCGTCCTGACCGGAGGAGGCCGTCGTGATCTGGACGGCGGACACCACCGCTGCGTGACGGGCTCCGTCGTCGGTGACGATCTCGGCGCTCTGGCGCGCCTTGACTCCCGTCGCGCTAGCCGCATCGAGACCGGTGACACTCGCCACCAGGGCACCGCTCACGAGAGTGAACGCGGTGCCGCTCGCCTCCTTGCCGACCGCGGTGGACAGCGAGGCGACGGTCGCGGGCACCGAGGGCACGAAGACCACCTCGGAGCGGGGCAGCGTCGGCCCAGCCTTGGCCTGCGCCCGTTCCAGGGCCGTCGAGGCGTCGGCGAGGGTGTCCTGGGCCTCACCCAGTTGCCGTTCGGCCGAGCGCAGCGCCCTCCTGGCATCGACGATGCCGTCCTGCTGGGAGGTGTCGGTGCCGGACTCCTGGGAGGTGGCGGAGCCGGACGAGGATGCTGCGGGGACCGACTGAGCCGCCGGCCTGCGGGCTCGCGTGAGCGCGATCCTCGCAGTGTCCACGTCGTCCTGACGGGACTGGACGGCCTCCTTGGCCGAGGCGACGGCCGAGCGAGCCTCCTTCACCTCTTCATTGCCGGTGCTGGCGACCTTGTAACCGAGCTTGCCGTAGAGGCTCACCAGAGCGTCCTGTGTGTCGGGGCCGAAGCCACTCTCCTCGCCGGAGAGATAGTGCAACGAGCGGAGCGCCTTCTGCAGCTGGACGACGTCGGGGCCGGTGCCGCCGGGACTGATGGTCCGGTATGAGGGCATGGCTCCGGGCAGCAGGATCACCGGCCGCCCGCTCACCTCCAGCAGGACGCTGCCGCCTTGGACGCTCTGGCCCTCCGTGACCCGGAGGCTGCTCACCACGGCGCGTTCGGCATCCTCACCCGTTGCGGAGTCCAACGTGACGTCGGTCCTGATGCCTCGCTGGAGGCTCGCCCCGAAGGGCACGGACCGGGTGACGACGGACTTCTTGACGGTGTCGGTGAGTGGCGTGACCGGAGGTGGAGCGGTGTCGGCCTGGCGCTGGGCCGGCGACTTGAGGAAATGGCCGGCGATCAGCCCGACCGCCAGGAAAGCCACCGCGATCACAGTCATGACGGCGATTGCCCTGGCGCTTCGCCGCCGGCGCGGACCGGCCGCCATGAACTCACCCTCGTCGTCCACCTGCTGGTACCTAGCCCTTCGCGATGATGCCGCGCGCGGTCACCAGAGCCTTGCGCACGCCGTTCTGGGCCGACGTGAACTGCGCCTGGTGCGCGACGATGTACTGATTCTGGTAGGCCGTGTCCAGTGCGTACATGATGCCGTAGTAGTTGATCTGCTGGGAGCAGGTGGCGTCGTCGACGGCCACCTTGACCTGCTGGGCGCGAGGTTTCCCGGCCACCGACTGGACGGCGTCATCCTTGTGGGTGAAGGTGTATCCCTTGGTCTTCATGCACGCCGCCCACTTCTTCTCGGCGTCGAGCAGTCGGGAGTCGTTGTCGAGCCGGTCCAGAGCGTTGTCGAGACCGTCGGACGAGAGATGGATGAGATCGGCCCAGTAGTCCTTCTCATGATCCTGGATCTCGGCGTTACCCTCACCGTAGCAACCACCCTGGGGCAGGAGGTTGCCGTTCTTGTCCTTCAGGGAGGATTTCTGGCCGTCAGCGGTCACTCCGTTGAAGACCTCCCTCTCCTTCGGATTGGCCGGAGCCGCGTCCTTCACCTTCTCCTTGTCGTCCACCTTCACCGCGTACCGCGGGTCCTGCTGGTAACCGTACTGTCGTGCCCCGTCCAGCGAGACGACGGTGCTGTAGCGTCCATCCAGTTCCAAGGCATCGCTGGGCAGTCGCACGTTGTCTGGTTTCTGGCTGCTCACCACACCGAACCGCAGAGAGCACTTGTTCGCGACGATAATGACGGCGTTCTGAAGGGTGGCCGCATCCTCGGGGCTGAGGATGTAGGAGGCCATCGGGGCCTTGATCTGACTCAGCGAGGTGATGGGCGGCGGGTTGTCCGGGATGGAGACCGAGGCCTCGTTCCCGCCCGTGTCACCGCCACGGGAGCAGGCTGTCGCCATACTGGCTAGGGCAAGGACCCCAGCCAGCATGACTAGCATTCTTCCCGAGTGCATCATGAGATCTTGAACGAGCTGGCCCGGTCATTCAGAGAGGCTCCGACATACCCGATGTTCTGCCCGTAGTTCACATATCCGGTGGAAACACCACCGTATCCCAAGTTCGTGAAGAGATCGACGTCGCAACCTGCAAAGTCCTGAGCGCCACTCACGACATCGTTCCAGCCGCGGTCCCCCATCCAAGACATGACGGTGTCAGCATCGCTCGTTGATGCTGTACAATTTCCTGTCCCCAGAACGGTGAGCTTGTGACCCCCGTTGTAGTTCTCCCACAACACAGCCCTAGTAACCTTGCCAGAGGACCAGCTCGCATTCGATACGGCGTTCGCTCCGGGCGACGTAGCAATGACGGACACCCGTGTGACACCGGCCATCGCAATCGCCGCGATTCTCTTTTTCATGGTTGCCCCTTATCCTCGTCGTTGGTCGACGAGAACCACAGTATGGGATGTGACGATAACTGTCGAGCACTCTGGGCGAAAACGGTCCTTTTGGGCCCCTATCCCGGTCGTCCACCAGAAATCGTGAAACAGCTGCCGAGATCCTCCCCGCCCACGGTGCCGTAGGTGCATCACAACGCCTTCGGCGCCTTCTCGCGCTGTCAGGGTGATCGACAGATTCCCATCAGGGGTGTCCTTTCGGCCACCCAAGCCCCATCTCGGGCGACCACTCACGATGCACATACACACAGCCAACGGAGGTCTACGCCCTTCATGTGAACTTCCCCTGGCGGCAGCCGTCTCGGCGCTCTTCATCGCGATGCTGACCTTGGCCTCGCCGCGGCCCGGATGATGACCGAGTGCTTCGCCAGTTCGCAGTACTACTCCGGGTACACCGGCTCCAAGGTGGTCTCCCAGCAGGAGTTCGACCGCAACGGCCACACCGGCTGGTGGGTACGCACCGAGATCTACGTGTCCATCCCGAACCTCCCCCAGGTCCGCGGAGACGTCGTCGACGTCGTGGTGATGGACACCGGCCAGAGCGACTTCATGGGGGTCTACTTCAACTCCGCGACCATCGGGGACTCCGCCCGCCAGAAACTGGTGGACGCCGCCAGAGAGTCGATCCAGGTCAGCTGAGCGCGCGGCCCCCCAGCCTTCGAGCGCCCCCTCGCGCGTCACCACCTGGGTCATCGGGAGGTCATGTGGGCGACCGCTCCCACCGCCAGCAGTCCGGCAGCCCAGGCCCATCCAATCCCGGAGGAGGGCCCGAGGATGGGCCAGTTCCAGGCGGCGTCACCTCCGTAGTTCGTTCTGCCGGTGAGCACTCCGATGAGGATCCAGCCCACCGCAGGCAGCGATATCACCGCCACCGCCAAGAAGCGTCCGGCGAGAAGAGTGAGCCCGATCCCGGCGGCCGTGCTGCGGGCGCAGATCAGCGACGCATCGCGGGGACCGGCGACGGCAGCGGCCAGGAACAGGACCACCAGCAGGACGCCGAATGCTACGTCCCAGATCCGTACTGGCCGGGCCGAACGGGACTCGGTGAGACGATCGGGCCGGGCCAGTCCGATCCCGTAGGCGACGATCACCGGCAGCGGGATGAAGAATCCCAGGGGCTCGTCCGCGCCGATCGCACCGATGATCGACGGCACCTGCACCCGAACGCCGCCTGTCAGCGCCAGGAGAACACTCAGCAGGAGGGTCAGCGCGTCAGTCGCCAATCCGCCTCGGCACTTCGCCCACCAGATGAAGGCCCGCCCTGTGTCGAGAATCCCCCTCATCGGCAGGCAGCCAGGTAGTCAAGGTCGGCGTTGACAGTCCGGCCCTGCTGAGCCCTCGGCTTCACCAGCAGCGCCGTAGCCCAGTCCCGGGCCTCCCGGTCCAGTCCGAAGCGTGCAGCGTCCATCCCGCCTCCGACCTGGGCGCCGGCGGAGCGCACCAGCCATGCCTGGGCGCGCTGCTGACGCTGGATCACCTCAACAGGCACCTGAGTGCCGGGGGCCTGGTAGGAGGCCGTGGCGAGAGCCTGGCTCACCTGGTTGAGAATGTCGAAGTCCGTGTCGTATCTGGCGTTGGCCACGAGCGCGGCGGCATCCCGGCTCCCCGGCTCAAGGCCGGTCGCCTCGGTGAGGGAGGTCGGCGTGCGCACCCCGTACACCTGCCATCGCGAGAATGCGGCGTCCGCCAACGAGACGATGTGGCGCGCCTGTCCGTCATGCTCAGGCAGGACGCAGACGGTGACCCGCTCGCCCGTCGTGCATGCGACGGCGGCGTGGCGTGGATCAACGGGCTCCCACCCGAGATGGTGGACCTGCACACCACCGAGTACCAGTCCAAGCGCCAGCGCCGCGACCACCCCGGGGCCTATCGACAGCCGGACCGATCTGCTCATGGTCCGGCTCCGCCCCCAGATTGCGAGTCCGGCGGCCACGAGCACGCCTGCCAGCACAGTGAGCGTCCCGGTGACCGCCGCTGGAGCCAGCGTCTGGTCGACCTGGCAGCAGACAACCCAGTCTCCGTTGAGATGACGCAACCACGGCACCGAGTTGACCGGGGCCAGGATCAGCCACAACACGGGGACGGCGAATGAGACCGGCAGAGCGACGACTGGCGGGGACCACAGGCCGGCGGCGATTCCCGCCAATGCCCACACCCACAACGACAGGATGGTCGTGGTGACCACGGCCATGGAGGCCCCACCCGAGAATGCCCGGTGCCGGGCGAAGACGATGACTGCGACGGCGGTGGCGGAGACCACCGACATCAGCCAGGGTGCCGCCAGGACTCGTGGAACGGATCGCCTGCGGGGCCAGGTGAGAACTCCCGCCCGCCTCAACCTTCCGCCTTCCCACGCCCCGGCAAGCGCACAGAGACCGGTGGCCAGCAGCAGATCGAAGGAGTCACGGGTGGCCACCGCCAGCCGGTATCCCTCGCCGGAACCCTCCTGACCGCCGAGGTTGGCTGCGACCAGCAGGGCGACGAGCGGGGTCAGCCACATCCCGGCGGAGACGCGCACTCTGGTGAGCCACCTCACAGCGCGATCTCCTCTGATCGGAGCAGGCTCAAGTAGGCTCGTTCCGCCTGACCGGGGCCGGGACCTGCGAGCCCGAGGAACTCTTGGGGGGTGCCGGTGAATCGCATCTGCCCCGCCTCGATCACCGCCACGACGTCGTAGAGCTCGCTGATGTCGTCGATCTGGTGGGTGGAGACGATGGTCACCCGGTCTCCGGGAATGGAGCGGAGGACGGACCGGAATCGCAGCCGCTGGGCCGGATCGAGGCCGGCGGTGGGCTCGTCAAGGAGCAGCACCTCCGGTTCGGCGACAATCGCCTGGGCCAGCCCTACCCGACGCAGCTGTCCCCCTGAGAGCCTTCCCGCCTTGGCGTCAGCCTTGCCGGCCAGATCCACCTGCTCGAGCGCATCCCCCGCGCGTCGCGCGGCCCGCCGGGCCGACAGTCCGGCGAGCCAGCCTGCATAGGCCACCTGCTCGGCGACGGTCAGGCCCGGCACTGGCGCGATGGACTGCGGCATGATTCCGACTCGTGATCGCAGCTCACGGCGGGAGGTCGGGCTGTCGGCTCCCGGCAGCAGGACCGCGCCGGAGCGTGCCGCGAGCGCACCCGACAGCACGCCGAACAGGGTCGACTTGCCGGCCCCGTTCGGACCGAGCAGCACCGTTCTGGAACTGCCGAACTGGCAACTGAGGGATCGTAGGACAGGCGTCGAGAAGTAGGAGAAGTCAAGTCTGTCGATCCGCAGCGATCCACTGGTGCTTGCGGAGAACACTTCAACCATCCCCTGAATTCGTGAAACTTGGGTTTGGATGACCTTACGACGACGTTTCACTCCGGTACAGATACGAGACCAAGATCGGTACATTTGGACACCTCTTCCGGCTCTCCGGGAACCGAGGCCATCACCGCAAGAGATCACGGACCCCCCGGGACCACGCCATTGCGTCATCTGCTACGCCGCCGAAAACCTTCATCGGTACCCTCCCAAGAGTCCCATGCTGTCCATGCGGCCACCCAACGCCAGCGCCAGGAGGTGGCGCCAGTTCCGTCCACCGGGGTCAGGGATGTCCCGCACAGTGGTGTGGCACGGTAGCCGAGATCTCTCTCGGAGATCGCGCGGGTCGGTCGCTGCCCGGTGACAACCCTGCGCACCCGAGGCGACGAGCGGCTCAGATGCCGGAGCCTTCACTCGGCTCGAGTGGATCTTCCAGGACGCCCACGACCAGACGTCTTGGCAGACGACACCGTCGGCGGGCGCATCATCAAGGCTGTCTGAGACGGAACCACCTTCACGAAGGCCTCGGACTCACGGTCCCCCTGGTGATGACCGACAACGACGCCTGCCTATGATCAGCTCTGCCGCAGGACGTCGAACGGATCCATCCGGGACACCCTGCGAGCTGAGTAGAGTCCAGCAGGGCCGTCGACCAGCAGGCCAGCAACATCGCTGATGACTGCGAGACGCAAGCACAGGAAGACCATCCGCTGTTCAGCCCAGCAGGTCAACACAACTATGACCGTCCCCAGGTCGGCACCTGCGCGAACCCGCGCCCACAGCGTGAAGCGGCCGGCACCGAGTAGTTCCGAACAAAGTCCCACCGGACCGCACTCACCTCGATTGTCCGCCGCCACGGGCATCAGACGATCGATGTCTGCCGCGTCTGCCTCCCCAATCACCGGCTGTGCAGCTCGCCGGCAGAACTCCCATCCGGACCGATTCCAGAACGGCCAACGAGCCGGACAACCACATCCTCCCCCCACCGCCTCGATCATCAACCATTCCCCGACCGGCTTGCGCTCTCTACTTGATCAAGCGCTACTCTCCACCTGTGAACGCGGGGGGACTGAAGCGACTTCGAGCGAGACTCCGCACCTTCGAGAGTATCGTGACCGCGGTCGCAGCCGCGATCGCAATCCTGTTCATTGCAGTGCTGATGACAGCGCCTCCTCGGCACGGTGCAGAGGTCGCGCCGTTCGCCTTGGAGATCGCCCTGTGTACCGCGGCGGCCTTCTCTGGCCGCTGGCCGCTCCTGGCCGGATGCGTGGCCATGGCCTTCCAGGGAGCATTGCTCCTCTTTCCAGGTACTGACTCGACATTCGCCACCCTCGCGGGCCTGCTTCCGGTGGCCAGTTGCAGCGCCCTCGGGCGGTGGCGATCAGGAGCCTCCCTCACGCTCGCGTACTTGACGCTGAGTTGCATCGCAGAGACCCGTGCTGTTCCTCCTCAGTCACTCAGGAGAGTGGTCTTCGCCACTTTCGGATGGGCATTCATCCTTTCCCTGACATGGTTGACAACATTCGGTTTTCATCAGCTTCAACGCGCACTGAAGTACAAGTACGCATCCCAGCGACAACAGCAGCAACAGATCATCGCTCGCCAGTTGCACGACACAGCCTTGCAGTCGTTGTCCCGGATCTCGCTCATTGCGGCCTCCGCCGATGCGTCCGCCCAGCCTGACCCGAACATCCGAGGCTCCCTCGAGAAGGTGGGCGATCTCGCTCGCGCCACCGCCGATGATCTCAACGAGATCCTGATCGCCCTCCGGGATCCGGATCCCGATCTCGACTCGGCCTTCCTCAACCACTCCCCCCTCCAAGAAGTCCTGGACTCAGCAGCCGAGTCACTCCGCGGCGATGGATTCCAACCCGTGGTAGTGGGCTCAGCGACCGGCTTGGCGCTCAGCCCGGCGTGCCATGGCTGCCTGGTGGCTGGGATCCGCGAAGCGGCGCGAAACATCGCCAAGCACGGAGCCCCAGGGATCTGCACGCTGCGCCTCACCGTCAATGCAGAGCGACGCTCGGTCACGTTCACCGCTGCGAATCAACTCGCCACCGGTCGCCAGGAGTCACGTGTCGGCGGACACGGCCTCATTGGCATGCGAGAGCGAGTCGCGATCCTCAACGGACGATTCAGTAGCATGAGGAGCACATCTGATCCCACGACATGGCTGACATCGCTCTCCCTACCGATTGGAGGTGATTCCCATGACTCGTCCGATCACCGTAGTCATCGTCGATGACGACTTCATCGTCCGCGACTCATTGATGTCACTACTGAACGCAACCTCAGGAATTCATCCAGTCGCCGCATTCGGAAACGGAGATCATGCGATTCGATATGCCTCCGAGCATTCCGCAGATGTTTATCTTGTGGACCTCGCCATAGGTGAGACCAATGGATATGACACCACCGCTCAACTTCATTCCATCTCACCATCATCATCGATCGTGATTCTGACAAACAGTTCCAGTGCCAGTGCCGAGATCGCCGTCAGTGCTCTCGGGGCATCCGCCTATTTGCGGAAGACAGCAAATCCCTCTGCAATAGTCTCAACTATTCAGAACTTGGGTCGACGGATCACCAACTCGAGCGAGCCACCACCCGGGACCGAAGACAGACTATTCCCCGTGCCAGAACTCACCGAACGCGAACACCAGGTCCTCACCCTTCTCGGTCACGGCCTCTCCAACAGGGAGATTGAGGAGAACCTATTCCTCAGCAGCTCCGCGATAAAGAAGCACATGTCGGCTCTGTTCAAGAAATTCGAGACACAATCTCGCCTGGAAGTAGTTGTCAAGGCAGCCGAGCTCGGAATGATTCGCCTTGCAACACTGAGAGATTGGAGCTCAGACGACAAGAGGGAAAGCTAGGAAATAGGTTGCAGAAGGAGTTTTCAGGCCCTTGACTGGGAGGGGCCAAGAAAGTGACAGTCAAGAAAAGAACAATACCTGCAGTGTAGGTTCTCCACGAACGCATGTCGGTCGCCTTCCAAGAGACGGTTGCAGAGTAGTACACGCCCCGATCGACGGCCTCGTACACTAGGCAGACGTGACTGCCATCAAGCCCTACCCCGTGAGTCCCCGTCTCGACGTCCCCGCATCCATCCCTCGGCCCCCCTATGTCGGCCTGGGCGATGTCGATGAGGACTACCAGGGCTCCCATGTGCAGACCCCCGAGGTGATCGAGGCCATGAAGGAGGCCGGCCGGATCGCCTGCGGTGCGATGCACGAGGCGGGCAAGGCAGTGGCCCCCGGCGTCACCACCGACGCCCTGGACAGGATCGCCCACGAGTACATGTGTGACCACGGCGCCTACCCGTCGAGCCTGGACTACCGCAACTACCCCAAGTCGATCTGCACCTCGGTCAACGAGGTGATCTGCCACGGCATCCCCGATGCCCGCCCGCTGGAGGACGGTGACATCGTCAAGATCGACGTCACCGCCTACAAGAACGGCGTCCACGGCGACAACTGCTACACCTTCCTGTGCGGTGATGTCGACCAGGCCTCCCGCGACCTGGTGACGCACACCCAGGAGTCGATGAACCGGGCCATCAAGGCGGTCCGGCCCGGCCGCTCGATCTCCATCATCGGGCGGATCATCGAGAACTACGCCAAGCGGTTCGGCTACGGCGTGGTCCACGACTACACCGGCCACGGCGTCCACACCGCCTTCCACTCCGGTCTGATCGTCTTCCACTACGACGAGCCCCGCTACGACGTCACCCTGGAGGAGGGCATGACGCTGACGATCGAGCCGATGCTCACCCTGGGCGACTACCACTCCCACCAGTGGGACGACGGTTGGACGGTCATCACCAATGACGGCTCCCGGTGCGCCCAGTTCGAGCAGACCATGGTGATCCGCGCCGACGGCGCCGAGATCCTCACCACCCTGGACTGAGTACTCGCGGGGACCACCCGGCTCAGACCGCCGCCCGCCTGGATCTCTGCACCCGGGGATCGGGCACCGGGACAGCGGCCACGAGCCGTCTGGTGTAGTCCTCGCGGGGATGGGCCAGCACCTGGTCGGTGGGCCCCTCCTCGACCACCCTTCCCGCACTGAGAACCAGGGTCCGGGCGGCGACCTGCTCCACCACCGCCAGATCGTGGGACACGAACAGGCAGGCGAACTCCAACTCGGCCTGCAGGGAGGCGAGCAGGTCGAGCACCACGGCCTGTACCGAGACATCCAGTGCGCTGGTCGGCTCATCGGCGATCACCAGGCGCGGCCGCAGGGCCAGGGCGCGGGCGATGGCGACCCGCTGACGCTGCCCGCCACTCATCTCGTGGGGGTATCGCTCGGCCATCGAGACCGGCAGCCGAACCTGGTCCAGCAGTTCTCGGACCCTGGCCCGCCGCTGGGCGGACTCCATATCGGCATGGAGCATCAGGGGTTCGGCGATGGAGGCCCCCACGGTGCGTCGGGGGTTCAGCGCCGAGGCCGGGTTCTGGTAGACCACGCCGGTCTGACGCCGCACCGGCAGCAGCTCCCGGCGGGAGGCTCCCGCCACCTCGACACCGTCGACCCTCACCGAACCCGAGGTCACCGGCACCATCCCGGTCAGCGTGCCGGCGATAGTGGACTTCCCCGATCCGGACTCCCCCACCAGGCCGAGCACCTCCCCGGCGGCGATGGACAGCGAGACCCCGCGCACCGCATGCACGGGCCGTCGCCCGCGGGCCTTGTAGACCACATCGAGGTTGGCGACCTCCACCACCGGGGTTGGCCGGGGGCCGGCCGGTTCCGGCTCCACCACGTCCGGGGCCTCGCGCAGCGCGTCGAGTCGGGGCACGGCCCCCAGCAGTTCCCGGGTGTAGGGATGGCTCGGTCGACTGAAGATCTCGTCGACCCCGCCTCGCTCGACGATGCGACCGTGCCTCATCACGGCCACCTCATCGGCGATGTCAGCCACCACGCCCATGTCGTGGGTGATGAGCAGCACGGCCATCCCCTCACCGGTCAGTGTTCGGAGCAGGTCGAGGATCCCCGCCTGGACTGTGACATCCAGTGCAGTGGTGGGTTCGTCGGCGACGATCACAAGCGGGTCGCAGGCCAGTGCCAGGGCGATGCAGGCGCGCTGCTGCTGCCCACCGGACAGTTGGTGGGGGTAGGAGGAGGCGATCCGCTCGACCTCCGCCAGCCCGACCCGGGTCAGAAGCTCCGCGACCCGCTCCCTCAGCCGGGAGCGCGAGATCCCTCGACGATCGCCATGGGCTCTGATGGCCTCGCTGATCTGCGACCTGATGGTGAGCAACGGGTCCAGAGCACTGGCCGGCTCCTGAAAGATGGTGCCCACCAGACGGCCACGAGCGTCGTCGAGCACGGGGCGGGCAGCTCCCACGAGTTCCACCTGCGAGGTGGCACCCCCTGTGTCATCGGATCGGTTGAGCAGCGCCGAGCCGCTCACTCGGGCGGTCGGGGGCAGCAGACCGAGGCTGCCGAGCGCGGTGACCGATTTCCCGGAACCCGACTCCCCGACCAGGGCGAGCACCCGGCCGGGAACCAGCTCCAGATCGACCTCCTCCGAGGCCGCCACCGGGGAGCCACTGAAGTGCACCGACAGGTCGCGCAGCCTCAGCACCGGCTCATCGGAGCGGGCCGACTCCGAAGTGCCGGCCTGCTGCCCTCCGATCATCAGGCGGTCACTCCCACAGTGAGGTAGTTCGGGTAGGAGGGGAAGGGGTTGACGAAGAAATTCGTCACCCCGGAACCGTGCAGGAAGGAGTTGCGACGGTAGACCAATGGGACTGCCGGGACATCCTGGGCGATCCGCTTGTCGATGGCGGGCCACTTCGACTTCGCCTGCTCCACCGACAGAGCGGCGGCCTCGGAGAGCAACGTGTCCACCTCCGAATTGCGATAGCGGGACACGTTGTAACCGCCGGAGCCGATCTCACTGGAGGCGAACAGCGGCTGCAGGTTGGCGTTGGCAGAGGGGTAGTCCGGGTTCCACGATCCGATCGTCAGGTCGTATCCCGAGCCATTGCCCTGAGTGGCACGCTCCGTCCAGGTGTCGCTCTCCACCGGACTGATGGTCACCGTGACACCCACCTTCTGCAGAGACTGCTGCACCGCCTGGGAGATCGCCAGCGAGGCCTCGTCATTCGGTGTGAGCAGCACGAGCTTTCCGACCTTCTTGCCCTTGAGCAGCTGTTCCGCCCGGCTGGTGGAGGTCGGGAAGAGGTCGTACACCTGACGCCCCGGAATACCCGGCGTGATGTAAGTGGTCGCCACGGCAGCACCGAGGGTTCCACCCAACGCCGTCTGGACGGCCTTCTTGTCGACGGCGTAGGCGATGGCCCGCCGCACATCGAGGTCGGTGACCCGCTCGACATTGATGGCCAGGTAGTTCAGAGGCCCAGCGCTGGCGGTCGCCAGCCTGGCCTTCGCCGACGGGTTGCCGGTCACCTGGGCCAGCTGGGCGGCGGCGACCCGATCGGCCCCGAAGGCATTCCGATCGGCTCCCGAGTCGGCGATGAGCCGCTGGGATGCGACCGACTCGTCCTGCCCCAGGGAGAACACGACGGTCTCGGGCAGGGCCGTGCGCACCTCATCGACGGAGGAGCTCCACCTCGGGTTGCGCTTGAGGGTCACCTCGACCCCCTGCTTGTACTCGGCGACCCGGTAGGGCCCCGAGGCCACTGGCTTGCGGGTGTAGCTGGCGGGATTGTCACCGGCGGGAACCGGGGCGAAGGCCGGGGTGGAGGCGATCCAGGGCCAGTCGCCATAGGGCTTCGTCAGGTGAAACACGATGGTCTTGGCATCGGGGGTCTCTACCGATGCCAGGTGCTTGCCCTGATAGGGCCCGGTGTACCCCTTGGTCCCGGCCAGCAGTGCCTTGTGGTAGCCGAGGCCACCTGACAGCGAGTCGGCGAAGGTCCGTTCAATGCCGTGCTTGATCTGGGTGGACGTGATCGCAGACCCGTCCTCGGCGACCAGACCGTCCTTGAGGACGTAGGTCCAGGTCAGGCCGTCGGCCGACACCTTTCCGGTGTCGGTGGCCAGGTCTGGCACCACGGCCGCCTCCTGACCATTGACGATTCTCCAGGTCGTGAGTCGACGGTGCACCAAGGCGAGCGATGTGACAGCCATCGACTGGCTCTTCGCAGGATCCCAGTTGATGTCGGTGGCCGACTGGAGGATGGTCAGCGTCCCGCCCTTGGTGGGAGTCGCCGAGCCGGCGCTCGAGGAGGAGCGTTCGTTGGCTCCGCAGGCTGCCAGGGCCAGGGTAAGAGCGGTGGCCCCGGTACCGGCGAGGAAGCCCCGCCGGGAGAGGGCATTCGAGGGGTGGGTGGAGTCGAACATCGGACCGTCCTTCAGAATCGGTTGGGTGAGCAGGATGAGGGGAACAAGAGGGTGTCAGACCCGTGGATCGATGGCCGCTGCGAGCACATCGGCGACCAGATTCATCAGGATGACGGCGGCCGCAGCGACCAGGGTGATGCCCATCACCAGTTGAATGTCGGTGGCACCGACAGCGTCCAGGAAGAGGGCGCCCAGGCCCTGGATCGAGAACACCTTCTCGGTGATGACCGCACCGCCGAGCAGGCCACCGAAATCCAGTGCGAAGTAGGTGAGGACAGGGACCGAGATGTTGCGCAGCACGTGGTTACCGATCACCCGGCGTTCCGGCAGACCCGCTGCCCGGGCGGTTCGGACATAGTCCTCGCCGAGATTCTCCAGCATCTCGCCGCGCACCATCCGTGCGTACACCGCCGCCGAGATGAGGGCCAGTACGGTCCATGGAAGGGCCAGGTGCCAGGCCCAGTCCACGGGACTCTGGGAGAACGGCACATAGCCCGAGACCGGGACGATGTCGGCGGTGAACCCGAACAGTAGGATCCCCAGCAGCCCGACCAGGTAGGACGGCGCGGAGACGCCGAGCACGGTCCCGGTCATGATCGCCCGGTCCAGGGTGGTGCCGCGACGCAGGGCGGAGACGATTCCGGCCGCCACCCCGATCACCATCCACAGCACGGCGGCACCGATCGCGATGGACAGGGTGATCGGGAACCTGGCCGCGATCAGTTCGGTGACCGGCGTGGACAGCCGGAAGGAGTAGCCCAGGCACGGTGCGGAGCACCTGACGATGTCGGCTCCGGAACCATAGGTGGTGCCCGTGAAGATCCCGGACAGGTAGTCCCAGAACTACAGGTACCAGCTCTTGTCGAAGCCCATGTAGGCCCGAGCTCGGGCCAGACTCTCGGGAGTGCAGGGCTTGCCGCAGGCCAGCTGCGCCGGATCGGAGGGAAACAGCTGGAAGATCGCGAAGGTGATGAAGGTGATGAGCACCAGAACCAGCAGAGTCTGGAGCAACCGGGAAGTCAGGAATCGGACGCGGTTCATCGGGTCTCACCGGTCCTGGGGTCGATGGCGTCGCGCAATCCGTCACCGAACAGATTGAAGGCGAGGGTGACGAGGAACAGTGCGGCCCCCGGGAAGAGCAGATACCAGGGATCGGTGCTCACCCAGGACACTGCTGACCCGATGGTCCGGCCCCACGACGGGGTCGGGGGTATCACTCCCACTCCGAGGAACGACAGCGCGGCCTCGGCGCCGATCTTTCCCGGGATGGAGATGGTGGTGAAGACGATGATGGTGGCGACCAGGTTGGGCAGCAGCTGGGTGACCAGTACATGGATCTCGCCGGCACCCATCGCTCGGGAGGCCTGCACGAAGACGCGTCCTCTCAGCGACATGGCGCGGCTGCGCAGGACACGGGCGGTGGACGGCCAGCCGAGGATCCCGATGATGAGGATCATCATCGGGATCCTCGGCGCGCTGGCGGGAACGATGGCGGAGATCGCGATCATGAACACCAGCTGTGGGAATCCCAGGATGACATCGGTGGCCCTGGAGGCCACGGCATCCCACCAGCCGCCGAAGTAACCCGCCGTGACCCCGATGATGATGGCGATGATCATCGACAGAATGGTGGCTCCCAGGCCGATGAAGAATGAGGTCCGGGTGCCCTCCACGACTATCGCCAGGAGATCGCGACCGGTCTGCGGCTCGACCCCGAACGGGTGTGCGGCGCTGATCCCTCCGAATCGACCGAGCGGCAGTCCGGATCCGTCGAGGGCGTCCAGGTTGTAGCTGTAAGGGTCACGTCCGCTGAGTCGGGTGATCAGTCTGGCGAACACCGCCACCACCGTGGTGAGGATGACCACCACTCCGCCGGCAACGGCCCAACGATCACGACGAAGCCGGGCCCACACGTGGTGGGAGGCGACCGGACGGCTGTCGGGGACCGGATCGGGACCGGGGCCGGAGTTCTCCTCAGCGGAACCCGCGCCCATCGACGGGGTGGACAGTGCATCGGACCGGGGAATGGTCACAGGGAGACCTCAGAGGAAGAGCAGGGCGATATGGTGGCGGGTCGCTGAATCAGCGACAGCAACAACACATCCGCACGAACATCGTCTTCCTCCTGGTATCACCCGCCGGTTGCGCCAGGTGTTGGCCGCGACACTACCAGCAGCTGAGATGCCGGCTCAAACCACAAGACGCATCGAGGCTGTGCCGGATCCCTCGGAAGCTACCGCCGGGCCGGTCGCGGGCCGTACGGCGGGAGCAGGCCCGCGAGCAGGCCCACTGCGCAGGCCACCGCGTGGTAGTCGCGCCCCACCACCATCACAGCGACGCAGCAGACCACCACCGAGGCCCATCCGGCCGCGCGGAGCCGCTGCCTGGCACACAGCGCATTGGCCGCGATCGCCGAGCCGAGCACGAAGGCCGCCATCGAGCTGCCGGCCCCGGTCGGTTGCAGATCTGGCCCCACGACCAGGTTCGAGACGATCGCACCTGCCCAGAAGGTGGTCCAGATCCGGATCCCCGACCAGTACAGCTGGGCCCCCAGCAGGACCAGCGTCAGGCAGAAGGCGTTGAACAGCAGCCCGGCCACCCCGCCGTCCTGGACCACGACGGAGGTGACCAGTCGCCAGAGCTGCCCATTGAGGATGAGTGGCCAGTCGCGCCGCAACCCCGACAGCATCGCCGGGACGAGCAACTGGACCAGGGATGGGACCAGGACGATCAGCCACAGGGCCGCGGTGGAGGCTCTGGGACGTCGCCATGGCGTCGTGTCGCCGGCCGCAGCCGTTGCCACCAGCATCACCGCCACGGCCAGGACCCAGAAGGCGACGGCGACCAGGGAACCCATCACCTGCCCGATGCTATGTGACGAAGGTCGCACAGGGACTCAGGCCGCCCCTGAGGCGCGGCCAGGACGTAGAGTGGGATGCCGGATCATGGCGCGACCGGTGGGCCCAGGTCAGGTGAGGAGGGGTGGTCGATGAGGAATCCAGCACAGTGGGACCCGGCACGGGAGAACCCGGCACAGGGCACACCGTCGACTCGCGAGCTCGGCTCCCGCAGCGCCGCGGCCAGCGGCCGAACCCAGTCCCGCGACCGCACCCACCGTCTCATCGACCTCATCGGTCGGCATGACACCCCCACCGCCGCACCGCAGCGCCGCCCCTCATCGCTGACCGTGATGAGACTGCAGGACGGGCAGATGTGCGGTACCGAGACCGTGGGCCCGGAGGTGTCCAGGCAGGCGGTCAACGGCGCCCTCAGCTACGCCGCCGAGGACCCGTCACGGGGGGTGATCCTCAGCTACGGCTCCCCCTTCCCCGAGCAGATCCGGCATCTGGAGTCGGCCTGGAGTCTGCACCCGGTGCTCGTGGAGGACCTGCTGCTGGCCGGCCAGCGACCCAAGATGGAGCGTTACGACGACGTCGTCTTCATCGTGGCGCGGATGGCTGCCTACGTCGATGAGATCGAGGACGTCCAGGTCACCGAGTACCACCTGTTGGCCCACCAGAACGTGGTGGCGATCATTCGCCAGGACGGCGACAGCCCGGCCGTCGACAACGCGGCGCGCCTGGCCCAGAACAGCGACCTGCTGAAACTGGGAGCGGACGCCGTGCTCTACTCCTTCCTGGACCTGGTGGTGGACGGCTATCTGCAGGTGCTGCGCGAGCTCGGCGTCGACCGTGATCAGATCGAGCGGCAGGTCTTCGCAGGAGACCCCCGGGTCACCGAGCGGATCTACCGGCTCAGTCGCGAGATCATCGACCTCCAGCAGTCATCCATCCCGCTGGCCGAGGTCCTGGAGGACCTGCGCGCCGGGTTCGCCAAGTACCGCACCCTGGACGCCCTTCGGGCCTATCTGCAGGATGTCTCCGACCACCTCTCGAGGGCCAACACCCGGGTGGAGGATCTGCGATCGGGGATGAGCCAGATCCTCGACGTCAACTCGATCCTGGTCACCCAGCGCCAGAACGAGGACATGAAGAAGATCTCCGGGTGGGCCGCCATCGGACTGGCGCCGACAGTGATCGGCGCCATCTACGGGATGAATTTCGACGTCATGCCCGAGCTGCACTGGAAGCTCGGCTATCCCCTCGCGCTCCTGCTGATGGTGGCATCCGGGGTCATCCTGTGGTTGGTCTTCAAGCGCAAGAACTGGATGTAGGGCACCTCGACGCCGTCCAGGAATCACTGGCCATCAGCCCGGAGGTGGCCCGGAAAGGATGTGGCGGTCGATCCACTGGGAGGTGAGGGAGCCGCTCCTGGCGACATTGAGGGTGACATCGGCCTTGAGCTGGTTACCGGTGATGGTGGCCCGGCACAGGGCCTTCATGCCCCGCTCCTGGCAGGCTCGTAGCACCGCCTCGAAGTGGGCTCCGCTCCTGGCGGTCAGCTCCCCGACGGGGCTCTCGTCGATGCGCACGCCGACCACCTCCCGCTCGCTGCGGGTCGAGCTGCGCCTGAACAGGTAGAGCTCGGCGATCGTGACGACCTGGTGCTCCTCACCCAGCTTCTGAACCAGATCGGTGAGGTGCTCCTCCTCGCCGGTCACCTGAATCGTCGCGCCGGGAGGCAACACCACATGCGGGGTCTCGATGGGCTCTCCGGGAGGCAGGATCTGGTCTTTCTCGGGCAGCCAGATGCGCACCCGCGCAGTGGGCGGGTCAGCCATCCCCACCCGCACCGAGATCCTCACCTTCAGAGAGTGCCCGCCGGCGGCCAGTTCCTCCAGCACGGGCTGGTGGCTGGTCTCCTGGGCGGTGGCCAGCCAGCCGATCTGCTGATCGTCGGCGAAGACGCCGATGCGGCCCTGCCCGGTCGGGAAGATCTCGGCCTCAAGGCCACTGAGGGTCCGCCCCGAGGTACCCGGGGGCAGTCGACCATCGGGATACAGGGCGATCAGTTCAGACAGGAAGAAGTCGCATCGGACGGCGTCCACCTTCTCGGTCGCTGACCCCCAGGCCTCGACCGGGACCGGCACCGGGAAGGCCCGCGCCGGGCCGGCCGGCAGCTCTGGGGTGGCCTCCGAGAAGTCGTAGGGCACCAGCACGTGCCCCTCGAAGCGCCCGGTGAGCTCGCCCTCCACCAGCAACTGCGAGAGCTTGCGCTTCCTGAGCTCGGCGTCGATCTTGCGGGCCACGGCATCCTGGAGGACTCCGATCCGTTGTCCCTTGGCCAGCACCACCACCGACGTGTGTCTGAAATACGGGTTGCTGGATCTGGTCAGGACGAACCTGCGGGTCTCAGCCAGCTCGGAGGGCATCGGCGCCCATGACATCCCCGAGATCGGCACGATCAGACCCTGCCGGCGTCTGATGACACCTGGCGCCTGAGTCCAGTTCACCTGGGAGCCGCGCTTGATGAGGCCCCCCTCGAACCAGATGCCGGCGGCGATGCACAGCACCAGAAACACGGCATAGAGCATCAGGAACCCCTTCCCCGGGCTGCGCAGCCTTGCTGGGGGCCCAGATTAGCGCCCGCCCTCGGTCTGTGCCGGATGCTATGGCCTGACAGTCACGGCAGTCGGCCGCAGTGTCACCAGAGCGTCAAGGGAGGGACACGAGGGCGGGCCGAGTCACCATCACGCCTGGTCAGATGGGGTTGTGGGGACGAGCCACCCTATGAGCCGGGTTCTGTACTCCCGAGGGAGCGGTGATCATCCATCTGTGAGCGCCGTTGCCGACGCCCTCCAGCCGAATGGCTGCGCAGCCTACCCGGACGCTCGGGCGGGCAGCCCTCGAACGCATCCGCGACCTCTCGGTCTTCTTGGCCTTGCTCCGGGTGGGGTTTGCCGTGCCGTCACCGTCACCGATGACGCGGTGGTCTCTTACACCGCCGTTTCACCCTTACCGGTCCGAGGACCGGCGGTCTGTTCTCTGTGGCACTGTCCCGCGGGTCACCCCGGGTGGGCGTTACCCACCACCCTGCCCTGTGGAGCCCGGACTTTCCTCGGCAGCTCGAAGCTGCCGCGATCACCCAGGTGGCTCGTCCAACCCGACAGCCTACCGCTACCCGGTCCCCTCCGTCGCCCTCCCAGGAACCCTGCCGCGACTCACAGCCCGGAGTCGGCGGTCCTCACCAGGATCCGGTCGCACTCCTCGCAGCGAAGCACCTCGTCCTCGGGGGCCGATGCAAAGCGGCGCAGGTCGGCGGCGTTGATGGTGATCCCGCAGGACTCGCACACCCCGCGGTGCAACCGGCCGGCCCCCTGGCCAGTCCTGGTCCGCAGCGTCTCGTAGAGCTTGAGCAGATCGGCCGGGACCCCGGCAGCCTGGGCCCGGCGCTGCTCGCCGAGCTGGGCGAGCTCATGGTCGATCTGGGCGAACTGGTCATCCCGGGACCTCAGGACGCCACGGATGTGGTCGTCGAGGGCCAGCCGCAGGTGGTCGGCGTCCTGATGGGCCTTCTGAGCATCCTCGAGGCGCTGCATCGCCTCCAGCTCGGTGTCCTCCAGCTCGGAGATCCGGTGCTTGAGGTGCTCGATCTCCTCGGTGAGACTCACCAGTGCCTTGTGGTCGGACAGCAGCCCGTCGTCGACCGTCCTCTGGTTGCGCTCCAGGCGGGCCCTGGCCGGCTCGAGGTCGTGCTCGACCTGGGCCTCCTCCTCCTGGGCATCGGACACCTCGGTGGCCAGCCTGACGACCTCCTCGGCCATCTCGCGGCGCTTTCCGGCCAGCTCCGCCAGCTCGGCGAGCTCGGGCAGTGTCTTTCGACGGTGCGCGGCCCGGGCCAGTTGGCGATCGGTCTCGGCGACGTCGAGCAGTCGCCATTGCTCCTGCGGTGCAGCTTTCACAGGACTCGGGCCTCCTCGGAAACGGGTGGTGACGGCGTCGCCACCCTTGAACCTGTCCGGCTCAGCCTAGTCGCTCGGCCCGCTGTCACGATGGTGATGGCGTTCCACCCGAGTCGCCTGCCAGCTGGTTCGGCACCGGCAATGGCACCGCGCACTCGTGTCGGGAAATATCGCCGGGCAGTCTCTCGACGATGTATTGCCCGGTAGTCACGGCGTCGCTCGGGAATCTCGGGGGTCGCACTCACCGCATTGTTACAACCAAATCACAGCCACGGACAGTGCCGTCAGTCACGCACCAGAACAATTACTCTCCTGCCAACGGGCCGGCATCAGAATTCGACCCCGCCACCGTCACGGAGCCCTCCGGGACGGAGCCGAGGGAAGGACATCCCTGTGTCAGCGACACCCACCACCCCGCCGGTCGTCGGAAGCACCGGACCCGGGGATCCCGCGAGCGCCTCGCACAACCTTCGACCGCAGCTCCAACTCCACTCGGTGTTGGCCTTCGGACTGGCCTACCTGGCGCCGATCATCGTGCTCGGCACCTTCGGCGTCATCTCCGACAAGTCGCACGGCGGAACAGCCGGCTCCTATCTCATCGCCCTGGTCGCCATGCTCCTCACCGCAGCGAGCTACGGCCGGCTGGCCCGGGAGATCCCGATGGCCGGGTCGGCCTATACCTACGTCCGACGGATGGTCAGCAACCATGTCGGTTTCCTGGTGGGTTGGGGTTCCCTGCTCGACTATGTCTTCATCCCGATGGTCATCTGGTTGATCGGCGCCTCCTATCTCAACGCCGCCTTCCCGGCGGTGCCCGGCTGGGCGTGGATTCTCATCTTCATCGTCTCCACCACCGCGCTGAACATCCTCGGCATCAAGGTCGCCGACAAGGCCAACCTGCTGCTGCTGGCAGTCGAGATCCTGGTCATCGCCCTGTTCACCGTGTTCGCGATCTACGCAGTCCTTCACCACGGGCGCAGCCTGATCAGCCTGACACCGTTCACCGGGGCGCCATTCAGCATTCTGGCTCTGTCTGCGGGCGCTGCGACGGCCGCCTACTCATTCCTGGGGTTCGACGCCGTCACCACTCTGACCGAGGAGACGGTCGATGCCCGACGTACCATCCCCAAGGCCATCATGTTGACGGCTCTGGTAGGCGGCGGCATCTTCGTCGTGTCGACGTACTTCACCGAACTCGTGCATCCCCTGGTGCAGGTCGTCGACATCGACTCGGCGGCCTTCGAGATCGCCAAGAGCATCGGCGGAGCGCTGCTGTCGGCGGTCTTCCTGACCGGTCTCATCGTCGGCCAGTTCGCCTCCGGGATCGCCGCCCAGGCCTCCGCCTCCCGCCTGATGTTCGCGATGGGTCGCGACGGCGTCCTGCCGAAGCGGTTCTTCGGCGTGGTGTCCAGGCATACCGGGACTCCCCGCAATGCCATCCTCGTGGTCGCAGCGGTCGGTCTCATCGGTTGCCTGCTCGACGTGAGCACCTCCACGTCGTTCATCAACTTCGGAGCCTTCATCGCCTTCGGGATGGTCAACGTCTCGGCCATCGCGCTGTCTCGCAGACATGCTGCCCAGGGCAAGGGACCCGGACGCCTGGTGGGCTATCTGCTGCCCGGCCTCGGAGTGCTCGTGGTCTTCTACCTGCTCACTCAGCTCGACACCCCTGCCCTGGTGGTGGGAGGCTCATGGCTCGTGATCGGAATCGGTGTGCTCACCTGGCTCACTCGTGGGTTCCACCGTCCCCCGCCCGAGATGGGCGACGCTGCGTGAGTCAGCGCCACGAGCTGATGGCTCTCGGGGTCCAGGGGACCCCCGTTCCGCTCGGGACCCCTCTGGCCGTTTTCGAGAACGCCTGCCGCGATCTCCTGGACCGGCATCCGGGAACCGGGATGCTGGTGTGGCCCGAGCTCCACCTGTTCGCTGACGGGGTCCCGGATCAGGCTCGGGAAGCTCAGCTGCGCGCTGCGGCCCAACCTCTGGACGGGCCTCTTGTCACCGCTCTGGCCGCGATCTCCAGACGCCTCGGTGTCTGGCTGATCCCGGGCAGCGTCTGCGAGAGCGGCCCCGAGGGGGCACTGTTCAACACCGCTGTGGTCCTCTCGCCCGACGGGGACCTCACCGCCAGCTACCGCAAGATCTTCCCCTGGCGGCCCACCGAGCCGTACACGCCGGGAAGCCAGCTGTGCGTCTTCGACATCGAGGGAGTCGGCCGCTTCGGTCTGTGCATCTGCTTCGACTCCTGGTTCCCCGAGATCTCACGGAACCTGGCCTGGATGGGCGCCGAGACGATCATCAATCCGGTGAAGACGACGACCCCGGACCGCCCCCAGGAGATGGTGATCGCTCGGGCCAACTCGATCACCCAGCAGGTCAACTTCCTCACCGTCAATGCCGCTGGTCCGGTCGGCGTTGGTGTCTCGGCCCTGTTCGGCCCCGAGGGCGAGTGGGTCAGTGGGATCGACGACGAGCGCCCCGGCTGCTTCGAGGCCGTGCTGTCCTCGGACCGGGTGCACCGGACTCGACGCGTCGGCACCGCCGGGGTGACCCGACCGTGGGACTTCTTCCGTCCCGGCGACGTCCCGGTGGAACTACCTGCCTACCGGGGAGCGATCGACCCGGCGTCCTGGAACAGAAACTGATTCCTGGACGCCGGGCCGGTGCCGTGCTGCCGGTCAGTCGGAGGCGGCGGCCACGAACAGGTCGAGGGCCTCGTCGAGCAGGTCGGCCGGAATCGTGAGAGAGGGCAGGAACCTCACGCAGTTCCCATAGATCCCGCAGGTGAGCACGATGACGCCCTGGTGAAGCAGCCGCGAGGCCACCCGGCCGGCGAAGGCCGCGTCGGGCTCCTTGCTGCCGGGCCTGACGAACTCGACGGCCATCATGGCTCCGCGTCCACGCAGTTCGCCGATCGGCCCCGATCCCACCAGCGGGCCGATCTTGCGGCGAATCGCGGACTCGATGGCGCGCGCGCGAGCGGGCAGATCCCACTCCTTCATCGTCTCGATGGCACCGAGGCTGGCCGCACATGACACCGGATTGCCGCCGTAGGTCCCGCCCAGGCCACCGGCCTGAGCGGTGTCCATGATCTCAGCCCGGCCTGTCACGGCCGCCAGCGGAAGACCTCCGCCGAGCGCTTTGGCAGTGGTGATGAGGTCGGGCTCCAGGCCCTCGTACTCGGAGGCGAACCACTTGCCGGAGCGGCAGAAACCGCACTGGATCTCGTCCAGGATGAAGACGATTCCGTGCTCACGGCACCAGGCCTGCAGAGTGGGGAGGTAACCGTCCGCCGGGACGATGAACCCTCCCTCGCCCTGGATCGGCTCGTGCAGCAGACATGCGAGATGATCGGCGCCGACCGTCGTCTCCAGGTAGTCGATGGCGCGACGGGCGGCCTGCTCCCCGGTGATGGGCTCGGGTTCGCGGAACGGATTGCTGCTCGGGAAGTGGTAGATCTCGGGGGCGAAGGGCCCGAATCCGACCTTGTACGGCATGGCCTTGGTGGTGAGCGCCATGGTGAGGTTCGTACGTCCATGGAAGGCGTTCTCAGCGACCGCCACAGCGGCCCGGCCGGTCGCGTGACGAGCGATCTTGATGGCATTCTCGACCGCCTCGGCACCCGAGTTCACCAGGACTGTCTTCTTGGCGAAGCTGCCGGGAGTGAGCTCGGCCAGCTGTTCACAGACCGACACATACCCCTCGTAGGGAGTGGTGGCGAAGCTCGAGTGGGTGAACCGGGCCACAGCCTCCTGGACGTTGTGCACCACGTGCGGGGCCGCGGCCCCGACGCTGGTCACGGCGATGCCCGCGCCCAGATCGATGACCGAGTTACCGTCGGCGTCGACGAGGACGCCGCCATCGGCCTGCGCGACGTAGAACGGGGACGATGACGCGACACCTCTGGCGACCACGGCATCGCGGCGGGCCGCGAGCTCCTTGGACCGGGGGCCGGGGAGCGCGGTGACGAGCCGACGTTCCTGGGCGAGGTGATAGATCGGATCGGCCATGAAAAGAACTTCCTCTGCCATCGAACGATGGGTGTCGGACTCGACACTCCTCTTCGAATAATCGCACGACTCGCACTCTCCTGCGGAAGGACGTCAGCCTATGAAACACCACCTCGAAATGTGATACTTCTCACATTCTGCGAGTGGTTCATTGCGGGACCGCGCCTAGAATCGGAGGGGGTGGCCAACCGGTTGTCCCCAACATTCCTACCCTGAGGCGGGCACACATGACAGAGGTCCAGTCGACGACGAGCACGCCAGGAACCACCAGCCGCGAATCTCAGGCCGAGCTGACGGCGGCCGAGGAGCAGAAGCTCCCCAAGCGCCAGACGCCGTTCTCCCGGGCCTTCGTGGAGTTCATCCCGACCGGCTGGGCCCCCTACGACTCCACCCTCCCGCAGCAGCTGGACTCGGTGCCCTCGGCCACCGCTCATCGTGCCGCCCTGGCGGCCCGGTTCCCCGGCGAGCGACTGGTGATCCCGGCCGGCACCCTGGTGCCCCGCAACAACGACTGCGACTATCCCTTCCGGCCCAACAGCGCCTTCGCCTACTACTCGGGGCTGGGCACCGACCGGGAGCCCAATGCCGTGCTGGTCATCGACGACTCCGCCCAGCTGCGCGACGTCCTCTACTTCAAGCCGCGAGCTCCCCGCACCGATCGGGAGTTCTACGCCGACCCGAGTTATGGCGAGATGTGGGTCGGCAAGCGCGAGTCGCTCGAGGAGATGACGGCGATGACCGGACTGGTGTGCCGCGACATATCGCGCCTCCAGGAGGCCATCTCGGAGGCCGGGCCGCAGGTCCGGGTCATCCGTGATGCCGATCCCGGCGTCACCGAGACCGTCGATTCGCTGCGCTCGGTCGGCACCGAGCAGGCCGACCAGGAGCTCTACGCGGCGAGTTCGGATGCCCGGTTCTGCAAGGACGAGTGGGAGCTGGAGCAGCTGCGCGACGCCTGCCGCAAGTCCAGGACCGGCTTCGAGGCGATGATCGCCGAACTGCCGGACGCCGTGGCGAAGGGCCGCGGGGAGCGCTGGCTGGAGGGAACCTTCGGGCTGCACGCCCGCCACCTGGGGAACAATGTCGGCTACGGCTCGATCTGCGCGGCAGGCGACCACGCCAACACACTGCACTGGATGCGCAACGACGGCGAGGTCCGCCCTGGCGAGTTGGTGCTCATCGACGCCGGTATCGAGGTCGACTCGCTGTACACCGCTGACATCACCCGCACCCTTCCGGTCTCGGGCAGGTTCAGCCCCGCCCAGCGTCGGGTCTACCAGGCTGTGCTGGATGCCCAGGACGCCGCCGCCGCGGTCGCAACCGTCGGCCACGACCACCGCGAGATCCACCAGGCGGCGATCCGGGTGATCTGCGAGTACCTGAACGAGTGGGGCATCCTGCCGGTGCCGGTCGAGGATGCGCTGTCCCCGGAGGGCGGCCAGTTCCGCCGCTGGATGGTGCACGGCACCAGCCACCACCTGGGCCTTGACGTCCACGACTGCTCCGAGGCGGCCCGCCAGGACTACTCGGGGCCGCTGCGCGCGGGGATGACCGTCTCCGATGAGCCCGGCATCTACTTCAAGTCCACTGACCTTCTCGTGCCCGAGGAGTTCCGCGGCATCGGGATACGGATCGAGGACGACATCCACATCACCGACGGGCCCTGCGAGTGGCTGTCGAAGGACTGCCCCCGTCAGATCGATGAGGTCGAGGACTGGATGGCCGAGATCTGGGGCAGAGCCGCCAGGTAATTGGGGGAGGCGCCCGCTGCGTCGGCCGTCGCGGAGCCTACGATTGCTCCACACGTCCGCCGGGCCCCGAGACTCGCTCGCCAGCCTGCGCAGCACAGATGTCTGATTCTCCGAGGAAACCGGTGCCCAGTCCCATCGCCAGCCAGCATGTCCGCACCAGCCGGGCCGATCACGGGCCGGGCACCGGTCAGCTGCACCGCGGCCTGACGCTGGGCAATCTGGTGGTCTACGGGCTGTTGTTCATCGGGCCCACCTCCACGATGGGTACCTTCGGGGTACTGGACGCCCGGAGCCATGGCGCGGTGGCGCTGGTCTACCTGCTCGCGACGGTGGCGGTGGCGTTCACCGCATGGTCCTACGCACGGATGTCCCAGTCGATCCCCCGGGCCGGATCGGTCTTCGCCTATGCCACCGCCGGGTTGGGACGCCGACCGGGTTTCATCGCCGGATGGATGCTCGCCCTGGACTACCTGTTCATGCCGGCGCTGATCTCACTGATCCTGGGGATCGCCGCCAACCGGCTGATCGGAGGGGTCCCGGTGTGGGTCTTCACAGCCGCAGGGATCGTCGTGATGACCCTTCTCAACCTCGCCGGGGTCAAGACCACAGCCACCGTGAGCTTCATCATGCTGGCGGCCGAGATCATCCTGCTGGCGGTCTTCGTGGTCGCCGCCGTGGTGGTGCTGGCCGAGCACGGGCCACAGCGCGGATGGTTGTCGCCGTTGACCGGATCGAACGGGTTCCAGCTCGCCGGGGTGCTCGGCGCAGCCTCCATCGGTGTGCTGTCCTTCCTGGGCTTCGACGCCATTGCCGGCTTCGCCGAGGAGATCACCGGATCCAGCCGCCAGGTCGGTCGGGCCCTGATGGTCTGCCTCAGCCTGGCCTGCGCGCTGTTCGTCATCCAGACCTACCTGGCCGCCCTGCTCTCCCCCACCAGCCCGGACGTGCTCGCCGCACATCCCGAGCAGCAGGGCACCGCCTTCTACCAGATGCTCGACTCCCAGATCGGCACCTGGATGGGCACCGCGGTGACAGCGGTCAAGACGATCGGACCGGTCTTCTCGGCGATGGTGGCCCAGGCCGCGGTGAGCCGCCTGATGTTCGGCATGGCCCGCGGCCGCACCCTGCCCAGGGCGCTGGCGCAGGTCAGCGCACGCACCGGCACTCCCCGCAACGCAGTCATCGTGTCGGCGGTGCTGACCGTGATCATCGCGGTGGCGGCCGCCATCCGCCCCGACGGGCTGGAACTGCTCTCCTCGATGATCACCGTGGGGGCGATGGTGGGCTTCCTGTTCCTGCATGCCGCGGTGATCGGCTACTTCGTGGTCGGGCACCGCACCGAGCACCGTGGGCGCCACATCGCCATCCCGCTGATCGGCGGGCTGATCATCGCCATCGTGCTCAGCCAGGCAGCGCACCTGGCGCTGGTCGTGGGGGCAGCCTGGCTGGCGATCGGCGTCACGATGGTGATCGTCAGGTCCCGCCGCCAGGCCTGAGCGGGCCCGCTCAACCGGCGTCGCGGATGGTGCCGGTCATCACGAGGTTGAGGATCAGCACGGTACCCACGGCGTGAACGACCCCCAGCCAGTCAGTGGCACCGGCCGCCGCGATCACCACTCCGACGGCCAGCACGACCACGATGAGGCCGGCCAGGATCAGGTCCCAGCCGTTGCGTCGACGCCGCAGCCGGGCGATCACCACGGCGATCGTCAGCAGCTCCCCGATCACCATCACGGCCTGCTGTGCGATCCAGGCCGCCAGCGGTCCGTCACCGTTACCCCGCACCAGCAGGGCCCAGCCCATGCACCGTGTCAGCGACCCGCTGCCGGCCACCAGCACCGCGAGGAAGTGGCCCACCACCGCCATGGCGGTCGCTGCCGACCCCAACCGCACCACCGGGCGCCACTGCCAGGCCACGCCGGGACGCCGGGCCACGAAGAAGGCCCACCACATCGCGCCCATCGAGATCAGCGCCGCCAGCAGGTCGACGGCCGCCTCGAAACTGTTGATCCCCCACTTGATGGTCATCATCCCGAACACCCCGGAGGCCAGCGCTCCGGCCAGCGCGACCACCGGCAGCACGACAAGCTTGCGATCCCTGGCGGCGAAGATCACCCCGACGATCACCGAGGCCAGCGCGAACAGCCCGACGGCGCTGGAGATCACCCGGTGCACGAACTCGACCACCGGCTGGGTGTGGGCGCTGGGGGTCAGCCGCCCCAGGTAGCAACCCGGCCAGTTCGGACACGATGCACTGGCATCGGTGGCGCACACCGTCGACCCCAGGGCCAGGGTGACTGTGATGAGCACCGCGGTGATGGCGAACAACACCTGGACCCCGGGCGGCACCGGTGCACCCTGCCCGGCCCCGGACGGCGGAGCCGCCATCCTCGAATCATCATGGAAAGCCGATGTCTGCGCTGGTGCCATGTCTCTTCCTCGCCGACGGTCAGGTCCCTGGCATCCTTGCATCCGCGCCGAGGCGTGAGATCGCCGGGGTCTGCTCAACGCCGGATCCGACCTCGACCGGTGGCGTCCACGGGATCGATCGGCAACGTCCACGGAGAACCGTCCCGCCCAGTCAACCGGCCCGGGCGAGTAGGTTGAGCGGGTGAGCAGGTCGTCGTCAGTCTTCATCTCCCGGTTGCGGGGCCTTCCCGTCCTCGACGCCGCAGGCGATCAGGTCGGCAAGGTCCGTGACGTCGTCATCCAGATGCGCACCGAGGGTCGCGCCCCCCGGGTCCACGGTCTGGTCGTCGAACTGTTCGCCAGACGCAAGATCTTCGTGCCGATGCCCAGGGTTCACGCCATCGACGGCCTCCAGGTGATGATCTCCGGCACCGTCGACACCAGGGTGTTCTCCCGGCGCCAGGCCGAGACCCTGGTCGTCGACGACCTCTTCGACCGCACCTTCAGCCGCGAGGGGTCCCAGGTCAGCATCTTCGACGTCGCGATGAGACCGGTGCGCAGCCATGACTGGGAGATCTCCGAGGTGGCTGTCGTGCCCGCCCGGGGCAATCGGTTCACCTCACTGCGCAAGAAGGCCCTGTCGACGACCATCGTCGACTGGAATGAGGTACCGGCCCTGGTGATGACCAGCAGCCAGTCCACCGAGCGGGCGATCGCCGAGATGCAGGACATGAAGCCGGCCGATGTCGCCCGGGAGCTCCACGACATGACCCCGACCCGGCGCGCGGAGATCGCCAAGGCCCTCGACGACGACCTGCTGGCCGACGCCATCGAGGAGCTGCCCGAGGACGAGCAGGTCTCCCTCATCTCGATCCTGGATCCCGAACGGGCCGCCGACATCCTCGAGGAGATGGATCCCGACGACGCCGCCGACCTGGTCCAGGACCTGCCCGAGCCGTTGGCGGAACGACTACTGGCCCGGATGCGCCCCGAGGACGCCGAGGATGTCCGCAGCCTGCTGGTCTACGACGACTTCACTGCCGGCGCCATGATGACCCCCGAGCCGGTCATCCTGGCTCCCGACGCCACGGTCGCCGACGCCCTCGCCAAGATCCGCGGGGAGGACATCACCCCGGCGCTGGCCTCGATGGTGTTCGTCTGTCGGCCTCCTCTGGACACCCCTTCGGGCCGGTATCTGGGTGTCGTGCACCTCCAGCGGCTGCTGCGCGAACCCCCCTCGACGATGGTCTCGGCACTGCTGGACACCGACCTGGAGCCGATCGCCACCGACACTTTGGTCGGGGCGATCAGCCGCTACTTCGCCACCTACAACCTGGTGGTGGCCCCGGTGATCAACTCCGAGAACCAGCTGGTCGGGGCGGTGACCGTCGATGACCTGCTGGATCATCTACTGCCGGCCGACTGGCGCGGTGACCAGATGGATGGCGCACCGGGGGCGGTGAACCGTGGCTGATCACGAGCGCGACAGGGAGACCCGGGATCGAGACCGCGGGCACTCCCGCGACGATCTGCGTCTGGACCTTCCCGGGCGACGCACCGGACGCCGGATGCCCCGGGTCCAGGTGGACTCGGAGACCTTCGGCAGGTTCGCCGAGGGAGTGGCCCGGTTCATGGGCACCGCGAAATTCCTCGTCTACATGACGGTCATCGTCGTGGTGTGGGTGATCTGGAACCTGATGGCGATCTTCACACTGCGCTGGGACCCCTACCCGTTCATCCTGCTCAACCTGTTCTTCTCCACCCAGGCCTCCTACTCTGCCCCGCTGATCCTGCTGGCCCAGAACCGGCAGGAGGACCGCGACCGGATGTCACTGGCCGAGGACCGCAGGGTGGCCGCCCAGAGCCGCTCGGACATGGACTTCCTGGCCCGTGAGGTGGCTGCCATCCGGATGCAGATGGGCGAACTCGCCACCCGCGACTACATCCGCTCGGAGATGCGCGATGAGTTGCGTGACCAGTTGCGCGAGGAGCTGAAGGCCGCGCTGTCCGATCTCGACGGCCAGGAGGAATCGGCACAGGCCGGCGAGGAGATCACCGCGGAGGGTGCCGGACAGTCCTGACCGCGCTGCGAGCAGGTGTGCGGCACGGACCTGGCAACCGAGTCGGCACTGTTGTCCTGCTCACTGCCAGGGTCGCGCGGTTGCACACCTGTGGCAGTGACTTGCCCAGCACTTTGACCGCCATGTAAACAGAAGATATGAGTACCGAGAATCCCCTGATTCCGCTCATCCGCGAGGCCTTGGCCGGCGTGGTTGACCCGGAGATCAGGCGCCCCATCACCGACCTCAAGATGGTCGATGAGATCACCGTGGACGAGTCGAACCGGGTCTTCATCAGGATCCTCCTCACCGTGGCGGGCTGCCCCCTGAAGACCGAGCTGCGTGAGAACGTCACCAACGCCGCCCAGAGCGTCGAAGGCGTCTCCGGCGTCCACGTCGAGCTGGGAACCATGACCGACGAGCAGCGCGACGCCCTCAAGGTCACCCTGCGCAACGGCGTCCCCGAGCGGGTCATCCCGTTCGCCGAGCCAGGCTGCATGACCAAGGTCATCGCGGTGGCCTCCGGCAAGGGCGGGGTCGGCAAGTCCTCGGTCACCGTGAACCTGGCCCTGGCACTGGCGGCCCGCGGACGCACCGTGGGACTGCTGGACGCCGACATCTACGGTCACTCGGTCCCCGACATGCTCGGCGTCGGCGACGCCCGGCCCACCCCGATCGACGATCTGCTGCTGCCGGTGCCGACCCTGGGCATCAAGACCATCAGCGTGGGCATGCTCAAACCGAACCGCTCCGACGTCATCGCCTGGCGCGGGCCCATCCTGGACCGGGCTCTCACCCAGCTGTTGGCCGACGTCCACTGGGGAGATCTGGACTACCTGCTGATCGACCTGCCGCCGGGCACCGGTGACATCGCGATGAGCCTGGGGCAGAAGCTCCCCAATGCCGACATCCTGGTCGTCACCACACCCCAGCCGGCTGCCTCCGAGGTGGCCGAGCGGGCCGGCACGATGGCCGGCATCATGCAGCAGCAGGTGATCGGCGTGGTCGAGAACATGTCCTGGCTGGAGACCGAGTGCCCGCACTGCGGCACCTCCCACCGGGTGAACCTGTTCGGTGAGGGCGGCGGTCGGATGGTCGCCAACGAGCTGTCGAAGCGGCTGGGCACCGAGGTGCCTCTGCTGGCCCAGGTGCCGATCGACGAGCAACTGCGGATCGGCGGCGACGACGGCGACCCGATCGTCGTCTCCCATCCGGAGTCGGTTGCCGCGCAGGCCCTGGTGGGACTGGCCGAGGGACTCGACTCGCGTCCTCGCGGGCTGGCCGGAATGCATCTGGGAGTGACACCGGTCGCCAACTGATCCTGCTGCTCCAGTGGGTCTGAGGGCCTGTCGGCCCGCACGCCATGGGGATCACGATCCGACCCCGCCACCATCGTGGGTGACGGGGTCGGATCAGGCTGTGCCGAAGCGAACCGGATGGGCGCCCCGCAGCAGACCCGGTCTCAGGTGGCCTCGGAGTCGAAGGGCACCGGGATCGACCCGAAGGCCGCCGTCGCAGGCTCAGCTGCCTGGTCGGGGGCCGAGGCGGATCCGTCCGACTGTCCGCCGGTGGCCGACTTCAGATCATTGAGCCCGGCGTCCAGATCATTGCGGACCCCCTCGATGTCGGATTTGATGCCGTCGATGTCATCCTGGAACTCGTTGATGACGTACTTCGACACGAACGTCCGCGGGTTGAGATCGGTGATCTGCAGGTCGGCGTACTTGGGGCCCAGGTCCTCCCGCAACTGGTCGCGAGTGGTGTTGGCGATGTCCTTGAGGAAGTGCAGGACGCGGGCGGCCTTGCGCGCTATCTGGGGGATCTTGTCCGGTCCGAACATGACGACACCGATGAGGATCAGAACAGCGATCTCTGTCGGACTGGGCATGGACATACCCCACAGATTAGCCCGTCCGCCCAGACTCCCCCTCATCCCGGCCCATCGTGGATACTCGGGGGCCCGCCGGATGTCAGAGCTCGACGGTGTCCAGCAGCCGACCGAAGGCCTCCGCCTGTTCAGGGGTCGCCGGGGCCTGTGGCGGGCGGACCGATCCGACCGGGAAGCCCTGGTGGGCGAGCCCGGCCTTGACCATCACGACCCCCTGGGCTGCGAAGACCCCGGTCAGCACCGGCAGGATCTGTCGGTAGACGGCCATCCCCTCCTCGAGCTCCCCGGCCAGATAGTGGTCGAGGAGCTGGCGCATTCGCCGTCCGGTGAAATGAGTGGAGGTCCCGATCACCCCGACGCCGCCGACGGCCAGCAGTGCCGGGGTGATGGCGTCATCGCCTGAGTAATAGGCCAGATCTGTGGCCGCGATCACCTGGGCGGACTCGACCACCTTGCCCTTGGCGTCCTTGACAGCGACGATCCTGGGATGTTCCGACAGCGTCATGAAGGTCTCGGGGGAGATGGCGGTCCCGGTGCGACCCGGGATGTCGTAGAGCATCACCGGAAGCCCGGTGGCGTCGGCGACCGTGGTGAAGTGGCCGATCAACCCGGCCTGTGAGGGCTTGGAGTAGTACGGGGTCACGACCAGCAACCCGTCGGCGCCGGCCTGCTCGGCCTGACGGGCCAGCTCCACGGTGTGCCGGGTGTCATTGGTGCCGACCCCTGCGACCACCTGCGCACGATCCCCGACTGCGTGCTTGACGGTACGCACCAGCGCCGACTTCTCCTGGTCGGAGGTGGTCGGTGATTCTCCGGTGGTGCCGTTGACCAACAGCGAGTCATTGCCCTGGTCATCCACCAGACGCGCCGCCAGCTGGCCGGCCCGGTCGAGATCCACCTCCCCGTCTGCTGTCATCGGTGTGACCATGGCCGTCAGAAGACGGCCAAAGACGGGATCGGACATGACCTGCCTCCTCGGTGCCGGCGGATCGTCTGGATCGGTCCGCCGATTGACTGCCCTGGGTCTGATCGGACCGAGGTCCGATCGAACTTGGGTCTTAACGTACTGGGGTCTGTGCGGGATGGGGTCCTCGTATTGAGCCCCATCGTCCCGGCGCCCATCGTAACGGGGCCGCTTACGACTACGCTGGGGCGCGTGAGCCAAGCACGCAGGACCGCAGCAGGACCGGACGCCAGATCGTGGCAGTACGCCGAGGGCTTCGTGGCCGCCTCGGAGTCGGTCACCGAGGCACATCACGCGGCACTGGACTCAGGTCTGGCGCCGGTCGGCAACGGCACCTCGACCTTCCTCACCTTCCTGACCAGGGCGATCGACGCCCGTGCAGTCGTGGAGATCGGCACCGACGCCGGTGTCACCGGACTGTCCCTGCTGGAGGGGATGGCCGGCAACGGCGTGCTCACCAGCATCGACGTGGAGGCCGACAGACAGGACGCCGCCCGACGGGTCTTCCAGCGCGCCGGGATCCGCACCAACCGGTTCAGGTTGATCGCCGGGACTCCGCTGGCCGTGCTGCCGAAACTGCGCGATGGGGCCTACGACCTGGTCCTGGTCAACGGGGACCGTCTCGAGTATGTCGAGTACGTCTCCCAGGCGCTGCGGCTGCTGCGGCACGGCGGGGTGGTCGTCGTCAACGACGCGCTGGCCGGCCGGGCGGTGGCCGATCCGGACAATGAGGAGGACGCCACCCTCATCATCCGTGAGGCCTTGGACTTCGTCTCGGAGTCCGAGGAGCTGCTGCCGGTCCTCCTGCCGGTCGGGCGGGGACTGATGCTGGCGGTCAAGTCCTGAGGGTGCCGGGCTGACCACTGGCTGAGCACAGACCTAGCAGGGAGAATCCCCCTGTCACCGGGTACTGTGAACCGCGGCGCGTGTGAACCCGCGGGCTCAGCCAGCTGAAGGAGTAGCCAGACAGATGTCCAGCAACGGAGTCGATGCTCCTGAGAAGTGGCGCCGCGGAACATCGATCGAGATGATCGTCTCGGGGATGATAGGACTGTTCGCCTCCTTCGTGCTCTCTGTCGAGGCCTGGCGGCTGGCGAAGAACCCCAACCAGATCTTCACCTGCGACGTCAACTCGGTGCTGTCCTGCTCGACGGTCGCGCTGACCTGGCAGGCCCGGGTGCTGGGCTTCCCCAACGCCTTCCTCGGCATCATGTTCGAGTCGGTGGTGCTGGCGATCTCGGTGGCGACCCTGGCAGGGGTGAGGTTCCCCCGCTGGTACATGCTGTGCGTCGAGGGGGTCTACTGCATCGCCCTGCTGTTCGCCTGGTGGCTGTTCCTCCAGTCCTTCTTCTTCATCAAGGCGCTGTGCCCCTGGTGCCTGACGATCACCATCACCACCACCCTGGTGTGGGCCGGTCTGACCCGGATCAACATCCATGACGGGGTGATCAGGACCAGCAAGGGCGTGCGCGAGTTCGTCGACTACAACACCGACTGGTGGGTCACCGGACTGCTGATCCTCATCATCCTGGCGATGGTCGCCATCGAGCTGATCCCCAGCCTGCTCTGAGGCCCGCGAGGCGGCCCCCCCACCACGCTGGGAGCCGCCGCCACGAGGGGGTACAGGGGGAGTCGTCTCCCCCGCCTGATGTATCAGTACGGAACGGTCACGCCCTTGCCGACCACGGTGATGCCGGCCGGTGATACGGTGAACCCGCGGGCCCTGTCGTGCTCGTGGTCGACGCCGACCTGAGCACCATCGGGAACCACCACGTTCTTGTCGAGGATCGCGCGGTGGACGGTGGCATTCGATCCGATGCTGACGTTGTTCATCAGGATCGACTCGTCGACCCGGGCCCACCTCTCGATGCGGGTGCGCGGGCCCAGCACTGTCCGGTAGATGTCGGTGCCCGAGATGATGCAGCCGGCCGAGACCAGGCTGTCATCACAGGATCCGCGCATCACGAACTTCGCACCGGGGGCCTGCACCTGGCTGGTCCAGATCGGCCATTCTGTGTTGTACAGATTGAACTCCGGATCCACCGAGACCAGATCCATGTGCGCCTCGTGGTAGGCATCGATGGTGCCGACGTCACGCCAGTAGTCGGCGTCCTTCTCGGTGGCACCGGGGACATGACTGTCCTTGAAGTCGTAGACCCGCGCATCGCCGGCATTGACGAACCTCGGGATGATGTCGCCGCCCATGTCGTGACGGGAATCGGGGTCATTGGAGTCGTCGTAGATGGCCTGCACCAGGGAGTCCCGGGTGAAGATGTAGTTGCCCATTGACGCGAAGGACTCGTCGGGGGCGTCCGGCAGACCGGGCGGATCAGCCGGCTTCTCGAGGAATTCCTTGATCTTGTGGTCCTCGCCGGCGTCAATGATTCCGAATGCAGAAGCGTCCTTGCGTGGCACCCGAATTCCTGCGACCGTGCAGCCCAGTCCGGAGTCGATGTGGGCATCCAGCATCTGACCGACGTCCATCCGGTAGATATTGTCGGCGCCGAAGACCACGACGTAGTCCGGGTCCTCGTCATTGATGAGGTTCATCGACTGGAAAATGGCATCGGCGCTGCCCTGGAACCAGCGTGGCCCCAATCGCTGCTGGGCGGGCACCGGGGTCACGTAGTTGCCGAGCATGGTGCTCATCCGCCATGCGATGGAGATGTGCCGGTCCAGGGAGTGCGACTTGTACTGCGTCAGCACCGCGGTCCTGGTGAGGTCGGAGTTCGCGAGGTTACTCAGCACGAAGTCGATCAGCCGATAAGTGCCTCCGAACGGGACAGCCGGCTTGGCGCGGTCCATGGTGAGGGGCATGAGGCGCTTGCCCTCACCCCCCGCCAGGACAATAGAGAGCACCTTCGGTCGCGACATTGCCATAGGAGGAACTTATTCCCAGAAGCCGCCGTTGACAACCGGGTACGGCGAAATGTTGGCAACCGTTCACAAAGTGCCCGGAGTCCCCACGCACGACGGGCTCATGTGGGACGATCTGGTCATGTATGTGTCCATCCTGACCCGTGAGTACCCACCGACGATCTACGGCGGAGCAGGCGTCCACGTCGCTCAGCTGGTCCCCCAGTTGCGTGCCTTCGTCGATGTCGACGTCCAGTGCATGGGAGAGCCGCGCGAGGGGGCCACCGCCCATCCTGAGAGCTTTCCCGAGGGCGCGAATCCGGCCCTGCGGGTGTTCGGCGCCGACCTGTCGATGACGGCCGCCGTCCCCGAGAATGTCGACCTGGTGCACTCCCACACCTGGTACGCCAACCTGGCCGGTCTGCTGAGCAGCGTCTACCACGACATCCCGCACGTCATCAGCGCCCACTCCCTGGAGCCCGACCGGCCCTGGAAGGCCGAGCAGCTCGGCGGCGGCTACCGGCTCTCCTCCTGGGCCGAGAGGACCGCCTATGACGCCGCGGATGCCATCATCGCCGTCAGCTCGGGAATGCGCCGCGATGTGCTGGCCGCCTACCCGGAACTCGACCCTGACAAGGTCCATGTCGTCCGCAACGGGGTGGACACGACGGAGTTCCACCGGGTCACCGAGACCGATGTGCCCGAGCAGATCGGGATGGATCCGAACAGGCCGTCGGTGGTCTTCGTGGGCCGGATCACCCGTCAGAAAGGCCTGATCCACCTGGTGCGCGCCGCCGCCGATCTGGACCCCGACGTCCAGCTGGTGCTGCTGGCAGGCGCCCCCGACACCCCGGAGATCGCAGCCGAGTTCCATCAGGCCTTCGCCAAGGTACAGAAATCACGCACCGCCCCGGTGATCTGGGTCCAGGAGATGCTGCCGAGGGCCAGCGTCCGACAGGTGCTGTCGGCAGCCACGGTGTTCGCCTGCCCCTCGGTCTACGAGCCACTGGGAATCGTCAACCTCGAGGCGATGGCCTGCGGCGTCCCGGTGGTGGCTTCGCAGGTAGGCGGCATCCCCGAGGTCGTCGTCGACGGTGAGACCGGCTTCCTGGTGCCCGGGGTGCCCACCGACGAGTCGACTCCCGAGGAGGTGGCAGCCTTCGAGCACGCCTTCGCCCAGAGACTCAACGAGGTGATCGCCGACCCGGATCGGGCCCGCGCATTCGGGGAGGCCGGACGCCAGCGCTGCATCGACAACTTCGCCTGGGCCAAGATCGCCGAGCAGACCGTCGAGGTCTACAAGGCTGCGATCGCCAGACACAACGCATAGCGTCCCCGCGCTGGGCACCAGAAACAGAGTCCCGGCAGCCGGGGCTCGAGGTCCGGAAAGGACCTTGAGCCTCCGACTGCCGGGACTCTCGTCTCAGCAGGTGCTGGGCCGATCAGCCGACGACGCCCTTGAGGCAGTCGAACAACTCATGGGCCTCATCGGAGTTGAGTTCAACCACCAGGCGGCCGCCACCGTCGACGGGCACCCGCATGACAATGCCACGCCCCTCCTTCGCGACCTCCATCGGACCGTCTCCGGTACGGGGCTTCATAGCTGCCATGTCACTCATCCTCGCTCACTGGTCAGTGGTAACACCCCTATTATTCCGTATCCGCCACGGTTTCGCTGGTCAGCAGCCTGCGAGGGCCCCTCATCCCTGGGCTTCAGGGCCCTCCTGAGGATCTTCTGCGGGCCCCTCCCCGACCCCGCCGGGAGTCTGCCGGGCAGGGACCTGCTGGGGCATCTGCATCTCCACCGCGAGTCGAGCCAGCAAGGCATCGACCTGTGCCATCGAGTAGCCGCGAGCCACCACGTCGAAGTGCACGGCGCGCAGGTCATCGGGCCCCATCAGGTGGCTGGGAAGATCGGGGGCTGGACGGTCCTCGACAACCTGGGGCACCGCCCCGAACCGCCCCGAGGCCGCCATCACCGCAGCGCCGATGATGACAATCACCACAGCGCACAACACCCACACCATCACAGTGCCCTCTCCGCCACGTCGTTGCGCTGCGCAGCCCCGGCGGACCGTCCAGCTCCACCGGTCGGCCCATTTCCCTGGGCCGACCGGTCGGTCGCGAGCCAACCGCCCAGGGCAGCTGCGCACTCATCCAGGCTGGCGAGCCTGCAGTGCTCGTCCTCCTTGTGGGCACACAGGGCGTCGCCGGGCCCGTAATTCAGCGCCGGGATCCCCAGAGCCGAGAACCGCGCCACGTCGGTCCAGCCGTACTTGGGCAGCGGGGCGGATCCGACGGCCGCGACGAAGGACTGCGCCAGCGGACGGTCGAGGCCCGGGCGGGCCGATTCCGACAGGTCGAGGATCGCCATCTCCCAGCCGTCGAAGAGACGCCGCATCGCCGCCTCGGCCTGGGCGGCCGACTTGTCGGGAGCGAACCGGTAGTTGATCTGAATGGTGACCTGCGGCGGGATGACATTGCCGGCCACCCCGCCGGAGACCATCGTGGCGTTGAGTCCCTCGTGGTAGGTGAGCCCGTCCACCTCGACCAGTGGATCACCCTGCTGCCAGGAGTCCAGGATCGACAGAATCGGCGCCAGGTCGTGGATCGCATTGTGACCGGTCCAGGACCGGGCCGAATGGGCGGCGACCCCCGGCACCACCAGGTTGAACCTCATGGTGCCCTGGCAGCCCCCCTCCACCACGCCGTCAGTGGGTTCCATCAGAATGGCGAGATCGGCGTCCAGCAGGTCGGGGCGCTGCGCGGCGATGTGCGCCAGCCCGTTGAACTCGGCGGCGATCTCCTCGGCCTCGTAGAACACCCAGGTGACGTCCTTGGCCGGATCCCTCAGGAGCGCTGCCAGCTGAAGGGCGACCGCCACGCCACCCTTCATGTCGCAGGTCCCACGCCCGACCAGGTGGTCCCCGTCGGTGCGGTGCTCGATCCACGAGGGCAGGTTCCCGGTCACCGGAACGGTGTCCAGATGCCCGGCCACCACCACCCGCCGGGACCGGCCCAGCACGGTCCGGGCGACCACGGAGTTGCCGACCCGGGTCACCTCGAGGTGCGGCAGGGCGACCAGCGCGGTCTGGACGGCGTCGGCCAGGACCTCCTCGTGCAGGCTGACCGATTCGCAGTCGACGATCCGGCGGAACAGCGTGTGCAGGTCTGCGCGCAGGTCGAGTGACATGGCCACAATCCTAACGACGTCAACCCAGTGCCCTCCGATCCTGGCGGGCCGCTCGGCGTGGCAGGGCTGTCGTCCCGGTCATCTAAAGTGGCAACCATGACGAGCACCTCGACGACCACCACCCGCACCGCATGGGGCTGGGGGCTGGCCACCGTCCACGACGACGGATCGATCCTGGACACCTGGTTCCCCCATCCAGCGCTGGGAACCGCCGAGCAGTCCAACCCGCCGCAGGATCTTGTCAAAGCCGCTGCCGGCGGTCTGGACCCGATTCGCCGGGTCCACCATGAGGTGGTGCTCGCCGTCATCGACCTGGACGCCGCGCCCGCCGACGTCCCGGATGCCTACCTGCGTCTCCACCTGTTGTCGTACCGGCTGGTGGCCCCCAGGACCATCAATCTGGACGGCATCTTCGCAGTGCTGCCCAACAATGTGTGGACCACTGCCGGGCCGCTGCGGGTCGAGGACTACCCCGAGGCGGCCGTCGCGGCGCGCATCGCCGGGGCGCCGTTCACCGTGCTGCTGATCGACAAGTTCCCCAGGATGACCGACTTCGTGGTCCCCTCCGGGGTGCGGATCGGCAATGCCGACCGGATCCGACTCGGTGCCCACCTGGCCGAGGGAACCACCGTGATGCACGAGGGATTCGTCAACTTCAACGCCGGAACCCTGGGCACCTCGATGGTGGAGGGACGCGTCTCCCAGGGGGTCATCGTCGAGGACGGCTCCGACATCGGCGGAGGAGCCTCCATCATGGGTACTCTGTCGGGCGGTGGACGCGAGCAGGTCACCATCGGCAAGGGCTGCCTGCTGGGCGCCGAGGCCGGCATCGGGATCTCGATGGGCGACAACTGCGTCGTGGAGGCCGGGCTCTATGTCACCGCCGGAACCAAGGTGACACTGCCCGACGGCTCTGTGGTCAAGGCGCGTGAGCTGTCCGGCTCCCCCAACATCCTGTTCATCCGCGACTCGGTCACCGGCGCTGTCCGCGCACTGGGGCGCAAGGGTGCCAAGGTGGAGCTCAACTCCGCCCTGCACACGAACTGACCTTCGATGGCACGCCGATCAGCCCCCCGCAGGGCCGCCAGGAACCAGCCCCGGTGGGTCCGCTCAGTGGCCGCCGTGGTGGTGGTCCTCGCCCTGATCGCAGGGCTGGCCTACGGCGGATGGCGGGTCTGGCAGCGCGCCAGTGCGCTCTTCGAGACCCCGGTCAACGAGGGCTGCCAGGTCACTGTCGGTGCCAACAGCTACACCTTGGACCTGGAGCAGTCGGGCAACGCCGCGATCATCACCGCCGAGGCGCTCAGACGCGGTCTTCCGGCCCGGGCCGCCTCCATCGCACTGGCCACCGCCATGCAGGAGTCCAGGCTGCGCAACCTCAGCTACGGCGACCGCGACTCCATCGGGCTGTTCCAGCAGCGCCCCTCCCAGGGCTGGGGAACCAAGGCCCAGATCATGGACCCGTGGTATTCCAGCGGGAAGTTCTATGACGAACTGGTCAAGGTCTCCGACTGGCGGACCGGCGACATCAACGACGTCGCCCAGGAGGTCCAGAAGTCCGGGGTTCCCGATGGTTACCGCAAGCACGTCGACGCCGCCAAGGCCTGGGCCAGCACGCTGACCGGCCAGTCCCCGCGGGCGCTGAGCTGCGTCAACCGGTCGTCGGAGGCCGGCACCACCGCCTCGCTGGCCGCCACCGCCGTCAAGGGGCTGGGTACTCGCGCCACCGTGACGCGCACCGCCACCGCGGTGACCATCCGGTCGGCCGACTCCGACCTGGTGTGGGCCGGAGTGGCGCTGACGATGGCCAGCAATGACAAGGCCCCGATCACCTCGGCAAGTGTGGGAACCGCCGGCTGGTCGGCAGATGCCAAGGTCTACTCCGCCTGGACGAGCTCCACGGGCCCCTCGTCGAGCCCCTCGGCTGGCTCCACGAGCGCCACCACCGGCACCGTCAGGGTGCTGTCCTAGCTGGCCCGCAGCTGGCCCGACCGACGTTCGTGGCCGTCGAGAGAGGCAGCGGACGCCGGTCAGGAGAGTCGCGGCGTCTCGCCGGTCAGCCGACGCGCGGCGTCGACGATCTGCTGGTCGGTTGCGGTCAGACTGATCCGGACGTGGTCGGAGGGACCCTCGACATAGAAGTCGCCGGGGGAACACAGGATTCCCCGCTGGGCGAGCCAGTCGAGGGTCTGGCGGCAGTCCTGGCCCCGGGTGGCCCACAGGTAGATCGAACCCTGCGAGTCGTCGATCCGGAACCCGGCCTGCTCCAGGGCCGGCCGCAGCACGGCGCGGCGCCGCTGGTATCGCTCACGCTGCTCGATGACATGGGAGTTGTCGCGCAGCGCCACCCTCATCGCCTCGGCGATCGGCGCTGGCAGAATCATCCCGGCATGCTTGCGGATCGCCAGCAACTCGCTGGTCAGCTCGGGATCACCGACCACGAAACCGGCGCGGTAACCGGCCATGTTCGACCTCTTGGACAGCGACATGCAGCTCAGCAGGCCGGTGACGTCCCCCTCGCAGATCCGGCTGTCGAGCACCGAGACCGCCTCGGCGTCCCAGGCGAACTCCCCGTAGCACTCGTCGGAGGCCAGCACCGCTCCGGTGGCCCGGGCGAAATCCACCCAGGCTCGCACCTGGTCCATCGACAGCATCCGGCCGGAGGGGTTGGCCGGGGAGTTGATCCAGATCAGGTCGGGCTGCCCGGACACCTCATCGGGGGAGTCGGCGAGCTGTACCCGGGCTCCGCACAGCAGCCCGCCGACCCGATAGGTCGGGTAGGCACAGGTCGGGATGACCACGGTGGAGTCGGCTCCCAGACCCAGCTGAGCAGGTAGTGAGGCGACCAGCTCCTTGGTGCCGATCACCGGCAGCACGCAGGTCTCGGAGAGCTCCGGGGCTCCCCAGCGTCCGGTCATGTAGTCCAGGATCGCGGTTCGCAGCGCCGGCGTCCCCCACACCTGCGGGTAGCCGTGGGCGTCCGAGGACGCCGCCAGAGCCTGGCGTGCCAGCTGCGGGGTCTGGTCGACCGGCGTCCCCACCGACAGGTCGACCAGCCCGTCGGGGTGCTGGGCCGCACGGGCCTTGGCCCCGGCGATAGTGTCCCAGGGGAAGGTCGGCAGGCCGGCCGAGACCTTCCGGCGGCGACTCCTGCTGAGTGCCTCGGTCATTCGCCCTGAGGGGGCAGCGCGGCGACCTCGGGCGGATCCTTGTGAGTCGGTCCCAGGCGGGCGGCACCACCCGGGGAGCCGAGCTCCTCGAAGAAGTCGGTGTTGATCTTGAGGAATGCCTGCTGATCATCAGGCAGGTCGTCCTCGTAGTAGATCGCCTCCACCGGGCAGACCGGCTCGCAGGCGCCGCAGTCGACGCACTCCTCCGGGTGGATGTACAGGCTGCGCTCCCCCTCGTAGATGCAGTCGACCGGGCACTCCTCGACGCAGGCACGATCCTTGACATCCACGCAGGGCAGACCGATGACGTAGGTCACGACGCTCTCCTCGGGTTGGCATTGACTTGGGTGTCTGAGGGCCGGGGCCCTCGGTCACGATCATCTCCACTCTAGCCTGCTCCACTACACAGTGTCGTGATCGCGAGACGGGGCCTGGATGCCGATGGTCGGGGGCGGGACGCCGGTCACTGGCAGATCACCCGATCGGTCGGGTCGTAGCGCCAGAAGTAGTCCTCCTTCTTGGCGACCTTGCCGTCGCGCCAGAACAGCCGGGAGTAGCGCACATCGAACCCCGGGGAGGCGGATTGCGGATGACACTGCGGATCGCTGGAGATGATCGTTCTACCGTCGGCCCAGTTCGACCTCACAGGATCGGTGGAGGTGATCCTCTGCCAGGTCGGGGTCGACCACATCCTCACGGTGATCGAACCACTGCCGCCGACCGGGGCCCTGGTCGTGAAGGCCTGCACCAGCACCCCGTAGCGGGTGTCATTGCGGAACTTCAGGTCGAGCTTGCCGTAGTACAAGGTGGCCTCGCGCCCGGCGGGGTAACGGTCGAAGTACAGCGAGTGGGGATGATGCTCGACGTCGGTCATACCGGCGAAGAAGGCGGCGTTGAATGTGGTGGTGGCCGATTGGGAGATCCCGCCGGCTGACTCCTTGCGCAGCTGGGACTCGGAGATCACCCAGCCGTCGACATAGCCCTTGTCGGAGGTCCTCGGTCCCAGCACCTGGTCCATGCTGAAGGTGCCACCGGGGGCCAGGTAGGTGTTGTTGATGGTACTGGCGGCCAGCGTGAGGTTCGTGTTGCGGTAGGCGGCATAGGGGAAGTTCGTGGTGAACTCGCCGATCACCTGGTTGACGCCCGCCCGGCGGGCATCGGCGGTGGAGAATTTGGCGGGCACCGGGGTGATCGGGACCGTGCCAGTGCGTTCGGCGCCTGACTTCCGCAGCGCAGGAGCGACCGCCCTGGTGAAGTTCTCGAGGCTGACCCCCTGCCCATCGGTGGAGGGTTCGATGGTGGGCCGGTCCCCGGAGATGACGATTCTGGCATCCTTGCCGGCGCTCAGCCCGAGCCTGTCGCGGGACGCCGCGCTGGCCCGGTAGAGGCCGGCCATGTCGGTGGCGGCGGATACCTTCCCGGCTGTGGTGGCCACCGCTGTGGCCGCCGCGATCTGGTCAGTGGTGAGCACCACATCACCCTTGTCGGTCCGCACGGTCACCGGCCCCGACAGGGTGGGGCGCAGCGTGCCGGTGACGACCTGGGACACCTGAGCGTCGGTGATCTGCGGGGCATGGCGGGAGACGCCGGCCTGCAGCGGGGCGGTGGAGGCGGTCGGCCAGCCGCGCGCGATGGTCTCGGCGGTGGCGGCCACGTCGAGGGACCGACCCGCCACAGCCCTGGTGGTGACGATCCTGGTTCCCGACAACGACAGGCCGGCATTCCTGGCGGTGACGGTGAATCTGTCGGCCTGCCGGCTGACCGCCGACTCCAGCGTGTCCTGGTCGACCGCGGTGACCAGCGGCACCCGGGCCCCGCCGTGCAGGGTGTTCCAGATCACCCGCGGGTTCCAGGAGTTGCCCGGGTCGACCTGGGCCATGGTGGCCTCCCAGTCGGCCGACAGTCCGGCTGATGCCGGGACGAGGGCGGCGGTGGTGGCGCCATCGGCGAAGGTCACCGGTCGTGAGAGTTGCGGCGTGAGAGCCCTCCGGACCGTCTCGCGGGCCTGACTGACCGACTGACCGCCCACTGCGATGCCAGCGATCTCGGTCCTGGCGGGCATCGTGTCGGCGGTCATGAAGTGACCCATCAGATATCCCCCGGCGCCGATGACGACCACTGCCCCGAGCCCGATACCCAACACCTTGGGAGCCGCTCTGGTGCGGGATCCGCGGGGCCTTCTGATGGTCTCGTCGGTGCCGTCTCCCACCCTGATCCGCCCTCTGCTGGTGTTGGCCTGCCCCTCGGTCCGGCGCCACTGGGGTGTGGGCATTGTAGGCAGATGGCCACGGTCAACCACGAATGCCGGGATCGGTGAGGTTCACTGCTGGGGAATCTCAGCCCGTCAGGCTCAGCGGACTGCCCTTTCGGCCTGCGCCCGGTAGACCATCCCGACGATCCGGGAGTACTCGACCGGGTTGGCGCGCCCGACGTCGGCGCCCAGTCGGTGACGGGCCCCGGTCATCAGGCCGAGCGCCAGATCGCGCTGCCGGTCCACGAGGGTGAGGGTGCCGGTCCATCCCGTGTGGCCGATGCTGCCGGGGCTGGGGCAGCCGCCGAACGGTGAGTAGGGAGGGCCGGACGCCGGTGCCACCCGCCAGCCCAGGCCGTGGCTGGAGCTGGCCCGCTGCTGCGGCGTGGCCCCCTGCGGGCTGGCGAAGTGGCGCCACACCGCCTGGTCGATGTGACGGACCCCGTCCAGGCACCCCTCTCCCAGACCGAGCCGCAGCAGAACCGCAAGATCGGCAGCGTCGGTGAACAGCCCGGCATGCCCGGAGACCCCGGCCATGCAGTACCAGGCCTTCTCGTCATGGACCTGGCCACGAAGAGTGTGACGCCGCAGCGGGGCCGGCCTGCCGTCGGGAGCCGGGCCGTAGTCGACCGTGCCGCCACGGGTGTTGCCCTGAGGTTCGGTGGCGGCTATCTGATCGGCGTCGATCCCCTTCTCCAGGGGATTGAACAGGGTCCGGCGCAGGCCCAGCCGCCGGTAGAGCCCCTCCTCCAGGTAGCGGTCCAGGCGCAGGCCGACGGTCTGCTCGACCAACAGGCCGAGGATCATGTAGTCGAGATCGGAGTAGCAGTAGCCCTGGTGGGCAGGTCCGGCCGAGGGCGTTCGGCAGATCACCTCGATGATCCGGTCACGGGAGACCGGGGCGGCGGGAGTACCGGAGCAGTAGAGCTCCCCGGCCCCGTGCCGATGGATGTCATGGGGGTCGAAGTACCGGGGGTCGGCGATCAGGCCGGCCTCGTGGCGCAACAGGTCGGCGACCGTGACGTCCTGGCGTCCGGTCCCCCCGACTCCGTGGCGACCGAACTCGGCCCAGCCCGGAAAGTCGCAGACCGGCCGTTCCAGATCGAGCAGGCCCTGGCCGACCAGCATCATCAGGGCCAGGTTGGTGGCCCACATCTTGGTGTTGGAGGCCAGGTCGAACAGGGTCGAGGCGGTCGCAGGTACCCGCTGGTCGGCCCGGAGCAGAGCAGCCACCGGGGGGACGGCGTCACCGCCGGGACGCGGAGCGCCGCAGTCGGCGGAGAGGTGGGCTGGCGGCGTCGAGTACCTCAGCGCGTCCCCGCACGAGTGCTGATGGACAACACCACCGGACGAGACGACGACCAGGCTCACCGAGGAGAGCTCCCCGGCAGCTTGGTCGTCGAGATAGTGGTCAAGACCCGACCAGTCGGTGACCATCCTGTCGGTCAGTTGGCCGCCGCCGGAACCGGCAGGGCCGCATTGATGGCGTCGACGGTGGCCTTGGCGTCACCGAAGAGCATCTGGGTGTTGTCCTTGAAGAACAGCGGATTCTCCACGCCAGCGTAACCGGGCTTCATGGACCGCTTGAACACCACCACCTGATGGCCCTCCCAGACGTGCAGGACCGGCATCCCCGAGATGGGGGTGCCCGGGTCCATCGCGGCCGGGTTGACGGTGTCATTGGCACCGATCACCAGGACGATGTCGGTATCAGCGAAGTCATCGTTGATCTCGTCCATCTCCATCACGATGTCATAGGGCACGTGGGCCTCGGCGAGCAGCACATTCATGTGGCCGGGAAGGCGCCCGGCGACCGGATGGATCGCGAACCGCACCTCGACACCCTGCTCGCGCAACCGCTTGGCGAGTTCGGCCACCGGGTACTGCGCCTGGGCCACTGCCATCCCGTACCCGGGAGCGATGATCACCGAGGAGGCGTCGGCCAACTGGCCGGCCAGGTCCGCCGCGGTGGTCTCGTGGATCTCTCCCTGGGGTCCGTCGGAGGTGATCATCGGGGCGTCCCCGAAGCCACCGAGGATGACCGAGACGAAGGACCGGTTCATGGCCCTGCACATGATGTAGGACAGGATCGCACCGGAGAAGCCGACCAGGGCACCGGTGATCGTCAGCACCGCGATGTGCAGGCTGAATCCGGAGAAGGCAGCAGCCCAACCCGAGTAGCTGTTGAGCATCGAGATGACCACCGGCATGTCTGCGCCGCCGATCGCCGCCACCAGGTGGAAGCCGAGGAACAGTGACAGCCCGGTGAGGATCGCCAGCGGCAGCCAGGCGAGCGGCCCCTCGACATTGGAGAACCAGATCCCGCAGGCGATGATGGCGATCACGATCACCAGATTGATCCAGTTGCGTCCCGGGATCGCCAGCGGCTTGGAGGCGATCTTGCCCGACAGCTTGCCCCAGGCCACGATCGACCCGGTGAAGGTCAGGGCGCCGATGAACACGCCGATCCAGATCTCGGAGCGCTGGAAGGTCGAGGCCAGCGGCCCGTCCTCCATGAAGGCGTTGAATCCGATCAGTACGGCGGCCAGGCCGACGAAGGAGTGCAGCTGGGCGATCAGCTCAGGCATTCCGGTCATCTCGACCTTGACGGCCTTCCAGACGCCGATCGACGCGCCGATGAGCATCGGCACGAAGAGCAGCGCCAGCACGATCGGATCGAAGGTGGGCTGGCTGACCAGCCAGATGACGGAGGCGATGACCGCGATGATCATGCCGAGGATGCCGAAGGCGTTGCCCCGCTTGGAGGACTCGAACTTCGCCAGTCCGGCCAGCGCGAGGATGAACAGCAACCCCGCGACGATGTAACAGGCCTCGACGAAATTCGTCAGCCGCCCGGAAACCAACATCACTGCAATCATCGGTCAGGCCTTCCTGAACATCTTGAGCATTCGGGCGGTCACGGTGAACCCGCCGAAGACGTTGATACTTGCGATCAGGACCGTGAACGCGGCGATGATCCGGATCGTCCAGGACTCCGACGCGAGCTGGGTGATGGCACCGACCATGATGATTCCGGAGATGGCGTTGGTGACGCTCATCAGCGGGGTGTGGAGGGCGTGGGAGACGTTCCAGACGACGTAGTAACCGACCACCACGGCGACCGCGAAGGTGCCGAACAGGGCCAGGAACTGGCTGGGCGCGAAGGTCAGCAGGGCGATCAGGACGATCGCCAGGCCGCCCACCATGGCATAGGTCTGTTGCCATGGCCGCGGAGCCTTCTCCACCTTGACCGGCTCGGCCGCCGCCTTGGCGACCGGCACCGGCGCCGCTGCGACCTGGACCGGGGGCGGCGGGAAGGTCACCTGACCGTCCTTGCTGACGGTCATGGTCCGGATCACTTCGTCGTCGAAGTCGATGACGAACTGGCCGTCCTTGCCGGGAGTGGCCAGCGTGACCAGGTTGACGAGGTTGGTGCCGTAGAGCTGGGAGGACTGTCCGGCCAGCCGCGAGGCCAGGTCGGTGTACCCGATGATCGTCACCCCGTTGTCGGTGACGTACTTCTCACCGGGATGGGTGAGCACGCAGTTGCCGCCGCCCAGGGCCGCCAGGTCGACGATGATGCTGCCCGGCCGCATCGCGGCCACCATCTCGGCGGTGATGAGCTTGGGAGACGGGCGTCCAGGGATCGCCGCAGTGGTGATGATGACATCGCAGACCTTGGCCTGCTCCATGTACAGCTCGGCGGCCCGGGCGTTGTAGTCGTCGGAGGTCTCCTTGGCGTATCCGTCGGAGGAGACGCCCTGGTCTGCCGTTGCAGTGCGGACGTGCAGGAATCGGGCACCCATCGACTCGACCTGCTCGGCCGTCTCGGGGCGGACATCGGTGGCGAAGACCTCGGCGCCCATCGAGTTGGCGGCTCCCAGCGCGGCCAGTCCGGCGACGCCGGTGCCGATCACGAAGACCTTCGCCGGTGGCACCTTGCCTGCTGCGGTGACCTGGCCGCCGAAGGTCCGGCCGTAGGCGAAGGCCGCCTCGACGACCGCCCGGTAGCCGGAGATGTTGGCCATCGAGGACAGCGCATCCATCGACTGGGCTCGCGAGATACGCGGCACCATGTCCATCGACATCCCGGTGATCCCGGCGGCTGCCAGCCTCTCGGTCAACGCGGAGTCCTGACGCGGCGCCAGGAAGGTCACCAGCACCGCACCGGAGTGCATCAGGGCGATCTCCTGGGCGGTCGGCGGGTTGACCGCCAGCACCAGGTCGCAGGCCCACACCTGCTCCGCGGAGCCCAGTGTGGCTCCGGCCTCCTGATAGCCGGCGTCGGGAAGGGATGCGCGTTGCCCGGCACCGCTTTCGACCATGACGTCGTAGCCCAGCTTGATCAGTTTCGGAACTGTCAGCGGGGTGGCTGCGACCCTGTTCTCACCCGCGAGAGACTCCCGCGGAATTCCAATCCTCATGTCCATGATCCTAAGTCTCTCGACATCAAGGGATCTCTGCGGGGTCGGATCTGCCTGCACATCCGTCCAGGCATGCAAATGCGACCACAGAGGTCGGGGCGCCCGGTTCCCCGGCACCGCCGGCCCGACCGGTTCCTCGGTGATCGCCGGCCGAGAGCCCGTCCCGGCGATCAGTCCTGCCGGTGCACGAGCGCCACCCGCGGTGGCCAGCCGCGTTGCAGCACAGCCCTCATCCCGTCGTGGAACCTGATGAAGGCCAACACCCCGATCGCGGTGGCCGCGGTGGCGATCGAGCCGATCAGCAGTGTCCAGCGCGGCCCCCAGGCGTCGCCGATCCAGCCGATGATCGGCGCCCCGATCGGCGTGCCACCCATGAAGATCGCCATGTAGAGGGCCATCACCCTGCCGCGGACCTCGGGATCGGAGGCCATCTGGACGGTGGCGTTCGCGCTGATCATCACCGTCAGTGCGCACAGCCCGACCGGCACCAGGGTGATGGCATAGATCAGGTAGCTTCGCGCGGTGCCGAGCACGGCGGTGAGGATCGCGAACCCGAGCAGCGGGATGATGAGGGTACGCAACCGGGGGTGGGATCGGCGGGCAGCCAGCAGGGCGGCGGCCAGCGTCCCGACCGCCATGATGGACCCGAGCAGGCCGTACTCCCCCGCCCCCTTGCCGAAGACCTTGGTGGCCATCAGGGCGTTGGTGATCTGGAAGTTCATCCCGAAGGTGCCGAGCATGAAGACGATCACCATCGGAACCAGGATGTCGGGACGGCCACGGACGTAGCGGATTCCCTCGCGCACCGCACCCTTGCCGCGGCGCGGTGGAGAGGGGGTGAGCCGACGACGGTCCATCATCACCAGCGATCCGATCACCGCGGCGAAGCTCAGTGCATTGATGAGCAGGCAGGCCGGCACCCCGACCGCGGCGATCAGCAGGCCACCGATGCCCGGGCCCAGCAGCCGGGCGGCATTGAACTGGGTGGAGTTCAGGCCGATGGCATTGGGTACCAGCCTCATCGGCACCATCTCGGGAACGAAGGCCTGCCGCACCGGGTTGTCCAGCGCGCTGATCACTCCCTGGAAGAAGGCGATCGCCATCACGTGCCACAGCTGGATGACGCCGGCGGCGTCCAGGATCCACAGCACCAGTGCGTTGGCGGCCAGCAGGCTCTGGCTGATGTAGAGCAGGTTGTACTTGGGCCAGCGATCGGCGATCGCCCCCATCACGGGGGCGAACAGCGCGATCGGCAGGAACTGCAGGGCGGTGACATATCCCAGTGCCGTCGAGGAGTGGTCGGTGAGCTGGGTGAGCACCATCCAGTCCTGGGCGGTGCGGCCCATCCACAGGCCCATGTTGGAGACCATCGAGCCGATGAAGTAGCGGGTGTAGTTGGCCACCGCGAAGGAGGCGAAGGTACGCCCGACCTGACTGCTGGGGCCTGATTCACTCCGGGGCTGTCGACTCATGCCTGACCGATTCGTGACAGGACGCCGGTGGCCCGTCTCAGAGCCTCCAGATCCTCGCCGCTCAGCCCTTCCAGGTGCCTCACCATCCAGGTGTCCCGACTGGCGTAGACGCCGTCGATGACGGCCTGGCCACGCCCGGTCAGGGTGATCAGGACCGACCGGGAGTCCTCCGCGTTGCGGCTGCGGCTCACCAGCCCCTCGGCCTCCAGGGAATTGAGGGTTCGCGTCATGGCCGGCGTGGAGACCCGTTCGCGCTCGGCCAGGGTGGTCGGCGTCTGAGCGCCTCGACGCACCGCGAAGAGCACACTGATCTGGTGCGGCGGGATGCCGCTGGTCGACTCGAATCGCACCCGCCGCGAGATGATCTGGCAGGCCAGCCGAAGATCATTGGCCAGTTCGACCAGCTCGGACCCCTGGCTCGCGGACGGCACACCCATCGACTACCTCCAGTAATTACTCTTGGTAATTACCTTAGTGCAGCATCCTCGTGCGATCCAGCCCCGGATCCGGCGGGACGGCGGCGGAACACCCCAGCCGGACCACGACCGGCGCCGACCGCTCCGCGATGGCCCACCTCGCAGGAGACCTTCCAGGCAGCAGGAGGGCCCGGTCGGGGTGATCCGACCGGGCCCTCCTCGCGCCGGTCCCACCGGACCGGTCTCAGATCACCTCGCCAGCACGGCCTGAGCGACCTCGACGACGTGGTCGCCGGTGATGCCGAACTCCTCGAAGCACTTGGAACCGGCCGCCGAGGCGCCGAAGTGCTCGATGGAGACCGAGTCGCCTGCGCAGCCGACGTACTTGGCCCAGCCCATCGAGATCCCGGCCTCCACCGAGACCCGGGCGCTCACAGCGGACGGCAGCACCGACTCGCGGTACTCCTGGTCCTGTGCGTCGAACCACTCCTGACACGGCATCGAGACCACCCGGGTGGGGGTACCGTCAGCCTCCAGCTTCTTCTGGGCATCCAGGGCCACACCGACCTCCGAGCCGGTGGCGATGAGGATCAGCTGCGGGTCGGCGCTGGCCTCCGAGAGCACGTAGGCCCCCCGGGCGGCCCCGTCGGCCGAGGCGTAGACGCTGCGGTCGACGGTCGGCAGGTCCTGGCGCGACAGGACCAGCCCGGCGGGCCGGTCGGTGTGCTCCAGGATGGTCTTCCAGGCCACCGCCGTCTCGTTGGCGTCCGCGGGCCGCACGACGTCCAGTCCGGGGATCGCCCGGCAGGCGGCCAGGTGCTCGATGGGCTGGTGGGTGGGGCCGTCCTCGCCGACACCCACCGAGTCGTGGGTCCACACGAAGATGCTCGGAATGGCCATCAGGGCGGCCAGCCGCACGGCCGGGCGCATGTAGTCGGAGAACACGAAGAAGGTGCCACCGTAGGCTCGGGTCAGACCCGACAGGGTGATGCCGTTGATGATCCCGCCCATCGCATGCTCGCGGATGCCGAAGTGCAGGGTGCGCCCGTAGGGACCGCCGGGGTACTCATCGACCACCCGGTCATCGGGCAGGAAGGAGTCGGCCCCCTTCATGGTGGTGTTGTTCGACCCGGCCAGGTCCGCCGAACCGCCCCACAGCTCGGGAAGCTGGGGTCCCAGTGCGGTGAGCACCGCACCGGAGGCCTTCCGGGTGCTCATCTTGCCGGCCTCGAAGGTCGGCACCTCCAGGTCGGCGGGCAGCTTGCGGGCGCGCACCCTCTCCAGCAGCTCGGCGCGCTCCGGGTTGGCCTGCTGCCAGGCCGCGAAGGCCTCGTCCCAGGCGGCCCGGGTGGCGCCGTTGCGCTCGGCGAAGGCCTTGCGGGTGGCCCCCACCAGGCTCTCGTCGATGGCGAAGGGGGTGTCCTCGAAGCCGAGCTCCTTCTTCAGAGCGGTGATCTCGGCGGCACCCAGCTTGGAGCCGTGCACCGACTCCGAACCCTGCAGGTTCGGCAGCGGCCAGCCGATCACGGTGGTCACCTTGATGAAGGAGGGCTTGTCGGTGACCGCCTTGGCGGCCTCGATGGCATCGGCCAGGGCCTGGACGTCCTCGGAGTAGTGGGTACCGCCATGGGTGAAGTCGACGGTCTGGACGTGCCAGCCGTAGGCCTGGTAGCGGGCGCAGACGTCCTCGGTGAAGGCGATATTGGTGTCACCCTCGATGGTGATCCGGTTGTCGTCGTAGAACAGGATGAGGTTGCCCAGCTCCTGGGTGCCGGCCAGTGAGGAGGCCTCCGAGGAGACTCCCTCCTGCAGACAGCCGTCGCCTGCGATGGCATAGACGTAGTGGTCGAAGGGGCTGGTCCCGGCCGGGGCGTCGGGGTCGAACAGGCCGCGCTCGCGGCGGGCCGCCATCGCCATTCCGACCGCATTGGAGACGCCGGAACCCAGCGGTCCGGTGGTCACCTCGACGAACTTGGTGTGACCGTACTCGGGGTGCCCGGGAGTCAGGGACCCCCAGGTGCGCAGCGACTCCAGGTCGCCCAGATTCAGGCCCAGGCCGGCCAGGTAGAGCTGGGTGTACTGGGTCAGCGAGGAGTGCCCGGCCGACAACACGAATCGGTCGCGTCCCAGCCACTTCTCGTCGCTCGGATCGATGTTGAGCACCTTGTGGTAGAGCAGGTAGGCCAGCGGTGCGAGTGAGATCGCGGTGCCGGGGTGACCGTTGCCGACCTTCTCCACGGCGTCGGCGGCCAGCACCCGCGCCGTGTCCACTGCCCTCTTGTCCGTCTGCGTCCATTCAAGCTGTGCCACTTGTGAAGTCCTCTCGTGGTCGGCCCCGGCCCGGTCTGCGACCGGACCGGGGCGCGTGGTGTTGTTCAGCCGGCGCTACCGGCTGGTCTCGATTCGTGTTGCCCGTAATCGTTCTGATAGCGAGCGTACAGATGATCAACGGTCTGCCGAGGAATGGCCACAGGGTCACCCATCTGTGCAGATACGTAGACGGTCTGGGCCACCTCCTCGCACATCGCTGCGGTCTTGACCGCCGCCGTGGCGTCGGTCCCGATGGTGAAGGGCCCGTGGTTGGCCATCAGCACCGCGCGCGACCGGGATCCCCGCAGGGTCTCGACGATTCCCCGGCCGATCGACTCGTCCCCGATCACCGCCAGCGGCCCGACCGGGATCTCGCCGCCGAACTCGTCGGCCATCATGGTGAGCACACAGGGGATCGGCTGACGCCGGGCCGCCCAGGCGGTGGCATAGGTCGAGTGGGTGTGCACCACCCCGCCCACCTCAGGCATCTGCTGATAGACGTAGGCGTGGGCGAAGACGTCGGAGGAGGGACCGAGCGAGACGTCGGTCCCGTCGTCGATCTTGCGACCCGACAGATCACAGACCACCATGTTCTCGGGCCTGAGCAACTCGTAGAGCACCCCGGAGGGCTTGATCACCAGCAGGTCGGTACCGATCTCCTCGGCGCAGCGGATCCGCTGGGAGACATTGCCGGCGGTCCACACCACCAGATTCCAGCGGGTCAGCTCACCGTGCAGCCGGGCCACCTCCTGGCGCACCTGCTGGATCTGCGCCCGCAGGGTCTGCGGCAGTCGGTCCAGCTGGATGGTCGAGGACCCGCGCACCGTCGACTCAGCCATTGATGTAGGCATCCTCGGAGTGATCCCCCTCCCGGCGCAGCAGCGGGCCGCGCTTCTTCTCGGCACGGATGTGTGCCTTGCGACGGATCTCCTTGAGGCGGTGCATCACCGGGTTGGCGCCGCGCCCGAAGTAGTCGTGCAGCATCTCGTACTCGGCGTAGAGCTGGTCGTACTGGCCGGCACGGTCCTCATCGACCTGGTAGACCCCCTCCTCCTTGGCCCCCATGGCCGCCGAGGCGGCCTTGACATCGGGGTAGACGCCGGCCGCCACTGCTGCGAAGACCGCCGATCCGCGGGCTCCCGGCTGGGTGGTCAGACCCAGCGACAGGGGCACCCGGCAGATGTCGCACAGCAGCTGCATGAGGAAGCCGTTCTTGGTGAGCCCGCCGGCGACCACCAGCTCATTGATGGCCACCCCTGCGTTGCGGAAGGACTCGATGATCTCCCGGGCGCCGAAGGCGGTGGACTCCAGCAGCGCCCGGTACTGGTCCTCGGGGGTGGTGGTCAGCGTCTGGCCGATCAGCACTCCCGACAGATTGGCATCGGCGAGCACCGAGCGGTTGCCGTTGTGCCAGTCCAGTCCGATCAGGCCGTGGGCACCGACCTCCTGGTCGCGACAGCGCTCGGTGAGCAGGTCGTGCACGCTGATGCCGCGCCGGGCGGCCTGCTCGAAGTAGGAGTAGGGCACGCAGTTGTCGATGAACCAGGCGAAGATGTCGCCGACCGCGGTCTGGCCGGCCTCGAATCCCCAGGAGCCGTCGACGATCCCGCCATCGACCACCCCGAACATGCCGGGGACCTCCTTGAGCTCGGGCCCGGGCACCACATAACAGGCCGAGGTACCCATGATGGCGGTCATCTGGCCGTCCTCGACGGCATTGACCGCGGCTGCGGTCACGTGGGCGTCGATATTGCCCGAGGCCACCGCGATCCCCTCGGGCAGTCCGAGCCGGGCGGCCCAGTCGGCGGTCAGGCCGCCGACCCTGGCTCCCAGCGGCAGCACCGGGGCGTCCATCTTGGACTCGAAGACGTCCTCGAAGTCCGGGTTGAGGTTGCGCAGGAACTCCTTGGACGGGTACTTGCCATCCTGGAACATCCGCTTGTAGCCGGAGTCCCCGGCGGCGAAGCTGAGGGTGCCGGTGAGCTTCCAGGTCATCCAGTCCAGTGCGTCGACGAAGACGTCGGTGGCGGCGTAGACCTTCGGTGCCCATTCCAGGGTCTCCAGCACCTTGGGCATCAGCATCTCCGCCGACAGGATCCCGCCGTAGCGGGCCAGCCAGGGTTCGCGGCGCACCTGGGCCAGCTTGACGATCCGATCGGCCTGGTCCTGGGCGCCGTGGTGCTTCCACAGCTTCACCCAGGCGTGCGGCTCGTTGGCGAACTCCTCGAGCTCGCAGACCGGGGTGCCGTCCGATCTGCAGGCCAGCACGGTGGCCGAGGTGAAGTCCAGCCCGATGCCGATGACATCGTTCGGGTCCACCTCGGAGTCGCGCAGCGCGCCGGGGATGATGTGCTCGAGGGTCTCGAGGTAGTCGCCCGGGTCCTGCAGGGCGAAATCGGGGGGCAGCTTCTGCCCATCGGCGGCGTCCAGGGTGCGATCCATCACGGCGTGCGGGTACTCGTGGACGTCGGTGCCCATCTCGGCACCGTCGCTGACCCTCACCACCAGTGCGCGGCCGGACAGGGTGCCGTAGTCGAGTCCGATGATGTACTTGTCTGACATGGCTTCCTACCTCTGTGTAGGGGATGTGGGGTGTGGGTTCAGGACAGTGGGATGTGGGGCGCCGCACGAACCGGTCACTGCCGGCCGACCGCTGGGGCCGGCCGGCGCCGGGTGCAGCTGGTCAGTTCTTCCAGGGCCGCTTGGCCCAGAAGCCCTCGCCCACGAAGAGCTTGTCCACCTCATCCTGCAGGACGCCGGTCTCCAGCAGGAAGTCCAGCAGGGTGTAGCGGGAGCGGATCATCTGGCAGCGGGTGTAGGTCTCGTGGAAGCGCTTCTCGGTGAGGCCGATCTGGCTGGGGTGGTAGACGCCACCGACCTCCTTGAGGATCTCCTCCACCTGCTCGGCGGGCATCACCTGCTCGGCGCAGCGCTGCTGGATCGACGACCACTTCTGCTCGACCAGTTCCAGCCGCTGACGCAGCTGCTCGGGGGTGAGGTACTTGTCCATCGTCTGCTTGACGGCGGGCTCGACCATCTCGCCGGTGAAGTTGCGCCGGACCTTGGCCTCCATCTCCTCGGCGTTCGGCCACGTGGCGACCGCCGCATCGATGTCGAAGGAGCCGAAGTCGAGCTTGAGGATCTCGGCCCACAGGGCGAGCACCGAGATGGTGCCCAGACCCACCTTCATGCCGTGGGTCAGCGGAGGTTCCTGGTCCATCCCCAGCTTCTCCATCTCCCAGACGTGGGAGAACTGATGGCCGGCCCCGGAGGCCGGGCGCGAGCTGATGCGGTACTTCTGCATCGACAGCCCCGACATCACCAGACCCTCGACCAGACCCTCGAGGGCCTCGGGCTTGCCATCGGCCAGCCCCTTCGGATCGGAGATGGCCTGGGGCAGCGGCCCCTGGACCAGCTCCCAGACCTCCTTGTCGATCGGCTCAATGCCCAGTTCGTCGGCGATGATCCAGTCGGCACCGGCCGGCACCTTCTCGATGAGATCGCCCAGACCGGTGGCGGTGCAGCGCTGCGGCGCGCCGGCCATCGTCGGAAGATCGGCGATGAGGGCCTGGGGGGCCCGGCAGCTCATGGTGTGCTTGAAGCCGTTCTCGGTGATCGAGGCGCCGAAGGCTGCGTAACCGTCCATCGACGCGGCGGTGCAGACGTTCATGTAGCGTCGACCGATCTCGTCGGAGGCCCGCTTCGTGAGGTCATTGAGGGTGCCCGAGCCGATCGAGCAGGCGATCACGCCGTCGAGCGCGGCGAGGTGGTCGCGGACCTTCTCGACGTTCTCGTAGGAGGCGTAGACGGTGGGTCGCGCCGGGAAGACCAGGGGTTCCACCAGTTCGACGCCGGCCTGGCGAAGGGAGGCGGTGACGGCCTCGCCGGCCACCGCCCAGGTGTTCCCGTCGGCGATCACGATGCCCTTGGCATCACCGAAGAGCTTCCTGAAGACCGGCCCCGTCTGGTCGAGGACTCCGTGCCCCATGACCACCACATCGGTGTCGTCGGAGTCGGCGAGGGCCCTCTCAATGAGTTCGGACATGACTTTCCTCTCGTGGAAATGTGTGAGTGCTGCCATCCCCCGGGGCCCGTCTGCGCGACGGACCCCGGGGTGCGGCCTGGATCAGTGCTTGTCGGCCTCGTGGTCGACCAGCTCATGGATCAACGACTGCATCAACGGGAAGGACCGCATGTACTTGTCCAGGTAGAACTGGTACTCCTCGTGACGCTGCGGGTCCGGCTCGATGACGTCGATCTCGTGGACCATATTGGCCCCGGCCTCCGGCAGGTCCTTGTACAGCCCGGCCCCGACGGCGGCGATCATGCAGGTTCCCAGCACGACGGCATCGCCGACCTCGGTGAGCGCGATCGGCACGCCGGTGACGTCGGAGTGCATCTGCATCCAGTCGCGGCTCTTGGTGGAGCCGCCGCAGGCCACCATCTTGTCGACGCTCACCCCGGCGGCCTTGAAGGCCTTGACGGAGTGGCCGATGCCGTAGCAGACCGCCTCCTGGATGGCGTGGTAGACGTGCGCCGGGGTGTGGGCCAGTGAGAGCCCCCACATGATGCCGCGCGCCTTGGAGTCGGTGTAGGGGGTGCGGTTGCCCTGGAAGTACTCGTTGATGATCAGCCCGTCGGAGCCGATCGGGATGTCGCGGGACTGCGCGTTGAGCACGTCGTAGGGGTTGAGGCCGACCTTCTCAGCGGCCGAGACCACGTCGGAGGCGAAGTTGTCCTTGAACCACTTCAGCACCGATCCGGTGGACACTCCCGAACCCTCGACGGTGAACTGCCCCGGCACCACCGCGTCGGTGTAGGAGCCCCAGAATCCCTCACCGTGGATCTCATGGTCGCTCTGGCCACTGAGCACGTGGGAGGAACCGGTGATGAGGGCGAAGTCGCCCGGGCTGAGCACGCCCAGACCGATCTGGCCGGCCCAGGCGTCGCCGGGCCCCTGGGCCACCGGGATTCCCGGGCGCAGGCCCAGCAGCTGCGCGGGGATGGTTCCCAGCGTGCCGATCTGCTCGCCGAGGTTGACCACCCGGTCGGGGACCTTCTCGAACAGGTCGCCGCACCCGACGGCCTCGTAGAAGTCCACCGGCCAGCCGCCCTGGGCGCGGTTGTAGTAGGAGCGGATCGAGTGGGTGTTGATGTTGGCGGTCCACTCGCCGGTGAGCTTGTAGGTCACCCAGTCGGCGGCATCGACGATGTGCGCCGCCCTGGCGTAGTTCTCGGGCTCGTGCTCCTTGAGCCAGGCGGCCTTGAACGGGAAGTTCTCGGCCGGGGCGGCCCCCTTGCCGCCGTTGTTCATCAGGCGGGCCACCGAGTCGGACTGCTCGGCGCGGGCGGCCTGGGTGGTGGCGCGGTTGTCCATCCACATGATCGCGGGGCGGATCGACTCCCCCTTGGAGTCCAGCGTGACCATCGTGAAGGTGGTCGCGTCGTAGGAGATACCGGCGATCGCCGACGGGGAGATCCCGGCATTCGAGATGGCCCGGTGGGCGCTGGCCTGCAGGGCCTTCCACCACTCGTCGGGATCCTGCTCGGCCCAGCCGGGGTGCGGGAAGTTCGTCTTGTAGGGGGTGGCGGCGAAGGTCAGCGGCCGACCGGCGAGGTCGAAGATGGCGACCCGACACGACTCCGTGCCGTAGTCGATACCCAGGACGTAAGGTCCGTTGTCAATCATTGAGTCTCTCCTTCGAGTGGGCGCCCTCCAGTGGGCGCCTCGGAACTGCACTGTTGCGTTGAGAAATCGATGGGGACGCGACCGAGCTCACTGGTCGTTCTCGGTCCATCCGAGCTCGGCCCAGACCGAGGCCGGGATGAGCTTGTCGATCCGATCGAGAACCCAGGTCGGTCGGTGGGCCTCGTCAAGCGCCCTGATGTCGTCCGCGGTGGCCTCGCCGGTGAGCACACAGGCAGAGCCCATGCCGGTGTCCAGGGCCATCTGGATGTCGGTCTGAAGACGGTCCCCGACCATCACGCAGTGCTCCACCGCGACGTCGAGTCCGGCCAGCGCCGCGGTGAGCATCACCGGGGAGGGCTTGCCGAAGTTCACCTGGCAGGTGGTGCCGGTACAGGCCTCGATGGCGGCCGTGATGGCGGCACAGTCGGGTTCGCCGTGGCCTCCTGGGAAGGGGCAGAACCGGTCGGGGTTGGTCTGGACCAGGATGGCCCGTTTGTGGAACCAGATGGCGTCGAAGGCGATCTGGAGTTTGCGGTAGTCGAATCCGCGGTCATAGGAGGCCACCACGATGTCGATCTCGGAAGGGTCCTCCGAGAGCTGGATCCCGGCGTCCCGCAGACTTGCCTTGAGCGGCTCCTCGGCGATCGCGAAGACCTTCGCATCGGGATGGTTGGTCTTCAGCCAGTTGGTCGTCGTGACCACCGTGTTCGAGATATCTGTGACATCGGTCGGCAGGCCGAGCCTGGCGAGCTTGTCGACGTACTGGCGGGGATCCTTGGTGGGATTGTTGGACAGGAATCGGACCGGGATCCCCCGCCGACGCAGTTCCTCAATCATCCGCTTGGCCCCGGGCAGCAGGTGGTCACCGAGATAGATGGTGCCGTCCATGTCGAAGACATAGGCCTGCTGGAACCCGGTCGGGGCACTCACGATGTCATGCATTGAGATCTCCTGGTCGGCGGGGGCAACCCGCGGTCAGACAGCTGGTGGGGAATGGGGAGGGAGGGCCTGACTGGTCAGGACAGCAGCGCGGCCAGGCTGACCACGATGGTGTTGGAGATCCAGATCGAGGCGGCCGGCGGGTCGATGTGGCTGGTGCCTCGGTCGTACCAGAGCCGGGCGGCGAGCTCGGCCAGGACTGCAGCGACGATGCCGAAGACGGCTGCGATCAGCAGGGCCACCAGGGCCATCATCCAGGTGTGGGAGTCCCAGCTGGAGGTGTAGGTCCACTTGTAGGCGGCGAAGGTGCTGCCCATCAGCAGTGGGAAGAACTGAACGGCGGCCAACCCGGCGATATTGGTGACGTGGTGCTGGACCGGCATGTTCCGGTTGGTGATGAGGAACAGGATGATGATCGCCGAGACGCCGAAGGCGAAGCTGTTGGCGTTCGCGGCGGCCAGGTGATTGGCGAACCCCTTGGAGGTGAGGTAGGCGCCGACATTGGCGGCCAGGAACAGCGATGCGGTTCCGGCGAAGATGCCGAACAGTGAACCGATGGTGAGCAGCTGGGAGGGCTTCTCCTGCCACTCCAGCCAGCGGCCGTTGGGGCCGGGCTTGATCTTGGCCGGGAAGGATGTCGCGTCCTCGTGGAACAGCTCGGGGTTGTGCAGGGAGCCGGCGAACAGCTTCCGGTCCTTGGCGCCGAAGACCCAGCGGGCCGCCAGGCCGGAGATGAGCACGGTGAGGGCCACCGAGTCGGTGTGGGTGCCGAACCAGGGGAGCTTCGAGATGCCGATCTGAACGAGGTATCCGAAGACGCCGAAGAGCGAGCCGACGAAGAGAATGTCGGGCTTGCCGAGGCCGGCCAACGGCGAGTTCACATCCTTGCCATCTGTCATGTAGCCCTTGTACCGGGCATAGATCGCGGCGGCCACGCCCCCGGCGAAGGCCACATAGGGGCCGAAGAAGGGCCCGAAGGCCAGGAAGTCGAAGCCGAAGGTGCTGCCGGTGGCGGCGAAGATGCCCCACGAGGCCAGCACCATGAAGCCGGTCATCACGAATGCGTAGTTACCGCCGATGGCGGCGCCGACAGCGCCGCCAGCGATCGCGGCGAGGAGTCCGAAGAGGAAGACTCCCAACGAAGCTGTGAACATCAGTGTTCCTAGTGGTGTCAGGCGGGTTGGTCCCGCATGCTTCTGGACGCCGTCGGACGGATACCGAGGCGCAACCCCGAGGTGTGCTGAGAACCAGGGGTTCCAGCACAGCGACGGGAGCTTGCCTTGCGCCGCACCCGGGAGGGTGCGACTCGCGAGGCTGGGGCCGACGTGCGCGGCCCCGGTCAGGGTGGGGGCGCCGTCCGGCCGACGAGTCATCGGCAGTCTGACGGCGTCCCGGCAGGATGGATCAGCAGGCCTGCGGGGCTCCGGGGATCTGCCCGGTGGCCTGGGCCTCGTAATCGCTGATCAGGTCGACATTGGCCTTGGAATGGGAGCTGGGATCGAAGGTGTAGTCGAGGAACTCGCGAGCCAGTCGACGGGCCAGCTCCAGACCGATGACGCGCTCGCCCAGGCACAGCACCTGGGCGTCATTGGACATGATGAGGCGCTCCACCGAGAAACTGTCATGAGCGGTGCAGGCGCGAATGCCCGGCACCTTGTTGGCCGAGATCGCCATTCCCATCCCGGTGCCGCAGATGAAGATCCCCCGGTCGCCCCTGCCCTCGGCAATCGCCCGGGCGCCCGCGACGCCGATGTGCGGGTACAGGGTCTTCTCCCCGGGGGTGATGCCGACGTCGATGACCTCATCGACTCGGGGATCGGCCTCCAGGTCGGCCTTGATGGCCTCCTTGTAATCCACTCCGGCCGGGTCCCCGGCCACCACGATTCGAAATCCCATCGCTCCTTCGAGCCTCCTTGCGTTCGGAACGGTTCTGCCGGGCTGCACGCTGTTCACTGCCCTCGCCCCCCAGAATCTGGTGAGTCCTGCGGTCCGCCTGAGCGGGTCGCGCTGACAGCGTCAAAAGTAACACAGTTCATGACAAAAACACCATAACTCGTGTGAGATTGGTGGGAAGCTCACAGCCACGAGAGCCCGTGGTCGGGGGGAACCCCGGCAGCGAACTCGGTGTCATGGCTGTGCCACCCGCACCTGGACGCCGGTCTCCTCGAGATGGCGCAGCACCTCCGGGGAGGTCTTGGAGTCGACCACCACGTGGTCGAACTCCTGGAGATCGGCGAATTTGAACAGCGCGCGCCGGTTGAACTTGGTGTGATCCAGCAGCAGCACCTTGGTCTCGGCGGCGTCCAGCATGGCCCGTTTCACCTCGACGACCTCCTGGTAGGGGTGGTAGCAGCCCATCTCGAAGATCCCCGAGGCCGAGACGAAGCACAGGTCGGCATGCATCGATCTGATGGCGCGCACCGCGGCGGGGCCCATCAGGGAGTGCGCCCAGGCCTGGTACTCCCCGCCGGTGACCATCAACTTGGCCCCCCGGCAGCTGGTGACCTCGTTGGCCACCAGCAGGGAGTTCGTCACCACCGTGACATTGCTGATGTCGGCCAGCGAGCGCAGCAGCCAGACCCCGGAGGTGGAGTCGTCGAGCATCAGCGAGCAGCCGCTGGTGACCAGGGTGGACGCCTCGGCGGCCACCTGCTGCTTCTCGGCGGAGCTCTGCTCCAGTCGGAAGTCGGCGTCGGCCTCGTGCAGACCGCTGGCCACCGCGACCACCTGGCCGCGATGGTGGGTGAGCACCCCGCTGTCCTCGAGCACCGTGAGATCGCGATAGATGGTCATCGCCGAGACCCCGGTGAGGGTGACGAGTTCCTCGACGCTGACCGAGCCATTGCGGATCACCGTCTCGGCGATCGCCAGTTGCCTGCTGCGGGGACCGTCCTGACCGCGCCTGGAAGGCGGGTCGGTGGGAACTGTCGGCATCTTCCTAGCCTCTTCCTGTGGTCATGCCGGAGACGATGAGAGCGTCCCCGGGCGGCGGCGCCGTTCTCGGTAGTGTGTGTCCATGACCGCTTATCATGCCGACTCCTCCGATCTGACCGAGAAAGAGGTGCTCACCTGGTCCACCTTCGGGCAGGCTCAGGAGGAACTCGCCCAGCAGATCGCCGACTCCGGGTTCCAGCCCGAGGTCCTCATCTCGATCGCCCGAGGAGGCATGCTGCTGGGCGGGGCGCTGACCTATTCCCTGGGGGTCAAGCTGACCGACGCCGTCAATGTCGAGTTCTACACCGACGTCAACGAGACCCTGCCGGATCCGGTGCTGCTGGCACCGATGCTCGACACGGCGTCGATCAAGGGACGTCGGATCCTGGTCGTCGACGACGTCGCCGACTCCGGGCGAACCCTCAAACTGGTCCTCGAGCTGCTGCGCGACACCGGTGCCGAGGTGCGCTCGGCGGTGCTCTACACCAAGCCGACCACCGTTGAGCACCCCGACTACCAGTGGAAGGCCGTCGACAGATGGATCGTCTTCCCCTGGAGCGCCAAGCCGCCGGTGACCGCGACTCGCTCGGAGACTGCCGTCGGCGCAGTCACCGCCGAGTGAGGGCGTCGTCCTGGTGGGCATCCTCACCGCCTCGCCGAGATCCCGTTCGGTCCTGACATCTCGACCTCAGCCGATCACGCTGCCGACGGCGCGCACGACGTCGACGAATGAGATTGCTCCGGGATCCGGGGTGCCCAGCGACTTCTCCCCCAGTGGCCGGGAGCGCCCGAGCCTGGCGACGATACCGGCGGTGGAGCGGGCACCCTGGTCGGCGGCCAGCACAGCGGCTCCCCAGGCGGTGGGCAGATCGGTTCCGGTGGCCCTGAGGGTCTCCACGAAGGGCTCCATGGCGTCGATCATGGTCTTGTCGCCCAGCTGAGCTCCGCCCAGCCGCTTGACGGCGTCCAGGGAGGCCGCCGCCGCCTCGACGACAGTTCCCGGATGACAGCCCTGATCGTCTCCCAGCACGGTTCCGAAGGCCGTCAGCGCGGCCCCCCACAGAGCGCCGGAGGTGCCACCGGCCTGCTCGGACCAGGCGGCCCCGGCAGCGGCCAGGGTGGTGAGCGCTCCGGCCCCCTCGGCGGCCACCTCGCGAGCGGCCGCCACGGCCGCGGTGGACCCGCGGGTCATCCCGATCCCGTGGTCCCCGTCTCCGGCGATGGAGTCCAGACGTCCCAGCTCCTCCTGGCGGGACATCAGGATCGAGCGGATCAGGTCCAGGGCCCCGACAACGGTGTTGGCGACCTCCTGGGATGCCGGGCTGCCAGCAGTCGCGACCGTGACCTCCTCGGCCTGCTGGGACAGCTCGGCGGTGTCCAGTTCGACCTCGGAGACCGCCCCTCGGCGATAGGCCGGGGTGTCGCAGGGAGCCAGCCACAGCGGCTCGATCACCTCGTCGAGCCACAGCAGGGTCAGCGAGAGACCGGCCATGTCGAGGCTGGTGACGAACTCGCCGACCTGCGGGTCCACGATCTCCAGGCCTGCCTCGACCAGACGTCGGCGGATGTCGTTCCAGATGACGAAGAGTTCCTCGTACTTCGTGTCCCCCAGGCCGTTGACGATCGGGACGACGCGGCTGCCGGCCTCGTCAGGACGGTCGGCGAGCAGCCCGTCGACCAGCATCCTGGCCAGGTCGTCGGCGGTGCCCAGATCGGCGTCGTGGATGCCGGGTTCGCCGTGGATGCCCATTCCGACGCCCATCCGGCCGTCGGTGACCTCGAACAGCGGATGGTCGGCGCCGGGCAGGGTGCAGCCCTTGAAGGCCACCCCGAAGGAGCGGGTGCGGTGGTTGACCCGGTTGAAGACCGCCTCGACCTCATCGATGCTCATCCCCGCCTCGCAGGCGGCTCCGGTCACCTTGAAGGTCGGCAGGTCCCCGGCGATCCCGCGCCGTTTGGCCAGCTCCTCGGGCCCGGCCGAGGCGATGTCGTCGGTGACCAGCAGGCAGCGGGCCTCGATCCCCTCACTCTTGAGCCGCTCGGCGGCCTGGCCGAACTGCAGCACGTCGCCGGCGTAGTTCCCGAATCCGATGAGGACGCCGGCTCCGCGGTCGGCGGCCTTGCAGACCGAGTAGGCCTGGGCGCCCGAGGGCGAGGAGAAGATGTTGCCGCAGACCGCGCCATCGGCGAACCCCTGGCCCACCCAGCCGGCGAAGGCCGGATAGTGACCCGATCCCCCGCCCACCACCAGGGCGACCTTTCCCGGACGGGTGACGGTGGCCCGAGCCACTCCCCCGAAGACCGGCTTGAGGTGCTGGGGGAAGGCGCTGGCCAGTCCGGCCACCGCCTGGCCGGGGAAGTCGTCGGGATCGTTGAGGACACGAGTCATGTCTGCGTCTCCACTTCTGTGTGAGAGGGCCTGAGCTGGCAGGGCGATCAGCGGTGATCTGTCTCGATGATGCCATCCGCCCACAGTGGAAGCTACCCTTTTCACATAGTTTCGTGAGAATTTCTCGTGACTGCGTGGGGCCACTGACGGTTCTCGCACCCGGATCCAGCTGAGCGGATCCATCCGAAGAGAGAGGATGAGCCCATGACCTCGACCATGCCCGCCCTGACCCTGAAGAGCCCCGGCGATGTCGCCCTGACCGACAAGCCGGTGCCGGTGCCGGGCCCCGGCGAGGTGCTGCTGGCCGTGGAGGCGACCACCATCTGCGGTACCGATCTGCGGATCATCTCCGGGGAGAAGACCAGCGGGGTGCGGCTGGGGGCCACCCTGGGCCATGAGGTGGCCGGCAGGATCGCGGCGCTGGGCGAAGGGGTTGTCGACTCCGCCGCCGGAGCCGGGTTGCAGGTGGGACGCCAGGCGACCGTCTCGATCGTGGTGTCCTGCGGGTCCTGCCGGGCCTGCCTGACCGATCGCGAGCAGCTGTGCAGCAACCTGGAGCTGGTGGGCTACTCGATCGATGGCGGCCTGGCGCCCTATCTGCTGGTCCCGGCCAGGGCGGTGGCCAGGGGAAATGTCATCGTCTCCCCCGGCGAGCTGCCCGCCAACCGGCTGGCACTGTCAGAGCCGTTGTCCTGCATCCTCAACGGACACCACAACCACGGTGGGGTGAACCCGGGTGAGACGGTGGTGGTGATCGGGGGCGGCCCGATCGGCCTGCTGCACACGGAGTTGAATGTGGCCGGCGGAGCGGCCCAGGTGATTCTGTGCGACAAGCACGAGGAGCGCCGGGAGGTGGCTCGCGGTCTGGGGGCCATCGGGGTCGGGCCCGAGGATCTCGCCGCGACGGTCGCCGATCTCACCGGCGGATGGGGCGCCGATGTGGTGGTGGTCGCCATCGGGCGCCCCGATCTGGCCGAGACCTCGCTGGACCTGGCGGCCCCGGGGGGCCGGGTGAGCTGGTTCGCCGGCTTCCCGAAGGGATCGACCTCGCCACTGACCCCGAACACCGTGCACTACCAGGAGCTCACCGTCTCCGGTGGTTCCAATGCGCGGCGGGCCGACGTCCACGACGCGGTGCGTCTGCTGGCTGCCGGAGTCATCGATGAGACGCCGATCGTCACCCACACCTTCGGGCTGTCCCAGTGGTCCGAGGCGATCGACGCCGTGCGAGACCACCTGGGGGTCAAGATCGCCATCGACCCGAACCGCTGAGGGTCATCCCTCGCCGGCCCTGCCATCCCTCACGGCAACCGTGAGGTCTGCGGGACCGGCGCGAGAGGCGGTGTGGGGGTGCCAAATCGGTGGGCGGTCAGTGAGACCGACTGCTCGCGCAGGAAGGGCAGCAGTTCGATCCTGGACGCTGAGGTCACCGGCCATCCCCAGACCGCGAGGTCGGCGTCCCCCCCGGCCGCCTCGGCGACCTCGCCGGGGTCCCCGCCGATCAGTCGGACCCGCCGGGGCGCGCCGGGGCCGGCCATCGCGACCAGCCATTCGGACTGGGACACCACGTCGCAGCCCACCCCCACCGCGACCAGCGCCGATGCCAGCACCGGATCGACAGCGGGGTCGATACTGACCGACAGCTTGTCTGCGGCCGCCAGCAGGCCGGCGGCGCAGGCCCGGGCGGCGTCTGCCAGGTCGGCCCCCGCGCAGACCCGGATGAGGGTGTCGGCCGGCCGGTAGCGGAACTCGTCGCGTTCGCAGACCAGCCCGCCGATGTCGGTGCTCACCCCGAACTCATCGGCCCAGGCGGCCGCGTCGCGGTGGGCGGCGTCGACCAGCCACTGGGATCGGCCGGAGAGTGCGACCGGGTGGTGGCTGATGTGGGACAGGAACTGGTCGACGCGGTCCTCCAACGGTCCGCCGGGAGCCGGTTCCGCGGGTTCGGCGGCGGTCCAGGAGCCCTGTACCACCAGGTAGTTGGGCCCGCCGGCCTTGGCCCCCGGGCCGACTGCCGACTTCTTCCAGCCGCCGAATGGCTGGCGTCCGACGATCGCGCCGGTGATCGAGCGGTTGACGTACAGATTTCCGGCCTGGACGTGGTCCAGCCACCAGGAGATCTCGGCGGGATCCAGCGAGTGGATACCGGCGGTCAGGCCGTAGGGGGTGCCGTTCTGGTAGGAGACGGCGGTGGCCAGGTCGGGGGCTGACATGATGCCGGTGATCGGGCCGAAGTACTCGGTGAGGTGGTAGCGGTCCCCCGGCCTCACCCCGGCGCGCACCCCGGGACTCCAGAACCGGCCCGAGGGGTCGATCCGGCGGGGTCTCAGGGCCCAGGTCTGTCCGGGGTCCAGAGTGGTGAGGCCCTCGAGGAGTTTGCCCTCGGCGGGCTGGATGAGGGGCCCGAGCTGGGTGGCCAGGTCGCTGGGGTCGCCGAGCCTCAGGGAGGCCGCGGCGTCCAGGATCTGGTGGCGCAGCCGTCTGGACCGGTAGGCCTGACCTACCAGGATCACCAGGGAGGCGGCCGAGCACTTCTGGCCGGCGTTGCCGAAGGCCGAGCGCACGATGTCTGCGGCGGCCAGGTCGTAGTCGGCGTTCTCGGTGACGATGATGGCGTTCTTGCCACTGGTCTCGGCCAGCAGTGGCAGGTCGTGGCGCCAGGAGCGGAACAGCGTCGCGGTGTCATGGGCCCCGGTGAGGATGACCCGCTCGACGTCGGGATGGCTGATGAGTCGGCGTCCCACCTCGTCCTCGGCGGCGTCGCCCAGCTGGAGGACCTCACGCGGGACCCCGGCCCCCCAGAGGCACTCGGCGATCACCGCGGCGCAGCGTCGGGCCTGCGGGGCCGGCTTGAGCAGCACCGCCGATCCGGCGGCCAGCGGGGCCAGCACCGATCCGGCGGTGATGGACAGCGGGAAGTTCCACGGCGGGGCGACCACCGTGAGCCGGGGCGGGGTGAAGGTCGCCCCGTCCACCTGTTCCAGGCCGATCGCGTGGTCGGCGTACCAGGTGGCGAAGTCGATCGCCTCGGAGATCTCAACATCCCCCTCGGCGACGATCTTGCCGGTCTCGGCGCCGGCGATCGCCAGCAGGTCCCCGCGACGTCGGGCGAACTCGGCGGCCACCTCCCGCAGGATCCCGGCACGGCGGGCGGCACCCAGACCGTTCCAGCCCGGCTGGGCGGCCAGGCCGGTCGCGACCGCGTCGTCGACCTCCTCGACGCTGGCGAGGTGGTGAGAGGCCACCGTGGTGGCTCCCAGTCGGCAGTGGTCCATCACCGCCGCCACCTCGGCGGCCCACTCGCGCACCGGGGCCAGGGCCGGGTCGGAGTCGGTACTGGGACGGTAGCCATTGGCCGGGTCGGGCACCCGGTCGATCTCCTGGTGCCGGTTGGGCGCCGGAACGGTGCGGGTCAAGCCGTCGAGGGCGGCGCGGAACCGGGCCTCCTCGCGGGAGAACAGTTCCGGGTCGCGGCCGAGCTCGAAGACCGCCGACATGAAGTTCTCGGCGGCGGCCCCCTCCTCGAGGCGTCGCACCAGGTAGGAGATGGCGACGTCGAAGTGGTCGGGATGGACGACCGGGGTGTACAGCAGAACCCCGCCGACATCGGCACCGACCCGTTCGACCTGGTCGGGGACCATCCCGAGCAGCATCTCGAACTCGACCCGGTCGCCGACCCCGCGCCGATCGGCCAGCAGCTTGGCCATGGCGATGGAGAACAGGTTGTGCCCGGCCACCCCGTAGCGCACCGATCGGGTGCGCTCGGGGGTCAGCGCCCAGTCCAGGACGCGCAGGTAGTTGCTGTCGGTGGCGACCTTGGAGTGCCAGGGGGCCTGGGCCCAGCCGTGCAGCTCGGCGTCGACCTTCTCCATCGGCAGGTTGGCTCCCTTGACCAGCCGGATCTTGATGCCGGCTCCCCCTCGGGCGGTGCGCCGGTCGGCCCATGCGGTGAGCCGCTGGGCGGCGGCCAGGGAGTCGGGGAGGTAGGCCTGCAGCACGATGCCGGCCTCCAGGGTCAGGAACTCCGGGCGGTCCAACAGGTTCTGGAAGACGTCGATGGTGAGGTCCAGGTCGTGGTACTCCTCCATGTCGAGATTGATGAACTTGGCGGTGGCCGAGCGGGCGGCCAGTCTGAACAGCGGTGCGAGCCGGTCGGCGACCTCCTGGACGGTGGCGTCGTGGGCCCACAGGTCCAGCTGGTTGACCACCGCCGAGATCTTCACCGAGACGTAGTCGACGTCGTCGCGGGCCAGCAGCCTCTTGGTGCCGGCCAGTCGGGCGGCGGCCTCCCGGTCGCCGAGCACCGCCTCGCCGAGCAGGTTGAGATTGAGCCTCACACCGTCCTTGCGCAGTCGGCGCAGGGCGCGGCCGAGTGCCCGGGGGCGGGCGTCGATGATGAGGTGTCCGACCATCTGTCGCAGCACGCCACGGGCCAGGCCGACCACCAGGCGGGGGGCGTGGGGGGCGGTCCGGCCGGCCATCCGGACCCCGGCGCGCAGGACCGGGGGAAGGAAGGATGCGTCGGTGCGGGACAGTCGCGCCAGGGCCGCCGCGGCGGTGCCAGGGTCCTCGGGGCGCATCACCCGGTCGATGAACTCCACGGTGAAGGGCAGCCCGGAGGGTTCCCTCAGAACCTGGGAGAGCAGGGTCGCGGCGACCCTGCCGCGGTCCCGGGGGAGCATCCCGCGCCACCGTGCGACGGTCCCGGTCCGGAGCTGCTGCGATCCGGTACGGCCCTGCTGCGAAGAGCCGTCGAGGGCCCATCGACGGGCGAGCTGGACGGCCTCATCGGCGAGTTCGACCGGGCGGGGACCGGCAGAGCTCCAGGAATCCTCGGGGTTCTCGTCGTGGCGGTCGTCATGGTCAGTGCCGTGGGTGCCCATGACGGGACGATAGTCCCGCCGGGCGGTATGTGTTCGATCCTCGGGTGAACTCAACCGACGATCGCACACTGAACAACGCCGACGACATGCAGCGAGTCAACCATCCCGGCCACCGAGGTGACTCCCGTCGGACAACCGTCGCGTCCATGCCCCGTGACCCCAGTTCGCGGACTTCGGCGGAGCCTGGATCGAGGTGGGCCTCACTCCAGCGATGTGGGCACCAACGACATGCGCCTCCCGATGCCGTGACTTTCGACCAAGATGCCGAGAAAAAGGAAACCGTCTCTCCTGATTCCGTGACTTTCGACCAAGATGCCGATGGCAGACACTCCGTATCCATGGACGGTGCTAGCGTCACACCAGACAGTTCGAGTAAGGTCCGATATGCTCATCACACGATGGAGGGCGGCGGGTGCCGTTGCCGCCGCGATCGCTCTGGCTGTGGGGGTCCCCACCGCAGCCGAGGCAGGCAATTACACCGCAACCGGGAGTTGTTCCGCGAGCGGAAACAATCTCAACGCGCAGGCCACATACAGCGACAGTGGTGGCTACCACGTCTGGAAGCTCGCGAGCTGGACCATCAATGGCACGCCGACCGGCGGAAAGAACAATGTCAACATCAGGCTCTACTCTGGTGCTACTCAGAAGTGGGCATGGAACTCACCCGACAGCATGCCCTTCGGAAACGGCCACACCGGCATGCAGAACGCCAAGACTCGCCCTATTGATCATGAGTCCATCTTCTGGACGGCCATCTTCGATCGTTCCGGCGTCGATCCTCAGTGCACCGCCGCCAGGAAGAATTTCTGAGCCCGCACAACCATGAAGAAGAAAGCCCTCGTGAGCAGTGTCGCCGCGGTCGTAGTCGTGATCGCGGCGGTACTGCTGTTCAGGCCGCAGTCCGCCTCGAGCCCGTCCCCCGAGGATCTCAGCACCGGCAAGGACGCGTTGACACCGTTCATGTTCCTCGCCGCCGACGACAGTGGCGCGGTGATCGCCAGCTCCGACAGCACCCGCGGGATCGCCTCCTCGGGCCGGACGGTGTGGATGGGGCCGTCCTCCAGGACGAACGCCGTCTGCGTCGACTCGTGCCCCAACGCGATCCTCACCGGTGACATCGACGCATGGAACTCGCCGGTGGTGAAGACCCCCACCCCACTCCTCAGGGGCCAGCCCGCTGTCCCCCTCGCCGACGGTTTCCAGCTGTGGGCCCCGGTACGACTGGGCGGGGCAGTACTCGTCCTGCGCACCTCCAAGGACGGCACCACGAAAGCCACCTGGGCCACCGCCACAGGTGAGTCGGCCCCGATCCGCATTCCCGGCCGCGCCCCCACCTGGGGCGGTACGCAGGACGGCCCCGGGGTCATCACGACGACCGAGGGCAGTACCACCTGGGCCACCGTGGCCACACAGGTCAACGGCAAGCCGTCCCTGGGTCATCCGTTCAAGATCGCGGGCGAGGGCGGAAACTGCGTCGGCCCCAACGGGACATCCCTCGTCCCCATCGGCGAACAGGCACGGCTGGTCGATCAGCAGGGCAGAACCCTGCCCCTCGATCTGGGCGTCACGGCCAACGATCTGGGAGCCTGCACCATCAGCCGCACCGGTTTCATCACCGCATCGCTCAGCGCCAGTCTCGGAGCCACGACCAGCTACACCTCGGTCCTGAGGTTCTTCAGTTCCAAGGGAGCTCTTCTGCGAACCGTGAAGGAACCGACGGAGTCAATTCCGACCGCGTCCCGCGACGGGTCGACGGCCAGTTTCCGGACTCCTCAGGGTATCGCGGTGTCCACTGCGAACGGGAGAATCCGGACCACCTACAAGGGCGCTATCGCCTCCCGATTCACCGCGTCCGGTGCCCTCGTGCTGCTGTATCCCGACGGCCACGTCGAATGGCGGAAGAACCCGTGAGCAGCACCCTTGCGGTGTCCGGACTCTCGCACACCTTCTCCAACGGGTCGCGCATCGGGCCGGTCACCTTCACGGTGGAAGCGGGTTCGTGCCTCGGGCTGGTCGGCGCCAACGGGGCCGGGAAGACCACTGAGCTCAAGATGATCTGCGGGCTGGCGTCGATCGCATCGGGAACCCTCACGGTCGGCGGGAAGGAGCCCGTACGGCTGGGCCCCGAGGTGTCGATCACCGGAATGATCGAGGAACCCGCCTTCTACCCGTTCCTGTCGGCACGGGAGAATTTGCGGGCCTTCAGTGGCGGGTACTCCGAACGCATCGGACGCATCGCCGCAGCCCTGGCGAACGTCGAGCTGGAGGACTCCCGGCTGCACTATTCCAAGTACAGCCAAGGCATGAGGCAGCGCCTGGGGATCGCCCGGCTTCTCGTCTGCTCCTCCCCCGTCATCGTTCTCGACGAGCCCACCAACGGACTCGATCCAGTCTTCCTGCACCGGTTCCGCGAGATCGTCGCCAATCTCAAGGCGGCCGGCCACGCCATCGTGCTGTCCAGCCACATGCTCCACGAGGTGCAGCAGATCTGCGACTCCTACGTCATGATGAACGGCGGCGAACAGATCCTTGGAGGCGCCACCGCCGACCTCGCCGAGGGAGCCACCATCGAGGACCTGTACTTCTCCGCGATCGGCCTCACCTGATGCGCACCGCATGGCGCATCGCGCTGCGCTCGCCGCTCCTGGTGGTCGGGCTGGCCGTGTGGGCCGTCGTCGCTGCCTGGATGGGCGTCATCAAGGGCGTCACCCTCAACTGGCGCCAAGTGCTCGGCGGTTTCGACTCGATGGCCGACCAGATCCTGCCCGCCACCTGCGTGCTCATCTCCTTCTGGGTATTCGGACCCGACGCCCAGGACTCCATTCGCCGAGATCGCCGGTCCACCGGCCTGGACGAGCGCCGGTGGACCGCCCAGCGCCTTCTGGTGGCCTGCACTCTCGCTCTCGCCTGGTGCCTGCTCGCCGGTGGGGCGTCACTGGCCCTGTCCCGGCTCGGCCCGGCTCTCACGGTGACGGCTCTGGCCCCATGGCCGGCAAGTATCGGGCTGATCCTGCTGCGCGGCCTCCTCGTCACAGCCTGGGCCGCAGCCCTGATCCACGCGGTACGTATCGGACCAGCCATAGGTCTGGCTGTGGCTGCCGTGGGAGTCGCCCTGGCGCTGGTGTACCTGCCCGACAATCCTGTCCTCGACCTGGTGCGCGTACTGCTGCCCACCGCGGCTCTGCGCGCCCTGCACGCCGCCCCCAGTATCTACTACCCCTACGGGACGCGGGTCCTGCAACTCTGTCTGCTCTCTGGGGCAGTTTGGACGGTGGTCGCCCTCAACGCCCTGTTCTCCCGCCCCGCTCTCCGCGAACCCCGGACCACCACCACGGCCACCCGGGGGGACCGGCGGCGGAGCCTGCGCGGATGGATCGCCATCCCCCTGGCGGCGGGCTGCCTGGCCGCCGGAGCTGTGATCCCCGGCCTGGCGACCGCCACCGTTCCGATGAATGCACGGCCCTTCCTCCTGCTCGAGCGGTTTGCCGGTACATCACCCCAACAGAGGGCCGAGGACTTCCTGCTCTCCCTGCGCACCAACTCCAGCCGGGCCGACAGGCTGTCGGTGGACGGTTCGGCGCGAAGAACCCTGGGAGACTCCGTCTGGGCCTTCGCCAGTCTGCCGTCCGGAGCCACCGTCCTGCTGGACCGCGTCGACGACAAGGGACACGCTCAGGTGCGGGTGAACGGCTCGCAGATGGGGCTCTGCATGGTGAAGAACGAGAAGGGCTGGCTCGTCTCCGGAGTCTCGGAGCAGGAGGACTGCTATCGATGACCGAGCTGCACACCCGTGTCCTCATCGCCATTCGTCGGCTGAGGACGAGACGACTCCTGACGGCGACCCTGATCACCGGCGGGATCCTCGGCCTGTGGAGACCGCTCATCGACGGACTCTCCGCCATCAACCCCATCGGGGCAGCCACCACCGCCCTGACACTGTGCCGTTGGCCGGGAGGGCTGGCCGCGGTGGCGATCACCGCGTCGCTGTGCGGAGCCGACCGGGACGCCGGTCTGGACCGCGAACAGCGGCTCTGCGGGACCCATGGACACACCCGCATCGCCCTCGACCTGGCCTGCGCCCTCGCCGCCTCCCTCCTGCTGGCGGCCGGCAGCTGCCTGGTCGCCGCGCTGGTCGGGCTGGGCGGCTGGCTGCGCGATGGTCTTCCGGCCCTCTCCCTCGCAGGAGCCGATCCGCTGCGCGAGGCGGGCGTCTCGACCATGGTGATCGTCGTCGCCACCCTGGCGACCGCCCTTCTCTGCCACGCCTGCGGATGGTCGGCGAGGACCGCCCTCGTGGTGCTGCTGGTTATGGCTGGATCCTTCATGGCCGTTCTCATGTACGTGGGAACGGGACGGACCGCCATTCAGGTACTCCATCCCCTGAGTGGCCCCTGGCGGCTTCTCTACCACGATCCGGCGAGCATCCTCTTCATCGACATCTCACGTCGGACTGCGATCCTCCTCGTTCTCGGATGGGGCATGCTGGCCGTGCTGATCGGTGTCCTGGTGGCACGACGCCGCTACTCCTCCCGTTGAGACCGCTGGGCTGACACAATTGGGCGCGCATGCAGCCGTCCGCCGCCCACCAGGAGAATGACCATGTCCGCATCTGAGTCGACACGTCGCTCCGCAGGCATCGAGATGACCGGGATCGAGATCATCGAGGAATCCGAGCGCACCGCCAGGCCGCGCAATCTGTTCCTGCCATGGTTCGCCTCCAACATCTCGGTGTTCGGGATGTCCTACGGGGCATTCGTGCTCGGTTTCGGGATCTCCTTCTGGCAGGCGACGGTCGCCACCCTGCTGGGAGTCGTCGTCTCCTTCATCTTCTGCGGGGTGATCGCGATCGCCGGCAAGCGCGGCTCGGCGCCGACCATGGTCGCCTCCCGGGCGGCCTTCGGGGTGCAGGGCAACAAGGTTCCGGGCATCATCTCCTGGATCACCTCGATCGGCTGGGAGACCTCCCTGGCGATCAGCGCGGTGCTGGCCACCGCGACGGTCTTCTCCCGACTCGGCTGGAGCTCCGGGACCACGGTCAAGGTCATCGCCGCGATCGTCGTCGCCCTGCTCATCGTGCTGGGGGCGGTGGCCGGCTATCACATCATCATGAGGATGCAGTCGGTGCTCACCTGGGTCACCGGCATCGTGACGATCATCTACCTCGTGATGGCGGTGCGGGCGATCCACTGGGACGCCGTCGCGGCCATCCCGTCGGGACCCTGGCAGTCGGTGGTCGGGGCGCTGACCATGGTGATGACGGGGATGGGGCTGGGCTGGGTCAACATCGCCGCCGACTGGTCGCGCTACCAGAGCCGCGAGGCCCGGGGCGGTTCGATCGTGTTCTGGAACACCTTCGGCGGGTCCCTTGGGCCGGTCTTCCTCATCACCTTCGGCCTGTTGCTGGCGGGCTCCTCGAAGAACCTGTCCGAGGCCGTCCAGGTGGACCCGGTCGGCGCCCTCGCGACGATCCTGCCGACCTGGTTCCTGGTGCCCTTCCTGGTGGTGGCGGTGCTCTCCCTGCTGTCGGGGGCGATCAACGGCATCTACTCCTCCGGTCTCACCCTGCTCAGCCTGGGGATCCGGATCCCGAGGCCCGCCGCCTCCCTCATCGACGGTGTCATCCTCACCGCCGGCACCATCTACGTGGTCTTCCTCTCCCCGAACTTCATCTCCCCCTTCCAGTCCTTCCTGGTCACCCTGGGAGTTCCGCTGGCGGCCTGGGCGGGGATCATGATGTCCGACATCGCGCTGCGGCGCCGGGCCTACGACGACGCAGATCTGTTCCGCCCCGAGGGTCGGTACGGTGCGGTGGACTGGGTCTCCCTGGTCACCCTCGTCGTGGTCACCGCGATCGGCTGGGGTCTGGTCATCAACCAGTACCCGGGGGTCGGCTGGAACGACTGGCAGGGATACCTCCTCGGACCGTTGGGCCTGGGCGGCAGGGAGGGCTCCTGGGCGTGGGCCAATATCGGGGTCATCGCCGCCCTGGTGCTGGGATTCCTGGTGACCTTCCTGGCCCGTCGCTCCCGGGTCCGCCACCAGGAGTCCTTCTGATGGCGCGGGCCAATCCGCCCTGGCTGGTCGTCATCGACCCCCAGCGGATATTCGCCGACCCCGCCTCGCCCTGGTGCGCCCACGACTTCGAGGCGATTGTCGGCCCGATCGGCCGGCTTGCCGAGCACTTCGGGGAGCGCGTACTGGTGACCAGATGGCTGCCCGGCAGCGAGCACCGGGGCGCCTGGGCGGACTACTTCGATCGCTGGAGCTTCGCCGACCGGCCGGATGGCGATCCCTGCTTCGATCTGGTGGACGCCGCCCTCGGCTGGTCGGCAGCCCCGACCCTGGACCTCACCACCTTCGGCAAGTGGGGACCGGCGCTCTCCGCGATCACCGGGGCCCACCCCCGTCTGGTGCTGTCCGGGGTCGCCACCGACTGCTGTGTCATCTCCACCGCACTGGCCGCCGCCGATGCCGGCGCCTGGGTCGAGGTGGCCTCCGACGCCTGCGCGGGGTCGACGCCGGGCCATCACCAGGCAGCGATGACCGTGATGGGGCTCTACGCACCGCAGATCCGGCTGCGCAGCGTTGACGAGATCCTGGCCGACCGGACGCCGGCCTGAGCCGGGGCCGGATCGGCCCAGCGCACTCACCCCGACTTGCGTCAGAACCCCGACGTCTTGATAATGGTTATCAGTCAAAACTTGAATTGAGGACCTACATGTCATCGCGTTCCCTGACCATCTCCATCCCCCGCAAGGTGCTGGCGACCGTGGCGGTCGCCGCCCTGCCGCTCAGCCTGTCAGCGTGTTCGGGCAATGGATCAGCGGAGGGCTCCACCTCGGCCGCCCCCAGCGGTGCGGCATCCTCTGGGGCCACCACCTCCGGGAAGGTCCAGATCGTCGCCTCCACCAACGTCTGGGGCTCTGTCGCCCAGGCCGTCGCCGGCGATCACGCCGATGTCACCTCGATCATCACCAGCCCCGCCCAGGACCCGCACGACTACGAGGCCACCGCCAAGGACAAGCTCACCTTCTCCAACGCCAAGATCGCCATCGTCAACGGCGGCGGCTACGACGACTGGGCCTCCACCCTGGCCAAGGGCAGCGATGCCACTGTGGTCGATGCCGTTGAGACCTCCGGCTTCGACTCCTCGGCCGATCCCTTCAACGAGCACGTCTTCTACTCAATGGCCACCGCGAGAAAAGTCGCCGACGTGGTCGCCACCGACCTCAGCAAGCTCGACCCCAGCAATGCCTCGGCCTACGCGCAGAATGCCAAGTCCTTCGGTACCGAGATCGGAAAGTTCGAGTCCCAGGCCAAGGCTGCTGGCGCGGCCCACCCGAACACCAGCGCAGTGGCCACCGAACCGGTCGTCGGCTACCTGCTCACCGACATGGGGATCAAGAACATCACCCCGGAGGCCTTCGTCGAGCAGGCCGAGACCGACGCCGGCCCCTCGGTCAAGGTGCTCAGCGACACCGAGGCGCTGCTGACCACCAAGAAGGCCGGACTGCTGGTGGTCAACGGTCAGACCTCTGATGACGTCACCAAGCAGCTCCAAAGTGCAGCTCAGAAGGCCGGAGTGCCGAGTGTCGGCGTCACCGAGACCTTCCCCCAGGGGGTCACGACCTACGCCCAGTTCATCGGTGGCACCATCACCGATATCTCGAAGGCACTGGCCAAGTGACCAGCACCGAATGACCCAGCACTGATCGACCCAGCACTGATTCACGGCGTGCCGGCCGGCCCGGCACCCCGATCAGCCCTGCACCGAGTGGATCGTCCCGCCGCGAGCCGCCAGCTCGCGGCGGGACGATCCCTGTCGCGTTAACGGACTGGGACTCATTCTCCGTATTATTTCGCTCGACCCGCAGACAGCTGCGGCCGGTTCACACTTGGAGAGCTCATGTCAGATGACAACGCCGGCCCGGCCGGCGCCGGTCCGCTCGACCCATCCCCACGACCCGAGGCGGCACGACTGGCCGGCGCCAGCGTCACCTTCGGCGACCGGGTGCTGTGGCACGACGTCGACCTGACTGTCCATCAGGGTGAGTTCGTCGCGGTGCTGGGTCCCAATGGGGCCGGCAAGACGACGATGCTGAGGGTGCTGCTCGGCCAGATCCCGTTGTCGTCGGGCGTCGCCACGATCGCCGGTCATCCGGTGACCAAGGGATCGGCCGAGATCGGTTATGTTCCCCAACAGCGAGCCATGGACGCGCTGGCCCCGATCCGCGGCCGCGACCTGGTGACGATGGGGGTCGACGGCCACCACTGGGGGCCGCGCTGGCCCTCGCACTCACGCAGCCAGAAGGTCCGCCGGGCCATCGCGGAGGTGGGCGCCACGAGCTACGCCGACGCCCCGATCTCCCAGCTCTCGGGTGGTGAACAGCAGCGGCTGCGGATCGCCCAGGCCCTGGTCAGCCAGCCCGGCCTGCTGCTGTGCGACGAGCCCCTGCTGAGCCTGGACATCCGGCATCAGAATGCCGTCTCCCAACTCATCGACCAGTCGCGCTGGACCCACAATGTCGGCATCCTCTTCGTCACCCACGAGATCAACCCCGTGCTGCCCTACATCGACCGGGTCGCCTATGTGGCCGGCGGCCGGGTGCTGGTGGGGACCCCCGACGAGGTGATGCGCTCGGAGACCCTCAGCGATCTCTACGGCTCACCGGTACAGGTCTTCCGTCACAACGGCCGCATCATCGTCCTGGCCGATGAGGAACGCGCCCCACACAGCCACGGAGAACACCAGGCGACGACTCGTGATTGATTTCAGCTCCATCATCAACTTCGAGGGATTCTCCTCGCTGGTACCGCTGGTCAGCGGAGCCATCATCGCGGGCACTGTGCTGGGCGTGCTGGCCGGGCTGATCGGCCCGATGATCCATGCCCGCGATCTGGCATTCGCCGTCCACGGCACCTCCGAACTGTCCTTCGCCGGGGCCTCAGTGGCCCTGTTCCTGGGCGTCAGCGTCACCACCGGGGCGGTGGCCGGCTCACTGGTGGCCGCAGTCGTGCTGGGTCTGCTCGGGGTGCGCGCCAAGGACCGCAATGCCTCGATCGGCATCATGCTGCCCTTCGGGATGGGTATCGGCGTGCTCTTCCTCAGCCTGTACAAGGGCCGATCCTCCAACAAGTTCGGTTTGCTCACAGGTCAGATCGTGGCCGTCGACAGCACCCGGCTCACCACCTTGTGCCTGGTGGCCGCACTGGTGGCGCTGGCCCTGGCAGTCGTCTGGCGTCCGCTGTTCTTCGCCTCGGTCGACCCGGCGGTCGCCAAGGCCCGCGGCATCCCGATGCGGACCCTGTCGATCATCTTCATGGTGCTGCTCGGGCTGACCACCGCGATGGCCATCCAACTGGTCGGGGCTCTGCTGGTACTCAGTCTGCTCATCACCCCGACCGCCGCAGCGGCCAGGGTGACCGCCAGGCCATCGGCGCTGTGTCTGCTGTCGATCGTCTTCGCGGTGATCTCGGCGGTCGGCGGCATCCTGCTCTCGCTGGGGCCCGGCCTGCCGATCAGTCCCTACGTCACCACCATCAGCTTCGTGATCTACCTGGTCTGCCTGCCGATCGGCGCCTGGCGGCGCCGGCAGGGCTGGTCCCGGCGGGTCTGAGCTGCGGCGGAACCCCAGCGCCGCGCAACCTGCCCGATCGGCACTGCCGTGCCGCGTGGCGGCGATTCGGAGTGCTGACCGCCCGATGTATACCTCGTCGTGCTAGGTTTCTGGGTATCCCATACCTAGGACTGCGAGGCAACAGGTGAAAGTACCCAAGGAACTGATGGCAGCTTCGGCCACCCCCATCGTGCTGGGAGTGCTGAGCGGCGGCGAGGACTACGGCTACTCCCTGATGCGCCGGGTCACCGAGGCCTCGGGAGCGCAGCTGGAGTGGAAGGAGGGGATGCTCTACCCCCTGCTCCACCGGCTCGAGCAGCAGGGGCTGGTCGCCTCCCGTTGGGGAGCCTCGCCGGGGGGGAGACGACGCAAGTACTACGCCATCACCGCCGCCGGGCGCGGCGAGCTGGAGACCCATGTCACTCAGTGGCGCCTCGTGGTCCAGACCCTCGATGCCCTGCTGCCCGCCTCCCCCGCGCTCCCGGCTCGATGGCCCGAGGGCTCGGCGCTCACCGCCGGCGGGATCTGAGGCTGCCGTGACGGACTCCTCATCACTCCATTCCAGCGGCACCGACGCCCTCAACGGCCCTGCCGGCCCCGCCACCGCGGATCTCGACGGCAGCCTGGCCCAGTGGCGCGAGCTGATGGCGTCCAGGCCCGGGATCAGCGCAGATGACCTCGACGAACTGACCGACCACCTGCACACCGAGACGCTCGATCTGATGGCAGCCGGTCTGTCCCGCGATGAGGCCTTTCTCATCGCGGTGCGCCGCATCGGTAGCCGTGACGACGTCAGCGATGAGTTCGCCCGGGCCCACCCCGACCGGCTGTGGAGACAGCTCCTCCTCGGCTCCCAGCCGGACTCCGGCTCACCGGTCGGCAGAGCTGCTGTCCGCCCCGGCCGCCACGTCCGGACCGGTCCCCTCGACCACCCAGGTCCCCTCGACCACCCAGGTGCCCTCGACCACGCTGGGGCGCCCGGCGACGGGGAGGTTCATCGGGACCTGATCCTGGCCCTGGTCCTCGGATGCTGTGCAGGCCTGGCAGTCCGGTTGCCCTACGGCCTGATCCGCGGACTCGACGTCGAGGGCTTCTACCCGCGCAATGTGGCCCTCATCGTCCTGGCGGCACTGGGCTGCTACTTCCTCATCTGCCACTGGCGCAACCGCTCAGATGGGGCTGACCGGATCGACCGCATCGGCGGGCTCTCCGGCGTCATCACCCTGGCCGTCGGCTTCGCGGTGCCGGCAGTCCTGGTCAACCTGTACCCGGCTGATCCCAGCTCGCAGACCTTTGCGCTGACCGCCATCCACCTGCCCATCGCACTGGCCGTCGCAGTCGGCATCGCTTATCTGGGCGATCGCTGGCGCAGTCTCGAGGCCTGGATGGACTGGGTCCGGTTCCTCGGCGAAGCGGTCCTCTACTACATCCTGGTGGCACTGGGAGGCGCAGTTCTGACGGTCATCTCGACCGCGATCTTCAAGGCCATCGACATCTCCGGACCGGCCTTCGGCCGCATCCTGGGGTGGGTGCTGCCGGTCTGCGCAGTCGGTGCGGTCATCGTCTGCGGGTGGCTGGTCGAGCGCAAGAAGTCGGTGATCGAGAACATGGCCCCGGTGCTCACCGCGGTATTCACCCCACTGATGACCGTCGCCCTGGTGGCCTTCCTGATCGCCCTGGCGGTCACCGGCAACCCGGTCGACAGCGACCGGAACGTTCTCATCATCTTCGACGCCGTCCTCATCGCGGTGGCCGCGATCGCACTGTTCACGGTCTCGGCCCGCAGCCCGGAGAGACCAGGCGGCGCGCTGGACTGGATGCAGCTGGTGCTGATCGTGGTGGCCCTGGTGGTGGACCTCGTGATGCTCTGGGCGATGGCCGGGCGACTGGCGCAGTGGGGGCCATCGGCGAACAAGATCGCCGGGCTGGGCGCGAATGTCCTGCTGCTGGGACATCTGGCGGGATCGGCCTGGTGGTATCTGCGGATCTGCCTGGCACGGCGGGCCTCACCGGTCGCGACCAGCACCCGCCTGGTGCGCTGGCAGTGCGCAGCGCTTCCGGTCTTCGGGGGCTGGGCTCTGGTCGTGGCCCTGGTGTTCCCACCCCTGTTCGGTTGGAGCTGAGTCTGAACCTGCATTGTGTTGCAATTTCGTGACATCGCGCCCGATCAGCGCTCTCGAGTTGCACATATGCATGCGAATGCATAAATATGTGAATATTGGTGCTGACCGGCGCCCCGTCGCAAGGAAGATTCATGAACAAGCTCACCCGTATCGTCCCAGTCGGCCTGGTGACGCTCGCCCTGGCCCTGGCCGGATGCACCAACGCATCCCAGCAGGAGACCGGCTCCGACGGAGCAGGAGCCGGCTCGTCCTCCTCGGCCACTGCCGACGCGGGTCACGGTAATGATGCCCTCCTTGCATCGATCCAGAAGGATCCCGAGATCGCCAAGCTGCTGCCGTCCAAGATCGCCGACAAGGGGGTCATCACCGTCGGCTCCAGCGCCGACTACGCCCCGGCCGAGTTCGCCGACACCGATGGCACCACGATCATCGGCTACGACATCGACTACGCCAAGGCGATGGGCAAGCTGATGGGGGTCGACGTCAAGGCCTCCAATGCCACCTTCGACACCCTGCTCCCCTCGGTCGGCTCGAAATTCGACATCGCACTGTCCTCCTTCACGATCACCGCCGAGCGTGAGAAGCAGGTCAACATGATCTCCTACTTCACCGCCGGCATGGCCAAGGCAGTGCTCAAGGGCAACCCGAAGAACGTCCCGGCCGACTCGCTGTGCGGGGTCACCGTGGCGGTCTCGACCGGCACCTCCGAGGACGATGACGCCCAGAAGCAGTCGAAGGAGTGCGTGGCGGCAGGAAAGAAGCCGGCCACCATCCTGTCCTACAAGACTCTCCCTGAGGCCACCACCAATGTCGTCGGAGGAAAGGCCGACATCTCATACGGCGACTCGATGATCATCGCCTACTCGGTCGCCAGGACCAACGGCACCCTCGAGCAGCTCGGCGGGATCACCCAGGCGGCCCCCTTCGGCGTGGTCGTCGCCAAGAACGACGACGCCCTGGCCAAGGCTATCCAGGCCGCCACCCAGAAGCTCATCGACGACGGCACGATGAAGAAGATCCTGGCCACCTGGGGCAACGACGGCGGCATGATCACCAAGTCCGAGATCAACCCGGCGCTCAAGTAACTCCCACTCCACACATCTGCAGATAGATCAGGGACACACCTCATGATCAGAACCACCACTCCTCGCGCCATCGCGGCGCTCTGCATTGCCGCCGCGATGGCGCTGGCAGGTTGTACCGACGCCTCCCAGACGGCCTCCTCCGGTGGCCAGAGCGCCTCCGCCTCGGCCTCCACGGCGTCCAACCAGACGCTCATCGACTCCATCGACAAGGACGACGCGATCGCCAAGCTGGTCCCCAAGTCCATCGCCGACAAGGGCACCCTCACCATCGGCGCCGATGCCAGCTACGCACCCGCGGAGTTCGTCGCGGCCGACGGCTCCACCATCATCGGCTACGACGTCGACTACGCCGAGGCGATGGGCAAGCTGATGGGAGTCAAGGTGAGCTTCGCCAATGCCACCTTCGACACCCTGATCCCCTCGGTCGGCTCCAAGTACGACATGTCGGTCTCCTCCTTCACGATCACCGCCGAGCGCGAGAAGCAGGTCAACATGATCTCCTACTTCACCGCCGGCATGGCCAAGGCGGTGCTCAAGGGCAACCCGAAGAAGATCGCCGCCGACTCGCTGTGCGGGGTCACCGTGGCGGTGGAGACCGGGACCTCCGAGGAGGCCGATGCCCAGGCACAGGACAAGACCTGCAGGGCCGACGGGAAGTCGGCGGTCAAGATCCTGTCCTACAAGACCCAGACCGACGCCACCACCAATGTCATCGGCGGCAAGGCCGACGTCTCCTATGCCGACTCGATGATCATCGCCTACTCCATTGAACAGACCAACGGCGCCATGGAGCAGCTCGGTGGTATCACCGACGCCGAGCCCTTCGGAGTCGTCACCGCCAAGAAGGACGACGGCCTGTCCAAGGCCGTCCAGGCGGCCACCCAGAAACTCATCGACGACGGCACCATGAAGAAGATCCTGGCCACCTGGGGCAACGAGGACGGCATGATCAAGACATCGCAGATCAATCCGCCGGTGAAGTGACGAGAGTGGAGTGACCGACATGGCACACGAGCAACACGCGCAGATCCCGAACCGGATCAGAGCCAAGGAGGTCTTCCATCCCGGCACACTCATCGCGGCGATCATCGTCGCGATCCTGGCCGCGATGCTGATCCACGGACTGGTCACCAATGCCAACTTCAAGTGGGGCATCGTCTGGATGTACCTGCGCGATGTCAAGGTGATCGAGGGCATCGGCTACACCCTGCTGCTCACCGTCTGCTCGATGGTCCTGGGCACCATCCTCGCCCTGGTGATGGCGATCATGAGAACCGCCTCCAACCCGGTGCTGAGAGGGGTGTCGTGGGCCTACATCTTCGTCTTCCGCGGCATCCCGGTCTACACCCAGCTGATCTTCTGGGGGCTGGTCGCGGTGCTCTACCCGGTGATCGGGCTCGGCATCCCGTTCGGCCCCCAGTTCGTCTCCTTCAACACCTCCGCCATCATCGGAGCATTCGCGGCCGCCGTCATCGGCCTGGGACTCAACGAGGGCGCCTACCTGGCCGAGATCATCCGCTCCGGGCTGGAATCCGTCGACAGCGGCCAGGCGGAGGCGGCCAAGGCACTGGGCATGAAGCCCTCGCTCATCCTGCGCCGGATCGTCATCCCCCAGGCGATGAGGGTCATCATCCCGCCGCTGGGCAATGAGACCATCGGGATGCTGAAGACCACCTCCCTGGTGCTGGCGGTGCCCTTCACCCTGGATCTGCAGTTCGCCACCAACAACATCGCCAATCGCATCTACGCCCCGATCCCGCTGCTCATCGTGGCCGCCTTCTGGTATCTGGTGATGACCAGTGTCCTGATGGTGGGCCAGCACTACGTGGAGGCCTACTACGGCCGCGGGTTCAGCACCGGCGGATCCAACCGGTCCAAGCGGCAGGCGGCCATCAATGCCGCCGGGACCACCACCACCGATCCGTCAATGGAGGTCGAGCAGTGAGTACCGTCACCACCACTTCGGACGAGGGCTCCCGCCCCGCGCCGGGCTCCCCGATGGTGCAGATCTCCGGTCTCCACAAGGAGTTCGGCGCGCTGCACATCCTCAAGGGGATCGATCTGGACGTCAGCGCCGGCGAGGTCTGCGTGCTGCTGGGACCCTCGGGGTCCGGCAAGTCCACCCTGCTGCGTTGCATCAATCAGTTGGAGACCTTCGAGGCCGGCGAGATATGGGTCGGCGGGGACCGGGTGGGATTCGCCAACGAGCCGCTGCCGGACGGCCGGTTGGCCCGGCTCACCGAGAAGCAGATCGCCGCCCAGCGGTCCCGGGTCGGGATGGTCTTCCAGAGGTTCAACCTGTTCCCCCACATGACCGCCCTGCAGAACGTCATGGAGGCGCCGATCCACGTCGCCAGGGTGCCGGCGGCCCAGGCCCGAAAGCGGGCCCTTGATCTGCTGGAACGGGTCGGGATGGCCGACCGGTCCAGCCACTATCCCTCCGAGCTGTCCGGAGGCCAGCAGCAGCGAGTGGCCATCGCCCGGGCGATGGCGATGGACCCCGAGCTGATGCTCTTCGACGAGCCCACCTCCGCCCTGGACCCTGAGCTGGTCGGCGAGGTCCTCAGCGTCATCAAGGATCTGGCCCGCTCGGGGATGACGATGATGGTCGTGACGCACGAGCTCGGCTTCGCCCGAGAGGTCGCCGATCAAGTGGTCTTCATGGCCGACGGGGTGGTGGTCGAGGCGGGCGCACCCACGCAGGTCATCGACAGTCCGCAGTCCGCGCGACTCCAGGATTTCCTCAAGTCGGTGCTCTGAATCGCTGAGGGGTACCCCGGCTGGGGACGCGACATGACCCCGGTCCCCCACCCGGCCGGCCCTGTCCGCGTGACAGACTGGGGACCGTGGTGCGCGACGACATGATCCGGCTGGGACAGTTCCTCAAGTACGCCAATCTGGCAGAGACCGGCGGGCAGGCCCGAGAGATCATCGCCGAAGGCCTGGTCTTCGTCAACGGGGAGCAGGAGATGCGTCGCGGACGGCAACTGCATCCCGGCGACGATGTGGCAGTGCGCAGCGATGGCCAGGAGGTGCACGAGACCGTCGAACTCGGCGAGATCGACGTCCCCTGGTAACCCCCGAGCCGGTCGGATCGGCTCAGCTGCCGGAGGTCATCTCGCCATGGGCCCAGGACAGCTCGGGAACACGCTGGGCGAAGAGCTGAAGAATCTGGGAGGCGCCGTCGAGGGCATTGGTGGCCTCGGTGCCCAGCCCGGCCTCGATGCCGGCAGCCGCCTGCTGGATGGTCGGGTCGGTGTGCAAGGACTCCAGCAGCTCATTCTCGACCATGTTCCACAGCCACTCGCGCTGCTGGTCGATCCGCCGACGGGTCAGTAAGCCGTCCTTCTCCAGGTATGCGCGGTGATCCAGCACGGCCTTCCAGACGTCGTCCAGGCCGTCTCCGGTGTAGGCCGAGCAGGTCAGCACCGGCACCCTGCGCTTGTCGGCCTGCGAGGAGACCAGCCTCATCGCGATCGACAGGTCGCGCGCCGAGACCCGGGCATTGCCGGCATTGTCCCCGTCGGCCTTGTTGACCGCCACCACGTCCGCCAGCTCCAGGATGCCCTTCTTGATGCCCTGCAGCTGGTCGCCGGTGCCGGTGACCGCCAGCATCAGGAAGGTGTCGACCATCCCGGCCACCGCGACCTCGGACTGGCCGACGCCGACCGTCTCGATGATGATGACCCCGTAGCCTGCCGCCTCCATCACGATCATCGCCTCGCGGGTGGCCCGGGCCACCCCGCCGAGATGACCACCGGAGGGCGAGGGGCGCACGAAGGCCTCGTCGCGGTTGGCCAGATCGGCCATCCGGGTGCGATCACCCAGGATCGAACCCCCGGTGCGGGTGGAGGACGGGTCGACCGCCAGCACCGCGATCTGGTGGTGGTACTCGTCGATGAGCTTGCAGCCCATCTTGTTGATGAAAGTCGACTTGCCAGCTCCAGGCACCCCGGAGATCCCCACCCGGATCGCATTTCCGGAGTGCGGCGCCAACTGGCGCAGCATCTGATGGGCCTTCTCCCGGTGGTCGGGCCTGCTGGACTCGACCAAGGTGAGCGCCCGGGCGATGTCCACCCGGCTGCCCGACAGGACACCTTCGACCAGTTCCGCGACGTCGATCTTCATCGAATCAGTTCCTCCATCGGTTCTTGCTCCCCTACGTTATCGGCACCTCGCCCGGCCGGATCACCCGGGACGCCGACGGCCGGCTCCCGGGAGTGTCCTCCCGGGAGCCGGCCGTCGGATGAGTGCGCTGGTGCAGGCCGAACTGGCTCAGTCCTCGACGTGCTCGAGGAGCTTGCTCATCAGGTCGACAGCAGCCTCCGGGATATTGGTGCCCGGCGGGTAGATCGCCACGGCCCCGTCGTCCCGCAGTTCCTGGAAGTCCTGGGTCGGGATGACGCCGCCGACAACGATCATGATGTCGGAACGACCCAGCTTGTCCAACTCCTTGCGCAGCTCGGGCACCAGGGTGAGGTGGCCGGCTGCCAGTGAGGAGACACCCACGACGTGGACGTCACCCTCGACCGCCTGGCGGGCGGTCTCCGCAGGAGTCTGGAAGAGCGGGCCGACGTCGACGTCCATGCCGAGATCGGCATAGGCGGTGGCGACGACCTTCTGGCCGCGGTCGTGACCGTCCTGGCCCATCTTGGCGATCAGGATACGGGGGCGACGGCCCTCCTTCTCCTCGAACTCCTTGACCATGGACTGGACCTTCTTGGAGGTCTCGGTGGAACCCGATGCCTTGCTGTACACACCGGAGATGGTACGGATCTGGGCGGTGTAACGTCCAAACACCTTCTCCAGGGCGTCGCTCATCTCGCCCAGCGTGGCGTCGGCCCGGCCTGCCTCGATGCACAGCTTCAGCAGGTTGCGGTCGGCGTCGGTGGGATCGGGATTGGCAGCGGCCCAGGTGAGCTTCTCCAGGGCGGCCTGGGTGGCCGCCTCGTCGCGCTCGGCGCGGAGGGCCGCGAGCTTGGCCTTCTGCTCGGCCAGCACCGTGGAGTTGTCGACCTTGAGGACCTCGAGGGGCTCCTCCTCGTCGAGCTGGTACTTGTTGACGCCGATCAGGGGCTGACGACCGGAGTCGAGACGGGCCTGGGTACGAGCCGCGGCCTCCTCGATCCTCATCTTCGGGATGCCCTTCTCGATGGCCTTGGCCATTCCGCCGGCGGCCTCGACCTCCTGGATGTGACCCCAGCCCTTGCGGGCCAGCTCCAGGGTGAGCTTCTCGACATAGGCCGAACCGCTCCACGGGTCGATGACCCGGGTGGTACCCGACTCCTGCTGGAGGAACTGCTGGGTACCACGGGCGATCCGGGCCGAGAAATCGGTCGGCAGCGCGATGGCCTCATCCAGCGAGTTGGTGTGCAGGGACTGGGTGTGGCCCTGGGTGGCGGCCATCGCCTCCACGCAGGTGCGGACGACGTTGTTGTAGACGTCCTGGGCGGTCAGCGACCAGCCGGAGGTCTGCGAGTGGGTCCGCAGGCTCATCGACTTGGGGTTCTTCGGACCGAACTGGTGGACCAGGCGGGCCCACAGCATGCGGGCCGCGCGCATCTTGGCGACCTCCATGAAGAAGTTCGTCCCGATGGCCCAGAAGAAGGACAGCCGCGGTGCGAACTGATCCACCTTCAGGCCGACATTCTCACCGGCGCGGATGTAGTCGACGCCATCGGCCAGGGTGTAGGCCATCTCGATGTCGGCGGTCGCGCCGGCCTCCTGCATGTGGTAGCCGGAGATCGAGATGGAGTTCCACTTCGGCATGTTCGCGCTGGTGAAGGCGAAGATGTCGGCGATGATCCGCATCGAGGGCTGCGGCGGGTAGATGTAGGTGTTACGAACCATGAACTCCTTGAGGATGTCGTTCTGGATCGTCCCGGCGAGCTGCTCGGGCTTGACGCCCTGGCGCTCGGCGGCCACCACATAGAGGGCGAGGATCGGCAGCACAGCGCCGTTCATCGTCATCGACACGCTCATCTGGTCCAGCGGGATGCCGGCGAACAGCTCCTCCATGTCCTTGATGGAGTCGACGGCCACACCGGCCATGCCGACGTCACCGGGGACGCGGGGGTTGTCGGAGTCGTAGCCACGGTGGGTCGGCAGGTCGAAAGCCACCGACAGGCCCTTCTGACCGGCCGCCAGGTTGCGGCGGTAGAAGGCGTTGGACTCCTTGGCGGTGGAGAATCCGGCGTACTGGCGGATGGTCCACGGGCGGAAGGCGTACATCGTGGCGTAGGGGCCGTGCACGAAGGGCGGGATGCCGGCATAGGTGCCGAGCCAGTCCATGTCCTTGTAGACGTCCTCGCTGTAGAGGTGGCCCACCGGGATCTGCTCAGGGGTCAGCCACGGCTCCTTCTCACCGGCTGCCTTGGCGAGCTTGGCGAACCGCTCCTGCACATCGGCAGGAACCTTCGCGTCGCCGAGACTGATCTGATCGAAACGGGGCAAGGTGCTCACTTGGCAACTCCCAACGTGTCCAGAGTGTCGGAGAGGACCGAGACAACGTCCATCCCCATGGCGACCCGACCGTCGAAGACCTGCTCGGCCTCCGCGGCGTCGTCACCGAATTCCTTGAAGGCGCCGGACAGGTAGACCTTCCTGGCTCCGGCCTCCTTGAGGGCCTTGGCCACGGCCAGGCCCTGGTCGGCGTAGACCTTCTTGTTGGAGCACAGGTCCACCACGGTGGTCCCGGACTTCTTGAAGGCCGAGACGATGTCCTCGAGGGACCCGCCCTCGACCTCTGGGGTCTCGATGCCGGCAATGTGCCACATCGGCGCGGAGAAGCCCTCGCGGGCGCCGAAGTCGCGCCGCGTGCCCAGACAGGCCAGGAAGACCTCGGGGCGCTCGGGAGCCTTGCCCGACCGGTCGACCAGGGCCTCGAAGACCTCGGAGTCGCGGTGCCATGCCAGGCCGTTGCGAGCCGCTGCCGGCGGGAAGGGCTTGGCCTCCACCGAACGGGCCCCGATCATCGGGAACTCCGAGACGGCGGTGATCGGCTGCTTGCGGGTGGCCAGCCGCTTGGCGCGCTCGGCGTTCAGGGTGGCCAGCTCGGCCTCCACCTTGCCGTCGGCGAGGAAGGCGGCGAAACCACCGGCTGCCTCCACCTCCTGGAACTTGCTCCAGGCCGCCTCGGCGAGGGTCTTGGTGAGGGACTCGACGTAGAAGGAGCCACCGGCCGGGTCGTTGACCCGTCCGATATTGCACTCCTCGGACAGCACGATGCCGGTGTTGCGGGCGATCCGGCGGGTGAACTGATTCCTCGGCAGCCCGATGGCACCGTCGAAGGGCAGTGTGGTGATCGCCTCGGCGCCGCCGACAGCGGCACCGAAGGTGGAGATCGTGCCACGCAGGATGTTGACGAAGGGATCGTCGCGGGTCAGCTCTCGCCAGCTGCTGACAGCCTGCTGACGGGCCCCGCGCTTGGCCTCGGGAACCTCGAAGACCTCGCCGATCCGGTTCCACAGCACCCGCAGGGCACGCAGCCGGGAGATGGTGAGGAACTGGTCGTGGGTGGCCGTGACGCGGAAGTTGATGGCGTCGAAGGCCTCCTCGGCGCTGACTCCCTGCTCGATGAGGGCTCGCACGTACTCGACGGCGGTGGCGATCTCCCAGGCCAGCTCGGCGACGTCCCCGGCGCCGGCGTTGTGGTAGAGGGTGCCGTCGGCGACGAAGGCTCGCGAGTTCTTGTAGGGCTCGATCTTCTTGACCCATTCGGACATCCCGGACAGGTCGGCCTTGGTGCCGTTGAGAGCGGCGAGCCCGATGGGATCGATACCCAGGTTGAAGGACAACTCCTCGGGCGCCAGGTCCGAGGAGGAGTAGACGTCGAGAAGGGCGTTGGCGGCGGCGGCCTGGTCGTCGCGGCTGGAGACCTCGACCTTGGCCAGGTTCAGCAGCACGTCCTTGAGATCACCGGCGATGTCCTCGGGCTTGACGGCGTCGGCTCCGACCCGCAGCCAGATGGAGGTGACGCCGCGCTCCAGGTCGGCGATGATCGCCTTGCGGGTGAAATCGGCGTCGGGATCCTCGTGGAGGGACCGGACGTCCCAGGCGTCCATGTCCCCGGTCTTGATGGTGGTGCCACGCGTGAAGGGGGTGACGCCGGGAGCACCGAGGTGCTCGGGGGCATCTGCCCGGGTGTACATGGGCTCGAACTGCACGCCGTCGACGGTGGTCGGCTCCATGCGCTTCAACGACTGCTCAAAGGTGAGCTGCTTGCCCTCGGGGCGGCCCCGGTTGAACACCTTGGCCACCTCAGCTTCCCACTGCTCCTGCGTGGGGGCCGGGAAATCCCCGGCCAGGGTGAGCGCCTCGGGGACGTCGGACTGCGCCGGTTCGCCGGGGTTGTCGGGATCAGTCATACTCTGCAGACTCCTGCTCCGCTGTGGATGGACATGTGCCGAAGACCTCCCCTCGAGGTCCGCGGTACCGCATCGCACGCGGCGGTGCGAAGACGTGCCGGCAGGTATTCGGACTTGCGGGCACCCCGCCCGTCGACGGATCTTCGCCGACTGGCAGGTCCTACGTCACCGCTTCCCGGGCCGTGGCCCAGTGCTTGATCACCGTCGAGCCCGCGATCTGGACCGCGGACCTGGCGGCGATGGTGATGTCGTTCCCACTCACCGCTGCGGGGCAGCGCCGGAATCTCACCGGCTTCCCTCTTTCGGTCGGGACCACTCTCGAGACCCCAACACCAGCGATCCCTATCGTATCGAAGAAGCTCTGGCGCCGACCGCCGGGGTGGGGGTGTTCACCGGCCCGGCATCCGTGCACGGCGCCGGTCAGGAGGCCTGGGTCAGCTGGGCCGCCGGGACCTTCTCGTCGATCCACTGCCGGATCTCGTCGTGGACCCGGGTCCGGTTGATCTCGTTGAGGATCTCATGGCGGGCGCCCGGGTAGAGCACCACGCTGACATCTCGGACCCCGTCGGCCCGCAGCCGACTGGCGACCTGACGTACTCCCCGCCCGGCTGCGCCCACCGGGTCGGCCTCCCCGCTGAACAGGCCGACCGGCAGTTGCGGCGGGGTGGCCCGCATCACGTCCACACTGTTGGCCGATCGCAGCAGGGTCAGCAGTTCACGGTAGAAGTCCGCGCTGCAGACGCAATTGCACAGTGGATCGGCGATGTACGCGTCGACCATCTTCCGATCCCGCGTGAGCCAGTCGAAATCGGTCCTGGTGGGCCGGAAGGCGGCATTGAAACTGCCGAAGATCAGGGTGTTCATCAACCGGCTGCGCCGATCCTCACCCGACAGCGCGATCTGGGCCTCAGCCACCCCGATCCCCAGCGAGGTCATCGGGTCCAGCGACCAGCCGGTGCCGATCAGCACCAGGGCTGCGAGCTCCCGGCCGCGACGGGCGGCCATCATCCGTGCCAGGAACGAGCCCATCGAGTGCCCGACCAGCACCCACGGCAGGTTGAGCCGACCGGTCCGGAAGTGATCGATCACCATCGACATGTCGTCGAGGAGCTGGTGGTAGCCGCGATCGGGCATCTGCCCGAGCTCTCCCGAGACCAGCGCCCGGGGGCCCCCGCCCCGGTTCTCACCGGCGATCACCAGCCAGCCGTCGGCCGCCAGGACACGGGCGAACTGATCGTAGCGGGCGGCGTAGTCGCGCATTCCGACGACCAGCTGCACGATTCCCCGGGGCTGCACCCCGGCGCCATCGGGCCCGGCACCGGGCTGCCAGACCACCACGTCGATCTGGGCGCCGTCGTCAGCTGTCAGAGTGATGCAGTCCATGGCGCCAGACTAATCTCCTGCAGCTCCATCCTTCCCCGGAAGGCGGACAGCGGCGCCCGACCCCCTAGAGTGTGGACGGTGAAGACGAGGATCGCGGTTGCTGGGTTGGGTTATGTGGGGATGGCGATGGCGGTGCTGTTGTCGCAGCACAATGAGGTGACTGCCGTTGACATCAATCCTGAGCGGGTGGATCTGGTCAATGCCGGCCACACCACCATCGTCGATCCCCAGATCCAGGAGTACCTGGGAGATCGTGATCTGGACCTGCATGCCACCACCGACCCGGCCCAGGCCTACCCGGGCGCTGATGTCGTGGTGATCGCCACGCCCACCAACTACGACCCGGCCGCCAATTACTTCGACACCTCCTCGGTGGTCTCGGTCATCGACCAGGTCGCCCAGATGGCCCCCGATGCCACCGTGGTCGTCAAGTCCACCGTGCCGGTCGGGTTCACCCAGGCCACCCGCGCCGAGCACCCCGGACTGCACATCGTGTTCTCCCCGGAGTTCCTGCGGGAGGGCCAGGCCCTGGCCGACAACCTCCATCCCTCCCGGATCATCGTGGGGGGCACCGATGATCGGGCCCGCCGGTTCGCCGACCTGCTGGTCGAAGGTGCCGCCGACCCTGAGGTGCCGGTGCTGTTGACCGGGTCCACCGAGGCCGAGGCCACCAAACTGTTCGCCAACACCTACCTGGCGATGCGGGTGTCGTTCTTCAACGAGCTGGACACCTACTCGGCCCAACGGGGACTGGACACCCGCCAGATCATCGACGGGGTGTGCCTGGATCCGCGGATCGGCGACCACTACAACAACCCGTCCTTCGGCTACGGCGGCTACTGCCTGCCCAAGGACACCCGCCAGCTGCTGGCCAACTACCAGGACGTGCCCCAGACCCTGATCGGGGCGATCGTGGACTCGAACACGGTCCGCAAGGACTGGGTGGCCGCCGACATCGTGGCGCGCAACCCGCAGAAGGTGGGGGTCTACCGGCTGGTGATGAAGGCCGGTTCCGACAACTACCGGTCCTCCTCCATCCAGGGAGTGATGAAAAGGATCAAGGCCAAGGGCATCGAGGTCGTGGTCTACGAACCCACCTACCAGGGCCACGAGTTCTACCGGTCCACCGTCACCCACGACCTGGACGCCTTCAAGAAGGAGTGCGACCTCATCATCGCCAACCGCAGAACCCCCGACCTGGCCGACGTCGCCGACAAGGTCTACACCAGAGACCTCTTCGGCAACGACTGATCCGGGTCTGGGAGGGCACTCCCCGTCCCGACCCTCAACCACCCCCTCGAAGTGGGAACTGCCAGCATCGACGAGGTTGGCTCCGCTGGCTTCTGGGGCCCCTCACGACGTTCGTCCTCAGATCCGACGTTCGTCCTGGAATTCCAGGACGAACGTCGGATCTGAGGACGAACGTGGACTGCAGCGCCAGTGGCGGCAGCGGCAGCGGCGGCTCCTCAGGCCTTGGACGCGGCGTCCAGAGCCGAGTCGTAGTCGGGCTCATCGGCGATCTCGGGGACCAGCTGGGTGTAGGTGACGGTCCCCGAGGCATCGACGACGACCACTGAACGGGCCAGCAGACCCGCCAGCGGCCCATCGGTCATCGTGACGCCGAAATCGTCACCGAAGCTGGAACGGAATCCCGAGGCCGTCGTGACATTGTCGATCCCCTCGGCCCCGCAGAACCGCGACTGGGCGAACGGCAGGTCGTTGGAGACGCACAGCACGGTGGCCTCCGGGAGGTCGGCCGCCTGCTTGTTGAAGGTCCGCACACTGGCGGCGCAGGTGCCGGTGTCCAGACTCGGGAAGATGTTGAGGATCAGCGTGCTGCCCGCCAGCGAGTCGCTGGTGAGCTCACCGAGATCGGATCCGGTGAGGGTGAACGCGGGAAGAGCCGCCCCGACAGCGGGCAGCTCTCCGACGGTGTGAACGGGATTTCCCTTGAACTTCGTTTCGGCCATGAGGCCATTCTTGTGAGCCCCCTGACCGGCCGCAACGACTTGCGCCAGCGACGAACAGCCGAGCCGGAAGGCTCGGGCAGCTCATCGACCCGCGGCCACCCCACCAGATGCCCGCGCTGGGCTCAGGACCTGCCCACGAAAGGTGCCGAGGCCTTGTCGAGAGCCTCGACCTCCTCAGCTCCCAGTTCCAGCTCGGTGGCGGCCAGCAGAGCGGGCAGCTGCTCGGGGACCCGGGCCGAGGCGATCGGGGCGGTGACCCCCTTGGCCAGCAACCAGGCCAGCGAGACGCTGGTGATCTCGACGCCGTGGGCAGCCGCGATCTGACGCTCGGCATCCAGCACGCCGAATGCTGCAGAACGCGCGGCCTCGTCAGGCATGTAGCCGGATATGCCACTGGCCCGGGAGGCGCCCTTGACGTCCTCGACGCTGGCGTACTTGCCGGTCAGGAAACCCGAGGCGAGGGAGAAGTAGCTGAACAGCGCCAGGTCCTTCTCGGCCGCCAGGGCGCCGTAACCAGCGGGACCCTCGACATCCGACCTGTGGAGCAGGTTGTACTGCGGCTGCAGGGCCACCGGACGGGCCAGCCCCTCGCGATCGGCGACCTCGAACCACTCCAGCTCGCGGGCCACCGAGAAGTTCGACAGCCCGATGTGTCCGATCTTTCCGGCGCGCACCAGCGCGTCGAAGGCCCGTGCCATGTCAGCCACCGTCTGGGTGTCGTCATCGAAATGGGCGTAGTAGAGATCGATGTGGTCGGTGCCCAGCCGCGCCAGTGAGGCGTCGGCTGCGGCGGCGATGTTGTCGGGGGCCAGTCCCTTGAACTGCGGGTGGGTGGCGACCTTGGAGGCGATGACCACCTGGTCGCGCTTGCCGGATGCCTTCAACCAGTGCCCGATGATGGTCTCCGACTCGCCGCCGTGGTTGCCCGGCACCCAGGCCGAGTAACCGTCCGCGGTGTCGATGAATCCCCCACCATCGGCGGTGAAGGCATCCAGTACTGCGAAGGACTCCTTCTCGTCACTGGTCCATCCGAAGGTGTTGCCCCCCAGCACCAGCGAGCGGACGTCGAGATCTTGACCGGCGAAATGCACCACGAGTTCTCCAAACTTGTTGACGTATCACTATTGTGCCACGGGCACCGCTCCGACGAATGTCGCAGGACCCGATCAGGTCACCTTGAGCTCCAACAGCCGGTCGTCCCCGGATCCGGGCTGCGATCGGCCATCGGTATTGCTGGTGCCCACCAGCAGGGTGTGGTCATCCAGGGCCAGCACACTGCGCAGCCGACCATGGCTGCCCTGCAGGAAGCTGGCCGGATCGGCGACCAGCTTCGTCCCAGCCAGCGGGACCCGCCACAATCTCGCACCGCGCAGAGCGGCCATCCACACCGACCCGCCGGCGATCGCGATTCCGCTCGGGGAGTCGACATCGGTACCCCAGGTGGCGACCGGGTCGGTGAGACCGGAGCCACCGCCGGTTCCCTCGACATCGGGCCACCCGTAGTTGCGGCCCTTCTCTATGAGGTTGAGCTCATCGGCCTGGTGGTCACCGAACTCCGAGGCCCACATCCGACCCTGGGCATCCCAGGCCATCCCCTGAACGTTTCGGTGTCCCAGCGTCCACACCACGGAACCACTGAACGGATTGCCGGACGCCGGCTGGCCGGACGGCGTCATCCGCAGGATCTTGCCGCCCAGATCATTGCGGTCCTGGGAGCGAGAGCTCTGCGAGGCGTCTCCGGTGCTGGCGTACAGCATCGCGTCGGGCCCGAATGCCAGCCCGCCGCCATTGTGGTGGACGGCGTGCGGAATCCCGGTGAGAACCGCGGTGTAGCCCGACAGCTGGCTGCCGGCAGGAGCCGACTCCTCATAGCGCAGCCGCGCGACCCGGTTGTCACTGCCGGTGGAGTGGTAGACGAAGAGCAGCCGGTCGGAGGCGAAGTCGGGGGACGCCGCGATGCCGAGCAGGCCTGCCTCGCCACCGGAGGACACATTGCTCACCGACTGCGAGACGGTGCCCAGCGCGGTCTCGGCCCCGGAGCTCAGGTTGATCCGAGTGATGGCAGCGGTGTCACGCGAGGTCACCAGGACGTCACCGCCGGGCAGTCGCACCATCCCCCAGGGGACATTGAGCCCGGTCGTGACGGTGCGGTTCACCACCACCGTGCCGGTGGCCGGAGCAGCTGAGGCGGAGGCAGTCGAGACAGAGGCCGACCCGCTCGCCGAGCCGGTCGGGGACGGCGCCGACGACCTCGCGCCGGTCGATGGGTCGGAGGGACTGGGGGCAGGCTGCCCGTCGGAACCCCGGCCCGTGCAGGCGGCCAGGGCGAGGAGCGGAATCGCTGCCAGGAATGTGCGGCGGTCTACCATGCAAAGAGTTTATGAGAAGGCCAAGCGCTCACAGGGGCAGGTCATGACTGGTTCGCCGTTCGCAGCAGACATCTTCGGTCCCAATTTCGAGCTGGCCGATGGTGGGCAGATCAGGGCATCCAGCGGATGGATGCCGCTGTCGGCGATGCTGACCCCCGAGGCCGTGATGGAGCGGGTGAGGAACACCCGTGATGCCATCGGCGGGATCGGGGACGGGCCTCGACAGGTCCGTGCGGTGGCCTCGACGATGGCCCTGGGTCTGTTCTCCCGGCTGCTGTCGCCGGTGCTGGGGGCTGCCGTACTGGGCTCGGTGACGCTACATGCGGATCCCCGGACGACCTGGCTCAGACGGGTCCAGCGCGGCCCCATCCCGCTGGCGACCACGGCTGCGCCGACCCGCGCCGATCCACTGGCCGCCCTCGAGGGTCTGGTGCTGCCATTGGTCACGGTGATCTCGCAGTCCTGCCGGTTGTCCCGAAAGGTCCTGATCGGGGATGTCGCCGCCGCGGTCGTCGGATCCTGCGAGGTGATCGGCGCAGCCCGGCCCGATCTGGCCGGCGCCGCACAGACGATACGGGCCGGACTGCTCACCACTCCGCAGCTTCGTGGCTCGGGAACCACCGAGGGACCCTTCGTCCGGTCGTCCTGCTGCCTCATCTGGCAGCTTCCGATGCACTACATCTGCTCCAACTGCGTACTGGTCGACGCCGACACCCGGATGGTCCGCCAACGGGACGACGACCGGGCCGGATCGGCGGGATTCCAACGACGCTACCGGCGTCAACTGGAGGAGGCCGAACGCACCCACACCTGGCGAGGAACCCCTCCCCACGAGCACCAGGACCGTGAGCCCAGCAGCTGAGTGCTCAGTCGGGCTGAGCTCAGCCCGCCTCGACCATCTCGATGTCGACCATCAGCTCCGACGCGATCTGCTCAAGAGCCTCGCGCAGATCATCGACAGTGGTGGCGCTGGTGAGCCGCACCTTGGCCTCGGCCTCGAAGAGCACCCCGTCGCCCATCGGCGCGTCGCGCACCCCGGTGTCCAGATCGTCGATGGTGGCTCCGAGGCCGGCCATCGCACCGGTGACCTGACTGACGATGCCGGGGCGGTCGTGGCCGACCAGGCGCACCGCGTACACCGTCTGATCGGGTGGTGTGATCGGTCTGGTCGGCGTCACCGTGACATCCAGCCCCTCGGCGGCCAGCTCCGCCAGTCCGGCACGCAGCTCCTCGACCTTCTGGTCGTCGATGTCGACCAGGACAATGCCGGCGAACTCCCCTGCCAGCAGGGCCATCCGACTCTCGAGCCAGTTGCCGCCGTGTGCGGAGACCTTCGCCGCCACCGAGGACACGATCCCTGGACGGTCGGCGCCGACTGCGGTCAATAGAAGCTGTGCCATGGCCAGATGCTACCGGTTCGTGCCGGCCGGCGCCGGGCCGGGGCCACGGGCCTCGTCCGGTCGCCTCGTCGCCCGTGCGAGGCGATCAGCCGCGCCAGTAGGCCCGGGTCGTCTCGGTGGGCCCGTCCAGCTCGGTGAACCCGGAGTCGACGATCGAGACCGGCCGGACCGCCTCATCCCATTGCTGGTGGCCGGCGGTGCGGACGCTCACCCGGAAACCGTCGGCCCGCCAGGCCGCCAGCGCCTCGGGAGGCATCATCTGGCGGGCCAGCTGGGCTGCGTGGCCGCACTGGGCGGCGGCCTTGCCGCTGGTGATCTCCAGGTTCGGGTTGATCTCGATGGTGACGATGGCATCGGAGTTGGCGCTGAGGCCCTCGTCGGGGAAGTGGGTTCCCGAGACCTGCAGCTTGTCGAGTGCCTTGGGCAGCGGACGGGCCGGAGCCGGCGCGAAGACCCGCACCGCAGCAGGCCCGAAGCCCTCGATACCGTGCTGGCTGACGGTGATCCCGTCGAGCAGCTGGACGTCGGTCCAGCGCTTGCCGTCGGCGCGACGGACCAATTTGCGGATCCGGTTGTCGTTCCAGTGCTGGACGGCTGCGAACCATCGCCCGCCCTCGGCCGAACGAGGGTCGTCGAGCAGGCTGACGACAGCCCTGGCCGCCACCTCGCAGACGTCGACCTGGCGTGCCGGGTGGTGCCGGTCGCGCATCACGACCAGTTGCATCGCCCACGGATCCGGTTCGTGCTCAACTGCCACACCGGGTGAGGGTACTCGCGGGGTTGCCGGTCGCCTGCCAGACTGGGCAGTGATGAACACGATCATCTGGGACATGGGAGGAACCCTCGTCGACACCTATCCGGAGGTCGACAGGGCGCTGGCGGACGCCGTCTGGGGTACCGCCGCCGCCCCCGAGGACGCTGACCGGCACGAGCACCTGCAGGAGGTCGCCGTACTGAGGTCCCGGTCGATCAACCATGCCATCGAGGTGCTGTCTGCCCGCCACGGTGTGCCACGGGAACGGCTCGACGAGGCGTACAGCGCCCTGAAACTGCGCTGGGAGAGTCATCCCGCGCCGCTGATGGCCGGGGCCACCCAGGTGATGGCGGCTGTGCACGCCGCCGGCGGGCTGAACCTGGTGGCGACCCACCGCGACCGCACCAGCGCCCAGGCCCTGCTCGACGGGTTGGGACTGCACCCCGATGATCTGGTCTGCGCCCCCGATGGCTATCCCCGCAAGCCCGATCCGGCGATGTATCTGCTACTGATGGCCCGTCATGATCTGGTGGCCGATCAGATGTTGTGCGTCGGGGACCGCCCGATCGACGTCCAGGCTGCCGCCGCCGCCGGGCTGGCGGGGGCCCTGCTGAGGCCAAGTGGCGAGCAGCAACCCGCTGCTGCCGGCGCCGCCGGGCAGCTGCCGGCCGGATGCTTCGAGATCGGTGCGTTGACCGACCTGCTGAACAGGATCGGTTGAGTGGTCCTCCCCCAGCGGATCCACTGCGGGGTTCGCAGCGCCGGTGGGTGTACTCCGACGGTGGCCGCGAGTGCCTTCAGACCAGATCCTCGAAGGCATAGTCCCCGGGCCACCAGGCCATCCACCGGCCGTCCTCGAAACCTGACAGCAGGGCGATCTCCCGGGACGGGTCGGCACGTCTCGGGCTCAGGATCAGCGAGCCCCGGGTCAGGTCGATACGCAGCCCGTGACGACTGCGCTCGACGGTCCCGGTCACCTCGGCGCCGATGAGCTGACGCAGCAGGTCGGTGTACCCCATGTCGCCGTCCCGCCAGGTTCCGGCCGACCTCTCGATGCTCGGCCAGACGCGGGTACTGAACACCCGGTCGGTGGACCGCCCCGGGTGCGAGAACGCCAGTCGCAGCGGTTCACCGGCTGCGATCTCGATGGCGCGCAACCGGTCTCCGACCAGCTGGGACAGCACATCGTTGGGGGCGTACTGGGACACGATCGATCACTCCGCCGTAATCGTGAGATCGACCGGTGCCATGAATCCCTCCCGCGCCCCCGGATACGGGAGCCCCTGACCCGCGAGCTGCGAGCGTGTGCTCAATCCTGCCACATCCACAAGCCGTCACGGAGCCGGTGTCGGCCGGCCACAACCGTGCCCCACGACTCGGCATCCGTCGTCGGACCGACCATGCCAGATGAACAGGTTTCGACGGTCATGACAAGGCCCTGTCAACGATCCCGGGAGCACGCCGAGCAGCGTCCTCGGAGAGTCTCCGCTGCTCGGCGATGACCGCCTCAGCCGCCTGCGAGGAGTCCCCGGCCAATACCTGCGCCACCACCACGGCGTCCTGCATCTCGCCCAGCACGTCAGCTGCCTCGGCGTGACGATCGGCCCGTTCGGCGGCTCCTTTGACCGACTCGCCGAGGGACTCGTGGGCATACCGGGCGGCCTTGATCCGGCGACGGAGCCGGTGCCTGGTCGGCGCCAGCGCCTCGCCGGCCAGACCGACGTCATCGAGCTGCTCCCGGATCTCCGCGGCCCGGTTCTCGGCCCAGGCCACTCTGGCGAGGATCCTCGACCTCCTCGGCCCCTTACCGGACCTGGCCAGCGAGTTGCGCCACGGATCGGAGGCGAACTGCGTCAGCTCGCCGATCAGAGCCTGCGACCGGTCGCCGGCCAGCATCTGATCGACCTGCCGTGCGGTGCGCTCCTGCTCGGCGCCGAGGCGGTGGAGCAACTCCTCAGCACCCTCGAGGTCGGCGTCGTGCGGCTCCGACCCACGACCGGCGGCCTCCAGCAGCTCCTTGACATGCTGCGCGGCCACCTCGGCGTCGCGGGCCTGCCCGAGGACGCCGTTGTACCAGAGCAACTCGTCGAGCAGCCGGACCGCCTGCTTCTGGTGCAGCAATGGACGGTAGATCCGGATGGTGGCCCGCAGTCGGCGTCCCGCTGCCCGAAGGTCATGGATGCCATCGGGATCGCGGCGGGCTACCTGGGCCGGCAGCGTCCTCATCAACTCGACCTGCTCGGCCCAGTACTGCTGCACACTCCTGGCGGCCTTGGACACGGTCCGAGCCTACGGGCTGCGCAGCGGTGCCGCCGATGGTTCGCCAGGATCGCCGGTCCTGGCCGATCCCTGGTTCAGCGAACCGATGACCCCTCGCGATCCAACTCGAACTGGCGGAAGACCTCGTCGACGTCCAGGTCCCGATTGGCCTCCTGCCCCTCCACGAGCTGGGAGGCCTCCTGATCGCTGGAGACCGTCGGCATCCCGCCCGGCAGCGGACGACGTGCCGACTCGGGCAGGAAGAAGATCGCGATGAACCCGGCGACCGAGGTGAGGATCACCCAGAATGCCGGGGCCAGCGCCTTGCCGGTGAGGGCGACCAGGGCCTCCATGATGAACGGCGCGGTGCCCGAGAAGACCGCAGCTGCGATGTTGTAGGAGATGCCCATACCCCCGTAGCGGGAGGAGGTCGGGAACAGCGCCGGCAGGCAGGAGGCGAGATTGGAGACGTAGAGGGCTACCGGCACCGAGAGCACGAAGAGCCCGAGCAGGGTCGACCAGACGACCCCGTGCATCATCAGCAGGAAGGCCGGTATCGCCAGCACGACGCCTCCGATCGAGGCCATCCGCAGTACCGTCCGCCGGCCGATCCGGTCTGACAGGGCCCCGGCCAGCGGGATGCACAGGCTCATCACGATCAGCACCGGCAAGGTCAGCAGGGTGCCGTGCACCTCGTCGTAGCCGAGCGTGCTGGTGAGATAGGTCGGCATGTAGCTGGTGAGGGCGTATCCGGCGGTGTTGGCCGCGGCCACCAGCGTGATGGCGACGAGGATCTCGCGCCAGAAGGTGGCCACCACCTCCCGCAAGGACTTGGGCCCCTTGCTGTCCTCCTCCTGCTGCAGCTTCTTGGCCTCCTGAAAGGCCGGGGTCTCCTCGATCTGCGAGCGGAAGTACAGCGCCACCAGCCCGAAGGGCAGGGCGAACATGAACGGCAGACGCCATCCCCAGCTGGCCATGAAGTCCGGGGAGAGGGTGAGCTGAAGCACCGAGACGACCGCGGCGCCGAAGGCGAATCCCAGGTAGGAGCCCAGGTCCAGCAGGGCGGCCAGGAATCCGCGGCGCCGGTCGGGGGCGAACTCGGTGAGGAAGGTCGTCGCACCGGCGTACTCCCCACCGGTCGAGAATCCCTGCAGCAGCTTGAGGACGATCAGCAGGATCGGCGCCCAGAACCCGATCTTCGAGTAGTCGGGCAGGACCCCGATGAGGAAGGTCGCCGAGGCCATCATCAGCAGGGTGAAGGCGAGCACCTTCTGCCGGCCGGCTCGGTCCCCGAGTTGGCCGAGCACCACTCCGCCGAGCGGCCGTGCGATGAAGGTCACCGCGAAGACTCCCAGGGAGAACAGGTTCTGCGCGGTGGGCGAACCGCCGGGCATGAAGACCCGGCCGATGATCACCGCGAGATAGCCGTAGACCCCGATGTCGTACCACTCCATCAGGTTGCCGACGATGGTGCCGGCGATGGTTTTCCTCAGAACTGCTGGCTCGACGACGGTGACGTCGGAGACCTCGAGACGCCGATCCTGTCGCGGTTCACCGGCCTGTGATGCCTCGCCACGGTCTGGTGCACTTGCCATATCGGTCTGCCCTCCACGGTTGATGTTCCCCGAACTATAGGAGGGGGAAGCGCACAGGGGAACCGCCGGCGAGCTGGGCCGTGAAGCCCGGCATCAGGTTCAGTCGTCGTCTGTCCCGAGTGTGACGATGCCGAGCCGGGCGGCCTCGAGAAGGACCTGGACGCGGTCGCGGACGCCGAGTTTCTCGCCCGCTCTGCTGAGATATCCCTTGATCGATCCCACCGAGACACCCATCGCCGTTGCGATCTCGGCATTCGAGTAGCCGTGGGCCAACCAGCCGACTGCCTCGCACTCTCGCTCCGTCAGCGGAAGGTCGGGAAGGAACCGCGATCCCCCCGGGTGAGACGCCGGCTCGTCGCCATCTGCGGGACCCGAGTCCACCGCAGCTACGGAGCCCCGCACCATCTTCACCAGCACGCTGGACAGTCGCGGGGAGATGTAGAACTCGTCAGCCAGCACGGCCCGCAGCGCCTCCGACAGCTCCTCGGTGCTGTCCTTGACCAGGTAGCCGCTGGCGCCTGCGGCCAGCATCGAGGCGACGTACTCCTGGGTCGAGAAGGTCGTCAGCGCGAGGACCTTGATCTCGGGGTGCTCCCGAACGATCCTGCGCGTCGCCTCGACGCCGTCCATCCGCGGCATTCTGATGTCCATCACGACGACATCGGGCGGATCGGCGATGCACCTCACCAGTGCCTCCTGGCCGTCACGGGCGGTCTCCACGGACTCGATCGGCACCGTCTGGTCGAAGCGCAGCAAGGCTGCCAGTCCGTCGCGCAGGACCTGGTCGTCATCGACCACCAGGACTCTCAGCTTGCTCACTCCGACAGGGTATCTGCTCGTGCCGACATCTGCCGATGCCCCGATTCGCCGATGCCCCTGCCCCGCGACCCCGATCCGCCGATGCCGGTGTTCGCCGACGACACAGCATTCACGACTGGGAAGGGTGATCCCTGCTGGCGCCCCGGTGATACATTTCTGCCATTCATCAACCCGCCGACAACGACTCGCCGGGCACCAGTTAGTGTGGGCAGCATCGACCGCCTGAGCGCGGTCGGCGGAGCCCACCGGTCCGAAGCCCCAGAGCCCCCGTCCCTCATCATTTACAGCGTCCCTCACAGTCATCAGGAGATTCAGAGATGAAAACGCACCGTTCCGTCAGAGCTCTTGTCGCCGCTGTCCTGCTCAGCGCCTCGCTGGGATTGGGCGCCGTGCCGGCCCAGGCCGCCCCGATCAGCTCCAGCCCGAGCAGCGCCACGAAGGTCACGCCCTTGGGTCTCAACTCGATGATGTGCTATTGGCTGCCCAATTACTGCCGATAGGTCATTCCCCCGACCCGGGGGCGCCGGTCAGCATGCAGCGATGAGACTCAAGAGCTCACGGGAGGGTTTCTGGAAGGAAACCCACGCATTGCCCCGCGCGATAGCCATCACCGTCTCGTGCTTCGCGATTCTCTTCAACCTTGACGATCTTGTCGGAGCGTCGCGTGGACTGGGCGCCCCCGGTGCTGTCGTGGAGCTCGTCCGACTGCTGCTGTGTGCGCTAGCGTTGGGGGTTGTGTGCTGGTCTCCCCGCATCGCAGCCTTCCTGCTGTGGGGGGCGATCCCCGTCAGCATTGCTGCCAACAACATTGCGCTCCTGACAGTCGTGGGGCCGATCGTCTGCGTTGTCGTGACGGCGACGGCCACCCTCCCCTTCGTCGCACTGAACACCGCGCTGCTTGTGAGCGGTGCGACAGCGATGGCGATCAAGTGGGCGCAGTGGTCCCACGACCCGTCGGCAATCCTGTGGACCGGCGCATTCCTCCTCGTCGCCAGCACCGCACTCGGCCTGGTGCTGCGCGCAGTGCTCAATGCCCGCAGCGAACGCCGACGCCAGGAGCAGCGGATCGCCGACATCCAGAAGCAGGTGGAGCAGGCCGCCGAGCATGAGAGGCAGCGGCTGGCCCACGACATGCACGACTATGTCGCCCACGAACTCACCCTGATCGTCGCCGGGCTGGCCGGGGCACGGGCTCGCCGCAATGCCTCCCAGCAGTCTCCCGAACAGGATGTCGACTTGCTGGGGAGCGTCGAGCAGACCAGCCGGAAAGCACTCGATGAGTTGCGACGGGTGCTGCGGCTGCTCAATGACGACGGCGAGTCGGAGCCGATCGCGGGATCCCCGCTGCCGATCTCGGGAGATCATCGCGCTGTGCCCGTCGCCACCTTGATCAAGGACGCCGCCCAGGACCTCCAGGTGATCGGCGACCACGTCCACCTCGCCATCAGCGCCGATACCGCCGAGCTGCTGCCCACCGCTCAGCAGCGGACACTGCTGCAACGATTTCTCAGCGAGGCGGTCACCAACGCCGCCAAGCACGGCGGACTGGGGGCGCGTGTGACGATCGGCTCGGCCACCGTGCCGAATGGCTGGCAGGTGAGCCTGCGCAACACCATCGAGATGGGCGCCGCTGGACCCGAGGCGTCGACCGGGCTGGGCATCCGGGGGCTTCAGAAAGAGGCCGAGGAGGCACAGTGCGTGGTCTCGGCCCACCCGGTCGGCCAGCAGCACGAATGGCTCATGACCCTGACCCTGCCCGATCCGGCGTCCACCAGCTGAGAGAGTTGTCCAGCAGAGCCCCGTACAACGCTTGAGCGGTCCGGCCGGGTGACACCTTTCCCGACCGGACCGCTCAAGTCCCCAGATCCCTCAGAAGACCCCTCGCCGAAGTGCTCGGTGGCCCTCTCACTAGGTATTCAACCCCGCCATCAGGCCGCGGACCAGCAACTTTCGTCCGAACTTTCCGGAGGCTGACACAACTATCGGCCAATCCGGCCTGGTACCCGGCAGCTCGGGTCGTGCGGCATCTCAGCGGCGGGGACATGCAGGATTGACCGGTGGTACTAGGTTCGTCGCAACTGGTCGCACGCTACCTGCCGGGAGGGGCCATGGCCACAGCACTCATCGTCGTCGACATCCAGGTCGATTTCTGCGAGGGCGGCGCACTGGGGGTTCAGGGGGGAGACGCCGTCGCCCACCGGACCGCCGGGTTGCTGTCGGGAGCACATGGCTACTCCCTTCTGGTGGCCACCCGGGACCACCACATCGACCCGGGCACCCACTTCTCCGATCATCCTGACTTCGTCGACAGCTGGCCGCCGCACTGCGTGGTCGGCACGCCGGGCCAACAGCTCAATGCCGCGCTCAGGGATGTCGCCTTCGACGCGGTCTTCGACAAGGGCTCCTATCGAGCCGCCTACTCCGGTTTCGAGGGGACCATCGGCGGCGCTGACGACGGGGAGGCGCTCGCCGAGTGGCTGCGCGAGCGAGCCGTCGACCAGGTCGACATCTGCGGGATCGCCACCGACTACTGCGTACGGGCGACCGCCCTGGACGCCGAGCTGGCGGGATTCGAGACCCGGGTGCTCGGCGGTCTGACAGCTGCGGTGCATCCGGATGCGGTGGCCCGGGTGGTCCAGGAATTCACCGCGGCCGGGATCAGCTGGGTGAGCTGAGCGGCGCAGCGTCACCCGTCTGGAAGCAGACCCGGCCTCAGCCGGCCGCCACCAGATTCTGGGCCTCCAGATCCAGCAGTCTCTGTTTGATCTCCAGCCCTCCCCGATATCCGCCGAGGGCCCCGTCGCTGCGCACCACCCGGTGGCACGGCAGCACGATGGGGACGGGGTTGGTGGCACATCCGGTACCGACCGCCCGGACTGCACCTGGCCTGCCCAGCTCCTCGGCGACCTGGGCGTAGCTGGCGGTCTGCCCGTACCCGATGGTGGTCAGATGCCGTTGCACGTCTCCTCGGAATCCCACCAGCACCAGGGGATCGATCGCCACCTCGAAGGCGGTCCGGGCCCGGTGGAAGTACTGGTCGATCTGACGGGCGGCCTGCCCCAGCGCTGCCTCCTGAGGTGCCCCCAGCACGGACGGCCCGCTCACCAGATGCCCGTCAAGGGTGCCGGCAAGAGCGTCCAGGACCTCGTCGAACCCCTCGCACTCGAAGGAGATCTGGACCAGCCCCTGCCCGCTGGCGACCAGCAGAAGCGGCCCGACCGGAGTGTCGATGGTTGTGTGCGCCAGCTCACGAGAGGGTGTCGGCCGAGCCATTGCGGTCCTCCTGGATGTGTGACTGCCGGCATACCGTGACCGGCTGGAAGCTGCTGCACACTGTAGGCCGCAGCCGGCTCTCCCCCGGCCTGCCGCCCGCGCGCCAGCTCCCGGTCGGCCCCATCCACCCAGCCGGCTCAGGCCACGAGTGCGTCGGCCCCGCAGCGGGCGAAGTAGCGCTGGCAGCGCTGCTGGCTCCAGCCGTGGGCCTGGGACAGTCCCTCAACGAGCATCCGCAGGTAGCTTGGGGTCGGCTGGTTGAGGTCCGCATCGCCCAAGTGTCCGGGAGCGGTGAAGGTGAGCATCGCGACCCCGTCGCGCTGCCCGACCCGCACCAGGGTCTGGTACCGGCCCGGCCCCACGGTGTACCGACCATCCGGCACCCCGGACCTCACCGCTGCTTCCAGGGGGCTGTCGGCCACCGGGCGGTGGTGCATCTCCTGGCGGGCGATGTCGGCGAACTGCTCGACGCTGATGAGGTAGCCGCGTCCAGGCGTCGGTCCCTCGGCGTCCGGGTCGTAGAAACCCATTCCCCCTCCCCACACCGTCGACACCCCTGCGAAGTAGAGCTGACCGGGCAGCATCACCGCAGCGTTGGCCCGGGGAGGGGTGTGGTCACGGGCTCCGGGGTAGCTGAACCGCGCCCCCGGCGGACAGCCGCCTCGCAGATAGCAGCCGAGCCGGGCGGCGTTCATGTTCGACCCGTAGGAGACGTACCAGACCAGATCACTACTCATTGACCTCCATCCTGCGTCATGGTGGCCCCCGGTATCCAGTCGATGCCGTCGAGATCCTCCCGGCGTCGTCGAGATGGCTACTTCAGCAGCCGGCTCATCCGCCTGTCCTTGAGCTGGGTGCCGCCGGTCTGGCAGGTCGGGCAGTACTGCAGGCTGAGGTCGGCGTAGCAGACCTGGCAGATGGTGTCCCCGCACACCGGGCAGGGCATGCCGGTGCGGCCGTGCACTGCCATGGCGACCTTCTTCTCCTTCCTGAGATCGGATGCGGCCACTCCCTCGCAGCGCCGCAGAGCATCGGCCAGGACGGCCTTGATGGCGGTGAACAGCGCGTCGATCTCGGCGGACGTCAGGCTGTTGGCGGACTTGAAGGGTGACAGTCTCGCAGCGTGCAGGATCTCGTCGGAGTAGGCGTTCCCGATCCCGGCCAGCATCCGCTGGTCGCGCAGTACCCCTTTGAGGTAGGCCCTTCCGGCGCCGTGGAGGACTGCGGACAGCTGCGCCCGGTCGAACCTCTCGGCTGCCGGGTCCGGGCCGAGAGTGCGCACCTGGTCGATCAGCTGGGGGTCGCTGACGATGTGAATGGCCAGCTTCTTCTGAGTGCCCGCCTCGGTGAGATCGAATCCAGACCCGTCGTCAAGGTGCACCCGGGCCGCCAGCGGGCCCTTGCCCGGTCGTGGCGGGGTCCCGGGCAGGTCCTGGGACCATCTCAGCCAGCCGGCCCGGGCCAGATGGATCACCAGATGGGCGGCCCCGGCGTCGGCATCCAGGAACTTGCCGTACCGCTCGACGGCTCTGATCGGCTCCTGGCAGAGCGCCTGCGGGCCGGGGTCGACGGTCTTCAGAGCGCTGATCGCCACGATGTCGATCCGGGTGATGGTGCGACCGATGATCCTGCCGGTCAACAGCCGGCGCAGCGACTCGATCTCGGGCATCTCGGGCATGTGGCCATTGTGTCCCCTCGATCGGCTCTGTTCCGAGGGTCTGACCTCATGCCGGTCTCCCCCTCGCCGTCACAGTTCAGACCGGATCCCATGCAGCCGTCACGGTCTGCGCCGTGCCGGCTAGCCGTGATGGGCCGGCACCGCCAGCTGCTGGCTGGCCAACTCTGCGTAGATCCCGTCCAGGTCCATCAGCTCCTGATGACTGCCGCTCTCGACGATCCGGCCGTCCTTGATGACGTGAATCATGTCGGCGTCCACGATCGTGGACAGCCGGTGGGCCACCGTCAGGGTGGTGCGGCCGTCGGCGACCTCGTCGATGGCGTCCTGGACCAGGCGTTCGGAGACGGTGTCGAGTGCCGACGTGGCCTCGTCGAGCAGCAGCACCGGCGGATCCTTCAGGAGCACTCGGGCGATCGCGATGCGCTGCTTCTCGCCGCCGGAGAGCCGGTAGCCCCGCTCCCCCACCACGGTGTCGTAACCGTGCTCGAAGCCGACGATGACATGGTGGATGTTGGCCGCGGCGCAGGCCTCGATGAGTTCGGCGTCGGTGGCCTCGGGTCTGGCATATCGAAGGTTCTCGGCGATCGTCGCATGGAACAGATAGGTCTCCTGGGAGACCATGCCGACGTCGTCGACCAGGGAGGAGTGCTGCAGGGTCCGCACGTCGGCGCCGGCGTACTCGACCCGGCCGGTGGTGGTGTCGTACAGCCGTGGCACCAGCGACAGGATGGTGGACTTGCCGGATCCCGAGGGGCCGACCAGGGCGACGTGCTGGCCGGGTTCGACGGTGAAACTCACCCGGTCCAGGATGGGCGGGGAGCTGGCCGTAGCGTCCGGGTAACGGAAGGTGACGTCGTCCAGGCGGATTCGCCCTCGCGGTCCGGGGGCCTCGGCGACCGGCCGGGCGTCGGGTGCGTCGACGACCGCTGGCACCAGGTCGAGGTACTCGAAGATGCGAGCGAACAGGGCCTGCGAGGTCTGCACGTCCAGGGCCACCCGCATCAGCCCCACCAGCGGGTTGAGCAGTCGCGCCTGCACCGTGGTGAAGGCGACGATGGCACCGGCGGTCAGACCGGATCTGCCGGCGATGATGAGCCATCCGGCGAGCAGGTAGATGATCGCCGGCACCGAGGCCATCAGCACCTGGACGATGGCGAAGAACCCCTGGCCACTCATCGCACGCCGAACCTGCAGACGGATCTGGGTGGTGTTCTCGGAGCGGTAGCGAGCAGCCTCACCGGCCTGCCGGTTGAAGGACTTGGCCAGCAGCACCCCGGAGACAGACAGCGTCTCCTGGGTGATCGCGGTGAGCTCCGACAGGGACTCCTGGGTCTGGCCGGCGATCCGCGCGCGGATCTGACCGACCCGACGCTGCACCAGAACCAGGATGGGCATCAGGATCACGGCGACCACCGTGAGCCGCCAGTCGATGAGGATCATCGCCACCAGCGAGGCGATCACGGTGACGACGTTGCCCAGGATGGAGGTGAGGGTGGAGGTCAGCACGCTGGAGACGCCGCCGACGTCATTCTGCAGTCTCGACTGGATGACACCGGTGCGCGTCCGGGTGAAGAATCCCAGTTCCATCTTCTGCAGGTGCTCGAAGAGCCGGACCCTCAGATCCCCGGTGACCAGGTTGCCGACCGTGGAGGTGAGCCAGGTCTGCAGCACGTTGAGGGCAGCGGTCAGCAGGTAGAAGCAGATCATCGCGGCGACCAGAACGGCCAGCAGGCCCATCACCGGCCGCCGGCCGGGCGGGAACAGGGCGTCGTCGAAGACCCTCTTGACCAGCAACGGCGGGACGACGCCCAGACCTGCCGATATCACCACGATGAGGCAGGTGACCAGGATCCTGCCCCGGTACGGGGCGAAGAGTCCCAGCACCCGACCGCGCAGATTGGCCACCTCGGGGGCCTGGGCGTTGAGGGCCCGTTGGGCCGCCTCGTCGATCCCCCGTCGGCCACCGCCGGGACGACCGCCGCCAGGGCCCATGCCACCAATGCTCATGTGCGCATCATAGGAAGCCAGGCCGATCGGGCGTCGAGCCAGCCGTCGGAGGGCCAGCACCCGATTTGCTCTCAGCCCTGGTCCTCGGCCTGCCACAGCCGGCGGTAGAAATCGATCCGCTGTGGATCTGGCTCCACCCCATAGGCACTCCAGAAGACCGACTCGTCGAAGGTCGGGTAGTTCCAGGACATCGACAATGTCATGACGGCCAGATCGGCCCAGCGATCGGCGATCCCCAACCGGCCGACATCGACATGAGCCAGGAAGCCGCCGTCCTCGGCGAGCAGGGTGTTCGGTGCGCACGGATCGCCCTGACACACCACCAGTCGGTCAATCGACGGCTCGTCGGCACCGAGAAGGTCTGCGACGTCTCGCCCCGCCAGCCTGGTCTCGGTGCCCCACTCAAAGGGGCAGTCCTCGACCGGCAGCTGGTGGAGTCGGCGAAGGCCTCGTCCCAGGGCCGCCAGCGCGACATCCGGACGGCGCCTCCACCTCGGGCTGACCGCGGACCGACCCGCCACAGCCCTGGTGATCAGCAGCTCCTGAGCCTCATCGCAGTCGTAACCGACCGGTTCGGGAACCGGATGCCGGGGCTGCAACCAGGTGAGGCGCTCACGTTCCCGGGCCAGCGACTCCCCTGAGGACAGCGGGTTCCACTTGGCGTACCACTGAGGTCGACGGTCGGGGCCAAGGACGGCCACAGTCCATCCCCCGGCCTGGTTGACCCAGACCGGCTGCACGCCGAACCCCCCGAGGCCCGCCTGCTCGAGCATCGGCTCGATGGCGTCCGGAACGGGAGTACCGACAGCAGGGACGCTCATACCCGAATGATAGGAACGAGAGCCGGTCGACCGGGTCTTGACGGTCACCCAAGGTCAGTCGGAAATGCGAACAGTGTCAGCGCCGGCAAGTGACCGAAGACGGCGGGTGATGGCCGCGCGGAGGTGGTCGTGTCGGTCGCCGAGCTCGGTTGCCGGATCCTTCCAGCTGGCCGGTCCGTAAAGCCAGACGGGTCGCCGAATCATCTCGGGCGGTTCCCATCCATAGCGCGGCCAGATGTGGGTATGGAGGAAGGCGTCCGCGTTGCCGAGGATTTCAATGTTCACGCGGCGGAAGGCAGGGTCGGCATCGCGGCATGCCTGTTCGACCGCAGTCGCGAGCAGGTCAGAGTCCGCCAGAAACTGGACTCGGTCCTTGCGGGCCATCTCGGCAAGAGACTTCGTGTGGGAATCCCTGCCGAGTAGTACGCAGTAGCCGGGAAGGAACTGGACGTCACCGATCACGGCGTAGCCACTGGGGAGCTCAGCGAGAACGGTGGGGTTCTCTCCTCTGGCAGCGGAGCCGATGCGGTCTTCACGCCAATCCATGGGACTGACGATAGAGGTGATGATGAAATCCCGTCACCTGGCGCCGCCGATAGCCGATCATGACACCAGCTGGACACCTGTGATGTCTGGTCAGGCGAAGTGGTGCGACCGGGATGAGATGCGAGTAACTATCTGCATATGATCTGAGATGGTGATACACCTCAGCCAGCGGGGGTCCGCGAGTTACCTTCGCTCTGGATTGGACGTTGACGTCCGGCATGGGCTGGCACACGAGCAAATGAGATGAGGGGCCGCCATGACGTTACGACACTTCTACAAGATCACGCTTCTCTCACTGGGCGTGGTGGGGATCTTCCTCGGCGTGTTGCTCATAATCCTCAACAATCCAACGCGATACCTTCTTGGAATTGAGATGTTCATCATCCCGGTGGTCATCGCAATACGAGTGACGATGGATCGGATGAAAGAATCTGAGCCAGGAAAACAGAACGGCGCGTAACCACGTGTGCTGCAGATCGGCACGGGACCCTTGATGGTCTCTGGCCAACCCGTTCGGGGAGTCTGCATGCCTGGTGCCCCGACCGAGTGCACTCACCTCGCGTCCCGTAACTTCAGCTGCTCGGATTGGCCGACCCCTCGCGGAATCGCGCGGACACGCGCCAGTGAGGGAGTTGATGAGTTAACCGCCCTCGACAGGCTAGATCTCGCTACCCAGGACTGCTGATCCGGCGGCAGGGGGCTCAAGAGCTGCCCTGAGCATCAGCTCGAGGGGAGCTCCCGCTGCGCTGTTGAATGCGCGGATCGAGGCCTGCTCGTTGTCGAGTCGGCTCACGTTCCGCCAGGTCAGGCGGCGACCACTCAGCCCTGCGATCTGATCGATGTAGGCCCGTTGGGTCCGGCCGTTTCCCTCCCGGAAAGCGTGAATGTAGTTAACCATCGACAGCAGTTCGGCGGCGTCATGGACGAACGCATCATCGTTGACGTGAGGGTTGCTGAGTAGTGCGCTGGATGCCAGGAATTTCTCCACCTCACCGGCGAATGCGAGCCTGATGAGGGTATGGGGATGGAATTGCGAGGACCCCTTGGAGATTTCCACCGTGCGGATCTGCCCGGCCCAGTCCCACACATCCTGATAGAGCTGCCGATGGATGCGGCAGAGATGCCTGAGATCGAATTCGCCCTGGACCGGGTTGATCTCCAACTGTCGTCGACGCGCGAACGACATGTTGCGCTCGAACCGGAAGGCGTCATCGGGGTCCATCAGCCCCACTGTGTTGCGCAGAACGTCTGTTCCCGGGTAGACGTACGGGTCTGTGATCTCGGTCATGCCTGCTGCGATGCGCATCGAGACAGAGTCGACGTACGGATCCTCTCGATCGCTTCCTCGATCTCGTAGGCGCCGTCGGCGTACTGTCGGGCGATCTCCAAGGTCTCCGCATCCGGAAGAGCCCCTTCGAGGTCCCAGCTCGCCGCGATCTCCTCGAGAGACTGGCGACGGCTCTCCACAGGATCCTTGATGCTCACGATGACCTCCTTGGAGGGGGTGTGTTCGTCTCCCAGACTAGGACGGCCCGGCCCCTCGCGAGAAAGCCACCTGATCACACGTTGAAGCGGAACTCCACCGAGTTCCGGTTCGTATCAACCTCTGGCGTCGACGCCTATCAGTGCGGCGCGACCCCCGATTCCCCAAGTGACTTCACCATGATCAGGCATGGGGTCTCGTCTCCCCAGAGGTTGGTCTCCTCAAGCGCCAGGAACCCGCACTTCTCGTAGAAGTGACGCGTGCGGGCGTAGCCTTCATCCGGATCAGATGCACCAAGTGTCTTGACCTCCAACAGGCGAACTCCACGGGGAACCGCATCACGTTCGATCGCAGTGAGCATTGCGGTCCCAACCCCGGTGCCGTGAGCCGAACGCTCCACCACGGTCATGTGGATCTCCGCGGCCCAGGGAAAGTGCCGATCCACCAGCGTCGCACCGATGACCTGTCCATCCGTGTCGCGCACGGTCCAGGTCTCCTTGGTCCGAGCAGCCTCGATATATTCGGCGTTGGCTTCTGTCCGCCCAAACCATTCTGGAACCGTGGCAAGCAATCGTGCGAGGTCATCAGGCACCTGCTGGTCGCGCTCAGCGACCCACGCAGCGCCGGTCACGCGACTGCCAGCGGTGTGATCGCAGCGACCTTGTCGCGCAGCGCCCGGCGCTCCAGGCGCAGCTCGTAGTTCGACTGCAGGTTCATCCAGAACTCCTCGGACGTGCCGAAGTAACGCGCCAGACGGATCGCCGTGTCCGCGGTGATCCCCCGCTTGCCGTGCACGATCTCATTGATACGCCGCGGCGGCACGCCGATCGACACAGCGAGCTTGTTCTGCGTAATCCCGAAGCCCTCGATGAAGTCGTCCATCAGGATCTCCCCCGGATGGATCGGTTCGATCAGATCGGCCTCAGTGGTAGTCGACGAGTTCGACATTGTCCGCACCTCCATCTCTCCAGACGAAGCAGAGACGCCATTTTGCGTTGACACGGATGCTGTGCTGGCCACGACGGTCACCGGTGAGCCGCTCCAGCCGATTCCCCGGCGGGATCCGGAGATCCTCGACGTCCTTTGCCGCGTGGATCAGCTCGAGCTTCCGCAGAGTAGACCGCTGCACGGTGCGATCGACGCGCTTGACGTACTGCTCATGCCAGATGCGCTCGGTGTCCGTGCTGCCGAACGATCTGATCACGTGACCACTTTATAACGCGGAGCGTCAATAACGCTAGACGTTAAACCGGAACTCGACCACGTTCCGTAGCCGAATAACCTTTGACGTCCATTGGCTCCATGAGTGCTGAGCCTCGGCGGGCCGCCGTCTACCTGCGGATCTCTCAGGATCGCGAGAACCGTCGCCTGGGTGTGGACCGCCACAGGGAGGACGCCGAGGCGCTCATCAAGGCTAGAGGATGGACTCCAGCAGGGGTCTACGAGGACAACGACATCTCCGGCAGTGGAGTTCTCCGATGGCGCCATCGCCCCCGCCCTGCTGGGCGAGGACCTGACCGTGGGGCCCTACACGACCGTGGCGGGCACGCGCCTGCCGGCCGCGCGGTGGGCAATCGCGGCGGCGCCGGCCGGTGCCAGCGGCGGCCCGAACGGCCCGGACGGCTTCCGGGTCACCGGGCGGCGCCCGCCCCCGCCACCACGAGGTCGATGAGCCGGCGGAGCACCAGATCGACGTCCTCGCCGTCGATGCGCCCCTGCCGGGAGCGGTTGAGCTCGGCGAGCACCCCGGTGACGATGAGCCGGGCGCCGGTTGCCGCAGCCGCGCCGGGGGCGCCGGCCCGGTCGTGGCGCAGGCGCGCGGCGATCTGCTCCTCGAGCCCCTCGACGCGGCCGAGGACCCGCTGGCGGTGCGGCATATCCGCACCGAAGAGGATCTCGCGGGCGACCCACGTCGTGGGCTCGGGCCAGCGGCGCATCGCGACGACGAACGGCGAGATAAGGGCCGCGATCTGGGCCGCGGGCTCCCCCGCCGCCGGCGCGGAGCGCGGCGGGGCCGTGTTCGCCTGCTCGTGGGCGCCCCAGAGCGCCTCGGCGACCATCATGAGCAGCTCCGCCTTCGTGGCCGCGTACTGGAAGACGGTCCCCTGCGCCACATCCGCGGCGCGCGCGACCTCGCTCATCGAGGTCCGCTCGAACCCGCGCTCCTCGAACAGCGCGCGCGCCGCGGCGAGGATGCGGGCGCGCTTGTCCGCCTTGGCCCGCTCGCGCCTGCCCGGCACCGCCGCTTGCCCGTGCCGCATGGCATCTTGAGTCCTCATACCGCGATTGTAGTCGACTCATTATTGAGTACACTCAATTACGAGGCCGGATGACCGCCGTCCGGCACGCGTCGGGAAGGACGGACCATGGAACACACGGCAGGCAACTACGAGGCATTCGCGCGCCCCCGCCCCGCGCGGCACGCCCAGGAGACGAAGGCCTACATCGTCGGCAGCGGGCTGGCTGGGCTCGCGGCGGCCGTCTTCCTCATCCGCGACGCCGGGGTCCCCGGCGCCAACGTCACGATCCTCGAGAAGGGCGGGATAGCCGGCGGTGCGCTCGACGGCCTCGACGTCCCGGAGAAGGGCTTCGTCATCCGCGGCGGCCGGGAGCTGGAGAACCACATGGAGTGCCTGTGGGACATGATGCGCTCCATCCCCTCCCTGGAGCTCGAGGACGCCTCCGTGCTCGACGAGTTCTACTGGCTCAACAAGGACGACCCCAACTACTCGCTGCGCCGCGCCACCGTGCGCCGGGGCGAGGACGCCGGCCACGAGGGCCGCTTCGACCTGCCGAAGCGGGCGCAGAAGGACCTGTTGAAGATCTTCCTCGCCGAGCGCTCCGAGATGGAGGGCAAGCGCATCGACGAGGTGATGGGCCGCGAGTTCCTCGACTCGCCGTTCTGGATGTACTGGCGGACGATGTTCGCCTTCGAGGAGTGGCACTCCGCGCTCGAGTTCAAGCTCTACCTCCACCGCTTCATCCACCACATCGGCGGGCTGCCCGACTTCACGGCGCTGAAGTTCACGAAGTACAACCAGTACGAGTCCTTCGTCCTGCCGCTCATGCACTACCTCACCGAGCACGGCGTCGTCTTCCGCTCCGGCACCGAGGTCCTCGATGTGGACTTCGCCCACCGCAACGGCGAGATCCGCGCCACCGCGATCCGCTGCCGCCGCGACGGCGCCGAGGAGACCATCGAGCTCGGCGCGCACGACCTCGCGCTCATGACGATCGGCTCGCTCGTGGACAACTCCGATGACGGCGACCACCACACGCCCGCCGCCCTCAACGAGGGCCCGGCCCCGGCCTGGGACCTGTGGAAGCGCATCGCGAAGAAGGACACGGCGTTCGGGCGCCCGGAGGTCTTCTGCTCCTCGATCGAGGAGACGAAGTGGGAATCGGCCACCGTCACGACGCTTGATGAGCGCATCCCCGCCTACATCGAGCGCATCGCCCAGCGCGATCCGTTCAGCGGCCGCGTGGTCACCGGCGGCATCGTCACCGCCGAGGACTCCTCCTGGCTGCTGAGTTGGACGGTCAATCGCCAGCCGCACTTCAAGAAGCAGCCGAAGGATCAGATCGTCGTCTGGGTCTACGGACTGTTCGTCGACGTCGACGGCGACTACGTGAAGAAGCCCCTGGCGCAGTGCACCGGCGAGGAGATCACCCAGGAATGGCTCTACCACCTGGGCGTGCCCGTCGAGGAGATCCCCGGGCTCGCGGCGACCGGCGCCCGGTGCGTGCCGGTCATGATGCCCTACGTGACGAGCTTCTTCATGCCCCGCCGCGCGGGTGACCGGCCGCAGGTCGTGCCGGAGGGGGCGGCGAACTTCGCGTTCCTCGGGCAGTTCGCGGAGACCGGCCGCGACACGATCTTCACGACCGAGTACTCGGTGCGCACCGGTATGGAGGCCGTCTACGAACTCCTCGACGTGGAGCGCGGGGTGCCGGAGACCTGGGGCTCCACGTACGATGTGCGCGACCTGCTCGAGGCCTCGGCGCGCATGCGCGACGGCAAGAAGGTGGAGATGCCCGGCCCGGCCGCGCTGCGCGGCTACCTGCGCGGCAGGCTCGAGCACGGCGAGATCGGCCAGCTCCTCGAGGAGCACAGCCTCATCTGAGCCCCCCGCCGCGGGTGCGCCTCGGGCCCGGTCCCGAGGCGCACCTAGGCTGGTCCCATGTCGCCCACCGCTCCCCTCGGCTCCGAATCCCGGCTGCCCGCCGCCTGGCGGCCCTGGCGCTGGCCCTCGCCGCTGGCCGGTGCGCGGCCCACGCCGGCCCAGCTCGCCGCGGCGGCGGAGGGCCCGGCTCGCGACGACGTGCTGCCGCTGCCCGGCGATGCCGAGTCCGCGGGCCTGGTGCGCCTGCTCATCGTGGGCATCAACCCGAGCCCGTGGACGACCGCGGTCAACGCCCCGTTCGCGCGCCCGGGCAACCGCTTCTGGCCCTCGCTCGCCGCGGCCGGCATTCTCCCCCGTACCGTCGATGCCTCGCGGGGGCTGAGCCCGGACGACGAGCGGCTGCTGGCCGAGCGCGGGATCGGGATCGCCAACCTCGTGGGTCGGACCACGGCGCGCGCCGCCCAGCTGACCCGCGCAGAGCTGCGCGCGGGCGGGCGGCGCCTGATCCAGCGCGCCGCGGTGCTGCGGCCCTGCGCCGTCGCGGTGGTGGGCATCACCGCATTCCGTCAGGCCTTCGACCGTCCCGGTGCGGTGCTCGGGGTGCAGCCGGCGGCCGATGAGTCCGGGGCGCCGTGGGTGCCCGGGTGGCCGGACGGGGTGACCCTGTGGGCGCTGCCCAACCCCAGCGGGCTCAACGCCCATGAGACTGCCGCGACGCTGGCGCAGAAGTGGCGGGAGGTGTGGGCCGCCACCGGCGCCCCGCCCGCCTCCCTGCGGGGCTGAGCCGCCGCGCTCAGGCCGGCGGAGCCTCGAGCCCGGGGGCCTGCTCGGTGCGCGCCGCTGTGCCCCGCGCCCGGCCCAGGCACTGCGGATCCGCGCAACCGGCCAGCCTGCGGTCGAGCGGATCGTGTCACCAGCGCTCGAGCCCACGGTGAAGCGCCACGCGGCGCTCGAGCAGGCCGCTCGCTGCTGGAGCTCGCACGGCCCGGCGAGCGTGTCGAAGAGCGCCCGCAGGCACCGCTGGATCTGGACGCTCCCGGCGCCGTCCCACGCCAGAGGTTAGATTCAGAACCCAAACTCCATCGGGTTACGTCACCGTTAGCGGTGTGGTCCGGGGATGTCGCACAGCGCACGCCTATCAGTCCGCGGGTTCACGCCGTCCGATCGAACTCTGGAACCGAATCAGGTACCCATCCGGATCAGTCACGAGGAACTGGCGGACACCCGCTTCCTCGGTGTCACTGACGCGGTACCACTTCGTCTCCGGCTCCATGAAGAGAGCCACACCTGCATGCCGGAGGGAATCCACGATGGGCTCGATCTCAGGGACGCTGATCTGAAAGTTGACCCCTCGTCGACGTGTACAAGCTCGCCGGGATCGAGACGCCTGAGATCTCGATCCTCAGCGATGAGTTCCTCGATTCGCTTGCGGAGAAGGACAAGCCAAACCTTCAGCTGGGGCTGCTGCGGCGTCTCCTGAGCGACCAGATCCGTACGGTGCAGCGAACGAACGTCGTCCAGGGGCGCAAGTACTCGGAGATGCTCGATGAGGCCGTGAACCGCTATACGAACCGGTCGTTGACGACCGCTGAAATCATCGCCGAGCTGGTCAAGCTCGCGAAGCAGATGCGAGACGCTCAGAAGCGGCACGAGGAGCTCGGGCTGCGCGAAGACGAGGTCGCTTTCTATGACGCTGTAGTGCAGAACGACTCTGCGGTGATGGAGCTGGGCGACGAGACACTCAAGGCGATCGCGCAAGAGCTCGTGAAGTCTGTCAGGCAATCAGCAACGATCGACTGGAACCTCAAGGAGTCCGTGCTGGCAGCGATGCGCTCCAAGGTCCGCCGCATCCTCGCCAAGTACGACTACCCACCTGATGCGGAGGCTAAGGCAATCGAGCTGGTGCTGGAGCAGGCAGAAGTGTTCGCTGGCGGAGTGTCAGGGTAGGCTGACACGACCACCGCCCCGGCAACCGCCGAGACGGCACAACCAGCCCTCCACTAAACCCGGGGCGATCCAAATCGGCGGGGCGTCTTCGAGCCCTGGTCGGGGTGCGGAAGCGAATGGCGCATTGGTCATTCGTCGGCCGGGTACGTCACCGTGCCGTCGGGCCCGATGACCGCGCCGCGGCTCAGTTGCGCCGGATCGACGTGATCGACGCCGAGGATGTGGTGCACCTGATCGTCGTGGGCGAGGAGATGATCGGCGATGATCCGCCGATGGCACCGCCACCAGACCGCCTCCGAGCACATCACGGCCGCGCGCTGTGCGCTCCCCTGCTCCCGCAGCTCTGTCAAAGCCTGTTTGAACTCTTCGGACAATGCGTGGTCGGCGTAGTTGTGGAAGCTGCGGTTCTCCCACCAGCCGTTGATCGCGAACGGCACGTCCCGGCTCACCGGGCGGCGACCAGTCAGGCCATCGGCGCGTCGGTATCCGATGCCCGCCGCCTCGAGCGACGACGCGAGCGCGTCCTGGTCGAACTGCGGATACCGCGTCGACCCCGGGAGCTTCCGGACATCGACGATCAGCTCGACCCCGCTGTCACGCAGCAGTTCGAGGAACTCGTCGAGCGCTCGCGTCGAGTGACCGATCGTGAAGAAAGGCTCACTCATCGACCAGAGTCAGGACGCTGCCTTTGTGGGCGGCGATGTGGTCGGTCTTGTCGCTCTTGATCTCGTACTGCGGGTCGTCTTCCGACGCACGATGAGTGTGGCCCTTGTAGTCGAAATCCTTCGTGTGCACCTTGGTCACCGTGCCCGAGACGTGCCCCGCCTCCGAATTCCACGCGACGTGGTCACCGATGTTGAATCTTTCAGGCATCTTCGTTCCCTCCGTGGCCTGATGAAATTCGTCCGCTGCCACGCAGGGTAGCAACGGCGAGTCCGCTCCGTTCCCCACTGCGCGAAGCACAGCGACGGCGCGTCGACTCTGTCACAATTCTAAGCGCCCCGACGTGTCGAAGGCTTTGTCGATGCCTCCAGCGTGGATTATCGGCTCTCCGCATTTGAGCGGGGCGTGTGCTGATTTCATGCTGCTGGTCTCTGCCCTCGGGTGAGGGCGATGTGGACCATGATGCGCCTTCGGTAGTTGTCCATGTTGGTGAAGCCGCATCCGACACGCTTGGTTTGCTTGATGATCCGGTTGAAGCCCTCGGTGCGGGCGTTGGTCACATCCTCGGTGAGCGCGACGAGCACCGCTGGCCACCAGGTGTCGATCGTGGTCGCCAGGCGGCTGGTTTCCTCCATGTCGGCGCGGGCGGCGGCGTCGTAGAAGTCGTACAGCCTGCGCCGGATCTGGTGCGGCTGGTGTTCGGCCAGCAGCAGGCGCAGGCGTTCCTTGACGGCATGCGCGGCGGCGATCTCGTTGGTCGGATCCTCGGCGGCGAGGGCGGCGTTGAACCGGGCCTTTTGCTTGACGGTGAGGTGCTCGTAGCCGGTGAGCAGCAGTTGCCGGCTGGCCCAGACTTTGTCGGTGGCGGTGCCGCGGCGGCCGTGCAGTTGCCGGGTGATCCGTTGACGGACCTGGGTGACCATGAGGTTGGCGAGGGCGACGAGATGCCACTTGTCGACTGCGATCCGCGCGTCCGCCAGGGCGGTGCGGATCCCGGATCGACAGGTACAACAGCGCCCGCCCGCACACCCGCCTCGGCAACGCCCCACCCGCCGAGTACGAGGCAGCGCACTGCGCTGAGCCCACCAAGTCATCGCGACCGGCAATGACACCTGCATAGACGTGGCATCAACGCGTAGATGTTTCAGTTTCTTCTGTGCTGGGTGGACTGAGTGAAGCTTCCCGGACTTCTGAGGAAAGTCATAGTTTCGAGAATCGGGTAGGATCACATCATGCCAGGATCGAAGTACAGTCCGGAGTTCAAGAACCAGGTCGTTCTTGAAGTCGTGGACAAGCATCGCACCATCAAAGCCGTAGCAGAATCATACAATCTTGTCGCTCAGACTGTCGGCGTATGGGTCAAGGAGTATCGCAAGAAGAATCCGGACCCGGAAACCGAGAACCTCACCAGTGCCGAGTCGGCCGAACTCGAACGGTTGAGGAAGGATCTCCGTGAGGCCCGGATGGAGAACGAGTTCCTAAAAAAAGCG
>NZ_KE384018.1:142963-505097 GCF_000423445.1 Acidipropionibacterium thoenii DSM 20276 | reverse complement strand
GCGGAGCTCGACCGCCCACAGCGTTGATCGTGGAGTACATCGACCAGTACAGGCATGAGTTCGGCGTCGAGCCGATCTGTCGAACGCTGACCGCAGCGGGCACGCAGATCGCGCCGAGCACGTACTACGCGTTCAAGACCCGCCCACCCTCGAAGCGAGCACTACGCGACGAGGAACTGCTGGTCGAGATCCACCGCGTCCATGCGGCGAACTTCGGCGTCTACGGGGCGAAGAAGGTCCACGCCCAGCTGCGCCGCGAGGGCGTCGTCGTCGCGCGTTGCACGGTCGAGCGGCTCATGCGCGTCGCGGGGTTGCGAGGGGTCAGCCGGGCCAAGGGCCCGCGCACCACGATCTCCGGTCGTGGCCCGGATGATCGTCCTGACCTGGTCGAACGTGACTTCACCGCGACCGCTCCGAACCAGTTGTGGGTCGCGGACATCACCTACTGCCGCACCTTCGCCGGCTGGGTCTATGCCGCGTTCATCATCGACGTGTTCTCCCGCCGCGTGGTCGGCTGGCAGCTGTCGAGATCGCTGCGGACCGACCTCGCGCTGGACGCGCTCGAGATGGGCATCTGGACCCGCGATCACGCAGGCCAGGCCGTCACCGGGCTCACGCACCACAGTGACAAGGGCGTTCAATACGTCGCCATCCGCTACACCGAGCGTCTTGCCGAGGCCGGCGCGGCCGCCTCGGTCGGCTCCACCGGCGACTCGTATGACAATGCCCTGGCAGAGGCCTTCAACTCGCTGTTCAAGGCCGAACTGGTCCGCAACCGCGGGCCCTGGAAGAACATCGACGACCTCGAGATCGCGACCGCAGAATACATCGACTGGTTCAACCACCGGCGGCTGCACGGCGAGATCGGCATGATCCCGCCCGTCGAGCTCGAGGACACCTACCATCACAATCACCCCGCATCGGCACCCGCCGAGGCGGCACTTGCGAGCCTCTAGTAAACTCGGGGCGATTCATTCACCGATGACCGCGTGCCTGCGGAGGCGGTGGCGTTGGCGGCTGCGGATGAGTTGCATCAGGCCGCCGACGGTCTGGATGAGGTTGCTGATCGGGTGATGCGCGCGCACGAAGCCTCTGGTCGGATCGCCTGGCACACCCACACCAGCCTTGAGCCCGAGCGTTCGCGGCGGTGGGTGAATGTGGTGTTCCTCCAGGGCAGTGAGGCCGATGAGGTGCTGGAGCTGATTGATGTGGAGGGGGTGCAGGCGGGGATTGCGCATCTGGCGCAGTGGGACTTCGGTGACGAAACCACTGGCGCGGCGTTCGTGAACGGTGAGGTGTACGACGAGCTCCCGGCCGGACAGTGGGATCGCACCTTCGAGGCCGACGGGTATGTGCTGACCTACAACCCGCAGATGGGGTATGTCGGGCTGGTCCGCGAACACCCCGACACCACGCCCACACCCGACGAGGAGGAGGTCGTCACTGCACGGGACGCTTTCAGTGGGGTCACCTCTGAGTCTCCGCGTCGTGCAGCTGAGGGCACGGATTGGTTCACGCCCCCGACGGGCGGCGCAGCAGCATCGTCTTCGGTAGGGCGGTCGCTGTGAGTGGCGAGAAGGAACGGCTCCACGCTGCGGTGTTGGTGGCCCCGGCCGCGGAACGGCGGAAGGCCCGTAAGGCTCGTCGTCAGGCTGCCGCCCGGTTGCAGGCTGAGCAGGCCAGAGTCGAGCGGGAAGCGGCGAAGGCGAAAGCGCTGGCGGAACGGGAGGAGCGGAAGGCGACGACGTTTCTGCCGGCGGCCGGTGAGGCTGGGCCAGCGGCGTTGCGGTCGCCGGGCAGGTTGCGGGTGCCGCGGCATCAGGACACCTCGGCCACGCTGGCCGGGGCGTATCCGTTCATGGCCGAAGGCGGTCTGGGGTCGGATGGGGTGTTCGTCGGCCAGGACCTGTATTCGGGTGGCAGTTTCGTCTACGACCCGTGGGTCCTCTACGCCCGCGGGATCATCACCGCCCCAAACCTGGTGCTCGCGGGGATCGTCGGATCGGGCAAGTCGTCGTTGGCGAAGTCGCTGTATACGCGATCGTTGCCGTTCGGGCGCCGCGTCTACGTCCCCGGCGACCCCAAGGGCGAACACACCGCGGTAGCTGAGGCGGTGGGTGGGAAGGCGATCGTGCTCGGCCACGGCCTCCACACCCGGTTGAACCCGCTCGATGAGGGCCACCGTCCCGGCGGGCTCACCGACCAAGAGTGGGCCGCTACCGTCGCATCCCGGCGCCGGGACCTGATCGGCGCGCTGGCCGAAACAGTGCTGGTGCGGGGGCTCACGCCGTTGGAACACACCGCCATCGACCTCGCCCTGACCACGACGGTGGCGGAGAACGATGTGCCGATCCTGCCGATGGTCGTCGACCACATCCTCACCCCCAGCCACGACCCCGACGGACGCCTGGCCGAAGACGGGCGCCTGGTCGGCCACGCGCTGCGACGCCTGGTCGCCGGTGACCTCGCCGGCCTGTTCGACGGCCCATCCACCGTGGCGTTCGACCCGGATCTGCCGATGATCAGCCTGGACCTGTCCCGGGTGACCGAGAACTCCACCCTCATCAGCGTGTTGATGACCTGCAGCTCGGCGTGGATGGAATCCGCGCTATTGGACCCGAACGGTGGGCAGCGGTGGGTGATCTATGACGAGGCCTGGCGGCTGATGTCCCATCCGGCGTTGTTGAAGCGGATGGATGCGCATTGGCGTCTGGCCCGGCATTACGGGATCGCGAACATGCTGATCTTCCACAAACTCTCCGACCTCGACAACGTCGGCGACGAAGGCTCCGCCATGCGCTCCCTCGCCAACTCGCTGCTGGCGAATGCGGAGACGCGGATCGTCTACCGCCAGGAATCCGACCAGCTCGGCCCCACCGCCACCGCCCTCGGCCTGACCGGCACCGAACAGACCCTGCTGCCAAACCTTGGCGTGGGTCAGGGGCTGTGGCGGATCAAGAACCGCTCGTTCGTGATCCAGCACCAGCTCCACCCCGGCGAGCTGGAGCTGTTCGACACCAGCAGCCGCCTCACCGCAGGAGTCAAGTAATGCCCAAGCTTCCCACCCTGAGACACCGCCGCAACAACGCGAGCGAGACGGTGCCGGTGGTGTTGCGGCACGTGGTCATCACCGTCGACAACACCGGCACCCTGACGGTGACCGTCGACCAGCAACCGCATCTTCCGCCGGCCGGTGAGGTGTGGGTTCGGGGTGACTTCGCAGCGATCCTCGATGACCTGACCGAGCAGCGCCGTGTTCCCGTGCGGGTTGATGTGTATGAGTCCGACGGCAGTCACTTCACCGACATCATCCACGCCCACCGACCACGCCGCACCCCCGAACCCGAGCCAGACACCCCAGCCCCTGCCGACGAGGAAGCCGCCACGAACACTCCAGCACCCCCGAAAAATGATTCGGGCCGGCTGGTGGGGTCCTGCCCGGTGAGACGGTGTTCCTCGGCCAGATCGTTGAGGAAGTGGCGGCGGATGAGAACGGCACCATCACCCCACCCGACACTGCCTTGGGTCCGGTGGTGGTGGTCGGACGGGCCTCCGGAACCGTCATCGTGCAGGAGACGCGATGAGTACCTCGCAGCGGCAGAGTGGGTCGATGGGTGAGGAACTGACCAACGCCGCCCTCATCGGCCTCATCGCCTTGTTCCTCCTCACCCTCGTGCTCCGCGCGGCCGGGTCGGTCGCCGCGTTCCTCACCGGAGCACCCCAGCCCACAGCGAGCTGGGCCGCCGGTGCCGGGGTGTTGTTCAACCCCGGTAACCCCGCAGTCGCGTTGGGGGCGCCTGGTCTCAGCCCCGTCGCCTATTGGGTCACCACCATCGTCGCTCTGGGCGGGCTGGTCGCACTCGCGGGCTGGGGATGGGTCGCCTGGCGGCGCCGCTCCCATGCTCAGGTGGTGGATCCGCATCGGTTGGCGGGCACGGCGACACGGCACGAGGTCGCCCAGGTCGCCTCGGAGAAGGCGCTGCTGAAACGCGCGTCGACGTTGCGGCCGTCGCTGAATGATCCGACGCCGGGTGAGGTGGGGTATCGGCTCGGGACGTCGAAGGGGCAGGGGGTGTGGGCGAGTGTGGAGGACTCGATCCTGCTCATCGGCCCGCCCCGCTCCGGCAAGGGCCTGCACATCGTCATCCCCGCCATCCTCGACGCCCCCGGCCCCGTCGTCACCACCTCCACCCGGCCGGACAATCTGACCGCCACTCTCCGCGCCCGGCAGCGTCGTGGCCCGGTGGCGGTGTTCGATCCCCAGCACCTGGCCGAAGGGCTCCCGGCGGGGATGCGCTGGTCACCCGTGCGGGGCTGTGAGGACCCGCTGACGGCGATGATCCGCGCGACCGGGCTGGCGTCTGCCACCGGGTTGTCGGCTGGTGGTGTGGAGTCGGGTGGGTTCTGGGAAGGCAAGACCCGCACCGCCCTCCAATCCCTCCTCCACGCCGCCGCGTTGGACTCTCGAAAGCCGGCGGACTTGTTCCGGTGGACCCTCGACCCGGCCGCCGCGGCCGAAGCGGTCGCGATCCTCACCAACCACCCCCAAGCGGCCGCCGGGTGGGCCGACTCGCTGGGGGCGATGATCGACGCCGACCCCAAAACCCGCGACTCCATCTGGCAAGGCGTCGCCCTCGCCCTCGGCGCCCTCGCCGACCCCCGCGTCCTCGACGCGGTCACACCCCGCGAGGGCGAGACCCCCTTCGACCCCGAGACCTTACTGCGCGAGTCCGGGACCCTCTACCTGCTCGCCACAGGTGCTGGCGCCGGGGCGTCCGCCGCTCTGGTGGCGGCGTTCATCGAAGACCTCATCGAAACCGCCCGGCGTCTCGCCGCCCGCTCACCCGGCGCACGGCTCGACCCACCCCTGCTGCTCGCGCTTGATGAGATTGGGAACCTCGCGCCCCTGCCGTCGCTGCCGACGTTGATGGCCGAAGGTGGCGGGACCGGGATCACCACGCTGCCCGTCCTCCAATCGCTCGCCCAGGCACGCGACAAATGGTCCGACCACCAAGCCGGAGCGATCTGGGACGCAGCCATCGCCAAACTCATCCTCGGTGGCGCCTCCAACAGTCGCGACCTCCAAGACCTCACCACCCTCATCGGCGAACGCGACGAATACACCGACTCCGTCACCCTCGGTGACCACGGAACCAGGTCTAATCAGCGGACCGTGCGGCGGGTGCCGATCCTGCCACCCGATCGCATCCGCACCCTCCCCTTCGGCACCGGCGTCACCCTGCTGCGCTCCGCGCCGCCGATCATCACCGACCTGACCGCCTGGCCCACCCGCCCCGACGCCGCCACCCTCAAACGGGATCGTCGTGAACTGGAACAGCTTCTCCAGGTCGGACCTGCAGCGCAGGACGAGTAGCCCGGGACGGTCGGTGCACCTGACCGGTACCAGCAGCCCACACCACCAGCGGGCTGCAGTCCACGAGTTGAGAGGTACCGCGTCATGGCCATCCGCACCCAGGAATCCCTGTCCGGGTTCATCGCATCTGATCCGCAGCTGACCTACACCGAACGCGGCGATGCCCGCTTCTACGCCCGCTTCGGCCAGGAGAACTTCCAACGCGAAGAAGACGGCACCTTCACCAAGCTGGAGCCCTCCTTCGGCAACCTCGTCCTCTACCGCGCCACCGCCGAACGCGCCTTCGAACGCTTCACCAAGGGCGACCAGTTCGTCGCCGAAGGCTACGCCCACGACTACACCTACGAACGCGACGGCCAGACCATCGCCGGCGAAGAATTCGTCGCCAAGAAGATCGGCCACGACACCGCCCGCACCCGCTACGACGTCGACCGCACACCCCGCCACGCCATGAACCGCGACGCCGCGGGGCAGGCCTTCGAACCACCCCAGCACCACCAGGCCACGCCCACCGCCGACAGCCTCAGCATGTGACCCAGGCGGACCGATCATGAGCACTCACAGCCCCGATCCCGACGACCAGTACGACGACCCCGGCATCCTCGACGACCAGCCCGACATGTTCGACGCGAACGCGCTGCCCGAACCCCCGCGCCCGATCAACTGGAACCTGCTATCCGCGCAGGATCTGGAAGCCGAACTGCTGGAGCTGAACCGGTGGGTCGACTGGCTCCGCCACACCTACGGCCTACCCGCCTCAGTGGTGCCGCCGTACTGGCATCGCCATCCCGAACTGGTCTGGGAGCTGTCCGCGCTGCACCTGCACTGGCTGTGCGCCTACGACCCCGAACAGAACGGTTCCGCGCCCCTGGGCTGGCACCGCGACTTCGCCGACGCCCGCCACCGCCTGCGGGATTGGGTCACCGCCTCCGGCACCCGCCTCGATCGAGACCGGCCCACCCGGCAGACCACCTGGCCCGGCGAAGAACCCCAACCCACCCATGGGGAGTCGGTGATCACCGACCGGGATTCCGACTTCGTTCAGTTCGTCATCGACCAAGTCAACGAACGAGAGGCTGCTGAGGACGCCTTCTACGCGAGTCTGGATGACCGGATCGACCCGGCGACCGGTGAGGTTCGTGACGACGTGTCGGGCCGTGAGGGTGGTTGAAGATGGTGCGCCGGTATCGCCGCACCACGGCCCGCGTCGAGGCGGATCGGCCCCTGCGCGTCCGGTATGAGCCGCGTGAGGAGATCGATGCCGCGAAGGTTGCGGAGGTGTTGATCCGGATCGCGCTGCGCACCGCTGGCGACCAGCCCGTCGGGCAGTCCGGTGCCCATCTTCGTCGCCTGCTCGTAGCCGGTCGCTAGACTGGGCTCACATCAAGTTTCGGCGCTGTTGGCACCTGCCTTGCTAAGCCCCGTTCGCGGGGTGTTCTTTTCGACTCTGACGTGACCGCCTCCGGCGCCCCACCCGCCCCCAGTTATGTGGGGGCTTGTGAAAGGCGGTCACCATGACACTCGATCAGCTCTCCGGCCTCGACTTCTCAGGCCTTCGACGCCTCGCCCGCACCACACCACGCCCAGACGCCACAGCAACCGAGGGAGAGGGGCAGGTGGCGGCGATCAGCTACCTGCGGGTCTCGACCAAGGATCAGGCCACCCGCAACGGGCTGGAAGAGGGCCTGTCGATCCCGGCCCAGCGCGAAGCCGCGCAGCGCAAGGCCGAACAGCTCGGCGCAGTGATCATCAAGGAGTTCATCGAGCCAGGCGAGTCCGCCAAGACCGCACAGCGACGCGCGCTCCAAGAGATGCTCGACTACGCCACCACGCACCCGGTGCGGTACTGCATCATCAACAAGGTCGACCGCCTCGCCCGCAACCGGCTCGATGACGCCATGATCCACGCCGCGCTGCGGGATGCGAACATCAGCCTGGTGTCGGTCACCGAGAACATCGACGAGACCCCCTCAGGGATGCTGATGCACGGCATCCTGGCCTCCATGGCCGAGTTCTACTCGCTGAACCTGGCCCAAGAAGTCCTCAAAGGCATGACCCAGAAGGCCACTATCGGCGGCACCCCCACCAAAGCGCCTCTGGGCTACCTCAACGTCCGCACCACCGACGCCCGAGGACGCGAGTCCCGCGAGATCGAGATCGACCCCGAACGCGCCGACCTCGTCCGTTTCGCGTTCACCGCCTACGCCACCGGGGACTGGTCCCTGTCCCGCCTGGCCAAAGAACTCACAGCCCGCGGCCTAACCACCCGACCCACCCCCTCCCAGCCGGCCAAACCAGTCACCACCACCGGGCTGCACAAGATCCTGACCAATCCCTACTACCAGGGCACCGTCACCTTCCGCGGCGTCGCCTACGACGGCACCCACCAGCCCCTCGTCGACGCGGAGACGTGGCTGCGGGTCCAAACCAACCTCGACGCCAACAACGCCCGGGGCGAACGACCACAGAAGTACGACCACTACCTCAAAGGCACCCTGTACTGCTCCTGCGGAGCCAAGCTCATGATCGAACGCCCCCGCGACAAGACCGGGGACCGCTACGAGTACTTCACCTGCTCCGGACGACGCCGCAAGACCACCAACTGCACCCGCTCCGCGATCCTCGCCGAACGCGCCGAAGCCGAGATCGAACGCACCTACCAGCGCAACTCCCTCAGCCCAGCCCAAGCTGAGCACGTCCGGAAAGTCCTCAACGACGTCTTCGACCAGCTCGAAGGATCCAGCGAGGACGAACGCAAGCTCCTGACCGCCCAACGCGACAAACTCGAAGCCGAACGCCTCAAACTCGTCCAAGCTCACTACGCCGACGCGATCCCCCTCGACCTCCTCAAAAGCGAACAAGACCGCATCCGCGCCAGCCTCGACCAGATCACCACCCGGCTCGACAACCTCACCGACACCTACGCCGACGCCCGAACAGGCTTGGACCAGCTCACCGACCTCCTCGTCGACCTCGACGACCTCTACAACAAGTGCGAACCAACCGAACGACGCATCCTCAACCGCGCCCTGTTCACCCGCATCACCATCGACGACGAAGAGAACGCCACCTACACACCCGAGCAGACCACCGCCAGCATCCTCGCCCACACCAACATCGACGCCCCGGCGGACGTCACTGCAGAAACAAAACTGCCCCGCCATCAGGCGGGGCAAGTTTCGATTTTCTCATCTTACGTGGAGCATAGGGGATTCGAACCCCTGACCTCTTCCATGCCATGGAAGCGCGCTACCAACTGCGCCAATGCCCCGACACGGACCCTGCGGCCCGCGATCTGGCTGATCATCGTCAGAGTGGAGCATAGGGGATTCGAACCCCTGACCTCTTCCATGCCATGGAAGCGCGCTACCAACTGCGCCAATGCCCCGAAAACCGCCATTTCAGGCCGTCTTCGTGCCCCCGGACTGCTCCGGCGACCCGTCGAACTATAGAGGATCACCCCTCACGGTGCCAACTTCAGGCCGGCACTTCGGCCTTGCAGTTGTAGGCCCTCAGCCGCCACTTCAGCTCCAACCCGCGGGCCGCCGCCTCCTGGTCGGAGAACCTGTCCATCAGGCTCCACGAGCAGTTCGACAGCCCTCCGAAGGTCCGCGAGGTGGCGTAGTCCCCGCCCAGCAGCCGGCAGATCCCGGTCCGCAGTGCGAACCCGTGGCTCACCACCACCACCCGCTGGCCCTGGTGGGCCGCAGCGATCGCCTCCAGGGCGTCGGCGATCCGGTCCATCACTTCGGTGCCGGTCTCTCCCCCGGGCCGCCTGAAATCGGCGCTGGAGGCCATCGAGGCGGCGAACTGCGGGTCATCCCGGCGCAGTTCCGCCACCGACTTGCCGCCCCAGCGGCCGACGTCGATCTCCATCAGACGCTCATCGGTGGCCGGCTCCAGGCCGCACACCGCGCCGATCGCCGAGGCGGTGCGATGGGCCCGCACCAGTGGCGAGCAGATGATCGCATCGGGCCTCATCGCCGCCACCACCGGGGCCACCGCCTCGGCCTGCCGGACCCCCAGCCCCGCCAGCGGGATGTCGATGCGCCCCTGCAACCGGTTGGCGGTGTTGTACTCGGTGCGGCCATGGCGCACCAGGATCAGACGGGTGAACGCGGGGCCGCTCACTCGGCGTCCTGCCCCTCGGGCGCGGCGGGAAGCTGGAGATCGATCAGCGGGCAGTCCTTCCACAACCTCTCCAGGGAGTAGGTCTGGCGCACCTCCAGCTGCTGCACGTGGACGATGATGTCGGTGTAGTCCAGCAGCACCCACTGGTTCTGCTGCTCCCCCTCCCGGCGCACCGCCTTGCCGCCCAGCCCGCGCACCGCCTCGTCGACGGCGTCGACCACCGCGCCGACCTGGCGCTCATTGCCGGCCGAGATGACCAGGAAGATGTCGGTCAGTGCCATCTTCTCCGAGACGTCCAGCGCCTCGATGTTGCTGCCCTTCTTTCCGGCCGCCGCAACCGCGGCGGCCCTCGCCAGTTCGATGGCCTGTTGGGTGGCGCTCAATGGTCCTCCGGATAGTCGGGCTCCTCGTAGAGCCCTCGCTTGTTGATGTACTGCACGATGCCGTCGGGCACCAGGTACCAGATCGGCATCCCGGTGTAGACCCGCTGGCGGCAGTCGGTCGAGGAGATTGCCATCGCGGGCACCTCCAGCAGGGTCACCCTCTCGGCCGGCAGGTGCGAGACGTCCTTGGTGCCGAAGGGCACACCGGGCCGTGAGACCCCCACGAAGTGTGCCAGGTCGAACAACTCCTCGGCCCCCCGCCAGGTGAGGATGTGCGACAGCGCGTCGGCGCCGGTGATGAAGAACAGGTCGACATCGCTGCCCCGCTCCTTCCGCAGGTCCTTGAGGGTGTCGACGGTGTAGGTGTCCCCCGGCCGGTCGATGTCGACCCGCGACACCGAGAAGGACGGGTTGGAGGCGGTTGCGATGACCGTCATGAGGTACCGGTCCTCGGCCTGGGAGACGTTGCGCCCCTTCTTCTGCCAGGGCACCCCGGTCGGCACGAAGACGACCTCGTCCAGGCCGAACCTCGAGGCCACCTCGGAGGCGGCCACCAGGTGGCCGTGGTGGATCGGGTCGAAGGTGCCGCCCATCACACCGAGCCGGTACCGGCGTCCGTCATGTACCCGGGCCAGTCCGAGCTCCACGCTGTTGCTCATCGAGTTCTCAGCTGTGCGGGCGGGCCTTGCCGATCCCGCGCACGAACAGCAGGGCACCCAGCAGGACGACCAGGGCGACGACGGCGACCACCCAGTTGGGCAGACCCGCCAGAAGGGGGACGAGATTCATGGCCACAGCCTATCCGAGCCTGGTCTGGCCGTCTCCGGTCAGCCGATAGCTGGTCGAGGTCATCTCGATCAGTCCCATCGGCCCGCGGGCGTGGGTCTTCTGGGTGGAGATGCCGATCTCGGCGCCGAAACCGAACTCCCCGCCGTCGACGAACCGGCTGGAACAGTTGACCAGCACCGCCGCGGCATCGACCGAGTCCTGGAACAGCTGGGCCGAGGCCAGGCTGGAGGTGACGATCGTCTCGGAGTGCCCCGAGGAGTACCTGGCGATGTGGGCGATCGCCTCATCGAGGTCTGCGACCACCCTCATCGCCAGGTCCAGTGACAGGTACTCGGCCTCGAACTCGTGCTCCCCGGCCGCCACCACGCGCGAGTCCAGCTCGACGCACCTCGGGTCGCCGTGCACGGTGACGCCGGCCGCCGCGAGCGCGCCGACCAGCCGCGGCACCGCGGTGGCGGCGACCTCGGCGAGCACCAGCACGGTCTCCAGGGCGTTGCAGACGCTGGGCCGCTGGGTCTTGGCATTGAGGATGATCCTCTCGGCCATCCCCAGATCCGCCGAGGAGTCCACCACCAGGTGGCAGTTGCCGGTGCCCGTCTCGATCACCGGCACCGTGGAGCCGGTCACCACCGCATTGATGAGCCCGGCCCCGCCGCGCGGGATGAGCAGATCCACCAGACCGCGGGCGTGCATCATCTCATCGGTGATGTCGTAGCCGCCCTCCACGAGGTTGACGGCGTCGACCGGGAGGCCGGCGTCGGCCAGCCCTGCGCGCAACGCGGCGATCACCGCCCGGTTGGACTCCAGGGCCGAGGAGGAGCCGCGCAGCAGCGAGGCATTGCCCGACTTGAGGCAGATCCCGGCGGCATCGGCGGTGACATTGGGACGGGCCTCGTAGATGATGCCGATCACCCCGATCGGCACCCGCAGCTGCTCGATACGGACTCCCTGCGGCGTCGTCCAGCCCCGGACGACCTCACCGACCGGATCCGGCAGTCCGGCCAGCGACTCCAGCCCCGCGGCCATCGCCTCGACCCGATCGGCGGTCAGCGCCAGCCGGTCCTGGAGGCTCTCGCTCATCCCGGCGGCCCGGCCCCGCTCCAGATCGGCCCGATTGGCGGACAGCACGCTCGCGGTGGCATCCCTGAGCCGGGCGGCCATCGACTCCAGAGCCCGGTCCTTGGCGGCACGGTCGAGACGCCGCAGCGGCCCGGTCGCCTCCTTGGCGGCACGCGCCTGATCTGCAAACATCATGCGGTCATGGTACGTGTTCTGGCGTACCTGAACTGCCGGTAGACGGCGTTGACCGCCCACAGCGCACCGGTCAGCGCCGCGGCGATGATGACCGACACCTCCCCGGCCAGACTCCCCCAGATCAGCCACAGCGACTGCACGACGACGTTCTGCAGCAGGAAGACCGGGGAGACGCCGGAGACGTCGGCGCTGCGGTGCATGTCACGCAGCTGGGTGAGGGCGGCCACCGACTGCGGGATGACGATCACCACCCCGAAGATCACCGGGGTGGTGAACAGGTCGACGGCGATGCAGACCGCCGCCAGCCCGCACACCGTGGCCCACACCGGGCCGGCGGGCAGCCGTCTTGCCCGCTGGATCAGCACCATCACCGGCACCGAGACGCATGCCAGCACGGTGTTGGGGAGCAGCATGTTGACCATCCCGCCGCGGGCGCCGTGGATCGCCCAGCTGGCGCACACCGCGACGGTGATCTGCCAGCTGAGCAGGCTCAGCCCGGCGGTCTCGCGGGTCCTGAGGATCCGGACCAGCTGCGGGACGGCCAGCATCGAACCCACCAGCCCGGCCAGCCAGCCCATCGCGATCACCCACATGGTCAGTCCTTCGCGCTGGGGTGGCCGGCGGTCTTTCGCCGCCGGACCAGGACCAGGGCGTCGCGGTGGATCACCTCGCGGCTGGCCCCCTCCCCCATCTCGCGGGCCAGCCAGGCACTGGAACGGCCGCGCATCTCGCGGACCTCCTGGTGGGAGTAGGAGACGATGCCGCGACCCTCGGGTCGGCCATCGGGGCCGATCACCCGCACCGGGTCGCCGGCCTGGAAGTCGCCGTGCACCTCGGTGACACCGACCGCCAGCAGGGACGCCTTGCGATCACGCAGCGCGTGCACCGCACCGGCGTCGATGCAGATATCTCCCTGGGGTGCGGCGGCATCGGCCAGCCACAGCAGTTTGCGGGGCCGACGCCGGTGGCTGGGAGCGAAGTAGGTGCCGACATCCTGGCCGGTGATCGCCGCCAGGGCGTCGCCGGAGTCGGCCAGCACCACCGGGATCCCCGATCCGGTGGCGATCCGGGCGGCCTCCAGCTTGGTGGCCATCCCCCCGGTGCCGACCCGTGAACCGGGCCGGGAGACGTCGACCTCCAGGGAGTCCATGTCGTCGACCCGGTCAATGCGGGTGGCGCTGGGATCGGAGGGGTGGGCGGTGTAGAGCGCATCGACATCCGACAGCAGCACCAGGGCCTGGGCGCGGATCAGCTCGGCGACCAGGGCCGCCAGGCGGTCGTTGTCGCCGATGTGGATCTCGCCGGTGGCCACCGTGTCGTTCTCGTTGATGACCGGCACCACCCCCAGCGCCAGCAACTTGCCCAGGGTTGACCAGGCATTGCGGTAGCTCTTGGGGCGCACCAGATCCTCCACGGTGAGCAGCACCTGTCCGGTGGTCACCTGGTGGCGGGCGAGATCCTCCTCGTAACGGTGCAGCAGGATCCCCTGGCCCACCGAGGCGGCGGCCTGGCGGCCGGCGAGATCGCGGGGGCGCCGGGTCATCCCCAGTGCTGGGAAGCCGGCGGCGATGGCACCAGAGCTCACCAGCACCACCTGGCGGCCGCGCTCCTTGGCGGCGGCCAGCACCTCGACCAGGGCGTCGACCTTGGAGACGTCGATCCCCCCGCCGGGCTGGGTCAGCGAGGAGGAGCCGACCTTGACGACCACCCGGACGGCAGCGGCGACGTCATCTCTCATCGTCATCGCGAGCCGACTCCTCCGCCAGCCGTGCCCGCCAGGACCTGCCCTCCGGGTCGCGCCCGACCACTCCGTAGGAGTCGCGGGCCTCGTGGTACTCCTTGTCCTCGGCCCGCCGGCGGACCGCCGAGGGGCGCTCGTGGTCGAGTCGCTGGTCCTCGCCGCGGCGCGACAGCAACTCGGCACCCGACTGCACCTGGGGCGCGAAGTCGAAGATGACGGCGTCATCCCCGCCGACCGCCACCGCGTCGCCGGCCACCGCTCCCAGCTCCAGCAGCTCGTCCTCGACGCCGAGCCGGTTGAGCCGGTCGGACAGGTAGCCGACCGCCTCCTGGTTATTGAAGTTGGTCTGGGCGACCCAGCGGGTCGGCTTCTCCCCCTTGACCCGCCACAGGAAGCCGCCCTCGCCGTCTCCCTGCCGGGCGATGGTGAACTCCTTGCCCTTGGCTCCTCGACGCTCCACCGGGGTCGGGCGAAGCACGACCCGGGCCGGCTCCGGGGCCGGGGTGTTCTGGCGGTGCTCCTCGACGACCTGGGCCATCGCGAACTTCAGCCCGGTCAGCCCCGCCCCGGACTTCGTGGAGATCTCGAAGACCCGCAACCCGCGCGCCTCGATCTCGGGCCTCACCATCTCGGCCAGCTCGGCGGCGTCCGGTACGTCGACCTTGTTGAGGACGACCATCCGGGGCCGGTCCTCCAACCCGCCGTGGGCCCTCAGCTCGGCCTCGATGACGTCGAGGTCGGTGATCGGGTCGCGGCCGGGCTCGTAGGTGGCGCAGTCGATGACGTGGACCAGCGCCCGGCAGCGCTCGATGTGGCGCAGGAAGTCGAATCCCAGACCCTTGCCCTGGGAGGCACCCGGGATGAGCCCGGGGACGTCGGCGACGGTGTAGGTGGTCTCCCCGGCCACCACCACGCCGAGATTGGGGACCAGAGTCGTGAAGGGGTAGTCGGCGATCCTCGGGCGGGCCCGCGAGATCGCGGCGATGAGACTGGACTTGCCGGCCGAGGGGAAGCCGACCAGTCCGATGTCGGCCACCACCTTCAGCTCCAGGGAGATCTTGCGCTCCTCCCCCTCCTCGCCGAGCAGGGCGAATCCGGGGGCCTTGCGGGCCGAGGAGGCCAGCGCGGTGTTGCCCAACCCGCCGCGGCCGCCGGCGGCCGCGACGATCTCGGCGCCGGCACCGGTGAGATCGGCCAGCAACTCACCGGTCTGGGCATCGGTCACCACGGTGCCGTCGGGGACCATCAGCACGATGTCCTCGCCATTGGCGCCGTTGAGGTCGTCCCCCTTGCCGGCCTGGCCGGGGGTGGCCTTGCGCACCGACTGGCGGTGGTAGTCGACCAGGGTGGTGAGCTGCGGGTCGACCCGCAGGATCACCGAACCGCCGCGTCCGCCGTTGCCGCCGTCGGGGCCGCCCAGTGGTTTGAACTTCTCCCGGCGCACCGATGCGCAGCCGTCGCCTCCCTTGCCGGCTACGGCGAGCAGGGTCGCGCGGTCGACAAATGACGGGATGGCCATCCGGGGCTCCTTTTCGGGGGGTGCTGTCAACAGTACGGCGAAGGACCCCGTCCCGGGCGGGGACGGGGTCCTTCGATCGTGCGGGGAGGCTCAGGCTCAGGCCTGGGCGGGCTCCTCGGCGGGAACGACGTCGATCACCCGGCGGCCACGACGGCTGCCGTAGGTGACATTGCCGGCGACCAGCGCGAACAAGGTGTCATCCTTGCCGCGTCCGACGCCCTTGCCGGGATGGAAGTGAGTGCCGCGCTGGCGGACGATGATCTCGCCGGCGTTGACCAGCTGCCCGCCGAACCGCTTGACGCCCAGACGCTGAGCGTTGGAGTCGCGGCCGTTGCGGGACGAGGATGCGCCCTTCTTGTGTGCCATGTCTGCCTACCTTCAGCCCTTGATCCCGGTGACCTTGACCTGGGTGTACTTCTGACGGTGCCCCTGGCGCTTCTTGTAACCGGTCTTGTTCTTGAATTTGAGGATCCTGATCTTCGGACCCTTCGCCTCGCCCAGCACCTCGGCGGTCACCGAGACCTTGTCCAAGGCATCCTTCTGGGAGGTGACAGACTCGCCGTCCACCAGCAGAAGGGGAGTCAGCTCGATGCTGCTGCCCACCTCGTCGGTGACCTTGTCGATCTCGACGACGTCACCCACTGCCACCTTGTGCTGGCGGCCGCCACTACGCACGATCGCGTACACGCCTGACCTACTCTCGTTCGATGTCTTCTCATTGGAGCGGAACCGCGGGGGTTCCGACCGAAGCCTGACCGACTCTGGGGCCTGTGTGCACCGTCAGGTCGGACCGGCTGACCACTCTACCGTGGCGCCTGCGTCGGGTCAAAACCCGCCTCAGTCGGACTTCTTCGACCCGTGCCCCGAGTGCCTGCCCGACCGTGACCGGTTGGACCGACCCCTGGAGTGGTCGGAGCCCGAGCGTTCCCCGCCATCGGCGGGCGCCTGGGAGTCGACCGGCTCGGTGAACCGGTGGTAGCCGCGGCCACCGCACTCCTGGCACTCCTCGGTGAAGGCCTCGGCCAGCCCGGTGCCGATCTTCTTACGGGTCATCTGCACCAGACCCAGGGAGGTCACCTCGGAGACCTGGTGACGGGTCCTGTCGCGGCCCAGGCACTCCACCAGACGCCGCACCAGCAGCTCCCGGTTGGCCGGCAGCACCATGTCGATGAAGTCGGTGACGATGATCCCGCCGATATCGCGCAGCCTCAGCTGGCGGACGATCTCCTCGGCCGCCTCCAGGTTGTTGGCGGTGACGGTGGCCTCCAGGTTGCCGGCCGAGCCGGTGAACTTGCCGGTGTTGACGTCGATGACCGTCATGGCCTCGGTGCGGTCGATCACCAGCGACCCGCCCGAGGGCAGGAAGACCTTGCGCTCCAGGGCCTTGGCGATCTGCTCGTCGATCCGGTACTGGGCGAAGGGGTCACCCTGGGACTCGGTGTCCCAGTGGGTCAGCCTGCCGCCCAGGTCGGGGGCGACGTGGTCGATGTAGCCCTTGATAGTCTCGTAGGCGTCCTCGGGGCCGCCGGCCCCGGCCACCACCAGCTCGGAGAAGTCGGCGGTGAACAGGTCGCGGATGATCCGGAGGGTGAGGTCCGGCTCGGTGTACAGCATCGCCGGGGCGTGGGAGGACTTGGCCTTGCGCTCGATGACCTCCCACTGGCTCTTCAGCCGGGAGATGTCGCGCTCCAGGTCCTCCTCGGAGGCCCCCTCGGCGGCGGTCCGCACGATGACGGAGGCATCCGAGGGGATGTTCTCGTCGATGATCTTCTTCAGCCGCTTGCGCTCGGCGTCGGCGAGCTTGCGGGAGATCCCCGACAGCTGGCCGCCCGGCGCGTAGACGATGTAGCGGCCCGGGATCGAGATGTGGCAGGTGAGCCGGGCACCCTTCTGGCCGACCGGGTCCTTGGAGACCTGGACCAGCACGGTGTCGCCGGACTTCAGGGCGTGCTCGATGCGCTTGGGCTCGCCCTCCTTGCCGTAGCGGGCCCAGTCGACCTCGCCGGCGTACAGCACGGCGTTGCGGCCACGGCCGATGTCGACGAAGGCCGCCTCCATCGAGGGCAGCACGTTCTGCACCTTGCCCAGGTAGATGTTGCCGATCGAGGAGGCCGCCGAGGAGCGGTCCACGTAGTGCTCGACCAGGGCGCCGTCCTCCAGCACCGCCAGCTGCGAGTAGTCCTCGGACTGGCGCACCACCATCCGGCGCTCGACCTGCTCGCGGCGGGCCAGGAACTCGGCCTCGGTGAGGATCGGGGAACGACGCCGACCGGCCGCCCGGCCCTCGCGGCGGCGCTGCTTCTTGGCCTCCAGGCGGGTCGAACCCTCGATCCCGGTGACCTCATCGGCGGCCGACTTGTGCGGGCGGGGCTCACGGACCTTGACGACGACATCGCTCGGGTCGTCCTCGGCACCGGAGGTGTCCTCGCCGCGACGACGGCGACGACGGCGACGCCGACGGGTGGAGCTGGACTCCTCATCGGAGGACTTGTCGGCGGGCTTGCCGGAGTCCTCGGACCTGTCGGAGTCCTGGTGGTCCTCGGCCTCCTCCTCGTGGTCCTCGGAGGACTCGCCGCGGCGACGGCGGCGGCCACCGCGACGGCGGCGCCGGCGGGTGCCGCGCGACTCCTCGGAGTCCTCCTCCGCATCGGACTCGGGGGTGGTGTCGGCGGCCGGGGCCTCGGGGGCCTCCTCGGCCTGGCTCCTCTCGGGAGCCTTCGCGGGGGCCGAGTCCTCGGTCTGCTCGCGGTTCTCGGTCTCCTCGGCTGCCTCCGCCTTGTCAGCGGAGCGGGAGCGGCGGCGGCGGGTCCGCTTGGGGGCGGCCTCCTCGCCACCGATCTCGGCGGCCAGCGAGTCCAGGATGTCAGCGGTGGAGAAGGGATTGGCCACGGCGGCGTCCAGCGCGGCGGCGCCCTTCCTGCCGGCCTTCTCGGCCTTGCTGAGGGCGGCCTCCACGGGATCCTCGCCGTGTTCGGAGGATGCCACCTCCTCGCGCACCGGCTCGGCGACCGGCTGGGAGGCCGGCCGGGTGGAGCGACGGCGGCGCGGGGTACGGGTCTTTGCGGCGGGGGCCGCCTCGGGCTGCGGCTCGGCAGCGGGGGTCTCGACGACGGGGGTCTCAATCGCGGGGGCCTCGGCCGGCGTGTCGACCGGGGCGGCCGAGCGGGTGGCACGGCGGCGGCGTCCGGACGGTGGACGGGGCAGATCCGAGGCGTCGGTCTCGGAACTGATCACCGAACCGCCGGATCCGGCGGCGCTGATGGTGATCGCGGGGGTCGTGGTGCTGGCAGCGGTGGCGCTGGGAGCACCGGCGGGCCGGGAGGCGGCGCGACGGCGTCGCCTCGGGGTGGTGGTCGATGCCACCCCCTCGGACCCGTCCTCGGATCCCGGTCCCGCAGTGGAGTTGTCAGTATTGTCCTGGAGCATGTGTCTCCTCCGCCTTGCGGCGAAATCAGATGCACACGGCCACCAGGAGGCTGCTCACGGTGGAGCGGAAGTAAACCGTCGACAAAGCGGCGCGGTGCAAAAGCTGGCGGTGAGCTCTGCCGCCGTGATCCCCCGCGGTCGCCATGGCGTCGCGGTGTGGGTCTCAGCGTTCAGAGATTGGGGCGGTACCCCGTTCACCTAATGGCGATTATGCCACACCGACAGATCCACCGGGCAGACGCCGGCCGGCCCGCGAGTGTCGGTGAGTGCCCCCAGCACCGCCGCGGGCACCGTGACCGCGCAGCTGTAGACGGCCAGCTGGGTGACCGACCCGGGCAGCTGCCAGAGGTCATAGGGCACCCCGACCGAGACCGCCAGCAGCCCTGCCGGGCCGTGCCCGGGGCTGGCGGCCAGGCCGTTCAGCTCCCTGGCCTGGTCGGGATCGGCCGCCAGGTCGTGGGTGAACCAGATCACCAGATCGGCCTGGTCTGGATCGGCCACCGGGACTGCTCCGGCGGCTGCCAGAAGATCGCTGAGGGCTGATACCAGGTCGAGATTCTCGGCCTGGTTCCAGCCACCGACATGGACCTTGAGACCCTCGGGGGCGATCGGCAGGGCCAGTGCGCCCTGGTGGACCAGGGTGACGGCGCGGCGGGTGAGGTCTGCGGCGAGGGCCGAGCTGTCCGGCCTGCCGACGGTCTCCAGCACGACGTCCGGGTCGGCCGGGGTCGGCTGCAGCATCCCCCGGCGGGCCTTCAGCTCCAGCACCCGCAGCACCTTGGCGTCCAGTTCGCTGGGCGACAGACGGCCGGACTCCACGGCAGCCACGATGGCATCGCGGGCCAACCGGGGATCCGGTGGCATCAGGATCATGTCGGCGCCGGCGGCCAGCGCCAGCACCGGCACCTCGGCATCGGGATGGGACTGGCGGACCCCGGCCATCTCCAGGGAGTCGGTGATGATGACCCCCGGGAACCCGAGCCGCTCGCGCAGCAGCCCGGTGAGGATCCTGTGGCTCAGGGTGGCGGGCTCGCCGGAGGGCTCCAGGGCGGGGAATCGGATATGGGCGCTCATCACCATGTCCACCCCGGCGTCGATGGCGGCCCGGAAGGGCGGCAGGTCGGTCTGCTCCCACTGCTGGCCGGTGTGGGCGATGGAGGGCAGGCCGGTGTGGGAGTCGGTGGCAGTGTCGCCGTGTCCGGGGAAGTGCTTGACGCAGGCGGTGATCCCGGCGTCGCGCTGGTAGCCGTCGACCTGCGATGCGACGAACCGGGCGACCCTGGCCGGATCGGAGCCGAAGGAGCGCACCCCGATCACCGGATTGGCGGGATTGACGTTGACATCGGCATCGGGGGCGAAGTCCAGGTTGATGCCGACCGCCGCCAGCTCTGCCCCGGTGATCGCCGAGGCACGCCGGGCGGCGTCCAGATCCCCGGTGGCCCCCAACGCCATCGCGCCGGGGAACTGGGTGGCCGGCGGTCCGAACCGGCTGGAGGGGCCCTGCTCCTGATCGGTGGTGACCATCAGGCCGATACCGGCACCCGAGCTGAGGGCGGCCTGCTGGAGCCCATTGGAGAGCCGGGCGAGTTGCTGCGGCCCCTGGTCGAAGGAGTCGGTCCAGCGGAAGTAGACCACCCCGCCCAGGTTCAGGTCCTCGATGGCCTGGCCGGCGGTGGGCACCCCGAAGTGCTCGAGGTTCTTGGGATGGGGGGTGTGCGGATCAGTGCCGTAGACCTCGCAGACCAGCAGCTGGCCGGCCTTCTGGGCCAGCGTCATGGATGCCAGCAGCTGGTCCGGTGAGGTCACTGGGGATCGTCGGTCTGGGGTGCCAGGTGGGGGAACCACAGCCCGATCTCGCGCTCCGCCGATTCCGGGGAGTCGGAGGCGTGCACCAGATTGCGGCGGTAGTGGACGCCCAGATCCCCGCGGATGGTGCCCGGTGCCGACTCAGCGCAGTCGGTGCTGCCGTTCATGGCACGGACCACCGGGATGGCCTTGCGGCCCTCCAGCACCATCGCCACCAGCGGCCCGGAGGTGATGAACTCCACCAGCGGCTCGAAGTAGGGCCGGCCGATGTGCTCGGCATAGTGCTGGGAGGCCAGCTGCTCGTCTATGGTGCGCAGCTCCATCGCCCGCACGATCAGTCCGCGAGCCTCATATCTGGCCACGATCTCGCCAATGAGATGACGCTTCACCGCGTCGGGCTTGAGGAGGACGAGGACTCTCTGCTTGTCGCTCATGGTCCGACCTTATCGCAGGGTGTCCTCGAGGCGGCGACCCATCACGAAGGTCGCCACCCAGATGATCGCGAAGATCGCGCCGACCAGGTACATCATCGGGGTCGCCAGCCCCAGCAGGATCCCCGCCAGCTGGGTGAGCCAGCCCAGCGGGTAACCCCAACCGCGCCGCAGCCCGGCCGCCGAGATCACCGCCAGCACCGCGCATCCGCCGCCCAGCGCGGCCGCGGTGGCCAGCGACACCGCCGAGACCAGCACCATGCCGGGGATCGCCAACCCGAAGACGACCACCTGGCAGATCAGCCCGGCCATCAGCGGGGAGCGCATCGGATTGTCCTGCGCCAGGCTCCCCGCCCGCGCCAGGCTCACCAGGAGTCCCCGTCGCTGTCCGGCTCGTCGTCGACGGCCTCCAGGGGCTGGCCCTCCATCGCCTCGATCTGCTCATCGGAGAGCTGCGGGACCTCCACCACGGCCTGCGGCCCCGAGTGCAGGGGGTTGACGCCGTCGGGCAGCAGGATCCCTCGCGCCTGGCCGGCCAGCACCACCGATCCGGCGATGAGGACGCCGGCACCCGGACCTGCGCTCTCGGCCAGTCGGATCCCCTCACCGATCGCCTCGGCGACCGTCGGGCTGGTGATCCGGTGATCGCCGTCCCAGTACCTGGCGGCGATCTCGTCGATCTCCTCCAGGGTCCTGGCCCTGGGCAGTTCCGGCATGGTGGTGAGCACCACCTGGGAGACCGCCGGGGCCATCTCGGCGAAGACCCCGTCGATGTCCTTGTCCCGCATCGCGGCGACCACCGCGATGAGCGGGTTGAACTCGAAGGACTCGGTGAGCCCGGCCACCGCCGAGTGGGCCCCGTGCGGGTTGTGGAAGGTGTCGAGGATCACCGGCGGATTGCGCCGCACCACCTCCAGGCGGGCCGGGGCGTCCACCTCGGCCAGGCCCTGCTCGATGATCTGGGGATTGAGCGGGGAACCGCCCATGAAGGCCTCCACCGCCGCCACCGCCAACGCGGCGTTGTGGGCCATGTGCTCGCCGAACAACGGCAGGTACAGCTCCCCCAGCGGTCCGCCGGCGGTCTGGATCCGGATCACCTGGCCGCCCACCGCACCGCGCCGCTCCAGCAGGGCGAAGTCCGGGCCCTCCAGGACCGGGTGGACGCCGGCATCGGTGCACTGGGCCAGCAGCACCGCGGCGGCCTCCGGCTGCTGGCCGGCGATCACCGCCGCACAGCCCGGTTTGATGATCCCGGCCTTCTCGGAGGCGATCTTGGTGAGGGTGTCGCCGAGGATGTGCATGTGGTCCATCGCCACCGGGGCCACCACGGCCACCTGGGCGTCGACCACATTGGTGGCGTCCCAGCGCCCGCCGAGGCCCACCTCGACGACCGCGACGTCGACCGGTGCGTCAGCGAAGACCGCGAAGGCCATCGCCGTCATGACCTCGAAGAAGGTCGGTGCGATCCCGTCGATGTGCTGGTCGTCGACCATCTGCACCATCGGGGAGATCTGCTCCCAGATCTCATCGAAGTACTCGACGCTGATCGGCTCGCCATCCACACAGATCCGCTCCCGCAGATCGACCAGATGGGGCGAGGTGTAGCGACCCACCCGCAGCCCGGCGGCCCTCAGCAGGGACTCCACCATGATCGCGGTGGAGCCCTTGCCGTTGGTGCCGGCGATCTGGATCACCGGGTAGGCGCGCTCGGGATTGCCCAGCAGATCGAGAATCGCTCTCTCGCGGTCCAGCCCGGGCCCGATCCGGTGCTCAGGCCAGCGGGCCTGCAGCGCCTCGACGAGCTTGAGATGCTCGGCCGCTCTCAATAGATGACCTCACCGTTGCGGCGTCGCTCCCGCAGGCTGGCCAGCGCCTCGGCGAGGATGGCCGCGGCCTCGGCATCACTGCGGCGTTCCTTCACATAGGCCAGGTGGGTCTTGTAGGGAACCGTCCTCGGCGGGGCCGGCGGGTTCTCCTGGTCACGGTTGGCGGGCAGTCCGCACTTGGGGCACTCCCAGGTGTCGGGGATCGCCGCCTCGGCGGAGAACACCGGGCGCACCACGTGATGGTTGGCGCAGTAGTACTGGACCACCTCGCGGGGTGCGGCCTCTCCGCGCTCGGCCTCTCCGGCCGGTCCGGCGCCCACTCTGCTGCCTCGGATTGCACTTCCACCAGCCACGACCTGGTCACTCTCCCTTGTTTGAAACTCATAGTGGTTGCGGCGTCGTCCCCCTTGGACGGCGCCACCGTGAGCCGATCAGCTCATTCGAAGTGGTAGACCACCAGCAGCCCGATGATGCAGGCCAGCCACAGCAGGCCCATGATCGTCGTCAGCCGGTCGAGGTTTCGCTCCGCGATCGAGGTGCCACCCATCGAGGTGGACACGCCACCGCCGAACAGGTCGGACAGGCCGCCGCCCTTGCTCTTGTGCAGCAGGACGAAGAGCGTCAGGATCACACTGAAAACACACAGGACGATGGACAGGGTCAACACAGGCCATGTCATAAGCGGCGCGAGAGTCACATCCTCTACCCTAACCCACGAAACACCGCGCCCCGGACCATGGGGCCCGGGGCGCAGTGGGTGGTGCAGCGAGTCAGCAGCTCACTTCTGGTAGAAGGTCACGATGCTGGCGAAGTCGCCGGCCTTGAGGGAGGCCCCTCCGACCAGGGCACCGTCGACATCGGGCTTGCCCATGATCTCGACGACATTGCCCGGCTTGACCGAGCCGCCGTACTGGATCCGGACAGCCTCGGCGGTCGGCCCGTCGTAGAGATCCCCGACGGCCTTGCGCAACGCCCCGCAGACCTCCTGGGCGTCATCGGCGGTGGCCGTCTCGCCGGTGCCGATGGCCCAGATGGGTTCATAGGCGATGACGAGCTTGGCGACGTCGGCGGCATCGATCCCGGCCAGGTCGGCCGTGATCTGGGCGACGGTGTGCTCGACGTGCTTGCCGGCCTTGCGGACCTCCAGTGGCTCGCCACAGCACACGATCGGCGTCATGCCGTACTCGATGACCTTCTTGGCCTTGGCGTTGACGACCTCATCGGTCTCGTTGTGGTACTCGCGGCGCTCGGAGTGGCCGACGACCACGTAGGAGCAGTTGAGGGCCTTGAGCATCTCACCGGAGACCTCACCGGTGTACGCGCCGTCGTCGTGGGCCGAGATGTCCTGGGCCCCCCAGGCGATCGGCAGCTTGTCCCCCTCGACGAGCACCTGGACGGTGCGGATGCCGGTGAACGGGGGGATCACGACGGCCTCGGCCCGGCTGGGGTCGTGGTCCTTGTCGACCAGCGCGGAACCCAGGTCCTGGACCAGGCTCATGCCGGCCTTGTAGTCCAGGTTCATCTTCCAGTTACCGGCCAGAATCGGCTTGCGGGACATCAGTTGCTCTCCTTCAGGACTGCGATACCGGGGAGTTCCTTGCCCTCCATGAGCTCCAAGGAGGCACCACCACCGGTGGAAATGTGACCGAACTGGTCATCGGCGAAGCCGAGCGAGCGGACCGCGGAGGCGGAATCGCCACCGCCGACCACCGACAGCCCCTTGACCTCGGTGAGGGCCTGCGCGACAGCGCGGGTGCCCTCCTCCAGGCCCTTGATCTCGAAGACGCCCATCGGGCCGTTCCAGAACACCGAGGCGGCCGAACGGATCGCATCGGCGTACAGCTTCTCGGTCTGCGGACCGATGTCCAGACCCATCATGCTGACAGGGATCTCGTTGGCGGCGACCACGTCGATCTCGCCGACGGTGTGGGCACCGAAGTCGATCGCGTCGGAGACCCGGACGTCGACCGGCAGCAGGATCTTCTTGCCGGCGGCCTCGGCCTGGGCCAGGTAGCGCCTGACGGCCTCGATCGAGTCGTCGTCGACCAGCGAGCGGCCGACCTCGTTGCCCTCGGCCTTGATGAAGGTGAAGGCCATTCCGCCGCCGATCACCAGGGTGTCGGCGACCTTGAGCAGGTTGTCGATGACAGCCAGCTTGTCGGCGACCTTGGCGCCACCGAGCACCACCACGAAGGGACGCTTCGGGTCATCGGTGAGGCCCTCGAGGACCTTCACCTCCTTCTCGACCAGGGATCCGGCAGCGCTCGGCAGGAGCTTGGCGATGTCGTAGACCGAGGCCTGCTTGCGGTGCACGACGCCGAAACCGTTGGAGACGTAGAAGTCGCCGAAGGAGGCGTACTTCTTGGCCAGCTCGGTGCGCTCGGCCTCGTCCTTGGAGGTCTCGCCCTTCTCGAAGCGAACGTTCTCGACCAGCGCGATCTCGCCGTCCTTGAGGGATGCGGAGGTCCGCTGGGCCGAGGGGCCGACGACATCGGAGGCGAGCTTGATGTCGAGACCCATCAGCTCACCGAGACGCTTGGCCACCGGGGCCAGCGAGAACTTGGGGTCCACCGCACCCTTCGGGCGTCCGAGGTGGGCCAGCACGGTGGTACGGGCGCCGGCCTGGTGCAGCTGCTCCAGGGTGGGCAGGGCGGCCTTGATGCGGCCGTCGTCGGTGATGGTCTCGCCGTCGAGCGGGACATTGAAATCGCAGCGGATGACAACCCGCTTGCCTGACAGGTCGCCGAGGTCCTCAACTGACTTCATGGACGATCCTTTCTGTACTGGGAGAAGTGTGCGGTGCACACGGTGTGCCGGCGGACATGGGCGACGGCCCCGCACCCCGAGAGGGGCACGGGGCCGTCGTGCATGTCACGCCGTTGGGCTCAACGAGCTCAGGCCAGCTTGCTGGCGACGAGCGAGGTGAGGTTGACCAGACGGTTGGAGTAGCCCCACTCGTTGTCGTACCAGGACAGCACCTTGACGAGGTTGCCGATGACCTTGGTCTCGGTGGCGTCGAAGATGCTGGAGTGCGAGTCGTGGACGATGTCGGTGGAGACGATCGGATCCTCGGTGTAGGCCAGGATGCCCTTGAGGGGGCCCTCGGCGGCGGCCTTGACGGCAGCCTGGACGGCCTCGACAGTGACCTCCTTGGAGGCCTCGAAGGTGAGGTCGGTCAGCGAGCCGGTGGGGGTCGGGACGCGAACGGCCAGGCCGTCGAACTTGCCCTTGAGCTCCGGGATCACCAGGGCGACGGCCTGAGCGGCGCCGGTCTTGGTGGGGATCATGTTGAGGGCGGCGGCGCGGGCGCGACGCAGATCCTTGTGGGGGGCGTCCAGCAGCTTCTGGTCACCGGTGTAGGAGTGGATCGTGGTCATGATGCCGCGCTCGATACCGAAGGTGTCGTTGAGCACCTTGGCCAGCGGAGCCAGGCAGTTGGTGGTGCAGGACGCGTTCGAGATGATGTTGTCGGTCGCGTTGTCGTAGTCGGCGTCATTGACACCGATCACGAAGGTGCCGTCGACGTTCTTGCCGGGGGCGGAGATGATGACCTTCTTGGCGCCACCATCGATGTGGGCCTTGGCCTTGGTGCCATCGGTGAAGAAACCGGTGGACTCGACGACGATCTCGACGCCCAGCTCGCCCCAGGGGAGCTCGGCGGGATCGCGGTGGGCGAGCACCTTGATGTGCTTGCCGTCGACGATGATGCCCTCCTCATCGTAGGACACCTCGCCGGGGAAGCGGCCCAGCAGCGAGTCGTACTTGAGCAGGTGGGCCAGAGTGGCGTTGTCGGTGAGGTCGTTGACAGCCACGACATCCAGGTCCGCCTTCTGCTCGAGCAGGGCGCGGAAGAAGTTGCGGCCGATGCGGCCAAACCCGTTAATACCAACCTTGACGGTCATACAGGGATCTCCTACAGATGTGATGTGTGCCACTGTGGGGCACGCGGACATATCCAAGGATAGCCAATAGATCCGGGCGCCGCGCGGCGGTCCGGACTTTCCTCCGCACGACCCCTATCGTTCATCCCCCGTTGGCCCCCGGTTCAGGAATGCTCCTCCCGGATCTCGGCGGGCAGGCTCTCCAGGGTGGTGGGGATTCCCTGGGCCTTGGCGGCCTTGTCGGCGGTGGCCAGCAGACGCCGGATCCGCCCGGCCACGGCGTCCTTGGTGAGCGGCGGGACGTGCAGCTGGCCGAGCTCCTCGAGGCTGGCGTTGCGGTTGTCCAGCCTCAGCCGGCCGGCCTCCAGCAGGTGGTCGGGGACATCGTCCCCCAGGATCTCCAGGGCCCGCTGCACCCGGGCGCTGGCGGTCACCGCGGCGTGCGCCGAACGGCGCAGATTAGCGTCGTCGAAATTGGCCAGCCGGTTGGCCGAGGCGCGCACCTCGCGGCGCACCCGGCGGTCCTCCCAGGCCAGCACCGCCTCATGGGCGCCCATCCGGGTGAGCATCGCGGCGATCGAGTCGCCGTCTCGGATCAGCACCCGCTCGACGTGGCGGGCCTGGCGCGACTTCACCGAGATGTCGAGACGCCGCGCGGCCCCCACCAGTGCCATCGCGGCCTCCGATCCGGGGGCGGTGATCTCCATCGCCATCGACCGGCCCGGCTCGGTGAGGGAGCCGCGGGCCAGGAAGGCCCCGCGCCAGGCGGCCGCCTGGCAGCACTGGCCGCCACCGACCACCGCCGAGGGCAGTCCCCGCACCGGACGCCCGGATCGGTCGATGAGTCCGGTGAGCCGGGCCAGATCCCCGCCGCCGCGGGCCAGCCTCAGCACATAGCGGGTGTTCGGGTGGATCCCCGAGCCGTGCACGACCACCACATCGGCATCGAGGTGGTAGATCTCCTGGATCGACTGGCGCAACCGACGGACCGCACCCCCGGAGTCCAGCTCGGCCTCGATGACGATGTGGCCGCCCACCAGGTGGATCCCGCCCGCGAACCGCAGGGTCGTCGCGATCTCCGAACGCCGGCAGCACATCTTGGGCACGACGACGGTCGACAGTTCGGACTTCACGCGGGCGGTGAGGGCCATCTGGTGGTTCCTTTCCTGGGATGGCAGCGAGGCCGACGGGGTCTGTCGACCAGGTCAGTGCGCCGCGCAGCCCATGATCTCGGCGTAGGCGGAGGCCAACCGTAGCGTGTCGTGACGAGCCGTGCCGTCGCGCACGGCCAGGTCGGCCTCCACCAGCTCAGCCCCCAGATTGCGGGCGTAGGAGGCCAGATGGGAGTCCTCGGAGGCGAAGTTCCGGTCGGCCAGGATGGTGTCGAAGCGGATCCGCGGCTCGTGCTCGGCCAGCACCTCCAGATGGCGGGCGGGGCTGAATCCGTCGGTCTCCTCGGTGGGGGCGATGTTGAGGGCGAGGATCTTGTGCGCCGGGGACTCGATGATGGCATCGGCGATCTCCGGCACCAGCAGGTGGGGCATCACCGAGGTGAACCATGAGCCGGGGCCCAGCACCAGGTAGTCGGCGTCGGCGATCGCCTCGATGGCTTGCGGGCAGGCCGGCGGATCAGCCGGCTCCAGGCGGACGGTGAGCACCTCGGCGCGGGTCTTGGCGACGGTGGCCTGCCCGGTCAGGGTGTAGGTCTCGTCGGGGCGCAGCGGGTCCAGGCCGATCACCTCCGCGGAGATGTCCAGCGGCACCAGGGCCATCGGCAGCACCCTTCCGCGGGTGCCCAGCAGTTCGGCGACCATGTCCAGCCCGGCGACCGGATCGCCGAGCTCCTGCCACAGCCCGGCGATCAACAGGTTGCCGATGGCATGTCCTGCCAGCTCACCCTGGCCCCCGAACCGGGACTGCAGCACCTCGGCCCAGGTCCGTCCGACCCGGTCGTCGGCGCACAGCGCGGCCAGCGCCCGGCGCAGGTCCCCGGGCGGGAGGCAGGAGAACTCCTCCCTCAGCCGTCCCGAGGATCCGCCGTTGTCGGCCACCGTGACGATCGCGGTGATCTGCGAGGTGACCCGGCGCAGTGCCCGCAGCGAGGCGGCCAGCCCGTGACCACCGCCGAAGGCGGCCACCACCGGCCCGTCGAGGGTGTTCTCTCCCTGTTTGAGCGCCATGGTCACTCCCTGCCCAGATCCCGGTGCAGCACTGCGACCGGGCGTCCCCTGGATCTCAGCCGACGAGCCAGCTCCTCGGCGATCGCGGTACTGCGATGCTTTCCTCCGGTGCAGCCGATCGCGACCGTCACCTGCTTCTTGCCCTCCCGAAGATATCCCGGTTCCATCCCGGCCAGGAGCTCATCGACCCGGTCGATGAACTCGCGGGCCCCGCTCTGGGCCAGCACGTAGGAGGAGACGTCGGGAGACAGCCCGGTCTTGGGCCGCAGCTCCGGCACCCAGTAGGGATTGGGCAGGAAGCGCACGTCGAAGACCAGATCCGCGTCGATCGGCACGCCGCGTTTGAACCCGAAGGTCATCAACTGGATGGTGAGCTGGTCATTGACCTCGGCGAAGGCCGAGTCGATCCGCTGGGCAAGCTGGCGGGTGGTGATCGAGGTGGTGTCGATCACCAAGTCCGCTGCGGCCCGCACCCCCGACAGCATCCGGCGCTCCCGAGCGATGGCGTCCAGCAGATGGCCGCCGTGCTGGAGCGGGAGCGGCCGACGGCTGGACTCCTGACGCTTGACGATCGCCTCGTCGGAGGCCTCCAGGTAGACCATCTGCGGTTCCACGCCGCGGCTGTGCAACTGGCGCAGCGCGGCGTCGAGGTTCTCGAACATTCCGCGGGTGCGGACGTCCAGCACCACGGCGAGCCGGTCGACGCCGTTGACGGAGGTCTCCGAGACCAGCTCCGACAGCATCGCCGGCGGAAGATTGTCGACGACATACCAGCCCAGATCCTCCATCGCATGGGCGGTGGTGCGCCGGCCGGCCCCTGACATCCCGGTGATGACGACCACCCGCTGCGGGGCGGGGCTGGCGGGGGTGTCGACTGGACTGGTCACGGGCCCATCGTAGGACCCTCGTCGCGGTTCAGGGGATCGATGGGGTCACGGGGTGGGACCCTCCTCCAGCACCTCGCCGGTGGCGGTGTTGACGGCCGGCTGAGGCGCGGCTGCACTCAGCGCATCGGCCACCGACCGGGCCAGCACCGGCCCGAACCCCGGCACCTCGGCGATCTGGTCGACGCCGGCCGCCCGGAGCGCCCGAAGGCTGCCGAAATGCGCCAGCAGGGTCTTGCGGCGCACCTCCCCCAGGCCCGGCACCTCATCGAGGACCGACTCCACCATCGCCTTGGAACGCCGGGAGCGGTGGAAGGTGATGGCGAACCGGTGGGCCTCGTCGCGCAGCCTCTGCAGCAGGTAGAGCCCCTCGGAGGTCCGCGGCAGGATCACCGGCCACTCCTCGTCGGGCAGCCAGACCTCCTCGAGCCGCTTCGCCAGGCCGCACAGCGCGATCTCGTTGGCCAGGCCGAACTCCTCGAGCACCTCCTGGGCGGCGTGCACCTGGGGGGCTCCGCCGTCGACGACGATGAGATTGGGCGCATAGGCGAACTTGCGGGGAGCGCCGGTGGTGGGATCGATGAGGGTTCCGGTGACGTCTGCCCCGTCGGAGGCTCCCTGGGCCCCCTCGGCCATCGCCTGACGGTCGTCCAGCAGCCTCTTGAGACGCCGCGACAGGACCTCGTGCATCGCCGCGAAGTCGTCGGAGCCGTCGAAACTCTTGATGATGAACCGGCGGTACTCCGATTTACGGGCCATCCCGTCCTCGAAGACCACCATCGAGCCGACCACCTGGTGGCCCTGGATGTGCGAGATGTCGTAGGACTCCATCCTCAGCGGGGCCCGGTCCAGGCCCAGCGCCTCCTGGATCTCCTCCAGGGCCCGGGTCCTGGTGGCCAGGTCCGAGGAGCGTTTCAGCTTGTGCTGGGCCAGCGCCTCGGCCGCATTGCGGGTGACGGTGTCCATCAGGGTGCGTTTGTCGCCGCGCTGGGGCACCCGGATCTCGACATGGGATCCGCGCGACTCGCTCAGCAGTTCCTTCATCGCCTGAGGGGAGGCCGGTTCGTGGGAGACCATCACCAGCCTGGGGATGACGGGGCCCTGGCCGGTCTCGCGGACCTCGCCACGGGTGACGTCGCCGGCGCCGTAGAGGGTGAGCAGGAAGCTCTCCATCAGGTCACCGGCCTCGGCGTCGTCGGCCCGGTCCGCGACCCAGCCGCGCTCGCCGCGGACCCGTCCACCGCGGACGTGGAAGATCTTGACGGCCACCTCGAGGGGGTCCATGGCCAGCGCGATGACATCGGCGTCGGTGCCGTCCCCCAGCACGATGGCGTTGCGCTCGGTGGCCTTGGCCAGGGCCCCCAGGGAGTCGCGCAGCACGGCGGCCTTCTCGAACTCGAGGTTGGTGGCGGCGTCCTCCATCTGGCGTTCGATCCTGTGGACCAGCCCGGTGGAGTGACCGGCCATGAAGGAGCAGAAGTCGTCGGCGATCTGGCGGTGCGCCTCGGGCCCGATGCGTCCCACGCAGGGGGCCGAGCACTTGCCGATGTAGCCCAGCAGGCAGGGCCGTCCCTGGGCTCTGGCTCGGTTGAAGACGCCGGTCGAGCAGGACCGCATCGGGAAGACCCGCAGCAGCGTCTCCATCGTGTCGCGGATCGCCCAGGCCTGCCCGAAGGGGCCGAAGTAGCGCCAGCCGCGGCGGTGGTTGCCGCGTCCGACGAAGACCCTGGGGAACTCGTCGGTCCAGGTGACGCACAGCCACGGGTAGGTCTTGTCATCGCGGTACATCACGTTGAACCGCGGATCGAACTCCTTGATCCAGGTGTACTCGAGCTGCAGGGACTCCAACTCGTTCTGGACCACTGTCCACTGGACGTGGGCGGCGGTGGTGACCATCCGCTGGGTCCGCGGGTGAAGGGCCGAGATGTCCTGGAAGTAGGAGTTGAGCCGGTTGCGCAGGTTCTTGGCCTTGCCGACGTAGATCACCTGGCCGTGCTCGTCGCTGAACCGGTAGACCCCGGGCTGGGTGGGGATGGTGCCGGGGGCAGGGCGGTAGCTGGACGGGTCGGCCATGCCTGCAAGGGTAGGTGCTGGCACCGACGGTTCTGGTGCGGGATCGATACGGTGGGCACGTGCAGCTACTCCTGATCCGCCACGCCCAGTCCGCCAACAACCTGCTGGCGGCATCCGATCCCGGCAACTACGCCGACCGGCGGGTCTCCGATCCCGGCATCACCGATCTGGGGGTCCAGCAGGCGGCGGCGCTGGGAGCCTGGATCGGCGGCGTCTGGCCCAGGCCGACCCGGCTGTACTGCTCTCCGATGAAGCGCACCATCCAGACCGCGACGCCGGTCGCCGATGCCCTCGACCTGCCGCTGGAGGTGGAGGACTTCCTCTACGAACGCCCCGGCCCGCTGGACGGTTTCGGACCGACCCAGAAGGCTGCCCGGGGATCCTCGCTGTCCGACCTGGCGGCGATCACCGCCAGGGCGCAGTTCCCGGAGTCGGTGACCGAGCAGGGCTGGTACCGCGGCGACGTGGAGACCCCCCAACAGGTCGCCGAGCGGGCCCTGGACATCGCCGACTGGATCCGCCGGGCGCATTCCGAGGAGGACTGCGTGGCGATGGTGATTCACGGCGCGATCGGGGCCCTGGTGCTGTTCGCGATCATCTGCCCCGAGAGGCTCCAGCTGATGGCCGACTGCCCGATGGGCTCCGAGCCGTGGTGGTTCAGCCTGGACAACACCTCCACCTCGATGATCAGCCTGCTGCCAGGTGGCGGCGTCGAGGTGCACTGGATCAACCGGGTCGACCATCTGGTGTCGGCCGGCCTGGTGACCGGGGCCAGTGCGATCCCGACGGTCAACGCCCTCACCCGGTAGTCTCAGCACCCCGCACCAGAGGAGAACATGATGGCAACCACACGACGTGCACTGCTGCGAAGCGGTCTGGGACTTGCTGCTCTGGCCACCGGAACCGCCCTGTCCGGCTGTTCGGGCGGAGGCTCCCAGCAGGTCACGCCGTCGGGCCCCTTCGAGGTCGATTCCTCCCAGGTGCCGGTCGGCAGCGGAACCGTCTTCGGCAAGGCGGGATATGTCGTCACCCAGCCGACCAAGGGCTCCTACAAGGCGTTCAGCGCCGTCTGCCCGCATGCCGGCTGCGATGTGTCCAAGGTCTCCGACGGCCAGATCATCTGCCCCTGTCACGGCTCCCGGTTCGCGATCGCCGACGGCTCGGTGACCCAGGGCCCGGCCACCAGCGGGTTGGGGGCCGCCACCGTGACGGTGGAGGGCTCGAAGCTCAAGATCTCGGCCTGATCTGTCCCCCATTCTCGTCGCGGCCGGCCGAGCATGGCGCCGTCTGACGGCAGGATGGTCGATGCATCGTCACCCCAGCTCTCCACCATTGAGGAAGGCAGTCCCATGGCCAGCTCCCCCGTCCCCCAGGATCCGCGCATCAGTCGCTCCGAGGCCGAGGCGGTGCTGGGTGCCCGGGCCGACCTCGGCCCGTCGATGGAACCGGCCGTGGTGGACTCCTTCGCCGCCAAGGTGACCGCCGAGATCCAGCGTCAGGTGGCCTCCGAACGGGAGGCCCAGCTGTCCCAGACCAGTAATGCGGTGCCGGCCGGTGGCCGGATCGCGGTGGCCATCATCTCGGTTGTGATGTCGATTCCGCTGACGGCCGTCATGTTGGGCACCAACGGTGGGCTGCTCGGCGTCCTGATCTGCTGGGTGGGCCTGGTCGTGGTCAACGTCGCCCTGGCGATGAAGCGCTGATCCTCCCCTGCCTGCTCCCTCGTGCCCGCACTTGTCCTTTCCGCCTCTTTCTTTCTCCCCCTTCCTTGCGCCGTTGATCCAGTAACTCCTCGTTGATCCTCATGCAACGGGATCAACGAGGAGTTACTGGATCAACGCCGAGCTGGGTGGGGAGAGCCAGGGCACCTCGGCGGGGATCGACCCATCTGGCAGGCGCCTGTCCGGTCGGCCCCGGAGTTGTCCACAGCTGGAGGTTGTCCACAGCTTCGGTGCCGGACGCTGGACAGCCCTCCGGCGGTGTGGCCAACTCAGGTCATGAACGACGACATGGGGCGAGTGCGACTCGTGAGGGACCTGGTGCGCACCGGCGTCAGCCACAACGTCCTCGCGAAGGGGAGGCGGAGCGGCTCCTGGACGCAGGTCAGGAGAGGCGCAGTGGTGCCCGGCGACCTCTCCGAGGATGAACGGATGCGGCACCGGGAGCTCATTGCCGCAACGGTGCCGGCGCTGGTCGGGGGCAGCTTCGCCCTGAGCCATGTCTCGGCGGCTGTGCTGCTGGGCATGCCGCTGATGAATCAGGGCCTGGACTCGGTGTGGATCACCCGGGTGCCGGGCCAGGGGCGGAGCTCACATCGACGTCCTCAACTGGTGAGCAGGGTGTGCGGGCTGGAGGATGACGAGCTGGTCGAGGTGAATGGTCTCCCGCTCACCTGTCCGGAACGAGTGGCGCTGGATCTGGCGCGCGAGTTCGGCTTCGTCACCGGCGTCATGAATGCGGACTCGGTGCTGCACGCCGGTGGATCCAGGAGCTTCCTGCTGGAGCTGGCTGAGCGAGGTGCCGGTCGTCCTGGGAACAAGGTGGCGCGGAGAGTCGCCGAGTTCAGTGACGCGCTGCCCGAGAGCCCCGGCGAATCCATGATGAGGGCCTCGCTGGAGATGCGGGGTTGCCCTCCTCCGGCCCTGCAGTACGTCGTGAGGACCGCCGATGGCCAGGTCATCGCACGGTGCGACTTCGGGTGGCCGGAGCACGGAGTCGTCGGCGAGTACGACGGCAGGGTGAAGTACGGCCGATTGCTCAAGCCCGGGCAGAGCGTCTCCGACGTCGTCGTCGCGGAGAAGGAGAGGGAGGGACGAATCATGGAGCAGGGGCTGCGGGTCATCCGGTTCTGCGCCGCCGATCTTCGACGCCCTGATCTGGCAGCCGGGCGGTTGAACAGGGCTCTCCTCGGCGGGTCGACGGCCTTGGAAGCCGGTCGTCCTGCGCGTTGATCCAGTAACTCCTCGTTGATCCTCATGCAACGGGATCAACGAGGAGTTACTGGATCAACGCGGGAAGAAGGGGAAAGGGAGGAGAGGGAGGAGACGGTCAGGAGGCCTTGCGGGACCGTGACCTGCCGGACGTGCTCGCCGTGCTCTCGCGGCTGGAAGCCTTCCTGGCGGCCTTCTTCGCCGCCACCGGTGCGATGAGCACCGGCTGGTCGCCCACCGGCACCCGATGGCCGGCCAGCACCTCCTTGAGGTACTGCCCGGTGTAGGAGGCCGGGCAGTCGGCGACCTCCTCCGGGGTCCCCTCGACCACCACCGTGCCGCCCCCAGACCCCCCCTCAGGCCCCATGTCGATGAGCCAGTCAGCGGTCTTGACGACATCCAGGTTGTGCTCGATGACGATCACCGAGTTGCCCTGATCGACCAGCTTGCCCAGCACCGCGAGCAGCTTGCGGATGTCCTCGAAGTGCAGCCCGGTGGTCGGCTCGTCGAGGACATAGAGGGTGTTTCCGGTCGACCGGCGGGCCAGCTCGGAGGCCAGCTTCACCCGCTGCGCCTCACCACCTGACAAGGTGGTCGCCGGCTGACCGAGCCGGACATAGCCGAGCCCCACCTCGACCAGGGTCTTCAGGTGGCGGTGGATCGCCTGGATCGGCTCGAAGAAGACCGCCGCCTCCTCGATCGGCATGTCCAGCACCTCGGCGATGGTCCTGCCCTTGTAGTGCACCTCCAGGGTCTCCCGGTTGTACCGGGCGCCGTGGCACACCTCGCAGGGCACGTAGACATCGGGAAGGAAATTCATCTCGATCTTGATGGTGCCGTCGCCCTGACAGTTCTCGCAGCGCCCGCCTTTGACGTTGAACGAGAACCGCCCCTGCAGGTAGCCGCGCACCTTGGCCTCGGGTGTCTGGGCGAAGAGCGCCCGGATCTTGTCGAAGACGCCGGTGTAGGTCGCCGGGTTGGAGCGCGGGGTGCGCCCGATCGGGGTCTGGTCGACGTGGATCACCTTGTCGACGTTGTGCACCCCCTCGACGGTGTCGTGCCGGCCGGGCACCGCCCGGGAGCCCTGGATCTGATGGGACAGCGAACGGAACAGAATCTGGTTCACCAGGGTGGACTTGCCCGATCCGCTCACCCCGGTGACGACCACCAGCTGGCCGAGCGGGAAGGACACGTCGATACCGCGAAGGTTGTTCTGCCGGGCCCCGCGCACCACCACGTCACGGCCGGTGCGGGGACGGCGCTCGGCCGGCAGCGGGATGCAACGGCGCCCCGACAGATAGGCCCCGGTGATGGACTCCGGATTGTCCATCAGTTCGGAGACCGGCCCGGAGACCACCACCTTGCCGCCGTGCTCGCCGGCTCCGGGGCCGACGTCGACCACCCAGTCGGCGACTCTGATGGTGTCCTCGTCATGCTCCACCACGATCAGCGTGTTGCCCAGATCGCGCAGCTTCAGGAGGGTCTCGATGAGACGCCGGTTGTCGCGCTGGTGCAGTCCGATGGAGGGCTCGTCGAGGACGTAGAGCACCCCGACCAGTCCCGATCCGATCTGGGTGGCCAGCCGGATCCGCTGGGCCTCTCCGCCCGACAGCGACCCCGCCGAGCGGGACAGGGTGAGATAGTCCAGGCCGACGTCGACCAGGAATCTCAGCCGGGCCCGCACCTCCTTGACCACCCGCTGCGAGATGGTGGCCTCGCGGGCGGACAGTTCCAGCGACTCCAGGAACTCCCAGGCCTCGGCGATCGACATGTCGGAGACCTCGGCGATATTCCTGCCCCCCACCGTCACCGCCAGACTGGCGGGCTTGAGCCTCCTGCCACCGCAGGCCGGGCAGGGGCTCTCGCGCAGATAGGCCCCCCAGCGCGCCCGGGCCGAGTCGGTCTCGGCCTCGTCGTAGCGGCGCCGCACGTAGTGCATCACGCCCTCGTAGTTCTGGGAGTAGCTGCGCAGCCGGCCGAACCGGTTGCGGTAGCTGATCATCACCGGGTCGCCGTCGCCGTGCAGCACCAGGGCCTGCGCCCGGGACGGCAGCTGATCCCAGGGGACGTCCGGATCGAAGCCGTTCGAGTGGCCGAGGGCCTCGAAGACGTGCCGGTAGTGGTTGGCGACCTGCGGCGTCGACCAGGCGGCGATCGCCCCGTCGGACAGGCTCAACCCCCGATCGGGAACCACCAGGTCCGGATCGACCTCCAGAGTGGTGCCCAGCCCCGAGCACTCCGGGCAGGCCCCCCAGGGACCGTTGAAGGAGAACTGCCGAGGCTCCAGCTCGTCGATGTCGATGTCGTGCTGGTTGGGGCAGGCCATGTTCTCGGAGAACCGGCGAATCCGGTCGGGGGCGCTCTCCTCACGGTCCACGAAGTCGATCGCCACCAGACCGTGGGCCAGCCCCAGTGCCGACTCCACCGACTCGGTGAGACGCTGCTTGGCCGAGCCCTTGATGGAGATCCGGTCGACCACCACCTCGACATTGTGCTTGCGCTTCTTGTCCAGGGCCGGAGGATCGTCCAACCGGTACACCTGATCGTCGACCCTCACCCGGGTGTAGCCATCGGTCACCAGCTGACGGAACAGTTCGACGAACTCCCCCTTGCGGCCCTGGACGACCGGGGCCAGCACCTGCAGCCGGGTCCTCTCCGGCAGCGCCATCAGCTGGTCGACGATCTGCTGGGGGGTCTGACGGGAGATCCTCTCCCCGCACACCGGGCAGTGCGGCACCCCGATCCGGGCCCACAGCAGACGCAGGTAGTCGTGGATCTCGGTGATCGTGCCGACGGTGGAGCGCGGATTGCGGGAGGTGGACTTCTGGTCGATCGAGACCGCCGGGGACAGCCCCTCGATGAAGTCGACGTCCGGCTTGTCCATCTGGCCGAGGAACTGGCGGGCGTAGGCCGACAGGGACTCGACATATCTGCGCTGGCCCTCGGCGAAGATGGTGTCGAAGGCCAGCGACGACTTGCCGGACCCGGACAACCCGGTGAACACGATCATGGCGTCACGCGGCAGAGACAGACTCACGTTGCGCAGATTGTGCTCACGGGCACCCCGGATGATGATGCGATCACTCACGGGAGACATCGTATGTGGCGGCACCGACAGTTCCGGCCGAGCCTGCTCCGCGACCCTTCCGACGGCCTGTGAATCAGCCGTGGATGGCAGCTGAGAAGGTACGCAATCGGGATCCGGCGTCGTGGCATCCGGTCAGGCGCACTAGGTTGGGGGCCATGACCTCGGACTCGACCAGAACCAGCGCATTGCACATCAGCGCCGGAACCGACGAGATCCGCGCCGCCAAATTGGAGGCCACCCAGCGGCTGCTCGGATCCACCATGGGGATCTCCGAGGAGCAGTGGCAGTCCCCCAGCCGGCTGCCGGGTTGGACCCGTGCCCATGTCGCCACCCATCTGGCCCGCAATGCCGACGCCTTCACCCGAGTGGTCAGCGGACTGGCCGAGGACCGGCAGGTGCCGATGTACGACTCCCGGGCCGAACGCGACCAGGAGATCGAACGCGGATCCGAGCGCGACGGGCTGGCCCTTCAGATCGACCTGGACACCAGTGCGGGACGCCTCCACGAGGCCTTCGACCTGCTGGAGGCGTTGCCCCCGATGACCACCGTGGAGCTGGCACCCGGTCTGGAGATCGACTCCGGCCAACTGGCCACCGCCCGGCTCGCCGAGGTGCTGCTGCACCATCTCGACCTGGATGTCGGCTTCTCGCTGTCGGACATCTGCCCCGACGCGGCCGGCTGGCTGCTGGCCTGGGTGTGCTTCCGGCTGCGTGGCCGGGCCACCATTCCTGCCATGCGGATCCTCAGCGACACCGGTCTCACCGACCGGATCGGCGGTTCGGGTTACGCCCCCACTGTGCGGGGGTCGGACGCCGCGCTGGCCGGTTGGCTGTCGGGCCGCACCGGCCCCGAGGAGCTGCGCGGGGTCCAGAACCTCGCGATCCCGTTGCTGGGCTGAGGGTCAGTCCTGAGTCGTCGGGGAGTCGGAGTGCTGGCCGCGGCCCAGCTGCCGGGAGCGCAGCATGCTGGCCACCGCCGTCACCGCCAGGGTGCCGACGATCACCGCCAAGGAGATCTCGGTGGAGATCTCGGCGTGGCGGCCGAACCACTTCATGGTCAGCCCGTAGTGGTTGAGGGCGTGCAGGATCAGCTTGACCGAGATGAACCCCAGGATCACTGACAGCCCCAGCGGCAGGTAGACCAGCCGGTGCAGCAGATTGCCCAGCAGGAAGTACAGCTGGCGCAGCCCCATCAGGGCGAAGACATTGGCGGTGAAGATGAGATAGGCCTCACTGGTGAGCCCGTAGCTGGCCGGGATCGAGTCCAGGGCGAAGATGAGATCTGCGGTGCTCAGCGCGATGACGACGGTGAACAGCGATGTCACCAGCACCCTGCCCTCCTGACGGACCACGAACGAGGTGCCGCGGTAGTCCCCGGTGGTCGGCAGCTTGCGGCTCATCCAGCGGGTCACGGCGTTCTCGGCGGCGTCCTCGTCCTCCGACTGCGAGTCCTTCCTGAAGAAGTCGCGCAGCAACCCGATCGCCGAGTACAGCAGGAAGGCACCGAAGATGAAGAAGACCCAGGACCAGGCGTTGAGAACCACCTGACCCAGCCCGATGAAGACCCCGCGGAAGACCAGCGCGGCCATGATCCCCACCAGCAGCGTGAACTGCTGCAGATAGCCCGGCACCTTGAACTTGTTCATGATGATGATGAAGATGAACAGGTTGTCCAGCGACAGGCTGTACTCGGTGAGCCAGACGGCGTAGAACTCCTTGCCGTGCTCGGCCCCCTGCAGGAGCGTCACCCCCAGTCCGAAGAGGATCGCAAGGCCCACATAGAGGCCGATGAAGAAGGTGCACTCCTTCATCGTCGGCATGTGGGGACGCCGCCCCAGGATCAGGGCGTCGGCGAGCAGCAGCCCCACCATCACGACGATGGTGATGACCCAGACATAGAGATGAACCTGCACCCGAACCTCCAGATAGCCGTGCGGGGATGAGAGGATCCTGCGACCCCCGCCCGGAGAACACTACTTGGCCGCCTCCACCATCTGGCGCAGCTCCTGCTTGAGGTCGGCGATCTCGTCGCGCAGCCGGGCCGCCACCTCGAACTTCAGCTCGCCGGCGGCCTGGCGCATCTCCGAGCTGAGCTCGACGATGAGGTCGCCGAGCTGGGAGGCGGCCATCGAGGAGGTGTCGAGATTGCGGCGTCCCTCCATCCCGGCGGCATCGGAGCCCGCGCTGCGCCCGCCGGTCACCGAGGAGACCAGGGCGTCGGTGTCGGCGTCCTCGCGGGCCAGCATCTCGGTGATGTCGCCGATCTTCTTGCGCAACGGCTGCGGGTCGATTCCGTGCTCGGTGTTGTAGGCGATCTGGATCTCGCGACGCCGGTTGGTCTCGTCGATCGCCACCTGCATCGAGTCGGTGATCTGGTCGGCGTACATGTGGACCTCGCCGTTGACATTCCTCGCCGCCCGGCCGACGGTCTGGATCAGGGAGCGCTCCGAGCGCAGGAAACCCTCCTTGTCGGCGTCCAGGATGGCCACCAGGGAGACCTCCGGGAGATCCAGCCCCTCTCGCAGCAGGTTGATGCCGACCAGCACGTCGTACTCCCCCATTCTCAGCTGGCGCAGCAGCTCGATGCGTTTGAGGGTGTCGATCTCCGAGTGCAGGTAGCGGGTCCGGATACCGTGCTCCATCAGGTAGTCGGTGAGGTCCTCGGCCATCTTCTTGGTGAGAGTGGTGACCAGCACCCGCTCCTGCTTGTCGACCCGGATCCGGATCTCGGCCATCAGGTCGTCGATCTGACCCTTGGTGGATTTCACGATGATCTGCGGGTCGACCAGGCCGGTGGGGCGGATGATCTGCTCGACGACGCCGTCGGCCCGTTCGGTCTCATAGGGCCCCGGGGTGGCCGACAGGTAGACGGTCTGGCCGATCCGCTTGACGAACTCGTCGAACTTCAGCGGCCGGTTGTCCATCGCGCTGGGCAGCCTGAAACCGTGCTCGACCAGGGTGCGCTTGCGGCTCATGTCCCCCTCGTACATCCCGCCGATCTGCGGGATGGTGACATGGGACTCGTCGACCACCAGCAGGAAGTCCTCGGGGAAGTAGTCCAGCAGGCAGTTCGGGGCCGAACCGGGCTCGCGACCGTCGATGTGCCGCGAGTAGTTCTCGATCCCGGCGCAGGATCCGACCTGGCGCATCATCTCGATGTCGTAGTGGGTGCGCATCTTGAGCCGCTGGGCCTCCAGCAGCTTGCCATCGCGCTCCAGCACCGCCAGCCTCTCCTCGAGCTCCTTCTCGATCCCGGTGATGGCCCGTTCCATCCGCTCGGGGCCGGCCACGTAGTGGGTGGCGGGGAAGACGTAGACCTCCTGGTCCTCGCTGACGATCTCCCCGGTGAGCGGTTGGAGGGTGGTCAGCGCCTCGATCTCGTCGCCGAAGAACTCCACCCGCAAGGCGTTCTCCTCGTACATCGGGAAGATCTCCAGGGTGTCCCCGTGCACCCGGAAGGTGCCGCGCTCGCCGGCGATGTCGTTGCGGGTGTACTGCTCGGTGACCAGCTGGCGCAGCAGCTTGTCGCGGTCCCACTCGTCGCCGACTCTCAGCGTCACCATCCGGTCGACGTACTCCTGGGGGGTGCCCAGACCGTAGATCGCCGAGACGGTGGCCACCACGATGACGTCACGACGGGTCAGCAGCGAGTTGGTCGCCGAGTGGCGCAGCCTCTCGACCTCCTCGTTGAGGCTGGAGTCCTTCTCGATATAGGTGTCGGACTGGGGGATGTAGGCCTCGGGCTGGTAGTAGTCGTAGTAGGAGACGAAGTACTCGACGGCGTTGTCGGGGAAGAAGGTCCGCAGCTCCTGGGCGAACTGCGCGGCCAGCGTCTTGTTGGGCTGCATCACCAGCATCGGGCGCTGCACCCGCTCGGCCAGCCAGGCGACGGTGGCCGTCTTGCCGGTACCGGTGGCCCCCAGCAGGACGACGTTCTGCTCCCCTGCCTTCAGCCTCTTCTCCAGCTCGTCGATGGCCTTCGGCTGATCGCCGGAGGGCTCGAAATCGCTGACGACGTGGAAGGGGGCCACCCGGCGGGTGATGTCGGAGACAGGACGCATGACCTCCACCCTAGGCGGGCCCACCGACACTTTCCCGACAGCTCAATCCAGCAGCGCGCACAGCCGCTGCCAGACACCGTCGACGATGCCGGGCAGCGCATCCAGCGGCCCGGAGGTGTCGATGAGGATGTCGGCGACGGCTCTGCGCTGGGCCCTGTCGGCCTGGGCGGCCAGCCGGGCGCGGGCCTGGGACTCGGACATCCGGTCGCGGGACATCGCTCGGCGGATCTGCTCCTGGGGGGAGATATCGGTGACCAGGATGACGTCGAAGTCGGCTGCCCGGCCGGTCTCGATGAGCAGCGGCAGATCGTGGATCACGATGCGGTCCGCCGGCGCCGAGGCCTCGATGCGGGTCGCCTCGGCCTCGACCAGGGGGTGCAGGATCGATTCCAGCCGGCGTCTGCCGACCGGATCGGAGAACACCAGGCCCGCCAGCGCAGCCCTGTCCAGGGTGCCGTCCGGGGCCCGGACGCCGGGGCCGAAGGCCGCGATGACGGCGTCCAGCCCGCGGGTGCCGGGGGCCACCACCTGGTGGGAGAGCAGGTCGTAGTCGATCACCAGCGCGCCGTGGCCGGCCAGCAGCCGACTCACGGTGGACTTACCGGAGGCGATGCCACCGGTGAGGGCGACTCTGTGCCGGCTGTCGCGGTCACTGCCACCGGGTGCCGTGGCGGTCATGGTGTCCTCTCGCAGACAGAGGTGGACCCCATCCGATGATCGGATGGGGCCCACCTCATGGTTCAGCTCAGCGGACCGATCAGTTGCCGGTCAGCTTGTCGCGCAGCGCCTGCAGGGCCTCATCAGAGGCCAGCGAGCCCTCACCGGGGGCCGGCGAGGAGTAGTTCGCGGTGGAGTCGCCGGAGACCGCAGCCTCCTGCTCGGCCTCCTCGGCCGCCACGACCTGCTTCTTGTGCGCCTCCCAGCGAGCCTGCGCCTCGGCGTACTGCTGCTCCCAGGCAACCCGCTGCTCGTCGTAGCCGGGCTTCCACTCGTTGGTCTCCGGATCGAAGCCCTCGGGGTAGATGTAGTTGCCGTCGGCGTCGTAGGAGGTCGTCATGCCGTACAGCGACGGGTCGAACTCGTCGGAGTTGACGTCGACACCCTCGTTGGCCTGCTTGAGGGACAGCGAGATGCGGCGACGGTCCAGATCGATGTCGATGATCTTGACCATCACGTCCTGACCCACCGAGACGATCTGCTCAGGCAGGTCGACATGGCGCTCGGCCAGCTCGGAGACGTGCACCAGACCCTCGATGCCGTCCTCGACGCGCACGAAGGCGCCGAACGGAACGAGCTTGGTGACCTTGCCGGGAACGATCTGGCCGATCTGGTGCAGACGGGCGAAGGCCTGCCACGGATCCTCCTGGGTCGCCTTGAGGGACAGCGAGACACGCTCGCGGTCCATGTCGACGTCCAGCACCTCGACGGTGACCGGCTGGCCGACCTCGACGACCTCGCTCGGGTGGTCGATGTGCTTCCAGGACAGCTCGGAGACGTGGACCAGTCCGTCCACACCGCCCAGGTCGACGAAGGCACCGAAGTTGACGATCGAGGAGACGACGCCCTTGCGGATCTGGCCCTTCTGCAGCTGCTGCAGGAAGTTGTGCCGGACCTCGGACTGGGTCTGCTCGAGCCAGGCGCGACGCGACAGGACCACATTGTTGCGGTTCTTGTCGAGCTCGATGATCTTGGCCTCGATCTCCTGACCCACGTAGGGCTGGAGGTCGCGGACCCGGCGCATCTCCACCAGGGAGGCGGGGAGGAAGCCGCGCAGGCCGATGTCGACGATCAGGCCGCCCTTGACGACCTCGATGACGGTGCCGTCGACGACGCCATCCTCATCCTTGATCTTCTCGATGGTGCCCCAGGCGCGCTCGTACTGAGCCCGCTTCTTGGACAGGATCAGACGCCCCTCCTTGTCCTCCTTCTGCTGGACGAGGGCCTCGATCTCATCACCGACGTGGACGACCTCGAAGGGGTCGACGTCGTGCTTGATGGAGAGTTCCTTGGAGGGGATGACGCCTTCGGTCTTGTAACCGATGTCGAGAAGGACCTCGTCCCGGTCAACCTTGACGACGGTACCGGTCACGATGTCACCGTCGTTGAAGTACTTGATGGTGGCGTCCACCGCGGCCATGAAGGCCTCGGGGCTGCCCAGGTCGTCAACGGTGACCGAGTTGGTGTCGGTCTCGGTGGCGGCAGTCTGCTGGTCGCTGGCTGCGACCGGGTTTGAGGTGGAGGCCTCAGTAGAGGAGGTCATGTAGTAGGGCTCCGATTGGTTGGTGTTCTGGCAACTGCGGTGCAGTTGATGTGCTGTTCAGTTGATGCGCCATGCCCGTACCCCCGCCAGATCCCGAACCGGTGTCCGCCGAGTACACAGCGCACAGGCCACAGTGCCCTACCAAGATTACTCCGCCCAGCCGTGGCCCGGCAAGCCCCCCGGCCCATCACCGCAAGGATCTGTTCAGACTCCCGTCACACTCGCCGCCTAGAGTGTCTGGGGCAATCGAGCTCCCCGGGGAGGACCCACCATCATGAGAGACCAGACCGGCCCGCGCCGGGCGCGGCGCACATCGGCCAGGATCATCGGCCTGGTGGTGGCTGTGGTGCTGCTGATCGTCGGCGGGGTGATGGTCTGGAACCAGAGCCGCAACGCCCACACCTCGGTGGGCGAGCCCAGTCCGGCCCCCTCCTCGGCCCCCGCCACGACATCGACGCCGACCCCGTCACCCGCGGGCCCGACCCCGAGCTCGGCCTCGGCCTCAGCAGGCGAGTTGGCGGGGTGCGCCGCCCAGCCCAGGCCGATCACCCCGGCCACCCTGAGGATCGACCAGATGAAGGTCTCGACCCACGTGCTGTCGCTGGGGCTGGACTCCTCGGGGGCCGCCGCCGCACCGCCCAAGAACGACCCGAGCGGCGTCGCCTGGTTCAACAAGGGGCCCAGGCCGGGTTCGGCCCGGGGCAAGGTGGTGCTCTCCACGCACACCTACCATCTGGGCGGGGCGCTGGGCAATGAGCTCTACGACTCCTCCAACAAGCTGCGCAAGGGAGCCGTCATCCGGCTCGCGGACAGCTCCGGCACCACCGTCTGCTACCGCTTCGATCGCAGCACCAAGGTGACGGTCGCCGACTACGACCCGGATTCCACCGTCCTCTACGACGACGCCGGTGCGCCGATGCTCGCCATCGTCATCTGCTGGGACTACAACAAGGACACCTCCGACTGGGCCTCTCGCATCATCTTCTACGGGACGCCGGTGTGGGCCGGCAGGTGACCCCCGACCCCGGCGCCAGGTCGAGCGGTTTTTGACAATGTCCGCGTGTCCTATTTGGCCGGGTATTTATCCAAGCCCTGGATACCGAAATTAATTCTCGAAAATGGCCGCCCCGAATGCCTTGTCCTGACCGAAAGCGGAATATGGTATGCCCATGCTTCGCAGTGATCACTCACCCATGCCCGCCGACTTCGTCGCAGAGTTGCGGCAGAACCTCGGGCAGGCCTCCGTCACACAGGACACCCTCGATCTGGCAGCTGTCTCGGTGGACGCCTCCCACTACCTCCTCACCCCGGGCGCGCTGGTGCGCGCCACCTCGGTCTCCGATGTCGCCAAGGCGATGGCGGCGGCCAAGCGGCACAAGGTCTCGCTGAACTTCCGCTCGGGGGGCACCAGCCTGTCGGGCCAGGCGCTGACCCGGGGACTGATGGTCGACACCCGCCGGGCCTTCCGCGGTATCCAGCTGCTTGACGAGGGGAAACGCGTCAAGGTCCAGCCCGGTGCCACCGTCTCGGCGGTCAACATGGCGCTGAGCCGGATCGGCCGCAAGCTCGGCCCCGACCCGGCCTCCTCGGTGGCCTGCACCCTGGGTGGCGTGATCGCCGACAACTCCTCGGGGATGAGCTGCGGCACGGTCGCCAACACCTACAAGACCCTGGAGTCGATGGTCTTCGTCCTCACCAGCGGCACCGTCGTCGACACCGGCGACCCCGATTGCGAGGACAAGCTGGCCGCCGCCGAACCGGAGCTGGTCGAGCAGCTCATCTCGCTGCGCGACCTGTGCCGCCGAGACGACCTGGCCGCCGAGATCCGCCATCAGTTCTCGATGAAGAACACGATGGGATACGGCATCAACTCCTTCCTCGACTACGACACCCCGGCGCAGATTCTCCAGCACCTGATGATCGGTTCGGAGGGGACTCTCGGATTCATCGCCTCGGCCGTGCTGAGGACGATGCCGATCATGCCGCAGATCTCCACCGCGCTGCTGCACTTCCCGACCCTGGAGGCCGCCACCAAGGCGCTGCCGGCGCTGGTGGACTCCGGGGTCACCGTCACCGAGCTGATGGACTCGGCCTCCCTGGAGCTGGGCCGTCAGGATCCTCGTGACGGCCACGTCATCCCGCCCCGCCCCGGTGCCGCCGCCGACGCCGCCCTGCTGGTCGAGTACCACTGCCCCGACGCCGAGGCCCGCCAGCAGGCGGAGGAGCGCGGCAATGCCGTGATCTCCGGTCTGGAGCTGGTCAACAAGCCGGCCTTCACCGATGACCCGGCGGTGCGCGGGCCGATCTGGAACATCCGCAACGGCCTGTACGCCAAGGTGGCCGGCACCAGGCCCTCCGGCCAGACCGCACTGCTGGAGGACATCGCCGTGCCGGTGGCCTCGCTGGCAGGGGTCTGCGGGGACCTGCAGGGTCTGTTCGGGGAGCACGGCTACCCCGAGTCGATCATCTTCGGCCATGCCAAGGACGGCAACATCCACTTCCTGGTGCTGGAGGACTTCCGCGAGAAGAAGGGCCTGGACCGCTACGAGGGGTTCACCGAGGAGATGGTCGGCCTGGTGCTGGGCGCCCACGGCACCCTCAAGGCCGAGCACGGCACCGGACGGATCATGGCCCCCTTCGTCGAGCGCCAGTACGGCCCGGAGCTGTACGGCGTGATGAAGCAGGTCAAGGCCTCGATGGATCCCGACTCGATCCTCAACGAGGGCACCATCATCACCACCGACGAGCAGATCCACCTCAAGGACATCAAGCTCACCCCCACCGTCCAGGAGGAGGTCGACCGCTGCGTCGAGTGCGGGTACTGCGAGCCGGTCTGCCCCAGCCGCGATCTCACCCTGACACCTCGTCAGCGGATCGTCGTCCAGCGCGCCATCGCCCAGGCCCAGGCCGACGGCGACGAGGAGCTGGTCGCCAAGCTGCGCGCCAGCGAGGAGTACAAGGTCATCCAGACCTGTGCGGTCGACGGCATGTGCGAGACCAACTGTCCGCTGCACATCAACACCGGGGACCTAGTCCGCCGGCTGCGCGCCGAGGAGAACCCGGCTGCCTGGCAGCTCGGCTGGGAGGCGGTGGGCAAGGCCTGGAATCCTTTCGTCACGGTGGCCAGCGTCGCGATGACCGCCACCGAGCCGATCCCCGCCGGGGCCACCAATGTGCTCACCAGGGCGGGCCGAGCGATCCTCGGTTCCGACCGGATCCCGATGGTCTCCAATGAACTGCCCGGCGGCGGCAAGCGCCGCAAGCCGCTTCACCACAGCGGTCCGGCGGGCAGGCCAGAGGTGGTCTACATGCCGGCCTGCGTCAACACCATGTTCGGCTCGGCGGTGCCCGGCGAGGAGACCATGGAGTTCTCGATCCTCAGCCTGCTCGCCGCAGCCGGGGTCACCGTCACGGTCCCGAAGGGGATCAACTCGGTCTGCTGCGGGACGCCGTGGAAGTCCAAGGGGATGACCAAGGGCTACGCGGCGATGCGCAAGCGGGTGGTCGGCATCCTGCGCCAGGCCACCCATGATGGTGAGCTGCCGGTGCTCTCGGATGCTGTGAGCTGCTCGGAGGGCTTCGTCCACGAGCTGGAGTACGAGGGGATCACCAATATCAAGGTGATCGACGCCGTGCAGTACATCGCCGATGAGCTGCTGCCCGCGATGCCGGCGTTGCCGAAGGTCGGTTCGGCCGCCCTGCACCCGACCTGCTCGTCGACCCGGATGGGGTGGAATGACGCGCTGCGCAAGTGCGCCGAGGCGGTCGCCGATGAGGTCTACGTCGCCAACGACTGGGGTTGCTGCGCCTTCGCCGGTGACCGTGGCCTGCTCCACCCGGAGCTGACCGCCTCGGCCACCGCCAAGGAGGCCGCCGAGCTGGAGAGGCGTCACTTCGACCTCTACCTGTCGGCCAACCGGACCTGCGAGCTCGGCATGGAGCGGGCCACCGGAAAGCCGTGGCGTCACGTGCTCAATGTGCTGGCCGAGCGGATGGTGGAGTTCGCCCCCGCCTGATCGGCACAGTCTGATCAGTACGGCCTGATCGGCAACGGCCCCCGGACCCGGAAGGGTTCGGGGGCCGTGCCGTGCTGCGCTCAGTGGGCGGCGGCGAACCAGGACCGGCCGGTGCCGATCGAGACCGTCAACGGCACCTTCAGCTCCATCGCATGGCCCATCGCATCGGTGACCACCTCGCGGACGGTCTCCTCCTCCTGCGGGGCGACCTCCAGGATGAGTTCGTCGTGGACCTGGAGAAGCACCCGGGAGGACAGTCCCCTCTCGGCCAGGCCCTTGTCGGTGGCCAGCATGGCCAGTTTGATGAGGTCGGCGGCGGATCCCTGGATCGGGGCGTTGAGGGCGGCCCGTTCGGCCATCTCGCGGCGCTGCCGGTTGGTGGAGGTGAGGTCGGGAAGGTACCGGCGACGCCCCAGCAAGGTGGAGGTGTAGCCGTCCTTGCGGGCCTGGTCGACCACCCCGGTGAGGTACTCGTGGACCTTGCCGAACCGGTCGAAGTAGTCATCCATCAGGGCCCGGGCCTCCGGGACGCCGACGTGCAGCTGCTGGGACAGCCCGTAGGAGCTCAGCCCGTAGGCCAGCCCGTAGTTCATCGCCTTGATCTTGGAGCGCTGGGCCACGCTCACCGCCGCCGGGTCCACCCCGAAGACGTGGGAGGCGGTGACGGTGTGGACGTCGAGGCCGGATCGGAAGGCGTCGATGAGGGCGGCGTCCCCGCAGACATGGGCCATGATGCGCATCTCGATCTGGGAGTAGTCGGCGCTCATCAGCGTCTGGAATCCCTGGCCCACCACGAATCCCTCGCGGATCCGACGCCCCTCATCGGTGCGCATCGGGATGTTCTGGAGGTTCGGATCGGTGCTGGACAGGCGTCCGGTGGCGGCCACCGTCTGCTGGTAGGTGGTGTGGATCCGACCGTCGTCGGAGATGCTCTTGAGCAGCCCGTCGACGGTCTGACGCAGCCGGATCGCGTCCCGGTGCTCGAGCAGGTGCTCCAGGAAGGGGTGGCTGGTCTTCTCGAAGAGCCCGGCCAGGGCGTCGGCGTCGGTGGTGTAGCCCGACTTGGTACGCCGGGTCTTCGGCATCTCCAGCTCGTCGAAGAGCACCGCCTGGAGCTGCTTGGGCGAGCCCAGGTTCACCTCATGGCCGATGACATCCCAGGCGGCCTGCTGGGCGTCGGCGACCCGGGAGTCGAAGTCGCGGCGCAGGCTGTCCAGCACCTCGGTGTCCACCGCGACGCCGGCCCTCTCCATCTGGACCAGGGCCGACTGCACCGGCATCTCCAGGTCGTGGAGCAGAGCGAGCTCGCCCTGGTCCTTCAGCTCGGCCTCGAGCTGCTGGGCCAGTTGGGCGATCGCGACCGCCCTGGTCATCGCCGACTGGGCCCGGACGGCGTCGGACTCGCCGAAATCGAGCATCGCCTGGTCGGAGTCCTCCTCGTCGGCGACCAGCTGGACTCCCAGATGATGGCTCACCAGCTCGTCGAGGGGGTAGGAGCGACGGTCGGGGCGCAGCAGATAGGCGGCCAGCTCGGTGTCGCAGGACACTCCTGCCACCTGCCAGCCGCGCGCGATCAACCCCTCGATCGGCCCCTTGCCCGAGTGCACAGCCTTGTCGGCGGAGGAGTCGGCGAGCCAGGCCGACAGTGCGGCGTCGTCGGCGGGGCCGATCTCGGCCGGGTCGAGCCACACCGCCCGGCCATCGGGGCAGCCCAGGGCGATACCGGTGACGTCGCCCGTGCCGTGGGCCCAGGCCCCGGCGATGTCCAGGCCGATCCGAGACCCGGAGTGCTCCTTCAGCCAGCCTGCCAGCTGGCCGGCCGCCAGGACCTGGCCGTCGACCTGGATCCCGTCGGCCTCGGGGGGTTCCTCGCCGTCGGCCTCCAGGGCCTTGACGCGATCCCACAGATTGCGGAACTCGAGGGACTCGAAGAGGGTGCGGGTGGCCTCGGCGTTCCAGGGCTGGTGGGCGAGGTCCTCGACCTCGACGCCGAGGTCCAGGTCGCGGATCAGGGCGTTCAGCCTGCGGTTGCGGCGGACGTCGTCGAGGTGGTCGCGCAAGGACTGGCCGGCCTTGCCCTTGACCGAGTCGGCCTCGCGGATGAGATTCTCCAGACCGTCGAAGCCGGCCAGCCACTTCGCGGCGGTCTTGGGGCCGACGCCGGGGACCCCGGGCAGGTTGTCGGCGCTCTCGCCGACCAGGGCTGCTAGCTCGGGGTAGCGCTGGGGTGCCACCAGGTACTTCTCCTCGACCGCCTCGGGGTCCAGCCGGAGCAGGTCGGAGACTCCCTTGCGGGGGTAGAGCAGGGTGACGTGGTCGTCGACCAGCTGGATGGCGTCACGATCGCCGGAGACCACCAGGGTCCTCATCCCGGCCCGGGTGGCCCTGGTCGCCATGGTGGCCAGGATGTCGTCGGCCTCGTAGTCGGGCTTCTCGAGGTGGACGATGTTGAGGGCGTCCAGGACCTCCTTGATGAGATCGATCTGGCCGGGGAACTCGGGCGGTATCGCGGCCCGCCCGCCCTTGTAGTCGCCGTACTCCACGGTGCGGAAGGTGCCGCCGGCCAGGTCGAAGGCCACCGCGACATGGCTGGGCCGCTCCTCGCGCAGCAGATTGACCAGCATCGAGACGAATCCGTAGACCGCATTGGTGTGCTGGCCGGTGCTGGTGGCGAAGTTGTCCACCGGCAGGGCGAAGAAGGCCCGGAAGGCCATCGAGTGACCGTCGAGGATCAGCAGGGTTCCACCGGAGGTCTCACTCATGGTCCCGACTCTAGCGGGGGGCGGTGACAGTTCCCGGCGAGCGGGTACGGCTAGCGCCGCCTCAACAGGTAGCTGTCGAAGATCCAGCCCTTGCGCTCGACTGCTGCGGCCCGGGCCTCGAGGATCTGCTGGCGGACGGTGGCGAGATCCCCGGAGATGAGGATCTGGTCGTCACTGCCGAGGTAGGCCCCCCAGTAGATGTCCAGGCCCGCCGGGTCGATCGTGGCAAAGGTCTGGTGGCCGTCGAGCATCGCGACGACGTCGTCGACCCCTGCCGGCATCCCGTCGGCCAGCAGTCGGGCAGGTTCGATGACGACGGCTCGGCCCTGCCGGTTGAGCGGGATCTGGTGGGCGGCGGCCAGCGCCAGCACGCTGCTGATGCCGGGGATCACCCGCACCGAGATCTGCTGGCCGGAGCAGGCCACCAGCTCCTTGACGACTGCCAGGGTGCTCTCGTAGAGGGAGGGGTCCCCCCACACCAGGAATCCGCCGGTCTGGCCCGGGCCCAGCTCGGCGGCGACGGCCTCCCCCCACTGACGGGTGCGCTGGGACCGCCAGGTGCGCACTGCGGCCGGGTAGTCGGGGGCCGAGCGCCATGGGCGGGGCGGATCGTGCAGTTCGACGGTGCGCAGCGGCTCGACGCGGTGGGCGGCGACGATCCGGCGGCGGACCTCGACGAACTCGTCGAGCTCCTTCTCCTTGACCACGACGAAGAGCACATCGAGCTGCTGGATGGCTCTGACCGCGGCCAGGGTCACCCACTCGGGGTTCCCCGCGCCGATCCCGATCAGTACCAGCTCTCCAGTCATGCTGGACACGATATGCACCCCCTGAGCCGCTGTGCCAGTGTTGGCCTCATGACATATGCGATCCCCGGTGAAGAACTTCCCGACTGGCTCGCCGAGCTGGTGAGCCCGCTGGACGACAAGCTGGGTGTGAAGGTCCATGAGATCAGCCCCGCTCGCTGCGTGGTGAGCGCCCCGCTGAGGGGCAACACCCAGCCGACCGGGCTGTGGCACGGCGGGGCGTCGGGGGTGCTGGTGGAGACCGCCGGATCACTGGCGGCGATGGCCCATGGACGCAGCATGGGCAAGTGGGCGGTCGGCACCGAGCTGAACGTCTCCCATCTGCGCTCCCCGCATGGCGACACCATGACCGGCACCGCGATCGCGATGCACCTGGGGCGCCACACCACCACCCATGAGGTGACCATCCACGACGACGAGGGCCGGGTCTGCGCGGTGGGCCGGGTGAGCTGTCAGATCATCGAGAGCTGACTCCGGCAGGGCTCACTTGCGGGGCCGGTCGCGCCCACCGTCGTGCGCGATGACCCCCTGGGCGACCTCGCGCATCGGCTTGCGCAGGTCCATCGCGGTCTTCTGGATCCAGCGGAAGGCCTCCGGCTCGGTGAGCCCCAGGCTGCTCTGCAGGATGCCCTTGGCCTGGTCGACGACCTTGCGGGACTCCAGCCTCTCCTCCAGGTCGCTGACCTCGTCCTCGACGGCGCGGATCTCGGCGAACCGGGCCAGCGCGATCTCGATGGCGGGGACGACATCGGAGGCGTCGAAGGGCTTGACGACGTAGGCCATCGCGCCGGCTTCCTTGGCTCTCTCGATGAGATCCCGCTGGCTGAAGGCGGTGAGCATCACGACGGCGCAGATCCGGTCCTCGGCGATCTTGTCGGCTGCTGTGATGCCATCCATCTTGGGCATCTTGACGTCCATCACGACCAGATCCGGTTCCAGCTCGGTCGCCAGTGCGACGGCCTCCTCGCCGTCGCTGGCCTGGCCGACCACCTGGTAGCCGTGCTCCTCGAGAAGTTCGGTGAGATCCAGCCGGATCAGCGCCTCGTCCTCGGCCACCACGACACGGGGGCGACTGCTGGAATCGGACGTCGCACCACTGCCGGCATCCTCTGGATCGAAACTCGGATTGTTACCCACGGTGGTGCTTCCTTGCATCTCGGACGCTGACACATTTGCCTGCCCAGCATACAGCGAAGCTCCTACTCGGCGCACGATTGGGCAGTCGTTCTGCACATCGGGGCGGATGTGACACAATGGCCGACGCGGCCCGAGTGGCGGAATGGTAGACGCGGCGCACTCAAAATGCGCTGTCTGAAAGGGCGTAGGGGTTCGACTCCCCTCTCGGGCACCACGACATGACGAAGGGGCGGGCACCGGATCCGGTGCCCGCCCCTCGTGCTCTCACGATCTCATCGGATCATGGGACTCAGTTGTTCACTTGATCCTCAGCACCCGGATGTCGTTGGTCTTGCCGGGGATGTCCATCGGGGAACCCGAGACCACCACGACACGATCACCGATCTCGGCCAGCGAGTTGTCGCGGATGTAGTCATTGACCCAGACGTGCAGCTCGTCGGCATTCTTGAACACGGGAGTGACGACGGCATTGACCCCCCAGCTCCAGGCCAGGGTCTTGGTGGTCACCACGTCGGGGGTGAAGACCAGCATCGGGGTGGCCGGACGCAGCCGGGAGATCCGCTTGGCGGTGTCGCCGGACTTGGTGAAGGAGACGATGTACTTCGCCTCGGCACGCTCGGCGATCTCGGCGGCAGCCTTGGAGATGATGCCACCGGTGGTGTGCGGGGCCCAGTCGATCGGGGCGATCTTGTCCAGGCCGTGGGCCTCGGTGGACTCCACGATGCGGGCCATGGTGCGCACGGTCTCGCCCGGGTAGTCACCCACGGAGGTCTCGGCGGATGTCATCACGCCGTCGGCGCCGTCCAGGATGGCGTTGGCGACGTCGGCGGCCTCGGCGCGCGTGGGGCGCGGGGCGTGGATCATCGACTCGAGCATCTGGGTGGCGACGATCACCGGCTTGGCCTGCAGACGGGCCTTCTCGATGATGGTCTTCTGGATCAGCGGGACCTCCTCGAGCGGACACTCGACGGCCATGTCACCACGGGCGACCATCACGGCGTCGAAGGAGTCGATGATGGAGTCGAGGTTCTCGATGGCCTGGGGCTTCTCCAGCTTGGCGATGACGGGGACCCGACGGCCCTCCTCATCCATGATCTGGTGGACCCGGTCGACGTCAGAACCGTGACGCACGAAGGACAGCGCGATGAGGTCGATGCCGACTCCCAGGCACCAGCGCAGGTTCTCCTCGTCCTTCTCGGTCATGGCCGGCAGGGAGACCGGGACGCCGGGCAGGTTGATGCCCTTGTGGTCGGAGACCGCTCCGGGGACGATGCACTCGCAGTTGACGTCGGTGTCGGTGACCGACAGCACCTTCAGGGAGACGTTGCCGTCGTCGATGAGGATGACATCGCCGGGGTTGCAGTCTCCCGGCAGGCCCTTGAATGTGGTGGAGACGCGCTCCTGGTTACCGATGATGTCATCGATGGTGATGGTGAACTTGTCACCACGCTTGAGGATGATCTTGCCGTTGGACTGGCCCTCGGCCTTCTCGAAGACCCCGGTACGGATCTTCGGTCCCTGGAGATCGCCCAGGGCCGCGATATTGAGGCCGAGTTCGGCGCTCACCGAGCGGACCAGGTCGAGGCGACGCTGGTGCTCTTCGTAGTCTCCGTGGCTCATGTTGAGGCGGGCGACATTCATGCCGGCCTCCATGAGCTCCTTCATTCCGTCGTGGCTCTCAACAGCAGGCCCGAGGGTATTCACTATCTTCGCTCTACGCACGAAAAGAACTCTACCGTGAGGCCTTCGCGGTCCCTAACCTGCTGTCTCCCAACGGGGCCTGCTGCACCATCGTCCGCCACCGGGGCCGACACCGTGCACCATGTTTCACGCTCATGCCTGGCGCTCGTTTCCGCGTCTCACCACATCCAGAGCATGCTGCAGATCGGCCGGCAGGGGGCTGGTGAAGGTCATCCACTCCCCCGATCCCGGATGGGCGAAGGACAGTTCGGCAGCGTGCAACCACTGCCTGTCCAGGCCCAGTTCGGCGGCCAGCACGGGATCGCAGCCGTACAGCGGATCCCCGCAGCAGGGGTGGCCGACGGCGGCCATGTGGACCCGGATCTGGTGGGTGCGGCCGGTCTCCAGGTGCACCTTGAGCAGGCTGGTGGCGCGGAATGCCTCCAGGGTCTGGTAGTCGGTGACCGAGTGCCGGCCTCCCTCGACCACTGCCATCTTCCAGTCATGACCCGGGTGGCGCCCGATCGGTGCGTCGATGGTCCCCTCGAAAGGATCGGGGTGGCCCTGCACCAGGGCCAGATAGCGCTTGTCGACGGTGCGATCGCGGAAGGCACGCTTGAGAAGGGTGTAGGCGCGCTCGCTCTTGGCGACCACCATCACACCTGAGGTGCCGACGTCCAGCCTGGAGACGATGCCCTGCCGTTCGGCGGCGCCGCTGGTCGAGATCGCGAAACCCGCGGCGGCCAGATGCTCCACCACGCTGGGGCCGTCCCACCCCAGGGAGGGATGGGCGGCGACCCCGGCGGGCTTGTCGACGACGATGATGTCGGAGTCGTCATGGATGATGCCCATTCCGGCCGCCAGCCGGGGGGTCACCGCGGCCGCCGGCCGGGGCACCGAGAGGTCCACCTCCAGCATCTGGCCGGCCAGTACCCGGGTGGCGGCCCGGGTGACCGGCCGGCCGTCCAGCAGGACCTTCTGCTCCTCGATGAGGTCGACGATCCTCGACCGGGAGACGCCGGTCATCCGGGCCGCGGCGGCGTCCAGCCGGCTGCCGTCCAACCCGTCAGGGACCAGCAGCACGCTCATCGGCCGGCCTCGCCGGTCCCGGCGTCGCCGGCAGTCGCCTCGTCCCCGCCGAACAGGGTCGCCACCACCACCAGCACCGCGGTGACGGTGATGAACATGTCGGCGACATTGAAGATCGCGAAGTGCGGCAGCGCGAAGAGGTCGACGACATGGCCGCGCAGCGGCCCGGGGGCCCGCAGCAGCCGGTCGGTGAGGTTGCCCGAGATACCTGCCATCAGCATTCCGGTGGCCACCAGGGTCCATCGGCGGCGGACTCTGGGGGCGACCCAGCCGATCACCACCACCAGCACGAGGATCCCGAAACAGCTGATCACGACGGTGGCCCCCGAGCCCATCGAGAAGGCGGCCCCGGAGTTGCGCAGCAGCTGCAGTCTCAACAGACCGCCGAACAGCACCGGCGGGTCATCGGGGTCCAGCCGAGCCACCGCCAGCGCCTTGACGAGCTGGTCGAGGAGAAGTCCGCCGATCGCGATGAGCACCATCACGACCCGCCACCGACGCAGCCGAGTGTTCTCCAGCACGGCGTTGCGGCGTGGGCTCACCGGCGCTCTTCCCGCTGCTTGCAGGCCACGCACATGGTGGCCCTGGGAAAGGCCTGCAGCCGGGCCTTGCCGAGCGGCTTACCGCACACCTCGCAGGTTCCGTAGGTGCCCTCGTCGAGCATCTTGAGAGCCAGCTTCGACTGGTCGTAGACCAACTGGGCGTTGTGGGTCAGGGACATCTCCTGGTCCCGCTCGAACTGGGAGGAGCCGACATCGACCGGGTCCTTGCCCGCCCCGTCCGAGCCCTCGCTCATCAGGTCGGCGAGGTTGTCCTGGGCTGCTGCCAGGTTGCGGGCCATCCGGGTGACATCGGACTGCAGGGTGCCGATCACCTCGGCCACCTCCTCCGCGGTCCACGGCTCGTCGCCATCCCGGACTGGCAGTGAGGCCGCGATTCGGGTATCGCGGACCTCAGCATCGTGCTGCGACATCTCTGGTCTCTCCATCCTGGTGCCAGCCGCCCGGCCTGGCATGACCAGCGGGCGATGAACTGTGCGCAGACGATACACCCGCCGCCAGCTGTGGGTGGACGCAACACCGGCCCCTCCTTGTCAGGAGGGGCCGGTGCCGTCTGGTTGCTGGCGAGCCGTCAGTTCTGCTGGCTGCGGCCGGTGATCAGGGCGTCCAACCGCGGGGTGGCGGAGGAGCCGGGGGCGACCCGATTCTCCTGACGCAGCAGGGTGGCCGTCTCACCGGGCTCGAAGACACCCTTCTCGATGTTCTCCGCCTGGCTGCGCAGGTGGCTGACGAGGTTCTCCCGGTAGCTGGACTCGAAGGAGCGCAGCTGATCGACCTTGCCGGCCAGATCGTCGCGCTCGGACTCCAGCTGGCTGAACAGGTCATTGCGGCGGTTCTGGGCGTCGGTATTGACCTGGTCGGCATTGCGCTTGGCCTCGACGGACATCTTCTCGGCGTTGACCCGGGCGGCCGACTCGATCCGCTCGGCGCGGGTCTGGGCGTCGACGATGTGCTCGTGGGCCTTCTTCTCGGCGTCGGAGGTCTTGCGACGAGCCTCCTCCTCGGCCTCGTGGACCACCCGCTCGGCATCGGCGATGGCCAGCTCGACCATCCGCACGACGGCCGGGGAGGCCTCGGCCGCAGTCGTGACGACGACCTTCTCGGGGCTGCCCTGGCCCTCGGTGGCGGCAACCTGCTGGGCGGCGGGAGCCGACTTGGCGGCCTCCGCGGCCTGGGCGAGACGCTGCTGGAGCTGGTTGTTCTCACCACGCAGGCGAGCCACCTCGGCATTGGCGGCGGCCTCGCCGCCGGACTTCTCGGCAGCCTGGGAGAGCTGCTCGATCTGCGCCTTGAGGTTGGCGTTCTCCTGCTCGGAGGCCTGGATCCTGGCCTGCGCCTCGTTCAGCGACTTGCGGGAGCTCTCCAGCTCGGCACTGATATTGCCGGCCCCCTGCTGCTGGGCCCGCAGCTCCTCGATCTGCGCCTTGAGGTGCTCATTCTCCGCGGCGACCTGGGGGTCGGGCTGGCCTGCGACGGCTCCATCGGCTCCCTTGAGGGCGTCCAGCTGGGCCTTGAGACGATCATTCTCATCGATGATCGAGGCGAAGGTGGCATCGACCTTGTCCACGAAGTCGTCAACCTCGGTTGCGCGGTAGCCGTCACCTGGGCGTCGCGCCATCGGAAAACGAATCCTTCGCACCTCGTCGAGGGTCAGCGTCATTGTGCACTCCAACAGTTCGGATACGGTCTGGACAGGTGACGCGAGCGCCCCGAAATCGGCGCACTCCGCCACAAGACTTCATCTAGGCTACTCCCCGCGGCCGGGCCCGTCATCACGAGACGGTGCCGGCCCGGGAAAACAGACCGCAACCCTGAACCTCAGGTTCGGGCTTGTCACCAGAAGATCATCAGCGTGATTCGCTGGGCGGCGATGAGAATCACGTAGAGCAGCATGAATCCCAGGCTCAGTGAGATCCCGCCGAGCCTCAGTGGGGGCACGATCCTCTCGAAGAACCTCACCGGCGGATCGGTGACGGTGTAGACGATCTCGAAGATCACGGCCAGTCCGCCACGAGGCTGGAATCCGCGGGAGAACATCGGAATCCAGGACATGATCATCCGGACCACCAGGATCCACATGTAGATCTGCAGAGCGTAGAAAATGATGAGGCCGGCCAGCTGCACGGGGAGATCTCCTCGGGTGTGATGGACTCAGGACTGGTTGAAGAATCCCTCGCCGGCGATTCGCGCCTTGTCCTCAGGGGTCACGTTGACATTGCGTGGGCAGAGCAGGAAGACCTTGCTCGTCACCTTCTCGATGGTGCCACGCAGCCCCAGAATGAGCCCGGCGGCGAAGTCCACCAGCCGCTTGGCGTCGTCATTCTCCATCTCGGTGAGGTTCATGATGACCGGCACCCCGTCGCGGAAGTGCTCCCCGATGATCCGGGCGTCGTTGAAGGCCCGCGGGTGCACCGTCATGATCCGGTTGATGTCGGCGATGGACTGCTCCTCCTCCACCGGGACCTCGGCCAGGGCGGTGGCGGGGCGCCGGTTCGCAGCCTGCTGGGGCTGGGCACCGGAGGCAGCTCGCCGGGAGGCCATCGGGGTGACGGAGGAGGGCTCATAGCCGTCGTCGGAGTAGACCTCCTGGGTCAGCTCCTCATCCGGAAGGTCCTCGTCGTAGCGCCGATCGTCGACCAGACCGACGTACGAGGCCAACCTCCTGCCGAACCCAGCCATCTGGCTCTCCTCACTCGAGTCTGTCTGCACACACGTCGTGACCTACGTTGCCACGGCCCCTCTCGGGGCCTTCTGGTGACACGCTACTAGTTCCTGATCCATCCGGTACCGATCCACACCAGGCCGGCCAACCGACCGGACCCGGGATCGCGGCGGTGGGAGAACAGCTCGGGGCTCTCCCGGGTGCACGGATCCAGCCCCACCGCAGTCACTCCCAGCTCCTCGAGCTGGGCCAGCGCCTCGGCAGCCAGGTCCAGCGACGGCGTCCCCCAGGATGTGGTGGCCCGGGTGGCCGGATGGGCGGCCCAGACCTCCTCGGCCATCGGCGGGGGCACCTCGTAGCAGGACCCGCAGATGTGCGGCCCGATCCAGCCGGTGATCTCGTGGGCGCCGAGCCCGCGCATCCGGGCCACCACCGCCGCCAGCACGCCGCCCAGCAGCCCGGCCCGGCCGGCATGTGCGGCACCGATCACCCCGGCAGCCGGATCGGCGAGCATCACCGGCAGACAGTCGGCGACCCGGATCGCCAGCGCCACCGCGGGCAGTCGGGTCACCATCGCGTCGGCGGTCGGCATCCGGCGGGCCCAGGGAGTCGGGCTGGCAGCACCGGTGGGCTCGCTCAGCACGGTCCGGTCATCGATCTGCTCGGCGGCCGACCGGTCGATCTCCACCACCTCGGCACCGTGCACCTGGTGGACCAGGGCGATCCGGTCGACCCCCAGACCGGCACGCAGGGCGGCGATATTGGCCACCAGATGAGCGGGATCGTCGGCGTCCACCCGGCCGAGGTTGAGCTCGGCCAGTGCGCCCGTCGAGAATCCTCCCCAGCGGTCGGTGAAGGCGACCCCCACACCACGATTGGCGGCCGGGTCGATCCGCATCCTCAGCATCTGGTCGGGGTTCCCGGGCGGGGCCTCACTTGAGGAAGTCGGGAACGTCCAGGTCGTCGTCGGCCGGGTCGACCGGCGCCACCACCCGGGGGTTCGTCGGCTCGGAGACCACCGGGGCGGGCTGCTGCGCGGCCGGCCGGGGAGGCTGCTGGGGGGAGGGCTTCTTCTGGGCCGGGGCCCCCGGCCGGGCGGAGACCCCGGGCTGACGCTTGGGGGGCTGGCCGCCGTCGAAGCCGGCAGCGATCACGGTGACCCGCACCTCGTCGCCCAGTGCGTCGTCGATGACGGTGCCGAAGATGATGTTGGCCTCGTCGTGGGCCGACTCCTCGATGAGGTTGGCGGCCGAGGCGACCTCGAACAGGCCCAGGTCCGATCCGCCGGCGATCGACAGCAGGACGCCGTGGGCGCCGTCGATGGAGACCTCCAGCAGCGGCGAGGAGATCGCCATCTCGGCGGCCGCCCGGGCGCGGTCCTCGCCGGAGGCGTGACCGATACCCATCAGGGCCGAGCCGGCGTTCGACATGATCGACTTGACGTCGGCGAAGTCCAGGTTGATCTGACCGGGGGTGGTGATGAGGTCGGTGATCCCCGAGACGCCCTGCATCAGTACCTGGTCGGCCTGCTTGAAGGCGTCGATGATGGCGATCTGCTGGTCGGTCATCGACAGCAGCTTGTCATTGGGGATGACGATGAGGGTGTCGACCTCCTCGCGCAGCCGGTCGATGCCGTCCTCAGCCTGACTGGTGCGACGGCGCCCCTCGAAGGTGAACGGCCGGGTGACCACCCCGATCGTCAGGGCTCCCAGCGAGCGGGCGATCTTGGCGACCACCGGGGCGCCACCGGTGCCGGTGCCACCGCCCTCACCGGCGGTGACGAAGACCATGTCGGCACCCTTGAGGCACTCCTCGATCTCGTCGGAGTGGTCCTCGGCGGCCTGACGGCCCTTGTCGGGGTCGGCACCGGCGCCCAGCCCGCGGGTGAGATCGCGACCGACGTCGAGCTTGACGTCGGCATCGCTCATCAGCAGGGCCTGCGCATCGGTGTTGATGGCGAGGAACTCCACTCCCTTGAGTCCGGCCTCGATCATCCGGTTGACGGCATTGCAACCGCCTCCGCCGACGCCGACGACCTTGATCACCGCGAGGTAATTCTGGGATGGAGTTGCCACGAGAGTCTGCCTCACTTCGCACTGAAATCTGGTCGCCTCACAGGCTATGAGTACTGGTCGGGGGTGTCCACCGGGACCACCGACGCGGGCCGGACTCTCAAGTACACCTTGAGAGATCTACCGCCCGTTGACAGTTCCAGGGCTACTTGGCGGTCGGGTGGTCGGGGGCCGATACGTCGTAGACGGTGGCCTTGGTGGCCAGCATCGCGGTGGCCACCGTCGACTTCGCCGCCGACTGGCTGCTGTTGCCCCAGATCACCGTGCGGTTGCCGGTCAGCACCAGGACGATCCGATCGGCGCCGGGGGCCTCGATGTGGTCCAGCTGGGTGCGCAGGGTGGCGGACAGCGAGTCCACGGTGGTGGCCAGCTCGGTGAGCAGACGCCGGTTGCCCTGGTCGGCCAGCGCGGTGGGCAGCTTCGGGTCGACCCGGTTGCTGGTGTGGAAGACGACGCCGCCGGCATCCACCCACAGGTAGCGGGAACCGTTGCGCAGCTGGAGGACAGCGGTCCGCTCCGTCACCACCACAGTGATGGTGTGGGGCCAGCTGCGATGCACCTGGACCTCGGCCACCGGGGGTAGCGCGGCCACCCGGTCCCCGACCTGCTGCAGGTCAACCCTGGCCAACGGTGTGCCTTCGGGCACCTGCGCGGCCGTGCGGATCTGGGCCGGGGTGGCCAGCCCGGCCCCCTGCACCTCGACCTCACGCACCGCGACCAGGCTGGAGTAGCCGATCAGCTGCACCGCCGCGACGATCAGCACGACGACGGCCAGCACCGAGGCGATCACGATCCACCGGCGACGACGGAGCGCCCGGCGTCGCAGATCGATCGGCCGGGTGAGGTCGGAGATGCCCGATGGCATCAGCGGCCGTCCAGCAGTCCCAGCAGGATCGGGCCGACCAGGGTGACATCACCGGCCCCCAGAGTGATCACCAGGTCCCCCGGCCGGACCTCCTCGGCCAGCGCCGCCGGCAGGTCACCCTTGTCGGGGACATACCGCGAGGATCCGCCGGCCGCCTCCACCGCATCCTCCACCAGCCGACCGGAGACCCCGGGGATCGGGTCCTCCCGGGAGGCGTAGACGTCGGTGACCAGCACCCGGTCGGCCAGCGCCAGGGCCTTGCCGAACTCGGTGGCGAAGTCTCGGGTGCGGGTGTAGAGGTGGGGCTGGAAGCAGGCCACCACCCGGCCCTCGCCGGCCGCCCGCCGGGCCGCCCCGAGGGTGGCGCGGATCTCGGTGGGGTGGTGGGCGTAGTCGTCGAAGATCCGGATCCCGTTCCGGACGCCGATCAGCTGGAATCGGCGCAGCGTCCCGGCGAAGGAGGCCAACCCGGCCAGCAGCTCCTGCGAACCGATCCCCAGCAGATTGCCGACCGCGTAGGCAGCCGCCGCATTGGCCAGATTGTGACGCCCCGGAACCTGCAGCTGGAGCCTGCCCTCGGTGCGCCCGGCGGTCAGCGTCGCCGAGACCTCGGTGCCCTCCAGATCGAGCTCGGAGAGCCGGACATCGGCCCCGGTGGCCTCGCCATAGGTGACCACCTGGACGTGGCCGCTGTCCTGCAGGCGATGCGCCAGTTCGCCCGATCCTGGGTCGTCGATGTTGGCGACGACATACCTCACCTGAGCTCGGCTGGCCATCCTCAGGAAGCCCTCGAAGTAGGCCTGCGGGGTACCCCAGTTGTCGAGGTGGTCGGCCTCCACATTGGTGACCACCACGATCTGGCTGGGATACTGCAGGAAGGAGCCATCGGACTCGTCGGCCTCCACCACGAAGGCGGTGCCGTGGCCCAGATGGGCGCTGGTACCGGTGGCGGCCAGCGGTGAGCCCACCACATAGGAGGGGTCGGCACCGGCGTGGGTCAGGGCGGTGGCGATCATCGCGGTGGTGGTGGTCTTGCCGTGGGTGCCGCAGACCGAGACGCCGTCGTGATTGAGCATCAGGGCCGCCAGCCCGGCGCTGCGGTGCCAGATCCGCAGACCGCGACGTCTGGCCTCCACCAGTTCCGGGTTGTCGGGGCGGATCGCCGAGGAGACCACCACGGTGCGGGCGCCGTCGAGGTGGCTGGGGTCGTGGCCCACCCAGGTGCGCACCCCCGCCTCCGACAGCGATCGCAGGTTCGCCGAGTCGACCTGGTCGGATCCCGATGTCGGCACCCCGAGCTCCTGGTAGATCCGGGCGACGCCGCTCATCCCGGCCCCGCCGACGGCGATGAAGTGCACTGGGCCGATCGTGTGGGGATCGGCCAGCTCGACGGGTTCACGCAGGGTCATCGGAGTCCTCCTGGACGGTGGGTCGGGGTGTCCGGGAGCGGTCGGCCGCCCCCAGGACAATGTCGGCGAGGGTCTCGGCGGCGTCGGCGGGCATCGTGCCCCTGCCGGCCGCCGACATCGCCGCAAGTGCTTGCGGGTCGTGGATCCGGGCGGTCTCGGCGAGCAGCCGTTCGGCGTCCAGGTCGGCATTGTCGACCTGCACCCCGGCCCCGGCGGCCACCAGCGGGGCGGCATTGCGGGCCTGCTCGCCATTGCCATGGGGCAGCGGTACGTAGACGCACGGCAGCCCCAGGGCGGCGGTCTCCACCACGGTGCCGGCCCCGGAGCGGGCCACCATCAGATCGGCGGCGGCATAGCCCAGGGTCATGTCGTCCAGGTAGCCCAGCGGAAGCCATCGGGCACCGGTGGTCTGGTCGGTCAGTGGCATCGCCGTGCCGATATTGCGCGGGCCCAGGACGTGCACGATCTGGACCCCGTCGGCCAGCAGCCGGTCCCGGGCGCCCACCACCGCGTCGTTGATCGCCACCGCACCCTGGGATCCCCCCGACACCAGCAGGGTGGGCAGCTGCGGATCCAGCCCCAGCTCGACCCGTGCCGAGCGGGTGCGCTCAGCCCGGGCCGGCGGGTCCAGCAGCGCCAGGGAGGTGACGGCGTCCCGCAGTGGCATCCCGATGAACCGGGAGCCTCGCAGCCCGGTGCCGGGGAAGGCGGTGGCGACCTGGCAGGCGAACCGGGAGGCCACCTTGTTGGCCAGCCCCGGCACGGCGTTCTGCTCGTGGATCACGATCGGCACATGGGCCCTGCGGGCAGCCAGGTAGGCCGGCATCGACACGTAGCCGCCGAAACCGACCAGCACATCGGCCTGCCGGTCGCTGAGGATCTGACCGGCCTGGCGGACGGCGCGCAGCAGATGACCGGGAACCCTCAGCAGTTCGCCGGTGAGTTCTCTCGGCAGCGGCACCGGGTCGATCATGTCGAGTTCCAGGCCGGCCTCGGGGATCACCCTGCCCTCCAGCCCCTTGGGGGTCCCGATGCACGACAGGTGGCCCAGGTCCGGGTGGCGCCCCAGGGCCTGGGCCGTGGCGATCAGTGGCGAGGTGTGTCCTGCGGTGCCACCCCCGGCCAGCACGACATTCACCATCTGCAGCTCACCTCATCGTTCCTGATTGTTGTTGGCGTAGTTCTTACCGGGTCCCGGCGGATTCTTCCAGGTTCTCGCAGGGGTCTGCTCACCGTCCCGGGGGCCTCAGGCATGCCGACCGCCGTCCACCACGGTAGTCACCCGGGGGGGTCCTGACCGGCGCGAGGCCTGGAGGTACTTCCTGGCGGCCTTCTCCCGGCGGGCACAGGCCATCAGCAGGCCGGCGGCCACCAGATTCGAGATGAGTGCCGATCCGCCGATCGAGATGAACGGCAGGGGCACTCCGAAGACCGGGAAGAGGTCGAGGGCGACACCCATGTTCATGATCGCCTGGATGGCGGTCCAGGCCGTGACGGAGATGGCCAGGGTCCGGCTGAACTGGGATTGCGAGCGCATCGCCACCCGCACCCCGGCCCAGGCCAGCAGGGCGAACAGCAGGATCACCGCGATGGTGCCGACCAGCCCCATCTCCTCACCCAGGACGGCGAACACGTAGTCGTTCTGGGCGCCGTCGTAGAGGCCTCCCCATTTCTGCCGGGAGGCGCCGATGCCGACCCCCCACCATCCTCCCGAGGCCAGCGCGAAGATGGCGCTCAGCGGCTGCTGGGACACGTCCGGGGAGTCGCTGGGGTTGAGGAAGAGCAGCACCCGGCGCAACCGGCTGGGCTGGGTGGCCACCGCGACGGCCACCATCGCACCGGCGGCCAGCACCAGCACCAGGATGTGGCGCAGCTTGATCCCGAAGGCCCACATCTGGGCGATCATCAGGGCCCCGATGATCATCACGGTGCCCAGGTCCCCCTGGGCCAGGATCATCGCCACCGGCACCCCGTAGATCACCAGATAGGGCAGCAGGTGCTTGAACCGGCCGATGTCCTCGCGGCGAGCCGCAAGGTAGCTGGACCCGACGATCACCAGGGCCAGTTTGGCGAACTCGGAGGGCTGCAGGGTGACCGGGCCGAGGGACAGCCAGTTCCGGTTGCCCTTGCCGGCATCGCTGCCGAGCGGGCTGAAGACCAGCAGGAGCAGCAGCACGGCTCCGCCGTAGGCCACCAGCCCCAGCAGCTTCACCAGGTGTTCGGAGATCCGGGAGGCGAATGCCGCCAGCACCCCCCCGGCGGCCAGGAAGATGACCTGACGGCCCGCGTAGTAGTAGGGGCTGAGGTTCTGGGACTGGGCGTAGACCGAGGAGGAGGACAGGCTCATCAGGGCCCCGATGCCGGCCAGCAGCACCGTCGCCACCAGGATGACGTAGTAGTCGAACAGGGCCAGCGACAGCAGCGGCCGGTCCGATCCCGAGATGACGCGGGTGCCACCGTCCAGCCGCAGCAGGTGGCCGAGCCAGACGGTCAGCCGGTTGCCGAGGCCGTCGTGTTGCTCGGTCACCGGCCGGCGGGTCCCTGAGTACCGGTGGGACCCTGAATCCTGCGGGCGGCGGCGGCGAAGTCGTCGCCGCGGGCGGCGTAGCCGGGCCAGATGTCCAGGCTGGCGCAGCCCGGGGCCATCAGCACGGTGTCGCCGGGTTGGGCCATCGTGGCGGCCACATCGACGGCCTGCGCCATCACGCTGCGCTCCGGGGAGTCCAGCACCACCACCGGCACCTGGGGTGCCAGCCGGGCCAGGGTCCCGGCGATCATCGCCCGATCGATGCCCAGCACCACCACCCCGCGAAGCCTGTCGCGGTGGGTGGTGACCAGATGGTCGAAGTTGGTGCCCTTGGCCTGGCCGCCGGCGATCCACACGATGTGGTCGAAGGCGCGCATCGAGGAGTTCGCGGCGTGCGGGTTGGTGGCCTTGGAGTCATCGACCCAGCGGATCCCGCCGGCCTGGTGGACGGTCTCGATCCGGTGACCGCCCAGCACCAGGTCGCGCAGCCCCTGGCCGACCGAGGTGGGATGGACACCGAAGGAGCGGGTCAGTGCCGCCGCGGCCAGCGCGTTCTCGATGTTGTGGGGAGCATAGGGGTGGACGTCGGTGAGCTTGGCGAGCTCGACCGCCGAGGTGGCGCGCTGCTCGATGAAGGCCCGGTCGACGATGAGGTCGTCGACCACCCCCACCATCGAGGGGCCGGGGGTGCCCAGGGTGAAACCGATGGCGCGTGCCCCCTCGGCCACCTCGGCGTCCTGGACCATCTTCTCGGTCGCCGGATCCGCGACGTTGTAGACACACGACCCGGTGACGCCGTGGAAGATCTTGGCCTTGTCGGCGCCATAGGCGGCGAACGGGTCGGGGTGGTCGGCGTACCACTGCAGGTGGTCCTCGTGCAGGTTGAGCACCGCCGCCGAGTGCAGCGCCAGGGAGTCCGACCAGTGCAGCTGGAAGCTGGACAGCTCGACGGCGAAGACGTCGTAGTCCACCTCGTCGGCCATCGCCTCCAGAATCGGTCGGCCGATGTTTCCGACCGCGGCGGCCCTGAGACCGTCGGCCTTGAGGATCGCCTCGGTCATCTGGGTGGTGGTGGTCTTGCCATTGGTCCCGGTGACCGCCAGCCAGGGGATGACATGGTCGGGGTGCATCAGCCGCCAGGCCAGCTCGGGCTCTCCCCATACCGGGACCCCGGTGGCCAGCGCGGCGGCCACCAGGGGCTGGCTGGGCCGCCATCCCGGGGAGACGATCACCAGGTCGGTGCCGGCAGGCAGAGCGGCGGTGGAGCCGGGACCCAGGTGCACCTCGGCACCCAGCACCTCCAGCAGTCCGCCCTTGTCCTTGTGCCCCTCATCGGTGGCGTCGTCCAGCACCACCACCTGAGCGCCGAGCTCCAGCAGGGCGTCGGCGCAGGCATACCCTGAGGTACCCAGCCCGGCGATCACCGCATGCACCCTCGGCCAGCCGAAGGTGCGATCGGCTGTCCTCAGCTGCGCCCTCAGATCCTCGTCACTCACTGTCCGACCACCCATTCCGCATAGAAGATTGACAGGCCCCCGGCCACCAGGAGTCCACAGATGATCCAGAACCGGATCACCACGGTGATCTCGGCCCAGCCCTTGAGCTCGAAGTGGTGGTGCAACGGGGCCATCTTGAAGACTCGTCTGCCGCCGGTCATCTTGAACACCCCGACCTGGATGATCACCGAGAGGGTCTCGATGACGAACAGGCCGCCGATGATGACGAGCAGCAGCTCGGTGCGGCTGAGTACCGCCAGGCCGGCCACAGCCCCGCCGATGGCCAGCGATCCGGTGTCTCCGAGAAAGATCTTGGCCGGTTTGGCGTTCCACCACAGGAAGCCGAAACAGCCACCGGTCAGCGCCAGCGAGACCATCGCCAGGTCGTGCGGGTCGCGGACCGTGTAGCACTGCGGGCCGGCATGGCCGGTGCACCACTGGTTGAACTGCCAGAGACTGAGCAGCGTGTAGGCGGCGAAGACCATGGTGGCCGCCCCGGGGGCCAGACCGTCCAGCCCGTCGGTGAGGTTGACCCCGTTGGAGGCTCCCGCGATGAGCAGGATCACCCAGATCACCCCGAGCCAGATCGGCAGGTGCAACCAGGAGATGTCACGCAGGAAGGAGATCGCCGGCGATCCGGGGGTGACGCCGTAGCGGTTGGGCAGGAACATCACCCCGACCGCGAAGACGATGGCCACCAGCGCCTGGCCGATCAACTTGCCCCGGGGTTTCAGCCCGAGGGAGCGCTGGTTGGAGATCTTCCGCCAGTCGTCCAGGAAGCCGATGAAACCCAGACCTGCGAACAGCCACAGCAGCAGCAGGGCCGACACGGTGACATGGGTCCAGGTGAACAGGTGCGCCAGGAAGTAGGACACCACCACCGAGACGATGATGGCCGCCCCACCCATCGTGGGAGTGCCCTTCTTGGCGGCGTGGGTCTTGGGGCCGTCATCGCGGATGAACTGGCCGAACCCGCGCCTGGCCAGGTATCCGATCAGCCAGCGGGTCCCCCACAGGGTGCCCACCAGCGAGAGTCCGCCTGCCAGCAGAATGTTCTTCACGCCCGGCCCTCCTCATCGGCCAGGATCGCTGCGGCGAGCTTCTCCAGCCCCAGCGCCCTGGATGCCTTGACCAGTACGACGTCATGCCGGGACCAATCTAGCGAGATGCGCGCCTGGGCGGCGTCCACCACGCGGGCATGAGACCCACCCTCGATGACACCGGAGGCCAGATCCTCGGCCCTCTCGCCGATGCACAGCACCTCGTCGAAACCGGCCCTGGCGGCCTGTCGGCCCGCCTCGCGGTGCAGTTCGGCGGAGTCGGCGCCCAGTTCTCGCATGTCTCCCAGGATCGCGATCCCGCGGGTCTGCGGGTCGCTGGCGCGCCTGCGCTCCAGGATCCCGGCGAGCGTGTCGATGGCGGCCCTCATCGAGTCAGGATTGGCGTTGTAGCAGTCGTTGATGACGACCAGACCGTCGGCCCGCTCGTCCAGCTCCATCCGCCAGGGGGACCTGGTGGTGGCCGCCGACAGTCCGGCGGCGATCCGGTCGGGGGCCATCCCGCAGCAGGCCGCGGCCACTGCGGCCGCCACCGCATTGGCCACCTGGTGGGCCCCCAGGGTGCGCAGCTGGACGGTCTCGACGAGCTGGCTGCCGGGGGTACGCAGGTGCAGCTGGAAGTGGTAGCGCCCGAAGTCGTCGCTGCCCGACCGGTCGGCCCATCCCTCGATGGCTGCCTCGGGGTGCCGATGGTCCGCGTCGGGGCTGAACCAGGCGATCTGCGCCGGGGTGCGCGCCGTCATCGCGGCGACCCGGAAGTCGGCGGCGTTGAGCACCGCACGGCCATCGGCGCCCAGCGCCTCGACGATCTCCCCCTTCGCGGCGGCGATCGCCTCGCGGGAACCGAACTCGCCCAGGTGCGCCGTGCCGACATTGAGCACCATCGCCACATCGGGGGGCACGATCGAGGTGAGCCAGGCGATGTGGCCCTTGCCCCGGGCGCCCATCTCGCTGATCAGGAAGTCGGTGTCCTGGTCGATGCCGCATGCCGTCAGCGGGACGCCGATCTCGTTGTTGAAGGAGCCCACCGGGGAGACGGTGGTCCCGGCCGCCTCCAGCAACTGGGCCAGGATGTCCTTGGTGCTGGTCTTGCCCGAGGATCCGGTCAGCGCGATGGTGCGCAGCGGGGCGCCCGGCCGGGAGTGCTCCACGGCCACCAGATGGCGGGCCAGATCGGTGAGTCCCTGCTGGGAGTCGGCGACCACCAGATGGGGTAGGTCGGCCTCGGTGGCGCGGCTCGCCAGGACCGCGGCGGACCCGGCGCGGGCGGCGGCAGTGGTGAAGTCGTGCCCGTCGACCCGTTCCCCGGGCAGCGCGACGAACAGCGATCCGGGGGTGGCCTTACGGGTGTCGATGACCACATCGGGGCCGACCCGCACCTCGCCGGGACCTGTCAACCGGGCCCCGATCGCTGCGGCGAGTTCCGCGGCGCTGGAAATTCTCATGCCTGCTGCTCCTCCTCCTGCTGGCCCGATTCCTGAATGGCCCGCCACTGCTGGGTCGCCACCACCCGGTCATCGAAGGGCAGCACCCGATCACCGATCTGCTGGCCGGTCTCATGCCCCTTGCCGAGGATCGCGATGAGATCGGTCGGACGGGCCCGGCTCAGCGCGGCGCTGATCGCCGCACGCCGGTCCCCGCCGTCGATGATCTCGGCCGCGGTCCCGGCGGACCTGGCACCCGCCAGCACCTCGGAACGGATCACCGCCGGGTCCTCCGAGCGCGGATTGTCGTCGGTGACCACCACCAGATCAGACTCCTGGGCGGCGATCCGGCCCATCGGCTCGCGCTTGGCGGTGTCCCGGTCCCCACCGGCCCCCAGGACACAGATCAGTCGGCCCCCGGTGGCGCTGCGGGCGGCCCGCAGGGCCGCACCGATGGCTTGCGGGGTGTGCGCGAAATCGACCAGCACCTCGGGGGCGCCCAGCCCCAACGGCACCCGCTGCATCCGACCCGGAACCTGCGCCAGGGCCAGTCCGGGAGCCACCTGGTCGAAGGTGTAGCCGGCCGACTCCAGCATCGCCAGGGCCATCGTGGCGTTGCGCACGTTGAACTCGCCGGGAAGGCTCAGGTGCAGCTCCCGGCGTCCGGTGGGTGTCTGGAGAACCAGCTCGCTGCCCAACCCGCCCTCCGGGCGCCAACTGGTGACCCGGTAGTCGGAGGGGGCCTGCAGCGAGGTGGTCACCACCCGCACCGCACCGACCCGGCGGACCTCCCCTGCCAGTCGGACGCCGTGCTCGTCGTCGACATTGATGACCGCCACCCGTGCCAGTTCCGGGCTGAACAGCCGGGCCTTGGCCTGGTAGTAGTTCTCCATCGTCTTGTGGAAGTCCAGGTGGTCGCGTCCCAGATTGGTGAACCCGGCGACGTCGAACATCGTGGCGTCCACCCGGTGCATCGCCAGGGCGTGGGAGGAGACCTCCATCACGGTGTCGGTGACGCCGTGGTCGGCCAGTGCGGCGAACAGCGCCTGCAGGTCGGGGGCCTCCGGGGTGGTGATGGTGGTTCTGGCACTGACCAGCGGATGACCGTTCAACCGGTAGCCGATGGTGCCGATGGTGCCGGTCTGGCGACCGGCGGCCAACAGCCCGGCCTCCACCAGGAAGGCGGTGGTGGTCTTGCCATTGGTGCCGGTGATGCCGAACATCGTCATCTGCTCACCGGGGTCACCGAAGATTCTCGCCGAGGCCTTCGCCATCGCGATCCGCAGCTGGCCGGCCACCAGGATCGGGACCCCGCCGATCCCGGAGTCGGCGAGCATCCGGGCTCCCTCGGTGTCGGTGAGCACCGCCACTGCCCCGGCCTCCAGCGCCTGGGGGGCGAATCGGGCGCCGTGGAAACGGGTGCCCGGCAGACCGACGTAGAGATCGCCGGGGTGGACCTGTCGGGAGTCCAGGGTGATACCCGTGACTCCCTGGCCGGTCAGGGCGGCCCCGGACAGCACCACTCCGGGCAGTGCCTCCAGGAGTTCGGCCCAGCTGGTGGTGCGCACACCGCGCGGACGCAACAGATGCGAGGACTCAGAGCTCACGGCTGGTACTCCAGAACTGCTTTCGGGGGCTTGGAGGTGGAGGGCTCGACACCGTAGCGGGGCAGCGCCACAGACAGGATCTGCTGCGCCACGGGAAGGGCGACCCCGCTCCCCTCGTGGCCCTTGACGGGATTGTTGAGAACGACATAGGTGAGGATGCTCGGATTCTCGGCCGGGCCGACCCCCACATAGGAAGCTGTGTAGCCACGGTAGCAGTGACAGCTGGCATCTATCCGTTGAGCGGTTCCGGTCTTGCCGATGGTGCGGTATCCCGCGACCGCCCTGCTGGGTTCCAGCGTGACGACGGCCTCCATCATGTTGCGCACCTGCGCCGAGGCCTTCTCCGAGATCACCCGGCGGGAGGTGGAGACCGGCACCTTGACCGCCTCGCCCTGGCCGTTGCGGGCCGACTTGATGATGGTCGGCGAGTGGTAGACGCCGCCATTGACGATCCCCGCCACCGCAGCGGCCTCCTGGATGGCGGTCACCGACAGGCCCTGGCCGAAGGAGATCTGGTCGCGGGTGAAGTCGGGCATCGCGGCGGTGGGCACAGATCCCTTCGCCTCCCCGGGCAGCCCGATGCCGGTGGTGGTGCCCAGCCCGAAGGACCTGAGGTACTTGATGAAGGTGGCCTTGTCCATCTTGCGGGTGAGCAGGGTGGTGCCGATGTTGGAGGAGTAGGCGATCACACCACGGGCGGTCAGCACCAGTGAGCCATGGCTGAAGGCGTCCTTGATGGTGCCTCCCCCCGAGCTGATCGAGGCCGGTACATCGACCCGGCTGTCAGGGGTCACCAGGCCCTGGTCGGTCAGTGCCGCCATGGTGAGGACCTTCTGCACCGAGCCGGGTTCGTAGGAGTCCTGGACGGCGTGGTTGACCAGTTCCTTGCTGGTGGCCGCGGACAGGTTCGAGGAGTCGTAGGTGGGCATCGAGGCCATCGCCAGCACCTCCCCGGTCTTGACATTCATCACGATGGCCTCGCCGGACTCCGCCCCGGTGCTGGCCACTGCGCTCGCCAGGGCCTTCTGGGTGGTGAGCTGCATCGTGGAGTCCAGGGTCAGGGTGTAGTCGGTGCCGTTGACCGCCGGGGCCAGGGTGGCACGACCCAACGGGATGCGTCCGTAGGTGGAGGCCTCGTAGGACTCCTTGCCCTCGGTGCCGGCGAGTTGCTTGTTGAGGGCGTACTCGAGGCCGGCGCCGCCCTGGCCCTCGGAGTTGACGAAGCCGATCACATTGGAGGCGACGGTTCCGGCCGGATAGCTGCGCACCGCGTCCTGGGTGGCGCTGATGCCGTACCACTTGCCGGCCGCCAGATCCTTCTTGATGAGGTCGTAGGTGTAGCTGGGGACGTGCCGGCGTACCAGGGCGTAACGAGCCAGCGAGCCGTCGGACTCGGTCTTGGTGACCATCTGTCGGTAGTCCTCGGGACGCCCGCCCAGGTACTTGGCCAGGATCTTGGCGATCGCCTTGGGCGCGGCGGCGGCCTTCTGGGTCTCCAGGGGGCCCATCGATGCCCTCTCGTCGATGCCGTTGCGGCTGATCATCAGCGGGTCGGCGAAGATCAGCACCGCCGGCTCACTGGCGGCCATCACGGTGCCATTGCGGTCGACGATCTGGCCGCGGTCGGGATGCAGGGTGTAGGCCCGTTGGATCTTCGAGGCCGCCGAGGAGGCATAGGCCGGGGCCTCGATCGCCTGCAGCTGCAGGGCCCGTCCGGCGAGCGCGGTCATCGCCAGCAGGATCAGCACCAGGCCCATCGTGAGCCTGCCGCGCTGGCTGGCCAGGCCGGCCGATCCGGTGCGGGCCGGTCGTCGTGTCGAGGGGCGGGTGGCGGAGGCGATTCCGGGCCGCTTCGCGGTCATCGATGGCCCGCCGATACCGGGGCGTCGACGATGCTCTTGAGCTCATCGCCGGTGGTCCTGTGCGGCGTGCCGATCACCTTTCCGGTCCGCAGGTCGATGAATGCCGGGTTGAGATCGGGCACCATTCCGAGTTTGACCGCGGCAGCCTGGAGCTGGGTCGGGGAGCGCTTGACGTCGACCTTGCTGGCCAGCGCCGCCTGCTGGTGTGACAGCGAGTCGACCGCCGCCTTCTTCTCGGTGATGGCCGCCGACTGGCTCTGCAGGGTGGTGTTGAGCACCAGCGCCGCGACCAGGCCCAGGGCGAGCACCAGCAGCACGACGACGGCGAAGGCCAGCCCGCTCATCTGACTGGTGGCCCTGGGCAGCGCCGCCAGCAGGGGGCGACGTCGTTGTCGGGCGGAGGCGGCCCGCCAACGGGGTGCCGGGCTCGCGATCTCGGCGCTCATACGTCCTCCTTGATTCTCTGCACGACCCGCAGACGGGCCGAGGCGCTTCTGGGGTTGGCGGCCAGTTCGGCGGCGTCCGGCCGCTCGGCCCCCTTCGTGATGGCGATGAAGCGAGCCGTCATCGACTCGGGGACCACCGGCAGGCCGGGCGGGGCGGAGTCGGCGCAGGCGCTGCGGAAGGCCTCCTTGACCGGCCTGTCCTCCAGTGAGTGGTAGGCCAGCACCGCGATCCGGCCACCCACCTCCAACCTGCCCAGGGCCTCCGGAAGAACACCGGCCAGGGTGTCCATCTCGCCGTTGACGGCGATCCGCAGGGCCTGGAAGGTCTTCTTGGCGGGATGGCCGTGGCTGCGGTGGCGCACCGCGGCCGGGATCGCCGAGGTGATCACCTCGACCAGCCGGGCCGAACTGGTGAAGGGCCGCTGCTCGCGGGCCTCGACGATGGCCGCCGCGATCCGGGAGGCCATCTTCTCCTCCCCGTAGCGGTGCAGGATCCGGCTGAGCTCGGCGGCGCTGTCGGTGTTGACCAGGTCGGCGGCGGTGCGGCCGGCGGTCTGGTCCATCCGCATGTCCAGAGGTGCGTCGGTGGCGTAGGCGAAACCACGATCGGCGTGGTCGATCTGCAGTGAGGACAGGCCCAGATCCAGCAGGATCGAGTCGATCCTGGGATGTCCGAGCTCGTCGAGCACCTCGCCGAGCTCGTCGTGGACGGCGTGCACCAGCTCGACACGGTCGCCGAACCTGGCCAGTCGACGTCCGGCCAGCCGCAGCGCCTCGGTGTCACGGTCGATGCCGATCAGATGGGCCTGCGGGCAGGCCTGCAGGACCGCCTCGGCGTGACCGCCCATCCCCACCGTGGCGTCGACGTGGAAGACCGGGTGGGGGGAAGTGGGGGACAGTGCGGGAGTCAGCAGCTCGACCACCCGGGAGCGCATCACCGGCAGGTGCAGGGTGTCGCTGCCGACCTCTGACGGCTCGCCGGTGTCAGGAGCGGAGTCGGCGGGACGGTCGGTGGCGCTCATCGGTCCCCTCTCCGGCGTCTCGTGCTCGTTGTCGTCGTGGGATCAGGTTCCGGCCCGGCGTCGCCACCTGGCACAGGGGAAGTTGTGCCAGGGGACCCGACGCCGGGACGAAGCCTCGCCCCGCGCGTGTTCCTCACTGCTGAGATCCCTCACCGATCAGGCGAGCTGTCGGTGAAGACCTCCTCATTCATCTCGGCGAATACCGATTCCTGCTCGGCGGAGTAGCTCGACCACTCGGCGGCGTCCCAGACCTCGACCCGGGTGATCGCGCCGACCACGACGATGTCCTTGGCCAGTCCTGCGTAGTGCCGCAGCGTCGGCGGGATCATCACCCTGCCCTGCTTGTCGGGGACCGTGTCGGAGGCGCCGGCCGCCAGCATCCGCTGGTAGTCACGCACCTTCTTCACACTCACCGAGCCCTTGGCGATCTCCTGGGTCATCGCCACGAAGGTGTCCGTCGGGTAGATCGCCAGACAGTGCTCCTGCCCTCTGGTGATCACCAGCCCGCCGTCCAGCTCGTCGCGAAACCTCGCCGGGAGGAAGAACCGGCCCTTCTCGTCGAGCCGAGGGGTGTGCGTTCCCAGGAACACCTGGCACCTCCCGACTCCACAAGAGCGCCCTTTCGCTCCACTTGGCTCCACCATACTCCACATCGCCCCACCCGATGGGTGACCCGCGACGCCCCTGGGAAGGATTCGGCACCCCCTCCCGCGGTAGCATCGGCCGGGGCGCAGTGCAGGAGGGTCCGCACGCAGATCCCGAGGAGGACACCCAAGTGAGCGAGTCTGTCCAGGACGTCGTCGAGGTGATGGACCGCGTGCGCGCCACCGTGTCCAGCGTCATCGAGGGCAAGTCCGACCGCATCGACACCGCGCTGATCGTGCTCCTCGCCGAGGGCCATCTGCTGTTGGAGGACGTCCCGGGGGTCGGCAAGACGATGCTCTCGCGCACCATCGCCCGCTCCATCGACTGCACCTCGCACCGCATCCAGTTCACCCCGGACCTGCTGCCCTCCGACATCACCGGGGTCAGCGTGTTCAATCAGCAGACCCGTGAGTTCGAGTTCAAGCCCGGCGGCATCTTCGCCAATATCGTCATCGGCGACGAGATCAACCGCGCCTCGCCGAAGACCCAGTCAGCGCTGCTCGAGGCGATGGCCGAGCGGCAGGTCTCCACCGACGGCGTCACTCATGAGCTGGAGGCCCCTTTCATGGTGGTGGCCACCCAGAACCCGATCGAGATGGAGGGCACCTACCACCTGCCCGAGGCCCAGCGTGACCGGTTCATGGCCCGGATCACGATGGGATATCCCGAGCGCGGGGCCGAGCTGGAGATGCTGGAGCACCACGGGGCCGGAAACCCGCTGGACGATCTGGCACCGGTCGCCAGCGCCGAGGAGATCCGCTCGCTGGTCGCCACGGTGCGCTCGGTCTACGCGGCGCCGGCGATCATGGACTACATCCTCGACATCGCCGAGGCCACCCGGCACCATCCCGACCTCAGACTGGGTGCCTCACCGAGAGCCACCCTGCACATGCTGCGGGCGGCCCGGGCGAGGGCCGCCATGAGCGGACGCGACTACGTGATCCCCGACGACGTGCAGGCTCTGGCGGTGCCGGTACTGACTCACCGCCTGATGCCCTCGGCGCACGCCCAGCTGGACGGCAGGGCGATGGCCGATGTCGTCACCGAGATCGTCGACGCCGCTCCACTGCCGGAGCGGGGCTGACCGGGTGCGGCTCTGGCGACACCTCACACTGCGCGGACGGGTGCTGCTCGTCTGCGGGGTGGTGCTCACCGTCGTGGCGCTGGGCTTCGGCGAGCATGACATGGCCTGGGTCGGACTGCTGCTGGTCCTCATTCCGGTGCTCGCGCTGGTGCTGGTCACCGCCACCGGGCTGCGAATGAGCTGCACCCGCACGGTGCGGCCCTCGCGCTGCACGCTGGGCGACCGGATGCAGGTCTCGACCAGCCTCGAGCGCACCGGTGGGCTCCCGATCGGAATCCTGCGTTTCGAGGAGACGGTGCCCAGGGCCCTGGGCCCGCGGCCGAGGTTCGCGGTGCACAGCCTGTCGGGTCGGTGGCGCCGCACCATCGGCTACACCCTGGAAGGCCGGGCCCGCGGCCGTTACCGGATCGGACCGATGCTGGTGCGGGCCTGCGACCCCTTCGGCACCGCGGTCTCCGACCACCAGTTCAGCACCACCACCGATGTCATGGTGACCCCGCACAGCTGGCCGCTGGCCGGCTTCAACCGGGCTTCCGGCGCGGGCCAGAGCGGTGAGACGACGCCCCAGCAGATCGGCTCCCAGGGCCAGGACGACATTCTCATCCGGGAGTACCGCCACGGCGACGACCTGAGTCGGGTGCACTGGCGCTCCACCGCCCACCAGGGCGACCTGATGGTCCGCCGCGAGGAGCAGGCCAGCGACCCTGCGATCACGGTGCTGCTGGACTCACGCGCCGGACGGCATGCCGGGCTGGGCCCCGCCAGCTCCTTCGAGTGGGCCGTCTCGGCAGCCGCCTCGGTGTGCGCCCACATGCTCCACAGTGGCTACCGGGTGCGGATGGCCGATGCCACCGGAATGACCATGAGTTCGCTGGATGTCGACACCACGGTGGCCCTGGAGAGGTCGATCCAGATCCTCACCGACCAGCGGATGGGTGATCAGCAGGATCTGGCCGACGCCGCCCGGGCCTGCTCCAGCGCCCAGGGTGCTGAGACCGTGGTGGCCATCCTCGGTCGCCTCACCGATGCCGATGTGCTGGCTCTGGATGCCACCCGGATCGGCCGCCCGGAGTCCCTGGCCCTGGTGCTGGACACCGACTCCTTCACAGCCCGCCGGTTCCGCGGCACTCCCGAGCAGGCCGACCAGCACGACCGGGCCGTGGAACACCTGCACGCCCACGGCTGGCGCGTCGTCACGGTGCGCGGTGGCGACTCGGTGCCATCGGCCTGGCAGCGTTTCAACCGGATCGGAGCGAGGCGATGAGCACCACCACCCGAGCTCCTCTGGCCATGGGTGTCGCGGTGGCCGTTGCGGTGATCCTGGCCACCCTGAGCCTCAGCCCGCTGACCGCCGACCGCAGTTACTGGCTGATCACCACTTTGGTCATTCTCGTCATCGAGGGCCTGTCGGTGGGTGGGCGACGGTTGCGGCTGGCGCCCTGGGTGATCCATCTCGTCCAGCTGCTGGTGATGCTGGCCGTCGGTCTGGGAGTGGGCCTGTCGGCGGCGCGCAGCCTCGGCCTGGACGGCTCGTGGGCCTCTCAGTTGTGGCAGCTCATCCTGGACTCCTCGGTGGTGGTGCAGACCCAGCCGGCTCCGCTGCCGGTGCACGCCGGAGTGCGCTGGCTCACCGTGATGCTGATCGGTGTGGTGACCATCCTGGCCGACATCCTGGCACTGAGCCTGGAGAGTCCGGTGTGGGTGATCGCCCCATTGCTGACCATCTATGTCATCCCGGCACTGGCCGCCGAGCGCAGCACCCCGTGGTGGAGTTTCGCGCTGATCGGCGTCGGTTACCTGGTGGTGCTGGTCACCGAGCAGTGGGTCAACAGTCGGCGTTGGACCCGCAATCTGGCCGCCGACACCGGCAGCAGTCGCGGCCCCGGCGACGCCTCGGGGGCGCTGGCCGGGCTGGGTGCGGCGCTGGCGGTGCCGATCGTGGTACTGGCCCTGCTGCTGGGCAGTGCCCTGCCGGGGTTCGGCAGCCTGTCCATCGACTCGGCACGCCCCCGCGGCTCCGGGCCGATGCAGCTCACCGATCCGACCATCGATCTGCAGCAGAGCCTGGCCGACCAGTCGGACGCCGTGCTGCTCACCTACCGCACCAGCAGCCGGACCGGGGACTACCTGAGACTGGCCTCACTGACCCGGGTCGACTCCTCCGGCTGGCACCTGGCCGCCACCAACCTCACCACCAGTGCCCCCACCGCGGTTCCCGGACTGTACAACTCCAGCGTGACCCGCACCGTGCAGATCAACATCCGCGACTTCGGGTCCGAGTTCCTGCCGGCCCCCTACGCCCCGGTGTCCACCACCGCCGGCGGGCAGTGGTCCTGGGACCCGCAGAACCTCACCATCATCAGCACCGCCGATGATCGCGATGACGCCACCCGGAATCTGTCCTACTCAGTGACCTCGCAGCTGCCCGATCCCGATGTGGACACCTTCGGGGCGTCGGCCGCCGGTGTCCCGGCCGACAAGACCACCACCACGGTCCCCGACGATGTGCCCCAGACGATCATCAATCTCGCCCACCAGATCACCGCCTCGGCCACCACACCGACCCAACGGGCGACCGCCATCCAGGACTACCTGCGCGACCCGCGCCGGTTCACCTACAGCACCACGGCACCCCCCGGTGACGGATTCGAGGTGCTGACGAACTTCCTCACCCGTAACCGCTCGGGCTACTGCATCCACTTCGCCGCGGCGATGGCCCTGATGGCCCGGATCGAGGGGATTCCCTCGCGGGTCTCGATCGGATTCCTGCCCGGGACTGAGCAGAACGGCGTCTGGCAGGTGCGCGGGACCAATATGCACGCCTGGCCGGAGCTGTACTTCCAGGGGTACGGCTGGGTGCGCTACGAACCCACCGCGGCAGTCGCGGAGTCCCCGGCGTGGAGCGTGGAGAACCCGAACTCGCAGCAGCAGACCACCGCCTCGGCCAGCGCATCGGCCGAGCCCAGCGTCGAACCCTCGGCCTCGGCGGCCCCCTCGACCAGCCGACCCAGCACCAACTCCTCGGTGTCGGCGGAGCCGGCCTCGCCGGCCGCCGGCAACCCCTTCCCTTGGCGCACCGTGCTGACCTGGGCGGGCATCGCCGTGCTCATCGTCGCGGTGATCTGCACGCCGATGCTGGTGAGGCTGGCTCGACGGCGGAGTCGACTCCGGGCCACCGACCCATCGGTGCTGGTCGCCGGGAGCTGGCGCGAGATCCACGACTCCTGGACCGACCATGGCCTGAGGTGGCCCGGCGGTAGCCCACGAGGTCAGTTCGAGGCGGCTGGGCAAGAGCTTCCCGACGACGCGAGAGCAGCTCTGCGGAGGCTCTCGATGGCCGAGGAGAGGGCCCGATATGCCCGCACCCTCGGTGAGGTCGGGGACGTCGTCGGTGACGTCGAGACGATCAGGGCGGCGCTGGCAGGTCAGGACACCCCTCGGCCCGACTGGTTGGCCACCTGGTTGCCGGCCTCACTGTGGCGCTCGTGAGGGATCACCGCTCGCAGGCTATGCCGTCCTTGTCGGCGTCCAGCCTCTTGTTGTACTTCATCGCCTGGCTGTAGAGCGCGTCGGAGCGCTTGAAGCTGGTGACAGGACGCTTCTTCGTCCTGCCCTGCACCCTGTCCCTGGCCTTCGCCTTGCCGACGCCGTGCGGGTACTTCTTGTTGACCGCGCTGCAGTTCTTGGTCCAGGAGGGAGCCTTGGCGGCCGCCGAGGCCGAGGTGGTGGAGATACCGGTGAAGGCGCCGATCAGCACCGCAGCCATCAGGACCGATGTCATGGTGCGGCCGCTACCGGCCGGGGAGGATGTCATGGCCGAAAGCTATCGCATCCTCGCCGTCGAGGAGGCTCGGATCAGCTCTGGCCGTCGCTGCGGCGACGCCAGCGCTCCTCCATCCGCTGGCTGAAGCTGCGCCCGGTGCCCGCCGGATGTGCGCGGTGCCTGCCGGGATCATCGGGCTTGACCGTTCCGCGGTGCTGCAGCCCGCTCATCAGGGCGACCGCACTGACCAGCATCACGACGAAGCCCAGAATGCTCACGACGATGTTGATGACCGCACCGAGCTCCATCCCGACCAGCAGCAGGACGAGCCCCGCGACGATGCCGAGAACCGACCAGATCGTCCGCACGGTCGGCCGGCGCCGACTCCCGCCGGCCTTGTTCGGCCGCGGTGCGTTCCGGGAGAAGGTGCGTGCGAAACCAGGATCCTCGGCTGACAGTGACTCCTCGAGTTCCGCGAGTCGCCGCTGCTCCTCTGCTGAGAGTGGCACGTCGCACCTCCTTCATCAGTCTGTCCCGGGCCACCATCGCGAAGCCAGGGTTGACGGACGTTGTCGTATGGGCCAAGTGTAGGTCGGTCAAGGTCCGCGACGAAACGGATCAGGCTCCCCGGGGAGACCCCGTCCGGCAGGCTCGGCGTCATTGCCGTCAACAGCTGTTCCCATCATAAACCAGAACCGGGATGACGGCTGGCCAACAGTGCCATACTTCCTCGTGAAACCCGCCTTGAGCCAGAGGGGCCCAGCCATGACCGATGAGAACTGTCAGCACTCACCGCTGGAGCCGGTGCACGAGGAGCTCGGGGCCACCTTCACCGACTTCGCAGGCTGGCGGATGCCGGTGCGCTACAGCTCGGAGCTCGACGAGCACCGGGCGGTGCGCAGCACTGCCGGGATCTTCGATCTGTCGCACATGGGAGAGATCCGGATTCGCGGGCCGCAGGCCGGTGCCGCCCTGGATCATGCGCTGTCGGGACGGTTCTCGGTGCTTCCATCGGGACGCGCCAGGTACACCCTGCTGCTCAATCGGGACGGCGGAATCATCGACGACCTGGTCGTCTACCACCTGCCGGGCGGGGATTTCCTGGCGGTGGTCAACGCCGCCAACACAGCGGTCGATCTGGCCGAGCTGACCGCACGGGCCCAGGGGTTCGACGCGGAGGTGATCGACGAGTCCGCACAGACCGCGCTCATCGCGGTCCAGGGCCCCGACGCGGCTGCCGTCGTCACAGCGACCCTGACTGCCGCCGACCTCGGCGCCGATGAGATCTCCTCGCTGGGCTACTACCGGTGCTGCAGCGGGACCTTCGAGGGGGAGCCGATCGGTGTCGCCCGGACCGGTTACACCGGGGAGGACGGCTTCGAGCTCTACATCCCTGCCAGCTCGGCGGCACGGCTGTGGCGGGCGCTGCGCCTGACCAGCGCCGTCCGGTTGACCCCCTGCGGGCTGGCCTGCCGTGACACCCTGCGGTTGGAGGCCGGGATGCCCCTCTACGGCCATGAGCTGACGGCCTCCACCAAGCCCTCCCAGGCGGGTCTGGGCCGCGTCGTCTCCTTCGCCGCAGCCGATGACTTCGTCGGGCGGGCCGCCCTGGAGGGTCGCGACGGTTCTGCCGATCCGGTGCTGGTCGGGCTGGCCGGCGAGGGGCGCCGCGCCGCCAGGGCCGGATACCGGGTGCTCGACGCCTCCGGGGTCCCGGTCGGCCAGATCACCTCGGGGGCGCTCTCCCCCACCCTCGGCCACCCGGTGGCGATGGCCTATCTCCAACCCGGATCGGCCGAACCCGGCACCCGGCTGGGCGTCGACGTCCGGGGCACCACCCTGCCGTTCACCGTCGTGACACTGCCCTTCTACGCTCGATCCTGAGCTCCGTCAGCAAGCTCCCACCCCTCAACCACGTCAGGAGACGCACCATGATCGTCGAGGACCTTCTCTACACCGCCGAGCACGAGTGGCTCGCCACCGATGACGCAGGAGTCGCCACGGTGGGAATCACCGACTTCGCCACCCAGGAACTGGGCGATGTCGTCTTCGTCCAACTGCCCGAGGTGGGATCGGAGCTGGCGGCCGGCGGTGTCGCCGGCGAGGTCGAGTCGACCAAGTCGGTCTCTGATCTGTTCTGCCCGGTGAGCGGCACGGTGACCGAGATCAATGAGGCGCTGGAGGACTCCCCGGAGCTGGTCAACACCGACCCCTTCGGCCAGGGATGGCTGTTCAGGATCAAGCCGGCACAGGATCCGACCGGTCTGCTCAGCCGCCAGCAGTACCTGGCTCTCATCGAGGACTGAACACCTCGACCGACGACCACCCGCCACCGCACCCTCCCGAAAGGATGTCCATGCCCAGCATCCGCCCGTCGGATCAGACCGGGACCTTCGCCGCCCGCCATCTGGGAACCGTCGACCAGGGCCGGGCCCGAATGCTCGCCAGCCTGGGAGCCGAGAGCCTCGATGAGCTGATCCGGCTGGCCGCCCCGGCCGACATCCTCACCAGGGTCCAGGTCCCGGATCTTCCACCGGCCGCCGATGAGGCGGCCGTCCGCCGGGAGCTGGCCGAGATCGCCGGCCGCAACCGGGTCAGCCATGCCCTGATCGGGCAGGGGTTCCACGGCACCCTCACCCCCGCGGTGATCCGGCGCAATGTCTTCGAGAACCCGTCCTGGTACACCGCCTACACCCCCTATCAACCGGAGATCTCCCAGGGCCGGTTGGAGGCACTGATCACCTTCCAGCAGATGGTGGAGGATCTCACCGGACTGCCGGTGGCCAACTCATCCCTGCTGGACGAGGCGAGCGCGGCCGCCGAGGGGATGCTGCTGGCGCGCCGGGCCTCACGGTCCAAGACCTCCCGGTTCCTCATCGCAAGGGCGGTGCTGCCCCAGGTCCGGGCTGTGGTGGCGGGCCGGGCCGAGGCCCTGGGGGTCGAGCTGGTGGAGGTCGACCCGATCGACCCGCAGTCATGGCGTCCGGCGGTCGAGGCCGGCTGTTTCGGCCTCTTGGTCGGGTACCCGGATGCCGAGGGGCGGGTCTGGGACCCCAGCGAGGTGTTCGCAGCCGTCCACGAGGTCGGCGGGATCGCGGTGGCGGACTGCGACATCCTGGCGCTGGCACTGCTCACGGCCCCAGCCGAGCTGGGGGCCGACGTCGCCGTCGGGTCGACCCAGCGGTTCGGCGTCCCGATGGGATACGGCGGCCCGCACGCCGGGTACATGTCGGTGCGCAAGGGCCTGGAGCGCCAGATCCCCGGCCGACTGGTCGGGATGTCGAGGGACGCCGACGGTGTGCCGGCCTACCGGCTGGCCCTGCAGACCCGCGAGCAGCACATCCGACGGGAGAGGGCGACCTCGAATATCTGCACCGCCCAGGTGCTGCTGGCGGTGATGGCGGCGATGTACGCCGTCTGGCACGGACCAGACGGGATCCGCCGGATCGCGGCCCGGGTGCACGACCAGACGGTGTCGCTGGCCGAGTCGCTGGCGGCGGTCGGCCTCGAGATGGCATCCGCGCCGTTCTTCGACACCCTGAGGATCCAGCTGCCCGGGCGTGCCCAGCAGGTCTGGGAGCGCGCCCGCCAGGCCGGTTACACGCTGGCCCTGCTGGACGCCGACACCCTCGGCTTGAGCCTGGACGAGACGGTCACCGATGCCGACGTCAGTCGGCTGGTCGAGCTGCTCGGCGGGCAGCAGGTGGAGTCCGGGGCCGGAGCGGACGCCGGCTGGGAGTGGCCGGCCGGGCTGATCCGCAGCAGCGGGTATCTCAGCCATCCGGTCTTCAACAGCTACCGCTCGGAGACCTCCTTCATGCGCTATCTCAACCGGCTGGCCACTCGTGACTACGGCCTGGACCGGGGCATGATCCCGCTGGGGTCGTGCACCATGAAGCTCAACGCGGCCGCCGAGATGGAGGCGGTGAGCTGGCCGGAGTTCGCCGATCTGCACCCCTTCGCTCCCGCCGAGGACGCCGCCGGAACGCTGTCGTTGATCCGCGACCTGGAGACCTGGCTGGCCGAGCTGACCGGATACGACACCGTCAGCCTGCAACCCAATGCCGGTTCCCAGGGGGAGTACGCCGGGCTGGCGGCGATCCGCGGCTACCACCACGACCGCGGTGAGGACCAGCGTCGGATCTGCCTGGTGCCGTCGTCTGCGCACGGCACCAATGCCGCCTCGGCGGCCCTGGCGGGACTGAAGGTCGTGGTGGTGGCCTCCGACGACCAGGGCAATATCGACCTGTCGGATCTGGCGGCCAGGATCGCCGCCAGCAGCGGGCAGCTGGCGGCTATCATGCTGACCTACCCCTCGACCCACGGGGTCTACGAGACGCAGGTGCGCCGGGTCTGTCGGATGGTCCATGACGCCGGCGGTCAGGTCTACATCGACGGGGCCAATCTCAACGCCCTGGTGGGGGTCGCCCGACCTGGCGAGATCGGTGGCGACATCTCCCACCTGAATCTGCACAAGACCTTCGCGATCCCGCACGGTGGTGGCGGTCCCGGGGTGGGGCCGGTGGCGGCCAAGGCGCATCTGGCGCGTTATCTTCCCGGCCACCCGCAGAGCCCGGTGGCCGAGCACCAGGTTCCCGGTGGTGGATCGGTGAGGCACTGCGGTGCTCCGGTGGCCGCAGCCCCCTTCGGTTCGGCCTCGGTACTGCCGATCTCCTGGGCCTACATCCGGATGATGGGCCTGGCGGGGCTGCGGGAGGCGACCGGACAGGCTGTGCTCAACGCCAACTACCTGGCCAGACGCCTGCAGGCCACCATCCCGGTGCTCTACACCGGTGCGAACGGGCTGGTCGCTCACGAGTGCGTGCTGGATCTGCGGCCGCTCAGTCATGAGACCGGGATCAGCGTGGACGATGTCGCCAAGAGACTCATCGACTACGGCTTCCACGCCCCGACGATGTCCTTCCCGGTGGCCGGGACCCTGATGGTGGAGCCGACCGAGTCGGAGGATCTGGCAGAGCTGGACCGGTTCGCCGACGCCATGCTGGCGATCGTCGCGGAGGCCCGCAGGGTCGCCGCCGGGGACTGGCCGGCCGACGACAATCCGCTGGTCAACGCTCCCCATCCGGCCTACCGGCTGGTGGCCGAGCGCTGGCAGCACTCGTACTCCCGCCGACTTGCCGGCTATCCGGCGACCGAGACCTCCGGTGCTGCGGCCACCGACCACCAGATGAACCCGGTGACCCGGATCCAGGCGAAGTACTGGCCGCCGGTGGGGCGGATCGACAACGCCTTCGGGGACCGTCACCTGGTGTGCTCCTGCCCTCCCCCGGAGGCCTTCGAGGAGAGCTGAGTGAGCTTCAGCGGCAGCGGCTCGGCCGGGCTGAGCGCCGGGTCATCGGTCGGCATCGAGCGGACCCGGCCGATCGGGGATCCCCGGTACTCGAAGCGGACCGTCACCACCCCGTGGCCCGAACCCCACACCCAGCCGCGTCCCCACCGGGAGTGCTCGACGTCGGCTCCTGGGCGCCACCGGCGTTCACCGGTCCGGTCGTCCATCGAGCTTCGCCGGCCGAAGGGCCCCTCGGCGGGCCCGCCGAGGACCTGGATCCCGGCGTCCTGCACCACCGGGGATCCCTGCCCATCTGTCACCAGCATCCCCTCCTCGTCGACCGCGAAGAGTTCCTCCTGGGCCGCGGTGGTGAAGTTCGCCAGTCCTAACCCGAGCAGCCGGACCCCCTCGCGCAGGTCGAGGCAGTCCAACAGCTGATGGGCCATCCGGCGCACCCGCTCCACCGAGTCGGTGGCACCGGTCGAGGTCACCGACCGCGACCAGATGGTGAAGTCGGCCATCTTGGCCTTGAGGGTCACGGTCCGGGCGAAATGTCCCGAGCGTCGCAGCCGGGCACACACCAGCTCGACGTCGCGGTCGATCACCTCGGCGCACTCGGCCCGATCGGTGAGGTCGTGCTCGAAGGTGTCCTCCACCGAGATCGACTTGGCCTGCCTGGCCGAGACCACCGGCCGGTCGTCCTGGGCTCTCGACAGGTCGGCCAGGCTGCTCCCCCAGGCCTGGCCCAGCTCACGCACCAGCTCCTGACGGGAGGCCCGACGGATGTCGATGACCCTTCTCATCCCCAGCTTGTCCAGCCGTGCAGCGGCGACCGGGCCGACTCCCGGGATCGCCCGCACCGGCAGCGGGCCGATCACATCGGCCTCCGAGCCGGGGGCCACCAGGACCACCTGGTCCTGGTGGCCCCGTCCGGGCTTGGCCATCTCGGAGGCGACCTTGGCCATGAACTTGCTCGAGCCGATTCCCACCGAGCAGCTGAGCCCCTCGGTGCGCTCGGCGATCTCGGCGCGCAGATCGCGTGCCAGGGCGGTGAGCCGAGCAGGATCGGCGACGTCGACCGAGGCGCATTCCAGGTCGACGAAGGCCTCGTCGAGGCTGAGCGGCTCGACCAGTCCGGAGATCTCGTGCAGTGCCGCCATCACCACCCGGCTGGACTCCCGGTAGGCGTCGAAACGGCCTGACAGGAAGGCGGCGTGGGGGGCCAGCTGACGGGCCTGGGCACTCGACATCGCCGAGTGCACCCCCAGCGCCCGCGCCTGGTAGGAGGCGGTGGAGACCACCCCGCGCCCGCCGGTGCCCCCCACGATCACCGCCTTGGTGGCCAGCGAGGGCTTGTCGCGCTGCTCCACCGAGGCGAAGAAGGCGTCCATGTCCAGGTGCAGCACCGAGGCCCGGGCCCTCATTCCTCAGCCCTCGCCGGTGCTCTCGGAGGGGCCAGCGACCGGCAGGTACGCCACGAAGTCGAAGCCCTGGCGAGGTTCCCGGGAGACCTCCCGCCAGCGCTCGGGGGAGATCTCGGGGAACCGGGCCGCACCCGCGGGGCGCAGATGGACCTCGGTGATGTCCAGCCCGGTGCACAGCTCCAGGGCCTGGGCGTAGATCTGCGCACCGCCGGCGATGAAGCAGATCTGCTCACCGGCCCGTCGCGCCATCCCGATGGCCTGGGGCACCGAGTGGGCGACCTCCACCCCTTCGGCCGACCAGGACCGGTCACGAGTGCACACGATGAGGCTGCGTCCCGGAAGCCTCCCGATCTGCTCGAAGGTCCTCCTCCCGAACACCAGGGTGTGGCCCATCGTGACCGCCTTGAACCGGCGGAAGTCCTCGGGAAGGTGCCACAGCATGTCCTGGCCCGACCCGATCGTGCGGTCCTCGGCCACCGCGGCGATGGCGATCACCTGCATTGCTGCCCCATTCGTCCTCACACCGCGATCGGGGCCTTGATGGCCGGATAGGGGTGGTAGTCCGCCACCGCGATGTCGGACAGCTCGACGGAGTCGATGGAGCCGATGTCGGGGTTCAGCACCAGCCTGGGCAGCGGCCGGGGAGTCCGCGACAGCTGCTCGTGCACCTGATCGAGATGGTTGAGGTAGATGTGCGCATCGCCCAGGGTGTGGACGAACTCCAGCGGTCTCAGCCCGGTGAGCTGGGCCACCAGATGGGTGAGCAGGGCGTAGGAGGCGATATTGAAGGGCACCCCCAGGAAGGTGTCGCCGCTGCGCTGGTAGAGCTGGCAGGACAGCCATTCCGGCTGCCCGGACTCCCCGGCGGTGACGTAGAACTGGAACATCGTGTGGCAGGGTGGCAGGGCCATCTGGTCGACCTCGGCCGGGTTCCAGGCGCTGACGATGTGACGCCGGGACCACGGGTTGGTCCGGATCTGCTCGATGACCCTGGCGATCTGGTCGATGGTGCCACCCTCGGGATCGGGCCAGGAGCGCCACTGGTGGCCGTAGATCGGCCCCAGGTCGCCCTTCTCATCGGCCCACTCGTCCCAGATGTGGATGTTGTTGTCGTGCAACCAGCCGATATTGGTGTCCCCGCGCAGGAACCACAGCAGCTCCCCGAAGACCGCCCGGGTGTAGATCCTCTTGGTGGTCACCAGGGGGAACCCCGCCCGCAGGTCGAAGCGCATCTGGTGGCCGAAGACGCTCAACGTGCCGGTGCCGGTGCGGTCCTGTCGCCGGGCCCCCTCATCGAGGATCCGGCGCAGCAGGTCCAGGTACTGCTGCATCTCAGCCCTCCTCCGCCTCGGCCCGGTCCCTGGCCTCCAGGTGACCGAGGATGGCCGGCACGATGGCCCGCACCGCCTTGCCGCGATGGCTGATGGCGTCCTTGGCCGCCGAACTCATCTCGGCGCTGGTGAGATCGCCGTCCTGCTCGCCGGGGACGAACATCGGGTCATAGCCGAACCCGTTGTCGCCACGGGCCTGGTGGATGATGTGGCCCTCCATGGTGGCGGTCTCGGTGATCTCGGTGCCATCGGAATCCACGAAGGCCATCGCGCAGACGAACCGGGCGGTGCTGCGCTCCTCCGACAGGTCGAAGGTCTGGTCCAGCAGCAGCTGCAGGTTGGCGGCGTCGGTGGCCGCCGGGCCAGACCAGCGGGCCGAACGGATGCCGGGCATCTTGTTGAGGGCGTCGACCTGGATCCCGGAGTCGTCGGCCAGGGCCGGCAGGCCGGTGCGCGCCGCGGCGGTGCGGGCCTTGATGAGAGCGTTCTCGACGAAGCTGCTGCCGGTCTCGGCCGGCGGCGGGTAGACCGCCACATCGGCCAGGGCCAGCACCTGCACATCGGAACCGGCCGCCTGGAAGGTGCGCCTCAGCTCGACGAGTTTGGCCTTGTTGTGGGAGGCCAGCACCACCTGGTCGCTGTGACGGGTGCTCACAGCTGGACCCCCAGCGCCTCCTGCTGAGCGGCCTTGAGCTCGGCGCATCCCTTGGTGCCCAGATCCAGCAGATCGCCGAGAAGCGCCCGATTGAAGGGCTGACCCTCGGCGGTGCCCTGGACCTCGATGAAGTCTCCCGAGCCCGACATCACGATGTTCATGTCGGTGTCGGCCCTGGAGTCCTCCTCGTAGGCCAGGTCCAGCATCGGGACCCCGCCGACCAGTCCGGCGCTGATCGCCTGCACCGAACCGGTGAGCGGCTCACCGGCCAGCGAGCCCCGCTCGCGGAGCCAGGCCACCGCATCCCACAGCGCCACGAAGGCGCCGGTGATCGACGCCGTGCGGGTGCCGCCGTCGGCCTGCAGGACGTCGCAGTCCAGCACGATGGTGTTCTCCCCCAGCGCCCGGTAGTCGACGACGGCCCTCAGCGACCGCCCGACCAGCCGGGAGATCTCATGGGTGCGCCCACCGATCCGGCCCTTGCGGGACTCCCGCTGGCTGCGGGTGTCGGTGGCCCGGGGCAGCATCTCGTACTCGGCGGTGACCCAGCCCAGACCCGATCCCTGGCGCCAGCGGGGCACCCCCTCGGTGACCGAGGCATTGCACAGCACGGTGGTGCGCCCGAAGCTCACCAGCACCGACCCCTCGGCCTGGGAGAGCCAGGAACGCTTGATGGTGACCGGGCGCAGCTGGTCCAGCTCACGACCGTCGACACGGGACTTGGATGAAGAATCACTCACCCGGCCAAGGTTAGCGGCAGTCACCGACAGTTCCGGAGGCCGACGACTCGTCGCGGACGAAGGCCCGGTCGCCCAGCGACGAGGGCGTCTCGTCGATCCCCACCCGGTGCACATCACGGACGAAACCCTGCATCAGCCGGCGCCCCAGCCGTTCGAACCGGTCGGCATTGCCGGTGGTGAGGAAGTACCGGCTGGAATCGCGCGGGCCGGTGTGCAGGATGCCCTTGCGGGTGAGCACCGCATAGGAGGCCCGGGCGCACTCCTCCGAGGAGGAGACCAGGGTCACCTGGTCTCCCAGGGTCATCGAGATCAGCCCGGCGAGCAGTGGGTAATGGGTGCAGCCCAGGATCACGGTGTCACAACCGGCTCGACGGATCGGTTCCAGATACTGCCGGGCCGCGGCCTCGAGTTCGGGGCCGCCGGTGATCCCGCGCTCCACGAAGTCGACGAAACGGGGACATGCCCGGGTGGTGAGCTGGACTCCTGGGACAGCGGCCAGGGCGTCCTCGTAGGACCGCGAGCGGGCGGTGGCCTCGGTGCAGATCACCCCGATCCGGCCGTTGCGGGTGGCCAGCGAGGCGCGCCGGGCGGCCGGCATGATGACGTCGATGACCGGCACCTGATACCGCTCCCGGGCATCCCGAAGGACTGCCGAGGAGGCGGTGTTGCAGGCGATCAGCAGGGCCTTGACGCCGTGGGACTCGAGCCGGTCGAGGCACTGCAGGGCGTACTCGCGCACCTCGGCGATGTGCTTCTCGCCGTAGGGGGCCCGGGCGGTGTCACCCAGATAGATGATGTCCTCGTTGGGCATCAGGTCGACCACCGCATGGGCCACCGTGAGTCCGCCGAAACCGGAGTCGAAGATCCCGATCGGCGCGTCGACGGGATCGTCCTCGCCGTCGATCGGTCCACTGCTCACGGTCGGCCAGCCTACGACGATCGGCCCGCTGCTAGGAAACGGGGCCACGCAGGCTCAGCTGCACCAGCACCGGCCCGCGACGGGTGGCCGAGGGGCCGGCGGACCCGCAACCCGGGGTGCCGTCGGCATGCGCCGAGGCGCAGCTGGCGCAGCCACCACCGGGGCATCCCATCGACAGCTCCTTGGCCTCGATGCGCCCCATCCTGATCAGATGAGCGACGCTGGTGCGCACGATGGTGCCCGGCAGCCCGGTCCGCTCGGCGATCTGGTCGAGACTGATGGCACCCTCCCGGAAGGCCGCCAGCACCTGGCTGAGCGGACGCGAGCCGGTGCGGGCCGCTGCCGCGGGAGTCACCACAGCAGGCTGCCGATCTGGAAGATCGCCAGCGCCCCGAGGTAGGCCACCGCGAGCTGCAGTCCCAGTCCGAACAGCGTCCAGCCCAACCCGATCTCGCGTTTCTGGGTGGCAAGGGTCGCCACGCAGGGGGTGTAGGAGAGCATGAAGAACAGGAAGGCCCACACCGCCGGATAGGTGTGTCCCCCGGAACTCTGCTCGAAGGACTCCACCACCTTGGCCTGCAGCGGCGTCTCATCGCCGGTCTCCTCGGGGTCGTCGACCGCATAGGTCTGGGCCCAGGAGGACAGCACGGCCTCCTTAGCGACGAATCCGACGACCAGCGCCGAGGAGGTCTGCCAGGAACCGAAACCGGTCGGCTCGAAGGCCGGTGCGACGGCCTGGGCCGCCACCCCGAAGGCCGAGTCCTCAGGGGCCACCTCGCCGAACCCGGCGTGCCCGGTGACCGGGATGGACTGCAGCAGCCAGACCGCCGCGACAGCCACCACGATGATCCCCGAGGCGGTGCGCAGGAACCCCTTGAGGCGCACCCAGGTGACCGAGGCGGTGAGCCGGGCGGTGGGCAACTGGTAGGGCGGCAGGTCGAGCACCAGGGCCTCGGAGCCCATCGTGCGCCACAGCGTCTTGCGCAGCGCCAGGCCGATCAGCACCACCAGCAGGATCGAGATGAGGTACATGATGAAACAGACCGTCCCGGCCATTCCCGGGAAGAAGGTGGTGGCCAGCATCACGTAGACGGTCAGTCGGGCGGTGCAGGAGGTGAAGGGCACCAGCAGCGAGGTGAGGATCCGCTGACGGGCCTGGGGCAGTGCCCGGGTCGCCGAGATGGCCGGCACATTGCACCCGAAGCCGACGATCAACGGGATGAAGGCCCGGCCGGGAAGGCCGATGGAGCGCATCATCCGGTCGGTGACCACGGCGGCCCGGGCCATGTACCCGGAATCCTCCAGGATGGCCAGCAGGATGAACATCAGCGCCATCAGCGGGGCGAAGGTGAGCACGGTCCCGACCCCGGCGATCAGCCCGTCGACGAGCAGGCCATTGACCCAGCTGTCGCCCAGCCCGATGGCCGCCAGACCGGAGTGGGACCACTCGGAGACCGGGCCGGAGAACAGCGAGTCCAGGCCGTCCTGGAAGGGGGCGGCCACCGTGGTGGTCACCTCGAAGACCACCCACATCACGACCGCGAAGATCAATGGCCCGAAGACCTTGTGGGTGACCCACCGGTCGATCCTGTCCGAGGTGGTCTTGCGGTTCTCCCCGGAGTCGGTGGTACCGCCGGCGACGGCGTCCTCGATGAAGGCGAAACGCTCGTCCTCGCGGGCCAGGTCATCGTCCTCGGCGGTACCGGGCTCCTCGGGTGCCAGGGCGATCTCACGAGGGCAGGGAGGAAGGTCGTCGAGCTCATTGCGGACGGCCATCGCCAGGGTCTGCTCGCCGCGGCGGCGGCGAGGATCCAGGGAGACCACCGGGACGCCGATCCTGTCCGACAGCGCCCAGGTGTCGACCTCGATACCTCGTTGCCGCGCGACGTCGACCATGGTGAGGGCCACCACCAGGCGCAGCGGCCGCTCACGCAGCTGGGCGACCAGGTAGAGGCTGCGTGACAGGTGGGCGGCGTCGGCGACCACGACCACCAGATCGGGGGCCTCGGCGGGCGGGCAGTCGACCAGCAGGGCCCGGGTGAGCGCCTCGTCGGGGCTCATCGGGTCGATGCTGTAGGCCCCCGGCAGATCGATGAGGGTGAGGTCGCGCTGATGGTCGGCCATGTGATGGCAGCTGCACTGGCCCTCGGGGCAGTCGCACTCGACCTTGACCGGGGCGCCGGGGGTGTGGCGGGTGCGCCAGACCCCCCGGGAGACCGTCACCGTGGTCCCCGGCCAGTTGCCCATGCTCACCCGGGCGCCGGTGAGCAGGTTGAACAGGGTGGACTTGCCGACATTGGGTGCGCCGGCCAGGGCGACGACGGGCGCCCCGGCAACCGTCTCGTCGGGGCCGTCGGCACAGCAGGCCTTGGCTGAGATCACCGACCGGTGCTTGCGCCCCGACAGATCCCTCATCGCGTCCTCGGCGATCTTGGGGCTCATGCCGCATCCTTTGAATCGGGATCCTTGGTATCGGTTCCGACCGGCCCCACGGTGAACAGCTCTGCCAGCATGCTGTGGTCCAGGGCGATCCGGGCGCCAGCCACCGAGACGATGCCGCCACCACCGGCGGTGCGCATCAGCAGGGTGAGCTGAGCTCCCCGGCGCAGCCCCAGGGCCGCCAATCTGCGCGCCATCTCCGGGCGGGCGCCGGTGGCCTGCAGGACCCGCGGGTCACCGGTACGGCAGGCCGACAACGGCTCGGCCCCCGATATCCCGGTGAAGGACTGCTCCAGGTGGCGACCCTGGCCCCGCACGGAGGTGGACGACACACCGGCGACCTCGCCGGTGCAGCAACCGATCGTTTCACTCATGGCGATGAGTGTAGGTGAGGGTAGCCGAACCTAACCCACCGGGGTCGCCATTTCGGACGGCGTCCCCGCGAAGCCCTCAGATCCGGCCCCAGGAGACCTCGATGAGGATCTCGATGAAGACTCCGAGCCACTCGTAGGCCGGGTGAACGATATCGGAGGGGTCCTGCTGGGCGCCCCGTTCAGCCTCCTCGGCGCTCACCTCGTCAACGATCCCCAGCCTGCTGGCCAGCACCAGGCGCAGAGCATTGGTCACCCGCAGCCAGGGGTCGAGATCATCGGCACCGATGGGCAGCGGGCCGGTCTCGAGCAGTTCGAGCCCCTTCCTCACCGTGGCGATGTCATCGAGCCGCTCCCGGCGTTGGCCCGAGAGAGTGAATCTCCGGAAATCGGCGCTGGCCGACGGATCGTCGGGGTAGGCATCGGGGAAGAGTCTCAGCAGTGCAGGATCCTCCTCCCGACGGTCGGCGTCGTCCCCGACGACGTCGGCCTCCCAGAAGGCGAAGGAGTCGGTCTCCCCGGGACCATCGGGCTGTGCGGCAGGCTCCTCCGGCTGCTCGTCATCGGGGTCGACCAGTGGCCGGTAGAAGTCGAGCAGGACGCCCAGCAGCCAGCTCTCCTCACCCTCCAGTTCCAGCATCCACGGGGGCTCACCGGCCGACATCCTCATTCGGCCGCCCTCCCCAGGGTCGCCCAGAGACCATAGGAGTGCATCGCGGCGACCGCGGTCTCCATCTCCTCGCGGGAACCGGTGGCAACGATCGCGCTGCCCTCGTTGTGGACCTGGATCATCAACTCGGTGGCCTTGGCGCGCGGATAGCCGAAGTAGCTGGCGAAGACCCTGGCGACATAGCTCATCAAGTTGACCGGGTCGTCCCAGACCACCGTCGTCCAGTCGGGGTCCTGCTGCTCGAGCCGCTCCACGACCGGTTCACCGGCCGGCAGCGAGCACACCGGCCCTGCAGGATGTGACATGCTCCCTATTCTGCCGCGGCCAGGCTCCTCGCGACCAGCTCCCGGACCCTCGATCCGCCGATAAGCCCTAGAGTGACCCCATGTCGACAGCACTGCTCACAGACCACTACGAGCTGACCATGGTGGAGGCCGCGATGAGGGCGGGCACCGCATGGCGGCGCTGCGTCTTCGAGCTCTTCCCCAGGCGGCTTCCCGAGGGCCGCCGTTTCGGCGTGGTGGCCGGCGTCGGGCGGATGCTGGACGCCGTGCAGGACTTCCACTTCGAACCCGAGGAGATCGACTTCCTGGTGAGCCACCAGGTGGTGAGCCCCCGGATGGCCGAATGGCTGTCGAGTTATCACTTCACCGGCTCGATCAGCGGCTATGCCGAGGGAGACCTCTACTTCCCCGGTTCCCCGCTGCTGACCGTGGAGAGCAGCTTCGCCGAGGCCTGTCTGCTGGAGACGCTGCTGCTGAGCATCTACAACCATGACTCCGCGGTGGCCTCGGCCGCCTCCCGGATGGTGCTGATGGCCGAGGGGCGGCCGATCATCGAGATGGGGTCGCGACGTACTCATGAGGAGGCGGCGGTGGCGGCAGCCCGGGCGTGCTGGATCGCCGGCTTCGGACCGACCTCCAATCTGGCCGCAGGGATCCGCTACGGAGTGCCGACATCGGGCACCGCGGCGCACTCCTTCACCCTGCTCAACGACTCCGAGCGGGAGGCCTTCCGCGCCCAGCTGGACACCTTCGGGAACCAGACCACTCTGCTGGTCGACACCTACGACATCGAGCAGGCGGTGCGCACCGGGGTCGAGCTCACCGATGGCAGGCTGGGAGCGGTACGGATCGACTCGGGCGACCTGGCGATCGTGGCCCGCCAGGTCCGCGACCTGCTCGACGACCTGGGCGCCACCAGCACCAGGATCATCGTCACCAGCGATCTGGACGAGTGGCAGATCGCTGCCCTGCGCGGCGTCCCCGTGGACGGCTACGGGGTGGGCACCTCGGTGGTGACCGGGTCGGGCGCACCGACCTGCAGTTTCGTCTACAAACTGGTCGCCCGGGCCGACTCCGAGGACCCGCAGGCACCGATGGTGCCGGTGGCCAAGAAGTCCTCCCACAAGTCGACGGTGGGGGGACGCAAGTTCGCGGTGCGCCGGATCGGCGCCGACGGGATCGCCGAGTCCGAGGTGGTCGGGATCGATCGACCGGCCCCTCACCATGACCGGGACCGCAATCTCATCGTGCCGCTCATCACCGATGGTGCGGTGGTCGGGCCCGAGCCGCTGGAAGCCGCCAGGAAGCGCCACCAGCGGGTGCTCGACGAGCTCCCCCAGTCGGGCCGGCGCATCTCGCGCGGAGAGCAGGCGATTCCCACCATCATGGTCGAGCCCGGCGATGACCTGCCCAACCGGATCATCGGCGAGGGGATCTGAGGGCGGACCGGGGGAGGTGCGAGGGTCCGACACCCCTTCCCCGATCCCTCGGACGGGCGTCAAATCCGCTGATTCTGCGGTTCAGACGGCGCTTCATGGCTTGACTGCGAGCCCAGAACGGTTAATGTCCTAGTTCAGAGAAGGTGCTCTGTGGCCCGGCTCAGCAGTCCGGTCAACTCACGCACCCTCCACGGAACGGCCAACTGGTCGTGCCAGTCCTGTAGTCAGATACAGCCCTGTAGCCAGATACAAGGAGACCCCATGACCAAGTCCGAGCTCGTCAAGGCCATCGCCAAGCAGGCCGATCTCACCGAGGCCCAGGCCAATGAAGCGGTGAAGGCCCTCACCGACGTCGTCACCGCCGCGCTGGCAGGTGGTGAGAAGGTTCAGCTGCCCGGCCTGCTCACCGCGGAGTCCGTCGAGCGCCCGGCCCGCAACGGCCGCAACCCCCGCACCGGTGAGTCGATGACCATTCCCGCTCACAAGGCGGTCAAGATCTCGGCCTCCAGCACCCTCAAGAAGGCTGTCTCGGAGTGAGCTGACCCTCCACCCGCAGCAGGGTCCCGGAATCTCACGATTCCGGGACCCTGCTGTCTGTGGACCTACGCGGCCGACCCTCGGCTAGCCATTCAGCACATCGGCGATCTCGGCAGCCAGCGGATTGGTGTAGACATCCTCCAACCAGATCGGGTGGCCGTCGGGTCCGCTCAGCGGCACACGCCAGTTCGGGTACTCGTCGGTGGTGCCGGGCATGTTCTGGGTGCGACGGTCCCCCACCGCATCGGTGAGCGAGGCATTGAGGACCCGCGAGGGGGTCTGGCGCAGCATCCGGTGCATCGCCACCACGATCTGCTCGTCGGAGGGATCCTGCCCGGTCAGCGCTCCACAGTCGCGCAGCGCCTGGACCCAGGACTGCCGTTCGGCGGCGGCGTGGGCACGTTCGGCCTCCACCGGCTCGGTGAGCATCCCGAGATCGTTGCGGGCATCGACGTGGGCGCCCGAGAGGTAGGAGACGGTCGGCGGCAGGTCGTGGGTGGTGACAGATGACAGCGCATACTCCCGCCAGGCCCACGGCGGAAGGGGATGACCGCTGTCGTCCATCTCGAACCACATCACCGAGGTGCCCAGCACGCCACGGTCCCGCAGGTAGTCGCGGACCCCCGGCTCGACCGTGCCGAGATCCTCCCCCACCACCAGTGCTCCGGCCCGGTGGGCCTCCAGTGCCAGGATGCCGACCATCGCCTGGTAGTCGTAGCGGATGTAGGTGCCGTTGCGCGGGCCGAGTCCCTGGGGCACCCACCACAGCCGGAAGAGGCCGAGGATGTGGTCAATCCGGACCCCGCCGGCGTGGCGCAGAGCGGCATAGACCATCTCCCGGAACGGCCGGTAGGCCATCTCGGCCAGCACGTCGGGACGCATCGGCGGCTGGCCCCAGTCCTGACCGGCCTGGTTGAACTGGTCGGGCGGGGCACCGACGCCGATCCCCTCGGCGTAGAGGCCGGGCATCATCCAGGTGTCGGCGCCGTGGCCGTTCACCCCGACCGCCAGATCGCAGATCAGCCCCAGTCTCATTCCGGCGTCGCGACCGGCACGGTGGGCGTCCGACAGCTGCTGGTCGGCCGTCCACTGCAGCCACTCGTAGAAATCGACCCGCTCGGCATGCCGGGCAGCGAACTCCGCGACCGCCTGGCTCTGCGGATGCTGCAGTGCCACCGGCCACTGCTTCCAGTCCGAGCCGTGCTCATCGGAGAGCGCGCACCAGATCGCGTAGTCGTGCAGCCGGAAGCCACGGATCCGCCGGAACGCGTCGAAGACCATCTGGCGGGCGGGTCCCAGCCCCAGTGCGTGGATCTGCTCGAGGACCGGCTTCTTGGCCCCCCAGGACACGTCGCGATCGATCCGGTCGGCCTGCTCCGGGCCATCGGCGGCGATCCGCTTCGACCGCGCCACGAGGTCGCGCGCGTCGTCGTCCAGGTCGTGGTACTCGGGGATCATCTCGGGGCGGATGTAGACCGGGTTGATGAACAGCCTGCTGCAGGGCAGATAGGGAGACGGTGCCATCGGCGGCACGACCTCTGCGGCGTGCACCGGGTTGATGAGCAGGTAGTCGGCCCCCTGGGTCGCCGACCAGGTGGCCAGGTCCGCCAGGTCGGTGAAGTCGCCGACTCCCCAGGAGTGGTGGGAACGCACCGAGTAGATCTGGGTGGCATATCCCCACGACGCCGTCGAGCCCATCCGGGCGGGCAGGCCCAACCATCCGGGGGCGACGATCAGGCTGGCAGTGGAGCGGTGCTCCGCGGTGGTGGCCACCACGGTGTGATAGCCCAGCGGCAGATCGCCGGGAACGGCGAAGGTCGCCTCGCCGACCCAGTGTCCGTCCACCTCCCGGTCGGGATTCCAGTTGTCGACCTGCCAGCAGTCCCGTCCCGAACCATCCTCCAGCTCGATGTGCACCGCCACCGACTCACCGGCCGGTAGGTGGACGTCGATGCGGCCCTCCTGACCCTCCTGCAGCACGGTGCACGGCGTCAGGGTCCGACGCCAGGGCCGGTCACGGACCTCGGCCAGGGCCTGCTCGGCCAACTCGTGGGTGGCGGCGTCGACCCCCAACCCGGCCAGCACGGCCCGCACCGTCTCCTCGGAGACCGAGGTCTGTCGGCCTTTCCAGTCCTGGAAGCTTCTGGCGATTCCGAAATGGTCGGCCAGTGCGATCAGGACAGGATCAGACAGCGACATTCGATGGCCTCTCAGATGGATGTGATCAGTCGCGAGACAGGCGAATCACCTGAGTACCGCCAACCAGGTCGTGAATGGTCTGACGTCGGCGTTGAAACAACGGCAGCAGATAACTCACCACGGTGAGCATACCGATGAAACTGTTGAGCACTGCGACCAACCCCCAGGCCGCCGCCCTCAGTCCCGCCCGCCATGGCTTCAGCCGCCGGTGCTGTCGACCATGGCCGACCTCGACCACCCGCAGGCCGCTGATCAGCTGACCCACCGAGGCCGAGAACAGCGCCAGCATGACGAACTGGTAGGCGGCTTGGAAGATGATGGCGGCGAACACCAGCGTGGACAATGCCTCGGTGAGCTCGGCGGAGACCACCGCATTCGGGTTGGTGCGGGCCACCTCGAGCAGCCTGGACACCGAGCCGTACTGGACCGCCAGCCTCTGGGCCGCCTCGAGGTAGGCGTTCAGCTGGCTGCGCAGCAGCACCGCGACGAGCGTCCAGACGATGGTCTGGTCGATGATCGTCGACAGCACCCGCCACCACCAGCCGGCCAGCGGGACGCCGTCACTGGTGGTGGTGTCGGTCCGCGAGGCGGCACGCTGCGGCTGCCGGTAGGCCTCGTAGGGGTTGCCGGACTGCGGCTGGATCTGGCCCGGATCCGGTTGTGAGGGCGTCCCACTGCCCCGGTAGGACCCGGAGTCGGCGGGCCCGGCCGGGTCGGAGGAGGCCGCCGGGTTCGAGGACCCTGCCGAGTGGGCGGAGCGGCGTTGGACGACCTTGCGCCGCGGCTCCTCCGCCGAGTGGCGTCTCCTGATCGGTTCCAGGGACTCCGGCAGTCCGTTCTGATGAGACCTGTGCGATCTCGGCGGCTCGGGTGGGTTACGCAGATTCCGGGTCCATCGCGATCCGTCCCAGTAGCGCTCCTTCGCGCTTCCGGCGGGATCGGGATACCAGCCCATCGGGGGCAGCTGTGCGCTGGGCTGTCCGTCCACCTGTCGAGTCTGCTGACGATCCGGGTCTTGACTGCTCACCCGTCAACTATCCCACGCCCCCACAAGCTAGACGCCCATCGCTCCCGCCCAGCCGCCTCGACCGGCCCCGTCGCCGGCCGTGATTCGCTGACAGCCGATCATCTCAGGAGGGATTCCGGCTCGCGCCTAGAATCCCACCCATGAGTACTCAGGCTGCCCCCGGTTCCGAGACCGTCCTGGACGAACGGACCAGCCCGTCCTTCCAGGACGGAGATGCTGAGCGGTTCTCCCACTACGTCCCCAAGGCCAAGCTCACCGACGCGATGGTCAACGGCACCCCGGTGGTCGCACTGTGCGGCAAGGTCTGGGTGCCGACCCGCAACCCCGATCGCTTCCCGGTCTGCCCCGAGTGCAAGGAGATCTGGGAGTCGCTCAATCCTGCGAATCCGAAGAAGTAGTGGGATCGCCGCGGCGCCGCCCGGTGATAGCGCCGTGCACCGATCCCGGGCGGATCTGCGGCGGGTCCGAGGGGCCCTCGGCCTCCTGGTCGATCAACGACGCCAGATGCGCCAGGGCGTAGTCGTAGCCGCTGGCTCCCAGCCCGATGATGGTGCCGGTGACATAGGCCGAGACCACGCTGTGGTGCCGGAACTCCTCGCGCTGGGCGATATTGGACAGGTGCACCTCGATGACCGGGGCCTCCAGCTGGGCGACGGCGTCCGCAATGGCGATCGAGTAGTGGCTCCACGCCGCCGGGTTGATCACCACCGGGATCCGGTTGTCGGCGGCCTCGTGCAGCCAGCTGATCATCTCGGCCTCGGCGTCGGTCTGGCGGACCTCGACGTCGAGCCCCAGGTCCCTGCCGGCCTCGGTCAGGTGGGCGCGCAGCCCGGCATGGGTGAGGGTGCCGTAGATCTGGGGTTCGCGGCGCCCCAGTCGGCCCAGGTTGGGTCCGTTGAGGACCAGCACATCGGTGCTCATGATCAGTTCTCCTTCTCGGCAGTGGTATCGCGCAGGACATCGGGTTCCAGGAAGCTGGGTCCCACGGTGGGTACCGCGCTGCGCACCCGCTGTTCGGCGGCGTCGATGATCCTGGCCACCTCGCCGGCCGACTCGTCGGGATCCACCGCGATCTTGGCGGCCAGCAGGATGGTCTCGGGGCCCAGATGGACGGTGCGCATGTGGATCACCTGCGCGACGCCGTCGGTGCCGGTCAGCGCGTCCCGAATGGCCTGCTGGTTCTCAGGGCTGGCGGACTCCCCCTCCAGCAGGGAGAGCATCTCGCGGGCCAGCACGATGGCGACCACCACCAGCAGCACCCCGATGAATCCGGAGCCCAGGGCGTCGAAGATGTCATTGCCGGTCAGCAGGGTCAACCCGATGCCCAGTAGTGCGAAGATCAGGCCCAGCACGGCGGCGCAGTCCTCGAGCATCACCACCGGCAGTTCGGGGGCCTTGGACTGGCGGATGAACTGGATCACCGAGAGATGGGCGCGCGCCTTGTGAGTCTCCTGGAGGGCGGTTCGCAGGCTCAGCGACTCGGCGATCAGCGAGATGAGGATCACCACCAGTGGCACCCACCACCAGGTGGAGTCCGACAGCTCGTCGTGTTCCCCGGCCCGCACCGCCACGATCTTCTGATAGCACTCGTAGAGAGCGAACAGGCCGCCCAGGCTGAACATCACGATGGCCACCATGAAGGCGGCCAGGTAGCGGGCGCGTCCGTATCCGAAGGGATGGCTCTCGTCGGCCTGCCGCTTCGCCGCCCGGCCACCGATCACCAGCAGCAGCTGATTGCCGGTGTCGGCGGTGGAGTGGATGGCCTCGGCCAGCATCGAGGAGGCCCCGGTCAGTCCCCAGGCCACGAACTTGGTGGCGGCGATCCCCAGGTTGGCGCAGGCCGCCGCCAGGATCGCCCTCCTGCTGCCCTCGGCGCTCACCGGTCGTCGCCGTCCCCGACGCCGAACCGTCCCAGTCCCAGGGCCAGGTAGGCGGCAGCGAACCGTCCCTCGAGCAGCAGGGTGACGTAGCGGTCGACCGGCCCGGCCTGATCCATCCCCAGGGGCAGCGAGATGCTGCGCACTGCCACGTCGTGCTGCCGGCAGGCGGCCTCCAACCGGGCCCGGCCTGCGGCGTCCGCTCCGTCGGCATCATCCATCACCACCAGCACCGGCCGGGTGGCCAGACCGTCGATATCGGGATCGGCGAACGGGTCGCGCACCGCGGTGCCGGTGATGACAGGCATCAGGGCATCGGCATCGGCCGACAGTGCTGCCCGGCCGCTGGCCCGGCGCAGCGCCTCGGCGCAGCGCCTGGCGGATCGGGCGGCCAACACCGAACCGCCCCACAGCAGGGGGTCGGCGTCGGCCAGTGCGCAGGCCATCTCCTTGGCCGGATTGGTGGCCAGGTCGTGGTGCGGGGAGGCGGACTCGGCGACCAGGTCGGCTGCCCGGGAGACCTGTTCCGGATCGACGTGGGGGCCGATGCCGATCTGGCCGAGCAGCGCCAGGACCACCACCGCCGCCGACATCGGGTCGGCACTGAGGACCGGCAGCCGGACCGCCGAGCGGCTTCCTGCGGCCCGCCATGCCGGGGAGTCCTCACGGCCGGCCAGCAGGATCCCGGCGCCTCGCCGTTGCGCCTCGGCCACCGATTCCAGGCAGGACTGGCCGGGTGCGGAGCTGAGCTGGTCGGTCTCGGTGTCCAGGGCCACCACCAGGTCCAGCGGGCCGACCCAGGCCGGGAGCCGGTCGAAGGGCCATGCCACCATCGGGACCGGGCAAACGGGTTCCAGCACCGAGCGGACCAGTCTGGCCTCCGATCCCACCACCAGGACTCCTCGGGGCCTCTCCAGCTCGGTGGCGGCACGGTCGGCCGAGGTGGCCAGCCCGGCCGCGTCCGAGCGGATCCGGGCGCCGGTGCTGGCCAGGTAGCGCAGCGCGGCCTCGGCGGGCCCGGGCAGCTCGGTGGGGTCCAGCCGGGAGTCCTCGAAGACCGGGCTCACTTCGCCACCTGGACGGTGGTCTCATCGGCCTCGGGATCGGGCTGGTGGGTGTTGGGATTGCGTGCTGCGTCGATCCTCAGGTCCGGGACGCCGTCACGCACCGGGAAGGCCAGCCCGCAGTCGGGATCGGAGCACTCCAGCTCGCCGCGGTCGTAGTCGAGGGCGAATTTTGCGTGGCACTGCGGACAGGCAGCGATCTCGAGGAAGACCGGCGACAGGTCGAGGGCCTCTGGTGTGACGGGAAGATCGGGCATACCGGTCGCAACTCCTCAGGATGGCGGGACCTGCTGACAGTGCGGCTCTGGTGGCTCGATCGGCGGCAGTGTCCCGAATGACATCAGAATATCCAGCTGTTCTGAATCTTCAGCTGTTGGGCGGTTCCAGCCTAGTGCGCTCCTCGACCGGCCTGCCGGCCAGAGACCTCGGGCTGCGCCGGTGAGTCGACGATGACGCTGAGGTGGCCTCGCTGGGCCACCACCCTCACCCCTGCCGCATCGGGCTCGCGGTGGGCCTGCGAGGGGACCTCCTCGTCCAGCATCCCGGCCTCGCGGACCGCTCTGGCCAGAGCCATCAGGTCGTCGTCGGCCGTCACCGCTGGAGCCTCCTCGACTCCGGGCAGCCGGATCACCTCCCAGCCCCGAGGAGCCGACAGGGCCCGGTAGTGCTCCCGGCACAGGTCGTAGCTTCCGGGCTCCCGGGCGGGACCGAGCGGACCCACCACCGCCGTCGACTCGGCGTAGACGTAGGTCAACGTCGCCACCGCCGGTCTGGGGCAGCCCGATCGCGAACACTCTCTCACCCGCGGGACACTACGCCGCGACCGTCGCGGGTACCACTACCGTGGAAGCATGTCGTCACGTCGTGATCGCCATGGCCGCGGGATACGTGGACCACTGATCGTGCCCCGGGAGCTGGGGGGTGTGGTACCCGCCCCCCGGCCCTCCCGTTCCGAGTTCTTCGCAGACGCCGTCCAGGCCTCGCTGGATCGCATCTCCCAGACCTGCCCGGCCGTCCTGGACCGGCTGGTGGTCGGGATCGAGGACGTCCCGGAACGGCAGTCCTTCGTGGCCGACCATGTTCCACTCACCTCCGCCCAGGACGGCGATGAGCACAACCCGGCCAGGGTGGTGCTGTTCCGTCGCCCCCTGGAGATCCGGGCGGCGACCCCGCAGGGGCTGGTGATCCTGGTGCATCGCACTCTGGTGGAACAGCTCAGTGCCCTCACCGGCTTCCCGATCGACGTCATCGATCCGGGCGCCGACCAGGACACCTAGCCGGATCCGCGCCAGCAACGGGCTGCCGGCTCCCTCGGCTATGACAGTTGTGGATCCACCGACAGCCGGACGACTCTGCCGGCGCCGCTGACCACCGACATCGGCACCGAGGACAGACCGGCCCCGGTGTACCAGACCCCGCCGATGATGGCGTGATCGGAGCTGACCAGCAGGTGACCGCCGGTGCCGCCGAGGTCCTTGGTCCACGTGCTGCTGGCTGGCAGCGATGCTGTGAAACTCGTCGTCGCGCCACTCGCGGTCCGGTAGGAGCCGGTGACCTGTGCGACCTGGTTGGTGGGGTTCGACAGCGACACCGTGCCACCTCTCGGCAGGGCCGACTGGAGGCTGGTGGCGGCCGCCGCCGGGGTCGCCATCGTGATGTCCTTGCCCTTGGTCACCCTCACCTGGGCACCGACCGCGACATTGGCGTTGACCGACAGGCCCACCGCCTCCCCGGCCAGGGCCTTGCCCAGGTCGACAGTGATCGTCGAGTAGGGTTCCACCTCGATCTCGTCGGCTCCCTCGGGGACGAAGGCGCCACCGGCTGCCATCGCGGTGACCTTCACGGTGGCGCGGCTCGAGCTCGGGTTGGTCACCAACAGTTCGGATGCCGACACCTGGGAGGGCACTGCCGGGATCCACAGGTTCTGAGCAGCGGAGCTCATCGGGAAGGCCTGGGAGCCGTTGGGTCCGCTGGTGCGGGCCACCGCCACCACCCGGCTGGTGTCGGTGCTCAGGGTCGCGGCCACCGGTGATCTCCCGGAGACCCAGACCGACAGCGGAAGGACCCGGCTGGATCTGGCGGGCACCGTGAGGCCCCTCGTACCAGTGGCATTGATGACCCCTTTCGCACCGCTGAGGGTGACGTCGACCGAGGCCTCATCGGCCTCCGGGTTGGTCACCACGATGTCGGAGATGCTGGGATCCTCCACGATCAGAGTCCCACCGGTGGAGGCTGTCGAGCAGTTGGTCCAGGAACTGGTGGCCCCGGCCCCGCTGCCCACCACGCTCATCGTGGTGGCGGCGGGCCGACCCTGACCGCTGACCGATCTCACCACCGCGGCGGACTTCGCCACCGACTCGGAAGCGGGCACCGGCACCTCGCGATCACTGCCGCCCAGCGCCCCGATTCTCAGCGTTCGGCTGGTGGAGGCGGCAGTCACCGCGGCGTTCTGCAGGGAGGGCGAGCAGACCAGGGTCTGTCCGGGAACCACCGCGGAGGCCCCGGTCGTGCTGGCCTGCTGGCCGGGGATCAGGGCGGAGCCGATCCCGACCGCCAGCGCCAGCACCGCGAAACCCACCGCCCGCAGTGCGCCGACCCGTGCTGCCGAGCGGACCGGATGGACCTGGTCCGGGGCCGCCTCGGTCTGCTCAGGCTCCTCGGCGCGGCGGGCCGGCGGAGCCTTCTCCACGGGCGATGAGGGATCGCTGAGATCCTCGGTGCGGGGGGCCTGGTCGGCCCGCAGGCCTCGCCTGGCCCTGCGCGGACCCTCGTCTGGGATGGGAGTCATGAGGTCACCTCCAGGACCCGGCGCGGCGCGCGGGAGCCCCCCGATGCGTTGGGCCCGGCGATGATCAGCAGCACGAGAATGGTGCCCAGCTCCACCGCCGCCGCCCAGCCCTGGGTGGGCATCCGCCACTCCAGCGGGCCCCGGGCGTTGCCGAGGCGATAGCTCTGGCCGATCCCGCCGGCGGGCCGGCCCTGCTGCTGGAGCGGGGTGCCGGAGACGTCCACCTGCCAGCGATGGTCCCTCGGCTCGGCGATGACGATCGCGCGGGATGCGCTGCCCGAGGGCACCGTCCCGTTCAGCGGGACCGAGGTCCGGCCCTCCACCAGCCATGCCCGGGAAGGACCACCCTCCACGGTCCACACCGTGCTGGTGGCGTCGGCGGTCGCCGATGTCAGACCCGAGGCGTTGCTCACCTGGGAGACGGTGTCATCGCTGGCCCCTCTCATCCAGACATTGCCGATGCCCAGAGTGGCCAGCTGACTGGCCAGATTCTCCCCGACGTCACCGGATGCGATGGACTGTGCCAGCTCCGTGACCGCGGCACGAATGGCCGGATCGGTGGAGATGGCCGGCCGCTCCCCCGAACCCCAGCCCGGGTTGCGCGAGTCGACCAGGTTCCAGCTGGTGCGGGGATCCTGGACCAGGATCATCAGGGTCCGGGTGCGCCGCGGCGACTCCTCCACCGCGGTGACATAGGCCGGCAACTTGGAGGAGACCCGGTGCACAGGCTGGCCGATGCCGCCGGCCACCCACCACAGGCCGGTCGCCACCAGCCCGACCATCAAGGCCATCGGCAGCACCTTGCGACTCCACCTGGCCATCAACTGACCCAGGCTGGGCGAGTCGCCCAGCTCCTCGGTGGTCTCGTCGGCCTGAGCCTTCAGCAGGACCCCCTGCCAGGCCATGTTGATGAGAATGAGGAGACAGCCGAACCCCAGCAGCTGCCAGGTCTCGATCTCGGGGTGGACCTGGCTTCCCCACAGCCGGACCAGACGCCGACAGCTCACCGCGGCGGCCCCGAAGCAGATCAGGCAGAGGACTGCGACCCCGGCGACCAGTCCACGGTTTCCGCGGTAGACGCCGGTCAGGGTGCGGTTGCGGAACAGCCAGGTGAGGGCCCACAGCGCTGCGAACCACACCGGCAGGATGCCCACCAGCATCAGCCACAGCGGCGCCACGCCATCGCTCAACCCGCCGCCCACCAGCACCAGCAGGCCACCCGGATGGACCCCCTGGCCGGTCAGCAGCGGATCAGCGCCGGTGATGAGGCGAGCCGGACTGTGCACCACCCGGATCAGCCACGGGCTGAGGGCCACCAGCGGGGCGGTCACCACCAGCAGGGCCTGACGCCACAGGGACCGATCCCTCGCGCAGCAGCCGACCAGGCAGACCAGCACCACCAGCCAGCAGGCCGGCACGAAGGAGGCCGCCAGAGTCGTCCAGAATGCCAGCGCGCCGGCAGTTCGCCAGAGATCGACGGTGTGCCCCCCGGCACCCCACAGCTCGTCGACGTCAATGGTCTCCGGTGACAGCAGCCGCCACAGATGAAGGACCAGTGGGGGCACGATGATGCCCATCGCGATCCCGGTGACCGATCCGCGGGCGTAGCAGCCGGTCAGTACCGGTATCAGCGCCCAGCTGGCGGCCAGCAGCACGGCCGGCAGTCCCAGTCCCAGGATCCGCCTGCTCACCCGGTGGGCCGAGACCGCCGTCAGCAGCGGACCCATGATGAGTCCGGCCCGGACCAGGATCTCCGGCTGGCCCAGGGTGAGCACCGATCCCAGAGCCGCCACTCCCAGCCAGGGCGCGTTGGCACCGGGCTGCCCCGCGGTGGCCCCCAACCACGCCGACCAGGCCCCGTGCAGGCCGTCGGGTGCCGGTGCCAGCCATGCGGACACGACATTGCCGGAGCCGAACAGACGGCGTCCGGCAATCAGGCCGAGCAGCGCCATCACGACGAGCATCGTGGTGTAGGGGTTGATGACGGTGTGGTGTTCGCGCGCCTCGTAGTCCTCACCGGTCAGCTCGTCGAGCGAGGTTCCCAGGTCGGCATCACGATCGGGGTGCAGGCGGTCGCTCATGTCCCCGGCGAACTGGTCGGCGATCCTGGCCCAGACCCGACGCCGGGTGGGCAGCAGTCGTGCCGTGGCAGCGATGTCATCGGGATCGCAACCCTGGCGGAAGTCGGCGATCCGCCCAGCCATCTCGGCGGTGAGCGAGCGGCTGCGCCACAATCGATGCCCGGCCCTCAGGGAGTCCAGGGCCCTGCCGGGGGCCTTGCCGAGCAGCAGCAGAAGAGCCCGGCCCAGGCAGACCAGGTACAACCAGGCAGCGGTGCGGCCCGGATGAGGCGAGCGCGCCGCCACCACTCTCATCCCCGCCAGGGAGTCGGCGAGGTCGGGACGCCGTGCCAGGGTCGAGTCCCGTCGCCAGTCACGTCCGACCTGCCGATGGTGGAGAGCGCAGCTGGGCGCGGTGCGCACCACCATGCCCGCCTCGTTGGCCCGCCAGCCGAGATCCACTCCGTCGCGGAACAACGGCACCGCCGGATCGAGGCCGCCCAGCGAGTCCCAGGCGGCCCGGGAGATGAACATCCCGGCGGTCGACCCGCCGAGCACCCGGACCGGATCCGACTGGTGCTGGTCGATGTCTCCCTTGTCAACCATCGGCAGCACCCGGGAACCGGTGGAAGTCAGGGTCTGGCCCTGCTCGACGATCAGCTCGGGGTAGTTGCGCCTGGCCGGACGCAGCAGGGTGGGCAGGCAGAGGTCCGCGATCGGCGGACGCGAGGCCTCCACCAGCATCTGGTGAAGGCTGGCCGGTTCCACCTCGAGATCGTCGTGCAGAATCCAGATGTGGCTGATGTCATCGGGCAGGGTCGCCACGGCCCGGGCGATGCCCTGTCCCGGCGTCTCGGAGGCCGGCGCCTCCAGGACATCCTCCAGGAACCCGTCGCGATGGGCCGAGGCGAGCAGCTCGGCGGAGCCGTCGGTCGATCCCATGTCGACGGCGACCGTCACCCCCGGTCGATCGGCCAGTTCCGCCAGATGGACCAGGGTGCTGGGCAGCCACTCGACAGCCTGGTGGACGATGAGGATCGCCGCCACCTGATCCGCGGAGATCGCGGTGACCGGCTCGGGTTGCGGCTTCCAGGCCCACTCCCAGTCCTCCTCATTGACCGGCAACGAGGGCACCACCGGAATCGTCCAGTCGGTCAGTCCCTCATCGGTGCGCGGGGGTTCAGCCGGCGACGACATCGGATTGTCGTCTCCCGGGTCTGCGTCCTGCTCACTCACGATGGTGGCCCACCCTTGCCCTTCGATCACTGACGGGAATCTCGACGTCACAGACAGCCAGGAGGTCATCTCGGCCTCGGCCGTAGGTGGGAAGTCTAGTAGGCGAATGGGTGGATCCCGAGCTGAACGGCGTCAGAGATGGGGACCTGGGCCCGGTGACAGGTTCAGGCCCGGCGCCTGATCCGACGCCTCTCCATCTCCGAGAGGCCCCCCCAGATCCCGAACCGTTCGTCATTGGCCAGGGCGTAGTCGAGGCACTCGGCCCGCACCTCGCAGTGCTCGCAGATCCGCTTCGCCTCGCGGGTGGAGCCCCCCTTCTCGGGGAAGAAGGCCTCCGGATCGGTCTGGGCGCACAGGGCTCTGGCCTGCCACGAGTCGACTCCGTCGACGACGGCTCCGAACAATGACGAAACAGGATCGTCCATATGCACTCCTCGAGCGGACCGGCACCTTTCACGAGGACGCCCCGGATCTCCGGGACATTTCCCCCACACTGGCGCATGTGCTGCGCGGTCACAAAGTTACACGGCTGTCGTTCCGTGTGCGAGCCCGCCGGCTCAGGCGAACTCGCCACCCTGTTCGGCGGCGACCTTGGCCACCAGGGCCTTGACCTTCTGGGAATCCGACAGCGGCACCACCAGGGTGGCCCGGTCGGTGGCGACCACTGCCATCCGGTGCAATCCGGCGACCGCCATCACGGCGTGCGGGCGCTGATTCATCAGGAGGTTCCCGTCGGCATCCAGGCAGACCGTCATGCCGGTGTGCCAGTTACCCTCCCCGTCGCCGGGCAGATGAGGTGCCAGGCTCTCGAAGGACCCGACGTCGTACCACTGGATGTCCAGCGGCACCGCCACCACATGCGCCGGCGCCTCGCCTCTGGAGACCGGTTCCATCACCGAGAAGTCCACCGAGATCTTCTCCAGCTGCGGGTAGATCGTCGCGAGCCGTGCCGGTTCGGAGACCAGCTGGGCGACGCCGTGGCGCAGCTGGGGTCGCAGCACCTCCAGGACGTCCAGCAGGGTCTGGGCCCGCCACACGAACATCCCGGAGTTCCACCAGTACTCCCCCGAGCTGAGATAGCCACGGGCGGTGTCGGCATCGGGCTTCTCCGCGAACTCCCGCACCTCGCAGGCCCCCGGCAGCTCGACGCCGGTGGCCAGGGCACGGCCACGCCGCAGGTATCCGTATCCGGTGTTGGCCTCTGTCGGTACGACACCGAAGGTCACCAGGGCAGTGGGGTCCGTCTCGGCCAGTCCGAAGGCCGCCTCGAGGGAGGCGCGGAAGTCGGAGACCGGCCGGATGATGTGGTCGGCGGTGACGGTGGCGACAGTCGCCTCAGGGTCCCTGGCGGCCAGGACGGCGGCCGGCCAGGCCACTGCGGCCAAGGAGTCACGACCGACCGGCTCGCCGAGGATGTTGTCGGCGGGGATCTCCGGAAGTTGGCCGGCGACCGCGTCGGCGTAGTCGGCTCCGGTGCAGACCAGGATGTTCTCATCCGGTACCAGCCCCTGGATCCGCTCGTAGGACATTCGCAACAGGCTGAGCCCATCGATGAGTTCCAGCAGCTGCTTGGGCTCACCCTGCCGGGACAGCGGCCACAGCCGGGTGCCCGACCCACCTGCGATGATGAGGACGTGGCGCATGACCTCAGCCTAGCGGCAAGCAGGCCCCCCGCGGCACAATTCAGGCCATGGTGCAGCTCTCCCCCACTCCGGGGCCCCGACCCTCATACCCATCACCCCGCCCCGCCTCGGTCGCGGCTGATCCGGTGGCCCGGCTGGCAGAGCGACTGGAGGTCTCCGGGGCCGACCCATTGCTGACCTGGTACCACGACCGGGCCAGAGTCGAGCTCTCGGGCCGCACGGTGGGTTCCTGGCTGGCCAAGACCGTCCATCTGATGGCCGAGGAGGGCATCGGGGCCGGAGATCTGGTGTATCTGCCGGTACTGGCCGACAGACCCCTGCACTGGGTGAGCTGTTGCTGGCTGCTGGCCTGCTGGTGGTCGGGGGCCCGTCCCTCTGTGCGACCCGAGGATGCCGCCACCGCGGCTGTGGCGGTCAGCGGCCCGGACGCCTCGGGCACCGATCCGGCAGTTCCCCTGGTGCAGTGCTCGCTGGAACCGCTGGCCGGACCGTGCCGCCAGGCTGTTCCAGGCGCGATCGACTTCACCGAGGCGCTGGCGATGCCCGACGAGATGCCCGCCCCCACCCCTGCCCCGGCAACGGGGATCTGGTTGTGCGACCAGGTACCTCTGACCGGACAGCAGCTGGCGGAGCAGTCCCGAATCGACGAGGCCGTGATGGTCGATGCCGAGGGACTGGTCAGTGCCGGAGCGAGCCTGCGGACCCCCGCCGCCCGGATCGCTGAGCTGCTGGCCGGATGTCTGCTCGGGGCCGGATCGCTGGTGCTGGTGGAATCGCCTCCCGATGGCCTGAGCCTGGCCGGGTTGGCGGCTCAGGAGCACGCCCGGCCGGCATGAGGACTCGGGCCCGCGGCGGCCCGACTCACTCGATCAGCGGTGGCTGACCGGCGTCGTCGGCCTCCTGATGGTGCCTCTGCAGACCCCTCAGGAACCCCGCACCCCAGCAGATGTGCATGATCATCAGCACCAGGGGAAGCCGCCGGCGCACCTGGCGGGGCATCGGCCGGCGCATCGCGGCGCTGCCGACCACCATCGCCGACAGATATCCCAGCGGCAGTGCCCACCCACAGATCATCGAACGGCCCGGTCTGCCCTGGAGGATCCGGACCACGCCGAGAGTTCCGGCCGCGGTTCCCAGCACGCAGCCCACCACGGTCGACGGAGCTGCCAGATATCGAAGGCTCACCGAGTCGTGGTGCCGGCGCATCACCTCCCGACGCCACTGGCCGGTGCGGAAGAACTGACGAGACAGCTCCCCGACGGTGGAACGGGGGCGGTAGGTGACCTTGAGCCTGGGGCTGAACCAGATCTGACGGCCGGACTGGCGCAGCCGGTAGTTGAGCTCCCAGTCCTGGGCCCTGTCGAAGCTGACGTCGAATCCATCGACCGCCATCAGATCGGCTTTTCGGAAGACCCCGAGGAAGACGGTGTCCGCCGGCCCCTCGGGGGAGTCTCCCAGATGGAAGGAGGAGGAGCCGAGGCCGAGCCGGGAGGTGTAGGCCACCGCCACCGCCTGCTCGAAGGGGGTCTTGCCGCGGGCGTCCATCACTCCGCCGACATTGGCGGCCCCGGTGCGCTCCAGCAGCTCCACCGCGGTGGCGATGTACTCCGGCCCGAGCTCCCCGTGGGCATCGACCCGCACGATGATGTCGAACCGAGCTGCGGCCACCCCGATGTTGAGGGCCCTGGGTGTGGTGGACCACGGATTGGGCACCACCTTGACCCGGTCATCACTGGCCGCGATGGTCTCGGCGATGCGTTGGGTGGCGTCGCTGCTGGGGGCGACCACCAGGATGACCTCCATCTCACCTGGATAACCCTGGGCCAGGATTCCGTCGACCGAGGAGGCGAGGTATTTCTCCTCGTCGCGGACCGGCATGACGATGCTGACCGGTGGAGCGAACTGCGAGGGCATGGTGTCCATTCTGCCAGCATCGGCCCTGTGAGGCCGGGAGGCGCCGCCCGGGAGAACTACGGTTGGGCCATGGCCGATCCCCGAGACGAACAATCCCGCCAGAGTGACCTGGACTGGCTCTACGGCAGTGACCAGCCGAGCCCGGGCACCTCCGGCTCCTCACGAGCTGGGCAGTCGGCCTCCCAGCCTCCCCCGCCGGTGGATCCCGATGGCCATCCCCTCAGGCCGGTCAGCTACTCATACGACTCCGGGGTCCCGCCACGGTCCCAGCAGCGCGGATCCGCCCAGAAGATCTCCCCGAGGGCCGCCTCTCGCGGGGTGCCACCGCCGGCTGCGCCCCCTCGGGTCGCCAGGTCCGGCGGCCGCCGACCACGACGTCACCGAGCCTGGCGGCTGGTCCGCGCCCCGCTGATCGCCTGGCTGATCTGGCTGCTGGTCGTGCCAGCCATCGCGCTGGTGCGGTCCAGCACGGTCGACGCCACCCCGGAGGGTGACCGTCCAGCCTCCCAGCCGGGGACCGCCACCTTGATGATCGGCACCGACCAGCGTGACAACCTCACCCCCGAGGAGCAGAAGAAGCTCGGCACCGGGACCGAGGCCGGCGCACGCACCGACACCATGCTGATCCTATACACCCCGCCCAAGGGCGGCTCGGTGCTCATCTCACTGCCGCGCGACTCCTATGTCGCGATCCCCGGCCACGGCCACAACAAACTCAATGCCGCCTACGCGATCGGCGGCCCGAAGCTGCTGATGCAGACCGTCGAGCAGGCCACCGGACTGCGGATGGATGGATACATCGAGGTCGGCTTCGCCGGCTTCGTCGACATGGTGGACGCCGTCGGCGGGGTCCAGGTGTGCCTCGACAAGGCAATGGTCGACAAGGACTCCCACACCAATCTGCCGGCCGGTTGTCAGCGGCTCGACGGTATCCAGGCTCTGGGATACGTCCGGATGAGAAAGGCCGACCCGCTGGGAGACCTGGGCCGGGTCAAGCGCCAGCAACAGGTCACCGCCGCGGTCGCCAGGAAGGTGATGAGCCCCTGGACCGTCATCAACCCGATCCGTTACTGGCGGGTCAACATGGCGGCCGCCGAGTCCTTCACGCGGGGCACCGACACCTCGCTGTGGACTGCGGCCAGGACGATGATCGGCCTGCACCGGGCCACCGGCAGTGACGGCATCAGGATCACGGTGCCGATCGCACAGGCCAATGCCTCCACCGCGGCCGGCTCCTCGGTGCTGTGGGACAAGGCCAAGGCGCGAGCCCTCTTCGAGGCGCTCGCCGAGGGCGACACCTCGGTGGCCGAGCAGTACGCCCGCTGAGGTCGGGGCCTCAGCCCTGGCCGAACTGGCGGACCCTCTCCCCCTTGGCCTGGGCGCCCGCCCGCAGATCCTCCTGGAAGGCCAGCATCCTCTCGGTGAGAGCCGGATCACCGGCTGCCAGGATGCGCACCGCCAGCAGTCCGGCGTTCCTGGCATTGCCGATGCCCACGGTGGCCACCGGAACCCCGCCTGGCATCTGGACGATCGACAGCAGCGAGTCCATCCCCTCCAGGTGTGCCAGCGGCACCGGCACCCCGATCACCGGCAGCGGGGTCAGCGCCGCCAGCATGCCGGGCAGGTGGGCGGCACCGCCGGCGCCGGCGATGATCACCTGGATCCCCCGCTCGTGGGCGGCCCGGCCGAACTCCACCATCTGCTCAGGCATCCGGTGGGCCGAGACGACGTCGGCCTCGAAGACCACGCCGAAATCCTTGAGCACCGCCGCCGCGGGCTCCATCGTCGGCCAGTCGGAATCCGAACCCATCACGATCGAGACCCGGGGCGTCACGACCTGCTCGTCGGCCACCCGACGAGCCCTGGTACGCGGCTCGGACTTGGTGCGCCGGGGCGACTTCTTGGTGTCAGGCATTGTCTCTTCCCATCAGGTATCCGGCGGCATCGCGGGCACGTCGCTGCACATCGGCGACATCGGAGCCCAGGCAGGTGACATGGCCCACCTTTCGCCCCGGCCGCACCTGCTTGCCGTAGAGCTCCACATGGAGGCTGCGGTCCCTGGCGAAGCAATGCTGCAGGGCGCCGGTGAGATCCTGCACCGAACCGCCCAGCACATTGTCCATCACCACCACCGGAGCGGTCAGTGAGGGATCTCCCAACGGCAGGTCCAGGACGGCACGAATATGGTTGGCGAACTGGCTGGTCCGCGAGCCGTGGATCGTCCAGTGCCCGGTGTTGTGGGGGCGCATCGCCAACTCGTTGATGACCACCGACCCGTCGGCCCGCTCCATCAGCTCCACCGCCATCACGCCCACCACTCCCAGCCGGCCGGCGATGTCCAGAGCCATCTGCTGGATCTCGCACTGACGCTCGTCACTCATCCCCGGTGCCGGGGTGGTGGTCTCCACGCAGATGCCGTCGCGCTGGATCGTCTCGGAGACCGGGTAGGCCACCGCCTGGCCCGAGGGCGAGCGCACCACGATGGCCGACAGCTCACGGGTGAAGTCGACGAACTCCTCGGCGAGGATCTGGATCGGCTGGTCGCCGTCGGCCAGCCCTCCCATCGCATCGAAGGGTTCGGCGACCTCGTCGGGGCCGTTGACCTTCCAGACCCCCTTGCCGTCGTACCCTCCCCGGGAGGTCTTGGCGATCACCGGCCAGCCGTGCCTGTTGCCGAAGGCGACCAGCTTCTCGGGGCCGCCGCAGATCTCCCAGGCCGGGCAGGGCTGCCCGTCGGCTGCCGCCCTGGCCCGCATCACCGCCTTGTCCTGGGCGTGCACCAGGGCCTCGGCGCCAGGGCGCACCGCGATCCCCTCGGCCTCCATCTCGCGCAGGAAATCGGTGGGCACGTGCTCATGGTCGAAGGTGACCACATCGCAGTCCCGGCCGAAGGCCAGCACGGCGTCATGATCCAGGTGGGAGCCGATCTGTACATCGCCCATCACCTGAGCGGCCGACTCGTCGGGTGCATCGGCCAGCAGCCGGACGTCGACCCCCAGCGAGATGGCCGCCTGGTGCATCATCCGGGCCAACTGGCCACCGCCGATGATCCCCACCCTGTACTGACCCCGCGGATCGGCGCTGCGAGGCCTCTGGACGGACGTCGGGGCCAATGGCCTCGAGGCGACCGGGTTCGCAGGTTGACGCGGGGCACTGTCTGGGGTTGGGCTCACGGGGGCAATCTTATGGTCAACCCGCGACCGGGGCACCCTCAGCCGAGTCCGTGCCGGCCGGCCCCGGCGAGTCCGTAGTGGCAGAGGTTCGCTCCCACTGCGCAGGCCAGCATCACCACCGCCATCGAGACGGCGGCATCCGCCCCCAGCCCGACCAGCGGGGAGACGATCCCCGCGACCAGGAACTGCGCGGCACCCATCACCGCCGATCCGGCGCCGGCGGCGTGCGGAACCTGTGCGGCACCCAGTGCGGTGGTGTTGCCCAGTACCAGCCCCACCCCGAAGACCGAGAAGGCCAGCAGCCCCAGGGTGGGCCACAGTCGCGGTCCGGCGATCCCGTTGAGCAGCAGGCCGAGCGATCCGCAGACCGTCATCGCCATCCCCGACCGGGCGATCCGGACCAGCTCGTGGTTGCGGATCAGCCGGGAGTTGAGCAGCGAGGCCAGGATGACCATCACGGCATTGCCGGCGAAGGCCAACGAATAGGTCGAGGACCTCAGCCCGAGCTGCTTCTCCAGAACGAAGGGGGAGGCCGAGATGTAGCCGAACATCACTCCGAAGGTGATCGCCATCGACAGTGCATGACCCACGAAGACCCGGTCTCCGAGCACCTGGGCGAAGGAGGGCGCCAGCCTGGCCAGACCGGGCTCGGCGCGCCGCTCGGCGGGCAATGACTCGGGCACCAGGAGGACCGCGACCAGCACCATCGCCAGGTTGAATCCGGCCAGCACGACAAAGATCCCCCGCCAGCCGATCGGGCCGGCCAGCTGACCGCCGAGGATCGGTGCGACCACCGGCGCCAGGCCCTGGATGGCCATCATCACCGAGAAGGCGCGGGCGGCCTCACGGCCTCTGGCCAGGTCGGCGATGATCGCCCGCGACACCACCGGGCCGGTCCCCCCGGCGAATCCCATCGCCACCCGCAGCCCGATCAGCAGCCACACGGAGTCGACGAAGGCGGCCGCCAGGGAGGACAGCAGGAAGACCACCGAACCGCCGATCATCAGCCTTCTGCGGCCGTGCACATCCGACACCGGCCCGATCACCAGCTGACCGATCGCCATCCCGACCATGAAGGCGCTCAGGGTGAACTGGGCCAGCGAGGAGCTGGTGTGGAGCTCCCTGGTCATCCCCACCAGGGAGGGCAGGTACATGTCGGTGGCCAGCGAGCCCGCCGCCGACATCAGGGCCAGGCCCATCAGCAGACCGGCGGTCAGCACCGGGACCGGTCCCGCTGTGCGGATCAGAGCACCTCGACATCGAGCTGGTCGCGCAGCACCCCGGCGGCGGTGGGCGAGTTGCTGCTGGTGAACCGGCTCACCTGGGCGCCCTCACGCTCGCTGACGGCCTGGTCGAAGCGACCGTCGATGAAATGCACCGCGGCACCGTCATCGACGGCGTACCCGCTCGGCAGCACCCCCGAGGCGATGGCCTGGGCGTAGGCCGGCGGCCGGTCCGGTTCACCGTCGAAATGCGGGCAGAAGGAGCCCGGCAGCAGGCCCAGCCCGCCGCGCCAGGCCCTCAGGTCCCCGAAGGCGTCGGTGAGCGATCCGGCGAACCAGCAGGCGGCGCCGGCCGAGACCCCGGCCAGCACCACATCGGAGCCCCGGTTGACCATCTGCTTGATGACATGGTCGACGCCATGAGCCCGCCACAACGCCATCAGGTTCGCCGTCGACCCGCCGCCCGAGAGCACCACATCGGCCTGGCCCAGCCGGTCCACCGACTCGGCCGCGCCCTGCCACAGCGTCAGCACCATGGTCCGCACCCCCAGTGCGGAGTAGGCGGCCAGGAAACGGTTGATGTACACCGGGTCGTCGGCGGCTGCCGTGGGGGCGAAGCACACCAGGGGGGAGGACTTTCCCGACAGATCCAGGATGTAACGATCAAGTGCCGTCGGGGCGCCGCGGGTCGACATCGAGAAACCGCCGCCGCCCATGGCGAGGATATGGCTGGTCATGGGGTCAGTCTAGGGTCGATGCCCCTCGAGGTCCCGGTCAGCCGAGAGTTGGGGCCGGGCGCAGGTGCTGCACATCGGCGGCCGAGAAGGATCGGCGTCGTCCCTGCTCGTCGACCACGATCGAACCGTCCAGGTCGATGTCGGCCCCGATCCCGTCGACATGGGCCGGTCCACCGGCGGCCCGAGCCGGATCGAAGGTGAGACGCACCGGCGTCCCGATGGTGTCGCAGCGCTCCCGGTAGATGCCACGCACCGTCCCGGTCGCCAGCCAGACGCCGATCAGGCGGTCCAGCGCCAGCACCAGCTCGGCGGCCAGCCTCTCACGGTCGTCCGGCAGCCCGCACAGTGACATCGAGGTGGCCGTGGGCACCGGCAGCTGATCGGCGGCCATCCTCACATTGAGGCCCATCCCGATCACCGCGTGGGCGCCGGCAGGGCTGTCCACCCGCTCGGAGAGGATCCCGCACAGCTTCCCGCCGTGGTCGGTGTCGAGATCCAGCAGGACGTCATTGGGCCATTTGAGGGTGACCCGGTCACGCCCGATACCGGCCAGCCGTTCCACCGCCTCGGTGACCGCCAGTCCGGCGGCCATCGACAACCAGCCCCAGTCGCCGGCCAGTCGGGAGGCCGACACCGGCACCAGCACCGACATCAGCAGGGAGGTGCCGGCCGGGGCCTGCCAGGGCCGCGAGAATCGGCCGTGCCCGGCGTCCTGACGGTCGGCGATGAGCACCCGGTAACCGGTTCCGCCCTCCCGGACGTACCTCACCAGAGTGGCGTTGGTGGAGTCGGTCCGGGCGACACAGCTGATCCCTCCGGAACCGTGCCGGGTGAACCTGGTCTCGGCCCCGGTCAGAGCGGTGATCCGGGCGGCGTCAAGTGGGGGGGTGATGGGCACAGCCGGCAGCCTAGCCCGAGTGGAGCCCCGGCTCGGTGCCGTCCGCGGCGGCGATCCCGCAAAGCTGTGAGGTTCGTCACATGACACACCGACGCACACCGGTCGGCCGAACGGATAGTCTCCCCGGTATGGACATCGACATCCACACCACGGCCGGGAAGATCGCCGACCTGGGCCGTCGCATCGACGAGGCCGTCAACGCGGCCTCGCCCGCAGCCGTCGAGAAGCAGCACGCCGCCGGCAAGATGACCGCCCGGGAGCGAGTTCTGGCACTGCTGGACGAGGACTCCTTCTCCGAGCTCGATGAGTTCGCCCGGCATCGCTCGCACAACTTCGGGATGGATGGGCGCCGCCCCTACACCGACGGGGTCATCACGGGGATGGGTGCCATCCATGGCCGGCCGGTCTGCGTCTTCAGTCAGGACGTCACCATCTTCGGCGGATCCCTGGGCAAGGTCTACGGGGAGAAGATCTGCAAGATCATCGACTTCGCGGTCAAGACCGGCTGCCCGCTGATCGGGATCAACGAGGGCGGCGGGGCCCGGATCCAGGAGGGCGTCTCCTCGCTGGCGATGTACGGCGAGATCTTCCGGCGCAACACCCGGGCCTCCGGCGTCATCCCCCAGATCTCGGTCATCATGGGGGCCGCGGCCGGGGGGCACGTCTACTCCCCGGCGCTCACCGACTTCATCGTGATGGTCGACCAGACCTCCCAGATGTTCATCACCGGCCCGGCCGTGGTCCGGGAGGTCACCGGCGAGGACGTCTCCCTGGAGGAGCTGGGCGGGGCCCGCACCCACTCGGCGGTCTCGGGCAACTCCCACTACCTGGCCGCCGATGAGGCCGATGCCCTGGAATATGTCAGGGACCTCATCAGCTACCTGCCGCAGAACAATCTCGAGGACCCGCCGGTCTACGACGAGGGTGAGGTGGATCTCACCATCACCGACCACGACCGGGGCCTGGACACCCTGATCCCCGACTCACCGAACCAGCCCTATGACATGCACGAGGTGATCAACACCGTGCTGGACGAGGACACCTTCCTGGAGATCCACGAGCTCTTCGCACCCAATGTGCTGTGCGGTTTCGGCCGGATCGAGGGCCGGGCCATCGGGGTGGTCGCCAACCAGCCGCTGATCAATGCCGGCACCCTGGACATCAACGCCTCCGAGAAGGCGGCCCGGTTCGTGCGCACCTGCGACTCCTTCAACATCCCGGTGCTCACCTTCGTCGACACCCCGGGCTTCCTTCCCGGCGTCCAGCAGGAGCACCAGGGCATCATCCGGCACGGTGCCAAGCTGATCTACGCCTACGGTGAGGCCACCGTCCCGCTGCTGACCGTCATCACACGCAAGGCCTACGGCGGTGCCTACATCGTGATGGGCTCCAAGACCCTGGGCGCCGACATCAACCTGGCCTGGCCCACCGCCCAGGTCGCGGTGATGGGAGCCGACGGGGCGGTCAACATCCTGCACCGCAAGGACCTGGCCAATGCCGAGGACCCCGCCGCGATGCGCCACGAGCTGGTCGACGAGTACGAGACGACGATGTCGAACCCCTACGTGGCCGCCGAGTCGGGTTACATCGACCAGGTGATCCATCCTCACGAGACCCGCGGGACGGTGATCCGCACCCTGCGGCTGCTGAGATCCAAGCGTGAGGCACTGCCTCCCAAGAAGCACGGGAACATTCCGCTGTGAGCGCCGTCACGAGGCCCGGGGAGGAGCCGGACACCCAGACCATCCAGGTGACCCGGGGCCATCTGACCGATGAGGAGCTCGGCGCCCTGGTCGCCGTACTCGCCGTGGCCACCCGGCCCGGGCCCGCCCCCTACGTCCCCGAGGACCGGCCCGCGGCCTTCGGCTGGAAATCCTACTGGCGTCCTATCAGGGAGCCCTTCATGCCCGGGCACGCCGCCTGGCAGGGATCCCTGCGTCGGTACTGATCCGCCCACCACCGATGGGGAGGTTCTGATGGACTCACCGAGGGGCAGCAGTTACCGGTTCGTGCTGGCCTCCAGATCTCCGGCCCGGTTGGCCACCCTGCGGTCCGCCGGGATCGACCCGGAGGTCCGGGTCTCGGGAGCCGATGAGACCCGCAGACCCGGGGAGCCGGCCACCGAGCTCACCGCACGGCTGGCGCGACTGAAGGCCGACAGCGTGGTGGGGGCGCTGGAGATCACCGGACCGACCATCGTGGTGGCCTGCGACTCGGTGCTGGACCTGGATGGCCGGGTGCTCGGCAAACCCCACACCGCGGAGACGGCGATGCAGTGGTGGTACCGGCTACGTGGCCGCAGCGGGGTGATGGTCACCGGCCACCACATCCTTCTCATCGGGGGGTCCGGCAGCCAGCAGGCCACCCGGGTCGGCCAGACCACCGTGACCTTCGCCGACCTCACCGACCGCGAGGTGCGAAGCTATGCCGAGACCGGGGAGCCGCAGCGGGTCGCCGGAGCTTTCACCCTGGACGGCTTCGGCGGCGCCTTCATCACCCGGATCGATGGCGACCCGCACAATGTCAGCGGGATCTCGTTGCCGCTGGTCCGCCAGATGCTGCTGGACCTCGGGGTGGCCTGGGACAGCTTGTGGAGGGTGTGATCCGTTGTGCTCGGGATCAGTTGTGCTCAGGGTCTGCGCAGGGTGAGAGCTGCGACCTCCTGGGAGACGGTGAAGGCGCCCTGCCAGCCCTTGCCGGAGAACACCAGCGACTGGTTCGCGTCGTCACCGATGGTGTACCCGGCGGCCGGCAACCGGCGCCTGAGGAACTGGTAGGTCGATTCGCCCTGGAAGGAGTCGATCACCAGGGTGACGTTGTTGGGGTTGTCGACCTGCTCGGAGACGATGAGCCCCTCGGGGACCGGGAAGCCATCCGGCCCGTTCGCGATCCCGAGGGCCCGGAGGGTGACCGCGTCGGCAGCTGCTGAGGAGCCGGCCGGCACTGGGGCCGATGAGGCCGCGGTCGAGGACCCCGAGCTGACCGGGGACCCCGGGGCGCCGCACCCGGCCAGCGCACCGGTGGCCACCAGCACGACAGCAGCGGCCGCCACTCGCCCCGACCTGCCGGTGCCCCCGGAGCTCACTGAGCCACCGGCTCGCGCCAGATCGGACAGGACATGCAGCGCGGGCCGCCACGGCCCGAGCCGAGCTCGGAGCCGGGAATGGTGAGGACCTCGATGCCGGCATCCTCGAGATGGGCATTGGTGCGGGTGTTGCGGTCGTAGCCGATCACCAGGCGCCGGTCCAGGGCCAGCGTGTTGTTGCCGTCGTCCCACTGCTCGCGCTCTGCGGTCACCGGGTCCAGGGCGGTGTCGATGACCCTCAGCCGGTCGATCTCCATCGCCTCGGCAGCGGCCTTCACGAAGGGCTTCGGCTGGTCGACCCGGATCTCGTCGCCGTCGGGAGTCATCGCCAGGGCCTGCAGGGAGTCGGCCACCGGCGGGTACATCACCACCGCATCGGTGTCGACCATGGTGCAGATGGTGTCCAGGTGCATGGTGGCCCGTTGCTGGTTGATCGGCACGGCCAGCACCACCTTCGCCTCGCCCAGCTCGAAGGCCATCCGGGCCAGCCGCTGGGCCCCGGCGGGGGTGGTGCGCTCCCCCACTCCCACCGCCATCACCGAGTCGGCCAGATGCACCACGTCACCACCCTCCAGGTTCTCCTGACGCCAGCCGTAGCAGGGGGTGTGCGCAGCGAATCTGGGGTGCTGGTCGTAGATCAGCTCGGTGAGCGTGGTCTCTCGGCGCCTGGCAGGCATCGTCAGCGAGGTGACGGCCGGATGGCGGCCCACCCAGACACTCGAGTCGCGGGTGAACAGCAGATTCGGGATCGGTGCGATGACGAACTCCTCGGGGGCCAGCAGGGCGGTCACCAGGCTGCGCGGAGCGGCCGGCTCCAGGCGTGACAGCTCCCCATTGGACAGCCCGGCCATCAGCACCTCGGCCAGACCCTCGCTGGACAGCTCGGCCAACCGGACCCGCAGGTAGCCGCGCACCTCGTCGCCCAGTCGAAGGCTCGACAATGCGTCGTGGATCGCCCGGGAGCGGGCCGCCGGGTTCTCCAGCACCTCCTCCAGCAGGTCGCCCAGCAGCAGCACCTCGACCCCGTGGTCGACGAGCAGCTGGGCGAAGTAGTCGTGGTCGCGCTGCGCCTGGTCCACCCACGGCAGTCCGTCGAAGAGCAGGGCGTCGGAGTTGCGAGGGGTCAGACGTCGCAACTCGTTTCCAGGCCGATGAAGCATCACGGTGCGCAGTCGGCCGACCTCCGAGTTCACCTGACAGGGTGTGATGTCCATGCGCCGAGGTTATCGCCCTGGCGCCACGCGCCCTGCGGTCGCACCGTCCGCGGCTAGGGTGTCGGCATGTCCGAGACCCCACTGCCCCATGTCCTGATCACCGGCGGGTCGCGCGGGATCGGTCGGGCGATCGCCCGCGATCTGGGCCGCGACCACCACATCCTGGTCGGAGGCACCCGGGCCGAGACCGTCGACCCGGTGGTCGCCGAGCTGCCCTCGGCCCAGCCCTTCATCTGCGATCTGGCCGACCCGGCGGCGACCGCCGAGGCGGTTGCGGGGCTTGACCGCCTCGATGTACTGATCAACAGCGCCGGGGTCGGCTCCCGGGGGCCCAGCTCGATCGGTGAGGCACCGAGGGCCGAGTGGCGACGGGTGCTGGAGATCGATGTGGTGGCGGTGGCCGACCTCACCAGGATGGTGCTGCCTCTGCTGCGGGCCCGCCGGGGCGACGTCGTGATGATCAACTCCGGTTCGGGGCTCAACCGTCCCGGCCCCGGCGGCGGGATCTATGCGGCAGCCAAGTACGCCCTGAGGGCCCTCACCGATGCCCTGCGCGAGGAGGAGCGCGGCAGGGTCCGGGTGACGTCGATCCATCCCGGCCGGGTCGACACCGACATGCAGGTCGAGCTGCAGGCCGGCTCGGGTCGACGCTATGTGCCCAGTGAGCACCTGCGCCCCGAGTCGGTGGCAGCCGCCGTCCGACTGGCCCTGACGGCCTCCGAGGAGGCGATGGTCGAGGAGCTGTCGATCCGCCCCGTCCACAAGCTCTGACCCGGCCCCGCACGACGCCGATGAGACTCGACCTGTCGGACCCCGGCACCCTGTCGTTGGTGCGGATGGCCAGCCTGGGGCTGGCTCCCGAGCATCTCGACCCGGCCGGTGACGCCCCGACCCGGGCCCGGACGCTGACAGCCACCGTCTCGGCGATCGGCGCGCTGCAGTCCCAGGACTGGCCGGGAGCCCTGCACAGCCTGGCGATGCGGGTTCCCGGCCGCAGCCTCGAGATCGCCAGACAGGCCTTCAACGACGGCGGCCTGGTGCGGACATGGTCACTGCGTGGCACCCTCCACACGGTGGCGATCGCAGATCTGCCCTGGATGCTGGCCGCCACTGCATCCCGGACCGAGCATGCCGCGGCCCCCCGGCGGGCGGCTCTGGGGATCACCGGGGTGACGCTGGAGTCGGCCCTGGCAGTGACCCGGCAGCTGCTGGCACACCGGCCCACGACCCGTCGCGGTCTCTTCTCGGCCTGGCGTGACGAGGGACTCGTCGGCCAGATCCCCAACCAGGCCCCCCTCATCCTGATGACGTTGTGCCTTCGCGGCCACCTGGCACTGGGACCGATCGACGCCGACGGCAGCCAGCAGGTCGTCGGGATCAGCCTGCCCCCGCCCGTCGGGGACCCACTGGTCGACTACGTCCAGCGGTACTTCAGCGGGCACGGGCCGGCCACCGTCGAGGACCTGGCCAGGTGGGGCGGCCTGACCCGCACCTCGCTGCGGCCGGTCCTGCAACGAGCCGCCCGGCGCGCAGAGCTGGGCTGCACCGAGGTGAGCAGCCCACAGGGTGTGAGGGTGCTGTGGCACCGGCCCGACCTCGACCAGATCCCGGCCCCGGCCCTGCAGGCCTGCCGGGCCATGATGCTGCTGTCCGGCTTCGACGAGCTCATCCTGGGCTACCTGGACCGCTCCTGCACCGTGACACCCGACCAGCAGAAACTGGTGTGTCCCGGCGGCAATGGGGTCTTCAAGCACACCATCGTCGAGGACGCCCGGGTGGTCGGCACCTGGCGGCGAGGCCGCTCGGGAGATCCCGAGCCGACATTCTTCACCACCCCGACGGCACGGCGACTGCGCTCCTTCGAGGCGGCCGCCCAGCCGTGCACTCAGCCCCGGTAGTAGCCCTGGTAGGCGCAGTCGAAGGGGGCGTTGCCATGCATCCGGTGCTCGATGGCCGAGACCACCACATCCTTGGCGGTGCGACAGGCCTCCAGCGGGGTGGCTCCCTTGGCGAGCTCGGCGGTGACGGCGGCGGCCAGTGTGCACCCGGCCCCCGAGACCCGTTCCCTGCCGATCGCCGGCACCTCGAGCACCTCGAGGGTCTCGCCGTCGTAGAAGACGTCGAGGGCGGTTCCGGTGTCCAGCAGGGTGCCGGCCTTGGCCAGCACGGCGGGAACCCCCTGGGCGTGGATCCGCTTCGCGGCGTCCTTGAGGGCCGCCACCGAGGTGATCTCGTCGACTCCGGCCAGGATCTGGGTCTCGAAGAGGTTGGGGGTGGCGACATCCGCCAGCGGCAGCAGCTTCTCGCGCAGCGCATTGTCGGTGTCCAGTGCGGCGCCGGCCTCCTGGCCCTTGCAGATCAGCACCGGGTCCAGCACGACCTGCGGGAACCGGTACTTCCTGAGAGCCGTCTCGACGGCCTCGATGGTGGCCGGGGTGCCGAGCATCCCGATCTTGACGGCGTCGATGGTGCCGTGGACGCCGACCGCGGCCTCGATCTGGTCGGAGATCACCTGGGGGTCGATCGGCACGAAACGGTGCCCCCAGCCGTTCGCCGGATCGAAGGAGACGATGCAGCTCAGGGCCGTGCAGCCGAACACGCCCAACTGATGGAAGGTCTTGATATCGGTCTGGGCGCCGGCTCCGCCGGAGGCCTCGGAACCTGCAATGGCGAGTGCAATCTTGGTCACCCCGCCATCCTCCCCCGCCGGGAGCCGCCGGTCCTCCACCGGCCCACAAGGTGGACAGTCGGGCCAGCATCCGGACAGCCTGGGAATCCGCCCTCAGTGCTGGTCGTGCTCCATCACGACCTCGCCGGCCGGGGCCAGCGCCACCTCGATCCGCCGGGCATGCCGCGGATCCATCTCCGGCAGCCGGTCGACAGGGAAGAACCGGGCATCAGTGGACTCGTCGTCACCGACCCGGGGCTCCCCGGCGACCCACCGGCACAGGAAGTCGTGGTCGAGATAGCTGGTGCGATCCCCGTTGCCGTAGATGATCGGCCCCGAGACGCTCATCCTCACCAGCCGGACCACCTCGATGCTCACGCAGGCCTCCTCGGCGGCCTCCCGCACCACGGTCTGGGAGGGCAGCTCACCGGGCTCGACGATCCCGCAGACCGGCGTCCAGGAGCCGTCATCGGAACGCCTCACCAACAAGATCTCGGCAGGCCCGCCGGGCACATCGCGGACCACCGTGGCGGTGGCCCCCGACAACCACAGCTCCTGGTGGCCGATCCGTTCTCTCAACCGGAGGATGAAGTCAGGTGTGGGCACCCAGTGATGCTAGCTGCTGCTACCGCGAACGTGAGCTGTCTCACACTCGCGGCGATCTGCCTCTAGACTCCACTGGGAGCGCCCGGCAGGGCGCCTGACGAATGGAGCAATCGTGGGGCAGACCATCCACCGCGTCCTTGTCGCCAACCGTGGGGAGATCGCGGTTCGCGTCATCCGGGCCGCAGCCGACGCCGGGATCACCAGCATCGCCGTCTATGCCGACTCCGACGCCGATGGCCTGTTCGTCACCCTGGCCGACGAGGCCTACGCCCTCAACGGCACCACCCCGGCACAGACCTACCTCGACATCGACAAGCTCATCGATGTCGCCCGGCGGGCGCAGGTCGACGCCGTCCATCCCGGCTACGGCTTCCTGTCGGAGAATGCCGACTTCGCCCAGGCGGTCATCGACGCCGGGTTCATCTGGATCGGCCCGCCGCCCTCGGCGATCCGTTCCCTGGGTGACAAGGTCCAGGCCCGCCACATCGCCCAGAAGGTCGGCGCGCCACTGGTCCCCGGCACCCCCGACCCGGTCTCCGGGGCCGACGAGGTCGTCGACTTCGCCCGCACCCATGGTCTTCCGATCGCCATCAAGGCGGCCTTCGGGGGTGGTGGCCGGGGACTGAAGGTGGCCCGCAGGATGGATGAGGTGGCCGATCTCTACGAATCGGCTGTCCGTGAGGCGGTCACCGCCTTCGGACGAGGAGAGTGCTTCGTGGAGCGCTACCTCGACAAGCCCCGCCACGTCGAGACCCAGTGCCTGGCCGACCAGTACGGGGTCGTCCAGATCATCTCCACCCGCGACTGCTCGCTGCAGCGACGCCACCAGAAACTCGTCGAGGAGGCCCCAGCACCGTTCCTGTCCGAGGACCAGATCGGTCGGCTCTACTCGGCCTCCAAGGCCATCCTCAAGGAGGCCGGATATGTCGGCGCCGGGACCTGCGAGTTCCTGGTCGGCCAGGACGGCACGATCAGCTTCCTGGAGGTCAACACCCGGCTGCAGGTCGAGCACCCGGTCTCCGAGGAGGTCTCCGGTACCGACCTGGTCCGGCTGATGTTCCACGTCGCCCAGGGTGGTCATCTGGAGGACGCCGATCCGGTGCTGCGCGGCCACTCCTTCGAGTTCCGGATCAACGCCGAGGATCCCGGCCGAGGGTTCATGCCCGCCCCCGGCACCCTCACGGTGTGGGCACCTCCCTCGGGACCCGGGGTCCGCGTCGACGAGGGATACCACTCCGGGATGACGGTACCTGGGGCCTTCGACTCGCTGATCGGCAAGCTGGTGGTCACCGGATCCAGCCGGCAGGAGGCCCTGGAGAGGGCCCGGCGGGCTCTCGACGAGATGCGGATCGAGGGGATGCCCACCGTCATCCCCTTCGACCGGGTCGTCGTCCGAGATCCGGCGTTCACCGCCCAGGACGGCCATTTCGGGGTCTTCACCGACTGGATCGAGACCGAGTTCGACAACCAGATCGACGCCTACACCGGCGAGCTCGGCAATCCGGAGGAGACCGAGCCCCCGCAGACGGTGGTCGTGGAGGTCAACAACAAGCGGGTCGAGGTGCGCCTGCCGGCCTCCCTGCAGGCCTCCCACCCGATCCCGGGAACCCGACCCAAGCGCCCCACCAAGCGTTCCCGTGGCGGCCACCGGCCGGCCCAGCCCAGCGGCAACGCGCTGGCCTCGCCGATGCAGGGGACCATCGTCAAGGTCGAGGTCGTGGAGGGGGAGCAGGTCAGCGAGGGCGATCTCATCGTGGTCCTGGAGGCCATGAAGATGGAGCAGCCGCTGACCGCCCACCGCTCCGGGGTGATCCGCAACCTGATCGCCGAGCCCGGCTCGACGGTGGCCTCCGGTGAGGTCGTCTGCGAGATCGTCGATCCCGACTGAGCCAGCGCGAATCTGTGGAGCCACTGTGAGGTAGGCTCCGCTGTCCGCGCGATGTCTTGAGCCCCGGCTACCGGGGCGGCATGCTTGGGGTCATGGGAAACCTCTTGCTGTTCACCGTCTTTCTGGTCGGCATGATCGCCACCATGGCGGCGATGTCACGGGCCCGGCACCAGGCTCGCGAGCTCGAGCAGCAGAGGGCCCGGGCGATCGAGTCCCGGGTCAGCCAGATGCGCCGCGACACCGAGGCCGATGTCACCGCCTTCGGTGAGAGTCTGCGCGATCTCGACCTGGAGGTCGGCACCGAGGACCTCACCGCGGATGCCCGCACCGACTGGACCCGGGCGCTGGACTGCTACGACCGGGCGAAGGATCTCATGCTGTCGGATCGCGGCACCGGCAATATCAGCCTGGTCACCGAGGCCCTGGAGGAGGGACGCCACGCGATCGCCTGCGTCAGGGCCCGCGAGAAGGGCGAGCCGGTTCCCGAGCAGCGTCCGCCGTGCTTCTTCGACCCCTCCCACGGACCCTCCACCACTGAGGTGATGTGGGCCCCCGACGGCGGGGTGGCCCGCAAGGTGCCGGCCTGCCAGGCAGATGCCCAGCGCATCAAGCAGGGTCACTCGCCGTGGATCCGCACCGTCGCCACCGACAACGGAACCCGGGTGCCCTACTGGCAGGCCGGCCAGGACTACGCCCCCTGGCTCAACGGCTACTACCAGCGCTACACCCACAACCCGGTGGCCTCCGGGATGGCGATCGGCGGTATCGGGCTGCTCGGCTTCGGGCTGTTCTCGGCCCTCTTCGACGAGGGCCAGATGGGTGACGGCCCACGCTGAGGCGAGCCCGGCGTCCAGAACCTCTAGAGTGGCTGCCATGAGCTCATCGCAGACCAGCAACCCCGGCGCCGTGGCCGTCCAGGCCGCCGAGTCCATCCGGACGACTCTCGGTATCGACGGTGCCGACATCGGGCTGGTGCTGGGATCGGGCTGGTCGGCCGGTGCCGATCACCTCGGTGCGGAGATCGGCCGGATGCCGCTGGCCTCGATCCCCGGTTTCAGAGCACCGGTGGTCGCGGGGCACGGCGGGGATCTCATCGCCGCCCGTACCGCCGCCGGCAAGGTCGCGATCGTGCTGACCGGGCGGACCCACTTCTACGAGGGCAGAGGGGTCGACGCGGTGGTCCACGGGGTCCGCACCATCGCCTCGCTGGGGGCCTCCACCCTGGTGCTCACCAATGGCTGCGGCGGAATCCGCCGCGAGTGGGCACCGGGAACCGTGGTGGCGATCAGCGACCACATCAATCTCACCGGTGCCACTCCGCTTCACGGAGCGACCTTCATCGACATGACGACGACCTGGACACCCGCCCTGATCGACCTGGTGCGCTCGGTCGACCCCAGCATCCCGACCGGCGTCTACGCCCAGTTCCACGGCCCCCAGTACGAGACCCCGGCCGAGGTGCGAATGGCTGCGGCGATCGGCGCCGACCTGGTCGGGATGTCGACCGCGCTGGAGGCGATCGCCGCCCGCGAGGCCGGCCTGGACCTGCTGGGGCTGTCCTTGGTGACCAACCCGGCCGCCGGCGTCTCCCCCGAGCCACTGGACCACCAGGAGGTGGTGGCCGCCGGCCGGGCGGCGGCGCCCCGACTGGCCGACCTGCTCGCCCAGCTCGTGACGAAGCTGTGAGCCGCCGGCTCCGCGCCTCCTGCTCGACCGCCGGCAACCTCCTGCTCCCCCGCTCCATGACCACCTCGAGGTGACTCTCCGTGCCCACACTGTCCGCCCAACGCCGAGCCGAGGTCGACTCCTGGATCGCCCAGGACCCCGACCGGGCCACCCACGACCAGCTCACCTCGCTGCGTGATCGAGCGCTGTCGGGGGACCCGGCGGCGATCGCCGAGATCGAGGCCGAGTTCGCCGGCCCACTGGCCTTCGGCACCGCCGGTCTGAGGGCCGCCCTGGGGCCCGGGCCGGCCCGGATGAACCGGGTGGTCGTCCAGCGCGCAGCAGCCGGGTTCGCGGCATGGCTGCACGCCCACGGTCACGACTCGGGGTCGGTGATGATCGGATTCGATGCCCGTCACAACTCCGACGTCTTCGCCCGCGACACCGCGGCGATCATGGCCGGTGCGGGATTCCACGCCCTGCTGGCCGCCTCCCCCATCCCGACCCCGGTCACCGCCTTCGGGATCGGCCACTTCGGTGCGATCGCCGCAGTGATGGTGACCGCCTCCCACAACCCGCCGGCCGACAACGGGTACAAGGTCTACCTGGGCGACGGCTCCCAGATCATCCCCCCCACCGACACCGAGATCTCCGCGGAGATCGCCAGGGTCTCGGCCGCCCCGGTCGACCGGATTCCGCGCGGCGACGATATCGAGCTGGTCGGCGACTCCCTCATCGACGCCTACGTGGCCCGGGCGGCCTCCCTCATCCCCGACCGGACCGCACGTCAGCTGCGCTGGGTGTACACCGCGATGCACGGGGTCGGCACGAAGGTGGTGCAGCGGCTGGTCAGGGCCGCACATCTGCCGGCCATGATCGGCGTCCCCGAGCAGCTGGAGCCCGACCCCGACTTCCCCACCGTGCCCTTCCCCAATCCCGAGGAGCCCGGCGCCCTCGACCTGGCGATCGCGCTGGCCCGCCGCAAGGACGCCGACCTGGTGATCGCCTCCGACCCCGACGCCGACCGATGCGCGGTGGCAGCGGTGGTCGACGGGAGCTGGCGGATGCTCACCGGCGACGAGCTGGGCATCCTGATCGGCGCCGAACTGCTGCGCCGCGGGGTCACCGGGGTCTACGCCAACTCGGTGGTCTCCTCGACCTGCCTGTCGAGGATGGCCGCCGCCGCCGGCCAGCCGCACGCCACCACCCTCACCGGGTTCAAGTGGATCGGCAGGGTCCCCGGCATGGTCTTCGGCTACGAGGAGGCCATCGGCTACTGCTGCGACCCCTCGCATGTCCCCGACAAGGACGGCATCACCGCGCTCGCGGTGATCTGGCGGATCGCCGCCGAACTGCGCGAGGAGGGCATCACCATCGGCGAGCGCCTCGACGAGATCTGGCGCGACTTCGGGCTGTACCGCACCAGCCAGCTGGCCGTGCGGGTCACCGACCGGGGACTCATCACCGCGGCGATGGACCGGCTGCGGGTGTCCCCTCCGCAGACCCTGCTGGGAGAGCCGGTGGTCGTCCGCGACCTCGACGACCCGCAGGCCGAGACCGGGCTGCCCCGCCAGAACGCCATCGAGCTGACCGGCGAGCGGCTGCACGTGGTGGCCCGTCCCTCCGGAACCGAGCCGAAGCTCAAGTGCTACCTCGAGGTGCACCTGGATGCCGGCACCACCGGGGCCGATCTGCCGGGGGCCAAGCAGCGGCTGGACGCCGATCTGGCCAGCCTCCGGGCGCAGATGGCGACGAGCCTCGGGCTGGGAGCCTGATCCGGCGCCCCCGGCCGATCTGCTAGCGGGCGGCCTTGTTCCTGCCCGGCCTGATGAACCGGCCCCGGGCGAGGTCCTCGGCGGCGCTCTGGGCGGCCCCGACGTGCTTCTTCTTGCCGGTGGCGGTCATCGGCAGGGAGTCGACGAAGCGGTAGGCCCGCGGCCGCTTGTATCGGGCCAGGTCCTCGCTGGCCAGGCAGTGCGCCTCCAGGTCGTCGGCGGTCAGGTCAGGATCGGCAGCCACCACATAGGCGACCACCAGCTGGCCCCACTTCACATCGGGAGCGCCCACCACCATCGCCTGGCGGACCCCTGGATGGTTCTCCAGGACCGCCTCCACCTGAACCGGGAAGACGTTCTCCCCGCCGCTGATGATCATCTCGTCCTTGCGCCCGACGATCGACACGAAGCCCTCCTCGTCCCAGGTGGCCAGATCACCGGGGTAGAACCAGCCGTGATGGAACTTGGGGTCCTCGGCGCCGTGCTCACCCGAGTAGGCCCAGGAGCACTTCGGGCTGCGCATCGCGACCTCGCCGACCTCGACATTGTCCTTGGCGGCCAGCTCATCGGCCTCGGCCATCCGCTCCGGCAGCACCTTGACCACGATGACGTCGTCGTCGGTGCAGGGCCGGCCCGCCGAGCCGGCCATCCGGGGCAGATCGCTGGGGCGCAGGAAGGTGTTCCAGAAGGTCTCGGTGGTGCCGTAGCCGTTGAAGATATTGGGGGTGAGCAGGGACATGTAGCGCTCGGCGGCGTAGGCGTCCAGTGGGGCGCCCATCGTGACGATCCCCTTCAGCCCCGACAGGTCGCGGTGCTCCTTCTGCTGGGCCAGGGCCAGCCCCTCCAGGGTGGTCGGGGCCCCGATCAGGAAGTTGATGTTGTACTGGGTGATCCAGTCCAGCACCCGCTCCACATCGAAGTCGCGCAACGGGACCACCGAGCCACCGACGTAGAACACCGGGCAGGGGCCGCCGGAGTGGATGCCGCCGCGATGGAACCAGGGAGTCATGTTGAGGGTGCGGTCCCCGGAGGCCAGCGGGAAGTGCATGATGACGTCGTGAGCGCTCATCACGTCGACGATCGAGGGGATCGGCACTCCCTTGGGCATTCCTGTGGTGCCCGAGGTGTAGAGCCTCATGACCTCCTCGAAGCTGCTGAAGTCGGCCGGCAGGGCCGGTGCGGTGCCGGTGGCCGCGGCCACCACGGCGTCGAAGTCCGCCACCCCGTCGGGCAGCTCCGGATCGGTCTCGGCGGGGGCGACCTGGAACAGGTGAGGGACCGCTCCCGGGGTCTCCTTGCGGACGATCCCGACGGCGTCCAGGGAGTTCTTGGCGATCTCGGCATCGAAGACGAAGACCTTGGCCTGGGCGTCGCGCAGGGCGTAGGCGATCTCGCCGGGGGCCAGCCGGAAGTTGATGACGGTGCCGATGGCCCCCAGCCGGTGCGCGGCCAGGTAGCAGATCACGAACTGCGGGGTGTTGAACAGCGCGTAGACGAACCGGTCCCCCCGGCCGACGCCGCGCTCGGTGAGCACCACGGCGAACCGTTCCACCTCGTCGGCGAGCTGGCGATAGGTCCATCGTCGATGGGAGACCGGGTCGATCATCGCCGTTGACTGGCCGAACCGGCGCACATTGCGCGCGAAGCCGGCCTGATAGGTGAACCCGTGTTCCATGTAATCGCGCAGGGGTGCCGAGTTGAATGCCATCACAGTCCCTCTCGAAGGTGTCCAGGAAGCCGGTCACGCTTCGGCGACCCGCCGTTCACGGCACAGGTTACGCCTGGGTAACCAGTGAGGTCCGAAGTGACGACGCCATCTGAACGGCCTCGCCGCGGCCTCCTCCTACCATCGTTCGGTACTCTGGCTGCATGGTGCGAACAGCCGATCGACAGTCCCCCTGCCAACCGGCCGGTCAGCGGCGACGCCGGAACCGGCGTCCGGTGATCGCTGCCCTGTCATGTCTGATGGTGATCCTGCTGTCCACCGTCGGCATGCAGGGCACCACTGTGGCCCACGCCGATGACGACACCCCGTCCAGCTGGTCGATCCCCCAGTACGACCTCACCGCCAATGTGGACCGCGACGGGAATGCCCGGGTCACCGTCGACATGGCCTTCGACTTCTCCAATGACCGCGGCCGCGGCCCCTACCTCACCTTCGTCAAGCGTCAGCAGCTCACCGATGATCCCGATCACTGGCGGATGATCGACTACTCGGGGTTCTCGGCCTCCAGCCCGTCGGGGGCCAACTCCGCCCTCAGGATCACCGACAAGGATGCCGCCGTGCAACTGCGGATCGGCACCCAGGGGCTCACCTACAGCGGCGTCCAGCGTTACCGGGTCTCCTTCACGGTGCACGGCCTGATCGCCCCCCGCAACTCCGCCAGCGGGCTCGACGAGTTCAACTGGCGGGTCTTCGACAGTTTCGACGTGCCGATCGCATCGGCCAAGGTCAGGATCACCGGACCGGCAGCAGTCTCCCGGACCGCCTGCTCGGTCAGCGGTGGATGCCAGGCCGTCTCCTCGGGCAGCACCGCCGAGTTCACCGCCTCCGACATTCCCAGGCGCAAGGCCCTCCAGGTGGTGGCGGGGTTCCCGGCCGGTACCTTCTCCGACCAGGCGGTCGCCCGCCTGGACAAGCGCTACCACGTCGGTAACACCTTCGGGCTGAACCCGGCGACCGGTATCGGCGCCGTCCTCGCAGCGCTGCTGGCCGGCTGGGCAGCCCTCAGGGCCCGCCGCAGGAGCCGCGATGAGGAGTTCGCCGGTGTCGCGGCCGGGATCATCCCGCCCGGTGGTGAGGGCCCGGTCCAGACGCGCCGCCGCGATCCCGAGGTGGCGGTGGCCTTCCAGCCCCCTCGCGACGTCTCCCCTGCCGAGGCCGGAACCCTGCTGGACGGCTCCGCCGACACCGAGGACGCCACCGCCGGGTTGCTGGATCTGGCGGTGCGCGGACATCTGACCATCACCCCGATGAACGCCGACCGCAAGGGGCGCACCGAGAACTGGAGCTTCACCCGCACCCCTCACAGCGGGGACAAGCTGCGCGACTGGGAGCGCCAGTACCTGGACATGTTCTTCGGCCGTTCCTCGGAGGTCACCACCGCCGAGTTGCGCGGCCAGCACGACAACAACACCCTCAGTGTCACCACCGGCAATCTCAACACCGCCGTGAAGGCCTACGGCTGGTACCACACCGATCCCCTGACCCTGCGGCTGAGGTCTCTGGGGGCCGGCCTGGGAGTGGCCCTGATCGGACTCCTGATCGCCGTCGCCGGCGCCTTCGTGGGCTGGGGGCTGCTGGGTGTGCCGGTGCTGCTGATCGGGGTCGTGATGGCCGTCGCCGGCTTGATGAGGTCTCCGGGGCGCACCGCCAAGGGCACCGCGGTGCTCGACCAGGTCAAGGGTTTCCGGCTCTACCTCACCACCGCCGAGGCCGACCAGATCAAGTTCGAGGAGGGTATCGATGTGTTCTCCAGGTACCTGCCGTGGGCGACGGTCTTCGGAGTGGCCGACCGCTGGGTGAAGATCTTCCAGGATCTGGAGGCCCGCGGCGTCTACCACGCCGATTACGGCTGGTACGGCGGGAACCAGATGGCCTTCAACATGGCCTTCGCCGGCGGTTTCGCCTCCTCCCTCAATGACATGACCTCGGCGATGTCCTCCTCGATGCAGGCTGCCTCGGCCTCCTCGGCCTCCGCCTCGGGATCCGGCTTCTCCGGGGGCGGCGGCTTCGGCGGCGGCGGGGGCGGAGGCTGGTGAGGGGCCCCGATCCGGTGGCGGCGGAGGGCTAGACTGGCCCGCCGTGACATCGTGCACCGTCGTCCTGCTGGCCGGCCCCTCCGGTTCGGGGAAGTCCCGGCTGGCGCGGCTGGCCGGGATTTCCCAGCTGCGGCTCGACGACTTCTACCGCGACGGCACCGACCCGGACCTGCCGCAGGTACGGGGGATCGTCGACTGGGACGACGTCTCCTCCTGGGACATGGCTGCGGCCGTCGGGGCGCTGGACCGGCTGGTGAGCTGCGGTCGGGCCGTCACCCCGGCCTACACCATCTCCCTCAACCGGGCCGAGGGCACCCGGGTGGTGGAGACCGGCGGTGCACCGGCCATCCTGGCCGAGGGGATCTTCGCCACCGACATGCTGCGGCCCTGCCGCGAGGCCGGGATCACAGTGCTGCCGATCTGGCTGGACCGTTCCAGGAATGTCAACTTCATCCGGCGTCTGGACCGCGATCTGCGGCAGCACCGCAAGAGACCGGCGGTGCTGGTCAAGCGCGGCCTGGCGCTGCGGGAGGCCGAGACCCGGCTGCGCAACCTGGCCATCGCCGAGGGCTTCCAGCCGATGACGATGGGCCAGGCGCGTCGCGCCCTGATGACACTGCAGGCCGGCGTCCGGCGCTGATCGGTGCTGGTGTCAGCTCTCGGTCGCAGTGATCGGCGCCCATTGCGGTCCGGTCTCGGCCAGCTTGGCATCCAGCTTGCGGAAGATCGGCGAGGGCTTCGCCAGCGGTCGGCCCACCTCGACGGGCTCTGATCCCCAGTGCGCCAGCTCGGAGGCGTAGTCGCCCTGCAGCACCGGGTAGCTGCGACCGTTCTCCTCGACCTCCACCAGCTGCGGCATCGCCGCCCACACCCCTTCGCCACCGAGGGCCTGGTAGACCTTCTGGCCGGCATGCGGCAGGAACGGGGTCAGCATCGTGTTGCAGTCGCTGACCACCTGGAGGGCGACGTGCAGCACGGTGTCGCGGCGGACGGGATCGTCCTTGAGCTTCCACGGCTCCTCGGCGCTGAGATAGGCATTGGCCATCCCGACGATCCTCATCACCTCGGTGATGGCAGCCTTGAACTTGGTGTGCTCCAACAGATCCCCGACCGTCTCGAATGCGTGGTGGGAGGCCTCCAGCAGCTCCTCGTCGGCGGTGCTGAGCTCGCCGGCGGCCGGGATCTGCCCGCAGTTGCGGTGAGCCATCGAGATGGACCTGTTGACCAGGTTGCCCCACTCATTGGCCAGCTCGAAGTTCACCCGGCGGACGAACTCCTCCCAGGTGAAGTCGGTGTCCTGGTTCTCCGGACCGGCCACCGCGATGAAGTAGCGCAGCGCATCGGGGCCGAAGTCGCGCAGGAAGTCGCCGACGAAGATGGTGGCGCCACGGGAGTTCGAGACCTTCGATCCGCTCATCGTGAGGAACTCGCTGGAGACCACCTCGGTGGGCAGGTCCAGCTGGCCCAGGGCCGCGGAGGGCTGGCCTCCCTTGTCCCCCTCCCCGTCGACACCGAGCAGGATCGCGGGCCAGATGACCGAGTGGAAGACGATGTTGTCCTTGCCCATGAAGTAGTAGGACTTCTCCTGGTCGCCGGTCCAGAAGTCCTTCCAGGCATCCGGCCGGCCGGATCTGCGGGCCCACTCGATGGAGGCCGACAGATATCCGATGACGGCATCGAACCACACGTAGATGCTCTTCATCGGATCGTCCTGCCAGCCCTCCACCGGGACCCGGATACCCCAGTCCAGATCGCGGGTGATGGCCCGCGGGCGCAGCTCCTCGAGCAGGTTGTGGGAGAACTTCAGGACATTGGGGCGCCAGTCCGACCGGGTGTCGAGCCACTGCGTGAGCGCCCCGGCCAGGGCCGGCAGGTCAAGGAAGAAGTGTTCGGTCTCACGGAACTCCGGGACCGCGCCGGTGGTCTTGGACCGGGGGTTGATGAGGTCGGTGGCGTCCAGCTGGCGTCCACAGTTGTCGCACTGGTCGCCGCGGGCGTCGTCATAGCCGCAGATCGGGCAGGTGCCCTCGATGTAGCGGTCGGGCAGGGTGCGCCCGGTGCCGGCCTCGAAGGCCGCCAGCTCGGTCTGCTTGACCAGGTAGCCGTTGGTGTGGAGGGTCCGGAAGATCTCCTGGACCACCTCGGCGTGGTTGTCGGTCATGGTGTGGGTGTAGAGGTCATAGGACAGCCCCAGGCCCTGCAGGTCGTTGGCGATCACCCGGTGGTACTTCTCGGCGCACTGCTGGGCGGTGAGGCCCTCCTGGTCGGCCTTCACCGAGATCGCGGTGCCGTGGCAGTCCGAGCCGGAGACCATCAGCACCCGGTGGCCCGACATTCGCATGAACCGGGCGAAGACGTCTGAGGGAACTCCGAATCCGGACACATGGCCGATGTGGCGGGGCCCGTTGGCATAGGGCCACGCGACGGCGGCAAGAATGTTGGCACACATGGTGGCCAGCTTATCGGTGCCGCCGGTGGCCGTGCTCGGCTCACCTCACCGGGGTCGCCTGGTGGAACCGCAGCTGCCAGCCGTGCTCCCCGCCGCGAGCCCAGATCGAGGCGCGCAGCACCACCCTGGTGCCCGAGCGTTCCCGCCAGCGCAGCAGCACGGTGTCGGGGCCCAGGTGCATCAGGCCCAGCACCTCGAACTTCGGGCGGACCTCCAGGGGTGCCAGGCTGGCCAGGATCCGGCCCCGGGTCCACAACCTGCCGCTGGCCCCGTGCTCGACGAAGTCGGGAGCCAGCAGGGCCGACATCCGGCCGGTGTCGCTGCGCACCTGGTCGGACAGCGTGAGCTTCTCCAGCCGGGTGAGCTCGACCAGCAGTCGCTGGTCCTCGGTCAGTGGCGTCTCCGGCAGGTCGAACAGCCCCTCCTGACCGGCGGCCGGCTCGGCAGCCGGCTCGGTGTCTTGCTCGGTGGACACCACCTCGTGGGGCTCGGCGGGCTGCCCAGCGCCGCCCATTCCTGGTCCGGGGTCCACCGGTGTGCCGTCCCGGTAGGCGGTGGCAGCGGCTCTGGCGCGCTGGTCGGCGGCCTCATTCATCCGGTGGCCGGCATGGCCCTTGATCCACTCGAAGGTGACATCGCGGCCGGTCAGCTGCTCGTCGAGCTGTTCGAGGAGGTCGCGGTTGAGGACCGGCTTGCCGTCGCGCTTCTTCCACCCGCGCTTCTTCCAGCCGGGGATCCATTTCGTGCAGCAGTTGATCGCGTACTGGGAGTCGCACATCACGGTGAGCGGCTCGTCGGCGTGCCCGGCAGCAGCGGTGGAGCGCAGCAGATCCAGCACCGCCATCAACTCCCCCATGTTGTTGGTGCCCCGTGGCCAGCCGCCCGCCCCCCACCGGTCGTCGTCGATGTACCAGGCCCAGCCGGCCGGTCCGGGATTGTCCAGGGAGGAGCCATCGGCTGCCGCGGTGATCATCGCGAGGCCCCCTCACCGGCGGCCCGAGGCGCCAGCGCGCCGGCGTCGAAGGCCTGCGGCAGCACCTCGGACATCAGCTGGACCCCCAGCGGGGTCTCGACCCGCAGCTGCGGCCCGCCGTGCTCCCACAGCAGCTGACGGCACCGTCCGCAGGGCATGATGATCTCACCGGCCCGATCGACGCAGCAGAACGCGACCAGCGGTCCGCCGCCACCGGCCACCAGCGAACTGATCAGTCCGCACTCGGCGCACAGGTCCACCCCGTAGGCGGCGTTCTCGACATTGCAGCCGACCACCAGCCGGCCGTCGGCGGCCAGCCCGGCCGCCCCCACCGGGAAGTGCGAGTAGGGCGCGTAGGCCCGTCCGGCGACCTGGACGGCGGCCCGGTGCAGGGCCTCCCAGTCAATCAGTGGATCGGCCACGCGCGCTCTCCTTCGTCTGTGTGGGTCTCCGAGGCGCCCTCACTCCTTGATGAACGGGGTGCCGTCGGCGGCCGGTGCCCGAACCTTACCGACCAACCCGGCGACCGCGACGATGGTGGCCAGATAGGGCAGCAGCAGCAGGAACTGGCTGGGCATCGGCGTCCCCAATGGTCCCAGCTCGGTGGACAGCTGGGTGAGGAAGGCGAAGAACAGCGCCATCACTGCAGCCAGACCGGGGCGCCAACGTCCCATGATGAGGGCCGCCAGGGCGATGAAGCCGTTGCCGACGGTGATGTCCTTGGAGAAGGAGCCGACCGTTCCGATCGTGAAGTAGGCACCGCCCAGGCCCGCCAGCACGCCGCCGGCCAGCACCGCCGACCAGCGAATCCCGACCACCGAGATGCCGACCGTGTCGGCCGCCTCCGGGTGCTCGCCGACCGAGCGGACCCGCAGCCCCCAGCGGGTGTGCCACAGCAGCAGGTAGACCAGCGGGATGCAGCACACCGCCACGTAGACCAGGATGGTCTGGTCGAAGAGCACCGGACCGAGGAAGGGGATCTTGGAGACCCCCGGAATCGCGATCTGGTTCATGATCGGGGCCGAGTTGTACTTCTCGGTGTCCTGGCCCATCAACTGGTTGTAGAGGAAGCCGGTCAGACCGGCGGCGAAGAGGTTGACGACCACCCCCATCACGACCTGGTCGACGACGTACTTGATGGCGAAGACGGCCAGCAGAGCGGCCATCGCGACCCCGGCGATCACCGCGGCGAGGATCGCTGCGGTGATCGAGTGGGTCAGCGAGCCGACCAGCGCCGAGCCGAAGGCGGCGGTGAGCATCTGGCCCTCGATCGCGACGTTGACGACCCCGGAGCGTTCGCACATCACCCCGCACAGCGCGCCGAGGATCAGTGGGGTGGCCAGCGCGATGGTGCCCTGCATCTGGCTGGCGACCTGGAAGGGCAGGTCCGCGCCGGCGGCGGCCCAGGTGAGGAAACCGACGATGATGGCCGCTCCGGCCACCACCGCGGAGGTCACCGAGACCGCCTTGCGGGTGCGTCCCAGGAAGAAGCCGACCGCCGCGATCGCGCACGCCAGCCCGCTGATCAGCACCACCGGTACTCCCGGAGCGGTGATCGTGCCCAGCTTGTGGGTGGCCAGTGCGTCGGCGAAGGAGAACTTCGCCCTGCCGCTGGTCATCGTCACCAGCCACAGCAGGATCACTGCCATCAGGCCGATGAGCACCGAGGTGGACAGTCGGTGGGTGCGCGCCTCGCGGGACTCGATGTGGACCAGCTCGATCTCCTCGGCACCGGGCAGCGTCCTCGGGTCCGCGCCGTCCCGGGAGTCGTCGGCCGGGGGCGGCACGACACCGGCGGCGACCGGGTCGGACTCAGATGGCCGGGGAACACGGATGTTGTTCGGGCTCATGCCAGTGCCCCCTTCCTCGGGTCGGAACCGGGCTTGATCGCGTGACCGTGCCGCCGTTCCCGGGCCGACTTGAGGAAGGGCAGGATGGTCTTGACCAGCAGCGGTGCCGCCACGAACATCACGATGACGGCCTGGATGACGCTCACCAGGTCCAGTGGCGTCTGGGCGAGTGCCTGCATCCGCAGGCCACCCTGGCTCATCGCACCCCAGAACAGACCGGCCAGCACGGTCCCGAGCGGCCGGGACCGGCCCAGCAGGGCCACCGTGATGGAGTCGAAGCCGATCGAACCGACCAGTCCGATGGACAGCTGGGTCGGGGTGGCCCCCGAGATCGGTCCGAGGGCCACCTCGACGCCGGCGAATCCGGCCAGCGCCCCGGAGATCATCATCGTGACGGCGATCACCCGGTCGACCTTCATGCCGGCGGTCGCCGAGGCGTGTGGGTTGGCGCCGACCGCCTTGATGTTGAAACCGAGGCGGGTGTGATCCAGCAGCCACCAAGCGGCCACCGCCAGCAGCAGAGCGATGAAGAAGCCCAGGTGCAGCTGGGAGTTCTCCAACCGCGGGAAGGTGGCGTTCCAGTCGACCGGCGGTGCGATCGGATCGGTCCGCCCGGGCATCTGGAACAGGCTGGTGGTGAGCAACCAGGCCAGCAGTCCGGAGGCGATGTAGTTGAGCATGATCGTGACGATGACCTCATTGGCGCCGGCCTTGGCCCGCAGCACGCCGGCGATACCTCCCCAGACGGCCCCTCCGAGCAGTCCGGCGAGCATCGCCGCCACCAGATGGGGGGCCAGCGGCAGTCCGTGGAAGTTGAACCCCACCCAGGCCGCCAGGGTGGCTCCGGCGATCGCCTGGCCCTGACCGCCGATGTTGAACAGTCCGGCCTTGAAGGCCAGCCCGATCGCCAGACCGCCGCAGATCAGTGGGGCGGCCTGCGCGGTGGTCGCGGTGATCGCATTCCAGGAGCCGAAGGCCCCCTGGAACAGTGCGACGTAGGCCGCCGAGATCTTCGCCCAGGAGTCGGTCAGGGCATCGGGACGGCTCATCACGTAGGACCACTCGTGGGAGATGGTCGGGTCGGCGAGCACCATCACGATCGCCGAGACGATGAAGGCCATCACGAAGGCGGCCACCGTCACCCACAACTCGTTCCATGGGAAGCCGCGGTGCGCCTCGCGCTCCTGCACCGCTGCCAGCTCGTGGCTGGCGACCGGGGCGTCGACCGGCACCTCCTCGGCGATCGACTCGTCCAGCGGGGCGATCTCCTCCGGAGCCGGCTCCACCGGAGCGCTCCGGGGGCCCTCGGGCTCATGCGTGCTCATCGGTGTCCTCCTTCAGCTGGCCGTCACCGGCACCGGGGTCGGTGGCGGCCCGGGCCCCCTGGGATGAGGTGGCGCCGGCCAGCGCCTCCTGGTAGCTGGTCCCGGCCATCATCAGCCCCAGCACATCCCTGGGCGTGCCGGCCGGTACCACCCCGACCACCCGGCCGCGGTACATCACCGCGATCCGATCCGCCAGGGCCTCGATCTCATCGAGCTCGGTGGAGACGATCAGCACCGCAGTGCCCTTGTCCCGTTCGGCCACCAACCGCTTGTGCAGGAACTCGATGGCGCCGACGTCGACCCCTCGGGTGGGTTGGGAGGCCACCAGCACGCTGAGCTGCCTGGAGAGCTCACGGGCCAGCACGACCTTCTGCTGATTGCCCCCCGACAGGGACCGCACCGGCAGGTTGACCGAGGGGGTCCGGATGTCGAACTCCTCGACCCTGGCCATCGCATTCTCGGCGATCTGGCCGAGTCTCAGGCTCCCGAACCGGGTGAAGTCCTCGACATGGTTGAGGACCAGGTTCTGGGCCACCGTGTACACGCCGACGAAGCCATCACGCTGGCGGTCCTCGGGGACGAACCCCAGTCCGGTGCGGATGGTCTGCCCCGGGTCGAGCTGCTCGGTGGCGACGCCGTCGACCAGGATCCGACCGGCGCTCGGGCGCACGGTGCCCAGCAGCGCCTCGGCCAGCTCGGTCTGACCGTTGCCCTGGACACCGGCGATGCACAGGATCTCCCCGCCGGCCACCGACAACGAGACGTCGTCGACCATCACCGCACCCGTCTGGTCGGCGACCGTCAGATGCTCGATCTCCAGTCGGGTCCCGGCCGGTGTCGCCGGCGTCTTGTCGACCACCAGCTGAACGGCCCGCCCGACCATCATCTCGGCGAGCTCCCCCTCGGAGTCCTGCGGGCGGGCCGATCCGACCACCCTGCCGCGGCGGATCACCGTGATGTCGTCGGCGATGGAGCGCACCTCGTGGAGCTTGTGGGTGATGAAGACGATCGCCCGACCCTCATCCCGCAGGGTGCGCATCACCTGCATCAGCTCGTCGATCTCCTGAGGAGTCAGGACCGCGGTGGGCTCGTCGAAGACCAGGAACTTGGCGTCATTGGCCAGCGACTTGAGGATCTCCACCCGCTGCTGGACGCCCACCGGCAGGTTCTCCACGATGGCGTCGGGATTGACGTCGAGGTGGTAGCGATCGGACAGTTCCCGGACACTCCTGCGGGCCCGTCGGCTGTCCAGGACGCCGAGCCGGGAGGGCTCCCGGCCCAGGATGATGTTCTCTGCGACGCTGAACACCTCGACCAGCATGAAGTGCTGGTGAACCATCCCGATGCCGGCCGCCATGGCCTGCTTGGGGTTGTCGAAGTGCTGCTCGACACCGTCGATGTAGATCTCACCCTCGTCGGACTCGAGCAGCCCGTAGAGGATGTTCATCAGGGTCGACTTGCCCGCCCCGTTCTCCCCCAGCAGGCAGTGGATGCGACCCGGCACGATGTCCAGATCGATCCGATCGTTGGCAGTCAGAGTGCCGAAACGCTTGGTGATGCCGCGCAGGCTCAGCCCCTCGGCCAACGGCGGAGCCTGGGTCGATTCCTGCGCATTGCCCTGGGAGGTGGCAGTTGTCACGACGAGATCCTTCCACGCGTTGTCGACATGATCCCAGAACTGGGGTCCGGCAGCTGCATCAGATCACCGGCCGGCCCCGCCCATCCGGGCGGTTCCGGCCGGTGATCCGTCTGCTGGACGAGGAACCAGGTCACTTCTTGGGCTGGGCCGTGGAGGTGATCTTGATCTTGCCGGAGGCGATGTCGGCCTTGATGGTGGTCAGCTCCGACTTCAGGTCCGAGGGGACCTTGCTGTCGAAGGTGTGGAAGGGAGACAGCCCGGTGCCACCGTTGGCCAGCGTGCCGACATAGGGATCCCCGGAGAAGGAGCCGTCCTTGGCTGACTTGATGGCTGCGAACACCGCCACATCCATCCCCTTGTACACCGAGGAGACGATGCTGCTGCAGTAGCTCGGCTGGGTCTTGCAACCGTCGGCGTCGACCCAGATCGCGTTGGCCTTGCCGCCGGTGGACTGCACCACCTGGAGGGCGCCGTTACCGGCGTTCCCGGCCACCGGGAGAACGATGTCAGCACCCTGGTTGATGAGGGTCTGGGCTGTGGTCTTGCCACCGGCGACATTCTGGAAGGGGTTCGGCTGCGGGACGAACTGGCCGTCCTGCTTCTTGGCGTCCCAGCCGAGCACCTGGACCGACTTCTTCTTCTGGGTGTTGTAGTAGTCGACGCCCTGGGCGAAACCGTCCATGAAGATCGTCACGGTGGGGATCTTCATCCCGCCGAAGGTACCGACCTTGCCGGTCTTGGTGAGCCCGGCGGCCAGGTATCCGGCCATGAAGGAGGACTCGGCGGTGTTGAAGATCAGCGGCTTGAGGTTCGAGGGGGCGTTCTCGGGCTGGGAGTCGACGATCGCGAAGTCGATGTTCGGGTTGGCCTTGGCAGCGGCGACGGTCGCCTTCTCGAGCAGGAAGCCGACCGAGACGATGATGGTGCACTTGGCGTCGACCATCGACTGAATGTTGACGGCGTAGTCCTTGTCGTCCTTGGACTCGACCTTGGCAGTCGGGATGCCCAGCTCGGAGGCGGCCTTCTCCACACCTGCCAGCGAGGTCTGGTTGAAGGACTTGTCGCTGAAACCGGCGGAGTCGGAGACGATGCAGGCCTTGAACGCACCGGAGGAGGCCGATCCGGACGATGCGGTGGTCGCTGCGGCGCTGGAACCGCTGGACTGATCGGGAGCCTGGGCACAGGCCGAGAGGGACAGGGCCATCGCCGAGAACACGGCCGAGGCCGCAATGAATTTCTTCTTCACGGACTGCCTCCTGGAGCAGGACGAGGATTGTGATCGGACCCGCGTCGTCGTCGGCTACGCGAGGCGGTCAAGACACTAGCCCCAACCCCTGCGCGGTGGTGTGCCCAGAGCGGCTCCGCGCCCCAAGCGTGACCAGATCGTCACATTGCGCCCCCACCACGGGCTCAGGCGACCTGACGGACCAGGGCCTCGGCGGCGTCCAGGATGGTGACTGTCTCATGCTCCCAGTGCGGCTCCTGGCCGCGGTAGGGGCCGGTGGCCAGCGAGATGATCACCGCAGCGGCCCGCAGCCTCAGACCGGTGGGATCGACCCGCTGGTCGAAGACCGGGACCCATTCGCGGATCAGCCGATGGACCCGGCCGGCCTGGACCTGGTCCATCCGCTGAACGGTCGACAGGTGGGCGACCAGGCAGGCCAGGTCATCGACGCGGCGTCCCGGCCCGATGGTGTCGACGTCCAGCACCCCGCAGACCCTTCCGCCACAGACATGCAGCTGTCCCTCGTGGAAGTCGCCGTGGGTGGGCTCATCGCCGGCCGGGATGCCGGTCAGGCCCTGGCCGATGATGCTCGTCATCCACCCCAGTCGGCCGGCCTGGGAGGGCATCGCCGCCGAGACCATTTGGGCGAAGTGCTCGACCGCGTCGCTCCAGGCAGGACGCCGCTCCAGGGCGACCACCTCGGCCGGCATGGCATCGAGCAGCCCGATGAGATCCTCGGCGGTGCACGGCGGATCGGGATCGAAGATCGCCCGGGCCAGCGGGGTCCCGGGCAGTTCGGCGAGGATCAACAGGTGGTCGGCGGTGGTCCCCACGATCACCGGGGCCGGCAGCCCGGCGTCGGTGAGAATCCGGTGACGGGTGCGGATCTGGTCGAAGGTCTCGGCGCGCAGCACCTTGACGAAGAAGGTGATCCTCGGATCGGTGACATCGACGCGCAGCACGGCACGGCGCCGCGGCCGGTAGCCGATCATGTGAAGGCTGACCTGCCCCGGGCTCACCGGACGCCCCACCAGCCCGAGCCTGGTGATGACCTCGGCCATCCGGTCGGGATAGGCGGCCCGTGCCAGACCTGGCAGGTCCGGGTCGTCGGGGTACAGCCAGACCGCCACCTCGCGGTCACCGTCGGCGAAGATCTCGGCATTGGAGTCGCTGGTGGCCGGCCCCGAGCTGCGCGCGCTGACACCGAGCAATTCCGAACGGGAACCGTAGGGCCAGGTCACGCTCGCCAGGTAGGTGGCGGTCGTCGATCGGCCCGGGTTGGCGTCGACATGCTCCAGGCGCCAGGAGTCCAGTCGGCCTCCGGCATGGCTCACCGCCGCCCTCAGCAACGGGTCGACCGCCGGGGTGGTGAGCAGGGCCGAACCGTCGGCATCGTGGCCGCCGAACCCAGCAGGGCTCATCTGGTCACCTCCTGGGGTCTGTCGCGGGCCGGTGCATCCACGTCGACCTGGTCGAGTCGACGCATGTCCAGCCAGGCGGCGCGGCGTCCGTCGACCTCGGTGACCGTCATCTCGACATTGGGCTCGGGATCCTCCTCCTGTTCCTCCTCCTTGCGCCCCACCGGGTTCAGGTGCACCTGCACCTTGGCGCCGGTGACCGGGACCTGCCCGTAGCGCGACATGAAGTACCCGGCCACGGTGTCATAGGGCCCCTCGGGCAGCTCCAGGCCGGTCTGGCCGGCGAACTCCTCGAGAGTCATCAGGCCGTCGACGTCGCGCTTGCGGACATGCATCGCATCGGAGGGGGCGACGGTGTCGTACTCGTCGGTGATGTCGCCGATCAGCTCCTCGACCAGATCCTCCAAGGTGACGATTCCTGCGGTGCCGCCGTACTCGTCCAGCACGATCGACAGATGGGAGTGCCCCTTGCGCATCTCCGAGAGGGCCTTGAGAGCCTTCACCGAGTCCGGCAGGGAGCTCACCGGGCGCACCAGCTGGATGACCTTGGCATGACGGTCGGCCGGATCCAGGTCGAGCAGATCGCGGACGTGGACGAAACCGGCGATCCGGTCCACCGACCCGTCGGTGACCGGGTAGCGCGAGTGCGAGCCCTCACGCACCATGCTGGCGGCCTGCGAGGCGCTCATCTCGCCGGCCAGGAAGTCCACCTCGGTGCGAGGCACCATCACCTCTCGCAGGGACTTGTCCCCGGCATGGAAGACCTCGTCGAGAATTCGGCGCTCCTCGGGCCCCAGAGCCGCCGAGGAGACCACCAGGGAGCGCAGCTCCTCCTGGGTGATCTCCTGGCGGGTCGCGCGCGGATCACCGCCCAGCATCCGGACCACGGCATTGGTGGAGACACCCAGGAACCAGATGACCGGACGGAAGATCATCGCCATCACATTGGTCAGCGGTCCCAGTACCAGGGCGAATCCCTCAGGTCGCTGCATCGCCAGGCGCTTGGCGGTGAGCTCCCCGAGCACGATGGAGACGTAGGAGATCGCCATCGTGGTGATGATCAACGAGACGGTGCCGGCCGCCGAGGGGCCCAGTCCCCACCTCAGGAAGACCGGGTCGAGATCCTTGGCCAGGGTCGCCCCGCCGAAGGCCGAGGCGAGGAAACCCGACAGGGTGACCCCGATCTGGACCGAGGACAGGAACCGGTTGGGCTCTGAGACCAGATTGGCGATCGCCCGACCGCGCGATCCGCTGGTGGCCGCCAGCTGCTTGACCTGGGACTGGCGCAGCGTGACCAGTGCCATCTCGGCGGCCGAGAACACCCCGCCGATCATCACGAAGATGAGCACCAGCACGATATTGCCGACAATCTCAGACATGGCCACTCACCTTAGATGCCATCCGCTGGACCCCACCGCACCGGTGCCCGCCAAGGTGCCCCCTCAGCCGATCTGGTCGCCGCTGAGAGTACGCCGCAGGACCCGGTCGACGACCGCGTTGAAGGTCGGGCTGGGCCGCATCGCGGCCTCGGTGCTGGCCTCATCGGGCCGGTAGTAGCCGCCCAGATCCACCGGTGACCCCTGGACCGCCGCCAGCTCCGCCAGGATCGCATCGGTCTTGTCGTCCAACGCCTCGGCGGTGCGGGCGAAACGGTTGGCCAGCATCGAGTCATCGAACTGACCGGCGAGCGCCTGGGCCCAGTAGAGAGCCAGGTAGAACTGGGAACCCCGGTTGTCGATCCGACCGACCTCGCGGGCCGGGCCGCGGTCATTGTCCAGGTAGGCCCCGATCGCGGTGTCCAGGGTGCTGGCCAGCACCGCGGCCCGGGTGTCCTCGGTGGTGCGTGCGATGTGGTCCAGGCAGGCCTGCAGGGCGCAGTACTCCCCCAGCGAGTCCCAGCGCAGATGGTCCTCGGCGAGGAACTGGGCGACATGCTTGGGTGCCGAACCGCCGGCCCCGGTCTCGAACAGCCCGCCACCGGCCAGCAGCGGCACGATCGACAGCATCTTGGCGCTGGTGCCGATCTCCATGATCGGGAACAGGTCGGTGAGGTAGTCGCGCAGCACATTGCCGGTCACCGAGATGGTGTCCTCGCCGCGCCTGACCCGCTCCAGGGTGTAGCGCATGGCATCGGCAGGGGCCAGGATGCGGATCTCCAGACCCGTGGTGTCGTGATCGGGCAGGTAGGCCTTGACCTTCTCGATCACCTGCCGGTCGTGGGCGCGATCCCCGTCCAGCCAGAACACCGCCGGCGCCCCGCTGATCCGGGCCCGCTCGACGGCAAGCCTCACCCAGTCGCGCACCGGGATGTCGCGAACCCGGCTCATCCGCCAGATGTCACCGGCGCCGACCCGCTGGCTCACCTTCACCTGCTCCCCGCTGCGCACCTCCACGGTGCCCGCGGTGGGGATGATGTAGGTGGTCTGGTGGGAGCCGTACTCCTCGGCCTTCTGGGCCATCAACCCGACATTGGGGACGTCGCCCATCGTCGCCGGGTCCAGCGCCCCGTTGTGACGGCAGTCGTCCATGATGGCCGCGTAGATGGTGGCGTAGCTGCGGTCGGGAATCACGGCCAGGGTCTGCTGGCGCTGCCCCTCGGCGTTCCACATGCATCCGGAGTCGCGGATCACGGTGGGCATCGAGTTGTCGATGATGATGAGGTTCCCGGCGTGCAGGTTGGTGATCCCCTTGTCGGAGTCCACCATGGCCAGGGCGGGCCGGGCGGCGAAGGCCTCGTCGATGGCGGCGTGGATCGCCGCGGCGCGATCGGCCGGCAGGGTGTCCACCTTGGCCAGCAGATCGGCCAGTCCCAGATCGGGGTCGACGCCGGCATCTGCCAGGTCGGCGGCGAAGCGGTCGAAGACCGCGGCCAGGAAGGTCTTGACGGCGTGGCCGAAGAGCACCGGGTCGGAGACCTTCATCATGGTGGCCTTGAGGTGGACCGACCACAGCAGGTTCTCCGCCCTGGCGGTCTCCAGGGTCTCGGCGTAGAACTCGTCGAGGGCTGCCGCCGACATGTAGGTGGCGTCGACGATCTCCCCGTCCAGCACCTTGAGACCGTCGTTGAGGACCGTCCGAGTGCCGTCGTCGGCGGTGTGGACGATGGTCAGCGTCTCCCCGGTGGAGACGAACGACTCCTCGTGGCCGTAGAAGTCACCATCGGCCATGTGGGCCACCCGGGCCGTGATGTCGGGTGTCCACGCTCCCATCCTGTGCGGGTGGGCCTTGGCGTAGGCCTTCACCGCGGCCGGCGCGCGACGGTCCGAGTTCCCCTGGCGCAGCACCGGGTTGACCGCCGAGCCCAGCACGGTGGCGTAACGGGCGGCGATCCGACGGGAGTCCTCGTCATCGGGGCGCTCCGGGTAGTCGGGGATGTCGAACCCCTGGGACTGCAGCTCTGCGATGGCCGCTTTGAGCTGGGGCACCGAGGCCGAGATGTTCGGCAGCTTGATGATGCAGGCCGCCGGGTCACCGGTGAGTTCACCGAGCTCGGCCAGGTGGTCGGCCACCTGCTGCCCCTCGGTCAGCCGCTCCGGGAACCGGGCCAGGATCCGGGAGGCCAGCGAGATGTCGCTGGTGGACACCTCGATGCCCGAGTCCTGCAGGAATCCCTCGATGATCGGCAGCAGCGAGTAGGACGCCAACGCCGGCGCCTCGTCGATCTTGGTCCAGACGATGGTGGCCATGGATGGTGCTCCTTGCGGTCGGCGGAAGGGGAACTCGCGAGGGGGCGTCGCGGGGAGATGTCCGCTGTGGGGCCCGAGCTGTGCTGGCGGGCCGGTGACCCTCTCCGGCTCACAGGCTACCCGGGATCGAGGGCCCGACCGTGCCATTCCGCCATCCCTGCTGCGGGGACAGGTGCGGGTGCAGGCACTACTGTGTGGCCCGTGACGAACCCCCTTCCCCCCATCCGCCGCAGCGACGACGAGCTCGTGGTCACCTGGCAGTGCCCGGACCGTGCCGGGATCGTGCACGCGGTCACCGGAGCCTGCGTCAGCGCCGGGGGCAATCTCACCGAGCTCCAGCAGTTCTCCAGCATCGACACCGGCCGGTTCTTCATGCGCCTGCAGGTCCGCGACATGACCTCGGCGGCCGATCTGACGGCCGCCCTGCGCGGCATCGCCCCGGCCTTCGGGGCCACCGTGAATGTGGATCGGCTCGGCCGACCGGTACGCACCCTGGTACTGGCCTCCAAGGCGCCGCACTGCCTGGCCCACCTGCTGTTCAACAAGGACGCCGGCAGGCTTCCCCTCGAGATCGTCAAGGTGATGGCCAACCACCCGGATCTGGCCGATCTGGCGGCCTTCCACGGGGTGGACTTCGAGCACCGTCCCATCCTCGGACAGGCCGACACCAAGGACGCCGGCAACCCGCGGGCCGCTCTGCCCGGGGCCGGTTCCAAGGGCGACTTCGAACAGGCCGTCCTCGACACCGTCGCCGCTGAGCAGGTGGAGCTGGTGGTGCTGGCCCGCTACATGCAGATCCTCTCCCCGAGGCTGTGCGAGGAGCTGTCGGGACGCTGCATCAACATCCACCACTCCTTCCTGCCCGGGTTCAAGGGGGCCAATCCCTACCGGCAGGCCCACGAACGCGGCGTCAAGCTGATCGGCGCCACTGCCCACTTCGTCACCAGCGATCTGGACGAGGGGCCGATCATCGAGCAGAACGTCCAGCGGGTCGACCACTCGCAGACCGTCTCCCAGCTCACCGCGATCGGCCAGGACACCGAGTCGACCACCCTGGCCGAGGCGGTGCGGCTGTACTGCGAGCACCGGGCCTTCCTGGACGGCCGGCGGACAGTGATCTTCAGGTAGCCCTCCCGGTCCAGACTCCAGGGGTGCCTGCTCGCAGCTGCCAGGGCGTCACTAGAGTGATCACCAAGACTTGTCGTAGAAGACTTCTGAGGAGACTTTCCATGAGCACTGCTCCCGTCAAGATCGCCGTCACCGGCGCTGCCGGTCAGATCTGTTACAGCCTGCTGTTCCGCATCGCCAGCGGATCGCTGCTGGGCTCCACCCCCATCGAGCTGCGCCTGCTCGAGATCACCCCGGCGCTCAAGGCGCTGGAGGGTGTCGTCATGGAGCTTGACGACTGCGCCTTCCCGAACCTGGTCAATGTTGAGATCGGCGATGACCCGAAGAAGGTCTTCGACGGCGTCAACGCCGCCTTCCTGGTCGGCGCCATGCCCCGCAAGGCCGGCATGGAGCGCTCCGACCTGCTGAGCAAGAACGGTGCGATCTTCACCGCTCAGGGCAAAGCCCTCAACGAGGTCGCCGCCGACGATGTCAAGGTCCTGGTGACCGGCAACCCGGCCAACACCAATGCGCTGATCGCGGCCACCAACGCCACCGACATCCCCAACGACCACTTCGCCGCCCTGACCCGTCTGGACCACAACCGCGCCAAGACGCAGCTGGCCCGCAAGGTCGGCGCCAGCGTCGCCGATGTCACCCACATGACGATCTGGGGCAACCACTCCTCCACCCAGTACCCCGACGTCTTCCACGCCGAGGTGGCCGGCAGGAGCGCTGCCGATCTGGTGGACGAGGCCTGGGTCGAGAGCGACTTCATCCCCACCGTCGCCAAGCGCGGTGCCGCGATCATCGCCGCCCGTGGATCCTCCTCCGCCGCCTCTGCCGCCAACGCCACCGTCGAGTGCATGCACGACTGGCTGGGCACCACCGCCAAGGGCGACTGGGTCTCGATGGCGGTTCCCTCCGACGGCTCCTACGGGGTTCCCGAGGGTGTCATCTCCTCCTTCCCGGTGACCGTCACCGATGGCAAGGTCGAGATCGTCCAGGGCTTGGACATCGACTCCTTCTCGCGCGCCAAGATCGACGCCTCGGTCGCCGAGCTGGAGGACGAGCGCAAGGCCGTCACCGAGCTCGGGCTGATCTGAGCCAACCGAGTCGCAAGCACACGCACATCGGGGGTCGTCTTCGGACGGCCCCCGATGTGCGTCCGCAACCGCGGATCAGACCGGCTGGGAGTGCTTGACCACCATCACCAGAGCCGCGATGGCCACCGCCGATCCGATCAGGATCAGGCAGTCCACCCACTTGGCCCGCACCACGAGCTGGCCGGCCAGCCGCTCGGGGAGCAGCAGTCTCATCAGCCCGGCCGCCATCACCGCTGCGGCGAGGACCATCGCCCCCTTGCGCCAGTGACCGGTGTCGATGACCACCGCCGAGATCACCACCCCGGTCAGACTCACCAGAAGGGCCCAGGACGAGCCCGTCTCGAAACGGCCTGGGCCGGGGGTCCTGACGGTCACGAGCGCCCAGCACCCTTGGAGGAGGTCTCCCCCGCTGCTGCGATCTGCTCGGCCCTGTCCACCACATTGGACAACAGCATCGCCCGGGTCATCGGGCCGACCCCACCGGGATTCGGGGAGACCCAGGCGGCCTTCTCCCAGACATCGGCGGCGAAGTCACCGAGGATCCTGCCCTCGGGCGAACGGGACACCCCGACATCGACCAGCACCGCACCCTCCTTGACCATCGAGGCGTCGATGAGTCCCGGGGACCCGGCGGCACCGACCACGATGTCGGCGGCGCGGGTGTGACGGGCCAGATCCCGGGTGCCGGTGTGACACAGGGTGACGGTGCAGTTCTCGCTGCGGCGGGTCAGCAGCAGCCCCAGGGGACGGCCGACGGTGGTGCCGCGGCCCACCACGCAGACCTCCTTGCCGGGCAGCTCGACGCCGTGTCGGGTGAGCAGCTCGACGATGCCGCGCGGGGTGCACGGCAGCGGGCCCGGTTCGTTGAGCACCAGATAGCCCAGCGAGACAGGTGCCAGGCCGTCGGCGTCCTTCAGCGGGTCGATGAGGCCCAGTGCCCAGTTCTGGTCGATCTGCCGGGGAAGGGGGAGCTGGACGATGTACCCGGTGCAGGCCGGGTCCTCATTGAGGCCGTGGATCCGCTCCGCCAGGGTCTCGGCACTGACATCGGCAGGCAGGTCGACGCGGATCGACTCGATGCCGACCTGGGCGCAGTCGCGGTGCTTGCCGCGGACGTACTGGTGGGAGGCCGGATCGTCACCGACCAGCACGGTGCCCAGACCGGGGACCACACCCCTGGCCCGCAGCGCCGAGACCCGCTCGGCCAACTCGGACTTGATCTGGGCGGCGGTGGCCTTCCCGTCGAGCCTCTGCGCTGTCATCGCTCTCCTGCCCTTGAAACCACTGTCTCGGCATCACCATGTCATCATCGAGCCGGCAGTGATGGGACGCCGACCGACGCCGGTCCCATCCTGCCATGCCGGCCCGTCGGGGCGGTGCCCCTCTCAGCGGGCCAGCACCTCGATCAGCCGGGCCAGCTGCCGAGCGCTCAGCACCGCCGGCAGGCACAGCAGGTCCTGCGGCCAGCCCGCCGCACCCAGATGTGTTGGTTCGTCCCAGTGGATCGGTTCCTCCAGGCCGAGCCGGTGCAGGGCCAGGGCGGCCCGACCGGCCCCTGGCCAGCGCAGCACCAGGGGGCAGACGGCGTCGGGGTTGAGGACGTCGATGCGGCCGTCGCCGCACCTCCGCGCAGCCAGCTCGGCCAGTGCGGCCAGCACCGCACGGCGAGTCTCCATGATCCGCTCGGCCAGTGCTGCCGGATCGACCTCCCGCGACTGCTCCAGAGTGCGAGGGTGCGGTGGCACCGGCGTCCAGGAGTCGTCGGCCAGATCCTCTGCCGCCTCGAAGGCCTCCACTCCAGGCTGCGCCAGGAACCGCATCCGGGCGGCGGTCAGCCGGTCATCGGCCGGGGTGCGGGCCGCGAGCTCGAGGTCGCCGGTCCCGGTGATCCAAGCCAGCTCGCCCAGCGGCATCAGCTTGCGGATGCTCACCACCTCCGTCCAGCCCCGCTGGGGCTCGACCCGGTCGGCGCCGGGGCGGCGGTGAGCCTGCAGGAAGGAGTGGGTGCGGTCGACCACCACCTGGCCGCCGCGGCGGCCAGCAGCTGTGAGAACGGCGTCCAGATCCGCGCCGGGATGGATCCCGAAGGTCTCGCAGTGCAGCACCACCGGACTCTCACCGGCCGACCTGAGGGTCGCCAGCTGCGCAGCCAGCATCCCGGGATCCATCAGCAGGTCCTCGGCAACCGGCACCCGATGGACCGCCAGCCCCTCCAACTGCCAGGGGGTCACCATCGTCTGGCAGCTGAACTGCGGCACCAGCACGGTCCGCCGACCCTGTTCACGAGCGCGCTGGGCCGCCAGGCCGAGTGCCTGGCGGCCCAGCGCCACCACGGTGGCGTCGTCCGGGATCAACCCCACGAGGGACCCGCCTCAGTGGAAGAAGTGCCTGGTCCCGGTGAGGTACAGCGCAACTCCGGCTGCTGTGCAGGCGTCGATGGTCTCCTGGTCACGGATCGACCCGCCCGGCTCGACGATGGCCTTGACACCACCGTCGATGAGCACCTGGGGCCCGTCCCCGAAGGGGAAGAAGGCATCGGAGGCGGCCACCGACCCGGCAGCCCTCTCACCGGCCCGCTCGACGGCCAGCTTGCAGGAGTCGACCCGATTGACCTGGCCCATCCCGACACCCACCGAGGCACCGTCATGGGCCAGCAGAATCGCATTGGACTTCACCGAACGGCAGGCCCGCCAGGCGAACAGCAGATCGGTGAGATCATCCCCGGAGACCGGCTCGCCGGCCGCCAGGGTCCAGTTCGCCGGATCATCACCGGGGGCCTGGAAGAGGTCGCGCTCCATCATCAGCAGGCCGCCGTCGACCTCACGCAGCTCGTGACCCGACAGGTCGGGGGCCGGAGCCACCAGCAGTCGGATGTTCTTCTTGCGCGACAGGATCTCGACCGCACCGTCGTCATAGCCGGGAGCGACCACCACCTCGGTGAAGATGTCCTTGACCTGCTCGGCCATCTCGAGGCTGACCGGACGGTTGGTGGCGATCACCCCGCCGAAGGCGCTCAGCGGGTCGCAGGCGTGGGCCTTGCGGTGGGCCTCGGCGATGTCGGCGCCGGTCGCGATACCGCAGGGATTGGAGTGCTTGATGATGGCCACGCAGGGATCATCGAAGTCGAAGGCGGCCCGGCGCGCCGAGTTGGTGTCGACGTAGTTGTTGTAGCTCATCGCCTTGCCGTGCAGCTGCTGGGCGCCGGCCAGCCCCGGCCCCTGGGGGGTGAGGTAGATCGCCGCGGCCTGGTGGGAGTTCTCGCCGTAGCGCAGCTTCTCCTTGAGTTCTCCGGTGGTTCCCACGAAGGTCGGGACGCCGTCGACCCCGACCCCCTCCTGGGTGGCGAACCAGCCCGCCACCGCCACATCGTAGGCGGCGGTGTGGGCGAAGGCCCTGGCCGCCAGCACCCGCCGTTCGGCCTCGGTGTAGCCGCCGTCGGCCAGCGCCCGGGCCAGACCCTGGTACTGGGCCGGGGAGGTGAGCACCGCGACGCTGGCATGGTTCTTGGCGGCGGCGCGGACCATCGAGGGCCCGCCGATGTCGATCTTCTCGATGCAGTCGTCGAAACCGGCGCCGCTGGCCACCGTCTCGGAGAAGGGGTACAGGTTGCACACCACCAGGTCGAAGGGTTCGACGCCGAGCTCGGCGAGCTGGTCGCGGTGGGACTTGAGGCGGCGGTCGGCCAGGATTCCGGCGTGCACCTTGGGGTGCAGGGTCTTGACCCGGCCGTCCAGGCACTCCGGGAAGCCAGTGAGCTCGCTCACCTCGGTGACCTGCAGGCCGGTCGCGGCCAGCACCTTGGCGGTGGACCCGGTGGAGACGACGGCGACACCGGCCTGGTCGAGAGCGGCGGCCAGATCCTCCAGGCCGGTCTTGTCATAGACGGAGACGAGGGCGCGGCGGATGGGTTGGCGATCAGTCACTGGGTATCCCTTCAGTAGTGGGTGATGAGAGTGTGGTGGGAGATCCGGGCGGGGAGGGGGCTGCTGCCAGATCGGCCAGCACCTCGACGAGCATCTGGCGCTCCTGCACCTTGATCCTCTCGTGCAGGGTCTCCACGGTGTCGGCCTCCAGCACCTCCACGGCCCGCTGGGCGAGGATCCGCCCGGTATCGATTCCGGCGTCGACCTGGAAGACGGTGGCGCCGGTGATCCTGACCCCGTAGGCCAGCGCGTCGCGCACCCCGTGGATGCCGGGGAAGGCGGGCAGCAGGGCCGGATGGGAGTTGATGACCCGGCCCCCGAAGCGGGCCAGGAAGGCCGGGCCGAGCAGTTTCATGAATCCGGCGCACACCACCAGGTCGGCGGCGAGTTCTTCGACATCGCCGCTGAGACGCCGGTCCCACTCGGCTCGGTCGGCGCCGGGGTCCAGTGCCTCGACGAAGGTGGGTATTCCGGCCTCGATGGCTCTGTCGAGTGCGGCGGCAGCCGCTCGGTCGGAGCCGACGGCGACGATCCGGGCGTCCAGCTGGTCTGCCCGGCAGGCATCGATGAGAGCCTGCAACAGGGTCCCTGATCCTGAGACGAGCACCACCACGCGAAGGGCCACGGCCCCACTGTATCCATCCGGGGGGTGGCCGACCTCAGCGGTGAGACGCCCCCGCCGGAGCCGGTGCGCTGTCAACGGACCGGCTCCGGATCGCCTTGAGGAGCCCGCCTCAGTGCCCCACCGATCTCAGCGCCAGCACGGTGGCCACCGCCGCCTCGGCCGCCTGGTACCCCTTGTCCTCCTTGGACCCCTCGATGCCGCAGCGGTCCAGCGCCTGGGCCTCGTCGTCGCAGGTGAGCAGCCCGAAACCGATCGGGGTGCCGGTGCGGACCGCCACCTGGGTGATCCCCTCGGTGGCCGCCGTGCAGACATAGTCGAAATGCGGCGTCTCCCCCTGGATGACCACTCCCAGGCCGACCAGCAGGTCGAAGTCCTGGGCCAGCCTGGAACAGGCCACCGGCAGTTCGAAGGAGCCGGGCACCCGGACCAGCTCCGGTTCGGTGATGCCGGCCTCGGCCAGTCCCCTCAGGGCTCCGGCGATCAGCCCGTCCATCACCACCTGGTGCCAGCTGGAGGCCACCACGGCGGCGCTCAGGCCGGTGCCGTCGAGGGGTCCGAGATCGGGAATGGCCTGTCCTGCGGTGCCCTTGCGTGCGCTCATGCGATCTGCTCCCTGTTCTGTTCGTCCTGGTTCTGGTCGTCCTGCTGGTTCGGTGTGCTCTGCTCGGTGGCGTCGGGGCCCAGATGGAGGGTGTGGCCCATCCGGTCCCTCTTGGTCTGCAGGTAGTGCAGGTCCTCGGGATGCACCGGGGCCTCCAGCGGGAAGGGGGTGACCTCGATCCCGGCCTGCCGCAGGGCCGAGATCTTGGCCGGGTTGTTGGTCATCAGGCGCACCCGGGACAGTCCGATCCCCGACAGGATGGCCACCGCTGCGCCGTACTCCCGGGCATCGACCGGCAGCCCCAGGCTGGTCTGGGCGTCGACGGTGTCCAGCCCGGCGTCCTGGGCGTGGTAGGCGGCGATCTTGTTGAACAGCCCCACCCCGCGGCCCTCGTGGCCGCGCAGCAGGATGATCGCACCGCCGTGACGCCGCACGGTCTCCATCGCCTGGTGCAGTTGCTCCCCGCAGTCGCATCTCAGCGATCCCAGTGCGTCACCGGTCAGGCATTCCGAGTGCACCCTCACCAGCGCCGGACCGCCGTCATCGGCCTCCAGTCCGCGCTCGGGCACCATCAGCAGGTGCTCGGCACCGGTGCGGTGGTCGGTGTAGCCGGTGACGGTGAAGACGCCGTGCCGGGTGGGCAGGCTGGCAGCGGCTCCCGGGCTCACCCGGTCGACCGGGCCGGCAGTCGTCGGGTCGTCGTGCTCGCGGCGCCACCGGGCCAGCGAGTCGATGGTGATGACGCACAGCCCCTCCTGCTCGCCGAGCGCCAGCACATCGGGGGTGCGCAGACAGCGCCCCCGGTCGTCGACGATCTCACCGATCACCCCGACCGGTGGGAGCCCGGCCAGCCGGGTGAGATCGACTGCGGCCTCGGTGTGACCGCGCCGTTCCAGGACGCCGCCGGCCCGGGCCCGCAGCGGCAGGATGTGGCCGGGGCGCACCAGCGAGTCCGGGCCCGAGTCCGGGTCGGCCAGCACCTGGCAGGTGTGCGCCCGCTCGGCGGCACCGATCCCGGTGGTGGTGCCCTCGGCGGCGTCGACGGCGACGGTGTACCGGGTGCGCATCGGGTCCTGGTTGGCCGGCCACATCAGCGGCAGTCCGAGCCGGTCGGCGCGGTCCTCGGTCATCGGGGCGCACAGGTACCCCGAGGTGTGGCGGACCATCCAGCCCACCCACTGCGGGCCGGCCAGCGAGGCCGCCAGGATGGCATCCCCCTCGTTCTCGCGGTTCTCGTCGTCCAGGACGAGGACCGGGCGTCCGGCACGCAGCTCCTCCAGGGCCTGCTCAATGGTGGCGAATCGAGTCATCGGTGTGCTCCCTGGGTCTGGGTGGGTTGGGTGAGGGTGGCCCGGGTGAGGGACTCGAGGTACTTGGCGATGACGTCGGCCTCCAGGTTGACCTCGGCACCGACCGGCAGGGAGCCCAGCACCGTGGACCTCATGGTGGTCGGGATGAGGCCGATCTCGAAGAACCCCGGTCCGGTGGCGGCCACCGTCAGCGAGGTGCCGTCAACCGCGATGGAGCCCTTCTCGACGATGTACCTCTCCAGCCGCTGGGGGACCGAGATCCGCACCGTCTCCCAGTGGTCCCCCGGAGTGCGCCGGAGGATCTGCCCGATGCCGTCGACATGTCCCTGGACGATGTGACCGCTCATCCGGCCACCGGCCGGCACGGCCCTCTCCAGGTTGACGGCGTCGCCGGGGTGGAGCCGTCCCAGACCGCTGCGGGCCAGCGTCTCGGCCATCACGTCGACGCTGAACCGGTCCCCGTCGATCTCGGTGACGGTGAGGCAGACACCGTCCACGGCGATCGAGGAGCCCAGGCTGGCATCGGAGGTCACCAGCGGCCCCCGGATGGTCATCGTCGCCGAATCGGCGCCGTGCTGGATATCGGCGAGCTCGCCGAGTTCTTCGACTATCCCTGTGAACATCGTCATCTCCTGTCGCGGCGGCCACCGAGGACGGTGGCCGGTTCCTGGTTGCTGGTCTCCCCGGTCCTCGCCGGGTGGGCCCGGATCTCCACATCCGGGCCGACCATCGAGACCGAGTCGATGGTGAGTTGATGGGCGTCGGCGATGGTGGCGACCCCGGCGTCGGCCAGGGTGCCCGGCCCGGCCCCCAGCAGCCGCGGGCCGATGTAGCCGATCACCTCATCGACCAGTCCGGCCCTCCAGAAGGCCCCGGCCAGCCTGGCGCCGCCCTCCAGCCAGACCCGGTGGATGCCCCGCCGGTGCAGCTCGGCCAGCACCTGGTCGGGTTGATGGCTGAAGATCTGCAGGGTGGCGGCGGAGTCGTCGCGCAACCGACTACCGGCAGGCAGCGGGCGTTCGCCGACCACGACCCGCAGTGGCTGGTGGCCCGCCTCGACCCCCCGGTCGTCGCGGACCGTGAGCCGTGGGTCGTCGGCCAGGGCCGTCCCGGTACCCACCATCACCGCTCCGCAGATCGCCCGTCCGGCATGCACCCGCGCCCGCGCGGGGGCCGAGGTGATCCACTGGCTGGTACCGTCGGCGGCCGCTGACCGGCCGTCCAGGGTGGCGGCGTACTTCCAGACCACCTTCGGGCGGCCATGGGTGATCGCGAACGTCCAGTCCGGGTTGAGAGCCATCGCCTCACCGGTCAGCACCCCGGTGATGACCTCGACGCCGGCTGCTGCCAGCGTCTGGGCCCCGCCGGCTGCCAGCGGGTTGGGGTCCGACTGGCCGATCACCACCCGATCCACCCCGGCGGCCAGCAGGGCCTGGGCGCAGGGCCCGGTGCGCCCGGTGTGGTTGCAGGGTTCCAGGCTGACCACGGCGGTGGAGCCGGCCGGCAGCTGCGCGGTTCCCTGCGAGGACGGGAGTCCGGCGCGGGCGGCGTCACGCAGCGCCTCGACCTCGGCATGGGCGGTGCCTGCGCCATGGTGCCAGCCCCGTCCCAGAACCTGGCCGGCAGGGCCGATCAGGAGGCATCCGACCCGGGGATTGGGGTCGGGAACCGGACTGTTGGTGGCCAGCTCGACGGCTCGACGCATGGCCTCATCCCACTGGTGGCCCTCGTCGGCCACAGGATGTTCGATCATCGGCAACCCTTCATTCGCGTCCTCACGAACGCCGGGGTCGCCAGGGACCCGCGCCACCATCGGCCCACGGCCGACGACGACGTCACACGATGGCAGGGACCGACGGCTGGTACCACGCCACCGGCCCGCGCGCACCGCGCAGGTCCCACGTGCTGCCTCCCATCCGGACTTTCACCGTCGGTACCGGATTTTCACCGGTTCGGCCATCGCCAGGTCACCCTGACCGATGGTTCGCGGACTGTCACCGCCGGTTCGGACTCTCACCGACCCCGGAGCACGTGTGCCTCCCCAGTATGCATCCTCATTCCCGGAGCTCTCCCATCGGGGCCCTGGGTGGGCAGTGCGGGCGCCGGCATCAACCGTGCTGCTCGCTGGTGGGGTGATCCGGCTGACGGGCAATCCTGCGGGTCTGCTCCTCGGTCTCGTCCGGAGCCTGCCGAACCGTCGAGGAGGTGGCCGCAGGCAGCCGGGTCACCAGCAGCCGCACTGCCCCGGCCAGCAGTGCACCGCCGCCGAGCAGGGCCACCGCCATGCCGAGCATCGCCGGCGTCGGGGCGCCCATCCGGGCCATCCTGGCCTGGCCGATCCCCCCTGCCGACAGCGCTCCGAGCAACCCCAGCACCAGGCCGGCCAGCACCCCCGATGCGGTCGTGAGCGCCAGTAGCGGGAGGGCCGGATCCGCGCGACGCCGCCTGGCGACCAGCATTCCTGCCACCGCCCCCGCCGCGATCGGGACCAGCAGCCAGAGCCTCACCCAGTCACTGGGGGCGCCATTGGCCGGTAGCGCGCCGAGGATCGGGATGGACGGCACCATTCCGAGATGGACTCCGAAGGGGCTCACCGAGGTGGCGGACCCGACGGCGAAACCCGGCCCCAGGGTCCACGAGGTCCACCAGATCATCAGATTGGGCAGCCAGCCCAGCTGCAGCAGGATCAGCACCACACCCCCCCATGCCCCGGCCCCCAAGGACTCGTGGAGTTCCACCACTCGGGCGCCGTGGGCGATCAGACCGGCGATCAGGGCAGCGATGCCTCCGACCAGGGCCACCGCGCAGCCGGCCGAGGCACCGGCCAGCAGATCGCGGGCCCAGTCCGGGATCAGCTCGGCGACCGCAGGCCGTGCACCCCGCAGCGCACCGGCCAACCCGGTCGCCAGACCCATCGTGAGTCCCCCGATCAGCACTCGCCCCCAGGGCTGGTGACCGGGCACGGCACCGGCGACCAGCACCACGGCGGCCAGCTGGGTCGAGGCGTGCAGGGCAGCCAGCCGGACGGCGTCGACCAGGTCGGCGGATCCGCCCGAGGCACGTCTGGCGGCCCCCATCACCCGGGCCGAGTAGTGGCAGGTCCGCTCCCCCACCAGCAGGAGCAGCAGGGTCAGACCGAGCGGCACCAGTCCCACCTTCAGTCCCAGCGCGCCGAGCGGAACCCCCTGAGCCAGCAACCACAGTTGCGCCGAGCCCCCGACCAGGTCCCCGAAGTCGCCTTCCGACAGCGCCAGCCACTCGGGGATGACCAGCCCGGTGAGCAGCACCCAGACCCCCAGCACCCCCAGCAGGCAACTCAGCACGGTGACGACCGGCCAGGGCCACCGCGGGCCCGGGTCGTGACGGCGGTTGCGGGCCGAGGACTCGACGGCGAGGTCGAGTCGATCTGTGGCGGCTCTCGAACGGCTGCCACGGCGCGGATGACGTGCTCTCGGCACAGCTGACCCCTTCCATCGGCCCGGCCTCTACCATCCCAGATGGCCGATCGAGTCGCCATCACCGCTGCGGCGGGGGCTGTAAACTCTGCCGGAGCAGACGCGACTGCGCGCCGGGCGCCCGACCGGACCGGCCCCGGCGAGTCGCGATGTCCTGCAACGTCAAGTTGCGATGTCACGTTGTCTACTCCTGGAGGCATCCGAGTGAGTGAGGAACCCACCAGCTGGCCCCGGCGCGGGATACCCGAGAGCTCTCAGCCCCAGGGCACCGATCGGGACTCGACGGAACCTCGCTCCAGCGCCGCGCGCCGCGGGCTGCCGCCCGAATCGGCCGAGCAGGCCGCCGAGCCGGACCAGCCGGAGGATGCCGACCCCGATGCCGCTTTCCGGCGACCCGCCGCCGGTGGCCCCCGGTCCCGACGCAGGGACCGGCACCGTCAGCCGAGCCGCTCCAGCTCTGGAGAGCCGGTCGTCCCCGCCTCCCCGCAGGCCTCACCACCACTGGCGCGGGCCGCAGCCGATCCGTCCGAGGACGCGGCGGGTCCCGGACGCGGCAGCTCCGGGCGGCACTCGACCGGCCGCCACGCGCAGCCCGGTGCTGACGAGTTGGTGGTCGATCGTGGGTCGGGCCGCCGCTGGTGGCTCTGGGGCCTGGTCGCCGTGCTGCTGGCCGCCATCGTGGTGGTGACGGTCTCCCGGTTCACTCACCGGACGCCGATGGCCGACGCCCCATCCGGCCCGGCCAGCAGCAGCGGCTCAGCCACTCCGCTGCCACAGGATGCGCTGATGAGTGCCCCCGAGGCGACCCTGCTGGATCCCAAGAGCTCCTGGCAGGTGGCGTCCACGGTGGCCACGGTCTCGGCGGACTCCCCCGAGGCCATCTCCTGCATCGTCCGCGACACGAGTCATCCCAATCCGCTGTCGACCTGGCAGCGCGCCTTCACCTCCTCGGCCGGCACCGGGACATCGGCGCTGAACAGGGTCGACAGCTACCCCGATGTGGCCACCGCGAGGACGGCCTACGCCTCCGAGGCCGCCTCGCTGGCCGCCTGCGACTCGGTGCCGGCGCTGATCGTCTCCGCCAGCACCATCACCGGACTGGCCGACCAGGCGATGGCGGTGACCTTCGCCTTCCAGGGTGCTGCCACCCAGTACCGCACCGTGGTGCTGGCGCGCACCGGCCGCGAGATCCAGGCCCTGGACGCCGCGAGCTCCGGCTCCCCGGTGGCCGCCTCGTTGGCCGCCGAGGCGATCGCCAAGGCGGCCGCACGCAGCTGCAGGCCGGCCGCCGGAAGCTGTCCCACCACGGTGCGGACCACCCAGGGCGTTCCCCCCGTCTCCGGGGAGCCGGGCTGGTTGATCACCTCGGACCTGCCCAGGCTGACCGCCGATCAGGGGGAATGGCAGGCGGCCGCCCCCGCCGGGGTCTCCAGCAAGGGCACCCAGTGCGAGGGGGTGACCCTGGCCACCGCCTCGGGTCCCTCGGCCCGCCAGCAGCGTACCTACCTGCTCTACAAGGACCCGTCGGCTCCGCAGGGATTCGGCCTCGACACCGTGAAGTTCACCTTCTCCAACGCGGCGGGGGCCCAGGCCTTCGCCAAGAAAATCGGCGACAGCATCGCCGGCTGTGCCAAGACCCTCGCCACCGCCAAGGTCGGCAACGCGAAGACCTTCACCGGCACCGGCGACAACGACGCCAGGATCGCGGGGCGGTCCTTCCTGGTGACCCAGGACGCCGGATCGGGCCATCAGGCGGTCTTCCAGGTCTCGGTGACCACCGTCGGCAACCAGCTGGTCTACCTGCTGGCCAATGTCACCCCGACCTACAAGTTCGGTGACGACGCCTGGACCCAGCTGGCCGTCCGGGCCGCCCAGCGGGCCACCCAGCACAGCTGAGCGGCCCGCCGGCCCGGTCGGCTCGGAGGCGCTACCGCGTCAGTGCGGTGACCGCCTGATGGGCCAGCTGAGCTGTCTCGGAGGGAGTCCTGCCGACCCGCACACCGGCCGCCTCGAGAGCCTCCTTCTTGGCTGACGCGGTTCCCGAGGAGCCCGACACGATGGCACCGGCGTGGCCCATCGTCTTGCCCTCGGGGGCGGTGAACCCGGCCACATATCCGATCACCGGCTTGGTGATGTGCTCCTTGATGTAGGCCGCGGCCCGTTCCTCGGCGTCTCCCCCGATCTCGCCGATCATCACGATGACGTCGGTCTCCGGATCATCCTGGAAGGCCTGCAGGGCATCGATGTGGGTGGTGCCCACCACCGGGTCCCCGCCGATCCCCAGTGCCGTGGAGATCCCCAGATCGCGCACCTCGAACATCAGCTGGTAGGTCAGGGTGCCGGACTTGGAGACCAGCCCGACCCGGCCGGGCCCGGTGATGTCGGCAGGGGTGATGCCGGCATTGGACTTGCCTGGGCTGATGATGCCCGGGCAGTTCGGCCCGATGATCCGGGTTTTGCCCGTCCTGCGGGCGGCTGCGACGAATCTCGTCTCATCGGCGGCAGGGACCCCCTCGGTGATGCACACCACCAAGGGGATCTCGGCCTCGATGGCCTCCATCACGGCGGCTCCGGTGAATCTGGCGGGGACGAAGACCACCGTCACATTGGCACCGGTGGCCGCCATCGCCTCCGCCACGGTGCCGAACACCGGCACCACGACGTCCCCCTCGAAGCCGACCGTCTGGCCGGCCTTGCGGGGGTTGACCCCGCCGACGATCCGCGAGCCGCTGGCGAGCATCCGCTGGGTGTGCTTCATCCCCTCGGAGCCGGTCATGCCCTGGACGATGATCCTTGAGTTCTGATCGAGAATGATGGACATGGTTCTCAGGCCTCCTGGGATGCGAGCTCGGCGGCCCTGCTGGCCGCCTCGTCCATGGTGGCCACCATGGTCACCAGTGGATGGTTGAAGTCGTGAAGGATCGCGCGACCCTGCTCGACGTTGTTGCCGTCCAGCCGGACCACCAGTGGCTTGCTGGCCTTGTCGCCGAGGGTCTCCAGAGCACCCTTGATGCCGTGGGCCACCTCGTCGCAGGCCGTGATGCCGCCGAAGACATTGACGAAGACCGAGCGCACCTGCGGGTCGGAGATGATGAGATCCAGTCCATTGGCCATCACCTCGGCCGAGGCGCCGCCGCCGATGTCCAGGAAGTTCGCCGGTCTGGGGGATCCGGGGAGGTTCTCTCCGGCGTAGGCGACGACGTCCAGGGTGCTCATCACCAGGCCTGCACCGTTGCCGATGACGCCGACCGATCCGTCAAGCTTGACGTAGTTGAGACCGAGCTCCGAGGCGCGCAGTTCCAGCGGATCGGTGGCGGCCCGGTCCACCAGGCCTGCATGGTCGGGGTGGCGGAAGGCGGCATTGCCGTCCAGGGTCACCTTCCCGTCCAGGGCGATGATCCGGCCGTCATCGGTGCGAACCATCGGGTTGACCTCGACCAGGGTGGCGTCCTCGCCGGTGAAGACCTCCCACAGCTTGAGGATCACCGGGACGATCGCAGGCCGGGCCGCCGCGTCGAATCCGGCAGCCTCCAGGATCTCGACGGCCTTGGCCTCGTCGATACCCACCAGCGGGTCGACCGGCACCTTCGCCAGTGCCTCGGGGCGCTCCCGGGCCAGGGTCTCGATGTCCATCCCCCCCTCGCGCGAGCACATCGCGAGGTACTGGCGCTCACCGCGGTCCAGCAGGATCGAGAAGTAGTACTCCTCGGCGATCTGGGCTCCCTCCGCGATCATCACCTTGGCCACCGTGTGACCCTTGATGTCCATCCCGAGGATGGCGGCAGCCTGCTCCCCGGCCTGTTCGGGGGATCTGGCGATCTTGACCCCGCCGGCCTTGCCGCGGCCGCCGACCTTGACCTGGGCCTTGACGGCGACCACCGGGGTGCCCAGCTCGGCAGCGGCCCGTGAGGCCTCCTGCGGAGTCTCGGCGACAATACCCCGGAGCACCGGGACCCCGTGGGCCTCAAAGAGGTCCCGGGCTTGATACTCGTACAGATCCACAATCTCTCCGCTCTGCGAGGTTGATGTGCTGCCGTTGAGGGCAGTCGACGGTGAGCCCCTTCGGGTCTGTGACTGGCCGGCATCGAGGCCGGACTGGGCAGCCGCCGCCACACTACCAACGCCGCCGGAAGCGCGCCCGGCATTGGTTGATCAGGCGAGTTGGAGCACTTCCTGAGAGATGCTACAGTTTTCTCAGAATTGCACCGGCGCCCCGGTACGGACGTCGCAGGACCGGGACTCGCCTCCCCCGCGAACCCCGGTCCAGGTAACGAGGAGTTCAGTGAGCACACACAGGCAACGCCAGGGCGGATTCGCACCGTTGGAGTTCCTCCGCAGGTCGGTCATCGTCGACGAGGACCGCGACGACCGGGATGACGCCGAGACGCCGTTGACCCCCCAGGACGCCCTCACCCGGGACCTTGATGCCGACCAGGACCGGCCCTTCATCGAACGGCGACGTCACTCCCCCCTGCGGGTCGGCATCGCCGCCGCGGTCGTCGCGGTGCTGGCCTCGGTGAGCGTCGGTGGCGTGATGATGGCCAGCGCCTCCAGCTCGGCGGCCACCAATCTGAACTCGCTGGCCGTCGACACCTCCCGGCCCGATATCACCAGGGCCGTCCCGCAGACCGATTCGACCTCTCCGACCGAGGGCCTCTCGTCGAACACCACCAGCTCGCGCTCCAAGGCCGACAAGGCCGCTCGGAGCTCGCGCGATGCCCGTGGCTCCTCGGTCTCCCGCAACAGCGTGCGCTCCCAGATCGACAAGGCGATGAGCCAGACCGCCGCCCAACAGCGCAGCACCAACCTGGCCACCACCACTGACGAGATCCAGAGCAATGCGGCCTCGGTCTCCGAGACCGCCCGCGCCAAGGAGATGGACGCCTCCGTCGCGGCGGTGAAGAAGCGCGCCAAGCAGATCGCTGCCGAGAAGAAGGCAGCCGAGGAACGGCTCGCCAAGGCCGCCGCCGCCTCCGGGGTCAAGATCACCCCCGGCACCACCGCCGCCATCACCAACGACGGCGGAGCCTCGATGCCGGTCCGTCCCGGTTCCTACACCTTGGGCTCCTACTGGGGGGAGACCGGGGTGTGGGCCCGCTGGCACACCGGCGAGGACTTCGTCGCCGCCTGTGGCACTCCGCTGTACGCGGTTGCCACCGGTGTGGTCGGCCAGCAGGTCTCCGCATCCTGGGCCGGTAACCACGTGGTCATCCACCTGGCCAATGGCGGGTCGGTGCTCTACGCCCACATGTCCAGCATCGGGGTGACCCCCGGGCAGATCGTCAAGCCCGGCCAGCTGATCGGCTACTCCGGGCAGACCGGCCGCGCCTTCGGCTGTCATCTGCACTTCGAGTACTACCCGCAGGGCACCACCCCTGGGGATGTCTACAGCACCACCGACCCGCTGGTCTTCCTGAGGTCCCTGGGTCTCAAGCCCTGATCCCGGGGCTCAGAGCTTCTCGAGGGGGGCGAACTTCAGCGCCAGCCGCTTGGTCCCCACTGACCCGAAGTCGACGTCGGCGGTGGCACTTCCTCCTGAGCCCTTGGTGGCCAGCACGGTGCCCAACCCGAACTGGGTGTGCAGCACCTTGTCCCCGGGGGCCAGCGAGACGGCTGGCGCCTTGGTCGCTCTGGAGCGTCCAGCACCGAGGCCGGTCCCCGAGCCGAATACCGGACCCTCGTCGTCGAGGCTGGCGCGGGCTCGCCGGGAACCGGAGTCGGCCGTCGAGGCCCAGCTGGGGGCCGCGTCGGCCACCCGCTCCCAGTGCACCAGCTCGGCAGGGATCTCGTCGATGAATCGGCTCGCCGGGTTGTACTGGGGCTGGCCCCAGGTGGTCCGCACCACCGCCCGCGACAGCATCAGCCGCTTGCGAGCCCGGGTGAGGCCGACATAGGCCAGCCGGCGTTCCTCGGCGAGTTCCTTGGGATCGGCCAGGGACCGGGCATGAGGGAAGACGCCGTCCTCGAAACCGGTGACGAAGACGGTGTCGAACTCCAATCCCTTGGCGGTGTGCAGGGTCATCAGGGTGATCACCCCGTCACCCTCCTCGGGCAGCGCGTCGGAGTCGGCGACCAGGGCGATCTGCTCCAGGAAGGCCGGCAACGAGTCATCGGCCTCCACCGCAGACGGGCCCTGGGCCGGATCCTCCGCCCCGGTCCCCAGGTCGATGGTGTGCACCCGGGAGACGAACTCCTGTGCCACCGACAACAGCTCGACGAGGTTCTCCAGCCGGGTCTCGTCCTGGGGATCCTTGGAGTTCTCCAGTTCGGCGATGTAGCCGGACTTCTTGAGGATCGAGTCCAGGATCTCATCGGCCCGCCTGCCCTCGGCGACCATCTGCCGGTGGGTCTCCATCAGCTCGGCGAAGGAGGCGATCTGATGCATCGACCGGCTGGCCATCGAGGTGATCTCCCCGGCCCTCGAGACGGCCTCGGAGAAGGGGATCCGACGGGCGGTCGCGAAGACCTCGAGGCTGGCCTCGGCACGCGCCCCGATTCCCCGCTTCGGGACATTGAGGATCCGTCTCACCGAGATGTCATCGGCCGGGTTGGCGATCGCCCGCAGATAGGCGACGGCATCTCGCACCTCGCGCCGCTCGTAGAACCGCACTCCCCCGACCACCCGGTAGGGCAGCCCGGTGCGGATGAAGACGTCCTCGAAGGGACGTGACTGGGCATTGGTGCGGTAGAAGACCGCCACCTCGCCGTAGCTGGTCCTGCCGGCGTCGACGAGTTCGTCGATGGTGCGTCCCACCCAGGCGGCCTCGTCATGCTCGGTGTCGGCGACGTAGCCGACGATCTTCTCGCCATCTCCGGCGTCCGTCCACAGGTTCTTCGCCGGCCGGTTCGGGTTGACCTGGATCAGACTGTTGGCAGCGCTGAGGATGGTCTGGGTGGAGCGGTAGTTCTGCTCCAGGAGGATGGTGCGGGCGCCGGGGAAGTCCTTGTCGAAGTCGAGAATGTTGCGGATGGTGGCGCCGCGGAAGGCATAGATCGACTGGTCGGAGTCGCCCACCACCATCAGCTCCGGGGGGTCGACGGTTCTGGCCTGCTCACCGTCGTCGGTCTGATCGGCGACTCCCCCATCGATTCCGCACAGCGCCCGGATGAACTGGTACTGGGCAGTGTTGGTGTCCTGGTACTCGTCGACCAGGACATGGCGGAACCGGCGCCGGTACTGCTCGCGCAGATCCGGGAAGTCTCTCAGCAGCATCACCGTGGACATGATGAGGTCGTCGAAGTCCAGGGCATTGGCCGCCCTCAGACGCCGTTGGTACTCGGCGTAGAGATCTGCGTGGATCCTGTCATTGCCGGTGCTGGCGGCGTCGGCGGCAGCCGCCGGGTCGACCAGCTCGTTCTTCTGCTCCGAGATCCAGTTCATCACCTGGCGCGGCGGGAACTTCTTGGGGTCCAGGTTGGCGTCCCGGGTCACCAGGGCGATCAGCCGCTTGGCGTCGGTGTCGTCGTAGATCGAGAAGTTTCGCGACATCCCCAGCCGGTCGATGTCGGAGCGCAGTATCCGTACCGCGGCCGAGTGGAAGGTGGAGACCCACATCGGGCGGGCCCTGCGTCCCACCAGTTCGACCACCCTGGCCTTCATCTCCGCGGCGGCCTTGTTGGTGAAGGTGATGGCCAGAATGGATCCGGGGTGGACGCCGCGCACCTGGACCAGGTGGGCGATCCGACGGGTGAGCACCCGGGTCTTGCCCGATCCGGCACCGGCCACCACCAGCACCGGGGAGCCGGCATGCAGCACAGCCTCTCGCTGGGGCGGGTTGAGGCCCTCCAGCAGCTCGGTCTCGCTGGCGGGACGGGCGGCCGCTAGCTCCCCCGGCGCCGAGGGCAGCACGCCGGGGCGCGCCGGAGCCTGCGACTGCTGGGTCCCCGGCTCCGGGGGCTGGTCCCGGGGCGCGGCGAAGAAGGAGAACAGGTCTGGGGTGGCGTCACTCATGGCGAGGACAACACTACGGCCCCTGGCAGACGAGTCGAGGACGGTTTGACTTCCGGTGTCCCGGCTCATAGTGTCACCGTCGAAGTGGCGAAACACAGCTGAAACATTGATCGCAGTGCTACTCCGCGATCATCGGCCCAGGTTCTCGAGCCTGGCATCACCACTGCAGCAGGGTCACCTGACAAGGAGAGAAACCATGGCGATCGCCAGCAGCCATCTCGTTCGCGCCAACCAGCGCGCAGCGATGATGATGGGCTGTGACGATGTCATGTGTTGCCGAATGACCGGCACCTGCTGACTCGCCCGGCCCCCGATCAGGCCGATCCCTCACCGGATCGCATTGATCCCTCATCGGGGCCGAACCGATATCTCACCGCAGGACCTCCGATGGCGGAGTCTGCCCTCATCGCGTGAACCGGCTGTGGACCGAGGCGTCCGCACCAGTCGGAGCGCACCCCCGCCGAATCATCCGATCCGAATCCTCCCACTGGCATCCAGCCAGTTCCATGCCCCAGGAGCATCACCATGAGCACCCCTTCCCCTCCCGACTCGAACTCCCCGACCGGCGACGCACCCGGCGCCGGCACCTCCCCCGACTCCCCCCAGGCTCTGCCCGAGAAGCCCCGCGGATCCCGCAAGGGACTGATCATCACCGCAGCGGTCGTGGTGGCAGCGATCATCGCCGCAGTGGTCGTCTGGGCCACCCAGCGCAATTCCTCGCCCGAGGCCGCCACGGCCGGTGGATCGCCCGCCGCAGCCACCACGACGGTGCGGATCGGCACCACCGAGGCCGGCGCCAAGTTCTGGCCGATCCTCATCAGGAAGGCCGCCGATCAGGGCATCACCATCAAGAAGGTGGACTTCAGCGACTACAACCAGCCCAACCGGGCACTGTCCCAGGGGCAGATCGATCTCAACTACTTCCAGCACATCTTCTTCCTGGCCAATTACAACGTCGAGAACCACGACAACCTCATCCCGCTGGCCTCGACCTACATCGTCCCGCTGTCGATCTACTCCAAGAAGCACACCGCGATCAGCCAGATCCCGGCCGGTGCCAAGGTCGCCATCCCCAATGACGACACCAACCAGGGACGCGCCCTGCTGCTGCTGCAGAAGGCAGGGCTGCTCAAGCTGAAGGACGGCGGATCCCCGCTGTCGACCCCCGCCGACGTGCTGGCCGACCAGTCCAAGGTGAGTGTCACCGCCGTGGACGCCTCCCAGACCGTCACCGCCCTGCCGAGCGTGGCCGCCTCGGTCATCAACAACGGCTTCGCCCTGGACGCCAAGCTCGATCCCGAGTCGGCGCTGGCCTCCGACGACCCGAACAGCTCCGAGTCCGCCCCCTACATCAATATCTTCGCCGCCCGCGCCAAGGACAAGGACAACGCCACATACCTCAAGGTGGCCCAGCTCTGGCACGATCCCGAGGTCACCAAGGCCGTCACCGAGGAGTCCCAGAACACCGCCGAGATCGTCACCGGCAAGTCCCAGGCCGATCTGCAGACCGCCCTTGACAAGCTGCAGACCGAGATCGAGCACAAGTGAGCGCGATCATCCGCCTCGACCGGGTCGCGAAGACATTCGCGACCCGGTCGGGTCCTGTGCACGCCCTCGACGACGTCACCCTGGACTTCCACGATGGCGAGATCTCTGCGGTCATCGGCCAGTCAGGAGCCGGCAAGTCCACCCTGGTGAGGCTGATCAACGGCCTGGAGCAGCCCACCTCGGGGACCGTCACCGTCAAGGGGACCGACATCTCCCGGTTCAGCGAGCGCCAGCTGCGGCCGCTGCGCGGCGACATCGGGATGATCTTCCAGCAGTTCAACCTGTTCAACTCGCGCACGGTCTACGACAACGTCGGCTATCCCCTGAAGCTGGCAGGCTGGTCGGGAACCGAGACACGCGCCAGGGTCACCGAGCTGCTGTCCTTCGTGGGGCTGACCGAGCGGGCCTGGACCTACCCCGACCAGCTGTCGGGTGGCCAGAAGCAGCGGGTCGGCATCGCCCGGGCACTGGCCAGGCGGCCCTCGATCCTGCTGGCCGATGAGTCCACCTCGGCCCTGGATCCAGAGACCACCGCCGATGTGCTGGCCCTGCTGCGCCGGATCAATGCCGAGCTCGGCGTCACCGTCATCGTCATCACTCATGAGATGGAGGTGGTGCGCTCGATCGCCGACCGGGTCGCCGTTCTGGAGCACGGCCGTCTCATCGAGACCGGCCCGACCCGCGAGATCTTCGCCCACCCGACTGCCGAGACCACCCAGCGGTTCCTGTCGACCATCATCGGCCAGCACCCGGACGCCGCCGAGGTCGACAGACTGCACCGCCAGAACCCCGGAGCCACCCTGGTGGACGTCCCCAGCGTCGACGCGGCAGCCTTCGGTGCCGCACTGGCCGAGCTGGGCCGCCACCAGAAGGTCGCCTTCCGGATCGTCCACGGCGGAGTCATCGAGATCCGCGACGGGGCACTGGGCAACTACACCCTCGCCCTGACGGGCCCTCCGGAGGACGTGGCCGCAGCGGCCCGTCGACTGACTGCCATCTCCGGGGACGCGGCGTCGGCCCCCGGCCCGCAGAGCACCGACAACCAGAAGGAGGCGTGATGGACTGGCAGACCCTCAAACCGGTCTATCTGGATGCGATCTGGCAGACCCTGTTCATGGCGGCGGTCACCCTGATCGTGGGCGGCGCTCTCGGACTGGTGCTCGGCATCGTGCTGTACGCCACCCGTCGTGGCGGTCTGCTGGCCCACCGGGCGGTCAACACCGTGCTCAACGTCGTGGTGAACATCGTGCGGCCGATCCCCTTCATCATCTTCATGACCGCGATCGGCCCGCTCACCCTCAAGGTGGTCGGCACCACCATCGGTGTGAGTGCGGCCACCTTCCCGCTGTGCATCGCCGCCACCTTCGCGATGTCGAGGATCGTCGAGCAGAACCTGGTCACCGTCGATCCCGGCGTCATCGAGGCGGCTCGGGCGATGGGCGCCGGACCCTGGCGGATCCTCTTCGGGGTGGTCGCCCGCGAGGCACTCGGGCCCCTGGTGCTGGGCTACACCTATGTCCTCATCGCGATCGTGGACATGACAGCGATCGCTGGCGCGATCGGTGGCGGCGGACTGGGCCAGTTCGCCATCCAGTACGGCTACCAGCGGTTCAACTGGACGGTCACCCTCATCGCGGTGGTCACCATCATCATCATCGTCCAGGCCGCCCAGTTCGCCGGCAATGCCCTGGCTCGCAAGGCGATGCGCAGGTAGCCCGGCCGTCCTCCCGTTCCGGCGGCCGGTACCGATAGGGTGACGCCATGGCCCGCAGCTCACGTCATCCAGGACGCCTCCGCCGGGCGGCGAACTGGATCGGCGGAGGCCTGCTCGCCGCGCAGCTGGCCTCCGCCGGGGCGCTGGTCACCTTCAACGCGATCAAGCGTCGGTCCCGGCGCCCCTACCGCTTCCCGACCTCCCCGGTGGAGCAGGTGGCCAGTGGGGAGGACGAGGTCAGCGTCTTCACCTTCGGACGAGACCTCTACGCCCAGATGCTGGCCGACATCGCCTCCGCCACCCGCACCGTCTACTTCGAGACCTTCATCTGGAAGCCCGACGAGGTCGGTACCCAGTTCCGCCAGGCCCTGGTCGACGCCGCGGCGCGCGGGGTCGAGGTGTACGCGATCTGGGACGAGTTCGCCAACCTGGTCGTCGGACCCGGCTTCTTCGCAGGTCTCACCGGGGTCCACGTGCGACCCCACCCGCTCATCACTCCCGGCCTGCCGAGCCTGCGCAACCTCGGCCGTGACCACCGCAAGTTGCTCATCGTGGACTCGCGGATCGGCTACATCGGCGGCTACAACATCGGCTCGAGCTATGCCGAGCGGTGGCGCGACACCCACGCCCGGATCGTCGGGCCCAGCGTCGCCGACCTGGAGAATGCCTTCGTCGACAAGTGGAACCTCCGTCCCTACGCCGGGCTGCCGGGCCGGCGCACCGGACAGCTCCTCGAGATGTCCGGCCCGCTGAGGTGGGACGGCGCCATCGAGGTGCGCCGCAATGTGCCGCGGATGGCGATGTACCCGATCCGCAACATGTACCTGGAGGCGATCGACCGCGCCTCGAAGCGGATCTGGATGACGCAGGCCTACTTCATCCCCGACGAGGACCTGATGGGAGCGCTCACCAAGGCCAGTGCCCGGGGGGTCGACGTCCGGATCATCATGCCCGCCGAGTCCAATCATGTGGTCGCCGACTGGCTGAGCCGCGGCTACTACGAGCGGTTGCTGGCCACCGGGGTCCATCTGCTGCTGTACCAGGGTGCCATGGTGCACGCCAAGACGTGCACCATCGACGGGGCCTGGTCGACGATCGGCACGGCCAACCTCGACCGGTTGTCGCTGCTGGGCAATTATGAGGTCAACATCTCGATCGCCGGCGCGCCGGTGGCCACCCGGCTCGAGGAAATCTTCGAGATCGACTCGCACAACTGCGTCGAGGTCGATCTGGACGCATGGCGCCAACGCTCCCTGGTGGCCAAGTTCACCGAGACCCTGCTGTCCCCCTGGCGGCCGCTGTTCTGAGCTGAGGGCGCAGTCGACCCCGGTGACCTAGCATTGTCGTCATGGGATTCATCGGGTGGGTTGTTCTGGGGTTGATCGCCGGCGGCATCGCGAAGGCCATCGTGCCTGGGGACAGGAAGCCCACCGGCTGCCTGGCCACCATCGTCCTCGGCGTGGTCGGCGCGGTGGTCGGCGGATGGATCGGCAGCAGGGTCTTCCACGTCGGCATCGACAGGTTCTGGAGCCTGTCCACCTGGGGACTGGCCGTGCTCGGCTCGGTCATCCTGCTGTTCATCTGGGGTCTGGTCACCGGCCACCGCAAGTGATCAGCGCGGCCGGCTGATCCGCCCGCAGCTCAGATCAGGCGTCGGTCGGTCGCCCACCGGGTCAGCTCATGACGGTTGGACAGCTGCAGCTTGCGCAGCACATTGGACACGTGGGTCTCCACCGTCTTCACCGAGATGTACAGCTCCCTGGCCACCTCCTTGTAGGCGTAGCCACGGGCGATCAGCCGCATCACCTCGCGTTCCCGCGGGGAGAGCCGGTCCAGGTCCTCATCGATACTGGCGACCTCGATGGATCCCGAGAAGGCGTCCAGCACGAAACCGGCCAGCCGCGGGGAGAACACCGCATCCCCGGTGGAGACCCGGTCGATGGCGTCCAGCAGCTCCGGTGAGGAGATCGACTTGGTGACGTAGCCGCGAGCGCCGGCACGGATCACCGAGATGACGTCCTCGGCGGCGTCGGAGACCGACAGCGCCAGGAAGCGGGTGGCGGTGGGGTCGAGGCCGGCGGTATCGCACTGCTTGATCACCTCTGCGCCGCCACCCCCGGGAAGATGCACATCGAGCAGTACCACCTGCGGGCGGGCGGCCATCACGGCCTTGACCGAGGAGTCGACGTCCCAGCCCTCCCCGACCACTCGCACCCTGTCGCGGTGCTGGTCCATCTCGGCATGCACCCCGACCCGGAACATCTCATGGTCATCGACCAGCACGATGCTCACCGGGGTGTAGTACTCACTCATCCGACCTCAACCTGCTCTCATTGTCGTGCCGGGCCCGGCGGCGTGCTGGGCAGGTTCTCCTGCGGAGCCGCCGGCCGGGGCCATCGCCAACCTGATCTCGGTGCCCTCACCAGGTGCCGAACGAACGGTGGCGGTGCCACCGTGGCGCTCCATCCGCCCGATGATCGAGCGCCGCACCCCCATCCTGTCATCGGCGATGTCATCGGGGTCGAAGCCACAACCGCGGTCGCGGACGAAGACCTCGACCAGGCCCGGCTCGATCTCGGCGTAGACGTCGATCCGCGATGCCCCGGAATGCTTGGCGGCATTGGTGACGGCTTCTGCGGCGGCCTGCACGAGCACCCCCAGCCCGTCGTCCATCGCCACATCGCCGACACACACCAGCTCCACGGCGACCCCGCGTTCGCTCTCGATCCGGCCGGTCTCGCCGGCCAGTGCCCTGTGGAGGGTGGCCACCGACTCACCGGCCCGTGGCTGGTCGCCGGGACCGGCATCGGGCGACGAGGAGCCGGTGGCCCCGCCGTAGAGCCACTCGCGCAGTTCTCTCTCCTGTCGCCGGGCCAGGGTGGCCACCGCTCTGGGATCGTCGGACTGGCGCTGGATCAGCGCCAGGGTCTGCAGCACGGAATCGTGCAGATGGGCGGCCATGTCGGCCCGGGCATCGGCCACCGCCTTCTCGGAGTCGGCCCGCCGCAACCGCAGCTGCCAGGAGCGCACCCAGGGTGCGGCCACCAGCCCCACCCCGACGAGCACCATCAGGGCCATCAGGGCCAGGGTCGGGAACTCGTCGACACCGATCTGGGAGGCCGCCACCAGGGAGACCGCACAGCCCACCAGGGCCATCCCGCAGCCGACCCGCACCGCCGCGAGCCGGCCGCCGCGCCCCAGCATCTCGCTCCACCACCGGCGGCCGGCCGGATGATCGGCCGAGGCGGAGTCATCGGCCTGCCGCCAGACCATCGCCACCCCTCCGGCGGCCAGCACCACCGGCCAGAACCACCGTGCCGACAGCCCGAAGCCGACCGACTGGAGGACCCACAACAGTCCGACGCCGACCAGCAACAGCGCCCCGGTCAGGCTCGAGCGAGGGGATGGCCCGGCCTGCTCATCGGCGCCGGTACCGACCTCCGGTCTGCTGCGCAGGCCCAATCGGTCCGCCGAGTCCAGGCCCGGGCTGGAGGCCGCCGTCTCGGCCCTGGGCAGCAGGATCCACAGTGCCCCGTAGAGGATCGGCCCGATCAGGTAGCAGAAGGACAGTGCCACGAAGGCCAGCCGCACGATCCACACCCGGATTCCCAGGTGCTCGGCGAGCCCGGCGGCCACCCCGACGGCCCAGCCCTGTTCATGTCGGCGGTAGGCCCGTCGCGGCTCCCGGACGTCGACATCCTGGTCGCCGGCAGAGGGTGAGTCCGGTCCGACCCGCGGGGGTCCGCTCGCTCCGCTCTGCTGCCCGGCCATGGCCTCCACACTGGCACTGTGCGGCTGTGCTCTCCACCGGATGGCCGCAGAATGGGTGCTGGATCAGGGTCATTCCCGATGTTGCCGACCGGTCCGAGGGGGCAGCATGGGGGCCATGCCATCAAGGACGGTCACCAAGCCGCAGCCAGCACCCGGGTCAGCACCCGGGGCGTCTGCTGCTGGTGCGACTGTCCCCGTGATCACCGGGCAGACCCCGCTGTGGGAGCGGGCGCACCGCAGCTCCTCGGCCCCGGTGGCCGGCGGCGTCTGCCAGGGACTGGCGGAGTACTGGGACGTCGATCCGCTGCTGGTGCGAGTGCTGGCGGTGCTGCTGGGGCTCAGCATGGGGGTGGGAGTGGTGCTCTACGCCGCCGCCTGGGTGCTGATGCCCGCCCCGGACGGCCCGTCGATCGCAGCCCGGCACCTTCCCCGGTTGGCAGCGCTTCACCGGTGGCAGATGATCGTGCTGCTGGTGGTGGTGTGGGCGGTGACCGCTCCGCTGCTCAGCCATGTCACTCCCTTCGGGCTGGCACCGGCCGCCATCGTGGCGCTGGCCTGGTGGATGGCCCGCCGCTCGCGCCGGCGCAGTGCTCGTGCACACCGGAGTCCACGACAGCTACCGGCCCCGCCGGCGTCTGCTGCTGCGACGGCCACCCGGATGCCCTCCTTCGATCCCTACCAGGTGACGGCGCCGGCGGCCCCGTCGCCCGGGGTGCACCGCACCGCGGCGCCGCGGACGGCCAAGAGCTGGCCATTGCTGGGACTCATGCTGGCGCTGGCGGCGGTGGCCGGGGCCATCGGGTTGGCGGTCCCGGTACCCCATCGGTGGGTGCTGGCGATCTCGATGGCGCTGGCCGTGGTGGCGTCCTTCCAGCTGGCCGGCATCTGGACCCGGCGCCCTCACCTGGGCGTGACACTGGGACTGATCCTGGCCCTGGCGCTGACCGGTGCGGCGGCCGTGCCGCGCGCCGGGATACCCGACCAGGTGGTCTCCGGTTCCCCGGCACAGATGAGCTGGCACCAGGCCGCCGAGATCCCCGACCCAGGAATCACCGTGACCGGTACCCGAGCCGATATCGACGCCTCCCGTCTCACCCTCACCGGGGATCGGAGCACGACGGTCGCGGCGATCGGGTCCGACGTCACCATCACCATCCCGAAGGGTCTCAACGTGACCGTGATCGCCGACACCGCCGGGGCCACCCTCACCACCCCCGACAAGAGCGTGCTGGCCGGCGGCGGCAGTACCGAGTGGACCGGTCCACATCTGCCCGGAGCGCCGACCTGGACCCTTCATGTCAAAGCCGTCGGCGCCACTGTGGAGGTCATGACACCATGACTGCTCCGCACCGCAGAACCGGCACCCTCGACATCAGCGCCCTCATCTGGGGGCTGCTGCTGGCCATCGTCTCAGGGCTGGGAGTCGCGCTGGCCCTGGACGCCCGTATCAACTGGCGCGACCTCACACATCTGGGGCCCGTTGTCCTCATCGGACTGGGGACCCTCGGAGTCGTATTGTCACTCATCCCGAAAGGACACCGATCATGACCAAGATCACCCGCCCCAAGGAAGGCCGACTGCTCGGCGGCGTGTGCGCCGGCATCGCCCGCAGCATGGACCTCGACGTCACCCTGGTGAGGATCGCTGCCGCCGCCCTGGTGCTGTTCGCCGGAGCCGGCCCATTGATCTACCTGGTCGCCTGGGCCGTCATCCCCAACGAGGAGGACGGTTCCAGCTTCGCCACCGAGGCCGCCGAGCAGGCCCGCACCTCATGGAACAGCCGCAAGCACGGGCCCACCGACCCGGCCGCCCCCGGCGACCAGTCCGGGTCGGGCGACACCTTCAATCCCTACACCGAGGAGTGACGCGGCGCCGACCGGCGTCCTCCCCCTGACCACAGCAGCGGGGCCCAGGAGAGATCCCGGGCCCCGCTGCTGTCTGGCGCTCACTCCCACTCGATGGTGGCCGGCGGCTTGCTGGTGATATCCAGGGCCACCCGGTTGATCTGCGGCAGGGTGTTGGTGATCCGCGTCGAGATCTTCTCCAGCACGTCGTAGGGCACCCTGGCCCAGTCGGCGGTCATGGCGTCCTCACTGGTGACCGGGCGCAGCATGATCGGCGACCCGTAGGTCCGCCCGTCTCCCTGGACCCCCACGGAATGGACATTGGCCAGCAGCACCACCGGGCACTGCCAGATCTTGCGGTTGAGGCCGGCCCGCCGGATCTCCTCACGGGCGATGAAGTCGGCCTCGCGCAGCAGCTCCAGGCGCTCGCTGGTGACCTCCCCGATGATCCGGATGGCCAGCCCGGGGCCGGGGAAGGGCTGACGCCAGACCATCTCGTCAGGCAGCCCCAGTTCGCTGCCGACCGCCCTCACCTCGTCCTTGAACAGGGTGCGCAGCGGCTCGACGAGGGTGAACTTGAGGTCCTCGGGAAGGCCGCCGACGTTGTGGTGGCTCTTGATATTGGCCGCCCCGTCACCGCCACCGGACTCCACCACGTCGGGGTACAGGGTGCCCTGGACCAGGAAGTCGATCGGCTGGCCGTCGTTGAGGTTGCGGGCCACGTCCTCGAAGGCGCGGATGAACTCGCGCCCGATGATCTTGCGCTTGGCCTCGGGGTCGCAGACCCCGGCCAGCGCTCCCAGGAAACGCTCGGACTCGTCGGTGACCACCAGGTCGGCCCCGGTGGCCGCCACGAAGTCCTTCTTGACCTGGTCGGCCTCCCCCTTGCGCAGCAGGCCGTGGTCGACGAAGACGCAGGTGAGCTGGTCCCCGACGGCCCGCTGGACCAGGGCCGCGGCCACTGCTGAGTCGACCCCGCCGGACAGTCCGCAGATCACCCTGCGGTCCCCCACCTCGGCGCGGATCCGGCTGATCTGGTCGCTGACGATGCTGGACGCCGTCCAGTCGGGTCGACAGCCCGCCACGTCGAACAGGAAGTGCTCCATGACGGCCTGACCGGACTCGGTGTGGGCCACCTCCGGATGCCACTGGACGCCGACCAGCTGCCGCTCGACGTCCTCGAAGGCCGCCACCGGGGCTCCGGCGGTGCGCGCCAGCGTGGTGAACCCCTCCGGTGCCCGCTCCACCGAGTCACCGTGACTCATCCACACGCTGATGGTGTGCGGGATCCGTGAGAGCAGATGGCCGGGGGCGGTGATGCACAGGCTGGTGCGGCCGTACTCGCTGGTGCCGGTCTTGGCGACGGTGCCGCCCAGGGCCTCGGCCATCACCTGGAATCCGTAGCAGATGCCCATCACCGGGACCCCGGCGGAGAACATCGCCGGGTCGACCTGGGGGGCGCCGTCCGCGTAGACCGAGCTGGGCCCCCCGGACAGGATGATGGCAGCCGGGTCCTTGGCCAGCATGTCCTCGACGGACATCGTGTGGGGCACGATCTCGGAGTAGACGGAGGCCTCGCGCACCCGTCGGGCAATGAGCTGAGCGTACTGAGCACCGTAGTCGACGACCAGGACGGCGTCATGGAGTTGTTCCATGGCTGGCAAGTCTATGGCGCCCGGGCGACAGTCTCGAACCGCCGGTCACAGGGCAGACGCCGTATCGCGTCGACCGGCCGGCGGGGGGACCTGCCGGGGCCGGACCCCGAGCACTACTGTCACCGTCGTGGAGTGGATACGCTGTGTCACGTCCCGATCCACTCAGGTCCTGATCCGATGAGGTACACATGACATCCCGGTCGTTGCGCGAGAACCTTCAGATGATCCGTGAGCGAATGTCTGAGGACCTGGACGCGGCGATGCGCGAGGACCCCGCGGCGACCTCCCGGGTGCTGGTGGCGATCTCCTACCAGGGGGTGCACGCCATCTGGTCGCACCGGGTCGCCCACTACATCTGGACCAGGTGGCCCGTGCTGCGTCCGATGGCCCGGATCCTGTCGCAGATCTCGCGTCACTACACCGGCATCGAGATCCATCCCGGTGCCACCATCGGACGGCGGTTCTTCATCGACCACGGGATGGGTGTGGTGATCGGGGAGACGGCGATCGTCGGCGATGACGTCCTGATCTACCACCAGGTCACCCTGGGTGGCCGGGCGCGTGGCCGCTTCAAGCGCCACCCCACGGTCGGCAACCGGGTGCTGATCGGCGCCGGCGCCAAGGTCATCGGGGACATCACGATCGGTGACGACGCCAAGATCGGCGCCAATGCGCTGGTGGTCAAAGATGTCGCCGCCGGTGCTGTCATCGTGGGGATCCCCAGCGTGGTGCACTCCGGAGATGTCATCGCCTGAGCCCGCTCAGGGGTGGGGGATGTCGCCGCGCTCGGCGGCCTCCTTGATGTCCTCGTGGTGGCGGACCACCTCGGCGACGATGAAGCTGATGAACTTCTCGGCGAACTCCGGATCCAGGTGGGAGACCTCGGCCAGCTGGCGCAGCCGGCAGATCTGCTCCTTCTCCCGGTCAGGGTCGGCAGGCGGCAGGCCGACGGTGGCCTTGAGTACCCCGACCCGCTGGGTGATCTTGAACCGCTCGGCCAGCAGATGGATCAGGGCGGCGTCCATGTTGTCGATGCTGTTTCGCAGTTCGGCGAGTTCTGGGGGCACATCGCTCATGGCGACAGCCTAGAGGATCGGCCCGGTGCGACTCACCGGGCGACGTAGTCCTCCAGACGGTCGAGCAACCGGGTCCTCCGCCCGGCGTCCAACCAGCTGATCTCCAAGGAGTTGCGGGCCAGCTGGATGACCTCCTCGCGGCTCAGGTCCATCCTCTCGACCAGCCCGACGAAGTTGTCGACCAGGTACCCGCCGAAGTAGGCCGGGTCGTCGGAGGCCAAGGACACCTTGACCCCCGCGCGGAGCAGCTGGACGATCTCCTCCCCCTTCATGGTCGGGGTGTGCCCGACGGTGACGAAGGAGTTCGACATCGGGCAGCAGGTCAACCCGATGCCCCGATCGCGGACCTCCTCGACGAGTGCGGGGTCCTCCACCAGGTTGGTACCGTGATCGATTCGGGAGACCCCGATCCGGTGGATCACGGTCTCGATGTGGTCGATCGAGTCGGGCTGGTCGATGTCGCAGTGCATGGTGAGCCGGTAGCCGGCCTGCCGGGCCCTGGCGAAGACCTCGGTGAACTTCTCGGGCGGGTTGTCGCGCTCATCGGAGTCCAGCCCGACACCGATGATCCGGTCCTTGTAGGGCAGTGACGCCTCCAGTGTCGCCATCGCCGACTCGGCGCTCAGATCACGCAGGAAACACATGATCAAGGAGGCGTCGACGCCGAGCGCCGGGGCCTCCTGGACCGCCGACCACAGCCCGTCGATGACGGTGGCGAAGGGGATCCCGCGGTCGGTGTGGGCCTGCGGGTCGAAGAACATCTCGGTGTGGACGATCCCGTCGGCGGCCGCCCGGCGCAGGTAGGCGATCGCCAGGTCGTGGAAGTCCTGTTCGGTGACCAGGACCTGCATCGCCGGGTAGTAGACCGCCAGAAAGCTGGTGAGATCGACGAAGTGATAGGAGTCGCGAATCTGATCGATGCTCGTCTGGCCGATGTCGACGCCGTTGCGCCGGGCCAGTTCGAGCTTGAGCTCGGGTTCGAGGGTGCCCTCCAGGTGAAGATGCAACTCGGCCTTCGGCAGACCGGTGATGAACTCACGATCAGGACTCATCGGGTGTTCGCTTCCCTTCATGTGCGGGTACCGGATGGGCCCGGTACCCGACAGCACTCTAGAGCGCCCGGTGCTGATCGTCACCCGGTCAGCCCGGCATGAGCTCAGCCCTGGATCAGCTCAGTGCAGGATCAGCTCGATGCGCTGGAAGGACTTCACATCGGAGTATCCGGTGGTGGCCATCGCCTGGCGCAGCCCGCCGACCAGATTCATGGTGCCGTCGGGGACCCGGGACGGACCGTTGACGACCTCGGCCAGGGTGCCGACCGGCGCGAACCGGACTCGCTCACCGCGCGGCAGGGTGCCGTGCCAGGCCTCGGCCCCCCAGTGCCAGCCCTTGCCAGGAGCCTCCTGGGCACGGGCGAGCGGGGAACCGACCATCACGGCGTCCGCCCCGCAGGCGATCGCCTTGGCGATGTCACCGGAACGGCCCACCGAGCCGTCGGCGATGACGTGGACGTAGCGTCCCCCCGACTCGTCCATGTAGTCGCGGCGGGCCTCGGCGACGTCGGCGATGGCGGAGGCCATCGGCACCTCGATACCCAGCACCTGCCGGGTGGTGTGTGCCGCACCGCCGCCGAAACCGACCAGCACGCCGGCAGCACCGGTTCGCATCAGGTGCAGAGCGGTCTGGTAGGTGGCACAGCCGCCGACGATCACCGGCACGTCGAGGTCGTAGATGAACCTGCGCAGGTCCAGCACGTCGTCGCGGTCCGAGACGTGCTCGGCCGAGACCGTGGTGCCCCGGATGACGAAGAAGTCGACCCCGGCCTTCTCCACCACATCGGAGAACTGGGAGGCATTCTTGGGTGACAGCGAACCGGCCACCGGGACCCCGGCGTCGCGGATCTGCTTCATCCGCTCGGTGATGAGGTCCTTGTCGATCGGTGCGGAGTAGATCTCCTGCATCCGGCGGGTGGCGGTGAGCTGGTCATCGATCCGGTCCAGTTCGTCGATCAGCGCGCTCGGGTCCTCGTACCGGGTCCACAGCCCCTCGAGGTTGAGCACCCCCAGCCCGCCGAGCCGGCCGAATGCGATGGCGGTCTGGGGGCTCATCACCGAGTCCATCGGAGCGGCCATGATCGGGAAGTCGAAGGTCAGGGCGTCGATCTTCCAGTCGAGGTTCACCTTGTCGGTGCCACGGGTACGCCGGGAGGGCACGATCGCGATGTCGTCGAGCCCATAGGCCCTGGTCGCGCGCTTGCTGCGTCCGATGTCGTACATTTTTCCTTCCCTCGGCGCTGCCTGACGCCGGAGTTTTCTGGGACCGGGCGGGATCTCCGCGGCGGCCGAGAGTCAGTTGAGCGGGAGTCCGGTCAGCGCCCGGAGTAGTTCGGCGCCTCGACGGTCATCTGGATGTCGTGGGGATGGGACTCGCGCAGCCCCGCCGAGGTGATCCGCACGAAGTGGCCTCGGGTGTGCATCTCATCGAGGGTGCGGGCCCCGGTGTAGAACATCGCCTGGCGCAGCCCGCCGACCAGCTGGTAGGCGACTGCTCCCAACGGGCCGCGGTAGGCCACCTGACCCTCGATGCCCTCGGGGATGATCTTGTCGTTGGAGGTCACGTCACCCTGGAAGTAGCGGTCCTTGGAGTAGGACAGCTGCTCCCCGCGGGCCGACATCGCACCCAGCGAGCCCATCCCCCGGTAGCTCTTGAACTGCTTGCCGTTGATGAACACGAGTTCCCCCGGGGACTCCTCGCAACCGGCCAGCAGGGAGCCCAGCATCACCGAGGAGGCGCCGGCCACGATCGCCTTGGCGATATCGCCGGAGTACTGCAGCCCGCCGTCGGCGATCACCGGGACGTGGTACTGGCGGGCGGCCCGGCTGGCGTCCATGATCGCGGTGACCTGGGGGACGCCGACTCCGGCGACCACCCGGGTGGTGCAGATCGAACCCGGCCCGATGCCGACCTTGACCCCGTCGGCGCCCGCCTCGCACAGCGCCTTCGCGGCCTTGTAGGTGGCGATATTGCCGGCGACGATGTCGACCCCGGCCGCTGCCTTGTCGTGCTTGAGCCGATGGATCATGTCCAGCACGCCCTGGGTGTGGCCGTGGGCGGTGTCGACCACGATGAGGTCGACCCCCTCCTCGACCAGCGCCATCGCCCGCTCCCAGGAGCTCCCGAAGAATCCGATCCCGGCGCCCACCCGGAGCCGGCCCTGCGGGTCCTTGGTGGCGTTGGGGTACTGGTTGGACTTGACGAAGTCCTTGAGTGTGAACAGCCCCTTCAGCCGGCCGTCGGCATCGACCAGGGGGAGCTTCTCGATCTTGTGCGCCGCCAGCAGTTTCAGGGCGTCGGAGGGAGGGGTGCCGACCGGGGCCGTGATGAGCGGCATGCTGGTCATCACCTCCCGGATCGGACGCCGCGGGTTCTCCTCGAAGCGCATGTCGCGGTTGGTGATGATACCCACCAGGTGGCCGGTGGGGTCGACCACCGGGACACCGGAGATCCGGAAGGTGTGGCAGAGGTGCTCGGCGTCGGACAGGCTCGCATCGGGGCCGATGGTGATCGGCTCGTCGATCATGCCGGCCTCCGAGCGCTTGACATGGTCGACCATCTCGGCCTGCTTGTCGATCGGGGAGTTGCGGTGCAGGATCCCCAGGCCCCCCTCGCGCGCCATCGCGACGGCCATCCTGGTCTCGGTGACGGTGTCCATCGCGGCGCTGAGGAGCGGCATCGCCAGCCGGATGGATCGTGACACCTGGGTGCTGGTGTCCACCTCCGAGGGGATCACATTGCTCTCCACGGGCTGCAGCAGCACGTCATCGAAGGTGAGCGCCAGGGGGGCGATCTCGTCGAGGGTGGGAGTGCGGTCGGAGTCGTTGCGATCGACGGAGTCGCTCATGGGCAGCCTTTCACCAGGGTGGCTGTCATCCTAGTCGCTGCGAAGGGGCCCTCTCACCGTCTGATCGGTGCCGAGAGACTCTGGGCCGCCGGCGCTCAGATCTGCGGCGACCCGGTCCAGACCGCGCCGCAGCGCCGGCGTCCACCAGCAGCCGACAGCTGCCAGCCCGGCCACCGGCAGGGCCAGGAAGGGTGAGGAGAACCACTGCAGGAATCCCAGTCCGGTGCCGATCACGACAGCCACGGCCAGGCCGGCCTGTTCACGCCGGCTCAGCGGTTTCAGGCAGACCAGCACCAGGGGCCCGATGAGGTACCAGGGTTGCAGTCCGGCCCCGAACAGCGCGAAGGCTGTCAGCACCGCCGCCTGCAGGATCATCGGTCGGCCCAGGGAGCCCATCTCCGGTGATCTGCCCAGGAAGCTGTGCCGGTGCTGCCCGCCGGACCAGCCGGGGACCGGCCCCCATCGCCACCAGCACCACACGATCGCCAGCCCGGTGAGCACCAGGCTGATCCCGGTGGCGAGCGGCACCATCGCAGAGATCGGGACGCCGGTCCACCCGATCACCTGCACCACCAGGGCGATCGGCGAGTCGGAGGTGACCGAGACCGGGTTTCCGGCGGTGGGATTCAGCCATCCCATCCCGAGCCCGCCGATCGCCGAGATGCCCGCGAAGGCCGCGACCGCTGCGACGGCACCGACCGCGGCCCGACCGATCAGCGCACCCCAGCCGTCCCGGTCGCCGTCGCGGACCGCCTGGCGGTGCACCAGGGCGACCAGCCCGAGCCCGGCCAGCACCCCGGGTTGCTTGATGGTTCCGGACACCCCGACCAGCAGCCCGCCCACCACCAGGGCGAGCCAGGGATGTCGGGCCCGTGCCAGCAGCAGGCCGACCCACAGCGACCACAGCGCGACCGCGGTCTGCAGGCCGTCATTGTGCATGCCGCCGACGATGTGGAGCAGGACGAAGGGATTGGTCACGCTGAACCACAGCGCGACCTCGGTGTCGGCTGCCAACCCCGCGGTCCGCCTGGTCACCACCACGGCGATCAGGATCATCGCCACCACCGCCGGGATCCGCATCGCCACCACCGACCAGTACGGGTCGCTGTCCGCCAGCCGGGTCATCGCCGCCTGGATCCACAGCGATCCCGGCGGATAGACCGCGGTGGTCGCGGCCCAGTGGCCGTCCACCCGGGCTGCCAGCGGGCCGGCCTGGCTCTGCGGTACCAGGTACGGGTTGTGGCCGTGCAGCAGCAGCCAGCCCTGGGCGGCGTAGGCCCAGCCGTCGAGGCTGAGAACCGGCCGGGTGAGGAGCATCGGGACCGACCACACGGTGGCGGTGACCAGCCGGTACCCGCGCAGCGCCGCCGAGCGCAGCCAGGCGGCCAGCAGCAGGATCAGGCCGGCCAGACCGGCCAGCCAGGGGCCGGCCTCCACGCCGACCGGATCGGCGGGGTGACCGGGAGCGGCGTCCCGCCAGGCCCACCAGGAGATCATCGCCGACCCGAGGACACCGACCAGCAACACCTCGATCAGGCGCGGCCGCACAGCCGGCAGCCCTCCTGAGGTGGGGGTCATGGATCTCCTCTCGGTCACGTCGCCGACCACCCTATCGAGCCGCCCGATCGGGCGAGCGGCTCGATCGCCGGATCGGTACCGGGTCAGGACGCAGTTCGGCCCCCGGCATCTGCGATGCCGGGGGCCGAATCAGCACTGCGTGGTACTCGGTCGCGCTGTCCTCAGCCGATCCCCGGGGGGACCCGGGACTCAGTCGAGCAGCGCGCCGAACTCACTTGGCGTCGTCGTCATCCTCGGGCTTGTCCACCACGAGAGTCTCGGTGGTGAGCAGCAGGGAGGCGATCGAGGCGGCGTTGGCCAGCGCGGAGCGGGTGACCTTCACCGGGTCGATGACACCGTCGGCGACCAGATCGACGTACTCGCCGGTCTTGCCGTTGTAGCCGTGTCCGGGATCCATCTCGGAGACCTTGGAGACGATCACGTAACCGGGCTCGCCACCGTTCTCGGCGATCCAGCGCAGCGGCTCGCGCACGGCCTTCGCAACGATCCTGGTGCCGACCAGCTCGTCACCCTCCAGGCCCAGTCCGTCGGACAGCACCCGGGCTGCGTGGATGAGGGCCGAGCCGCCACCGGCGACGATGCCCTCCTCGATCGCAGCGCGAGTGGCCGAGACGGCGTCCTCGATGCGGTGCTTCTTCTCGTTGAGCTCCACCTCGGTGGCAGCGCCCACCCGGATGACGCACACTCCGCCGGCCAGCTTGGCGATCCGCTCCTGGAGCTTCTCGCGATCCCAGTCGGAGTCGGAGTTGTCGTACTCGGCGCGCAGCTGGGCCACGCGTCCGGCGACATCCTCCTTGGCGCCGGCTCCGTCGACGATGGTCGTGTTGTCCTTGGACACCACGATCTTCTTGGCGCGGCCGAGCACCTCCAGACCGACCTGGTCCAGCTTGAGGCCGACCTCGGGGGCGATGACCTGACCACCGGTGAGGGTGGCGATGTCCTGGAGCATGGCCTTGCGGCGGTCGCCGAAGGCGGGGGCCTTGACGGCCACCGAGCTGAAGGTGCCGCGGATCTTGTTGACGACCAGGGTGGACAGTGCCTCCCCGTCGACATCCTCGGCCACGATGAACAGCGTGCCCTTGGCGGCGATGACCTTCTCCAGCAGCGGCAGGAGATCGTTCATCGACGAGATCTTGCCGGAGTTGATGAGGATGTAGGGATCCTCGAGGACGGCCTCCATGCGGTCGGTGTCGGTCACCATGTACGGAGACAGGTAGCCCTTGTCGAACTGCATGCCCTCGGTGAACTCGAGCTCGGTGCCGAAGGTCTGGGACTCGTCGACGGTGATCACGCCGTCCTTGCCGACCTTGTCGAAGGCCTCGGCGATGAGCCCGCCGATCTCCGGGTCACGGCTGGAGATGGTGGCGACATTGGCCATGTCGTCGGTGGTCTCCACGGCTCGCGAGATCGACTTGAGCTCGGCGGTGACGGCCTCCACGGCCTTGTCGATGCCGCGCTTGAGGCCGACCGGGTTGGAACCCGAGGCGACGGCGCGAAGGCCCTCGTGGACCAGCGCCTGGGCCAGCACGGTCGCGGTGGTGGTGCCATCACCGGCGACGTCGTTGGTCTTGGTCGCGACCTCCTTGGCGAGCTGTGCGCCGAGGTTCTCGTAAGGATCGGTGAGGTCGACCTCCTTGGCGACGGTGACCCCGTCGTTGGTGATGGTCGGTGCACCCCACTGCTTGTCCAGGACGACGTAGCGGCCCTTGGGGCCCAGCGTCACCTTGACGGTATCGGCGAGGATGTCGACGCCGCGCTCAAGAGAGCGACGGGCCTCCTCGTCGAACTGAAGCTGCTTGGCTGCCATGTACTCAGCGCCTCACTTCTCGACGACGGCGAGAATGTCGCGCGCGTTGAGGAGCAGATACTCCTGGCCGTCGTACTTGACCTCGGTGCCGCCGTACTTGGAGAAGATGATGACATCGTTCTCCTTGACGTCCATCGGCACCCGGGTGCCCTTGTCATCGACACGGCCTGGGCCGGCGGCGATGACACGGCCCTCCTGCGGCTTCTCCTTGGCGGTGTCCGGAATGACGAGTCCGGATGCAGTTGTCTGCTCGGCCTCGAGAGGCTGGACGAGGACACGGTCCTCGAGCGGCTTGATCGTGGTTGCCACGTCAAGACCCCTTTCATGATGAAGACGAATCGTTGAAATGCCACTCACCAGGGGTTGCGAGCCCCGAGCTGTGATACGGGCCGCCGGCGTCGCGGGAGCCATCGGTCCGTTGGCACACTCCCATGGGGAGTGCCAACAAGAAAAGTACACCGGCGTTAGCACTCCTTCAACCCGAGTGCCAGGGAACTGGGATGCCCGCCCCGGGCCGATGTCTGCTACTGACCCCGGGCCGCTGTCGGCCACTGGCAGACTTGCTGCATGATCATCACCGTTTCGGGCAACTTCGAGTTGGGTCTTCCGGCCGAGAGGGGCACTGTGCAGCTCACCGCCGGGGCCGAGGGGGCCAACCGGGAGGCGGTGGCACGGCAGGCCAGCGGCGTCACCGAGGCGCTCCGACGTGAGCTCGTCCAGCTCCGCGAGTCCGGTGCGGTCACCTGGTACTCGGTGGGGGCCCAGACGACCTCGGCCTGGCATCCCTACAACCACGGCGCCGAGCTGCCGTTGCGGTACCGGGCGAACTCCTCGGTGAAGGTGAAGTTCGGCGACTTCGCCGCCCTGTCGGCCCGGGGCTCGCAATGGGCTGAGACCACCGGGCTGTCGGTCGACGGGGTGGAGTGGACGCTGACCGTGGCGACCCGGGAGAGGGTCAAGGACGAGGTGCTGGCCGGCGCGGTCGCAGACGCCACCCATCGCGCCGGGGTGATGGCCGCGGCGGCCGGGTGCGGAACCCCCCAGGTGATCGCGATCGCCGATCCGGGCCTGCTGGACAACGTGTCCTCCGGGGATCCTGGAACAGCATTCGGCAGCCCCACCCTGATGCGCGGGGTCACCAGCGGTCAGGGCGACGGGGTCGTGGAGCTCTCCCCGGAGGACATCACGGTCGGATCGACGGTTGAGGTCCGTTTCCAGGCCTGAGCCGTTCCACCACCAGCGCCCTGGCCCCCTGCGTGGTCGGGGTGAGGACCAGCGCGGCCTGGTGGGGGCCCCGCGGATGCAGACTGCGCCGCAACGCCGCCGGGTCGATGTCGATCCCCCGCTTCTTGATCTCCAGGGTGCCGATCCGGTTCCCGCGCACCCACGACCGCAGTGCCCTGACCTGGACCGGCAGTGAGTCGAGGACCCGGAACCAGGTGAGCCAGGGCGTCGGGGCCGGCTCATCGGCCAGCAGATAGCCGACCCCGGGAGCCGGCACCCGGACCTGCGTTCCGCCCGCCGCGGCTCGCATCGCCCTGGCCCGGATGACCGCCGGATGGGGTTCGGCGAGGAACTCGCGGATCGGGCCGACCTCCAGATCGTCCTCACCTCCCGGCAGGCTGATCGCCTCACCGGGGGTGTCACCGATGCGCACCGCCAGCTGGTGGCCCGGCAGCCGGTCTGCTGCCGGGCCGGCCCACAAGGTGGCCTCGACGAGATCTCGTCGATGGCCCAGCCAGGTGATCGCGGCACCATCGGGCAGCAGTTCGCGTGGCACCCCGGGACCGAGCTTGACGACCGTCGAGAAGGCGCCACCGGCGTCGAGCATCCCCAGCACGAACTCCCAGGACGGCCGGATGTCCTCGATCCGCCAGCTCCTGCCCCGCCCGGTCCGCCGTGCCGGGTCGAGCATCACCGCCGTGCCGGGCCCGGCCTGGGTGACGAGGTCGGCCCCGATGGCCTCGGCATCGGCCTCGATGACCCGCGCCCCGGGCAGATTGTGGCCTGCCAGCACAGCCAGACCCGGGTCGATCTCGACCGCGACGATCTCGATTCCGGCCTCCAGGCAGGCCCTGGCGTCGGCCCCGCAGGCACATCCCAGGTCGATGACCCGCCGCACCCCGGCAGCCACCAACCGGGAGGCCCGCCACCGGGAGACGGCGCCGCGGGTGGCCTGCTCCAGGCCATCGCGGGTCCACAGCATGTCCGCGGCGGCCGGCCCGATCTTGTCGACGGCCCTGCGGCGAAGGGCCACCTGGTCCAGGGCGGCCGCCGCCAGCTCGGCCGGGAAGCTGCGGCGAAGTCTGCTGGCCGCCGCCAGCGAGTCGGGATCGGTCTCGGTGCCGGCCTCTGCCAGTGCCTCGGCGCCCCGGTCCGACACCAACTGGTGTGCCACCGCTGGATCCATGGGGGTCAGCCTACGGGGACTCAGAGGATCGAGTAGCTCCAGCCGGTGGGAAGGCCGTTGTGGTAGGGGATGCAGCCGTGGAACTGACCGACCGCCGGATCGAAGACCAGTGGCAGGAAGTACCGGTCCCCCTGCCACATCGGCAACTGGTCCAACTCGTCGATCCGCCGCCAGCTCAGTGGCCCCTCCTCATTGGCCTGCGGGATCTGGCCGTGCCAGGAGTCGATCACGAAGATCAGCCCGAAATGGTCCTCGCCGTGGCGTCCGAAGCCGGGCCATGACACCGTTCCGCGCAGTCTCATGGCGTCCACCTCGATGGCGGCCTCCTCGCGCAGTTCCCGGCGCATCCCGGCGGCGGCGTCCTCCCCCGGCTCGACCTTGCCACCCAGTCCGTTGTACTTGCCGAGCTGATCGTCGTCGGAGCGCGCGACCCGGTGCACCATCAGCACCCTCTCGTGGTCGGGGTGGAGCACGAAACCGAGGGTGGTCAGCACCGGAGTCATCACGGCGCCCAGTCTGCCCCACTCATCACCGGCGTCGCCGACTGCCTAGGCTGAGGTCATGTCTCACCCCAGCCCCTCCTCCCACGGCCGCACCCGTGCCGCCAGCCGTGCCCTCATCGTCCACGACGGTCGCCTGCTGGTCGAGATCAACGACGACGGCGATCTGGTCTGGTGGTCGCTCCCCGGCGGTGGTCAGGAGTTCGGGGAGACCAAGGAGCAGGGCCTGGTCAGGGAGTGCCGCGAGGAGATCGGTTGCGAGGTGGTGGTCGGTGACCTCGCCCTGGCGCTGGACTACATCGGCGCCCACCATTTTCGCCACGAGGACTTGTTCAGCCAGACCGAGGTGTACTTCTGGTGCACTCTGGCCGAGGGCTCCGAGCCGCACATGAGCTACCACCCCGACGACTTCCAGACCGGTCTGCGCTGGGTGCCCCTCGACCAGCTGCCGGGCTCCCCACTGTTCCCCACGGCGATCTCGCAGTGGCTCGGCGACGATCCGGCCACCCGGCCCTGCTGGCTGGGAGACGCCGACTGATCGAGTGGCGACCGGCCCCTCGGCCGGGTCGCGAGTAGCTGCCAGCCCCGACCCTCCACCTGGATGCGCCTAGGCTGGACGGCGCAACCGAGTCCGCGGTCCCACCGGGGAGGAGGACAGATGAGTCGCACATCATGGACACCACCGGCAGGACCGGTGACCCGACCACCGGCGGTCGCCGGGTCCTTCTACCCGGCCGACCCCGACGAGCTGGCCGACTGGATCGACACTGCCCTGGACAGTGCCGCCGCCCGTCCGATCCCTGAGGGGGTGGACCCCGATCGGCTGCGGGCCCTCATCGTCCCCCATGCCGGCTACCGCTACTCAGGTCAGGTCGCAGCCCTGGGCTATCAGCTGCTGAGACGCCGTCATGGACCCGCTCCGAGCAGGGTCGCCATCCTGGGACCGACACATCGGGTGGGCATCGCGGCCCTGGCCCTTCCCCGGGCCGACATCTTCGCGACCCCGCTGGGCGACTGCCCGATCGACCGGACCGGCCTGGCCGACCTCCCCCAGATCGGTGTCAATGCGGCCACCCATGCCGAGGAGCACGCGATCGAGGTCCAGGTGCCCTTCATCCAACGCATCCTGGGCGACCTGCCGATCATCCCGCTGGCCGTCGGCCAGGCCGGCCCCCGCCAGGTCGGCGAGGTGATCGTGAGGCTGGCCGCAGATCCCGGAACCCTCATCGTCATCAGCTCCGACCTGTCCCACTTCCATCCCCAGCAGCAGGCACGCAGCCTCGACGACCGGACCATCGCCCGGGTGCTGGCCGCCGACGACACCATCGAACCGGACCGGGCGTGCGGCTGCCATCCCTTGGACGGTCTGCTGCACGCGGCCCCCGCACTGGGCTGGTCGGCGCACCTGCTGGCAGCCTGCACCTCCGCCGACACCGCCGGTGAACCCTCCCGGGTGGTCGGCTACGCCTCCTTCGCGGTGACCGAGGTGCCACGATGACAGCCCGCACCACCTCGGCACGGATCCGGATTCCCGATGAGGCCGGTCGTTGGCTGCTACCCACTGCTCGGCAGGCCATCACCGCTGCCGTCACACCCGACCAGGACCCACCGCGCCAGCCGGTCCCCGGCTGGGCCGAGCAGCCAGGCGCCTGCTTCGTCACCCTCACGGTGCGCGAGGACACCGGCCACCAGGAGAAGGCCTCCCAGCAGCACCGCCCGGAGCGGCTGCGTGGCTGCATCGGGACGCTGACGGCCTGGCGCCGACTCTCCGAGGACCTCCCGGCCAATGCGGTCGCCGCCGCCACCCGGGACCCGAGATTCCCGCCGGTCCGGGCCGAGGAGCTGGCCGGCCTGCGTGTCGAGGTCTCGGTGCTGTCCCCCGGCGTCCCGATCGATGCCACCGGGGAACAGGACCTCAGGTCCCGGTTGCGCCCCGGCGTCGACGGACTGATCCTGCGGTGGAGGGACCATCGCGGCACCTTCCTGCCGCAGGTCTGGGCGCAGCTCCCCGATCCTCGCAGCTTCCTCGACCAGCTCAAGGTCAAGGCCGGCCTGCCGGCCTCCTGGTGGTCCGATGACGCCGTCGTGGAGAGATACACCGTCGACTCCTGGCAGGAGCAGTGATGGTCGTCCCCGACAGCCCGCTCGGCGGCGATCCGGCCCACTGGTGGCACGCCACCGATGACGGCCGGGTCCAGTGCGACCTGTGCCCCCCGGCAGTGCCGGCTGCGCGAGGGCCAGCGGGGATTCTGCTTCGTGCGGGCCCGGCGCGGCGACCGTCTGGTGCTGGAGACCTATGGTCGCTCCTCGGGGTTCTGTCTGGACCCGGTCGAGAAGAAGCCGCTGGCCCATTTCCATCCCGGCACCTCGGTGCTGTCCTTCGGGACGGCCGGCTGCAACCTGGCCTGCAAGTTCTGTCAGAACTGGGAGACCAGCACATCCCGCCAGTGGGACACGCTGGCCTCCCAGGCCTCACCCGAGCGGATCGCCGAGGTGGCCCGGCAGCGGGATGCCCGCAGCGTCGCCTTCACCTACAACGATCCGGTGATCTTCGCCGAGTACGCGATCGACACCGCCTGGGCCTGCCGCCAGGCCGGTGTCGCGCCCATCGCGGTGAGCGCCGGCTACATCGGCGAGGCCGCCAGGCAGGCCTTCTTCGCCCCGATGGCGGCGGCCAATATCGACCTCAAGGGATTCACCGAGGAGTTCTACCGCAAGGTCACCGGGGCCCGTCTGGAGGTCGTCCTGGAGACCCTGGGGTACCTCGTCCACGAGACCGAGGTGTGGACCGAGATCACCACCCTGGTGATCCCCGGCCTCAACGACTCCGACCAGCAGCTCGGACGGTTGTCCGAATGGGTGGCCACCGGACTCGGCGCAGACGTGCCGCTGCACTTCTCCGCGTTCCATCCCGACAACCGGATGCGCGACATCGCCCCCACCCCGGCGTCCACCCTGCGAAGGGCCCGTCGGCTGGCCAGGGAGGCCGGACTGCATCACGTCTATCTCGGCAATGTCCACGACCCCGAGGGGGACACCACCTGGTGCCCCGGCTGCGGGGCGGCGCTCATCGTCCGCGACTGGTACCAGATCCTGGACCAGCGGCTGACCGCCGACGGCCGGTGCCCCGACTGCGGCAGCCGGATCCCCGGACGGTGGGATCCGCGCGCCGGGGACTTCGGCAGGAGGCGGATCCCGGTCCGGATCTGACGGCTCAGGCCAGCGCGTCCCACTCGGGCAGCACGATCGGCTCGCCGGCCCAGGCCTTGCGGACCTCCTCGCTGACCCGCTCGGGAGCCACCACGACCCCGAAGACGTACTGGTCGAACCAGGAGTCGTTCATCGTGAAGAACCCCTTCCTGCCGACCTCGTCACCCCAGGAGTTCTCAACTCGCCAGCGGCGCGGGGCACCCTCGACCAGATCCACCCCGACCAGAGTCATCGCGTGGGTCGGACCGGTCTCCCGGGCACGCATCCTCTCGGCCTTGGTCATCGTCAGGTCGGCGCCGTAGAGGGAGTTGTAGTCGTGCAGCTCGGCGTCCCAGATCCCGCCCTGGCGATCGAACTGCTGGGCGACGTCGCAGTCGAACCAGACCGGCTCGCCATCTCGGATCGCGGCGATCGCGGCGGCCTTGAGATCGGCGATCGGGGCGCTGACATGGGCGTAGGGGGTGCCGCCCTCCATCAGCGGGGTGTGCTCGATGACGTACTTGCGGCCCACCGGGTTCTCCGAACGCGGATCGTGGAGCACGGTGATGTAGCCGTCCAGTTCCGCTGGCACGTACCTGGCGGCGAACTCCAGGGGGGTCATCCGGCCCTCGGAGTGGAACTTCTTGTCCTTGTCGCGGTACTGCCAGGTGAAGCTCTCCGGCGGGGTGCCCAGGTGGATCGCCAGCACCCGGTAGACATCGGTCAGCGCCTGGGAGCGCTCGACCTCGATCCGCTCGGCGCGCTCATGGCCATCGGAGTCGGTGACGGCCGCCCGGATCCGCAGCACAGCCCGGCGCAGCGCCCACGACAGCGCCCGGTTGAGCTGTGCGGTGTTGCCGGCCGACTCGGTGTCGGGCATCGCCCACACCGGGACCAGGCCGTACTTGCGGACCAGGTCGAGGAACTGGGGCCAGTAGCCGCCATCGCCGGCAGGGTGGTCCAGCAGTTCGCGGACCTCCTCCTCGGAGGGGTCGTGGTCGGCGGTCTCGAGGGCGCGGACCAGCACGTGGTTGGCCTTCTCGAGCTTGTCGTGGAAGGCGACGAAGTTCTGGGAGAACTCGAAGTTCTCGAGATTGAGCTCCTTGATGATGCGGGCGCGCAGCACGTTGAGCCCGGCGAACTCCCAGCACCGTCCCGAGTGCTTCTGGTTGGTGACGGTCCAGGCATCCAGCCGCTCGCACACCGACTCGTCGATCTGGTTGACGATCCGGCGGTCCAGGCTCACGGTGTCGGCGCTGGTGCCGGTGACGGCATTCTGGACGATCCGGGCAGTCGGGTCGGCGTCGAACTCCTTCCCGGACTCGGCGGCGAAGGAAGGTTCCAGGATGCTGGTCATCAATGCCTTTCCAGGGATTGCGATGGGTGTCGAGCTCGCCCGCAGGTGACCGGCGGACGCCTCCCCACTGTGCCACTGCACGGGCTGAGACGACAATGCGTCGGACTCGGCGGGCGCTGCTCAGACCAGGACCCGGGTGACCGGCAGCCCGGAGTCGGCGCTGATGCCCATCCGCGAGGGACGCAGCCCGGCCTTGACCACCTGGACCCCCAGGGCGGCGATCATCGCCCCGTTGTCGGTGCACAGGCCGGGGCGGGGACGCCGCAGCTCGACCCCGGCGGCCGCCATCCGCTCTGCCAGCAGGGTACGCAACCGGCTGTTGGCCGCCACCCCTCCGCCGATCAGGAAGTGTTCGAGGCCATAGTGGCCGCACAGGTCGACGGCCTTGGCGGTGAGCACATCGGCGACCGCCTCCTGGAAGCTGGCGGCGACGTCGTTCACCGGTACCTGCCGGCCGGCCTGCTGCTCGGTCTCCACCCACCGGGAGACCGAGGTCTTCAGACCGGAGAAGGAGTAGTCGAAGCGATGCGTGGCCATGTCGTGGCGCGCGGTCAGACCGCGCGGGAAGTGGATCGCGGTCGGATCGCCATCGGCTGCCGCCCGGTCGATCACCGGACCTCCCGGGTAGGGCAGCCCGAGCAGCCGCGCGACCTTGTCGTAGGCCTCCCCGGCGGCGTCATCGATGGTGGAGCCGACCTCGTCGATGCCATCGGCGATCGAGGTCACCTTGAGCAGTGAGGTGTGCCCCCCGGAGACCAGCAGCGCGCCGCAGGGCATCGGCAGGTCGCCGTGCTCCAGCAGGTCGACTGCGACATGGCCGGCCAGGTGGTTGACGCCGTAGAGCGGCTTGTCGAGCCAACCGGCCAGTGCCTTGGCCGCCGACAGGCCGACCACCAGGGCCCCCATCAGGCCCGGCCCCGCGGTCACCGCGATGCCGTCCAGCTCGGACAGGTCGATGCCGGCCTTCTCGGTGGCGGCGTGCAGTACCGGGACGACGGCCTCCAGGTGGGCCCGGGAGGCGACCTCGGGGACGACGCCTCCGAAGCGGATGTGCTGCTCCATCGAGGAGGCGACCTCGTTGGCGAGCAGGTCGTTGCCGCGCACGATGCCGATGCCGGTCTCGTCGCAGGACGACTCGATGCCCAGGATGAGCGGTTCAGACATGTCTCTCCTCGTTGCTGCCAGCGGTGCTGGTGGTGTCTTCGGCGCAGGACTCCAGTGATGCCGACATCACCAGGGCGTCCTCGCCGGTTCCGTAGTAGTGGTTGCGACGCGCGATCTGGTCGAATCCGTGGGACCGGTAGAGAGCCAGGGCCGCGAGATTGTCGGGGCGGACCTCCAGCAGGATCTGGCGTGCGCCGCGGCGGGCGGCCCAGGTCATCCCGTGCTCCAGGAGCCGGGCCGCCACTCCGGTGCGACGGGCCTGTGGGATCACCATGATCCGGTCCAGATCGCAGCAGTCGATGAGGTGGCCGAAGTCGGCCACCGCCCGGGGACCCTCGGGACCCTCCTCGATGAGCACCAGCCGCGAGGCGGCCCCCGGGTCCAGATCGGCCTGCCAGGACTGGCGGCTCCAGGCGGCGCGCTGGCCGGCCTCGAAGTCGCCGAAGCAGGCGCGTTCGACGGCCATCACCTGGTCCAGATCCTCCGGGCCGGCAGATCGCAGTGTCATACCCGGGTCGCTCAGCGTCCGGCGGGCCGGCGCAGCGGGGGCAGCGTGAGCCTGGTCGGGGTGAGGGTCGCCTTGCGGGTGGTGGGGACGGTGGCGTCGGGGTCGCGCAGGTAGAGCGGTTCGATGCCGACATTGGGAAGCTCCCGCCAGCAGGACGCCAGCAGACCGGCGTCCAGCACCTCGGGAGCGCCCTCGGCGGGTTCGATTCCGCGGGCCGCACACCCCGGCCCGCCGACCGGAAGCCCGGCGGGAAGGGTCTGCGGCTTGCCCACGCTGGGGCCGTCGACCCGCCAGCCGGCGGCATCGTAGGCGGCCCAGTAGAGCTCGTGACGGCGGGCGTCGGTGGCCACCACGAAGCCCTCGGCCGGTGCCGTCGCGGAGTCCACCCACTGGCGTGCCAGCACGTCGAGGGAGCAGACCGGGTGCAACGGCGTCCCGCCGAGTTCGGCGAGCACCCGGGCGGTGACGATGCCCACCCGCAGGCCGGTGTAGGGACCGGGGCCGACGCCGACCGCGACCTCCGAGATCTCGTGGACCTCGATGCCGGCCTGGGCGCAGGCGCTCTCGACCAGCGGCATGAGCTGCTCGGCGTGGGCGCGCGGGTTGTCGTCGCGCAGGCTGATCACCTGGTCGCCGCGGGCAAGGCCGACGCACACCGCCGTGGAGGTGTCCACCGCCAGGGTCCAGCCGGGATCGGCCCGCTCGTCGGTGTCGAAGTGGAAGTCTGGGAAGGGTGTGGACGTCATGCCTGTGCCTCCTGGGTATCGACGTCGGGCTCGCGCAGTACGGAGAGATCGACTCCCTGCCATCGCTGTCCGACAGGTTCGATGTAGAGAATGCGGGTCTCATCCGCGGGATCCCCGGAGCGGCGGATGTCGATCGCCAGGTAGGAGCCCTCCAGCTGCTCGGCGATCCCGGCCCCCCACTCCACCACCGTGACCGACTCGTCCATCGTCTCGTCGAGATCTAGATCGACCAGTTCGGCCAGCGAACCGAGCCGGTAGGCGTCGACGTGCACCAGCCCGGGACGCCCCTCGGTGCCGGCGTGGCGCCTCACCAGCACGAAGGTCGGTGAGATCACCGGCCCGAGCACCCCGAGTCCGGCCCCTATCCCCTGGGTCAGGGTGGTCTTGCCGGCCCCCAGATCCCCGGAGGTCAGCACCAGGTCGCCGGCTCGCAGCAACCCGGCCAGCCGGGCGCCGAGATCCTGCATGGCCTCGGCGGTGGGGGCCACCACCCGCAACGGAAGGTCGCGGACCAGGTCGTTGCCGTCGGCCCGGAAACCGGCGTCCAGGAGCGATGCGCGCAACTGGGAGCGACGCACCGGGTGGTCGCTCCAGCTCCTCACCAGCAGCTGGGATGCCCCGAGATCGGTGGCGAGCTGCGCCGCCCCCTCGAGCAGTTCCCGCTCGACAGCGGCACCGTCGACGGCAACACCGTCGACGGCGGGGGCGACCAGGATGGCCTCGACGACGGCGGTGCCAGCTCCGTCGACCAGGTGCAGCAGCCCGACGGGCCGATCGCCGGCCCGGTCGATGACGCACAGGTCATCGGCCAGCCAGCTCTCGAACTGCCCGACCAGCTGCTGCTCGCCGAGGGCCTCGGCCAGCGCGGCGGCGTCGCCGGGTTCCCCGACACGCAGCTGACGTGACTCGGTCTCAGTGTGTTTCACGGTCCGACACCTTAACCCTCAGGAACGCCGCTCACCGACAATCCTGCAGACCCGGCGCTCGCTCACCAGGTCTCGGATCCGGCGCGGCCGTAGCGGGCCTGCCGGTCATCGCGGGATGCCGAGCGGTCATGGCGCGGTCCTCGGTGGTCGTCACGGCCACTCCAGCCGCTCCGTCCGCCACGGTCACGGTCCCCACGTCCGCCGCGGTATCCCCGGCCGCCACGGTTGCCGTGGCCACCGCCGTAGGAATCCTTGCGGCGTCCATTGCGCGACTTCTGCTGACGGGGAGCCACCAGAGCGTCGAAGTCCTGCTGATCGATCGGCTCACCGCTGACCGGGGCGCAGCCGGCGATCTCGGCCAGGTTCTCGCCACCCAGACGCACCTCGGCCTCCTGGGGCTTGATCCCGGCCCCGCGCAGCAGCCGGGAGATGGCGCGCCGCTGGTGCGGCAGCACCATCGAGACGACGACGCCGTTCTGGCCGGCGCGGGCGGTCCGCCCGGAACGGTGCAGGTAGTCCTTCGAGTTCATCGGCGGGTCGACCTGGAGGACCAGGGTGACGTCGTCGACGTCGATGCCGCGGGCGGCGACATCGGTGGCCACCAGGACCGGCAACTTGCCGTCCTTGAAGGCCTTCAGGACGCGGGCGCGGGCGCCCTGGGTGAGTCCGCCGTGCAACGCACCGGCCATCACCCCGGCCTCGCGCATCTGCTCGGCCATCCGGGAGGCGCCGCGCTGGGTGCGGGCGAAGACGATGGTGTGGCCGGGACGGTTGGCGATCTCGCACATCACCGCGACCTTCTCGTGAGGCTTGACCTGGAGGGCGTAATGGGTGGCGGTGGCCACCGAACCCTTCTCCGGGTCGATCTCATGGGTCACCGGGTCGTGCAGATACTTCTTGACCAGCTTGTTGACGGCCTCGTCGAGGGTGGCCGAGAAGAGCAGCCGCTGGCCCTCGGCGGGAACGGCGTCCAGGATGGCCGAGACGGCGGGCATGAAGCCCAGGTCGGCCATGTGGTCGGCCTCGTCGAGGACGACCACCTCGATGCCCGACAGGTCGGCGTCGCCGGTCTCCAGCAGGTCGACCAGACGCCCCGGGGTGGCGACGACCAGGTCGACGCCGTGACGGAAGGCCTTGGTCTGCGGGCCGTAGCTCATGCCACCGGCGATCAGGATCGTCCTCATGTCCATCGAGGAGGCCAGCGGGGACAGCACATCGGCGATCTGCATGGCCAGCTCGCGGGTGGGCGAGAGGATCAGGGCGCGCGGCCGCTTGTCGGCACGCTCGCCGGTGGCGAGCCGGGTGAGTACCGGGACCCCGAAGGCCAGGGTCTTGCCCGAGCCGGTGGAGGCCCGGCCCAGCACGTCGCGGCCGGCGATGGCGTCGGGGATGGCGGCGATCTGGATCCGGAAGGGAGCGTCGATGCCGGTGGCCTTCAGCGCCGCGACGATCCGGTCGGGGACGCCGAGGGCCGAGAAGCCGCCCTCATGGTCGACGGTCGAGGTGTCCAGATCGGTCAGCTCGGCGGCCGACCACTCCATCTGGTCCTCGTTGCCGGCGGTGGCCTCCTGCTCGCGGTCGTTGCTGCGCTCGGATCGGGGCTGGTAGGAGTTGCGCTGCTCGGGGCGCTCGCTCCAGCGGCGGTCCTGGCGGGGGCGATCGGTGCGCTCGCCGAAGTTGCGGCGGCCGTTGTCCCGGCGGTCATCGTCGCGGCGCTCATCGTCACGGTGGCCGTGGTAGCCGCGGTCCTCAGTGAAGCGGCGGTTGTTGCCGCGGTAGGAGCCGCGGTCCTCACCGTCATGATTCCAGGAGCCCCTGCGATCGGCGGAGCGACCGCCGTGGTCGCGGTCATTGCGGTCGAAGGAGCGTCCGCCCCGACGGTCCTCGAAGTTGCGATCGCCGGACCGGAAATCGCCCTGCCGGTCGTCGCGATCCCAGGAGCGGTGCTGACGACGGTCGTCATGGGAGCGATGCTCGTCGCGGGATCCACGACGGTCGTCGGACCAGGAGTCGCGGTCATTGCGATGGGAGGAGCCGTGTCCTCGGGAGTCGCCACCGCGCAAGTCGCGGTGCTCGGCATCTCGCCGGTCGCGGTTGTACCCGCCGCGGCGGCCGCCGTCGCGGTCGTAGCGGGAGTGCTGGCGGTCGCCGTGATCGTCGAAACGGCGGTCCTGGCGCTCGCCCTCGTCCTCGGACCGGGGGGTCCAGGACTGGAAGGTGCGACCGGAGCGGTCGGTGTGACCCGAGCCGTACGGCTTGTTGTAGGACTTGCCGCCACGGGTGTGCGGCTTGTGCCCCTTGGCGGCCCGCTCGGCCGAGGTCCAGCGCTTCTTGGGGGTGCCGTCGGCCTTGTAGGACTTCGGCTTGCGATTGTTGGTTGAACTCAAGATGTCACCTTCATGGCGCGGCACAGTGCAGCCCGAGGGGACCGGCAGCTGTGCGGTTCGGTTGCGTCGACCTCGAGATCCCGCGATTGGCACGGACTCGTATGAGGATCTCGTGGATCCCCATCGCGAAGAGCTGCCAGTAATTGGGAGAGTCGCAGACGATCTTGTGTCGTCCGCCCAGGCCCCAGGTCAGGGGCGCATCGAGCAACTGAACGCATCATGGGTTCGTCGTTCTGGTCGTCCGTGCCTCAGCGCGGGCGACACGGCGAACCGTGGTCAACTCAGTTCAATATACGTCATCGGTGACGTGCGGCCAAATCGGGCCAGCCGAGGGATCCCGCCGCGCGGCGTCCCACAGCCGCCCTGTGAACCGACAGTTCACCGAGCTGTCGGTCTGCCGAGACCCGCCGTACTCGATAAGCACGCTGGGGCCAGTTACCATCGAGAGCGTGCGGGTAGCGATCATCAGCGAGTCGTTCCTCCCCCAGGTCAATGGGGTGACGAACTCCATTCTGCGAATTCTGGAGTACCTGCGCGCCCATGGCCACCAGGCGGTGGTGATGGCCCCCGGCGACCCGGCAGCAGCACCCAAGGAGTACGCCGGCTTCCCCGTCATCACGTTGTCCTCGGTGACCTGGCCCGGTTACCAGGACGTCCGGGTCTCCACCACCCCGCAGTGGACCCTGGAGCGCTATCTCAACGAGTTCGCCCCCGACGTCGTGCACTTCGCCAGCCCCTTCATGATCGGCTACAAAGGAGCCCTGGCAGCGGCCACCCTCGGTATTCCGGCGATCGCGATCTATCAGACCGATATTCCCAGTTACGGCACCCGATACGGTTTCGCCCATCTCGAGTTCTACGGCTGGTACCGGGTCCGCCAGATCCACTCGCTGATGGTGGCCACCTACGCCCCCTCGACCTACTCCCGCGACCAGCTGGTCCGCCACGGCGTCCCACGAGTGGGGATCTGGGGCCGAGGGGTCGACAAGGTCCGGTTCAATCCGGCCAAACGATCCCAGCTGCTGCACGACTCCTGGGCTCCCAACGGCGAGACGGTGATCGGCTACATGGGCCGGCTGGCCACCGAGAAACGGGTCGAGGACATGGCTGCCCTCGACGGCATCCCGGGCACCCGGATCGTCATCGTCGGGCACGGCCCCTCCCGCGAGGCACTGGAGAAGACGTTGCCGGGAGCGGTCTTCTGCGGCGGCCTGTACGGCGAGGAGCTGCCCAGAGCGGTCGCCTCGATGGATGTCTTCTGCTCCACCGGGGAGCTGGAGACCTTCTGCCAAGCGGTTCAGGAGGCCAAGGCCAGTGGCCTTCCGGTGGTCAGTCCCAGGCGCGGCGGTCCGATCGATCTCATCGATCCCTCGCGGACCGGCTGGTTGTACGAGCCGGGGAACATGGCCGAGTTCCGAGAGCGGGTCACCGACCTGGTGGGCGACCCCTACAAGCGCGCGGCGATGGGCCGGGCGGCCAGGGCCTCGATCGAGGACCGCACCTGGGAGAATCTGTGCGATGAGCTGATGGAGCACTACCAGGAGGCGATCCGGCTGGGCAGCCTGTCGGCGGCACGGCACAGCAATCCGGCATCGGCCTGAGCCGGATCGCCCTCAGACCAGATCACCGATGACCTGGGGGAGGAGGTCGGCCAGCTGATCGGGGGAATAGGGGCCCGGATGGCGCGACGCCGCCAGGGCCTGGATCCCGGCACCGGTCAGCGCGGCCTCGCGGGCTGACAGACCCGCGGCCAGCAACGTGCCGCAGATCCCGGCCAGGGTGTCCCCCGATCCCGCCTGACCCGTCCAGCCAGGCCCCGGAAGGGCCGCAGAGACCTGGCCATCGGGGTCGGCGACCCACTGGATCGATCCCTTCACCAGCACGGTGGCCCCGAACATCCGAGCCCCCGCCAGAGCATGGCCACGGGGATCAGCCTCCACCTCGGCGCGCTCGACCCCGAGCATTCCGGCCAGTTCCCCGGCATGGGGAGTGAACAGGCAGTTCTCGGGAATGCGGCGCGGCAGCACCGCCAGCGCGTCGGCGTCGACCACCGTCGGCAGGCCGTCGGCCAGCCGCCGGTCGAGCCGGGCGGAGTTGTCCTCCGCCGGCCCCCAGCCCGAACCGACCACCCACGCCTGGACCCGGCCCTCGGCGCACACCACGCTCGGCGCCCGGTTCACCACATGGGACCTGACGTTGTCGGGCCCCACGCAACGGACCATTCCGGCGCCGGCCCTCAGCGCTCCCAGGACTCCGAGGACCCCGGCTCCGGGGTACTGCTGGGATCCGGTGTCCAGGCCGACGACACCACGGGAGTACTTGCTGGAGCGGGGACCTGGCACCGGCCAGCGCCGGGCCAGATCGGCGACATCATCGATCTGATCGGCGTCATCGACGGCGACGCCGATGTCGGCGACGATCACCTGGCCGCATCGGGTGACGGCCGGATAGCCGACATGGCACCACTTGGCCGAGGCGAAGGTGACGGTGGTGGTGGCATGCATCGCGGTGGTCACCTCGCCGGAGTCGGCGGACAACCCGGAGGGCAGGTCGACCGCCAGCACCGCTGTCCCGGACTCGCGCAGCACGGCATCCAGATGGATCAGACTCTCGGGGATGCCGGGACGCCCGCCGATCCCGAGCACCGCGTCGATGGCCAGGTCGTAGTGACGGTCGGCGATCTGGTCGAGGCCCACCTCTCCGCAGCCGGCCGTCTGGGCGGCACGGCGTCCCTGCTGGTGGGCGGTGCCCAGCACCTGGCAGACGTCGACCAGCCAGCCGGCCTCGCTCAGCCTGGCGGCGGCGAACAGTCCGTCGCCTCCATTGTTGCCGGGGCCGGCCAGCACCAGCACCCGCTGCTGGGCCAGCCACTCGGCCGAGTCCTCGAGCAGCTCGTCGCCCAGCAGCATCCGCACGGCGGCGTCGGTGAGGGCGTCGGCGGCAGCCTGCATGAGGTCGACGTCGGGGTGGGAGTCGAGGAAGACCTGCTCGGCGGCCCTCATCTGGTCGGCTGTGCAGACTGTTCTCACCGGTGCTGGGATCATCGTTGTCCTCCTGGGTTCATCCTCGCTCGCAGACCACGAATGCGATCGCCATCCCGCCGTCATGGCTCAAGGACAGGTGGATGGCGTCGATGCCCTGCCGGCGGGCCTTCTCAGCGGCGGCTCCACGCAGCTGGAAGGAGGGCGCCCCGCTGGAATCGACCAGCACCTCGGCATCGTGCCAGCTCAGGCCGACCGGGCTCCCGAGCGCCTTGACCAGGGCCTCCTTGGCGGCGAACCGGGCCGCCTGGGACTGGGCGGGCCGGGCGGCCTCCTGCGCGCACAGCACCCGAGCGGCCATCCCCGGATGGCGCGACAGGGCTGTCTGCCAGCGCGACACATCGCAGAGGTCCACCCCGATACCAACGATCACGCTCTCAATCTACGGCCCACCACGCTCGGTCGCCCGGCACCGACTCACCGGTGCCCCCTGCAGCGGCCTCACTCCACGGTGACCGACTTCGCCAGGTTCCTCGGCTGATCGACATCGTGCCCCTTGGCGGTCGCGAGCTCGCAGGCGAAGGCCTGCAGCGGGACGGTGGCCACCAGCGGCTGTAGCAGGGTCGAGCAGTGCGGCAGCGGGATGAGGGTGTCGGCGAAGCCGGCCACCGAGGCGTCCCCCTCCTCGGCCAGCACGATGGTGCGGGCGCCGCGGGCGCGGATCTCCTCGATATTGGAAACCACCTTGTCGTGGAGCTGGTCGCGACCCTGCGGGGGCACCACCACGAAGACCGGGGTGTCGTTCTCGATGACGGCGATCGGCCCGTGCTTGAGCTCGCCGGCAGCGAAACCCTCGGCATGCATGTAGGCGATCTCCTTGAGCTTCAGCGCCCCCTCGAGGGCCACCGGATAGCCCACATGGCGCCCCAGGAAGAAGACCGCCTTCTCATTGAGGGCCATCTTGCGGGCCAGCTTGTAGACCGGGCCGATGCCGTCCAGGACCTGCTGGATCTTGGCCGGCATCGACTCCAGCTCGTCCATCAGCAGCCGGATCTCGTCGCCGTACTTCATCCCGCGCACCTGTGCCAGGTAGAGCCCCAGCAGGTAGCAGGCGACCACCTGGGTGAGGAATCCCTTGGTGGAGGCGACGCCGATCTCGGGGCCGGCATGGGTGTAGATGACGGCGTCGGACTCGCGCGGGATGGTGGCGCCATTGGTGTTGCAGATCGCGATCACCCGGGCGTGCTGGTCGCGGGCATGGCGGATCGCCATCAGGGTGTCGGCGGTCTCCCCGGACTGGGAGATGGTGACGACCAGGGTCATCGGGTCGACGATCGGGTCGCGGTAGCGGAACTCGCTGGCCAGCTCCACCTCGCAGGGCACCCGGGTCCAGTGCTCGATCGCGTACTTGGCGACCATCCCCACATAGAAGGAGGACCCGCAGGCCACGATGACGATCTTGTTGATCCGTCGCAGCTCCTCCGGGGAGATCCGGATCTCGTCGAGAACCAGGTCGCCGCGGTCGGTCCAGCGGCCCAGCAGGGTGTCGGCGACGGCCTTGGGCTGCTCGAAGATCTCCTTGCGCATGAACCAGTCGTAGCCCTGCTTCTCGGCGGCCGACAGGTCCCAGTCGACGTGATAGGGCTTGGCCTGGCCGGGATTCCCATCGAAGTCGGTGACAGTGATCGTCTCGGGGGTGATGGTGACGACCTGGTCCTGTTCCAGCTCCAGAGCGTCGCGGGTGTACTCGATGAACGCAGCGACGTCGGAGGCCAGGAAGTTCTCTCCCTTGCCGACGCCGACCACCAGCGGCGAGTTCCGCCGCGCGGCGACCACGACGTCAGGCTCGGCGGCGCTGACCGCCACCAGTGTGAAGGCCCCGGCCAGCCGTGAGGCGACCAGCTGCATCGCCTCGGTGAGGTTGTGACCGGCGGCGACCTGCTGACCGAGCAGGTGGGCGGCGACCTCGGTGTCGGTGTCGGAGAGGAAGGTGACTCCCTCGGCGACCAGCTCGGCGCGCAGTGAGACGAAATTCTCGATGATGCCGTTGTGGACGACGGCCACCGTGCCGTCGGCGGACATGTGCGGGTGAGCATTGACGTCGGTCGGGGCACCGTGGGTGGCCCACCGGGTGTGCCCGACACCCTGGGTCGACGGCGGAAGCGGGTGAGCCTCCAGGTCCTCGCACAGATTGGCCAGCTTGCCGGACTTCTTGTCCCAGTGCAGCGCCCCATCGGCGACCACAGCCAGCCCTGCCGAGTCGTACCCTCGGTACTCCAAGCGCTTCAGGCCCTCGATGATGACGTCCTCGGCCTGACGATAGCCGCAATAACCCACGATTCCGCACATGGCAAGAAACGTACAGCATGAGTGAGCGTTCCGGCCACCCGCGACACTCCGGCTGCTGATTTCCGGGTCGGTGGGATCGGATGCGGCCAGGGAGGCGACTATCGTCTTGTGATGTGAGAACGCAATCTCAAAGTCCGGACCATGCGCAGCACAACCGGTACACCCATGGCTATGAGCAGCCGGTGCTGGCCGCTCACGCCACCCGGACCGCGGAGAATTCCGCGGGTTACCTGCTGCCCCGCCTGCGTCCGGGAATGAGCCTGCTCGACGTCGGATGCGGTCCGGCTGCCATCACCCTGGACCTGGCCGCGCGGTTACGCCCGGGTCAGGTCGTCGGGGTGGACACCTCGGATCAGGCTCTGGAGGCCGCCAGGGCCGAGGCGACGCGGCGCGGGGATTCCACCACCTCCTTCCAGCAGGCCGATATCTCCTCACTACCCTTCGACGACGGGAGTTTCGACGTCGTCCATGCCCACCAGGTGCTCCAGCACCTGGCCGAGCCGGTCGCCGCGCTGCGCGAGATGGCCCGGGTCGCCGGTTCGCTGGTGGCGGTTCGCGATGTGGAGTACCGGACGATGAGCTTCTTCCCGGAGCTGCCGGGACTGGAGATGTGGCTGGACACCTACCGTCGGATCGCCCGCTCCAATGCCGCCGAGCCGGACGCCGGGCGGTACCTCAAGGCCTGGGCCCGTGCCGCCGGGCTGGACGATGTCACGGTCACGGTGTCCTCGTGGTGCTACGCCGATCCGGTCTCGGTGCGGTGGTGGTCGCACTCCCAGGCCGAGCGGGTGCACGGGCGGACCTTCACCCGGCAGGCCATCGAGGCCGGTCGCAGCGCCGCCGACGTCGAGGACATGGTCCAGGCGTGGATCGACTGGGGGGACAGCCCGGACGCCTACTTCACGATGACGCACACCGAGTTGATCGCCAGAGTCTGACCACCCGCGGCGTCCTGGCCGCGGCCCGGTGCGCGGCAACGAGCGGACTTCGGTATCGTCTCGGTGTCACTGCACGAGTCGCACCGGCGGGGACGAACGAGACGACGCAGCCCATTCGGCCACAGCCTGTCCTCCTCTCCGCGGCCGGATCGACGACACACCCGAGGTACCCATGGATCTCACTCCGACACCGCCCGTCGACGACGACAACACTGAGGCCGGCCCCTTCATCGAGCTCAGCCGCCAGGCCTTCTCGGACCTGGCGGAGCGGACCGATATCCACATCGATGATGAGACCCTGGCCGAGATCCGTGGTCTCGGCGACCCGACCAGCCAACGTGATGTGGTGGAGGTCTACCGACCCCTGACCCAGTTGATCCACCTGTACTGCATGCACACCGGAGCACTGTTCGAGGCCTCCAACGCGTTCCTCCAGCTGGATCGCCACGACATGCCGAGGACACCCTTCGTCATCGGGATCGCCGGCAGCCCGGCGGTGGGCAAGTCGACGGTGGCCCGACTGCTGAAGGAGCTGCTGGCCCGTTCCCCGCGACGTCCCAAGGTGGAGCTGATCACCACCGATGGCTTCCTCTACCCCAATGCCCGGCTCGCCGAGATGGGGCTGTTCGATCGCAAGGGATTCCCGGAGTCCTATGATCGCAAGGCGCTGCTGAAGTTCGTGGTCGACGTGAAATCGGGAATGCCCGAGGTGCGGGCCCCGATGTACTCCCACATCACCTACGACATCATCCCCGATGAGCAGGTGGTGGTGCGCCGACCGGACATTCTCATCGTCGAGGGGCTCAATGTGCTTCAGGCTCCCCGCTCCCGCACCAACGGCACGATGGGGTTGGCCCTGAGCGACTTCTTCGACTTCTCCATCTATGTCGACGCCGAGGAGCCAGAGATCCTCGACTGGTACATCAGCCGCTTCCTGGCTCTGCGGGAGACGGCCTTCACCGACCCCGATTCCTACTTCACCAGTTATGCGGAGCTGTCGGACGTTCAGGCCGTCCAGGTGGCCCGCGACATCTGGTACGCGGTGAACAGCCCGAACCTGCGCCACAATGTGCTGCCGACCCGAGGACGCGCGACCGCGATTCTCCACAAGGGACGGGACCACGGGGTCCGCAGCGTCTGGATCCGCAAGATCTGATCCCCGGCGGGTGTAGCCGGGCCCTTGAACCGCTGACTGCCTGACCGGTGACCAGCTGACCCCAGCAGACACCTGGCCGCAGGGGCTATCATCGGCGGCAAGAGCCTCCGGGGTGCGCGTTGACGCTGAGACAGTCATTCGACTGACCCGTGGAACCTGACCTGGGTCATGCCAGCGTAGGGAGTAGGACAGACGCCGTGCGTGGCGCCGATCTCGCCCCTGCCAGGGTCTCTCCCGTGGGCGGGAAGGTGAACCGGATATGGATGCCCTGGAGTTCGGGGTCGGAGCAAGAGTCAGCCTGCATCCGATGACCGACCAGTTCGAAGACATCATCAGCGGAGCTCTCGACGAGGTCTCGGCCACTGAGGCGGCCAACAGGCTCCAGGCTCAGACCGGCACGATCAGCACGTTGCTACGTGGCCGGGAGGCCGACCTCGCCCGATACCTGGTCGATCTCGTCGCTGCCGCGACCAGACGCTGCCACGGCACCCATCTGGCGGCCTTGATCCAGCTGTCGCGAGGATGTCCGGGCGAGGTGAGCTGCTCCGGTACCGGCGATGCGTGGGTACCGGGGCCACTGCCTGAGATATCGGCGACGGGAGTGGCGGCGCAGGCGGAGTGGGCGCTCTACCCGCTGACCGGCCCCGGCGAGCGGGCCGAGCACATGGAGGCCATCACGGCGGCGATCGACCGGGCACGTGAGCGAGGGCTGGTCACAGACGGCGGCCATTTCGTCACCCTGCTGAGCGGCGACCTCGCCGACATCATCTCGCTCGTGACGGCCACCTGGATGCAATGCGGGGCGAGCGTGGGTCATGTCGTGTCCCATCTGAGCCTGGCCGTCAACATCCCCGACACCCATCAGGAGCAACAGTGAATCCGGTCAGCAACGAGGATGACAGGACACCGCAGCCCGTTGCGAGGGCTGGCGGTCTCGGACTCAAGGAGATCATCGCCGTGGTCGTGGTCGCGGTGGTCTTCGGCTTCATCTTCTGGGTGATGGACCAGGCGTGGACGTCGCTCAGCGTTGCGATGGGACCACTGGGCGATCTGGCCCAGAACGTCCTCATCGGCGTGTGGTTCCTCGCCGCCCCGGTCGCCGTGTTCATCGTCAGACGCCCCGGCGCCGGGATCCTCGCAGAGTTGGTGGCCTCCGTCGTCGAGGTGGTCTTCCTCGGGAACCCAGTGGGGCCGATCCTGTTCGTGGTGGGCCTGGTCCAGGGCATCGGCTCCGAGGCGGCCTTCGCCGTCACCGGCTACCGCCGCTACGGATTGCCGATCTTCCTGGCCTCCGGAGCAGGAGCCTCACTGCTGAGTTTCGCCTTCAGCACCCTGCGTTTCGGTTGGTGGGGCCAATCCTTGTTCGGGGTGCGGTTGGTGGTCCAGATGTGCAGCGGGATCCTGCTGGGCGGCGTCGCCGCATGGCTGTTGTGCCGGGCCCTGGCGCGCAGCGGTGTACTGCGCGACCTGCCGGCAGGACGCCAATGAGCCGGACGCAACCCCCGACGACCATGGCGGCCACCGGGACCATCCCAGCAGCCAGTGCGGCTCCGGTGTTGTCTGCCCACGGGATAAGGGTGGTCCGCGACGGGTTGCTGATCCTCGATGGGATCGACCTGGAGGTGACTGCCGGCGAGGTCGTCCTCATCCGCGGCGCCTCGGGAACCGGGAAGTCGACTCTGCTCAACGTGATGGCCGGGATCCTTCCCCACACCCAGGACGCCGAGGTGTGGGGGCAGATCTGCCACGCCGGGGAGCCGGTGACCGCGAGTCCTCCGGCGCGGCGCTCACGATGGATGGGGATGCTCACTCAGGATCCTGCTGCCGGTCTGTGCATGCAGATGGTTCGCGACGAGCTGGCACTGTCTCTTGAGCTGCGCGAATGGGATCCTGCCGACATCGGGGCGAGAGTGACCGATATCGCGGCGACCACCGGCATCACACCACTGTTGGACCGCCGCGTCGGGGATCTGTCCGGTGGCGAGCAGCAGCGGGTCGCCCTCGCAGCCGCGCTGGCAGGCCGCCCCCAGCTGCTGCTGCTCGACGAGCCGCTGAGCATGCTCGACCCGCGATCGGCCGTCGCGGTCTCCCGGATCATTGCACGATCCGCCAGCGACGGGTTGGCCCTGATCGTCGTCGAGCACCGGATCGACGATCTGAGACGCTCCGGGCTGGTGGTCGACACCGAGTTGAATCTGGGCTCGGGTCCTCCACCGGCCGCACGACCGGTCCCGGAGTCGCATCCTGGCCGGATCGTGCTAAACGCCCACCTCGAGGGGGTGCGCAGAAGCCCCGACGGGCCCACCGTGGTCCCCGGCCTGGAGCTGTGCCTGCACGCCGGTACCATTACCGCTCTGGTGGGACCCAACGGCTCAGGCAAGACGACGGTGCTGCGCGCTCTGGCCGGTCTGCCCCCTGATCCGGTCGCCGGCTCCGGGAAGGTGGGGCTGGTCTTCCAACGTGCCAGCGACCAGTTCCTCACCACCAGCGTGGAGGCCGAGGTGAGTTACCGCGCAGACCGTCACTCGGGACGCGCCATGCTCACCCGCCTCGGGCTGGCGGATCTGGAGCCGCGCAATCCGCACACCCTGTCGCTCGGACAGCAGCGTCGGGTGGCGCTGATCGCAGCCGCCGCCCAGGGCCATCAGATCATCGGCCTGGACGAACCCACCCTTGGCCTCGACAGCGGTGCCTCGGGCGATGTCAGCGATCTCCTGGTGGACCTGCGCGACCAGGGCCGGGCGATCGTGATGTCCACCCACGACCAGGAGCTGGCCTCACGCCTGGCCGACAACATCATCGACCTGTCCCCGCACGACGGTGTCCCGACGACATCTCGACCGGGACCACTACGCCGGGTGACACCGGATTGCCCGCTGGGCCGTTGCAGCCCCTCGCTCAAGTTGGCCATCGCCCTGGTGACGAGTCTGGCTCTACTGGCAACCACGGCGATCGTGCCCATTGCGGCCATCGCGCTCATCGTGCTCTGCCTGGTACCGCTGCTCTGCCATGTCAGGCCCGCCCACGTGAGCCGGCTCTACCTGCCAGCGCTCGGGTTCGCGCTCGGGGTGATCGTCATCAACTCCGTCACCAGGCCCGGCACTCCGCTGATATCTGAACCGGTGACAGTCACGGTCCAGGGGCTGGAGATGGGGCTGGGGCTGGCCGCCCGCACTCTGGCGATCGGCGCGATAGCCGTCGCATTCGTTCTGTCGACCGGCGGACCGCAGTTCGTCGCATCCCTGGAGCAACAGGCGCACATCCCCATCCGATACTGCTTCGGGTTGCTGGCCGGTTACCGACTCCTGGAGACCCTTGGCCGGGAGTGGGACACGATTCGCGATGCCCAGCAGGTGCGTAGCCGCGGAGCCGGACGCCTGGCCCGCGGAAGAATCGTCCTTGTCAGCGTGTTCTGCCTGTTCGTCGTGGCCCTGCGCAGAGGTCAGCAGCTGTCCGACGCACTCGAACTCCGCGGACTGGGCTCCGGGCGCCGAACGTTCTGGCATCGGCTGCGCTACACCCGCCGCGACCTGGTACTGGTCGTGGTGAGCGCAGCGCTCAGTCTCCTCACCGTACTGGCCTGTCAGATCCTGCCCTGACCGGTCCAGGCATCATCGCCCCCTTCGCCCCGGCGGGCACGCAAGCTCAGAAACACCCCTCCCCGATCAGGGAGGCGTCGAGAACGCCTTCGCCACTCCGCGGGGCATCGCCACCTCAGAGCTGGAAGGCGGTCACAGCGAGCACAGGGGTGTCCCCCAAGGGCTCAGCGATCGAGGACTCGGTCACCTCGCTGGCCGGGGCGATGAGCAGGTGCTGGTGGTCCGGCGCGGCTACCAGGATCTCCCCGCTGAGGCCGGGCAGGAATCGGGTAACCAGCTCGCCGGGCAGCAGCGCCCAGGAGGCCGTCAACCAGGAGGGTGAGGTGATCTCGAGGATGCCGTCACCGCGAGGTGCGAGCTCGATCGGAGCACCCGCCAGGTCGGCCACCAAGTTCCTCCGGCCCGCTTCGAAGGCGGCGTCCAGGTCGTGGACCTCCGCCAGGGCGGAATCGTTGAGCAGGTCGAGGGACTCCTCGCCGTCCCAGGCCAGCGCAACAACGACATCGGCTGAGCGGGTGCTGGCCGCAACCTGACGGACATACCGGAAGGATCGTCCCATCCGCTCGGCATCGGGCAGCAGCCGCCACACGACATGCGAGCCGATGGTGGCGTCCGACAGCTGGGAGGCGCCGTCGATCAGGGAGCGCACCATCCTCTTGATGATCTCATCGACGAGGTAGGGCCAGGCCTTGCGGTCCTGGTCGGCGCACTCGCGGGCCACCGGGGCCAGGCCGAGCTCCCCCAAGGAGGTGTCGGCATGGTCGCCCTCGACCGTCGCCTCGATCCCCAGCGCCGCCAGGGACTCCCCGACCAGACCTCGGATCCTGTCGGCGGCTGAGGCATCCAGGGCTGGCAGGTCGGGGGCTGGGCGTCGACGACTGAACAGGGCCATCGCCACCCGCCTTTCGACTCAGAGAGCCAGCCGCTGCTTCACGGTGGTGGCAAGCTCCTGGCAGATCTCGTCGGCCTGCTCCTGGCTGGCGGCCTCCACCATCACCCGGACCAGTGGCTCGGTGCCGGAGGGACGCAGCACCACCCGGCCAGTCTCACCCAGCGTGTGATTGGCATCTGAGACCGCCCGGCTCACCTCGGGGTCCATTCCGGCGCGCAGCTTGTCCACCCCGCTCACATTGATCAGGGCCTGCGGCAGCCGGGTCATCACGCTCGCGAGCTCCTTGAGCGACTTGCCGGTCCGGGCCACCCGGGCCGCCAGATGCAGGCCGGTGAGCACACCGTCCCCGGTGGTGGCGAACTCGCTCATGATGACGTGGCCGGACTGCTCCCCGCCCAACGAGAAGCCGTTGGCATTCATCGACTCCAGCACATACCGGTCGCCGACCTTGGTGCGATCGACCCGGATGTTGTGCTCCTTCATCGACAGGGTCAGCCCCAGGTTGCTCATGATGGTGGCGACCACGGTGTTGGACGCCAGCCGATGGTCCTCCTGGAGACCCACGGCCAGAATCGCCAGAATGTGGTCGCCGTCGATGAGGTTGCCCTCGTTGTCGACGGCCAGGCAGCGGTCGGCGTCCCCGTCGAAGGCCAGGCCGAGATCGGCCCCGACCTCGACCACCTTCGCCTGCAGCTTCTCCGGATGGGTGGAGCCGCAGCCGTCATTGATGTTGATGCCATTGGGGGAGGCGTGGATGGCGGTGACCTCGGCCCCCTGGGTCCGGAAGGCAGTCGGGCCGGTCTTGGAGGAGGCGCCGTTGGCACAGTCCAGCACGACCTTCAGCCCGGACAGTGCATTGTCCTGACGCAGGCTGGCGACCAGATGGTCGATGTAGGTGTCGACCGCGGAGTCGGAGTAGCGGATCCGGCCGACCTGCTCGCCGATGGGCCGGTCCCAGGGCTCCTCCATCCGGGCCTCGATGGCGTCCTCCAGCTCATCGGCGAGCTTGACCCCGCCGCGCTGGAAGAACTTGATTCCGTTGTCGGGCATCGGATTGTGGGAGGCCGACAGCATCACGCCGAGATCGGTGCGGAACTCACCGACCAGATAGGCGGCCGCCGGGGTGGGGATGACGCCGACGCGCATCACGTCGACTCCGGCGGAGGCCAGCCCGGCGCACACCGCAGCCTCCAGGAACTCGCCCGATGCGCGCGGATCGCGGGCCACCAGTGCGGTGGGCTGACGATGACCGAAGGCCCCCGCCTCCCCCAGCACATGGGCCGCCGCCACAGACAGGTCGAGGGCCAGTTCGGCGGTGAGGTCCTTGTTCGCCACACCGCGCACACCATCAGTTCCGAAAAGTCGTGCCACGGGAGACCACTCTATGGCATGAGCACCAACAGTGAGCGATCCGGCACCCCGTCACGGCATCTGACAGCTGTCGTGGATGTCGCGTGAACCAGCCGAGAGGGCCTCGCCCAGACGCAGCAAGGGCGGCCTCCCGAAGGAGACCGCCCTGGCAAAGGCGAAACGGCCGAGGCCGGATCAGCGCTTGCTGTACTGAGGAGCCTTGCGGGCCTTCTTGAGACCTGCCTTCTTGCGCTCCTTGATACGGGCATCGCGGGTCAGCATGCCGGCCTTCTTGAGGGCGGCGCGGGAGGCCTCGGCGTCGACGGCGTTGAGGGCCCGGGCGATGCCCAGACGCAGCGCGCCGGCCTGGCCGGTGACCCCGCCACCGGTGATCCGGACGACGACGTCGTAGGAGTCCTCGACACCAGCGGTGATGAAGGGCTCGGTGACGATCTGCTGGTGCACCTTGTTGGGGAAGTAGTCCTCGAGGGTGCGGCCGTTGATCCTCCACTGGCCGGAGCCGGGGAAGATCCTGACCCGGGCGATGGCCTCCTTGCGGCGGCCGGTGGCCTGGCCGGGAGCGACGACCGCCGGGCGGGCGGCCTCGCCGGCGGCGACGGCCGGGTTGGAGTCGGTACGGAAGGCGATCTCGCGGTCGCCCTCGGTGAACGGAGTGACCTCGGACTCGAGGTTCTCTTCGTGATGTGCGGTTTCAGTCACTGTCAGAATCCTTGGCTAACGATCACTGGGCGATCTGGGCGATCTTGGTGATCTCGTACGGCTGCGGCCTCTGCGCAGCATGAGGGTGCTGAGGTCCTGCGTAGACCTTGAGCTTGGACATCTGCTGGCGCGACAGCTTGTTCTTGGGCATCATGCCCCACACGGCGCGCTCGACGGCCCGACGGGGATCCTTGGCGAGCAGCTCGCCGATCGTGGTGGTGCGCAGGCCGCCCGGACGACCGGAGTGGTCGTGACGCAGATCGGTGGTCGCCTTCTTGCCGGTGACGGCGATCTTGGATGCGTTGACAACGACGACGAAGTCGCCGGTGTCGATGTGGGGGGCGTACTGCGGCTTATGCTTTCCGCGCAGCAGGGTCGCGGTGGCGGTCGCCAGACGTCCCAGGACGATGTCCTCGGCGTCAATGACGTACCAGTTCCGCGTGACCTCGCCGGCCTTGGGGCTGTAGGTGGTCACAGGTACCTTCTCGACTCAGTCCCCCGATCGACTCGGGGGAACTCCAACTCGGTACCCGCACCGAAAGTGGCGCAGGCATCTGATGCAAAGTGGCTCCCGGGCCTGGCTTCCTCGACGGCGTCGGACGTGGACGCCGGAGAACCGGCCACCGCATCACGACATCGACGTGTCGGACAGTCGGAGGAGCCGCGGCGGCTCACTCCCGTTTGCTCGAGGGCAACAGCAGAACCATACACCGCACTGCGTGCCCGCGGCCAATCGGAGATGCCGCGCCCCGATCCGACGACCGTGCGCCATCGCGACGGGTTAGCATCAGCGACCGTGACCGATCAGCCCACGGCTCCCCCGCCCCAGGGATCTGCCGACCAGCGGAGTACCGAACCTCGTGAGGGCGCTGCCGTCGATCATCCGGACATCGACCATTCTGCCGGCGCCCACCGCAGCGGCGACCGGTTCCGCCGCGGGGTCGTCTCCTTCGTCCGCCGCTCCCCCAGGATGAACACCTCCCAGGAACATGCGATGGCCCGACTGGCGGGCCGCTACCTGGTCGAGGTCCCCCACGACACCACGACGACCTCGGTGGCACCCGGCTCGCACCTCGACCTGGAGCGGATCTTCGGACGCCGCGCCCCGCTCACGGTGGAGATCGGTTCGGGGTCGGGGGATGTGCTGGCCTCGGTGGCACCGGCCCACCCCGAGCGCGACTTCATCGGGTTCGAGGTCTACCTGCCCTCGGTCGCCTCCAGCCTCACCAGTCTCGACCGCGCCGGTGCCGACAATGTCCGGATCATCGTCGCCGACGCCGCCGCCGGCCTGGAGCATCTCATCGGCCCGGGGGAACTCGACGAGTTGTGGACCTTCTTCGCCGATCCCTGGCACAAGAAACGCCACCACAAGCGCCGCATCGTCAATCCCGACATGGCCCGGCTGGCCGCCTCCCGACTGCGCCCCGGAGGGCTGTGGCGGCTGGCCACCGACTGGCAGGACTACGCCTGGTGGATGCTCGACGTGCTGGCCGCCGAACCGGGCCTGGAACCGGTCGACGCCGGCCCCGACGGATTCGCGCCCCGCTGGCAGGAGCGTCCGCTGACCCGCTACGAGAACAAGGGTCTGCTGGCCGGTAGGGCTGTCCGCGACCTCACCTGGCGCTGCGTTCGCGGCCAGCGCGCGGACTCCCTCCAGACCCCCGACGGATCGCGGCGCTGATGGCCGGAACCGACTCCGGCGGCCGGACCCGCAGGTGGCGCCTCGACATCGGCTACGACGGCGCCCGCTTCTCCGGCTGGGCCGCCCAACCCGGCCTGCGCACCGTCCAGGGTGAGCTGGAGCGCTGGATACCCCGGGTCCTGAGGCTCGCCGAACCCGTCCCGATCACCGTCGCCGGGCGCACCGATGCCGGGGTCCACGCCCGCGGCCAGGTCGGCCACATCGACCTTCCCGGTGATCTGGACCCTCGCCCGGACCTGGCGCGCCGGCTCGCCAGGGTGCTGGACCCCGACCTCGTGGTGCACGACGTGACCCCGGTTCCCGACGCCTTCGACGCCCGCTTCTCCGCGCTGTGGCGTCGCTACATCTATCGGCTGTGGGACGCCGACTCCCGTCCCGATCCGGTGCTGCGCCACCAGGTCGTCACGGTGCGCGACCACCTGGACCTGGATCTGCTCAATGCCGCCGGCCGCTCGCTGCTGGGCCTGCGGGACTTCGCCGCCTTCTGCAAGCGTCGCGAGGGGGCCACCACCATCCGCACCCTGCTGGACTGCCACGCCGTCCGGCTGGAGGACGCCCCGAGGACCATCGAGATCACGGTGTGCGCCGATGCCTTCTGCCACTCGATGGTGCGCTCGCTGGTGGGGGCGCTCACCGCGGTCGGCTCCGGGCGGCGCCCCCAGAACTGGCTCGACGACGTCGCCGCCAGCACCAGCCGGGCCTCCAGCGTGCTGGTCATGCCCGCCGCCGGGCTCACCCTGGAGGAGGTCGGCTACCCTCCTGACGATGAGTTGGCCGCCCGGGCCGAGCAGGCCAGGGCGGTGCGCACCAGCGAGCCCTGCGGCTGCGACCAGATGGAGTGAGAGGACTGCCGATGAGTCACTACTTCGAGACGCCGTCCGGCCCGGTCACCACCCGCCGGATCACCGCCCGGATCTGGGACCGGGAGCTCACCTTCACGACCGCCGGCGGGGTCTTCTCGGGAACCCGGCTGGATCTGGGCACCTCGGTGCTGTTCCGCTCGGTCCCGCCACCCGACGAACCGGGCACCTTCCTCGACCTGGGATGCGGTTACGGCCCGATCAGCTGCGCCCTGGCGCTGACCGACCCCGACTCCAGGGTCATCGGGGTCGATGTCAACGATCTGGCCATCCGGCTCACTGCCAGAAATGCCTCGGATCTGGGGGTGGCCGATCGAGTCACCGCCTGCCGACCCGAGCAGGTGGCCGAGGATCTGCAGTTCGACCAGATCTGGTCGAATCCGCCGATCCGGGTCGGCAAGGAGATCCTCCACGACATGCTGCTGCACTGGCTGGGCAGGCTCGCGCCGGACGGCGTCGCCCACCTGGTGGTGGGAAGGAATCTGGGCGCCGACTCACTGTCTCGATGGCTGGCGCAGCGCGGCTGGCAGGTCGAGCGGGTGGCCTCGGCGAAGGGCTACCGGGTGCTGGACGTGAGTCGGGCCGGCTGAACGGCTCGGACTGGGAAACTGTTCAGGCGTCCGGATGACGCTGTGACGCAGCTGATGAGCTAGATTGCTGCTGTTGCCTCTTGCGGGGGAATCTGGTGTGACTCCAGAGCTGACCCGCAGCCGTGTGGGCGGTCGCATCACCGCCTGAGTCGGAATGCCTGTGGGAGGCCGGACTCAGTAAGTACCCGTCGAGGCTCGCGGGCGAGTCGGGAGGCGTCTTCCGATCCGCGCAAGGGCGCGGAAGGAAGACCCCGCATGACACGTCGTCACAGGTTCGCAGCTGCTGGACTGGCCGCTGCCCTGACTCTCACCCCGATCGCCGGGGTCACCGCCTCCACCCTGGGTGCCACGGTGGCCCAGGCGGCTCCGAGCTCCTCCCAGTCGGCCAGCAGTGCTGCCAGCTGGCTGGGCGCCCAGCTCACCGGCGGGCAATACATGGAGAGCCCCTACACCGGCAACCCGGATGTCAGCATGACCTCCGACGTTCTCATCGGCCTGGTCGCCGGCGGCAACAGAGCCTCCGCTCAGAAGGTCAACGGCTGGCTCCAGAAGAACGTTTCCAAGGCTTCCAGCACCGGCCAGCTGGCCAAGATCGCGATCGCCGCCGAGGCGATCGGCGAGGACCCGGCCAACTACGGCGGGCACGACCTCATCAAGGAGATCACCGAGGCAGTCGACAAGGCCAAGGGGGATCTCGGCGATCCCTTCTCCAACTCACTGGCTCTGATCGCCATCAAGGGCGCCTCCGACAAGGTGCCCGATGACCTCGTCGCCTCCCTCATCAAGCAGCAGAACGCTGAGGGCGAGTTCTTCTTCCCCCAAGGCAACTGGCCCGATCCCGATGCCACCGGCCTGGCCATCCAGGCCCTCGACGGCGTCCAGGGCGATGGCGCCGGGGCAGCCCTGAACAAGGCCGTCGCGTGGGCCACCAAGAACCAGAAGTCTGCCGGCTACTGGGACTCCTACTCACCGGCCAACACCACTGGCCTGATCGGCTCTGCTCTCCAGGAGCAGGGCAAGGACGTATCCAAGGCACTGGCCTGGATGAAGGGACAGCAGCTCAAGGACGGCAGCCTGCCACCTGAGCTGAACGGCACCGACGGCGACGCCCTGGCTACGGCCCAAGGCCTGCTGCTGCTGAGCGGGATGACCCTCAACACCGTGAGCCTGCCGGGAGGCGAGCCGACCACGGCGCCGACCTCCACGTCCACCACACCCAGCCCGACCCCGACCTCCACCGGTTCTGCGACTGCCACAGCCACCGGCTCGGCCACCTCGATGCCCGCTGGCTCGGATGACTCCGGAGACAAGCCGTCGGCCCTGCCGTCGACCGGTGCCGAGGGCCCCAGCCACGCCGGTGAGCTCGGGGCTCTTGCACTGGGCTTCGTCGCCGTCGGCACCGTGGGCGGCGCGCTGGCCCTCAGGGCGCGTCGGAACTCATGACCTTGGGGCACCGTAACCTCCAGTCCACCTCCGGTGCGCTGCGCACCCGAGGTGGACTGCGCAGCCGCCTGTCGGCATGGTGGCTGGCCTGCGCTCTGGCGCTGGTCTCGGGGCTGTCGCTGGTGTCCGCCAGCCCGGCCAGGGCCGACGGTGGTGTCGCGTCCTGCAAGACCTCTGGCGGCGTCTACCTGTACATCGAAGGGGTCACCCAGAGATGCTCGCACACGACAAGCAATGGCGCGGCTGCGGTCCGCAGCATCGTGTCCACAGCTTGGACAAGTGACGGCCTCCTTCTCCAGATCAATGGTTCGCCGAGCAAGCCCGACATCCAAAAAGCCTACTGGTCCTACTGGTGGTGGACGGGCTCTTCTTGGACCTACGCGAACAAGGGTGCCTATGGTGACAAGAACCTCGCCGGCAAGGTCCGCGCCTGGAGGTATGTGAGCCTCTCGGGCGGAAACAACCCGCCCTCCTGGAAGCCCGCGGCAGCCTCGAAACCCACCGCCAAACCCACCTCGCGTCCGACCTCGAAAGCCACGAGCAAACTCACCTCGGGCACGTCGGAAGGCAACTCGAAGAGCGGTTCCACAAGCGGCTCAAAGAGCAAGGCCGGCAGCGGTTCACAAGGCAGCTCCAAGTCCGGCTCACAGAGCAGGCAGGGCCAGAGCTCCGGTCGGGAGACGAGTTCTGCCAGGAGCGGTGCCACGGCGTCCAGCAGCTCACACGGCTCAGCCCCCAGTGCGCACAGCTCCGGCCAGGAATCCGGCGCCAGCGCACAGGCCTCCGGCCACGCTTCGGCGAGCCCGTCGAGCAGCGCCCCCGACAGCACCTCGGATGCGGCCCGTCGGCTGGCCGGTGACGCCCCCACCGGGGCCACCTCCGGCGACAGCTCAGATGACTCGGGCAGCTCCGGGGGCTCCGGACCGCTGATCGCCTCGGCTGCAGTCGTCGCCGCGGCGGTGGCCGGAGCCATCGTCGTCGTGCGTCGCCGACGCCATTGAGCCGCACCAGATGACGAGGCAGGTGACCCCGCGCGGAGCCGGGCCGGGCGCCCCACCCCCGCCGCCGGTCCGCCGACGCCGCACCCTGCACCCGTGGGCGTGGTGGCTGTGGGCCTGCGGTGGGATGGCGGTGGCCAGCTTCACCCGTAACGCGCTGCTGCTCCTGCTGCTGGCCGGGGCGATCACCTGGGTGGTGGTGATCCGCCGCTCGGCGGCGCCCTGGGCACGCTCGATCCGCGCCTATGCCTGGCTGGCTCTCATCGTGATCGGCATCCGGGTGGTCTTCCAGATCCTGCTGGGCGGGATCCGCTACGGCACGGTGCTGTTCACCCTGCCCGAGATCTCTTTGCCCGCCTGGTTCGCCGGCATCGAGCTGGGTGGTCCCGTCACCCTGGAGGGGATCGCCTTCACCGTCATCGACGCCTCCCGGCTGGCCGTGCTGCTGTTCTGCGTCGGAGCGGCCAACACCCTGGCCAACCCGCGACGGGCCTTCCGCAGCCTGCCGCGTCACTTCCACCGGATCGCCACCTCGGTGGTGATCGCGCTGTCCGTGGCCCCCCAACTGGTGGAGTCGGTGCAGCGGGTCTCCCGGGCCCGTCGGCTGCGGGGTACCACGACCTCGCGGCGTCATGCCGTTCGCGGCCTGGTGGTCCCGGTCCTGGAGGACTCCATCGAACGTTCGATGCTGCTCGCCCAGTCGATGGAGGCCCGGGGTTTCGGTAGCACCTCAAGAGTGACCCGCTATCGCCCCGACCCGTGGCGCCTGGAGGAGACCATCACGGCCTGCTGCGGGCTGGCCGCCGGGCTGCTGGCCTGGTGGCTGCACAGCGACGATCCGATGCTGATGTGGCCACCTGCGCTGCCGCTGAGCTGGCCGCAGCTGTCTCCTGTGATCGTGGCGATCGTCGTGCTGATGGCCCTGCCCGGCATCGTCTCCCCGCCGCCCTCGAAGGATGACCTGTGAGTTCCTGCCAGATGAATCCCGCCCTGCTCGACTCCGAACCTCCGGGGACGGCCGGTCCCGAGCCGATGATCCGGTTCGACCAGGTGAGCGTCCACTACTGCGGAGCCGAGCGCCCCGAGCTGGACCACGTCTCCTTCGATGTGCCGGAGGGCGACCTCTGCCTGGTGATCGGCAGCACCGGTGCCGGCAAGTCGACGCTGCTCGGCGCGATCACCGGCCTGGTCCCCCATTTCACCGGTGGGGTGCTGCGCGGTCTGGTCACCGTCGGCGGCCGGGCGACATCCACCCATCGTCCTCGCGAACTGGCGCAGACCGTGGGCTTCGTCCCGCAGAACCCGATCGCCTCATTCGTCACCGATACCGTCGAGGACGAGATCGCCTACGGCATGGAACAGCTGGGGATGACGCCGGCCACGATGCGCAAGCGGGTGGAGGAGACCCTCGACCTGCTCGGCATCGCCGACCTGCGCCGCCGACACCTGATGGAGCTGTCGGGAGGTCAGCAGCAGCGGGTGGCGATCGCCTCGGTGCTGGCCGCCCAGCCTCGGGTGCTGGTGCTCGACGAGCCCACCTCGGCGCTGGACCCCACCGCCGCCCACGACGTGCTGTCCGCGGTGGAGACCCTGGTCCAGGATGTCGGGCTGACCGTGATGCTGGCCGAGCACCGGCTGGAACGGGTCACCGATATCGCCGACCGGATGCTGTGGCTGCCCGGCGACGGTCGGGTGGTGGCCGGGACGCCCTCCCAGGTGCTGTCCGTCGCCGACCTGCAGCCCCCGTTGTCACGGCTGGCCCGGCGGGTCGGCTGGAAGGATGTGCCGGTCAGCGTCCGTGACGCGCGCCGGCGGGTCCAGGTCGAGGGCATCACCGCTCGGGTGCCCCAGGCCGTCGACCCCGGGGTCGGCCGCACCGACCCCGTCCTGGTGCGCACCAAGGGGCTGTCGGTGAGCTACGGGGAGACGGTGGCCCTGCGCGACGTCGATCTCGAGCTGACCGCCGGCCAGGTGACCGCCCTGATGGGGCGCAACGGCTCGGGCAAGTCATCGATGCTGTGGGCCCTGGCCGGGGCGACGCCGAGCACCGGACAGGTCGAGATCGATGGTGTGGATCCGCGCGGGGCCGACGCCTCGGCGATCCGTGCCGAGGTCTCCCTGGTGCCCCAGACGGCCGCAGACCTGCTCTACCTTCCAACCGTCGCCGCCGAGTGCGAACAGGCCGACAAGGAGTCGAGCAGACCGGTGGGGACCTGCCGTCAGCGGCTGTCCGAACTGGGCCTGGACCTGGACCCCCAGGCCGACCCGCACGACCTCTCGGAGGGCCAGCGACTGGGCCTGGTGCTGGCGATCCAGCTCACCGCCGATCCGCGCGTGGTGCTTCTCGACGAACCCACCCGCGGGCTGGACTACACCGCCAAGGACCGGCTGGCCGCCATCGTCGGCGGGTTGCGCGATGCCGGGTCGTGCGTGGTGATCAGCACCCACGATGTCGAGTTCGCCGCCACCCTGTGCGACCGCACGGTGCTGCTGGCCGGTGGCGAGGTGATCGCCGACGGGTCGACCCGCGACGTGGTGACCTCCTCCCCCGCCTACTCCCCGCAGCTGGCCAAGGTCTTCCACCCGGTGCCGGTGCTGCGGGTGGCGGAGGTGACGCCGTGAGTCCGGCTCCCGGCGTCGCCCAGCTGCCCGCCGACACCCGCGCCGAGGCCCGTGTCCAGTCCGAACCGGGCGGCCGCTCCGATCTCGACATCGCCCGGTTCAGCCCGCGTTCGGGGATCCTGCTGGCGCTGACCGGCGCCCTGGCCCTGGTGACCTTCCTGTGGCCGCTGCTCTGGTCGGCCTCCGACCTGCCCGAATGGGTACCTGTGGTGCTGTTGTTCGGCCTCACCCCGCTGTGCCTGGCGCTGGTGGTCTCCGATCTGGCCAACCACTCCCTCGACGTTCCCGGGCTGGCCATGCTCGGTGTCCTCACCGCCATCGGGGCCGCGGTGCGCCCACTGGGGGCGGGTACCGCCGGCATCGAGACGGTGTTCTTCCTCATCGTGGTGGGCGGGCGCGTCTTCGGTCCGGGATTCGGCTTCGTGCTCGGCTCCACCACCTTGTTCGCCTCGGCCCTGATCACCGGTGGATTCGGCGCCTGGCTGCCCTACCAGATGGTCGCCGCCGCCTTCGTCGGGCTGGGGGCGGGCCTGCTGCCCAAGGCCGGCAGGGTGATGGAGATGGTCCTGCTGTGCTGCTACTCGGCGGTCGCGGCCTTCATCTACGGCGCCCTGATGGACTTCGCCTTCTGGCCCTTCGCGCTGGGCGGCTCCGGACAGACCGGGCTGAGCTATGACGCCGCTCTGGGCACCGGGGCGAACCTGAGGCGGTTCCTGGTCTACGAGACCGTCACCGCCTTCGGCTGGAATCTCGGCCGGGCGATCAGCACGGTAGCCCTGCTGCTCATCCTGGGCCCCGCCGTGATGCACGTGCTGCGGCGCACCACCAGGCGCGCGGTCTTCCTGCCGGCCCAGGAACCGGTTCCCAGCGACCCGGCCCGGAGCCGCCAGGACGGCGTCTCCTGGATGGACACCGCCGGCGGGCGGGAATAAACCACCGCGGCATGTGCTGTACCTCACAACAAGCCCTTCACCGGGCACTGGCGGGAGAACCCGGCAGATTCATCACGCATTTGGAGGAAGTATGGCTGTCTACACCCTTCCCGATCTCGACTACGACTACGGCGCTCTGGAGCCCTATATCTCCGGCGAGATCATGCAACTGCACCACGACAAGCACCACGCCACCTACGTCGGCGGCGCGAACACCGCCCTGGAGAAGCTGGCCGAGGCCCGCGAGAAGGGCGACCTGGGGGCCGTCAACAAATTTGAGAAGGATCTGGCCTTCAACCTCGGCGGCCACATCAACCACTCGGTGTTCTGGAAGAACATGTCCCCCGACGGCGGTGGACGCCCCGAGGGCAACGATGTCGCGGCTGCCATCGACGAGTACTTCGGCTCCTTCGAGGGCTTCCAGAACCACTTCAACGAGACCGCCAAGGGCCTCCAGGGCTCCGGTTGGGCCATCCTGGCCTGGGATGTGCTGGGGCAGCGTCTCAACGTCCTCCAGCTGTTCGATCAGCAGGGCAATGTGCCGACCGGCCAGATCCCGGTGCTGCAGCTCGACATGTGGGAGCACGCCTACTACCTGCAGTACAAGAATGTGAAGGCCGACTACGTGAAGAACTGGTGGAACGTCGTCAACTGGACCGACGTCGCCGCCCGGCTGACACGCGCCAGGAGCACCGCTGGCCTGATCTGAGCCGAGCTCGATCAGCCGATCCGACCGCACGTTCGGCCCCCGTCAACTGACGGGGGCCGTTCTGCGTCCCGGTGGGCCGGGATGCTCCCGGCAGGGTCCCCCGCCGTTCTGCATCCCGTTGTGAATAGTCTGAGATCATCACACGTCCGATCAGGAGGCCCCATGCAGGTTCGGATATCAGTTGTCGCCGACCATCGCGCCGTGGCCGAGGACCGCTGAGATGCCCGCCGCAGTGGCGTTGCGCCACGTGCACTTCGAGGATCTGGGTCTGCTGGAACCGGTGCTGCGCGACTCCGGCTACGGGGTCGAGTACCTAGACGTCGCCGATTCTGCCGACCGGATCGCTGATCTGGACCCCGACCTCCTCATCGTCCTCGGCGCGCCGGTGGGAGCCCTGGACACCGACAGCTATCCCTGGCTCGGGGCCGAGCGTGAGCTTCTGCGGCACCGGCTGGCCACCGGCGGCCCGACGCTGGGGATCTGTCTGGGAGCGCAGTTGCTGGCGGTGGCTGCAGGTGGATCCCTGGACAGTGGGGAGGCCGTCGAGATCGGTTTCGGCCCGATCCACCTCACTGCGGAGGGCAGGTCGTCGGTGCTGGGCCATCTCGAGGGCGTCCCGGTCCTGCACTGGCACGGCGACCGGTTCACCACCCCGACCACCGGCACCTTGTTGGCACGCACCGAGGCCGCCGAACAGGCCTTCTCGATCGGGCCGGGTGTCCTGGGACTGCAGTTCCACCTCGAGGCCGATCCGGCCCATATCGAGCGCTGGTTGATCGGTCACGCGCACGAACTGGCGGGCAACGGCGTCTCGCCTGCCAGGATCCGCGCCGATGCCGAGGCTTTCGGCGCAGAGCTGGCACGGGCGGGCCGAGGGATGATCCAGGAGTGGCTCGCAGGACTGTGAGGCCGGCTCAGGCGGTCTGACCGAAGGGCCGGTACATCCAGCGCGCCGCCGGGCGGCCGGTCAGCCAGCTCCGCCACAGGCTGGCGACCACGATCGGGGCCAGCGCCAGGGTGTTGTCGGCGCAGGTCAGCGGGCCGAGCGGGCGCACCTCGGTGATCGGGACGAAGGCGACCTCGCCGGCCCGGTTGCCGGGCCGTGAGGCGCAGACGTCCAGGCGGCGTCCGTCCACCTCGACCTGAAGCCAGGCGTGACCGGTGTGGTACCAGGGGTGGTGCTCCATCCGGACCCGCGAGGCGTGCACCGGATGGACGGTGAATCCGAGCCTCCTCAGCACCTCGGCCAGGGCCATGTTGTACTGCAGCGAGCAGCCGTGGCCGGCCGCCAGAGACTGGGCCGGCGACAGCCACAGGTGCCAGCAGGAGTAGTGGCTGTACATCTGATGGACCAACGAGGTCGCCAGGTCGATGAGCTCGGCTCCCTGGGGGCCGTCCGGCCGGGCTGCGTCCTCGCGGCAGGCGGCGACCACGTCGTCGATGTCGCGCAGGGTGCGGGTGGGGCCGCCGGGTGTGGTGTGCTCGGGCAGCGCGGGCTCGGGTCCGAGGGCCCTGATGATGACCGGCAGGACGGCGATTCCGGCTGCGGCGGCAAGGGCCGATGAGAGCACCAACTTCTTCATCGATCTCAGCGCTCCTTCGAGTCTGACCTGTGGGAATGCGACCGGTGGGAGTGCGTGCCCCCGAGGTTGTCCGGTTCCGGGAGGTCGGACAACCCGCTGCGGGAGTCCATCCTCGCGTGCATCTGCGCCCGCCAGTACGGACGGGCGGGGACGGTCTGGGCGAGCATGGTGTGCAGCTCCAGCATCCGGTCCACCGAGGCCTGCCAGGTGTACTTCTCGGCCCGTGCCCTGGCTGCCCTGCGCAGCTCGGGGCCCAATCGGGTGGCCAGCCGGTCGATGGCGTCTGCCAGACTCACCGGGTCGGGGTTGGCGGACTCCCCCGAGGTCTCATCGACCAGTTCGTGGGCGCCGCCGCGGTTGGAGGTGACCACCGGGGTGCCGGTTCCCAGTGCCTCCAGAACCGCCAGCCCGAAGGTCTCGGCGGGGCATACCGACAAGGAGATGTCGGCGGCCGCGAAAGCCCGGGCGACGTCCTCGCGGGAGTCGACGAAGCCGTGGAAGATCACCGGGGAGTCGCCTGCCTGTGCGCGCATCGCCTCCATGTCGGGGCCGACGCCGTACATGTCCAGCTGGACGGCCACGCCGCGGTCGTAGAGCTCCAGGGCTGCCGCGAGCGCCAGCTGGGGGCTCTTCTCGTGCGACATCCGACCGACATAGCACAGCCGCAGGACCCCGTCGGGGTTCGGGGTGAGCGCCTCGGGATCGCGCTTGTCCGGGTTGAAGGTCTCCAGGTCGACGCCGAGCGGGACCTTGAACAGCCGGGCACCGGTGTCTGCGAACTCCCCGGCCGAGTAGTCCGATGTCACCACGACGACGTCGAAGGCCTTGGAGAGATGCCGGTTGAGCGCCCCAACAGTGGCCTCGACGCCGAACTGGCGGCGCACCAGCAGGCTGAGCATGTCGTCGAGCCGCTCGTGGCTGAACAGTGCTGAGCCGATGCCGCGGCGCTCGGCCCAGCCAGCGACGGGGCTGAGCGTCCACTTGTCGGAGGACTCGATCGAGGTGGGGTGGAACCGTTCCAGGATTCGCAGCGCTCTCCACGGGGTGGCGATCATCCGGTACTCCTTGGAGACCCTGGGGGCCGCGACCTGGACGATGATGCCCGCCTCGGTCTCCTTGATGAGATCGTGGGGCCCGGGGATGACGAGGATCCTGTCGTGTCCGGCACGGACATAGCCCTGGCCGAGTTGATCGATGGCGATCTTCATCCCGCCGGACACCGGGCCGACGAAGTTGGCGAGCTGGGCGATACGTAGTCGGGTCGTCACCCGGTCAGCCTATGCCGGGTAGCTGCGGGGCGGGGCCGGGAGTTGCAGGCCGGTGTCAGGAGTTCGGGCGGACGTTGACGGCCAGCAACTCGCGCACCGGAAGCTGCCGGGTCGAGGCACGGGTCATCGCCACCGTCCCCGACTGCCCCTGCGCCGCCCAGGAGATCTGCCAGCTCGCCGTCGCCCGCACCGTCCGGTCGCCCTTGCGCTGGTACACGTAGCCGCAGGTCGGAGACTTCGCCCTCGGATCGGCGGTGCTCGGGCGTCGCGTCATCGCCGTGCAGCGCACCACCTTCTCCTGCATGTCGAAGACCACCGCGACCCGGGTGGCCCTGATCGACACCGTGATCCCCTGGTTCGATGCCGCCGAGGACACCACCGTGGCTGCCGAGTCGTACAGCCACAGAGGCTGCCCGACCGCCACGATCCTCCACTTGTTCACCGACGGATCCGGGTCGATCCCGATAGCCGGAACCGGAAGTCTCACCGATGTCGCCGCCGAGACCGCCCAGGTCCGGACCTGCTCAGGAGTCGGCGCCACTGGTGCGCCGCCGCCGGCGGTCGGGATCGGATCCTCCCACAGCACCCCCTGCTCGCATGGGCCATTGCAGGTCAGCGTCGATGAGTCACCCGAGTTCGCTGAACCGCCCTGTCGCCCACTGGCCCCACCGGATCCCGAGGTCTGAGAGGAGCCGGAGCGACCGCGCTCAGCCTGATTCCCGGATCTGCCCTGTGATCCTGAGCCCGAACCTGGTTGAGCTTTGCCTCCCGAGGAACCTCTATCTGTGCCCGACACAGCAAAGTTTCCATCAGGCCCTCCAGTTGTGATGGAAACCTCAGCCCATGCTGGTCCAGCTACACTGAGGGAAACCATCAGGGCAAGGACAAATACACCTACTCGTGCTCGCATGAGTGCCCCTTCTCTGAGCTTCCCTCCGTGATCACGAGGTCCGATCCGTCACGGTCAAACTGAAGTTCGTCCTTGCCCCATCCCCCGGAAGAGGAGTTGGGCAGGTCCTTCCTGACGAAGGTCATGCCTCGATAGTCAATGCAGGCCGCAATCGCGACTGCATGACCTTTCGTTGCAGGGACCTGTCTGATAGACACACGTCGCCAAGTCGAATCGGGTGTCGCAGAAAGCCCCTTCTTCTGAAATTGGGCAAACACGTCCTCCAAGATTTCCTCAAACTCCCCGCCAACGAGTTCCTTCATGGACTTCGGCAGCGTCGTTGATCCACCAGCCTTTTCGAGTGCGACGAACTGCTCCAGATACTTCAGGTGGACCTCTTTGGCCTCCAGGAAGAGAGCATCCTCGCTCGGGGTCGGCGAGGGCGTCAGAGTCGGGGTGGGCGTCGCCGAGGGCCTGACGTCACTGCTCGCAGCGACCGTCGGCGAAGCCCCCGACTCGGAGTCACCCTCACACCCGGCCAGCACCGCGCCGATCATCACCACCGCCATTGCGGCAGCCACCGTTCGCCGTCCCATTGCGGCATCCTGTCAGCCGAACCTCCCAGACTCCAGCAGTCATGACCAAATCTGTGGATAACCCGGAGTCCATTACCGCCATCACCCCTTCCCTGGGAAGTTGTCCACAGGCTGGTGGGGCTGGAAACACCCCCTTCCGCAGCGCAAGGCGCGTCGCTTCCGCCCCGAACGCACGCACGGCCGCCCCGGAATGACCGGGGCGGCCGTGCCGCACCACATGAACTCAGATTCTGCCCGGGCCGGGCCCCATGAGGGGAACCCGGTGAGCAGCCAGACAGGCTGAGGGATCAGGCCTCAGGCTTGTCCTCGGCCTCCTCGGCGGGAGCCGCAGCCTCATCGGCCACGACCGGCTCGCCGGCGATCTCAGCCTCAGCTGCAGTCGGCTCACCCTCGGCGGCCTTCTCCTCCTCGACCTGGTCGGCAGCGACCTTGGCAGCGTCAACGGCGGCTGCAGCCGCGTTGATCTCAGCCTTGGCGGCGTCGGCGTCGGCCGGGGTCGTCACGGCCGGCTTGTCGGTGATGATCTCCAGGACGGCCATCGGGGCGTTGTCGCCCTGACGGTTCCCGATCCGGGTGATCCGGGTGTAGCCGCCGTTGCGACCCGCCATCTGGGGGGCGATCTCGGCGAACAGGGTGTAGACGACACCCTTGTCGGTGATCGTCTTGTTGACCTCGCGGCGGTTGGCCACCGAGTCGACCTTCGCCCGGGTGATGAGCTTCTCGGCCAACGGGCGAACCCGCTTGGCCTTGGTGATGGTCGTCACGATCCGGCCGTGCTCGAAGAGCTGGCTGGCAAGGTTGCGCAGGATGATCCGCTCGTGAGCGGGGGTTCCGCCAAGACGGGGACCCTTCGTGGGCTTCGGCATAACTTCTTCTCCTCGTGTGTCGGTGCTCCGGGCAGGTGGACCCGGTGCGTTCCGGCTGGAGGGAGGGCTCTCGCTCTCCCCTCCCTGAACCCGTGCGGGCCAGGGGATCGGCCAGGGTCCACCCCCCTGGCCACCGCCCCTAAGGACGGAAACTCAATCAGTACTGCTCGGTCTCGGCGAAATCTCCCTCTTCGCCCTCGCCCTCGCCGTCCTCATACTGGTCGGCAGCAGCCAGCGGATCGAATCCCGGGGCCGAGTCCTTGAGGGACAGCCCCATCTCGGCCAGCTTCTCCTTGACCTCGTCGATCGACTTGGAGCCGAAGTTGCGGATGTCGAGAAGATCCTGCTCGGAGCGGGAGACCAGCTCACCGACGGTGTGGATGCCCTCGCGCTTGAGGCAGTTGTAGGAGCGAACAGTGAGGTTGAGGCTCTCCACCGGAACAGCCAGATTCTCGGCGTACTGCTCGTCGACCGGAGACGGTCCGACCTCGATCCCCTCGGCATCCATGTTGAGCTCGCGGGTCAGTCCGAACAGCTCGACCAGGGTGCGCCCGGCAGAGGCGACCGCGTCGCGCGGCAACATGCAGAGCTTGGTCTCGACGTCGAGGATCAGCCGATCGAAGTCGGTGCGGGTGGCGACGCGGGTGGCCTCCACCTTGTAGGTGACCTTGAGCACCGGGGAGTAGATCGAGTCGACGGCGATCCGGCCGATCTCAGCCTCGGGATCGTCATTGAGAACGCTGGACACGTAGCCGCGACCACGCTCGACGACCAGCTCCATCTCGATCTTGCCGTCCTCGTTGAGGGTGGCGATGTGCAGATCGGGGTTGTAGATGACGACGCCGGCCGGCGGGTTGATGTCGGCGGCGGTCACCTCACCGGCACCCGACTTGCGCAGGTACATGGCGACCGGCTCGTCCTCCTCGGAGGACAGCACCAGCTCCTTGAGGTTCAGGATGATCTCGGTGACGTCCTCGACGACACCCTCCAGGGTGTCGAACTCGTGCTGGACGCCGTCGATCTTGATGCTGGTGACCGAGGCCCCCGGGATCGAGGACAGCAGGGTGCGACGCAGCGAGTTCCCGAGGGTGTAGCCGAATCCGGGCTCCAGAGGCTCGATGACGAACTTCGAGCGGAAGTCGGAGACGACCTCCTCGGTGAGGGTGGGGCGCTGTGCGATGAGCATGCGATATTCCTTCCGCGCCAACCGCTATATGAAGGCGCAAACGGGGGTGGTGGGGAACTCCCCCACCGGGAGTGGTGCGGTGCGCGGATGGTGGAGACGCCGTTGACCACCCCGGACCAGGTCCAGGGCGGTTGACCCGACTGCCAGCCGCAGGGCCCCCGCGGCCACCTCAACAGGGGGCCGCGGGGACAACAGGATCACTTCGAGTAGAGCTCGACGATGGCCTGCTCGTTGACGTCGATCGTGATCTGCTCACGGGTCGGCAGCTGGTGGACGAGGATCCGGCCACGGTTGGGGCGGACCTCCAGCCAGGCCGGCACGTCGCGGGTCTCGAAGGTCTCACGGGCCACCACGATCGGGTGCAGGTCCTTGGACTTCTCGCGGACATCGATGATGTCGTGGGCGGCCACCCGGTAGGACGGGATGTTGACCTTCTTGCCATTGACCAGGAAGTGGCCGTGGCTGACCAGCTGACGGGCCTGGCGCCGGGTGGCGGCCAGTCCGGAGCGGTACACGACATTGTCCAGACGCGACTCGAGGATCTGCAGCAGCACGTCACCGGTCTTGCCGGTGCCGCGTGCGGCCTCCTCGTAGTAACGGCTGAACTGCTTCTCCAGCACGCCATAGGCGTAGCGGGCCTTCTGCTTCTCGCGCAGCTGCAGGGAGTACTCGGAGTCCTTGGTGCGTCCACGGCCGTGGACGCCCGGGGGGTAGGGACGACGCTCGAAGGACGCGTCGTTACCAACAAGATCTGTCCCGAGGCGACGGGACTTCTTGGTCAGGGGGCCGGTGTAACGGGCCATTGTGTATCAGTCCTTAATGTGACGTCGAAGGGGATCAGACGCGGCGGCGCTTCGGCGGGCGGCATCCGTTGTGCGGAATCGGGGTGACATCGGAGATCGGTCCGATCTCCAGGCCGATGGCCCCGAGCGAACGGATGGCGGTCTCGCGGCCCGATCCTGGACCCTTGACGAAGACGTCGACCCGCTTCATGCCGTGCTCCATGGCACGACGCCCGGCGGCCTCGGCGGCCATCTGAGCGGCGAAGGGGGTGGACTTGCGGGAGCCCTTGAAGCCGACGGTGCCGGCGGAGGCCCAGGCGATGACCTGACCGGCGGGGTCGGTGATCGCGATGATGGTGTTGTTGAACGTGCTCTTGATGTGCGCCTGGCCGGCGACGACGTTCTTCTTCTCCTTGCGGCGCACCTTTGCCTTGGGCGCCGTCTTACGGCCTGCAGTAGCCATGTGTTGTCTCTCCTGGAGTCAGTGTGATCTCAGCGTGGAGGAAAGCGATGCTCAGACGCGTGGCGTCTGAGGTCACTTCGCCTTCTTCTTGCCGGCGACGGCCTTCTTGCGGCCCTTACGGGTGCGGGCGTTGGTCCGGGTGCGCTGACCACGAACCGGCAGGCCGCTGCGGTGACGGCGTCCCTGGTAGGTACCGATCTCGATCTTGCGACGGATATCGGCGGCCACCTCACGACGAAGATCGCCTTCGACGTGGTAGTTGGCCTCGATGTGGTCACGCAGTGCCACGAGCTGATCGTCGCCCAGTTCGTTCACGCGGAGGTCACCGCTGAGTCCGGTGGCCTTGAGGGTCTCTGCGGCGCGGGTCCGACCGATGCCGTAGATATAGGTCAGTGCGACCTCGAGGCGCTTGTCGCGCGGCAGGTCGACTCCGATGAGGCGTGCCATCTGGCATCCCTTTCATGTTCCGGCCCGAGGGGCCGCGAAGGTGTCTGGCGTGGAGCGTCCCCGTCACACTCTGGCCACCAGGTGAACCTGATGACCTGTGGGCGGCGGATGAGATCTGCTCATCCGACGGGGCCCCGGCCTTCGCCCGGGGGTGGTGGCCCGGATCCGTGCTCGATGGTTTCGAGCGGGGTTCCGGGACGTGCTTCCACGGTGGTTGCGGAATCTGTCGATCCCGATGGGCTGTTCGGATCAACGCCGATGAATCACCGGCACTGCATCCAGCAGCCCTTTCAACGTGTATTCAGTTGTCATGTGCCCAATATGCCCAGAGCTTGATCTGGGCGTCATGTGCCCACCTGGATGGTGGGCCAGACGGTGGACCTCAGGGGTCGAACCCCTGCATTCCTGCCGGTCATGTCACCGGGAAGTGCTCCCGGAGGTGATGGCCTGCGATCCCGTCCGCGGCGAGGGCTCAGCCCTGGCGCTGCTTGTGGCGCGGGTTTTCGCAGATGATCATCACGCGACCGTGGCGACGAATGACCTTGCACTTGTCGCACATCTTCTTGACGCTCGGACGAACTTTCATCGAGCTTCTCTTTCGCGTAACGGTCCCCTGGGGGAACCTGGTTGGGTGACGCCCCGAAACCGAGGCGACTTGGGTCAGCGGGTCGCGGTTGCGATCACTTGTGCCGGTAGACGATGCGTCCGCGGGTCAGGTCGTAGGGGGACAGCTCCACAACCACCCGGTCAGACGGGAGGATCCTGATGTAGTGCTGACGCATCTTGCCGCTGATGGTGGCAAGGACACGGTGTCCGTTCTTGAGCTCGACACGGAACATGGCGTTCGGCAGAGCCTCGACCACGGTGCCCTCGAGCTCGAGCGCTCCCTCTTTCTTGGCCATTACGTCCAATCTTCAATCAGTGTGCCCCTACGGGCGTGACTGTCACCGCTCACACGGGGACCGACGAGACAGCTTACCTGCGCGCGGCCCACCTTCAAAATCCGGAGACCCGAGCCGTCCGGCCGGTGCGCGCTCAGAACACGATCACCAGGATGATGATCATCAGCACCATGGCCACGCCGGCAGCACCGAGCATTCCGACGATCAGCGACCGGGGCATCGCCCGCGATGGCGTCACCTCGCCGGGGGGCCGACTGTTCTGCTCGATCCCCTGCGGCGTGCTGTGGGTCGCTGTGGCCGGCAGGGCCTGGATCACCGGCACCAGCTCCCCCAGTGTGGCGGCGGAGTAGATGGTGTCGAGATGCCGGTGGAAGGCCTGGTCATCGATCGCCCCGGCGCTGAAGGCGTCATTGAGTCGCGTGTTGAGCTCGGACCGGTCGGCATCGGTCACCGGTTCACCGGACCGGGCGACGTACCTGGAGGAGGCTGGCAACTCTTTCACGTCATCGAGACTACCGACTGCCGCGCGCACCGTGCGGCGCTTCCCGCCTAGCCGAGGGACCGCCGCCGGGGCCAGTAGTGATCGCCCCGGTGCACCATGGCCAGAATCTGCCTCTCGACCTCCTCCCACCCGAACATCACCTCCTCCCAGGTCACCCGCAGCTCCCGGTATCCCAGTTCCGCCAACCGACGATCGCGGACACGGTCGCTCCGGTAGTTCGCCAGATCGGTGTGGTGGGCCCTCGAGTCGACCTCGATGACCAGCCGCTCGCCGACCACCAGGTCGACCCGGCCCACCCCGTCGATGCAGACCTGCGATCGGACCTTGAGGTTGAGGCCCCGAAGCCGCACCCGCACCAGCGACTCGGTCCCGGAGTCCGCCCGGCTGCACCGCCGGAGCAGATCTCGGCCGCGGGAGCCACCGCCCAGTTCTTGGCGCAGATCCTCGGTGGTCGCAATCCTGTTGCGGACCATGGAGTCCAGAACGGCCACCGCATTCTCGACATCCAGGCAGCGGATCGCCGCTCTGACCGCCACCAGGGGTTCGTCGACGGCGACGATCGGTGCGGGGGCGCGGCCCGGTGAGCAGCTCCTCACACCGCGGGCGACGATCGGTCCTCGCCTGGCGCGGACATGCAGCTCGGTGTCACCGAAGGGCCGGTAGGCACCGAGCCTGGCCAACGCCGAGACACAGGTCAGCACCCCGCCGGCGTGAACGGCTCGGACCACCTCGGCCTCGGTGTCCGGGAGCTCCCACCAGCCCTTCCGAGGGTGGCCGACCAGCTGGCCCGCGGCCACCCATTCGCGGATGTCTTGATAGGAGCTGCCCAGGCTCCGCAGCACCGTTGTGGACACCACTCCGCCCGGACACAGCTCGGGTGGCAGTTCAATGCTCTTCACACCACTGGTTATTGTGGCGCGCTCCTCGATCTGCCGCTCCGGAGGAAAAATGTGGACAACTTCTCCCTGTGGACAACTGCGGGAGGGCGAGCGTGCTCCCGATTACGGCCATCAGCCGGCCAGCCTTTGGATAATCCAGCTGCCGATCGATGGATGGCCACTTCCGGGGACGAGGTCTGGAGCCACGACCTGAAACTGGCCATATCCGAGTCGCCCTCTGCACTATCGGCAGGGCGACACGGATATGGCCAGTTTCAGCGGAACAGCCGGAGTAGTCAGTCCAACGGACCGAAGGGCACGCCTCTGGCCCTCAGCTCGGCCTCGCCACCGTCGGGTTCGGTGAGGATCCACAACCCCTTCTCGGTGACGGCCACGGTGTTCTCCCAGTGGCTCGACCAGGACCCGTCCAGGGTCTGGACCGTCCAGTCGTCGTCCAGGGTGACATTGTCCTCATCGCCCAGGGTGGCCATCGGCTCCACGCACAGGCACATCCCGGTGGTGATCCGTGGCCCCCGGTGCGCTCGCCCCCAGTTCGGGACATCGGGTTCCATGTGCATCTCGGTGCCGATGCCGTGGCCGGTGTAGTCGCGGACATTGCCGTAGGGGTGCTCGTGGGACTCCAGTGACAGTTCAACGGCGGCCGAGATGTCTCCGATCCGGGCTCCGGGGGTGATCTGCGAGATCCCCGCCCACATCGACTCCCGGGTGTGCTCCGACAGTTCGCGGACCTCATCGGAGACCTCGCCGACCAGGGCGGTGCGCGCGGCGTCGCCGTGCCAGCCGTCCAGGATGGCGCCGTAGTCGATGGAGACGATGTCGCCGTCCTTCAGCACCCGCTCGCCGGGGATGCCGTGCACGATGACCTCGTTGACGCTGATGCAGGCCACCCCCGGGTAGGGAGCGATCCCCCACTCGGCCCCGTATCCCAGGAAGTTCGAGGTCGCACCGTGACGGGCGATGACGTCACGGCCGATCTGGTCCAGCTCGCCAGTGGTCGCGCCCGGAACAGCGGCGGCGACCATCTCGGCCAGACCCTCGGCGACCACAAGGCCGGCACGACGCATCGTGCGGATCTGGTCGTCGGTCTTGATCTGGATCCGGTTGCGCAAACGCATCAGGACCTGGCATCCAGGGCGTCGATGATGCGCGTGCGCACCTCGGCGATCCCACCGACACCGTCCACCGGGACCAGCAGGCCAGCCTGGGCGTAGTGGTCGATCAGCGGGGCGGTCTGGGAGGTGTAGACCGCCATCCGGTTGCCGATGGTCTCCTCGTTGTCGTCGGAACGGCCCTCGATCTCGGCGCGCTTGAGCAGCCGGCCGATGAGCAGTTCGGGATCCACCTCGAGACTGATGACAGCATCCAGTCGCTGACCATTGGCGGTGAGGTACGAGTCCAGCGCCTCGACCTGGTGAAGGTTGCGGGGGTAACCGTCCAGCAGGAAGCCGTTGATCGCATCATCCTGGTCGAGCCGGTCCACGACGATCTCGTCAGTGACCTCATCGGGAACCAGATCACCGGCGTCCATGATCGCCTTGACCTTCTTGCCGAGCTCGGTGCCGCCCTTGATGTTGGCCCGGAAGATGTCTCCGGTGGAGATCGCCGGAACGCCGTAGTGCTCGGCGATCGAGCTGGCCTGGGTGCCCTTGCCGGCGCCGGGAGCGCCGATGATGAGAAGCCTCATGATGTCAGGAATCCTTCGTAACTGCGTTGCTGGAGTTTCGACTCAACCTGTTTGACGGTGTCCAGACCGACTCCCACCACGATGAGGATGCTGGTGCCGCCGAACGGGAAGTTCTGGTTGGCGTTGAGGAAGACGAAGGCCAGGGTCGGTATCAGGGAGATCAGACCCAGGTACAGCGATCCGGGAGCCGTCAGGCGGGACAGCACGAAGGCCAGGTAGTCCTCGGTGGGCTTGCCGGCACGGATACCCGGGATGAAGCCGCCGTACTTCTTCATGTTGTCGCTCATCTCGACCGGGTCGAAGGTGATCGCGACGTAGAAGTAGCAGAAGAAGATGATGAGCAGGAAGTAGACGAGGTTGTAGACCGGATGGTCGCCCCGGGTGAAGTTCTGCCCGATCCACTGCGCGGCCCTGCCCTCGGGCCGGAAGGTCGCGTAGAGCACCGGCAGGTACATGATCGAGGAGGCGAAGATCACCGGGATGACACCGGACTGGTTGACCTTCAGCGGGATGTAGGTGCTGGTGCCGCCGAACATCCGGCGCCCGACCATTCGCTTGGCGTACTGCACCGGGATGCGACGCTGCCCCTGCTCCATGAAGACCACGCCGGCCATCACCAGCAGCCCGATGGCGATGACGGTGAAGAAGATGAACCAGGCGTGCGCCTCGCCCTGGCTGTTGCGGGTCACCTTGATTTGCCACAGCGAGTCGGGGAAACGGGCCGCGATCTGGGTGAAGATCATGATCGACATGCCGTTGCCGATGCCGCGATCGGTGATGAGCTCGCCCATCCACATCACCAGGGTGGTGCCAGCGGTCATCGTCAGCACCATCACGATGACCGGGAAGATCGAGGTGTCATGGACGACGATCGGATCGGTGCAGGAGCTGAACAGCCGGCCCGAGGTGGCCAGGGTGACGAACGCGGTGGCCTGCAGCACACCCAGCACCAGGGTGAGGTAACGGGTGTACTGGGTGATCTTGTTCTGCCCGGAGGCGCCCTCTTTCTTGAGGGCCTCCAGCTTCGGGATGACGACGGTCAGCAGCTGCAGGATGATCGAGGAGGTGATGTAGGGCATGATGCCCAGCGCGAAGATGGCCAACTGGAGCAGCGCTCCACCGGAGAACAGGTTGATCATCGAGTACAGCCCGGCGGCATCGCTGGTCTGTGACTGGGTCACGCAGGCGTTGATCTTGGCGACGTCGACATTGGGCACCGGAATGGTGGACCCGAGCCGGAAGATCGCGAGGATGAACAGCGTGAAGAAGATCTTCTTGCGCAGATCCGGCGTCTTGAACGCACTTGCGAAGGCGGACAGCATTCGGGCTCTCTATGGTTTGACAACACGCCCCGGAGCGGGCTGCACGGGACGGCGCGTTGGCCGGCCTCGGCGAGCGAGACAAGAGCAACAGCTCAGGTAGCCTATCAACTCGGCGGCAGAGTCCATATCCCGGCGAGGAGATCCATGCGTCCACCAGTGGTCATCACATCTCGAGTCGGGCGGATCGGCACCGCTGTGCTGGGGGCAGCGGCACTGGCCCTGATGGTCTGGGACGCCAGTCGGGTGGGCCTCCTCCGGACTCTCGTCAATCTGCCCTTCGTGGCGCTGTTCGTGTGGTGCGCCTGGTTGTTCTGGGGGCTCGCCTCGATCCGGATCGACGACGCCGGGATCCAGGTGGTCAATCAGCTGCGGATCTGGAATGTGCCCTGGGCGCGGCTGGAGAGCGTCACCGGCAGGTGGGGTGTGACGCTGTCCACCGCTGCGCAGACCGGTCACGACAAGGGACGATCCATCCGGGCATGGGCGGCTCCGGCCAAGGGGACGGCAGGCAAGATCGCCAGCGCCGACCGTGAGATGCCGATGATCCCCGAGCAGGGCTCGGCACCTGTTCGGGTGAGCCTGGACGCCTTCTCGGCAGCACGACTCATCGAGATCGAGCAGATCCAGCGACGCCCTACCGACCAGAGTTCGGCGGCCGCGGTTCAGGCCCGCCCCAACTGGGCCACGATCGGCGTCACCGTCATCCTGGTGGTGCTGGCGATCCTCGCCTGAGCTTCCGCAAGGCCTACCGGGCTGCCACGGAGGCGCCACACAGACACCTCGGGGGCGGCCCGGCGAACCGGGCCACCCCCGAGGTGGCGTCACTCAGATGCTCGGTCCCACGGACCGGGACATCAGTTCAGCGGTAGATCACTTCTCGAAACCGATGTTCTGGGCGGGAACGGTCTCGAAGGTGGCCGCACCGTAGTTCGCCAGGTTCTTCGGAACGGCAGCGAACTGCGCGCGACGGTACAGCGGGGTGGTCATCACGTTGTCCCAGATGATCTTGTCGGCCTGGTTGGTCAGGGCGATCCGCTTGGTCTGGTCCTCCTCGGTGTCGATCTGAGGGATCAGCTTCTCCAGCTTCGGGTCGACCAACTGCGAGAAGTTCGACTCGCTGGCCTTCGAGGAGCCCTCGGATGCGGCGCCGTAGATCTGACGGACGTTGTTCATCGGGTACGGGGTGCCCTGCCAGGTGAAGGCAATGATCCCGAAGGAGTGGTTGGTCAGCACGTCGTTCATCGAGTCCGACGGGGTGTTGACCAGGTTCACCGTGACGCCGATGGCGGCCATGTTCTGCTTGAGCAGGGCGCCCTCGTTCTCGGAGGTCGGCACCCCGGTCAGCATCGCGTAGTCGATGGTGAGCTTCTTGCCGTCCTTCTCGCGGACATTGCCGTTCATCTTCCAGCCGGCGGCGTCCAGCTCCTGCTTGGCCTGCTCGGGGTTGTAGGCGTAGTCCCCCGAGTTGTCCTTGTAGCCGACCTGACCGGGCATGAAGAAGTGGTTGCCGAGCATCACGGCGGCCGGGTCGACGGGCAGTCCCGCCAGATCCGACTTGGCGATGGCCTGGCGGTTGATGCCCTTGACGATGGCCTGGCGGACCTTGATGTCGGTCAGCCCGTTGGACTTGGTGTTGAAGGTGAAGTGGCGCCACTGCAGGGAGCCGGCCTCACGCAGGTCGGCATCGGTGCGCTTCTTGGCGGTGTCGTAACCATCCTTGGTGATGATGGTGTCGACGACGTCGATCTCCTTGTTGGCGAAGGCCTTGGTCTGGGTGGCGTCGTCGAGCTCCTTGAAGGACACCGAGTCCAGCTTGGCCTTGTCACCCCACCACTTGTCGTTGCGCTTGACGGTGAGGGTCTTCTGAGCCTGGTCGACCTTGTCGAGGGTGAACGGCCCGGTGAACCAGTTCGCGTTGAAGGTCTTCCAGCCGTTGTTGAACAGCTCCGGGGTGGAGGCCCCCTCCTTCGGCAGCACGGTGCTCCAAGTGGCGGTCCAGTCGGGGGAAGCCGTCTTGAAGGTGATGACGACGTCGGTCGGCTTGTCGCCCTTGGTCACCGAGGTGACCTGGTTGAAGCCGTCGGTGGTGGCCGGCTTGAAGGCCTCGTTGCTGCCGTTCATCGCCTTCCAGGTGGCGACGTAGTCGGTGTAGTCGATGGTGCGGCCCGAGTTCCACTTGGCGTTCGGGTTCAGGTGCAGCGTGACCTGCTGGTGACCACCGTTGTCAGCGGCCTTCTTGACGTCATAGGACTGCAGGAAGTCCTTGTCGGGGGTCGGGGCCCCGTCAGCGCCGTACTGGAAGTTGCTGACTCCGACGAATCCCCAGATGGTCGAGTTCAGATCGACGGAGTTGTTGTCGATGTCGAGGCCGTTCCAGGCGGTCGGCAGCTGGCTGATCGCGAATCGCAGGGTGCCACCGTCCTTGACCTGGTCGCGCGGCTTCAGATTCAGCGCGGCCAGCGGCAGTGCCTTGGCCGAGGCGGAAGCCGAGGCGCTGTTGTTGGCACTGCTCTGGTTCTTCTGACCGCAACCGGTCAGCACAAGAGACCCCACGGCCAGGGCGGCCATGGCGGTCATTACGGGCTTGCGCACAGTAATACCTCCAGAATTGACGGCGGGCACACAGCACCCGCACTTGTCTGTACGCTCTTGACTGTTTCACCGGTCGCCACCGCAATCCCAGCGCTGGAGGCCCCCGCCCGTCAATCGTTATCGGAACGTGACGCCGTCTTCACCAAACCGTGTCGCCCCGATACCGCGACGCACCTCCGGCGGCCTGGTCCGGCGACCCCTTACGTTCCTTCAGCACTGTCGCCCGAACACCCCCACCCACCCTCGGCAGTGTCGTCCACACACCCCTGACGCACGTTCGTCCTCGAATCCGACGTTCGTCCTGGAATTCCAGGACGAACGTCGGATTCGAGGACGAACGTGGCAGCGGCCGGGTGACGCAGGACCTGCGGGACCGAGGGGGCCGGGGGCGCAGGACCTGCGGGACCGAGGGGGCCGGGGGCGCAGGACCTGCGGGACCGAACGGTCAGAAGACGCTGACCACCTCGGGGAAGTGACAGGCCACCTGGCGGTCGTCACCCCGCTGGGTGTCGGCATCCGTGCTGGCCAGCAGCGGCGTCTCCCCCGTGCAGCGGGCCTGATCGGCCTCGCCGAGGGTCTTGAACTTCGGGCAGCGGGTGTGGAAGGGGCATCCCGAGGGCGGATTGGCCGGCGAGGGCAGATCCCCCTCGAGCAGGATCCGCTTGCGGCCCTTCTCCTTGATCGGGTCAGGCACCGGGATCGCCGACAGCAGGGACTGGGAGTAGGGGTGCTCGGGGTGGTCGAAGACCTCCCCGACCGGTCCGAGCTCCACGATCCGTCCCAGGTACATCACGGCGACCCGGTGGGCGATGTGACGGACCACTGACAGGTCATGGGCCACGAACAGGTAGGACAACCCCATCTCGATCCGCAGCTTCTCCAGCAGGTTCAGCACACCGGCCTGGATGGAGACGTCCAGGGCCGAGACCGGCTCATCGAGAACCAGCAGCTTGGGCTCCAGGGCCAGTGCCCGGGCGATCCCGACGCGCTGCTTCTGACCGCCGGAGAAGTTGCGCGGGTAACGGTTGGCGTGGGCCGGCTCCAGACCGACCAGGGCCATCAGCTCCTCGACCTTGGCCCCGATCCTCGACTTCGGGTAGCCGTTGTACTTCAATGGCTCGGCGATGATGTCGGAGATCGGCAGCCGCGGGTCCAGGGAGGCCATCGGGTCCTGGAAGACCACCTGGAGGTCCTGGCGGACCTTCTTGCGGTCGGCCTTCGACAGCTCGGCGGTGTCGTGGCCGAGCACCACGATCCTGCCCTCCTCAGGCTTGGCCAGCTCGAGGATCGACATGATGGTGGTCGTCTTGCCGCAGCCGGACTCCCCCACCAGGCCCAGGGTCTCCCCGGAGTGGATGTCGAAGGAGATGTGGTCGACGGCGTGCACGGTGCCGACCCGGCGCTTGAAGACCGCTCCCTTCATCAGCGGATAGGTCTTCACCAACCCGTCGACGTGCAGGATCACCTCGCCGGCGTCCCGGCTGGCCATCTCGGAGGCGGCCGGGATCTCGTCCTTGGGGTAGATCTCCTCGTAACTCTTGTCGGCCAGGGCATCGAACTTGATGCAGGCCGAGGTGTGCCTGGGAAGGTCGGTCTCCAGCAGGGGCGGCTCGGCGGCCTCGCACTCGGCGGAGGCCATCGGGCAGCGCGGCGCGAAGGGGCAGCCCGGTGGCAGCTCCAGCAGCGAGGGCGGGTTGCCCTCCACCGGCGTCAGCGGCTCGTCCTTGTCGAGGTCGGGACGCGGCAGGGAGCCCAGCAGACCCACCGTGTAGGGGTGGCGGGAGTGGTAGAAGACGTCGTTGACGTCGGCCCTCTCGACGATCCGCCCGGCATACATCACCGCCACCCGGTCGGCCAGCCCGGCGACCACACCCAGGTCGTGGGTGATCATCACCACACCGGCATGGGTCTCACGCTGGGCCACCCTCAGCAGATCGAGGATCTGCGCCTGGATGGTGACATCCAGAGCGGTGGTCGGCTCGTCGGCGATGATGAGATCGGGGTCGTTGGCGATCGCCATCGCGATCACCACGCGCTGCCTCATGCCGCCGGAGAACTCGTGGGGGAAGTTCTTGGCCCTCACCTCGGGGTTCGGGATGCCCACCATCCTCAGCAGCTCAAGAGCCCGCTGCCAGGCATCCTTGTCGGAATAGCTGCCATGCACCTGGAGGGCCTCGACGATCTGGTCGCCGATCGTGTACACGGGAGTGAGGGCACTCAGCGGATCCTGGAAGACCATCGCGATCTTCCGGCCGCGCACCTCGCTCATCCAGTTGTCGCTGCGGCCCAGCAACTCGGTGCCGTGCAGCTTGATGGATCCCTGCACATCGGCGCTCTCGTCGAGCAGCCCCATCACCGACATCGAGGTGACCGACTTGCCCGATCCGGACTCGCCGACCAGCCCGACCACCTCACCGGCATTGACGGTGAGGCTGACCCCGCGCACCGCATGCACGACGCCGTCCTCGGAGGGGAATCGGACATTGAGGTCGGAGATCTCCAGCACCGGGACGCCGGAGGTACGCTCCGGCAGCGCGTCCGACGTGAAGACGGGCTTGTTGTTCCTACTCATGCAGCACCGCCTGACTTGGAGGAGGGATCGATGGCGTCTCGCAGGGCGTCACCGACGAAGTTCACACACAGCAGCAGGACCACCAGCACACCGGCCGGGAAGAGGAAGATCCATGGCGAGGTGGTGGCTGAGGCCATCCCGTCACCGAGCAGGGTGCCCAGCGAGGTCTCCGGCTTCTGGACGCCGAATCCGAAGAAGGACAGCGTCGTCTCGCTCATGATCGCCCCGACCACACCGAGGGTGAAGTCGATGATGAGGTAGGAGGCCACATTGGGGATGACGTGCTTGACGATGACCACCAGGGAGGGCACCGACATGAACTTGGCGGCGGTCACGTAGTCCAGATTCACCAAGGACAGCGTCATGGCACGGATCACCCGGGCCGAGATCATCCAGGAGAAGGCCGCGAGCAGGATGATGAGCAGCCAGGTGGAGCTCTTCGAGCCGGCGGTGTGCTGGGAGATGATCGCGATGATGAGGAAGGAGGGGACGACCAGCAGCAGGTCGGTGATCCACTGCAGCACCATCCCGACCTTCTTGCCGAAGTAGGCCGCCGAGGCACCGATCAGAGCCGCCAGGATCTCGACGATGGCCGCCACCGCGAAACCGATGACCAAGGACTTGCGGAGTCCCTCGACAGTCATCGCGAAGACGTCGAAGCCACCCTGGTTGGTGCCGAACCAGTGGTCGCCCGAGGGCATCGACAGGAAGGCGTTGTCATCGACCACCCAGTAGTCCCACAGCGCCAGGGAGGGCCCGATGAGGGCCAGCAGCAGAATGACCGCCAGTCCGACAAGTCCGATCTTGCCGCCGGCCGAACGCCAGTAGCGACGCCAGATCAGTCGGCTGCGCGACAGGTGCTTGGTCTCCTTGCGGCCCTCGGGCTCCTTGGAGGGGTCAATGGCGGCGCCGGCAGCAGGTTCTGCCAGCGGGGCGGAGCCGACAGCAGCATCAGGGCGCTCGGCGGCGCGGCCGGAGGAGAAGTTCGGTTCAACCATGACGTAACTCCTCAGCGCGCCCGCACGCGCGGGTCGATGGCGGCGATCAGGATGTCACTGAGCAGGGCACCTGCCAGCACGCAGACCCCGGAGAAGGCCACCACGGCGACGGTGCCGTTGATGTCCTGATTCTGGATGGAGGTCACCGAGTACAGGCCCATCCCGTTCCAACCGAAGACCTGCTCGGTGACGGTGGCGCCGACGAACACGGTGGCGACGCCGAAGGCGAAGTAGGTGGCCATCGGGATGATCGCATTGCGCAGCGCGTGGTGACGGATCGCGTAGGACTTGCGCAGCCCCTTGGCCCGGGCGGTGCGCACGTAGTCGGCACCCAGGGTGTCGAGCATCAGGTTGCGTTGGTACCGGGAGTAGGTCGCCATACTCAGCGCGGTCAGCGAGATCGTCGGTAACAACAGGTGCTGCAACCGACTGATGAACGCCGCACCGAAGTAGCTGCCGTGCGTGCCGGTCTCGCCGATGAACTGGAAGAACTGAGTACCGGTGGCCTGGTTGAATCGGATCGCCGCCAGCTGCATCACCACCGCGAGCACCATGGTCGGGGTGGAGATCAGCAGCATGCAGATCAGCGAGACGACCCGGTCGCTCCAGTGGTACTGACGCACCGCGGACCAGGCGCCCAGGGCCACACCGAGAACCAGCGAGAGGATGGTGCCGATCGTCACCAGCCGGACCGAGACCCCGATCCTGGTGGCGATGAGGGAGTTGATCACCTCGCCGCGCGGCGTCTGCCCCCAGTTCCAGTGGACGAAGACCATGTTGAGCCAGCGGACGTACCGGGTCCAGATGCTGGTCTCCGGATTGATGTTGTAGGCGGTCAACGAGGCATTGCCCGCAGCCCAGTTCAGATTAGGGTTCTGCCGGTCGAAGGCATTCCTCGGATCCAGCGCCGCTGAGGCCACCAGATAGGCCAGAGACACCGCGATGAACAGCAGGATCGCGTAGTTGACGATGCGGCGCGCAAGATATCTGAGCACGGACATCCCTTCCTGGAGAGTCGAGCAGGGTCATCCGGCCCCTCGGCGCAAGCGACACTACATCCTGTAAGAAAGTGACCGGCAATCCGAAATCAACTCGCAATAATCCAGGAGTGGCTGATTCTCGCCCTGGAAGAACTCCCGGAGGGCTACTCGTCACCGCAGGAAGAGGCGCCGGAAACGCCGCACGGCGGGAGGATCCGGATGGATTCTCCCGCCGTGCGGAACCTTCCGGCCGTCGGGCCAGAGACCGAGGCGGAGTCAGCGAGAAGCCAGCGAACCGCCGGCCTTCTCGACCTTCTCCTTGGCCGAGGCCGACCAGGCGTCGACCAGCAGATCCACCTTGACGGTGATCTCACCGGTGCCGAGCACCTTGACCAGCTCGTTGTCGCGGACCGCGCCCTTGGCGACCAGGTCCTCGACGCCGACCTTGCCGCCCTCGGGGAACAGCGCAGCCACCTTGTCCAGGTTCACGACCTGGTACTCGGTACGGAACGGGTTCTTGAAACCGCGCAGCTTCGGCAGCTGCATGTGCAGCGGCATCGAGCCACCCTCGAAGTTCTCCGGAACGTTCTTGCGAGCACCGGTTCCCTTCGTGCCGCGGCCTGCCGTCTTGCCCTTGGAGGCCTCGCCACGACCCACCCGGGTCTTGGCGGTCTTGGCTCCGCGGGCCGGCTTCAGGTCATGAAGCTTGATTGCCATTGTCAGTCCACCTCTTCAACACTCACGAGGTGACGCACGGTGTGGACCATGCCACGGAACTCGGGGCGGTCCTCCTTCACCACGACGTCACCGATCCGCCGCAGACCCAGGCTACGCAGGGTCTCGCGGTGGTTGGGCTTGCTGCCGGACCCGGACTTCACCTGGGTCACCTTGAGATTGCTCATCACTTGGCCCCCGCCTTCTCGTCGGACTTGGCCTGCGAGGCGGCCTCGAGGGCCTCCTGACGAGCCCGCAGCAGGGCCCTGGGGGCGACCTCCTCGACGGTCTTGCCGCGACGACGGGCCACCTCCTCGGGCTCCTCGAGCTGCTGAAGGGCATCAACAGTGGCATGCACCACGTTGATCGCATTGGACGAGCCCAGGGACTTCGCCAGGACATCCTGGACGCCTGCGCACTCCAGCACGGCGCGGGCCGAGCCGCCGGCGATGACGCCGGTACCGGGGGAGGCCGGGCGCAGCAGGACGACGCCGGCTGCCTTCTCGCCCTTCACCGAGTGGGTGATGGTACGGCCGACCAGCGGCACCTTGAAGAAGTGCTTGCGGGCCTCCTCGACGCCCTTGGCGATCGCCGCGGGCACCTCCTTGGCCTTGCCGTATCCGACGCCCACGTTGCCCTCGCCGTCGCCCACCACGACCAGCGCGGTGAAGCTGAAGCGGCGGCCGCCCTGGACCACCTTGGCGACGCGGTTGATCGCAACCACGCGCTCCAGGTACTCGCTCTTGTTGTTGTCACGATCGTTCCGGCCACGACGGTCGTCGCGGCCGCGACGCTCGCCACCTGCACCGCCACCGCGGCGCTGGGTTCCACTCATCGCTACTCACTTACCTTTCGTGGTCAGAAGTCGAGACCGGCCTCGCGGGCCGCATCGGCCAGCGCAGCGATCCTGCCGTGGTACTGATTGCCCGCCTTGTCGAAGACGACCTTCTCGATCCCGGCAGCCTTGGCGCGCTCGCCGATCAGCGAGCCGACCTTGCTGGCCTTGGCGGTCTTGTCGCCGACCAGGGCACGCACATCGGCCTCCATCGAGGACGCCGAGGCCAGGGTGTGGCCTGCGACGTCGTCGACCACCTGGACGAAGACGTGCTTGGACGAGCGGGTGACGACCATCCGGGGACGGTCCACGTCCCCGTAGATCTTCTTGCGACCGCGGATCTGGCGGCGGACTCGCGACGCGGTCCTCGGGGCCAGGTTCTTCCCGGACCTCAGTGTGACAGCCATCACTTACCTGCCTTTCCGACCTTGCGGCGGACGTTCTCGCCGGCGTAGCGCACGCCCTTGCCCTTGTAGGGCTCGGGTGCGCGGAGCTTGCGGATGTTGGCCGCAACCTCGCCGACGGTCTGCTTGTCGATGCCCTGAACTGCGAAGTTCGTCGGGTTCTCCACGGTGAACGAGATGCCCTCGGGGGCATTGATGATCACCGGGTGGGAGAAGCCGAGGTTGAACTCGAGCTGCTTGGGACCCTTGGAGATGACTCGGTAGCCGACACCCTGGATCTCGAGCTTCTTCTCGTAACCCTGGGTGACGCCGATCACCATGTTGTTGATGAGGGTGCGGCTCAGCCCGTGCAATGAGCGGTTCTGACGCTCATCGTTCGGACGGGCGACCACGATCTGGCCCTCGTCGTTCCTGCTCACCGAGATGGGCTCGGCGACGCTGAAGTTGAGGGTCCCCTTCGGGCCCTTCACCTCGACGTCCTGCCCATCGAGCTTGACCTCAACACCGGTCGGGACGGTGATGGGGAGCCTGCCAATACGCGACATGTCTTAACTCCTTACTACTGTCTCGAACCGATCACCAGACGTAGGCGAGGACTTCCCCGCCCACCGACTTCTGGTGTGCCTGCCGGTCGGTCAGAAGGCCCTGGGATGTTGAGATGATCGCGATCCCCAGGCCGCCGAGAACCTTCGGCAGTGCGGTGGACTTCGCGTAGACGCGAAGCCCGGGCTTGCTGATGCGACGGATGCCAGCGATCGAACGCTTGCGATCCTCGCCGTACTTGAGCTCGAGGGTCAGGGTCTTGCCGACTTGTCCCTCGGCGGGCTCATTGACCTCGAACCCGGCGATGTACCCCTCGGACTCCAGGATCTGGGCGATTCCCGCCTTGATCTTGGAGTGGGGCATCGTCGTCGAGTCATGGAACGCCGAGTTGGCGTTACGCAGACGGGTCAGCATGTCTGCGATCGGATCAGTCATGGTCATGGCTGGTTGGCCTCTTTCTCACAACGGTTTCCCGCTTCCGCCGACTTCTGGAGCCGTACGAGGTGGGACCTGCTGCGTCGTCAAAATATGTGGGTGGCGGTTCGGCCCGCCGTGGGCCCGGGGGCCCGTGGTGGTGGGGATGCCGGTCGGTCGGCCGGCTCCCCGTCACCGGGTGATTCGGGTTCGGATCATCGCCAGGTCGCCCTGGTCGAGTGAGGTCCCCCGAATCAGTTGCTGGGACTCACCAGGAGGACTTGGTGACACCCGGCAGCTCGCCGGCGTGAGCCATCTCACGCAGGCAGATACGGCAGAGGTTGAACTTGCGGTAGACCGAGTGCGGCCGTCCGCAGCGCTGGCAACGGGTGTACGCCCGAACTGCGAACTTCGGCTTGCCGGCTGCCTTGACCTTCAGTGCTGTCTTGGCCATGGGTTCTGCCTCACTTCTTCTTCTTGGCGTAGTAGGCCGGACCGCGCTTGGCCCGGGCCTTCTGATCATCCTGAGCCTTGAACGGGAAGCCGAGGTGCTTGAGCAGCGCCTTGCCCTCCTCGTCGTTCTTGGCCGTGGTGACGAAGGTGATGTCCATGCCACGGACCCGGTCGATGCTGTCCTGATCGATCTCCAGGAACATCACCTGCTCCGACAGCCCGAAGGTGTAGTTGCCCTGGCCGTCGAACTGGTTGCCGTTGAGTCCGCGGAAGTCGCGGATACGGGGCAGTGCCAGGGTGAGCAGCCGGTCTGCGAACTCCCACATCCGGTCGCCGCGCAGCGTGACGTGGCAGCCGATCGGCTGACCCTCACGCAGCTTGAACTGGGCGATGGACTTGCGGGCCTTGGTGACCTGCGGCTTCTGGCCGGTGATCGCGGTGATGTCGCGGATCGCTCCGTCCATCACCTTCGAGTCATGGGCGGCGTCGCCGACACCCATATTCACGACCACCTTGACCAGGCCGGGGATGAGCATCGGGTTGGCGTAGTGGAACTCGTCCTGGAGGGCCGGGACGATCTCCTCGCGGTAGCGCTTCTTGAGACGAGGGCCGGCGTATCCAGTCTTCTCGGGGGCTTCTGCGCTCACTTGGCCTCCTCCTTCTTGAGGTAGCGGACGCTGCGCTGGGCGGCGTACTCGGAACCGTCGGAGCGGCGCTTGGTGACATCCTCGCGGCGATGGCCGACCCGGGTCACGACATCTTCCCCGTCGACCTTGGTGACCAGCTGGACGTTGGACACGTGCACCGGGGCCTCGGAGCTGATGATGCCGCCCTTCTTGGCGGAACCGTCAGGGTTCGGGGTGTCGCGGCGATGATGCTTGCGGATGTTGACCCCCTGAACGACAACCCGCTCGTTCTTGGGGTCGACCGACAGCACCTCACCGATGATGCCCTTGTCGTTTCCGGCGATGACCTTGACGCGGTCACCCTTCTTGATGTTGAGGGACTTCACTCAGATCACCTCCGGGGCGAGCGAGATGATGCGCATGAACCTCTTGTCGCGCAGCTCACGGGCGATCGGCCCGAAGATGCGGGTTCCGCGGGGCTGGCCGTCGGGGTTGATGAGCACTGCGGCGTTCTCGTCGAACTTGATGTAGGAGCCATCGGGACGGCGATGCTCCTTGACGGTACGGACGACGACGGCCTTGACGACCTCGCCCTTCTTGACGTTGCCACCGGGAATGGCGTCCTTGACGGTGCACACGACGGTGTCACCGAGCCCGGCGTAGCGACGCTTGGATCCACCGAGAACACGGATGGTGAGCAGCTCTTTCGCCCCCGTGTTGTCGGCGACCTTGAGTCGCGTCTCCTGCTGGATCATGTCTTCTCCTCTGTCCCGCCGGTTCCCCCTCGGGGCCTTGCAGAACTGTTGAGCACGAACCTCCTGGATTGTGCCAGGAGGCGACCCGCACCATCCGGCAGCACCCCCTCCGGTAATCCATCCGGGGTGAGACCATCGATGCGCAGCCATCGCCCGTGAGAGGTCCCCATATCGTTCGGATCGCAAGATCACGCGGTTCCGCTGGACCCGCCCGCTCTGGGAGATCCCAGATCCGGCGATGTCACGGAGCCGACCGAACGAGGGCACGGTCACAAGGCAACTTGGGCAGCATACCGCAAAGCTCCAGCCCGGGGAAATCGGTTGGGGGGCGGCCCTGGCCTGCCGTCGGCTACTTCTCGATCCCCTGTCGGATCCTTGCCAGCAGGGCCGCCCGCTCCCCCACCACGTCGAGGATCCCCAGCCTCAGCACCCTGACACAGGTCATCCACCGGACGATCTCCCGGCGGGTCATCCCGGTCTGCGCACAGTAGCTGTGCAGGTAGCGGGTCCGCATCGCCGAGCGGGAGGCCAGGTAGAGCACCCTCTTCAGCGGCGGAGTACCCGGCCACAGCTGGGCCTCGGTCATCAGGAGCACCGACATCGCGACGTCGGCGGCGGCGTCTCCCCGGCAGGCCGAGGCCCAGTCGATGATCGCGTAGCCGCCGTGGTGGCTGAAGATGTTCTGGGGATGGATGTCCAGATGCAGCAGTCGGTCCCCCTCGGGCAGGGCCGGCAACTGCTCGCGCAGGGCGGCCCTCTCGGTCTCGGTGAGGCCGGCCAGCGGTGGTGCCTCCAGCAGTGCGACCGCCCTGTCGCGGACATCGGGCAGAGTGGGCGCGATCCGCGAGTGCATCAGGACGTGATGGTCGGCCAGCACCCGGCAGACCTGCGGGAAGCGCCTCAGGTCCTGCTCGGCGATGGCGGTCAGCGACTGCCCGTCCAACCGTTCGAAGATGATCCCCTGGCGGCCGTCGCGCTCGGCCAGGCCGAGACAGCGGACGCCGGGGACGCCGAGCCGGTAGGCCAGCTCGGCCGCCTCGGCCTCGGCGCTGATGACGCCGGGGTCGGTACCGTCGGGGTAGGTCTTCATCACCGTGCCGTCATCGAGGGCGTAGACCGTGGAGGTGCGCCCCCGGCCGACGATCTCGCTGAGTGTGCTGGTCACGGCCGCCGATTGTGGCACATCGGATCGTTCCGGGTCACCGCAGGTACTGACCCGTCACCGAATCGGGATCGGCGGCGATCTCGCCGACGCTGCCGGTCGCAACGACCCGTCCGCCGGCCGTGCCGCCACCGGGACCCATGTCGATGATGTGATCGGCATGCCCGATGACGTCCAGGTCGTGCTCGATGACGATGATGGTGGCGCCGTGGGCCAGCAGCCGGCCCAGCACTCCGAGCAGGGTCTCGACGTCGAGCGGGTGGAGCCCGACGGTGGGCTCGTCGAAGACGAAGACCGTGTCGGCCTGGTCGCGGGTCATCTCGGAGGCCAGCTTGAGCCGCTGTGCCTCCCCTCCTGACAGCGCAGGGGTGGACTCCCCGAGAGTGAGGTATCCCAGGCCCAGGTCGATGAGGGTGTCCAGGCGTCGTCTCACAGCTGGGATGTCGCCGACCAGATCCCTGGCCCGTGCGACGCTGTGGCCGAGCAGCTCGGGCACCGTGACGGACCGGTCATCGGCGTCGGGGACCGGCCGGCGGATCCGGTCGGCGGCCGGGCTGAACCGGGAGCCGCCGCAGTCGGGACAGCCGATCTCGACATCGGGCAGGAACTGCACGTCCAGCGAGATGGTCCCGGTACCGTGGCAGGTCGGGCAGCGCAGCGACCCGGTGTTGTACGAGAAGTCACCGGCACCCAGTCCGGCCTGACGGGCCTGCGGGGTGGCGGCCCAAGCCTTGCGCAGCTCATCCATCACTCCGCAGTAGGTGGCCACCGTCGAGCGGACGTTGACCCCGATCGGGGTGGAGTCGATGAGGTTGACACGGCGGACCCCGGGAGCATCGATGCTGCGGACCGGGGCGGGCGGCGTCTCCCCCTTGATGAGGGCGCGCAGGCCCGGTACCAGGGCCTCCAGGACCATCGTCGTCTTGCCCGATCCCGAGACCCCGGTGACGACCGTGAGCCGGCCCTGGGGGATCCCGACATCCAGTGGACCGACGGTGTGCAGCGGGCCGGTCTGCATCCGGATCAGCTGATCGGTCCGCGGCGCCGGTGGTCGGTCCATCCGCACCCGAGCCGCGCCGGACAGGAATGGTCCGATCCGCGAGTGCGGGTCGGCGGCCAGCTGAGCGACGCTGCCCTGGGCCACCACGGTGCCGCCGTCGGCCCCTGACCCGGGGCCGATCTCGACCAGATGATCGGCGCGGCGCAGCACCCTCACGTCGTGGTCGACCATCACCACCGAGTTGCCATCGGCGAGCAGGTCGTCGATGACCCCGAGCAGGCCGTCGACATTGGAGGGGTGCAAGCCAATCGACGGCTCGTCGAGAACGTAGAGGACGCCGGTGGTGCGATTCCGCACCGCCCGGGCAAGTTGGACCCGTTGCCGCTCGCCGGTCGACAGGGTCGAGGCAGCCCGGTCCAGGGACAGATATCCCAGCCCCAGCTGGAGCAGCCGCTGGGCGGTCTCGGCCATCTGGGAGGTGATCTCGGTGGCCATCTGGCGCATCGGACCGGGAACGGTGTCGGCCAGCCCGGGCAGCCAGTCGACCAGCTGCTGGAGGGTCATCGCGGTGGCCTCGGCGAGGTTGCGGCCGTCGACCAGCGGGGCCCTGGCGGCCTCACTGAGCCGGGAGCCGCCGCAGTCGGGACAGGTCTGCACCGACAGGAATCGATTGATCCGCTGCAGTCCCTTCTCGGACTTCGCACCGGCCAGCGCCTCCTGGACCGCCACCCGGGCATTGCGGTAGGTCCAGTTGAGGTCGAAGACCTTGCCATTGCGCGCGGGCAGCATGATGTGACGCTTGACCTGGGGACCGGCGAAGACGATCCGTCGCTCGGCCTCGCTCAGCTGGGCGAAGGGGACGTCGGTGCGCACCCCGAGTTCGGCCACCACCCGGGGATTGGGGGTCGACCCCATGATCTTCCAGGGCTCCACGGCGCCCTGCTCGATCGACAGCGACTCGTCGGGGACCAGGGTGGCGTCGTCGACGTCACGGACCTCCCCGGTTCCCGAGCAGCGCGGGCAGGCACCGGCGGAGTTGAAGGCCAGCGCCTCGGCCCCCGGGGCTCGGAACTGCGCCCGGCACTGCGGGCAGATCAGCGGCTTGTCCAGGGCGACGTCGGCGGTGGGCTCCAGGTAGTGGCCGTTGGGACAGCGGTGGCGGGCCAGCCGGGAGTAGATCAGCCGCAGGCTGTTGAGCAGTTCGGTGGCGGTGCCGAAGGTGCTGCGGACGCTGGGGACGCCGGGGCGCTGACGCAGCGCCAGTGCTGCCGGCACGTGCTGGACGGAGTCGACGGCGGCCCGCGATGCCTGGGAGAGACGCCGCCGGGTGTACGTCGACAGCGCCTCCAGGTAGCGCCTGGATCCCTCGGCGTAGAGCACCCCCAGGGCCAGCGAGGACTTTCCCGATCCGGAGACGCCGGCGATCCCGACCAGAGCTCCGAGCGGGATGTCGACATCAATATCGCGCAGGTTGTGCACCCGCGCGCCGCGCACTGCGATGTGACTCACCGCCGCGCCACGACCGGCCATTCCAGGCGAGTGGCTGTCATGGGATGCGGTGCCGGGTGCGTGATCGTCGGGGAGTCGGTCCATGCCCCCATCCTGCCCCGTTGAAGAATGGAGCCATGTCTCCCGATCCCAGCCGATCCCGCCCGGCTCGATCACCCCAGTTCGCTTCTGCCCTGTCCTCCCGCCTGGAACCCGTCGGGCTCACCCTCGAGGGTCGGCCGGTGCCCCGCCCCGAGTATCCGCGGCCCAGCTGTGCGCGGTCGCACTGGTTGAACCTCAACGGGACATGGCAGTTCGAGATCGACCGGTCCGACTCGGGCCGGGAGCGCGGCCTGGTCGACCGTGAGCTGTCCGGGGTGATCACCGTGCCATTCGCCCCGGAGTCCGAGCTGTCCGGGGTCGGCGACACCGACTTCATGGCGGCGGTCTGGTACCGGCGTCGGATCACCGTGCCGCAGGCCTGGCGCGAGGTGGCCGAGGAGGTCCACGTCCTGGTGCACTTCGGGGCCGTCGACCATGACGCGACGGTATGGGCCAACGGCGTCGAGGTGGCACGCCATCGGGGCGGATTCACCCCTTTCACGGCCGACCTGGACGGCGTCGCCGGTCCCGGTGATGAGGTGACTTTGGTGGTGCGCGCCCGGGATCCCCGGACCGGCTCCCAGGCTCGCGGCAAGCAGTCCACCGAGTACGCCAACGACGGCTGCTACTACACCCGCACCACCGGCATCTGGCAGACGGTCTGGGCCGAGCCGGTCGCTCCGACCCGGATGGGCAGGCCGATCGTCGTCCCAGAGGTCGCCGCCGGCGGCTTCCGGGTCAGGGTGCCGCTGACCGCCAACCGGTCGGGATGGTCGGTCCAGGCGATTCTCGAGGCGCCGGACGGTACGCCGGTCGCACAGGCCGACGTGCGGGCCGATCTCGACCGCGAACCGGCGCTGTGGCTCCAGATCCCCGAGCAGCAGGTTCGCCTCTGGTCCACGCGGAATCCCCACCTCTATGGCCTCCGGCTCGCGTTGCGCGACGAGGGCGGACGCGCCGTGGACCGGATCGCCAGCTACGCAGGGCTGCGCTCGGTGACCATCCGGGATCGGGCGGTGCTCATCAACGGCGAGCCGGTCTTCCAGCGTCTGGTGCTCGATCAGGGCTACTGGCCGCAGTCGCTGATGACCGCACCGACCGACCGAGAGCTGCGTGCAGACATCGAGCTGGCCATGGCGGCGGGGTTCAACGGGGCCAGGCTCCACCAGAGGGTCGTCGAGGAGCGCTACCTCTATCATGCCGACCAGCTCGGCTACCTGGTGTGGGCGGAGTTCGCCGACTGGGGCGCCAATGTGGGCGGGCCGCGCGGCGACCATCAGCAACCGACGGCCTCCTTCGTCGCCCAGTGGACCGAGGAACTGGAACGCGACCGCTCCCACCCCGCCATCATCGGATGGTGCCCGCTCAACGAGACCTTCCAGGAGCTCACCGACCACCAGATGGTCCTCGACGACGTCACCCACGCGATGGTGACGGCCGCCCGGCTGGCCGACGGCACCCGACCGGTGCTCGACGCCAGCGGCTACTCCCACCGCGACCCCGGCACCGACATCTGGGACGCCCACAACTACGAGCAGGATCCCGACCGATTCGCCGAACTGGTCGGCGGACTGGCGCACGAGCACCCCTTCGCCAATCGCGGCGACGACGCCGAGTGGTCGATCCACTATGCCGGCCAGCCCTACTTCATCAGCGAGTTCGGCGGCATCTGGTGGGACCCCGCGGCGGCCGCCTCCGCCGATGGCAATGACGTCCGCGAGTCCTGGGGATACGGCGACCGGGTCGGCTCCGAGGAGCAGTTCCAGGCCCGTTTCGCAGGCCTGACGGGCGTCCTGCTGGCAGATCCTCAGATGTTCGGCTACTGCTACACGCAGCTGACCGACGTCTTCCAGGAGAGGAACGGGATCTACCGGTTCGACCGCTCCCACAAGCTGGATGTCGACCGGGTCCGGGCGGCCCAGCAGCGCCCGGCGGCCTATCAGGCAGACGACTAGTCCCCGCCGTTCGACCGGTTCCGGTGCTGCCGGATCCGGCGCATCCGGATCCCATTCATCGCTGTCAGTGCTCATCAGCACCATGACAGCGTCCGTAAGCGGTCTGAAAGTCGTCGGCGCCAGGCTTCTCGAGTCGAATCCACGACAGGGAGGAACACCATGAACGCACCGGGTCAGGATGCCCGCGCAGACCAGGAGTGGGCCGTCAGGGCCGACGGACTGGTCAAGATATTCGGGACCAACCGAGCGGTCGACGGCGTCGACCTGAGCGTCGCCGCCGGCACCGTCTACGGGGTGCTCGGCCCTAATGGGGCCGGCAAGACCACCACGATCAATATGCTCGCAACCCTGATGCGACCCGATGCCGGCACCGCCCGCATCTTCGGCCACGATGTGGTGCGCGAGCCCCAGATCGTGCGCCAGCTCATCGGGGTGACCGGGCAGTTCGCCTCGGTCGACGAGACCCTGTCGGCCACCGAGAACCTGGTGATCTTCGCCCGCCTGCTCGGGCTGGGGCGCGCCGAGTCGAGGGCCAAGGCCGCCGACCTGCTGGAGCGCTTCGGGCTGACCGACGCCGCCCGCCGTCCCCTCAAGAACTTCTCCGGAGGGATGAGACGCCGTCTGGACCTGGCGGCCTCGCTCATCTCCCAGCCGCCGCTGATCTTCCTGGACGAGCCGACCACCGGACTGGACCCGCGCACCCGCGGCCAGATGTGGGACACCATCCGCGCGTTGGTGGCCAGCGGCTCCACCGTGCTGCTCACCACCCAGTACCTCGACGAGGCCGACCAGCTGGCCGACCGGATCGCCGTCATCGACTCGGGCAGGGTGGTCGCCGAGGGCACCTCCGATGAGCTCAAGGCCTCGGTCGGCACCTCCTCCCTCCAGCTCCGGATGGAGAATCCTGCCGACACCGCGGTGGCGGTGCGCGAGGTGGAGAGGGTGCTCGGGGTCCGCGCCGCGCTCTCCCCGGAGGCATCGCGGATCACTGCTCCGATGGCCGATGCCGAGAGGGTGACGGACCTGCTCATCGCGCTGCGACGGGCCGATGTGCGACTGGCGGAGATGAGCGTCCAGAAGCCGACCCTCGACGAGGTCTTCCTCACTCTCACCGGCCACGATGCCGCCGATCAGGACACGAACACCGGGAACACGATTCCCCTCGAGAAGGAAGAGGTGCTGGCATGAGCACGATGGCAGGAGAGATGACTCCGATCGTCCCGGCCCGGGATCGCGAGCTGCGTAACCGGACGAGCCCCTCGCAGAACATCAGGAACACCCTGACGATGGCCTACCGCGGGCTCATCAAGATCCGGCGGACACCCGAGCAGCTCGTCGACGTCACCGTCCAGCCGATCCTGTTCACTCTGATGTTCGCCTACCTGTTCGGTGGGGCGATCGCCGGGGATGTCAAGAGTTATCTGCCCACGTTGATCCCGGGCATCCTGGTCCAGACCGTCATCACGACCTCGGTGGTCACCGGGACGCAGTTGCGAGAGGACATGGACAAGGGGGTCTTCGACCGGTTCCGGTCCCTGCCGATCGCCCGGATCGCACCGTTGTCGGGTGCGCTGCTGGCCGACACCGTCCGGTACACCATCGCCACCACCCTCACCTTCGTGATGGGCTATCTGATGGGATACCACCCCGCCGGCGGAGTCGGTTTCGTGGTACTGGCCGGCCTGCTGGTGATCGGCTGCTCCTGGGCGATCAGCTGGATCTTCGCCTTCTTCGGCGTCATCGCCCGCACCGCCTCGAGCGTCCAGGGCATCTCGCTGCTGGTGCTGTTCCCGTTGACCTTCCTGTCCAATGCCTACGTCCCGGTCCAGACGCTGCCGAGCTGGTTGAGGTGGTTCGCCGAGGCCAACCCGATCTCCCACCTCATCACCGCGGTACGAGATCTCACCAACAAGGGCACCGTCGGGGAGGATGTCTGGATCACGCTGATCGGAGCGGCCGTCATCGTGGCGGTGTTCGCCCCGCTGACCGTACGGGCCTACATGCGCAAGGCGTGAGCGAGGCTCAGGGCCGAGGGTGGGGCGGAACCTCCCCGAGGTCGATCCGTACCGAACGGATCAGCTCCACCAGGCGCTCCCATCGCACGGGCATGGCGAGTTCACCGGCTCGCCGTAGCGCCCCGGTCAGGTCGAGATCGGGGTGCCAGCCCAGCACCAGACCGGTCACGGCCGCCCAGCTCAGCGAGGGAAAGTTCTGACGGGCACCGACGGCGTGCGCCAGAGCCAGGATCTCCTGGGCCACGGCGCGCAGGCCGGGGTCGTCGCCCCGTTCGGGAGCCAGCAGCCAGACCCCCAGACCCAGAGCTGCCAGGCCGCTCATCGGCCGGTCGACCGCCACCGCAGGTCGCACCCGGTCGGCCAGCACGAGCCGGCGACGGATCCGTCGCGCGATCCGGGCCGTCTCGGGGGCCAGTGCGGTGTTGTTTCGGGCCGAGGCCACCAGGACCCCGCCGGCCGCCCCGTAGTACCACCAGGATCCGGCGCCGACCGATGCCGGACCCCACACCTGCTCGGCCTGTGTGTACAGCTGCTGCCATCTGGCCAGGTCTCCGTCGGCTGCAGCGACCTCGGCGAGGCTGATGAATCCGAGAGCCCGGAAGCTCAGACCGTCGCGGTCCTCATTGGCCGGTTCGGCCACGATCAGCCGGCGGAAGACCTCCTCGGCGCCCTGCTGGTGGCCGAGCGCCACATCACTCATCGCCTCGGTCCAGTCCAGCTGGAGGAGGTCCTCGCCGGCATTGAGCTTCTCGAGATGGGGACGACACCGGTCGACCCACTCCCGCACCTGCTCGGGACGGCCCATCTCGCTGTACAGCTGGGCCACCCCCTGCGCAGCGGTGCCGGTGGCCCAGACGTCCTCGGCGGTCCTGGCCCGCTGGTAGGCGATCAACCCCTCGGTCAGCGCCGTCTCGACCTCGCCGTTGTTCTCGTCGAGCTGGGAGACCAGCAGGTGGGCGACCGCGGAGACCATCGGGATGGCGCTGCTGCGCTGTCTCCGGGCCACCGCTGCGACCCTCTCGAAGCGCGGCAGTCCGGCCAGCAGCTCCACCACAGCCGCCAGCTGCGGGTCCTCGGGAGGGCGCTGCGCGACCAGCGAGCGCATTCGGGCGAGGGCCCGCATGCCTTCCGGCAGGTCGTCCATCAGGCTGGTCGCGCCGATCAGTCCCAGGGCCAGCACGGTCTGGTCGCGATGGTCCCCGTCAGGACGGCTCCCGCGCAGCAGGCCGAGCACCTCCGCGCTGAGCGAGGCCACCTCCGAGTGTGCGCCACGAACCATCCAGTGCAGCGAGAGGGCGGAGAAGACCGAGGCGGCGACGGCGGCATCCTCGACGGCGACGGCGTGGCGCAGCACCTCGACGAGGTTGTCCTGCTCCTCCTCGACGGCCTGGAAGGTGGCCACCTGCCCCGGTCCGTAGGTGCTGCGCAGTGCTCGCCGGGAGAAGGCGTCGGCCCATTGCCGCGCCCGCTCGGCGACCTCCTCCCGCTCCCCCGAACGATCCAGACGCTGTCCTGCGAACTCGCGCACCGTCTCCAGCATCCGGTAGCGCACGTGGCCGCTGCGCGGCACATCGGAGGCGGTGAGCAGGGACTGGTTGACCAGTCCCTCCAGATCGGCCTCGATGTCCTGGCCGCCCGCCACCGCTCGGGCGGCGTCGGCCCCGAAACCGTCCGCGAAGAGCGACAGCCGCCGCAACGAGCGCTGCTCGGAGGGGCTCAGCAGGTTCCAGCTCCAGTCGATCACGGCCAGCAGCGTGCGGTGCCTCTCGGGGGCCGTACGGTCACCGCCGCGCAACAGTGAGAACCGGTCGCCGATGCGCCGCTCGATCTCCTCGACCGACATCGCCCGCACCCGCGCGGCGGCCAGTTCGATCGCCAGCGGAAGCCCGTCAAGGCGGTCGCAGAGCCGCGCGACGGTCTGCCCCGGCAGGGACACCGAGGGCCTGGCGGCCCGCGCACGCTCGATGAAGAGCCGCACGGCCGGCCCCTGGTCCCCGTCCCGGTCGGTGGAGGGGAGCGGCTGGAGCTGGTAGACGTGCTCGGCGGCGATCATCAACGGGGCCCGGCTGGTGGCCAGCACCCGGACCGAACGGGTGGCCGAGAGGATGTCGTCGACCCATCGCGCGATGTCGTCGATGATGTGCTCACAGTTGTCGACCACCAGCAGGGTCGCACGCTCGTCGAGGGCCCGCAGGATGCGCGCCCGCACGTCGATCTGGACGGCCGGATCGCTCAGAGCCGAGCGTTTCCCGGAGTTCTCACGGATCCCCAGGGTGCTGGCCAGTGCCAGCGGCACGTCCTGGCCGGTCCGCACGCCGGCCAGCTCGACGACCACGACACCCGGGGTGTGCTCGGCGGCCCGTGCCGCGAGCTCCTGGGCCAGCCGGGTCTTGCCCAGCCCGCCGGCGCCGAGGATGGTCGTCAGCCGGTGGGAGGCCATCCTCCTCTCCAGCGCCACGATGTCCTCGTCGCGGCCCAGCAGCGCGTTGGCAGTCACTCGGATCCCAACCCTCAGCGTGCGCCTGCTCTCGTGGCCGGTGGCCTGCAACAACTCGGCCTGCAGGTCCAGCAGCTCGGCCGAGGGGTCGGTACCGAGCTCCTCCCGCAGCACCCTGCGAAACCTCTCGAACTCGCGCAACGCATCGTTGCGCGTGCCGCAGGCCACCATCGCCCGAAGCCTCAGCAGTTCGATCTCCTCGTTGAGGGGATCGGCCTCGGCCACCGCGGCCAGGTCGTCAAGGGCACCGATCCCGTCGCCGCCGCCCAGCATCGCGCGAGCGTGCAGCACGGTGAGATCGCTGAACAGCTCCGCCGCCAGATCGGCCAGCCGCCCGGCCAGTTCGGTGTCGCCGAGATCACCGCCGGGTTCGCCGCGCCACAGCGCCAGGGCGCGGCCGGTGCGGCGGGCCAGGGCGGGCCACTCGCCGCCTTCGGCATCGACCCGTCCGGCGTCGCGCGCCTGCTGAGCCACCGCGAGGTCGCAGTCCTCGGGGGCGGCCCCCAGCCGGTAGCCGCCGGGAGTGGAGATGATGAGCCCGTCGGATGCGGTGGCACGGACCCTCGACACGAGGGTCTGCAGCGCGGCCCTCTCATTGCGAGGCGGGGCGTCCTGCCAGATCTCGTCGACGATCCCCCGCAGGGACCTCGGGCCGTGGGACAGCACCAGTGCGACCACCAGCGCCTTCGACGTCGCCCCGCCGGGTTCGACGAGGCCGCCGGAGGCCGACTCCACGACGACCGGACCCAGGACTCCGACCCGGCAGTGCGGTGTACTGGCCTCATTCACGGGCCGAGTGTACTTGTCGGCGCCCCTCGGCCCGGAATGCCCGGAGATGGCGGACCCGCAGACCTGCGGGGCGCTCGCCGACGGATCGGACAGCTGGATGGTACCCGCGCGAGAACGCGATGAAGGGCCCGCCCCGGTGGGGGCGGGCCCTTCACGGACTCGATGCGATCGATCAGTCGGCCGGGATCACTTGGCCCGCTCGACGACCTCCAGCAGGCGCCAGCGCTTGGTGGCCGACAGCGGACGGGTCTCCATGATCCGCACGCGGTCGCCCTCGCCGGCGTCATTGTTCTCGTCGTGAGCCTTGAGGCGCACGGTCTTGGTCATGACCTTGCCGTAGAGCGGGTGCTTGACCCGGTCCTCGACGGCGACCACGATCGTCTTGTCCATCTTGTCGGAGATGACCATGCCCTCGCGCACCTTGCGCCTGGTGGTCCGCTCCTCAGCGGTCTTCTCGCTCATTCAGCGGCCTCCTTCGGGGCATCGGGATCCTCAACAATGTGGAGGTTGCGCTCCTGGAGCACGGTGTAGATCCGTGCAATGTCCTTACGGACCTCACGCAGCCGGGCGGTGTTCTCCAGCTGGCCGGTGGCCGACTGGAAGCGGAGCCCGAACAGCTCCTCCTTCAGCTCGGACACCTTGGCCCTCAGGTCATCGCCGGACAGTGCGCGGAGCTGAGCGGCAGTAGTCTTCGCCATCAGTTCTCACCGCCTTCACGAGAGATGAAACGAGCCTTCATCGGGAGCTTGTGGATCGCCAGGCGCATGGCCTCGCGAGCAATCTCCTCCGGGACACCGGCGAGCTCGAAGAGCACCCGGCCCGGCTTGATGTTGGCGATCCACCACTCAGGTGTGCCCTTGCCGGAACCCATTCGGGACTCGGCAGGGTGCTTGGTCATCGGGCGGTCGGGGTAGACGTTGATCCACACCTTGCCGCCACGCTTGATGTAACGGGTCATGGCGATACGAGCAGCCTCGATCTGACGATTGGTCAGGTAGGCGGGCTCGAGGGCCTGGATCCCGTAGTCACCGAAAGCCAGCTCATTGCCACCCTTGGACAGGCCACGACGGCCCGGGTGGTGCTGCTTGCGGTACTTCACTCGACGAGGAATCAACATGTCAGGCTCCTGCGTTCTCGGACTCGGGCGCCTTGGCGCCGGCCTCTGCGGGCTGCTTGGCGGCCTCGGCGCGACGACGGCCTCCGCGGTCGGGACGGTCGCCACGACCGCCACCACGACGGCCACCGCGATTCCCGCCACGTCCGGACGCCTGCTGGGCGTTGCGCGCGGCCTTCTGAGCGGCGCGCTCGGCACGGGTGCCGGTCACATCGCCCTTGTAGATCCAGACCTTGACGCCGATCCGACCGAAGGTGGTGCGGGCCTCGAAGAAGCCGTAGTCGATGTCGGCGCGCAGCGTGTGCAGCGGGACGCGACCCTCGCGGTAACCCTCGGAGCGGCTCATCTCGGCCCCGCCCAGACGGCCGGAGCACTTGATGCGGATGCCCTTGGCCCCCGAGCGCATGGCCGACTGCTGGGCCTTGCGCATGGCGCGACGGAAGGCCACGCGGGCAGCGAGCTGCTCGGCGATGCCCTGGGCGACCAGCTGGGCGTCGGTCTCGGGGTTCTTGACCTCGAGGATGTTCAGCTGGATCTGCTTGCCGGTGAGCTTCTCGAGCTCACCGCGCACGCGCTCCGCCTCGGCACCGTTACGGCCGATGACGATGCCCGGACGGGCGGCGTACAGGTAGATGGTCACTCGCTCGGAGCGGCGCTCGATCTCGATGGATGAGATTCCGGCACGCTCAAGGTTCTTCTTGAGCCAGTCACGGATCTTGACATCCTCACCCACGAGCTCGGCGTACTGCTTCTCGGCGTACCAGCGGGTTGTGTGATCGGTCGTCACACCAAGACGGAAACCAATGGGATTGATTTTCTGCCCCATGTGTCAGGCTCCCTTCGTCTCGGTCTTGACAGTTGTTGTGGGACGGCCCTTCTTGGCCTTCTTGTGCTCGGGGCGGGCGTCCTTGGGCTCGACGACCACGGTGATGTGGGCGGCGCGCTTGAGGATCCGGCTGGCCGAACCCTTGGCACGGGGACGAATCCGGCGCATGGTGACGCCCTCATCGACGAATGCCTGGGAGATGAACAGGTCATCGGCCCGCAGACCCTCGGTCTGCTCGGCATTGGCGATCGCCGAGGCGACCACCTTGCCGACCGGCTCGGCCGCGGCCTGCGGCTGGAACTTCAACATGGCCACCGCGTCGGCGGCGTCCATCCCGCGCACCAGGTCGACGATCCGGCGGCACTTGGTGGCGCTCATCCGCACGTGGCGAGCGATCGCAAACGACCCGGGACGGTCGCCGAGCAGCGCCTCGCGCCGACGGCTGGGCTCATTCTGTGTGTTACTCATGAATCAGCTTCCCTCTCGTCAGCGCCTGCGCGCCTTCTTGTCGTCCTTCACGTGACCCCGGAAGGTCCTGGTCGGGGCGAACTCTCCGAGCTTGTGGCCGACCATCGCCTCGGTGACGAAGACCGGCACATGCTTGCGACCGTCGTGAACGCCGATGGTGTGCCCGATCATGTCGGGGGTCACCATCGAACGACGCGACCAGGTCTTGATGACGTTGTGCGTACCCGCCTCGTTCTGAGCATCGACCTTCTTGGCCAGATGCTCATCGACGAAGGGGCCTTTCTTAAGACTGCGTGGCATACCTCAGACTCCCAATCAGCGCTTCTTGCCGGACTTGCGGCGACGCACGATCAGACGGCTGCTCGCCTTTTTCTTGTTACGGGTGCGGCCCTCGGGCTTGCCCCAGGGGCTCACCGGGTGACGGCCACCGGAGGTGCGGCCCTCGCCACCACCATGCGGGTGGTCGACGGGGTTCATCACGACACCACGAACGGTCGGGCGGACGCCCTTCCAGCGGGTGCGACCGGCCTTGCCCCAGTTGATGTTGGACTGCTCGGCATTGCCGACCTCGCCGATGGTGGCGCGGCAGCGGATGTCGACCATCCGCATCTCGCCCGAGGGCAGACGCAGAGTGGCGTACTTGCCCTCGCGGGCCACCAGCTGGACGGCGGCACCGGCCGCACGGCCCATCTTGGCGCCACCACCGGGACGCAGCTCCACGGCATGCACCGTGGTGCCGACCGGGATGTTGCGCAGCGGCAGGTTGTTGCCGGGCTTGATGTCGGCGTCGACGCCTGACTCGATCGGCGTCCCCTGGGAGATCCCCTGGGGGGCGATGATGTAGCGCTTGGCGCCGTCGGCGAAGTGCAGCAGGGCGATGCGCGCGTTGCGGTTGGGGTCGTACTCGATGTGAGCGACCTTGGCCGGCACGCCGTCCTTGTCATACCGCTTGAAATCGATGATGCGGTAGGCCTGCTTGTGACCGCCACCGATGTGGCGGGTGGTGATCCGCCCGGAGTTGTTGCGCCCGCCGGTCTTCGGCTTGGAGACCAGCAGCGACTTCTCGGGGGTGGAGCGAGTCAGTTCAACGAAGTCCGACACGCTCGAGCCACGACGGCCCGGGGTTGTCGGCTTGTGCTTTCGGATACCCATGGATCTTCGTTCCTTGTCTTTCGCTGTCCGGACTCACTCGCCCTGGCCGGCGAAGATGTCGATGCGATCGCCCTCGGCCACCGTCACGATTGCTCGCTTGGTGTCCTTGCGCTTACCCAGGCCATCCTTGGTGCGACGCGTCTTGCCCTTGCGGTTGATCGTGTTCACACCAGTGACCTTGACGTCGAAGATCTGCTCGATGGCGATCTTGATCTCGGTCTTGTTGGCGGTCGGCTTCACCAGGAACGTGTAGGCGTTCTGGTCCAGCAGGCTGTAGCTCTTCTCGGAGACGACCGGCGCGAGGATGATGTCGCGCGGGTCGCGGATCTTGAGATCGCTCACTTGGCGTCCTCCTCATCGGGGTCCGACTTCTCGGACTTGACGGCGTTCACGAAACCAGCGGCCTCAGCGGCCTTGGTGTTGGCGAACCAGACCTCGGCGATGGTGCGCCCGTACCAGGGCGACTCCGGGGTGTGGAACTTCATCGAGTCCTCATTGCCCTTGATGTCGAAACCGGCGGGCGGGTTGTCGCCACGGAAGGACTCGTCACCGTAGGGGTGCAGGTCGACGGTGTCGGTCTCGGGGACGGTCTCCTCGGCGGCAATGGCCTGCGGGGCCTGTGCCGAGACCGATCCGGTGCCCACGAAGGCATCGAAGGCGGCCTTGGTGAAGACGATCTGATCGGACTTGACGACGTCGTAGGTGTTGATCTGGTCAACGGCCAGGACATGCACTTCGGCGAGGTTGCGCACCGACAGCCAGGAGTTCTCCTCCTGGCGGCCCAGCACCACCAGCACCTTGTTCAGCTCACCGATCGAGGCCAGCACGGCCTTGGCGGTCTTGGTGGAGGGCTTGGTGCCGTCCACCAGGGAGCTCACCACGAACAGCTGACCCTCGCGAGCCCGATCCGACAGTGCCCCTCGCAGGGCGGCGGCGACCATCTTCTTGGGGGTGCGCTGGGCGTAGCTGCGCGGCTGCGGACCGTGCACGGTGCCGCCGCCGACCCACTGCGGGGCGCGGGTGGAACCCTGACGAGCGCGGCCGGTGCCCTTCTGGCGCCACGGCTTCTTGCCACCGCCGGACACCATGGCCCGGGTCTTGGTGGCGTGAGTGCCCTGACGAGCAGCTGCCTGCTGGGCCACCACGACCTGGTGGATCAGCGGAATGTTCGGCTCGACGTCGAAGATGCTGGCGGGAAGCTCGACGGAGCCGGACTTCTTGCCCTTCGCGTTCAGGACGTCGACGGTCTTGTTCTCGCTCATGCGGCATCCCCATTCTTGGCGACCTGCTTGGCGGCGCTACGGACGACGACGAGGGAGCCCTTGGCCCCGGGGATGGCTCCCCGGACCAGGATGATCCCGCGCTCGGCGTCGACCGAGTGCACCGGAAGATTCTGGACGGTGATGCGGTCATTGCCCATCCGGCCGGCCATCCGCATGCCGCGGAGCACCTTGCCAGGCGTGGAGCAGCCACCGATGGAACCGGGCGAACGGTGCTTGCGGTGGACGCCGTGGGTGGCGCGCAGGCCGTGGAAGCCGTGGCGCTTCATGACGCCGGCGGTGCCCTTGCCCCTGCTGGTGCCGGTCACGTCGACCAGCTCGGCGGCCTCGAAGACGTCGGCACCGAGCTCCTGGCCGAGGGTGTACTCGGAGGCATCGGAGGTGCGCAGCTCGACGAGGTGCTTGCGGGGGGTGACCCCGGCACGCTCGAAGTGGCCGACCTCCGGCTTGGTGACCTTCTTGGCCTTGACGGCGCCGAAGCCGAGCTGGACGGCGGAGTAGCCGTCGGTCTCGGGGGTCCGCACCTGGGTGACCACACAGGGCCCGGCCTGGATCACGGTGACGGGAACGACCCTGTTGTTCTCGTCCCACAGCTGGGTCATACCGAGCTTGGTGCCCAGCACGCCCTTCACTTTGCGTTCATTGCTCATGGTGCTCAACCTCACGGAAGCTTGATCTCGATGTCGACGCCGGCCGGCAGGTCGAGACGCATCAGCGAGTCGACGGTCTTGGGGGTCGGGTCGAGAATGTCGATGAGCCGCTTGTGCGTGCGCATCTCGAAGTGCTCGCGGCTGTCCTTGTACTTGTGGGGTGAACGGATCACACAGAACACGTTCTTCTCGGTCGGCAGCGGCACCGGGCCTGCGACCTTCGCCCCCGTACGGGTCACCGTGTCGACGATCTTGCGCGCCGACGAGTCGATGACCTCGTGGTCGTAGGCCCGCAGCCTGATGCGGATCTTTTGTCCCGCCACAGTTGTTCCTTCTACTCGTCCCTGCTGTGCACCGGATGACTCCGTTGCGTGCAGAGGGTTCCGGCATGGGACCCGGCAGAGGCCGTGTCCCGCATTGTCAGATTCCAGGTGGATCGTCCAGGCGACTGTCCAGGCCACCGGAACGCCCACAGGGCTCCGCTGGCTCCTGCCACCGGCCCCCGCGGTCGGGTGTGTCGCGCACCAGGAGGACACACAGCACCACAGCTCGCCAGGTCAGCTACCGGGGAACGGAACCAATACCGGGGAACACTGTGCACTTGTACGTCTTCCGAGGCGCCATACCCGCGTTGGGGCCGTCACCGCGCCAGTTCGCCTCGCAGCGACCCGTCGCAGATGAGTGGTGTGAGCCTCGGTCCGCCGCCCGCGATTCACTGAATCCACGAATGACGCACCAAGACCCGCTCGGAGCAACCTGAACAGTCTCTCACGCCTGGAGACTGGAGGCAAACCGGCTCAGCCGAGCCAGGCTGGAGGCCTTCCCGAGGATCTCCATCGACTCGAACAGCGGCGGGGAGACCCGGTTTCCGGTGATTCCCACCCGGATCGGTGCGAAGCCGACCCGCGGCTTGATGCCCAGCTTCTCGCAGACCTCGGTCCTGAGGGTCTGCTGGATGGCCTCGGCGGTGAACCCGCCCTCCAGCAGACCGTCCAGGGCCCTCAGGGCAGCCTCCATGATGGCTGCCGGATCTCCCTTGAGCTTGGCCACCGAGTCCTCGTCGAAGGCCAGCTCGTCATCGCCGGTCAGCAGGAAGGACAGCTTCGGGACGGCCTCCGACAGCAGCGTGAGGCGCTCCCGGATCAGCGGCATGGCAGCCCGGATCGTGGCAATGGTCTGCTCGGAGGGGTCGGTCAACTGTCCGGCGGAGACCGCGAAGGCCAGCACCCGGTCGGTGAGCTCGTCGACGTCCAGCTCCCGGATGTACTGGCCGTTGAGCCAGTCGAGCTTGGTGACGTCGAAGACCGGGCCGCCGGTGGAGATGTCCTGCCAGCGGAACCTGGCGGTGAAGGACTCGAAGCTCTCCACCTCCTGGCCCTCGGCGATGGTCGGGTAGGCCAGCAGCTGGAGGAAGTTGCGCAGCGCCTCGGGGAGGTAGCCCTGCTCCCGGAACCACATCAGCCGGGCGGCCGGGTTCTTGCGCTTGGAGATCTTCGACCTGTCGGTGTTACGCAGCAGCGGCATGTGGGCGAACTGCGGAGGGTCCCAGCCCAGCCACTTGTAGAGCAGCAGGTGCTTGGGCGTCGAGGAGATCCACTCCTCGCCGCGGACCACCGTGGTGATCCCCATCAGGTGGTCGTCGACGACCACGGCCAGATGATAGGTGGGGAAGCCGTCGGCCTTGAGGATCACCTGGTCGTCGGGGTGAGGGGCATGGACCTCGCCTCGGATCAGGTCGTGGAAACCCAGCTCGACGTCGTCGGGAATCCGCATCCGCACCACCGGCGTCTCGGTGAAACCGGGCAGCTGGGCCCGTTGCTGCTTGGTCATCCCCAGGCAGAGCCGGTCGTATCCGGTCTCCGGGGACTTCGCGGCGGCCCGCTCGGCTCTCAGCGCGGCCAGCCGCTCCTGGGAGCACCAGCAGTAGTAGGCGTGACCCTCGGCGATCAGCTGATCGACATAGGGCTGGTAGGTCTCCAGCCGCTCGGACTGCTTGTAGGGGGCGTAGGGGCCGCCCAGCAGCGGGCTCTCGTCGGGGCCCAGGCCCAGCCAGTCGAGGGTCTGATAGATCTGCTCCTCGGAGCCCGGGACCAGTCGGGTGCGGTCGGTGTCCTCGATCCTCAGCACGAATTGTCCGCCGGTCTGGCGGGCCCAGGCCTTGTCGAACAGGGCCATATAGGCCGTGCCGACGTGGGGATCGCCGGTCGGCGAGGGAGCGACGCGGGTTCGTGCGGGGGTCTGCGGAGCATCAGTCATGATGGGGACACTGTACTTAACCTGAGCCGGCCGACTACTGGTAATTTTCGGATTATGGCTGAACCCACCTCCTCGCCCACCTCCGAGACCCCCGCAGCGCCGTCGGACTTCATCCGCGACGTCATCCACGAGGACAATGCCCTGGGCACCTACGGCGGAAGGGTCCAGACCCGGTTCCCCCCCGAGCCGAACGGCTACCTGCACATCGGCCATGCCAAGGCGATCGTCACCGACTTCGGCATCGCAGCCGACTTCAACGGCGTCTGCAACCTCCGCCTCGATGACACCAACCCGGGCACCGAGGAGACCGAGTACGTCCAGGCCATCGTCGAGGACATCGGCTGGCTCGGGTACCACCCCGGCAAGGTGGTGCACGCCTCCGACTACTTCGAGCAGATCTACCGCTGGGCCCAGTACCTCATCGAGCAGGGCCTGGCCTACGTCGACGACCAGGATCCCGAGACCATCTCGGCCCAGCGCGGCGGCTACGGCAGGCCCGGCGTCGAGAGCCCCTTCCGGGACCGGCCGGCCGCCGAGAGTCTGGACCTGCTGGAGCGGATGAGGGCCGGGGAGTTCCCCGACGGATCGCGCTGCCTGCGCGCCAGGATCAACATGCAGGACGAGAACATGTGGCTGCGCGACCCGGTGATGTACCGGATCCGCCACCTGCGCCATCACAGCACCGGCGACGCCTGGAAGATCTATCCCACCTACGACTGGGCACACGGCCAGTCCGACGCCATCGAAGGGGTCACCCACTCGCTGTGCTCCCTGGAGTTCAACAGCCACCGCCCGCTCTACGAGTGGTTCCTGGCCCACCTTCCGCTGGCCGGTCCGGCCCCCAAGCAGCGCGAGTTCGCCCGGCTCGAACTGACCCACACCATCACCTCCAAGAGACGTCTGAGAAAGCTGGTCGACGACCATCTGGTCGACGGCTGGGACGACCCGCGGATGCCCACCCTCAGAGGGATGAGACGCCGCGGCTACCCCGCGGCGGCGATCCGCGACTTCTGCATCGCGATCGGCACCACCCGCAACAACTCGGTGCGCGCCATCGAGGAGTTCGAGTCCTTCGTGCGCAAGGAGCTCAATCGCACCGCGCTGCGCCGGATGGCGGTGCTGCATCCGCTCAAGCTGGTGCTGGACGGCTGGCCGACCGACGCCGAGGGCAACCCGGTCGTCGAGTACTTCGATATCGTCAACAACCCGGAGAACCCCGATGACGGGGTCCGCCGGGTGCCCTTCACCGGGGCCCTGTGGATCGAGCAGGACGACTTCCGCGAGGATCCGCCACGCAAGTACTTCCGGCTGTCCCCCGGCCGCGAGGTGCGGCTGCGCGGGGCCTACCTGGTGACGGCCACCGATGTGGTGAGGAACCAGGCCGGCCAGGTCGTCGAGGTGCACGCCTCCTTCGATCCGGCCACCAAGGGCGGCAACGCACCCGACGGGCGCAAGGTCAAGTCGACCATGCACTGGGTCTCGGCGCCCCATGCCGTCGACGCGGAGGTGCGGCTCTACGACCGGCTGTTCACCGCCGAGGTGCCCGGCGAGGCGACCGGGGAGGCCCTCGACGACCTCAATCCCGACTCCCGGGAGATCCTCACCGGATGCAAACTCGAGGCCGCTCTCGGCCAGGCCGAGCCCGGTCGGGTGGTGCAGTTCGAGAGGCTCGGCTATTTCGCCACCGACACCCGTACCCCGCTGTTGTTCCACCGGACCGTCGGGCTGCGCGACGAGTGGGCACATATCCAGAAGCGGATGGCCTGAGGGGTGGGCGGTCCCGGGGAGGCGGGTCTGCCCGGCCAGCAGCCGGCCGGTACGGCGACCACCGGCCCCCAGGGCAGCTCTCGCGGCGTCCTGACCGTGCTGGCCAGCACCGATGTGCACGGTCACCTGTTCAACTGGGACTACTTCCGCGACGCCGAGTACCCGGCTGACCCGCGGTCCACCGCAGGACAGGCCACTCCCCCCCTGGGATTGGCCCGGTTGGCCAGCCTCATCGAGGCGGTCCGCGCCGAGCAGGGGGAGGACGCCGTGGCGCTCCTCGACAACGGCGACACGATCCAGGGGACCCCATTGACCTACCTGGCCGCCCGCCCCGGGCTGGCCTGCGACCCGATGGCGCGCGCCATGGACCTGATGGGCTACCAGGCCTGCGTTGTCGGTAACCACGAGTTCAACTACGGGGTCGAGCGGCTGCTGGGCCACGCACACGCGCTGAAGGCACCACTGCTGGCGGCCAATGCCATCGAGATGACCACCGGTGAACCCCTCACCGGCGCCGCCACGGTGATCGAGCGCCGGGTCCGCGGGCACCGGGTGAGGCTCGGTGTGATCGGCGTCACCACCCCGGGATCGGCGATCTGGGACCGCAGCCGGCTGGCGGGACGGGTCGAGCTGACCGACCCCGTCGCCGCCGCCACCGGGTGCGCAGCCCGGCTGCGGGCCGAGGGGGCCGATATCATCGTCGTCCTGGCCCACACCGGCCTGGACGAGCCCGGCCGCTCACCGATCTACCGGGGGATGGCCGAGAACTGCGCCACCACGCTGGCCTGCGAGGTTCCCGGCATCGACGTCGTGATCGCCGGCCACACCCATGCCGCGCCGGGCTTCACGGTGGTCGACGGTGCAGCTCATCGGGTGCTCATCGCGCAGCCCGGGGCGTGGGCCTCGGCCCTCGCCCGGGTCGACATTCCGCTGATCCTCAACGGCGGCGAGGAGCCGGTCGAGGTCGACCACTCGGCCGTCGGCAGCTGGCACTCCACCCTGGCGACGGCCGGGGTCGGGGACTCCGAGCTGCTGGCCGGCGACCCCGAGCTGACCGCGGCCCATCGACACACCATCGACTACGTGAACTCCCCGATCGCGCGTTGCACCACGGCACTGGAATCGCGGTTCTCCAGCGTCTGCGACACCCCGATCCTGGACCTCATCGCCCAGACCGAGGTCGACGCCGTCACCAGGGCGCTGGCCGAGCTCGATCCCCCGGATCGCGAGCTGCCGGTGATCGCCCAGGTCTCCCCCTTCTCGCGCACCGCGGTGCTGCCGGCCGGAACCGTGCGGCTGCGCGACATCGCCGGCGTCTACCCCTTCGAGAACACACTGGCCGCGATCCGCCTCACCGGCGCCCAGCTGCGCGACTACCTGGAGCACTCCGCGAGCTATTTCGGCCAGGTGACGCCGGGCACCCCGATCGACCCGGCGCCGGTCGCCGAGGGCGGGGTCACCCAGGCGACTCGGCAGGGGCGGACGGTGTGGGACTACAACTTCGACGCCCTCACCGGCGTCAGCTACACCATCGACATCTCCCGGCCGGTGGGCTCGCGGATCTGTGATCTGCGCTGGCAGGACGCAGCCCTGGGCCCCACCCAGCCCTTCGCCCTGGCGCTCAACAACTACCGGCTCAGCGGCGGTGGCGGCTTCCCGCATGTCCGAGAGGCCACTGTGCTGTGGGACGGCCAGCTGGAGATCCGACAACTGCTCATCGAGACCGTCAGCGCCCGCGGAGTCATTGATCCGGCCGACTTCTTCACCCGCAACTGGCAGGTGGTGTCCGGTGGCTGACTTGCCGGACCAGCGGCGCACAGGCGCTGAACCGGAAGCCGCCGCCCTCCCCGAGCCGGACCCGGCCACCGTCGACCGTCCGCTGTCTCCCGGCTCTCCTGAGGACACCACCGAGGAAGGCTCGGTGATCGCCGGCAGCTGGATCCCCGAGGAGGGCCGGATCGCCCTGCTGGTGGAACACTGGAGCAGCAACCAACGCAGCCTGACCCATCGGCTCACCCACCAGGCATCGGTGGTCGGGATGATCCTGGGGCTGTTCGGCTTCTGGACCGCGCTGACCCCCAGCCTCATCTCTCGGACCTGGTGGATGACGGCGCTGAGCGTCGTGCTGTCGACCCTCTTCGCCTACGGGGTCGGGGTGCTGGTGGGAGTCGGGGCGCGGACCCTCGGCCGGCTCATCGGGCTGCGGATCACCGCCTCCAGCCATGCCGTGGAGGTGATGCGCCGGCTCGGCTATGCCGCCCTGTTCCTCATCACCGTCGTGATGTGGTTCTGGAGCATTCAGCAGCAGCGCGACATCTCCCGGACCGTGGAACTGCCCCGCCGGATCTGGTGGAACCAGACCATCGGCGCGGCCGTGGGACTGCTCGCGGTGGCAGCGATGATCGCACTGATCCGGGCGGTCGGCCACGGCGTCCATCGGCTCTATGCCTCCGTGCACCGGTTCATCGCCCAACCGGCGGCGGCCATCGCGGTGGTGGCGATGGTCCTGGTCATCGTGCTGGTCGCCACCAACAACGTCATCGTGCGAGCCGGCGCCAACGCGGCAGCCGGACAGCGCGCCCGGCTCAATCACCAGACCATCGCCGGAGCGGTTCGGCCCACCACTGCGCTGCGCTCGGGCAGCCCGGCGTCGCTGGAGCCGTGGGCCGATCTGGGCCGGGAGGGCCAGCGGTTCATCAGCAACGGCCCCACCGCCGCCGACATCTCCGCGGTGACCGGCGGACCGGCGATGGAACCGATCCGGGTCTATGCCGGGTTGAGCCCCGACCACAGCCTCGCCGCGGGGGCCCGCACCGTGCTCGCCGAGCTGATCCGCACCCGCGCCTTCGACCGCAAGGTCCTGGTGCTGCACACCACCACCGGTGCCGGCTGGCTGGAGGAGTGGTCGGTGGCCTCGGTGGAGTACCTCACCGGCGGGGACTGCGCCACCGCCTCCATGCAGTACAGCTACCTGGGCAGTCCCGGGGCCTTCCTGCTGGACCGCAACTCACCCCAGCAGGGCGGCAAGGAGCTGCTGGACGTCGTTCGCGGCTACTGGGCCACCCTCGACCCCGCGCACCGGCCGAAGCTGTATGTCACCGGGGTCTCGCTGGGATCATTCGGGGGCCAGGCGGCCTTCAGCTCGATCGACGACATGATGTCGAAGGTCGACGGTGCGGTGTGGGTGGGCACCCCCGGATTCACCCCGATCTGGCGGCAGCTCACCGACTCACGTGAACTGGGCTCCCCCGAGATCGCGCCCGAGATCGATCGCGGCCGCCACCTGCGATTCATCCCCTCCCCCGAGTTCATCGATGTCAACCGGTGGGGAAACCCGTACACCTCCTGGCAGTCGCCCCGGATCGCCTACGTGCAGCACACCTCGGACCCGATCGTGTGGTGGTCCCCCTCACTCATCTGGCGGGAACCCGACTGGATCCGGGAGCGTGCCGGCACCGATGTCAACCCGCGGATCCGTTGGGCCCCGTGGTCCACCTTCTGGCAGCTGACAGCCGACATGGCCATCGCGGTCGCCGCCCCCGGTGGTCACGGCCACAGCTACCACCAGGAGCTGGTGGGCACCTGGTCCCAGGTGCTCGGCGTCGATGCCTCGCCGACCCGGATCACCGCCATCCAGGACGCCGTCCCCAGGACCATCCGGGCAGGAGACTGAGTCCGGCCAGCGGGTCGTCGACCTGGCCGGGGTCGCGCCGCGGCTGCGCAGCAGCCTTCAGCTGAGATGCACAGTGGCCCGCCCCCCGAGGGGGACGGGCCACAGAGCCTGGGTGACGAGATCAGATCGTCACGTGAGGATCGTTGATCCGCAGGATCACCTGAGAGTCACTGATCCGCAGGATCACTTGAGGATCTTGGTCACACGACCGGCGCCGACGGTGCGGCCACCCTCGCGGATGGCGAACTTCAGCTGCTCCTCCATGGCGATGGGGTGGATCAGGTGAACAGTCATCTCGGTGTTGTCACCGGGCATCACCATCTCGGTGCCCTCGGGCAGCTCGACGGTGCCGGTGATGTCGGTGGTCCGGAAGTAGAACTGCGGGCTGTAGTGGGAGAAGAACGGCTTGTGACGGCCACCCTCATCCTTCTTCAGCACGTAGACCTGACCCTCGAAGTCGGTGTGCGGGGTGGTGGTTCCGGGCTTGCACAGAACCATTCCACGCTGCACCTCCTCCTTCTTGGTGCCACGGAGCAGGACGCCGATGTTGTCGCCGGCCTCGCCCTCGTCGAGGATCTTGCGGAACATCTCGACACCGGTGACGATCGTCTTGGTGGTCGAGTCGTGGACGCCCACGATCTCGACCTCCTCGCCGGTCTTGACGATGCCGCGCTCGACACGGCCGGTCACCACGGTGCCACGGCCGGTGATGGTGAAGACATCCTCGATCGGCATCAGGAAGGGCTTGTCCAGCTCGCGCTTCGGGGTCGGGATGTACTCGTCGACGGCATCCATCAGATCCAGGATCGACTGGGTCCACTTCGGATCGCCCTGCAGGGCCTGGAAGGCCGAGACCCGGACGACCGGGCAGTTGTCGCCGTCGAACTCCTGAGAGCTCAGCAGCTCGCGGACCTCCATCTCGACGAGCTCGATGAGCTCCTCGTCATCGACCATGTCGCACTTGTTGAGGGCGACGACGATCGCGGGGACGCCCACCTGGCGGGCGAGCAGGACGTGCTCGCGGGTCTGGGGCATCGGGCCGTCGGTGGCGGCGACCACCAGGATGGCGCCGTCCATCTGGGCAGCACCGGTGATCATGTTCTTCACGTAGTCGGCGTGCCCGGGGCAGTCGACGTGCGCGTAGTGGCGCTTCTCGGTCTGGTACTCGATGTGAGCGATCGAGATGGTGATACCGCGCTGACGCTCTTCAGGGGCCTTGTCGATCTGGTCGAAAGCCGACTCCTCGTTGAGGTCCGGGTACTTGTCGTGCAGCACCTTGGAGATCGCCGCGGTCAGCGTCGTCTTGCCGTGGTCGATGTGTCCGATGGTGCCGATGTTGACGTGCGGCTTGGTCCGCTCGAACTTGGCCTTTGCCACTGGGGCTCCTTCTGAAAAATGTCGCCCGCTGTTGCGCGGTACGCGTCGTGTGGTTGCCCGTAGGCGGATCCCACGGACGTCTTTCTGGACGGCCCCGACCAGAGGTCAGGGAACTTGTCCAAGTTTGCCGCACCGGATGTGGTCAGTCAAACTGACCGATCACTCCGGTGACAGCTGGCGACGGGCTCCGGGGAACCCCCGGATCCGCCTTGCGGGTCCGACCCCGGGCGGGAGGTGACCCCCCGCCCGGCCCCGGACCGATCACTCAGCAGGCCATCGGATCACTTGGTGCCGTTGGCCTTGGCGATGATGTCCTCGGCCACGTTGGAGGGCGTCTCCCCGTAGGAGTCGAACTCCATCGAGTAGGAGGCCTGACCGGAGGTCTTGGACCGCAGGTCACCGACATAGCCGAACATCTCCGACAGTGGAACCAGCGCTCGCACGACCTTGTTCCCGTGCTCCTCGGTCATCTCCTGGATCTGGCCGCGGCGAGCGTTGAGGTCGCCGATGACAGTTCCGAGGTAGTCCTCGGGGGTGGTGACCTCGACAGCCATCAGCGGCTCGAGGATGCCGGGCTGGGCCTTGCGGGCAGCCTCCTTGAAGGCCATCGATCCGGCGATCTTGAAGGCCATCTCGGAGGAGTCGACCTCGTGGTAGGCGCCGTCGAGCAGGGTGCACTTGAGATCCTGGATCGGGTAACCGGCCAGCACGCCGAACTGCATGGCCTCCTGGACGCCGGCGTCCACCGAGGGGATGAACTCCTTGGGGATGCGGCCACCGGTGACGGCGTTGACGAACTCGTATCCGCTACCGGGCTCGGTCGGCTCGATCGAGATGACGACCCGCGCGAACTGGCCGGAACCACCGGTCTGCTTCTTGTGGGTGTACTCGAGCTTGTCGATCTTCTTGTGGATGGTCTCGCGGTAGGCCACCTGGGGCTTACCGATGTTGGCCTCCACGTGGAACTCGCGCTTCATCCGGTCGATGAAGACGTCCAGGTGCAGCTCCCCCATTCCGGCGATGATGGTCTGGCCGGTCTCCTCGTCGGTGTGCACCCGGAAGGTCGGGTCCTCCTCGACGAGCCTCTGAATGGCGATGGCCAGCTTCTCCTGGTCGGCCTTCGACTTCGGCTCGATGGCCTGCTCGATGACCGGGGCCGGGAAGGTCATGGACTCCAGCACGATCGGGTGGGCCGGATCGCACAGGGTCTCGCCGGTGGTGGTGTCCTTGAGGCCCATCACCGCGCAGATCATGCCGGCGCCCATCTCGGCGACCTCCTGACGCTTGTTGGCGTGCATCAGGTAGATCTTGCCGATCCGCTCCTTCTTGCCCTTGGTGGCGTTGAGCACCTGCTCGCCCGCCTTGAGGACTCCGGAGTAGACGCGCACGAAGGTCAGCTTGCCCAGGTGCGGGTCCGAGGCGATCTTGAAGGCCAGCACCGACAGCGGGTCCTCGTCGACGGGGCGACGCTCCAGCTCGACGTCCTCATCGCCGGGCTTGAAGCCCACGATGGCGGGGACGTCCTCGGGGGAGGGCAGGTAGTCGACGATGGCGTCGAGCAGCGGCTGGACCCCCTTGTTCTTGAAGGAGGTGCCACAGGTCACCGCGGTGAAGGCATTGGCGAGCACACCGCGTCGGATGGCGGCCTTGAGCTGCTCCTTGGTCACCGAGTCGGGATCGTCCAGGTAGAGCTCCATGAACTCGTCGTCGTTCTCGGCGACGGTCTCGAGCATCTCGGCGCGGGCGGACTCGGCGGCGTCCTTGAGATCGGCGGGGATCTCCTCGGTCTCGAAGTGGGCCCCGAGCTCGGTCTCACCGCGCCAGGTCTTGGCGTCCATGTCGATGAGGTCGATGATGCCGATGAAGTTCTCCTCGGCGCCGATCGGCAGCTGGAGCAGCACGGGGATGGCGTGCAGCCGGTCCTTGATGGTCTCGACGCAGTGCTCGAAGGAGGCCCCGGTGCGGTCCATCTTGTTGATGTAACAGATCCGCGGAACACCGTACTTGGCGGCCTGACGCCACACCGTCATCGACTGGGGCTCAACACCTGCGACCCCGTCGAAGACAGCGACAGCACCATCGAGGACGCGCAGCGAGCGCTCCACCTCGACGGTGAAGTCGACGTGGCCGGGGGTGTCGATGATGTTGATCTGGGTGCCGTGCCAGAAGGTGGTGGTGGCAGCCGAGGTGATGGTGATCCCTCGCTCCTGCTCCTGCTCCATCCAGTCCATCGTGGCGGCGCCGTCGTGGACCTCGCCAATCTTGTAGGACTTGCCGGTGTAGTAGAGGATGCGCTCGGTGGTGGTGGTCTTACCGGCGTCGATGTGGGCCATGATGCCGATGTTGCGAACATTGGTCAGGTCTGTGGTGGCCACAGTGTTCAAACCTCAAATCTCTCAAATGATCGTGGGCGGGTTGTGTCTCGGCGCGGATGGATCAAGGGCGAGGAGTTCGCCGAGGAGCCCGCGGAAGTTGTGATGAGCGCGCATGCGCCGATGAGAGGAGGACCAGGGGTCCCGGGATTCTCATCGGCGCACTGCTCGTTCCTGGCGGCAAGCGGATACCCCCTGTTCGACCGATTCGATCGGCGAGGGGGCGGGCGATCACCAGCGGTAGTGCGCGAAGGCCCTGTTGGCCTCAGCCATCTTGTGGGTGTCCTCGCGACGCTTCACCGAGGCACCCAGGCCATTGGAGGCGTCCAGGATCTCGTTCATCAGGCGCTCGGCCATGGTCTTCTCGCGGCGCTCGCGGGAGAACCCGACCAGCCACCGCATCGACAGGGTGGTGGCCCGGGCGGGCTTGACCTCGACGGGCACCTGGTAGGTGGCGCCGCCGACTCGACGGGACTTCACCTCCAGGGAGGGCTTGATGTTGTCGAGGGCGCGCTTGAGAGTCTGCACCGGATCGGTGTTGGTCTTGGTGCGGCAGCCCTCCAGGGCGGTGTAGACGATGTCCTGGGCGACGGTCTTCTTGCCGTCCATCAGGATCTTGCTCACCAGCTGGGAGACGAGCGGGGACCCGTAGACCGGGTCAACCATCACGGGGCGCTTGGGCGCCGGTCCCTTACGAGGCATGCTCACTTCTCCTTTTTGGCGCCGTAGTGGCTACGGGCCTGCTTGCGGCCCTTGACACCCTGGGTGTCGAGGGAGCCGCGGACGATCTTGTAGCGGACGCCCGGGAGGTCCTTGACACGACCACCGCGCACCAGCACCATCGAGTGCTCCTGCAGGTTGTGGCCGATTCCGGGGATGTAAGCCGTCACCTCGATGCCCGAGGACAGCCGCACACGCGCGACCTTACGAAGAGCCGAGTTCGGCTTCTTCGGGGTGGTGGTGTACACCCGGGTGCACACGCCACGGCGCTGCGGGGAGCCCTTCAGGGCAGGCGTCTTGTTCTTGCTGATCTTGTCAGTGCGGCCCTTTCGGACCAACTGCTGGATTGTAGGCACCGGCTGGTATCTCTTTCCGTTGGGTTCTTGTTCCCTGGCTTGCGCACCTGGTTGGCCGGCGTCGGGATCACCGCTGTCCCTCGCTCGGGCCGTCTCAGGTACTGTACGAACTCCGCAGCGGCGGACCGTCTCGCAGCAACTCGAGAGGTCGTGTCGCCGTGCCAGGGCACGCACGTGGTGTCCGGGTGCACCGGACACAGTAGACAAGAATAACGCCGCTCAGGGGATAAGGCAAAGGAAGGGTGGCTAGGCTGACGGCCATGATCGGGCTCGCCACCATCGGAACCAGTGCCATCACCCGCAATCTGCTGGACGCCGTCGCCCAGAACCCTGCCATCCGGCACACCGTGGTGCACTCCCGCGACGCCGCCCGGGGCCGGGCCTTCGCCGAGGAGGTGGGCGCCGCCCGGGTCGTCACCCGCCTGGAGGACCTCGCCGAAGCCGAGGATGTCGATGCGGTCTACATCGCCAGTCCCAATGCCGCCCACCACGACCAAGCCCTGCAGATGCTCGAGGCGGGAAAGCATGTCCTGGTGGAGAAGTCGGCCTGCGTGACGCCGGCCGGCTGGCAGGACCTGGTCGACACCGCCAGAGATCGCGGACTGGCCCTGCTGGAGGCCAATCGCAACTCGGTCTGGCATCCAGGGATCGCCGCACTTCGCGACCTCCTGCCGCAGATCGGGCGGATCCGGATGTCCAGCCTGAGCTACTGCCAGCGATCCAGCCGCTATGACCGCTACCTGGCCGGCGAGACCCCGGCGATCTTCGATCCCGCGATGGGGGCCGGCGCCCTGATGGACATCGGCAGCTACCCCCTGGAGTCGATGATCGAGCTGTTCGGCAGGCCCTCGGACTTCAGCACCGAGGCGGTGCTGCTCCGCCACGACGACCGACCGGGGACCACCGACACTCCCACCACCGCAACCGGGGCCGCCGCCGACCACCAGGTGATCGACGGCGCCGGAGTGCTGCTGGCGCACTACCCCGGACACCTGTGCACCGTGACCTGGTCGAAGATCAGCGACTCCGCCGCCCCCAGCGTCATCCAGGGCGAGGACGGCACCCTGAGCGTCGACGCCGTCGAGGACCCCTCGGTCCTCAGCCTGACCACCGGCGGCCGCACCCGGACCACCGAGATCCCCAGACGCCGGATCCGCGACATGGCCCACGAGCTCGACGCCTTCGCCGCCGCTGTCGCCGACCCCTCCCGGTGCGCACTCCCCCAGCGCTGGACCGCCGAGAGACTCACCCTGATGGCCCAGATCCGGGCCCGCACCGGGGTCCAGCTGGCGGGTCGCTGAGGACCGGCGGCCTCCCCCGGGGACGACCGTGGGCCCATCCCCCGAAAGGGATGGGCCCACGGTCGAACGGCGTCACCTCGCTGCCAGGCCGAGGCCGGTCAGCGGGGCGATGCCCACTCAGTCCATGTCGCCGAAGTCGAGATCATCGAGCGGCACGGCGGTGGAACTGGACCCGAAGTCGTAGTCGAAGGGGTCGTAGTTCATCGTGAAGGCTGCCGCCTTGGCCTCGGCCGTCGGCTCCACCCGCATATTGCGGTAGCGCTCCATGCCGGTGCCGGCCGGGATCAGCTTGCCCAGCATGACGTTCTCCTTCAGCCCGACCAGGGTGTCGGTCTTGCCGTTGATCGCCGCATCGGTGAGCACCTTGGTGGTCTCCTGGAAGGAGGCCGCGGACAGCCACGAGTCGGTCGCCAGCGAGGCCTTCGTGATGCCCATCAGCACCGGACGACCCTCGGCAGGACGACCTCCCTCGGAGATCGCCTTGCGGTTGGCCGCCTCGTAGTGAGGACGGTCCACCAGCTCGCCGGGCATCATCTGGGTGTCACCGGTGTCAATGACGGTGACCCGGCGCAACATCTGTCGGATCACGATCTCGATGTGCTTCTCGTGGATTCCGGCGCCCTGGGTGTTGTACACCTTCTGGACCTCGGAGACCAGGTGCTCCTCGACCTTGCGGACGCCGAGGATGCGCAGCACGTCCTGCGGGTCGGGAATACCGCCCATCAACTGCTGGCCGGCCTCCACCCGCATCCCGTCGCGCATCAGGAAGTGCTTGCCCTCGGCGTCGAACTCGAGACGGGCGCGCCTGGGCACCGGGTACTCGACATCCTCCTCACCGTCGTCGCGGACCAGGATCATCTTGCGATGAGCATCGGAGTCGTCGATCCGGACGATTCCCGCGGCCTCGGCGATCGGGGACTTGCCCTTCGGCTGTCGGGCCTCGAAGAGCTCGACCACTCGGGGCAGACCCTGGGTGATGTCATTACCGGCCACACCACCGGTGTGGAAGGTACGCATCGTCAGCTGGGTGCCGGGCTCACCGATCGACTGGGCGGCGATGATACCGACCGCCTCGCCGACGTCGACCAGATTGCCGGTCGACAGCGAGCGTCCATAGCACCGGGCGCAGCAGCCCAGGGCGGCGGCGCAGGTGAGCACCGAGCGCACCTTGATCTCGGAGATGCCGTGCTCGATGAGCGTGCCGATCTCGGCGTCACCGAGATCCGAGTTGGCCTCCACGATGACATTGCCCTGAGCATCCACAGCGTCCGAGGCCAGGCAGCGGGCGTAGACCGAGGTCTCCAGGTCGCCGACCGGAACCAGCTTGCCGGTGCCGTCGTCGACCGCGATGGTCTTCGGCATGCCACGAGTGGTGCCGCAGTCCTCCTCGCGAACGATGACGTCCTGGGAGACGTCGACCAGACGACGGGTCAGGTAGCCCGAGTCGGCCGTCCGCAGAGCGGTGTCGGCCTGGCCCTTTCGGCCACCGTGGGTGGAGATGAAGTACTCCAGGACCGTCAGGCCCTCGCGGAAGTTCGACTTGATCGGTCGGGCGATGATCTCGCCCTTCGGGTCGGCCACCAGGCCTCGCATGGCGGCGATCTGGCGCATCTGGGTCATATTCCCTCGTGCCCCCGAGTGCACCATCATGTAGATCGGGTTGGTCTGGGTGAAGTTCGCCTCCATCGCCTTGGTGAGCTCGGCGGTCGCCTCGGTCCAGATCTGGATGAGGTCCTGACGACGCTCCTCCTCGGTGACCGCGCCACGCTCGTACTCGCGGTCCACCTTGTCGGCCCGGGCCTCGAAACCAGCCAGGATCTGCGGCTTGGTGGGAGGGGTCTGGACGTCGCCGATGGAGACGGTGACACCAGACAGCGAACCCCAGCGGAAGCCGACGTCCTTGAGACGGTCGAGGATCTCGGCCACCTGCAGCTGGGAACGGTTCTCCGCCAGGTCGTTGACGATCTTGCCGATCTGCTTCTTGCCGACCAGGTAGTCCACGTAGGGGTAGTCGCTCGGCAGCACCTCGTTGAACAGCGCCTGGCCCAGCGTGGTGTTCAGGATCACCGAGCCGTCGGCACGCACCGTCTCGCCGTGCGGCGGGGTGATGTCGTGCAGACGCAGCTTGATCTTCGCGCCGATCTCCAGCTCGCCCAGATCATGGGCCATGATCGCCTCGGCGATCGAGGAGTAGGCACGCCCCTCCCCCTTCAGGCCGTCGAGGGCCATCGTGAGGAAGTAGGCGCCGATGATCATCTCGTGGCTCGGCAGGGCGACCGGACGGCCGTCGGCGGGCTTGAGGATGTTGTTGGTCGACAGCATCAGGATCCGGGCCTCGGCCTGGGCCTCGGCGCTCAGCGGCAGATGGACAGCCATCTGGTCGCCGTCGAAGTCGGCGTTGAAGGCCGAGCAGACCAGCGGGTGGAGCTGGATCGCCTTACCCTCGATGAGCTGGGGCTCGAAGGCCTGGATGCCCAGTCGGTGCAGGGTGGGTGCGCGGTTCAGCAGCACCGGGTGCTCCTTGATGACCTCTTCGAGGACATCCCAGACCACCGGGCGCTGACGCTCCACCATCCGCTTGGCGGACTTGACGTTCTGAGCATGCTCCAGATCGGCCAGCCGCTTCATCACGAAGGGCTTGAACAGCTCCAGGGCCATCGCCTTGGGCAGTCCGCACTGGTGCATCTTGAGCTGCGGGCCGACCACGATGACCGAACGGCCGGAGTAGTCGACGCGCTTGCCGAGCAGGTTCTGGCGGAACCGGCCCTGCTTGCCCTTGAGCATGTCCGACAGCGACTTCAGCGGACGGTTGCCCGGCCCGGAGACCGGACGGCCCCGACGGCCGTTGTCGAACAGCGAGTCGACGGCCTCCTGGAGCATCCGCTTCTCGTTGTTGACGATGATCTCCGGGGCGCCGAGATCCAGCAGCCGCTTGAGGCGGTTGTTGCGGTTGATGACGCGGCGGTACAGGTCGTTGAGGTCGGAGGTCGCGAACCGGCCACCATCCAGCTGCACCATCGGGCGCAGATCCGGAGGGATCACCGGAACGGCGTCCAGCACCATCCCGACCGGCGAGTTGCCGGACTCCAGGAAGGCCTGGACGACCTTGAGGCGCTTGAGGGCACGGGTCTTCTTCTGACCCTTGCCGGTCTTGATGATCTCGCGCAGGGACTCGGACTCGGCGGCCAGGTCGAAGTCCTGGAGACGGTGCTTGACGGCCTCGGCCCCCATGAACCCCTCGAAGTACTTGCCGAACCGGTTCTTCATCTCGCGGTAGAGCACCTCATCGCCCTCGAGGTCCTGGACCTTGAGGCTCTTGAAGCGATCCCACACGGCATCCAGCCGGTCCAGCTGGCGCTGGGCGCGGTGGTCGATCTGACGGATCTCCTTCTCGCCGCCGTCCTTGACCTTGCGGCGGGCGTCCGCCTTGGCCCCCTCGGCCTCCAGCTGGCCGAGGTCCTCCTCCATCTTGGCGCGGCGGGTCTCCAGCTCGGAGTCGCGGCGCTTGGTGACGTGGTCGCGCTCGGCCTGGATCTTGGCCTCCAGCGACGGCAGGTCGCGGTGGCGGGCCTCCTCGTCGACCGAGGTGATCATGTAGGCCGCGAAGTAGATGACCTTCTCCAGGTCCTTCGGGGCGATGTCCAGCAGGTAGCCCAGCCGGGAGGGAACGCCCTTGAAGTACCAGATGTGGGTGACCGGGGCGGCCAGCTCGATGTGGCCCATCCGCTCACGACGCACATTGGAACGGGTCACCTCCACGCCGCAGCGCTCGCAGATGATGCCCTTGAAGCGGACCCGCTTGTACTTGCCGCAGTAGCACTCCCAGTCGCGGGTCGGCCCGAAGATCTTCTCGCAGAACAACCCGTCGCGCTCCGGCTTCAGGGTGCGGTAGTTGATCGTCTCAGGCTTCTTGACCTCGCCGTGGCTCCACTCGCGGATCTGATCTGCGGTGGCCAGGCCGATCTGCAGTCTGTCGTAGTAGTTGGTGTCCAGCACAGTGCTTCTCTTTCCCCCACCGCGACGGCGGGTGGTAGCCCCTCCTCGTCAGGAGAGGTCCCAGTCGGGGCGTGTCCGGCGAAGGGTTGTCCAGGCCCTTCGCCACCCCTTGTGAAAGTAAATCTTCAGGAAGGTGGATCGTGTCGGTCCTCGCGACCTGCGAGCTCACGACTCACATGACGTCCACCGTCCGCACCGACCCGGTTCGGATCGGTGCGGCGGCGTCATCGCTCGGCGTCTCAGTCGGCCATCGCGTTGTCGGCTCCGGGCCTGCGAGACAGGTCGATACCCAGGCCGTTGGGACGCAGGTCCTCGTCGGTCTCGCGAAGATCGATCTCCATGCCCTCAGAGTTGAGAACCTCCACATTCAGACACAGCGACCGCATCTCCTTGACGAGCACCTTGAAGGACTCGGGGATGCCGGGCTCGGGGATGTTCTCGCCCTTGACGATGGCCTCGTAGACCTTGACGCGACCGGGCACGTCGTCGGACTTGATGGTCAACAGCTCCTGCAGGGCCCAGGCGGCCCCGTAGGCCTCCATCGCCCAGACCTCCATCTCACCGAACCGCTGACCGCCGAACTGCGCCTTGCCGCCCAGCGGCTGCTGGGTGATCATCGAGTAGGGGCCGGTGGAACGGGCGTGGATCTTGTCGTCGACCAGGTGGTGGAGCTTCAGCTCATACATGTAGCCGACGCCGACCTTCTTGGGGAAGGGCTCACCGGTGCGACCGTCGTAGAGCAGCGCCTTGCCATCGGGATCGACCAGCCGGTTGCCGTCGCGATCGGGGATGCCGTTGGTCAGCAGCCCGGTGATCTCGTACTCCTTGGCACCGTCGAAGACCGGGGTGGCCAGCCGGGACTCGGGCTCGACCTGTGCCAGACCGACCTCGCGCAGCCTCTCGGCCCAGTCCCCCTCCGCCTGGGTGATGTCCCAGCCGGAGTGGGCGATCCAGCCCAGATGCATCTCGAGCACCTGACCGACGTTCATCCGGGAGGGCACGCCCAGCGGGTTGAGGACCATGTCGACGGGGGTGCCGTCCTCCATGAACGGCATGTCCTCGATCGGCAGGATCTTGGAGATGACGCCCTTGTTGCCGTGGCGTCCGGACAGCTTGTCGCCGACCTGGATCTTGCGCTTCTGGGCCACGTAGACGCGGACCATCTGGTTGACTCCGGGAGCCAGCTCGTCACCCTCGTCGGCGTCGAAGATCCGGACACCGATCACGGTGCCCTCCTCGCCGTGCGGGACCTTGAGGGAGGTGTCGCGGACCTCGCGGGCCTTCTCACCGAAGATGGCGCGCAGCAGGCGCTCCTCGGGGGTCAGCTCGGTCTCACCCTTGGGGGTCACCTTGCCGACCAGGATGTCACCGGTACCGACCTCGGCGCCGATCCGGACGATGCCGTTCTCGTCGAGGTTGGCCAGCATGTCATCGGAGACGTTCGGGATGTCCCGGGTGATCTCCTCGGCTCCCAGCTTGGTGTCGCGGGCGTCGACCTCGTGCTCCTCGATGTGGATCGAGGTGAGGACGTCGTCCTGGACGATCCGCTGCGAGAGCACGATGGCGTCCTCGTAGTTCAGACCCTGCCAGGGCATGAAGGCGGTCAGCACGTTACGGCCCAGGGCCAGCTCGCCGTGATCGGTGGAGGGACCGTCGGCCAGCGGGGTGCCGACCTCGACGCGCTGCCCGGCTGTCACGACCGGACGCTGGTTGATGCAGGTGCCGGCGTTGGAGCGACGGAACTTCTCCAGCTTGTAGGTCTGGTAGGTGCCGTCGTCGCAGGCGATGTCGACCAGGTCGGCCGAGACCGAGAGCACGGTCCCGGGCTTCTCGGCCAGGGTGACCTCGCCGACGTCGGTGGCGCAGCGGTACTCCATACCGGTACCGACCAGCGGGGCCTCGGTCTTGATCAGCGGTACCGCCTGACGCTGCATGTTGGCGCCCATCAGGGCTCGCGATGCGTCGTCATGCTCCAGAAAGGGGATCAAGGCAGAACCGACCGACACCATCTGACGCGGGGAGACGTCCATGTAGTCGACATCGGCCGGGGGAACCTCATCGGGGTCTCCGTGGCGCTTGCGGACCAGGACGCGCTCATCGGCGAAGGTGCCGTCGCCATTGAGGGGATCGTTGGCCTGAGCGATCAGGAAACGCTCCTCCTCATCGGCGGTGAGGTAGTCGACGTCGTCGGTCACGACACCGTCGATCACCTTGCGGTAGGGGGTCTCGATGAAGCCGAAGGCGTTGACCCGGGCGAAGGAGGCCAGCGAGCCGATCAGTCCGATGTTGGGGCCCTCAGGGGTCTCGATCGGGCACATCCGGCCGTAATGCGACGGGTGAACGTCACGGACCTCCATCTGGGCGCGGTCACGGGAGATACCGCCGGGGCCCAGGGCCGACAGACGGCGCTTGTGGGTCATCTCGGCCAGCGGGTTGTTCTGGTCCATGAACTGCGACAGCTGGGAGGTTCCGAAGAACTCCTTGATGGCAGCGGTCACCGGGCGGATGTTGATCAGGGTCTGCGGGGTGATGGCCTCGATGTCCTGGGTGGTCATCCGGTCGCGCACCACGCGCTCCATCCGGCCCATGCCGGTGCGCAGCTGGTTCTGGATCAGCTCACCGACGGTACGCAGCCGACGATTGCCGAAGTGGTCGATGTCATCGGGCTCCACGATGATGCTGGGGCGGCCCTCGCGGGGCAGCTCCTCGGTGCCCTCGTGCAGGGCGCAGATGTAGTGGATCGCGGCGACGATGTCGTCGATGGTCAGCACCTGGGTGTCGAAGGGCAGGTCAAGACCGAGCTTCTTGTTGATCTTGTACCGGCCCACCTTCGCCAGGTCGTAGCGCTTCGGGTTGAAGTAGTAGTTCTCCAGAAGCTGCTGGGCGGCGTCACGGGCCGGCGGCTCACCGGGACGCAGCTTCTTGTAGATGTCGAGAAGAGCCTGGTCCTGGGTCTCGATGCCGTGATCCTTCTCCAGGGTCTGGCGGATCGCCTCGTACTCGCCGAACTCCTCGAGAATGCGCTCCGGGGTCCAGCCGAGGGCCTTGAGGAAGACCGTGATGTTCTGCTTGCGCTTGCGGTCGAGACGCACGCCGACGGTGTCGCGCTTGTCGATCTCGAACTCCAGCCAGGCGCCGCGGCTCGGGATCACCTTGCAGGTGAAGATGTCCTTGTCGGAGGTCTTGTCCGCGGACCGCTCGAAGTAGACGCCGGGGGAACGGACCAGCTGGGAGACGACGACACGCTCGGTGCCGTTGACGATGAAGGTGCCCTTGGCGGTCATCAGCGGGAAATCGCCGATGAAGACCGTCTGGGACTTGATCTCGCCGGTCTCGTTGTTGGTGAACTCGGCGGTCACGAACAGCGGGGCCGCGTAGGTGGTGTCGCGATCCTTGCACTCCTCCACGGTGTGCTTCGGATCCTCGAAGCGGTGATCACGGAAGGACAAGGACATCGTCTCGCCGTAGTCCTCGATCGGGGAGATCTCCTCGAAGACTTCCTCAAGTCCCGACTTGGTGTTGACGTCGGTGCGGCCCTGAGCCAGGGCCTCCTCGACGTGGGACTGCCAGATATCGTTTCCGACGAGCCAGTTGAACGACTCCACCTGCAGATCCAGCAGGTTGGGCAGTTCGAGTGGTTCGCGGATCTTGGCGAATGAGATTCTCCCGCTCTGTGGGGAGATGACGTTGGTGTTCTTCGACGCGGTGCGCGTGGCGGCCAAGGTGCGGTCCTTCCGAGAACTCCTGAGTGGTGGGTGACACCAGTCTGGCGGCATGCCGAATGGCCCATGTCAATCATGGGCGTTCGTTGTCTTTAGGGGCAAGAAGACAGAATAGACGAGACTGTACCACAACACAAGTCGGGACGGAACCCGCCACGCCCCCGGCGGCCGGCGGGGCCACCCCTGGAGCACACGACGAGCCCGCCCGGATGATTCCGGGCGGGCTCGTTCGCGGCGTCCTCGTCGGGAGGCGGTCAGTCCTCAGCGGACCGACTCACCTGGAATCCCTCGGGGGAGGCTGAGGTCACTTCAGGGTGACGGTGGCGCCGGCGGCCTCGAGGGCCTCCTTGGCCTTGTTGGCGTCGTCCTTCTTGGCCTTCTCGAGGATCGGCTTCGGAGCGGCCTCGACGAGGTCCTTGGCATCCTTGAGGCCGAGGCTGGTGAGAGCGCGGACCTCCTTGATGACCTGGATCTTCTTGTCGCCGGCGGCCTCGAGGATGACGTCGAACTCATCCTTCTCCTCCTCGGCAGCAGCGGCCTCGCCGCCGGCAGCCGGGGCAGCAGCCACCGCAACCGGGGCGGCAGCGGAGACGTCGAAGGTCTCCTCGAACTGCTTCACGAACTCGGAGAGCTCGATCAGGGTCATCTCCTTGAATGCGTCAAGGAGCTCGTCGTTGCTGAGCTTCGCCATGTTGGGCGTCCTTTCGATGGTGTGACGGGCGTGTGGTCCGTCGCGGTGTTACTCCTGGGCGGTGGACGCCTCAGGCTGGTGTGTTCTCCGGCTCCTGGTCAGAAGCCTCTCCGGGGCCACCGATCACGGAAGGATCGGCAGTCGCCTTCTCCTGCAGGGCGCCCAGACCGCGAGCGGTCTTGGCGGGCAGGGCGCTGAAGACCTGAGCGGCCTTCGTGAGGTTGGCCTTGAGGCCACCGGCGAGCTTGGCGAGGAGAACCTCGCGAGACTCGAGATCGGCGAGCTTCTTGACCTGGTCGGCATTCAGGACGCGACCGTCCATGTAGCCGCCCTTGATGACCAGCAGCGGGTTGTCCTTGGCGAAGTCCCTCAGACCCTTGGCCGCATCGGCCACGTCGCCCTTGATGAAGGTCAGCGCGGTGGGACCGACGAGCTTGTCGTCGAGCCCCTCCACACCGGCCTGCTGGGCGGCGATACGGGTGAGAGTGTTCTTCGCAACGGCGTAGGTGGTGTCCGCCCCGAGGGAGCGACGCAGAGTCTGCAGCGCTGCCACGGAGAGACCGCGGTAGTCGGTCAGCACGGTCGCATCGGCCTCGGAGAACTTCTCCTTGAGCGATGCGATGGCGGCTGACTTGTCGGTCTTCGCCATTGGGTCTCCTTCCCACTTCTTGTACTGCGCACCGTGAGACGGGCTCACGGTGCCTGGCCGCAGACTGCCGACCGGTCCGACATCACAGCACTGCGGGATGGCGGCGCAAGGCATGAAAAAAGCCCCGGCACACAGGCACGGGGCGACACGGCACAAACGATGAGGCTTGTTGCGGCGAAACTCTGAAACCTGCGCGGGCCATCCTGACGGATGCTTGACGGGCGAACCCGACCAGCGGTCAACGGCGTTGTAGATACTAGGGCAAAGGGGCGACCCCTTGCAACCCCGTCTCCCCGGTCCGCGCGGGCAGACAGACCGCGGGATCGCCTCTGGCTGCGCGGCGACCCCTTGCAACCCCGTCTCCCCGGTCCGCACGGACGGACTGCGCGCGGGAGGGCCTCCGGCCGCGCTGTGAACCAGAACCCCGGCAGTCGGGGCCCGGGCCGATTCGGCGCTGGGCCCCAGCTGCCGGGGTTCAGGTCACGTCGGACTCGGCTCAGGCCGGGTCCGACACCACTTCGAGGATCAGATCACTCGGTGTCCTCGGCCGCAGCGAGGGGATCCAGCTGGACGCCGGGGCCCATCGTCGAGGAGACGGTGATCTTCTTGAGGTAGCGGCCCTTGGAGGCCGACGGCTTGAGCCGCAGCACCTCTCCCATCGCCGCGTAGTAGTTCTGGACCAGCTTCTGGGTGCCGAAGGACACCTTGCCGATCATGAAGTGCAGGTTGGCGTAACGATCGGTGCGGAACTCGATCTTGCCGCCCTTGATGTCGGAGACGGCCCGGGCGACATCCATCGTCACGGTGCCGGTCTTCGGGTTCGGCATCAGGCCACGGGGGCCGAGAACCCGGCCCAGCCGACCGACCTTGCCCATCATGTCCGGGGTGGCGACCACGGCGTCGAAGTCCAGGTAACCGCCCTGGACCTTGGCGACCAGGTCGTCGTCGCCGACCTCATCGGCACCCGCCTCGACGGCGGCCTCGGCCTTCGCACCGGTGGCGAAGACGAGGACCCTCGACGTCTTGCCAGTTCCGTTGGGAAGGTTGACGGTGCCGCGCACCATCTGGTCGGCCTTCTTCGGGTCGACGCCGAGACGGATGACCACGTCGACCGTCTCGTCGAACTTCGCCGAAGCGGCGTCCTCGACCAGGGCCAGGCCGGTCTCCGGGCCGTAGAGCTTGGTCTCGTCGACCTTGGCGGCTGCTTCGCGATATGACTTGCTGCGCTTCATGTCTGGTTCCTTTCACCAGTTCGTGGTCTGGGCTGCGCCAGCCCTCCCACGTGAGTTTCGGGTCGATCCGGGGATCAGGCCTCGACGGTGACACCCATCGAACGGGCGGTGCCAGCGACGATCTTCATGGCGGCCTCGACATCGTTGGCGTTGAGGTCGGGGAGCTTGGTCTGGGCGATCTCGCGCACCTGATCCTTGGAGATCGAGCCGACCTTGTGGGTCAGCGGGTTCTCGGTGCCCTTGGCGATGCCGGCGGCCTTCTTGATGAGCTCCGCGGCAGGCGGGGTCTTCAGGATGAAGGTGAACGAACGATCCTCGAAGATGGTGATCTCGACGGGGATGACGTTGCCGCGCTGATTCTCGGTCTGCGAGTTGTAGGCCTTGCAGAACTCCATGATGTTGACACCATGGGGGCCCAGGGCGGTACCGACTGGCGGTGCCGGGGTGGCCTGACCGGCCGGCAGAGCGATCTTGACGAGCGCCGCTACTTTCTTCTTCGGAGGCATATGAGTTGGGTCCTTCGGTTGAGCTGCAGCCCGACCGGGTCGGCCGAGCGGCTGGTGCGCCCGCAATCCGTGGCGGCGCGAGCACACGCAACGGGACACTATACATGACCGCGGAAGGATCTCGCTCCCCCGCACTGCGCAGCCGGGCGGGGCCGAGTGACACGGTCCTGAAGACGCCGGTGGCCCGCCCCCCACCTGGGGGCGGGCCACCGGCGTCAGGAGATCACAGCCGGATCGCTGCGCTCAGATCTTCTCGATCTGGTTGAACTCCAGGTCCACCGGGGTGGAGCGTCCCAGGATCTCCACCGAGGCCTTGACCCGCTGGCTGTTGGTGTTGAGCTCGGTGATGATGGCCGGCACGCCGGCGAACGGGCCGTCGACGATCTGCACGGACTCACCCACCACGTAGTCGGCGACCTCGACCTTGCGGCGGGCCTTCGGCGAGGGAGCCTGGCCGGCCATGTCGTGGTTGACCTGTGCGATCACCATCGGGGTCATCATCTTGACGACCTCATCGAAGGTCAGCGGCACCGGCGTCATGGACTGCCCGACGAAACCGGTCACCGAGGGGGTGTGACGCACCGCACCCCAGGACTCGTCGGTCAGATCCATCCGGACCAGCACATAGCCGGGCAGGAAGACCCGGATGACCGTCTTGCGGGCACCGTTGCGGATCTCCACGACCTCCTCGGTCGGGACCACCGTCTCGTAGATGTAGTCCTCGAGGTTGAGGGTCTGCACCCGGGCGTCCAGGTTCTGCTTGACCTTCTTCTCCATGCCCGAGTAGGTGTGCACCACGTACCACTCGCCGAACTTGGAGCTCAACTCCTCCTTGAGGTTCTCGATCGCGGCATCGACGGCGTCCTGATTCTGGGCATCCTCATCGTCGGCCGCCGAGTCCTCAGGCGCCTCCTCGGCGTCCTGCTGGCCGATACCGAGATTGCGGGCCACGTCGGCATCCGACAGATCCTCATCGACCTCGAGGTCCAGGTTCAGCTGGGGCTCGTCATGGTCGGCCTCATCGGGTTTCAGCGCCCCGAGATCGATCTCGAAGTCATCGGCGGGATCGGCCTTGTTCTGGCCATCGGCGCCGACGGCATCGAGATCGATCTCCACCTCGCCAGGAGCGGTCGGCTCCTCGGTGGTCTCGTTGTCGTTCACATCAGGGGTGTCAGTCACCGGTCAATTCTCCGTCGTTGTCTTGGCTCGTACACGAATAGCGCGAAAATGCTCGTCACTAGCCGAGGAACTCCAGCAGGGCCTTCGCGAACAGGGCATCGAGCCCTCCCACGTATCCGATGATCACGAGCACGAAGACCAGCACCACGATGAAGTACTGGCCGGTCTCGGTACCGCTCGGCCACCGGACCTTGCGCAGCTCACCGACCGACTGCCGGACGAACATCGCCGGGGTGGTCCGCTTGCGCCGGCCCTCCAGCTCCTCGTCGGTGGCGGGGCGCCTCTTGCGGACCGGTGACTGGGTGAGGCTGCGGCTCGGGGTGTGCACGTCGTCATTCCCAGTGCTGGGGGTCGGGCGGTCGCCGGTCCTGGCGGAGGCGGTCGCGGTATCGGCATCGAGGACGGCTGCATCAGCCTTGCCGGCAGTCCTCCTCTTGCGCACCGGGCGGCTGGAGTGCGCCCTTCGGGCTGCATCCTCGGCCTCGTCGAGTTGTGCGGGATCGTCAATCACCACGTCGCCGGGATCTCCCTTGTCGGGAGTGTCATCGACGCTGGTGTCGGCGTTGATGAGCTCCTCGGCCTGGTCATCGGCCACCTGGTAGTCCTCGGTATCGGGAAGCTCCCCGGACGTCAGTTCCTCACCGCGGGGCGACAGCTGACCGTCCGAGGGCATGGCCGACCCATCGCCTCCATCGGGGTGCCGCTCGTCAGTCACGCTTGTCCTTCGGGTTGGTAGCCGGCTCCATGTCATCTCACGGCCGTTTCACAACCGTACTGCACCATCCTGACATCCGACCCGGATCGGGCCCGGGACCCAGGATGCCGCAGCAACCGGCCCCGCCACGACTGCGCGCCGCAGGACCATGTCCTGCCTCGCAGGGCACGAGGGACTTGAACCCCCAACCTGCGGTTTTGGAGACCGCTGCTCTGCCAATTGAGCTAGTGCCCTTCGTCGGTGCCCGCCGGAACAGGCGCCAACAGCATCAGAAGTATACGGGGAGGGTGCCTGCCCAGCAACTTCCCAGGATCAGCACCGGCTCGTCACCAGCGTCATCCCAGCAGTTTCTCGGCGGCGGCCAGCAGCACACAGGTGGCGACGCCGTCCACCGCCTCGGCGAGCTCCCCCTCGCTGGGGAAGCTCGGCGCGAGCCGGATCGTGCGGTCATGCGGGTCGTGGTGCAGGGGGTGGGAGGCGCCGGCCGGGGTCAGTGCGATACCGGCCTCCTTGGCCAGCGAGACCACCCGGGAGGCGGTGCCGTCCAGGACATCCAGGGTCACGAAATAGCCGCCGGAGGGATGGGTCCAGGTCGCCACCCCGGTGCCGCCGAGCCGTTCGCGCAGGATCCGGTCGACGATCCCGAACTTCGGGGCCAGCAGTGCCCGATGCCTGCGCATCAGCTGGCGGACCCCGTCGGCGTCCTTGAGGTACAGCGCATGACGCAGCTGATTGACCTTGTCGGGGCCGATGCTGCGGACCGCGGCGTGGGACAGGTACCAGTTGAGGTTGCCGGTCGAGGAGGCCAGGAAGGCCACCCCGTCACCGGCGAAGGTGATCTTGGAGGTGGAGGCCAGTTCGAAGACCCGATCCGGGTTGCCGGCCTGCTGCGCCATCTGGAGGATCGGCAGCGGGCGGGGCTCGGCATCGGTGAGATGGTGCAGGGCGTAGGCGTTGTCCCACCAGATCCGGAAATCGGGGGCGGCCGGCATCGAGACCAGCCGACGGGCGGTCTGCTCGTCGTAGACGGCGCCACTCGGGTTGGCGTACATCGGCACCACCCACATGCCCTTGACCGAGGGATCGGCGGCCAGCCTCTCGACCTCGTCCATGTCCGGCCCGTGCTCTCCCAGCTCCACCGGGATCATCTCGATGCCCAGGTGCTCGCAGATCGCGAAGTGCCGGTCATACCCGGGAACCGGGGCGATGAACTTGATCGTCTGGCGACCCCAGGGCTCGGCGGCACCGTCGATCCTGTGGAGCATCGCGTAACCCAGCAGGTCGTACATGATCGACAGGCTGGAGTTGTCGGCGGCCAGGATGTGGTCCACGCCGACGCCCAGCAGGTCGGCGAAGATGGCCCGGATCTCGGGCAGCCCCTTGGCCCCGCCGTAGTTACGGACGTCCTGCCCATCGGCTGCGTGCGCAGGGACCCTGATGCTCAGCAGTTCGCGGTTGAGGTCGAGCTGACGGGGAGAGGGCTTGCCACGGGTGATGTCCAGCTTCACCCCGCGAGCCTTGAGCTCTGCGAACAGGGACTGCTGCTCCTCCAGAAGATCGGACAGCTGGTCACGGGACATTGCTGGCAACTGGGTGCTCACGTGGGCATGGTGCCACAATTTCCTGTGACAGGCAGGACGTACCGGGACCGCAGGTGGCGCCCACTGTCTGGCCGAGGACCGCACGAGGATGCGCAGATCACTCCGCAGACGGCCCGTCAGGTCACTGGAGCTGCACGGACCCCCCTCTGCGGAGTGATCTGCGCACCCACGTCCGCCAGCCCGACCAGCTCTGACGGCTCAGATGCCGACGAACCGGGGTTCGGGGACCAGGGCGATGCCGTAGGCCCGGCGGACCCCCTCGATGACCCGCCGGGCGAGCTCGGCGATCTCGGCGGCGCTGGCCCCGCCACGATTGGTGAGGGCCAGGACATGCTTGGTGGACAGACTGGCCCTGCTCTGTTCCAGGCCGAACCCCTTGCCGAACCCGGCATGGTCGATGAGCCAGGCGGCCGACGTCTTCACTCTGCCATCGGGCTGCGGGAAGGCCGGCGCCCCAGCCGGGACCTGCTCCAGCGGCACGATCGGGTTGGTGAAGAAGGAGCCGGCGCTCCAGGTGTCGTGGTCGCCCGGATCCAGCACCATCCCCTTGCTGCCCCGGATCTCCAGGACTGTCTGGCGCACCGTCTGGGACAGCGCACGCTGCTTGGGCGCGATACCCAGCCGACGGGCCAGCTCGGCGTAGCGGATCGGCAGGGACAGGTCGCCCAGCAGGAACTGCATCGTCACGTCGAGCACCAGGTAGCGATCCGGCTCGGCCTTGAACCGACTGGTCCGGTAGCCGAAACCGCACTCGCTGGCCACGAAGGTGCGCTGGGTGTCCTCGACCCGGTCCCAGGTGCGCACCCGGGCGACGAACTCGGATATCTCGACCCCGTACGCCCCGACGTTCTGGATCGGGGTGGATCCCACCAGCCCGGGGATCCCCGACAAGGCCTCGGGGCCTCGCCACTGCTGGGATATGCAGGTCCGCACGAAGTCGTCCCAGACCACCCCGGCCGCAATGGTGGCCAGCGCTCCCCCGCAATCGGAGACCTCGGCCGACAACCCCGTGGTCGCGACCCGCACCACGGTGCCGTCGAAGCCGGCGTCGCCGATGAGGATGTTGGAACCCCCTCCCAGCACCAGGCAGGGCTCCCCACGATGATCGCAGTCGCGGACCGTCTCGACGAGCTCGTCGGTGGTCCGGGCGACCACCAGATGACGCGCCGGACCTCCGACCCGGAGGGTGGTCAGTCCCGCCAGCGGGACGCCGTCGCCGGAGTCCGGCAGTGCTGCGGTGTCATCGATCCCGGGCTCGACATGGTTCAGATCACAGGAATCGGAGACCTCGCAGTCAGGGGAGTCCCCCTCCACGCCGTACTGGGTCTGGCCGAGGGTTCCGTAGCTCTCACTCATGGGGCTCCTTGGGGTTGGTGACCTGGACCTCGACCCGGCCGAGCACCGTCTGGCCGTCGTGGCTGACATCCAGCCGGATGGTCGCCAGGCCGTCGGCGACCTTGATGACGGTCCCCGAGACCTCGATCCGGGTGCCCTCATCGGTGTCGGGAACCGGAACCGGCCGGATGAACCTGGCGCGCTGGGAGCGCACCCTGGCCGGATCACCGATCCATGAGATCGCCGCCCCCAGAGCCGCCCCCATCGTCCACATGCCATGGGCGATGACGCCATCCATCCCGGCAGCGCGGGCGTGCCGGTCGGACCAGTGGATGGGGTTGAAATCCGTGGAGGCGCCGGCGTAGCGGACGATCAGGGAGCGGTCGACCGGGATGACCCGGGGGCCGAAGGTCTGACCCTCGGCCAGCCGGACAACGGTCGGGAGGTCGTCGGCAATGATCGCGGTGTCGCTCATCAGGCATCCTCCCGGGTGTGCCACAGGGTCGAGGAGGCGGTCGCCAGGTGCTCCCCGGCGGGGGTGTCGAGGCTGACGGCCAGGCCGATGATGTCGGTGCCGCGGCGCTGGCGGACCGAACTGATCGTCAGGCTGGCCGTCACGGCGTCCCCCACTCGAAGTGGCCGGACCCACTCGAAGCTCTGATCGGTGTGGATGGTGTGGTCCAGTCGCAGCCCGAGCTCCGGATCATCGAACAACCCCTGCCATGCCTGGGCGGCGATCACCATCGCGAAGGTCGGCGGGGCGATCGGATCACTGCCGTGATAGGCCGGGCTCCGATCGGCGATGGCGGTGGCGAACTCGGCGATCTTGGCAGCCGAGACCACATAGGGCTCGGTGGCCGGGTATCGGCGTCCGACGTGGTCGGGTCGCAGACCGGTGGACTCGATTGCAGAGGACATGATCTGAAGCCTAAACCCACCCGGGCGGCGCCAGCGTCATACCGAGTGCCGGCCGGAATGCGCCAGGGCCCGGCGGCACCCTTCGGTGCCGCCGGGCCCTGCAGAGAGGATCTGCCTCGCGACCTCAGCGGGTCTCGCGGTGCGCGGTGTGCTTGCCACAGCGCGGGCAGAACTTGTTCAGCTCGAGACGATCGGGGTCGTTACGACGATTCTTCTTGGTGATGTAGGTGCGTTCCTTGCACTCAGTGCAGGCAAGGGTGATCTTCGGTCGCACATCGCCGGACTTCTTGGCCATGATTCCTACTTTCGAGAACGGGGTGACCCTGAGCAGCGGATGGAGCCTGGGCTCCGTCTGGTAGCGGAGGCGGGAATCGAACCCGCGACACAGCGATTATGAGCCGCTTGCTCTACCCCTGAGCTACCCCGCCATGGTGAAGGCCGACGCTGCTCTCGCAACCTGGCCCACGGGCGATGGGGTCGGCTCCCACTCAGAGCCCCCAAGCAGAATCGAACTGCTGACCTTCTCCTTACCATGGAGACGCTCTACCGTCTGAGCTATAGGGGCAACGACGTAGAAAGTTACACGGGCGATCTCCGCTTTGCAACTCGCTACCTTGGCTGGGATCCGCCCTGTCTCGCACGGCTTCCAGTCAGACCCTCCGGAGGCGTCATGGTCTGCGACCATCACGCCATCGAGGAGATGTCAGCCCCTGAACCCATCCGGCTCAGGGGCTACGTGGCAGGTGTTGGATTTGAACCAACGTAGGCGTAAGCCGACGGTTTTACAGACCGCTCCCATTGGCCGCTCGGGCAACCTGCCGTTGCTGGCCTCAGCCAGCGACGAGAAACCCTAGCAGCCCTTCCCGAGCCACCGCCAATCGGGACGTCGGCAGCAGGTCGACGGGCCCGCCCCGCGGGTCGCAGACCACTGTGCTCACAGGTCGTGGTCCACTGTGCTCACAAGTCGTAGTCCACTGTGCTCACAAGTCGTAGTCCACGACGACCGGGGCGTGATCCGAGATCCGCGCCTCGTAGTTGGCGTCCCGGTCGGTGCTGCCAGAGGTCGCCGCACGCGCCAGGGCGGGGGTGGCGAGCTGGTAGTCGATCCGCCATCCGGCGTCATGGCTGAAGGCCTGTCCCCGCCAGCTCCACCAGGAGTAGGGCCCCTCCTCACCCGGATGCAGTGACCGCACCACGTCGACCATGGTCCGCGGGGACAGGATCGAGCTCAGCCACTCGCGCTCCTCGGGCAGGAACCCCTCGTTGCGCTGATTGGTCCGCCAGTTCCTCAGGTCGAGATTCTGGTGGGCGATGTTGAAGTCGCCCATCACCAGGAACTGTCGTCCTCTGCCGGCCGCCGCCCGACGGGCCGTGGTGAGGTGTCGGGAGAAGCCCTTCAGGAAGCTCATCTTGCGGGCCTGCTTCACCAGGGTCTTCTCGTCTGCCGGGTCCGGGGTGGCTCCCTTGGGCAGGTACAGGGCGGCAACCGTCAGCGGCGCGTCGGCCAGATCGACCTCGATGTAGCGCCCCTCGTCGGCGAATGGATGGAGCGGCCGGGCCAGCCCGGCGACCGACCCGTCGGTGATCTCCATCTCCCGCCCGGGCCCCAGCGAGATGATTCCGGGCCCCCAGGCCCGCACCGCCTCGGGTGGCCGGCGGGTCAACAGGGCGACGCCGTTGCGCCCGGCCAGGCTGCCGGGCTGCCAGGCCACCTGATAGTCCCCGAAGGCTCCTTCGGGCAGATCCGTGGGCCGGCAACGGACCTCCTGGAGGGCCGCCACGTCGCACTGCCGGGCGGCCAGCCACTCGGCGAAGCCCCGTCGGTGAGCGGCTCGGATCCCATTGAGGTTGAACGTGGCGATACGCATGGCCCTAGCCTTCCACCTGCTCCTGGAACATCGCCTCGACCTCGACCCGGGTGACCTGGGCCAGGTCGGTGTGACTCCAGTGCGGGTCGTGATCCTTGTCGACCAGTTGGGCCCGGACCCCCTCGCAGAAGTCGGAATCCCTCATGAAGTTGCGCCCCAGGATCCGGTCGGTGGCGATCACCTCCTCGAGGCCGGCTGCCCGCTCGGCCCGGCGGACAGCCTCCAGGGAGACCGCCACCGACAGTGGGCAGCGGGTGGCGATGAGCTCGGCGGTCGAGCGCGCCTCAGGTTCGGGCCGGGAGGCCAGCGCGGTGACCACCGCCACCGGATCATCGGATCGGTAGCAGGCCTCGATCCACTCGGCCGACCTGGCCAGCTTGCTGGCGGCCGGGTCGAGATCCACCTCCTCGCCGTTCTCGTCGACCACCACGTCGACCAGTCCCGCCCACTGTGCCGAGGGTGCGTCGATGGAGACGCCGGTCATCGCCAGGTGCCGGCCGGCCAGCCTGGGAGCGCGCGACAGCTCGAAGGTGACCCCGACGTCGGGCCACAGGCCGATCCCGACCTCGGGCATCGCCAGCACCAGATCCCGACGCGCCTCGACCCGCCCGAGCCGCAGCGACAGACCCAGTCCGCCGCCCATGCTGATGCCGTGCAGATGGGCGGTACCGGTGCCGATCCGGGCGATCGCCAGATCGACGTCGTACTCCTTCTCCAGCCAGTCACCGGCCCGGTCGACGTCCTCGAGTGCCAGTTGCCTCAGCTCGCGGATGTCAGCCCCGGCGCAGAATCCTCTGTCCCCTGCCCCCGACAGCTCGACACGCTCGACCCCGGCCAGCTCCGCACCCACCGCGTCGAGCATCCTGCCGCTCAACGAGTTGATCGCCCGAGGCCGGTTCAGCTCGATGGCCAGGGTCCCCGAGTCCCGGGTGATCCTCAGATCGGTGCTGCCCAACTCAGTCATCCTCTTCTCCTTGTCCGGGGGCCACCACGCCCCCCGATGATCGGCGCCTGCGGATCCGCAACCAGATCGGCCGGCTCCAGGCCTGGCCGTTGCGGTGCTCGTGCCAGACCAGCAGAGCCAACAGTGCCACCACGGCGGCCACCCCCAGGGCCACATAGTCATTGCGCCACGACAGATTGACCGCCCCATAGGCCAGCAGGGCCACCGTGGTCCAGGTGGCGGGGCGGACGTACCGCGCGGCGTCGTCCACCAGAGGCAGCAGCAGGAAGCCCCACATCACATACCAGGAGTGCAGCGCAGGGGCGGCGACGGTGACGGTGAGGTAGGCCAGGGCCAGGAAGGTCAGTGGACGGCGGGGCAGCTCGCGGACCGCCAGGATCGCGATGACGACGATGCCGATCGCCAGCCCGATGCTCTGGCTGACGGTGATCGCCGCCACGGCAGGACCGTTGGCACCCACCAGGGTCAGCACCTGGCGGACCCCCAGTCCCACCAGGGTCGCCGGGGAGACGGTGATGACCATGCCGGGCACCCCCACCGCGTGGTACCACCCGAATCCCAGCCCGGTGAGCCAGGAGATCACACTGAACGCGATCACCGACAGGGCCAGCGAGGCGAGCACCTTGGCCAGCGCTCTCATCAGGTCCGGGCCCCGCCATGACGGCATCGGATGGCGGATCAGCGGAAGCGCCAGCGCCGCCATGAAGGCCGGTTGCTTGATCGCCGCGGCCACCCCGACGACCAGTGCGCCGACCAGCCAGGACCAGTTCGCCAAGGTGACGATGAACAGCGCCAGCACCACCAGCCCCATCATCAGGGAGTCGTTGTGGGCCCCTCCGATGAAATCGATCACCAGGATCGGGTTGAGAGTGGCGAACCAGGCCGCGAAATGCGGATCATGGCCCGTCCGCCGAGCCAGTCTCGAGATCAGCACCCCGATCAGGATGACGCCGATCAGCGCCGGTACCCGCATCCCCACCGCAGACCAGTACGGGTTCTGACGAGCAGCCAGCACGACCAGGTGCTGGATCTGGATGGCCAGCGGCCCGTAGGGGGTCTTGGTGTAGCGCCACTCCTGGGCCACCTGGTCGGCGAAAGCGCCGGGCAGCAGCCCCGGGTAGCCCTCATAGGGGCTGATGTCGTTGATGACCAGCCAACCCTGCGCCGCATACGAGTAGGCGTCGTGGCTGAAGATCGGCGGGGCCAACAGGAAGGGCAGTCCCCAGACCCCCAGCACCGCCCAGGGGTGGATGCCGGCACGGAACCCTCGCGAGTGGGGTGCGCCGCGGTGGTGGCCGGGTCGCAGCCGCAGCCAGGCGTTGACCAACAGGCCGAGCCCGACCAGCACCATCACGGTACCCACCAGCCGCCATCCCGGCCCGACGAACCCCAGCCGTCCCAGTCGCGACCACCACGGCGAGTTGTTGGGAAGATAGGCCGGGGTGAGCGAGCCCAGCGCGATCAGCCCGGTGCCGGCCAGCCCCTCCAGGACCACCGGGGTGGCCCAGGCCATCGCGTAGACCTGCACGGCGCGGCGGGCGAAACGGCAGCTGCGGTGCCACAGCCTGGCTGCGGTCCCTGCCAGCGGCGTCTCCGGCTCGTCGAGGCTGTGCACCTTCTCACCCTAGCTTCGGGGGCGGCCGCCGTGCCCACACCGATCCGCCGGGACGATCCCCGGATCGGCGATCAATGCCGTTGCGCAGATCACTCCGCAGACGAGGGTCCTCGCACTCCCAGCGGCAGGAACCCCGTTCTGCGGAGTGTTCTGCGCACCCGATCCGCGCGAACGCCCGGACGAGGCCGTCTCAGGGCGTGCTGGTAGTCTCGTAGATTGGCCACACCTGAGAACCATCATGAGGAAAGAGATCTCAGTGCCCCTCACAGATCACGCACCGTCGACCACGTCGCCATCGGCGCCGGTCAGCGCTTCCCAGCATGACATCCAGACCCTGGACAGGGTCGTCATCCGGTTCGCCGGGGACTCCGGGGACGGCATGCAGCTCACCGGGGACCGGTTCACCGCCGAGTCCGCAGTGCACGGTAACGACATCTCCACACTGCCCAACTTCCCCGCCGAGATCCGCGCCCCTCAGGGCACCATCCCGGGCGTCTCCAGCTTCCAGGTGCATTTCGCCAATTACGACATCGTGACCCCCGGAGACCAGCCCGATGTCCTGGTGGCGATGAACCCGGCGGCGCTGGCCGCCAACCTCAAGGACGTCCGTCGCGGCGGCCTGATCCTGCTGGACTCCGCCGAGTTCACCAAGCGCAACCTCACCAAGGCCCAGTTCGACGCGGATCCGCGCACCGACGGGACCCTGGAGTCCTACCAGGTCGTCCAGCTCGACCTCACCGCCCTGGCGGTCGGGGCCGTGGAGAAGTTCGACCTGGGGCGCAAGAACTCCGAGCGGTCCAAGAACATGTTCGCGCTGGGCCTGCTGAGCTGGCTCTACGGACGCCCGCTGGAGCCCAGCGAGCGGTTCCTGAACTCCAAGTTCGCCTCCAAGCCGGTCATCCGGGACGCCAATATCGCGGCCCTGCACGCCGGCCTGGCCTACGGCGAGACCTGCGAGCTGTTCACGGTGCGCTACCAGGTGGCTCCGGCCCCGGTGCCTGCCGGACGCTACCGCCAGATCACCGGCAACCAGGCCACCGCCCTCGGCCTCATCACCGGGGCCAACCGGGCCGGCCTGCAGCTCTTCCTGGGCTCCTACCCCATCACCCCGGCCTCCGACATCCTCCATGAGCTGTCCAAGCACAAGGCCGACAACGTCATCACCTTCCAGGCCGAGGACGAGATCGGCGGTGTCGGGGCCGCTCTCGGCGCCTCCTTCGCCGGAGATCTCGGGGTCACCACCACCTCCGGTCCCGGGATGACCCTCAAGGCCGAGTCGATCGGTCTGGCGGTGATGACCGAGTTGCCGCTGGTCGTCATCGACGTCCAGCGCGCCGGCCCCTCCACCGGGATGCCGACCAAGCCCGAGCAGGCCGACCTGCTCGAGGTGATGTTCGGCCGCAACGGCGAGTCGCCGGTCGCGGTGATCGCCGCGAAGTCGCCCTCGGACTGCTTCGCCACTGCCATGGAGGCCTGCCGGCTCGCCATCACCTACCGCACCCCGGTGGTGATGCTCTCCGACGGTTACCTGGGCAACGGCGCAGAGCCGTGGCGGATCCCCCAGCTGGCCGACATCCCGCGGATGGACCCTGGATTCGCCACCGAGCCCAACGCGAAGGGGGCCGACGGCACCGACCGGTTCCTGCCCTACAAGCGCGACCCCAAGACGCTGGCACGGCCCTGGGCGCTGCCCGGCACCAAGGGCCTGGAGCACCGGATCGGCGGTCTGGAGAAGGCCGCGGGCCTCGGCAACATCTCCTACGACCCCGCCAACCACGAGGAGATGGTACGCACCCGGGCCGCCAAGATCGCCGGCATCGTCCAGGACATCGACGACCTCACCGTCGATGACCCGAGCGGCGACGCCGACGTGCTGGTGCTCGGCTGGGGGTCGACCTTCGGGCCGATCACCGCAGCGGTGCGCCGGGTGCGCACCAGCGGCGAACGGATCGCCCAGGCCCACCTGCGCCACATCAACCCGCTACCGGCCAACCTCGGCGCGGTGCTGCGGCGCTACCGCCGGGTGGTGCTGCCCGAGATGAACACCGGCCAGCTGGCGATGCTGCTGCGCGCCAGGTTCCTGGTCGACATCCAGAGCGTCACCCAGGTGCGCGGCACCCCGATCTCACCGGTTCAGCTGTGCGAGGTGCTCCGCGACCACTGCGGCCAGGCCGCGGCCGAGGGCGCCGAGTCCCCCGGCAGTACCGACCCGACCCCAGCAACCGCCCCGAGGGAGGCCCGATGAACACCGATCAGATCCTTGCGCCGACCGACCCGCAGAGCCAGGGCCTCGCCGGCGTCCCGCTGGCACTGACCGCTCTCAAACGCCGCGACTTCGCCTCCGACCAGGAGGTCCGCTGGTGCCCCGGTTGCGGCGACTACTCGATCCTGTCGACCTTCCAGGGGATGCTGCCCGAACTAGGGATCGCCCGCGAGAACGCCGTCATCATCTCCGGTATCGGCTGCTCGGCCCGGTTCCCCTACTACATGAACACCTACGGGATGCACTCCATCCACGGACGCGCCCCCGCCATCGCCACCGGCGTGGCGATCGCCAGACCCGATCTGGCGGTGTTCGTGATGACCGGCGACGGGGACGGACTGTCGATCGGCGGCAACCACCTCATCCATGCCATGAGGCGCAACGTCAACCTCACGATCCTGATGTTCAACAACGAGATCTACGGGCTGACCAAGGGCCAGTACTCGCCCACCTCGGTGCAGGGCACCGTGACCAAGTCCTCCCCGATGGGATCGGTGGACTACCCCTTCAACCCGCTGTCAGTGGCCCTGGGGGCCGGCTGCACCTTCGTCGGGCGGGCCATCGACTCCGACCGCAAGGGACTCGACGCCACCCTGATAGCGGCGGCGAAGCATCGCGGCACCTCCTTCGTCGAGGTCTTCCAGAACTGCCCGATCTTCAACGACGGCATCTACGAGGACCTCAAGGGCCCCGACGCGGCCGAGAACCTGGTGATCCTCAAGGACGGCGAACCGATCCTGCTGGGCGCCGACCACAGCCGCGGGGTGGTCCGCGACCCGGTCAACGGCACCCTCACCAGCGCGGACGTGGCGGAGGTGGGAATCGACCACGTCCTGGTCCACGACTCCCACCGGGTCGACCCCTCGCTGGCCTTCGAGCTGTCCCACCTCACCGACTCCGGGCAGATCAGCCAGACCCCGATCGGGATCTTCCGCGACGTCACCAAGCCCGCCTACGACGACATGGTGCGCGACCAGGTGGCCCAGGCCACCCAGCAGAACACCAGTCAGCAGGCCCACGATGACGCCCTGCAGACCCTTCTCGACGGGGTGGACAACTGGACGGTCACCGAGGACGGCCAGGTCGTCGAGGGCTGATCGGTCGATCCCTGAGGTCCCGACGAGGCGCCTGCCGAGTGATCGGCGGGCGCCTCGCCGACATCCAGGGGTGGGCGCAGTGAATGCAGTGAATAAGGTGGGGAGCGTGACTACTCAAGCCTCCCCCTCCACGACGCAGTTCCCCGGCCTCGACCCCTCGGTGAGCCCCGGCGACGACCTGTACCGCCATGTCAACGGGCGCTGGCTGGCCACCGCGGTGATCCCCGACGACCAGCCCTCGACCGGATCGTTCCGGCTGCTGCGCGACGCCTCCGAGGAGGCGGTCCACGAGATCCTCGACGAGTTGACCGATGGCGGTTCCGCCGAGCTCGTCGACGCGGCCCCGGAGGCCACCCAGCACGAGGCCGACCTGCTGGCCGGACTCTACGGACGCTTCATGGACACCGACGCCGTCGAGGCCGCCGGCGTCGCCCCGCTGGCCCCGGCGCTGGCCAGAGTGGCGGCGATCGCCACCCCCGAGGACCTGCTGGCCTTCCTCGGCTGGGGGCTGCGCAACGGCATCGCCGGGCTGTTCTACCTCGAGGAGGAGTCCGATCCGGGCAACCCGGACCGCTACGTGCCATGGACCGGGCAGGCCGGGATCGGACTTCCCGATGAGGCCTACTACCGCGACGCCGACAAGGCCGAGATCCGCCAGGCCTACCTGGCCCACATCCAGCGCTCCCTCGAGCTGGCCGGGATCGCCGGTGATGCCGCCGAGCTGGCCGCCACGGTGATGTCCCTGGAGACCGAGATCGCCTCCCACCACTGGGACCAGGTGCGCTGCCGAGACATGCAGGCCGGCTACAACCCGATGCCCTTCAGCGAGCTGTCGGGCAGCCATCCAGGACTGTTCCTGGAGACCTGGCGCACGGCGGCGTCGATCCCCGAGTCGGTGCTGGGCACAGTGGTGGTCAACCAGCCCAGCTTCTTCGACGAGCTGGAGCCGATGCTGACCGCCGGAAGGCTGGACGACTGGAAGGCCTGGGCGGCCTGGACCGTGGTGCGCAGCTACTCCCCCTACCTGTCGTCGGACCTGGTCGAGCAGAACTTCGCGTTCTACGGCCGGACCCTGTCGGGGACGCCGGTGCTGCGGGCCCGCTGGAAGCGCGGCGTCTCCTTCGCCGAGTCGGTGATGGGCGAGGCGCTGGGGAAGTTCTACGTCGCCAGGCACTTCCCGCCGGCCGCCAAGGCCCGGATGGACGACCTGGTCAGCCACATCCTGGACGCCTACCGGGTCTCGATCTCACAGCTCACCTGGATGGGCGAGCAGACCCGCGCCGAGGCACTCACCAAGCTGTCGAACTTCCGACCCAAGATCGGCTACCCGGCCAAGTGGCGCGACTTCAGCGGTTTCGAGCTTCCCGGCGGCGGGCTGATCGAGGCCGTCGCTGCGGCCTCGTCCTTCGAGGTCGACCGGATGATCGAGAAGCTCTCGGGGCCGATGGATCCCGACGAGTGGCTGATGTTCCCCCAGACCGTCAACGCCTACTACCACCCGCTGCGCAACGAGATCGTCTTCCCGGCGGCGATCCTGCAGCCGCCGTTCTTCGATGTCACCGCCGATGACGCCGTCAACTACGGGGCGATCGGGTCGGTCATCGGTCACGAGATCGGCCACGGTTTCGACGACCAGGGCTCCACCTGCGATGGCAGCGGACGGCTGCGGGACTGGTGGACCGAGGCGGATCGGGAGGCCTTCAAGGCGCGCACCACCGCTCTCATCGACCAGTACAACGCGCTCATCCCGGTGCAGCTGCAGCCCGACGGACCCCATGTCAACGGGGCCCTGACGATCGGGGAGAACATCGGAGACCTGGGCGGGGTCGGGATCGCCTTCCTGGCCCTGAAGCTGTCCTTCGGCGATGATCAGCCCGAGCCGATCGACGGGCTGAGCTGGCAGCAGCGGTTCTTCCTGTCCTATGCCACCATCTGGCAGGGCAAGTACCGCGACGAGGCGCTGCGCTCCCGGATCGCCACCGATCCGCACTCCCCCGATGAGCTGCGCTGCAACCAGATCGTGCGCAATGTCGACGCCTTCTACGATGCCTTCGGCGTCACCCCCGACAACGCCTTGTGGCTGGCTCCCGACAAGCGGGTCACCATCTGGTGAGCGGCCGAGGGGCGGGTGGGGCCGGACCCATCCGCCCCGACCCCCTGTCCCCGAACCCTCAACCCGCCGAGACGGCCTCGGCCAGGGCGAGCACCCGCCGGGCGGTCTCGACGTGGAGGTTCTCGATCATCCTGCCGTGGTAGGTGACCACTCCCGAGCCGTCGCCGGACTCCCAGGCCTCGATGACACCCCTGGCCTCGGCGATCTCGGCGGCGTCGGGGGCGAAGATCTCGTTGGCAGGGGCGATCTGGGAAGGATGGATCAGGGTCTTGCCGTCGAATCCCATCAGCATCGCCTCGCGGGCCTGGGCGGCGAATCCGTCGCCGTCCCGGACGTCGTTGTAGACCCCGTCCAGGATCACCGTGCCGGCCGCCCGGGCCGCCAGCACGCACATCTGCAGGGCGGTGGTCACCGGGGCCCGGCCGGGAACGTGTCGGGCGGCCAGCTCCTTGGTGAGGTCATTGGTACCCATCACCAGCACGCTCAGCCGCTCGGAGGCCTCGGCGATCGCCAGGCAGTCGAGCACCGCCCGGGGGGTCTCGATCATCGCCCAGATCGCCATCCGGGGCCCCGCCCCGGCAGCCTCCATGTCGGCGGCGATGGCGCGCACCTGCTCGGTCGATCCGACCTTCGGCACCGCGATCGCATCGGGGCCCGCAGCCACTGCGGCGGCCAGGTCGTCGTGGTACCACGGGGTGTCCATCCCGTTGACCCGGATGATGACCTCGCGGGAGCCGTACGGCCTTCCGGCGACCATCCGGGCCGCCCGGTCGCGGGCCTCAGGCTTGGCATCGGGGGCGACGGCGTCCTCCAGATCGATGATGATCGCATCGCAGGCCAGAGTCCGGGCCTTCTCCAGGGCCCGGGCGTTGGCGCCTGGCATGAACAGGGGTGAACGACGGGGGCGCAGCACTGGATCCATGCGGCCATTTTCTCACGGATCGCCTGGATCTGGCCCGACCGGGGGCCGATCAGGACGATGACCTCGTCGACGCCCAGCTGGGCGCCGACCTCGTCGCCGATCGCCACCCGGGCCTGGCTGGCCACCACCAGCACGGCGAGGTTGTCGAAGGTGTGACGGTGGCCTCCGGCCAGGGCGCTGCAGCCCATCGGCGATCACGCATCCCTCCGCCGGCAGGCAGCCGGCTCCACGGTCCTCGTGCTGTCCATACCGGGGAGCCCAGGCGGGGGATGCGACGCTGCACCGTTGGCGGGTAAGGCCCGCGTCGAGGTCGTATGAAGAATTCGTTACGCGGAGCTCGGCCGCCGACAGAACCCGCCGCGCGAGGACGCCGTCAGGAGGACCGGCTGACGACCTCGTCGCACAGCTGGGCCAGGGCGTCACGGGCCGGACCGGCCGGCAACGCGGCGAGCTCGGAGCGTGCCCGGTCGGCACGGGAGCGGATGCCGGCCCTCGCCTCGTCCATCACATGGCTGGCGCGCAGCCCTTCCAGGGCCCGGGCCAGCGCCTCGTCACTGGACAGGTCGGCGTCCAGCAGGTCCCTGACCGGCTGGTCGGCGGGGTCGCTGGAGGCCCGCAGCAGCAGCACCGGCAGGGTTGCGACGCCCTCGCGCAGGTCGATCCCCGGGGTCTTGCCAGTGCGGGTGGAGGTGATGTCGAGCAGGTCGTCGGCGAGCTGGAAGACCAGCCCGATCTCCTCGCCGAAGCGGCGCAGCACCGCCAGCTGCGTCTGCGGAAGGCCGGCCACCATGCCGCCGAAGACTGCCGCGGCGGAGATCAGCGAGCCGGTCTTGTCGGCGACGACGTCCAGATAGTGCTGCAGCGGGTCCTCGCCGGGCTGTGGGCCGCGGGTCTCTGCGATCTGGCCCTGGACCAGGCGGGCGAAGGTCTGCGCTTGGAGCCGGACGAAATCGGTGCCCAACCCGGCCACCGCCTCGGAGGCCCGGGCGAACAGGTAGTCGCCGACCATGATGGCCACCGAGTTGCCCCACCGCTGATTGGCCGACTCGGCCCCTCGCCGCAGCGTCGCCTCATCCATCACGTCGTCGTGGTAGAGGCTCGCGACGTGGGTCAGCTCCATCACCACGGCGGCACGCACCAGGTCCTGGTCGCTCACCGTGCCGGTGTCGTCCGGGTCCTGGCGGGCCAGTTGGGAGGACAGCACCACCAGCAGCGGGCGGAACCGCTTACCGCCGGCGGAGATGATGTGATTGGCAGCCTCGGTGACGAAGGGTGTGTCGGCCCCGGCCTGGCGAGCCAGCTCCTCCTCGACGAGGTCCAGCTTGTCGGTGACGAAATCGGTGAACTCGCTGGTGACGGGTTGCGACACGGTGCTCCTGTTCCAACCGGGCTGCCCCGGAGTTGCTGCCTGCGGTGCCCCGGCCCCCGGACCGGTGCGCACACTGCATCGTCAAGCCTAACGGCTCACCATTGCCCGCGACCAACCACACCACCTCCTGGCCCCCCGACGTCCACCGCGATGCGGGAGGGACGCCGGGCGACCCGGCAGTTCACCGGAGGAAGGTTGCGGCGTGATCGAAGACGTCGATCAGCGGCTGCGGGTAGAGGCCGAGTCCCAGGGTGGCCAGGGCGCAGATCACCAGCACCAGCCACGAGCCGGTGCTGATCGGGGAGACCTCCACCGCCTCGGCGGCCGGCCCGGGGCTGCGGAAGAAGACCACCGCGACCACCCGCAGGTAGAAGAACGCCGCGACAGCGCTGAACAGCACGCCGAGCAGGGACAACCACGCCCAGCCGCCACGCCAGCCGGCGGTCAGCACCAGGAGCTTGCCGATGAAGCCGAAGGTCAGCGGGATGCCGGCGAAGCTGAGCATGAACAGGGTCACCACTGCCCCGAGCCAGGGGTGACGGCGTCCCAGACCTGCCCAGGAGGCGATCTCATTGGACTCACCGCCGGACTTGCGCACCATCATGATGATGACGAACATGCCGATGGTCGCCAGTCCGTAGCCGATGAGGTAGACCATCACCGATGAGAAGGACCCCGAGGAGCCCTGCGTCATCCCGGTCTGAACGGTGTAGGCACCTGCGATACCGACCAGCATGAAGCCGGCGTGGGCGATCGAGGAGTAGGCCAGCAGCCGCTTCATGTCGGTCTGCACCAGGCCGACCAGACATCCGACGGCCATCGTGGCCACCGCCAGCACCGCGACCAGCGGCTGCCAGTCCCAGCGCAGCGCTCCCAGCCCCACGTAGAGCACCCTGACCATCGCCACCACACCGGCGATCTTGGTGGCCACCGACATGAAGGCGGTGACCGGGGAGGGAGCCCCGGTGTAGACGTCGGGGACCCAGGTGTGGAAGGGCACCGCGCCGACCTTGAACAGCAACCCGACGCAGACCAGTCCCATGCCCGCCAGTGCGATCCGGGAGGAACCCGGCTGGGCGGTCATCGCGGAGTCGATGCTGGCCAGCTCGAAGGACCCGGAGGCCCCGTAGAGAAGCGCGACCCCGTAGAGGAAGACCGCCGAGGACAGCGCCCCGAGCAGGAAGTACTTCAGCGCCGCCTCCTGGGAGATCAGCCGGCGACGCCGGCCCAGCCCGCACAGCAGGTACAGCGGCAGGGAGAAGATCTCCAGGGCCACGAACATCACGATGAGCTCGTTGGAGGCGGCGAACATCATCATGCCGAAGACCGAGAAGAGCATCAGCGGATAGACCTCGGTCTGCTCCTGGTGCGCGGCGGTCGCCTCCCGCTCGGTGGCCGATCCGGGCACCGAGGAGGCACTGGCCACGAAGGCCGTCTCGGTGCTGCCGTTGCGCTCGGCGAACAGCACGACGACGCCGATGGAGAAGATCAGCAGCAGCGCCCAGGTGGCATAGCTCGGGGCGTCCAGGGCCAGGGTCTGCTGGGCGGCCAGCTGGTAGCTGGCCCCCGACCAGGAGTTCAGGGTGCCGATCAGGGCGGCCACCAGGGCCACCAGGGTCAGCCCGATCTGGACCGGGCGCCGGCTCTGGCGCGGCACGAAGGCCTCCACCAGGACCGACAGGCAGGCGGCCACCATCATGATCATCAGCGGCGCGAGAATGCCGTACTCGAGTTTCGGGGCCGTGATCTCAAGCGGCACCGGGAGCTCGAGGGGGATCGGCGAGGCCGTCGACCCTGCGGTCAGAAGTGCGGAGATCACTTGACACCCTCCTTGACGACCGGCTGGGGATCGGTCATGTTCAGCTGGGACATGGTCGCCCTGGCGGCCGGTTCGATGACATCCAGCATCGGCTTGGGGAAAAACCCGAAGACCAGCAGGACGATGATCAGCGGGGCCAGCACGAACTTCTCCCGGCCCCCCAGATCTGTGCGCACCGGCGGGGTCCCCTCATCGATCGGACCGGTCATGGTCCGCCGATAGGCGCGCAGCACGTAGACCGCCGCCCCCACCATGCCGATGGTGGCCACCGCCACGTACACCGGATGGCGCCCCCAGGCCCCGGCCAGCACCAGGAACTCGGAGGCGAAGCTGGAGGTGCCCGGCAGTCCGAGGGTCGCCAGCCCGGAGACCAGGAACAGCCCGGCCAGCACCGGGGCGCCGGCCTGCACCCCTCCGAAGTCCTTGATGTCGGCACTGCCGCGACGGCGCACCAGGAAGCCGAGTACCAGGAACAGCGCCGCAGTGGCGAAACCGTGGTTGAACATGTAGAAGATCGAGCCGGTGATCGACGGCGTCGTCACCGCGAAGATGCCGAGCACCATGAAGCCGAAGTGGCTCACCGAGGTGTAGGACACCAGCCTCATCAGGTGGTGCGAGGTGGCGGCCATCACGGCCCCCCACAGGATCGAGATGACGGCCAGCGCCAGCACCACCGGGGTCGCCCAGGCCGAGGCCTGCGGGAACAGCCCCAGGCACAGTCGCAGCATTCCGAAGGTGCCGATCTTGTCGAGGATGCCGACCAGCAGGACCGAGGAGCCGGGGGTCGCCTGCTCGGCGGCATCGGGCAGCCAGGTGTGCACCGGGACCATCGGGGCCTTGATCGCGAAGGCGATGAAGAATCCGATGAACAGGTATCGCCCGATGGCCCCGTCGAAGTTCATCCGGACCAGGTCGGCCAGCAGGAAGGTGGTGTGACCGGAGGCACCGGAGTGGACCCCCAGGCCGATCACCGCGACCAGCATGATGAGCCCGCCGACCAGTGAGTAGATGAGGAACTTCAGCGCCGCCGCGCGGCGCCTGGCCCCTCCCCAACCGCTGATCAGGAAGTACATCGGCAGCAGGGTCGCCTCGAAGAAGAGGTAGAAGAGCAGGACGTCGGCCGCCACGAAGCAGTAGATCGCCAGTCCTTCCAGCATCAGTGCCAGGCCGAAGAAGATCGAGCCGGGCAGCTGCGGGGAGTCGCCCGTGTCGGCGCCACCGGCCCAGGCGTCACCGGTCCGGCCGATTCGCCACTCGGCGCCGAGCACCACCGGCACCAGGGCGACGGTGAGCAGCACCATCGTCATCGACAGCGGGTCGGAGCTCAACGCGTACCAGGCGCCGATCGACGAGATCCACTGGTGCTTCTCCGACAGGTCGGTGCCCCGGGACGCGGCGAGGAAGGCTGCCAGGCCCACCACGAAGGTCACCAGGGAGACCGCCAGGCCGAAGTACCTGGCGGTGGCACCCTTCAGGAACATCACCACAGCACCGGCCACGATGGGCAGCAGCGCCAGGATGGTCAGGACAGGCACAGTCATCTCCATCTCCTCCCTCAGGCCATCCGGCCCAGAATGACGACCACACCCACGACGACCACGCCGATCGCGGTGTGCAGTCCGTAACTGCGCACATAACCGTTCTGCAGCTTGCGCAGCGCGGTGCCGAGACCGGCCATCACCCCCGCGGTCCCCATCGCCCCGCCGTCGACAGCCGAGCTGTCGAAGGAGGAGATGCCATGGGCCAGGGCGGTCGCGGGCCTGACGACGACGGCGTCGTCAATGGCTCGTCCGTAGATGTCGTTGCGCCCGATGAGTGCCACCGGGTTGCTGGTGGCCGGCTCCTCGGAGGGCACCCCGTGGCGGTTGGTCAGCCAGCCGGTGACGACCCCGGCCGCCACCACCACCAGGGTGATGACGCCGATCACCGAGATGTGCAGCACTCCGGTGTGCTCGGGATGGGACCCGGTGGCCGGGGCCAGCCAGTCCCCGATCCAGCCGGTCATCACCAGACCGGCGCCGATCGACAGGATCGCCAGCACGATCAGCGGAACCGTCATGGTGGCCGGCGACTCGTGAGGGTGCACGCCGGTCCGCCAACGGCGTTGCCCGAGGAATGTCAGCACCATCAACCGGGTCATGTAGTAGGCGGTGATCCCGGCACCGATCAGGGCCAGTACCCCGAACACCGGGCCGGTGTCGAAGGCCGCCTCGATGATGTGGTCCTTGGAGAAGTAGCCGGAGGTGAAGGGGAAGCCGATGATCGCCAGGTACCCGCAGGCGAAGGTCCAGAAGGTGAGGGGCATCACCTTGGCCAGCGCCCCGAAGTGGTACATGTCGGTGTCATCACCGGTGCCGTGCATCACCGATCCGGCTCCCAGGAACATATTGGCCTTGAAGGCGCCATGGGTGATCAGGTGGAAGATCGCGAAGGTGGCCCCGATCGGGCCGAGCCCGGCGGCCAGCATCATGTATCCGATCTGGCTCATCGTGGATCCGGCGAGCACCCGCTTGATGTCCTTCTTGGTGGACCCGATCCAGGCACCCATCAGCAGGGTGATGGTGCCGATGATCGCCACCGCCAGGGTGGCCGAGTAGCTCTGGGCGTAGATGGCGTGGGAGCGCACCACCAGGTAGACCCCGGCGGTCACCATGGTGGCGGCGTGGATCAGGGCCGAGACCGGGGTGGGGCCCTCCATGGCGTCCATCAGCCAGTCCTGCAGGGGGAACTGGGCCGATTTCCCGCAGGCGGCCAGCAGCAGCATGAATCCGAGCAGCGCAGCCCAGCTGCCCGACAGCCCGGGCGCCCGCTGGGAGACCTGGGTGAAGTTCACGGTGCCGAACTGGGCCAACATCGTGAAGATCGCCATCGTCAGTCCCAGATCGCCGATCCGGTTCATGATGAAGGCCTTGTTACCGGCGGCCGCGGCGGCCGGGCGCTGGTACCAGAAACCGATCAGCAGGTAGGAGCACAGCCCGACACCCTCCCAGCCGATGAACAGCATGAGGTAGTTGTCGGCCAGCACCAGGATGAGCATCGAGGCGATGAACAGGTTGAGGTAGCCGAAGAACCGGCGACGGTGCGGGTCGTGGGCCATGTAGCCGATCGAGTAGATGTGGATCAGCGAGCCGACGAAGGTCACCAGCAGCACGAAGAGGATCGACAGCTGGTCGACCTGGAGGTCGATGCCCAGATGCCAGCTGCCGAGGTCGATGAAGTCGTAGACCGGCACCGAGACATTGCGCTGGGAGGGGTCGCGCCCCAGCAGTTCGATGAACAGCACCAGGCCGATGACGAAGGAGGCGATCGGGGCGAGCGCCCCGAGCAGGTGGCCCCAGCTGTCGGACCTGCGGCCGAGTACCAGCAGCAGACCGGCGCCGGCCAGCGGGATGGCGATCATCAGCCATGCCAGGCTGAACAGCCCTGAGGCGGCCACCGGGAGAACAGTCTCGAGGGGAACTGTGTCGAGCGGAATCATTCCGGTGCTCCTCAGTACTTCAGCAGGTTGATGTCGTCGACCGAGGTCGAGCGGCGGGAGCGGAAGATCGTGACGATGATCGCCAGCCCGACGACCACCTCGGCGGCGGCGACCACCATCACGAAGAAGGCGCCGACCTGACCGTCGAGGTTCCCGTGGACATGGGAGAAGGTCACCATGGTGAGGTTGACCGAGTTGAGCATCAGCTCCACCGACATGAAGATCACCAGCGCACTACGCCGATAGAGGAAGCCCAGCATGCCGATAGCGAACAGAATTGCCGACAGCACCAAGTAGTCGTTCGGGTTCATTCCAGTTCTCCCTCTCCCAGTCCTGACCCGCCCAGCTCGCCGTCGATCCTGTTGCGCGAGGCGGCGACGGTGGCGAAAGCCCGCTCGGTCGGCGCCTTGAGCTGACCGGCGTCCACGATCCCGCCACGGCTGCGCAGCGCCTCCGACACCGACTCCGGGGCGACCGTGCCGTCGGCCAGCAGGGCCGGGACGCCGATCTGGTTGCCCCGGGCAAAGACCCCGGAGTTGGGCTTGGCACCGGGATGCACGCCGGAGTCGCGGTAGGCGGCCATCCGGTCCTGGTAGCGCTCCTTCTGGTGCTTCTTGTCATGCAGCAGCTCGCCATGGGCCAGCACCATGGTGCCGACCACGCCGGTGATCAGCAGCGCTGCGGTGGCCTCGAAGGGCACCACGTAACGGCTGAACAGCAGCTCGGCCAGGGCGATGACATTGGACCCGCCCGAGGCATTGGCCTTGTCCAGGCCGGCCGCCCCGGTGATGCCGAGCTGGCTGCTGGACACCGCCGAGCCGACCGCCACGATGAGCATCACAGCCAGCACGAGGGCGGTGAACACCGAGACGACCCGGTGGCCCCTGAGGGTGTCGGTGACGACATCTCGGGCATCGCGTCCGATCAGCATCACCACGAACAGGAAGAGCATCAGGATGGCGCCGGTGTAGACGATGATCTGCACCACGAAGAGGAAGGGCGCCTGGAGGCTGGCGTACTGGATGGCCAGGCAGATCATCACGATCGCCAGGCACAGCGCCGAGTGCACCGCCTTGCGGCTGAACACCATCGCCAGCGCGGCGATCACCATGATCGGCGCCAGCAGCCAGAAGGCCAGGGCCGAGGCCGTCACCATCGCGATCATCGGGTCGCACCTCCTTCGTTGTCGGTGGTACCGCTGTCGGCGCTCCGGTCATCGGGCTTGCCGGTGGCCGGCAGCCCGAGGAAGTAGGCCTTCTCGGAATCCCCCAGTCGGCGCGGATGAGGCGGCTGCTCCATCCCCGCCGACAGCGGGGCGAGCAGCTCGGCCTTGGTCCAGATGAGCTTGGCCCGGGTGGTGTCGGCCATCTTGAAGTCGTTGGTCATCGTCAGTGCCCGGGTCGGGCAGGCCTCGATGCACATCCCGCACAGGATGCAGCGCAGATAGTTGATCTGGTAGACCCGGCCGTACCTCTCCCCCGGTGAGTACCTCTGCTGCTCGGTGTTGTCACCGCCCTCGACGTAGATGGCGTCGGCGGGACAGGCCCAGGCGCACAGCTCGCAGCCGACGCACTTCTCCAGCCCGTCGGGCCATCGGTTGAGCTGATGGCGCCCGTGGAAGCGGGGGGCCATCACCTTCTCCTTGCCCTTCTCCGGGTATCCCTGGGTGAAGGTCTTGCGGAACATCGTCCGGAAGGTGATTCCGAACCCTGACCAGGCTCCCATCAGAGAGCTCCCTTCTGCCGGAGGACGCCGGGCACGGCGTCTGCCCCATCTGCCGGGCTGTGGTGGGACGGGGCGTCGGCATCGTCGACGACCACCGCCGAGGAGGCTGCATCCACCGATCCGGCGGCGACCAGGCCGGCGTCCGTCTCGCCGGGCATCGGGGGGACCGGATAGCCGCCGGCGAAGGCGTCGAAGACCCTGGGTTCAGGTTCGGGCTGCTCCGCCCTGCCGCCGAGAAGGATGTAGCCGATCAGTCCGACCACCACCACCAGCAGCACTCCGAGGAAGATCGGATTGGTCATCCAGCCCTGGGCCCCGGCGGCTCGCATCACTGCCAGCAGCAGCACCCAGACCAGCGAGATCGGGATGAGGACCTTCCAGCCGAGGTTCATGAAGTGGTCCCAGCGGACGCGAGGCAGCGAGGCGCGCACCCACACGAAGAAGAAGATCACCAGCTGGCACTTGAGGAAGAACCAGAGGATCCCGATCCATCCGGAATCGAGGACTCCGATGAGGTTGAAGGGCCAGGGGGCGCGGTAGCCGCCCAGGAACAAGGTGGTGCAGACCGCGGCCAGGGTGGCCATGTTGATGTACTCGGCCAGGTAGTACATCCCGTAGGGGAAACCGGAGTACTCGGTGGAATACCCCGAGACCAGTTCCTGCTCGGCCTCCGACTCGTCGAAGGGCAACCGGTTGGACTCGCCGAACATGGTGAGCACGTAGATCACGAAGCTGGGCAGCAGCACCAGCCAGTAGTGGCCGGGAATGTGGGTGTCCACGCCGAACCAGACCAGGGTGCGCGCCTGGGAGTTGACGATGTCGGAGGTCGCCATCGACCCCGAGACCATGAAGACCGCCGCCAGGGACAGCCCCATCGCCACCTCGTAGGAGATCATCTGGGCGCTGGCGCGCAGTGAGCCGAGCACCGAGTAGGGGCCGGAGGAGGACCAGCCGGCCAGCACGATCCCGTAGATGCCGATCGAGGCCACCGCGATGATGAACAGCACCGCGACCGGGACGTCGGTGATCTGCAGCATGGTGCGCTGCCCGAAGATGGACACCTCTCCGCCCAGTGGGATCACCGCCCAGGCGCTGAAGCAGCAGATTCCGGCGATCACCGGGGCCAGGTAGAAGACGATCTTGTCGGCTCCCTTGGGGGTGACGACCTCCTTGAAGACCAGCTTGATGCCGTCGCCGATCGCCTGGCCCATCCCGCGGATGAATGCCGTGTTCATGATGGGCCCGAGCCGGTTCTGCATCCGGCCCAGCACCCGGCGCTCGAACCAGACGTTGAACAGGGTCCACATCAGCAGCAGCACGAAGATCACCACCACCTTGATGAGGGTGATCCACCAGACGTCAGCGCCGAACAGGGCGCTCTGCAATGGGGTCATGCCGCACCTCCCTGATCCGTACCCGCGTTGGCCTGATCCGTACCCGCGTTGGCCTGATCCGTACCCGCGTTGGCCTGATCCGTACCCGCGTTGGCCTGAACCGCGGCCAGGTGCACCGGGCTACCCGGCAGCACCCCCAGACGCTGCCGTAACGGCGGAGCCTGTCTCGAACCGCCACCCGCTGCCTGGTCCGGCCCGTGGAGCGGCATCCAGACCGCCCCGTCGATCATGGTCGGATCGACCCTGGCCGGCAGTTCCACCGAGCCGGCCGGCCCGGTGACCTGCACCGGCTGCCCCTCGGCCACTCCCAGCCACTGCGCCGTGCCGGGTGAGACCCGGACCACCGCCGGCCGGGCACTGGCCTGCAGGTCGGTGGCCCCGTCCAGGCCGGCGGAGGAGTCCAGCAGCTGGATCCAGGAGTCCAGCCTCAGCGACCCTGCACCACCGGCCACCGTTGCCGGGAACTGCCCCGAACCGTCGGCGGCACCGGTGCCGGGCCCACCCTCGGGATCGGCCAGCTCAGGGCGGGCCCCCTGCCAGGGCTCGATCTCGGCCCACGCGGCGTGGGCCTCGACCACCGTGCGCATCCCCAGATCCGAGCCCATCGCGTCGGCCAGCGCGGCCAGCACCCTGATCTCATTCATCGGGGTCGCGGGCTGGGTGTTGACCACCCGGACCCGACCGGGCCGGTGCTCCCAGTTGAGGAAGGTGCCGGAGGTCTCCTCCAGCAGCGCCACCGGCAGCACGACGTCGGCCCGCTCGGTGACCTGGGAGGTGCGCTGCTCCAGACTCACCAGGAATCCGACCTGCTCCAGAGCCGCCAGGGTGGCCGCCGGATCGGCGAAATCGCGGGGTTGGACGCCGGAGATCATCAGTGCGTCGATGGCCGGCTCGACCGGCTCCTCGGCATCATCGGCAGGCGAGCCCAGCACCGAGGCGAGCATCTGCCCGGCGTCCAGGCCGACCTCGGCCGGCAGCGTCCGGGCGGCCCACAGGGCTCCCGTCTCGACCCGTGCCACCGGGTCGGTGACCGGGCGGCCGCCGGGCAGCAGGCCCGGAAGGCAGCCGGCCTCCACGGCACCGACATCACCGGCACGACGGGGCACCCAGGCCAGCCGGGCACCGGCGACCCGAACGGCGTCCACCGCCGCGGTGAGGGCGCCGGGACTGGCAGCAGCCCGCTCGCCGATCAGCACGATGGTCCGCTCGTCGATGACATTGCGCTCCACCAGCCGCACCAGGGCGGCGTCCTCGTCGCCGGGCAGGCAGGGCTCCAGGGCGGCGCCCATCTTGACCGAGCCACGGGTGAGGTGGGTTCCGATGACGGTGACCGGCAGCTTCTTCTTCATCGCCGCCTTGCGCAACCTCAGGAAGATGATCGGGGACTCGTCCTCGGGTTCCAGGTCGACCAGTACCACCCGACCGGCGTCCTCCAGGTCGCGATAACTCACCGACTCGGCCTGGCTGCGCCCGGCCACCTGAGAGGCCAGGAAGGTGGCCTCCTCGGGAGAGGAGATCCGCGAGCGGAAGTCGATGTTGTTGGTGCCCAGCACCATCCGGGCGAACTTCGACCAGGCCAGGTTGGTCTCCACGGTGAGCCGGCCGCCGGTGAGTACTCCCACCCGGCGTCCGGCGGCCTTCAGCCCCGCCACCGCGGTGTCGATCGCATCGGCCCAGGAGGCGGGCTGCAGGACGCCGTCGCGGCGCACCAACGGTCGGGTGATCCTGTCGTCCTGGTGACCGTAACGGAAGCCGAACCGACCCTTGTCGCAGTTCCACTCCTCATTGACCTCGGGCAGGTCACCGGCCAGCCGGCGCTCCACCCGGTACTGGCGATGGTCGGTGCGCAGTTCGCAGCCGGCGGCGCAGTGCTCGCAGGTGGTCCGGGTGGAGACCAGGTCGAAGGGCCGGGCGTGGAACCGGTAGTCCTTGCTGGTCAGTGCCCCGACCGGGCAGATCTGGATGACATTGCCTGAGAAGTAGGAGTCGTAGCCGTCCTTGACGTACTCGCCGATCTGGGAGGCGGCACCACGCTCCTGGAGGTTGATGAAGGGGTCCCCGGAGATCTGGTCGGAGAACCGGGTGCATCGCTGGCACAGCACACAGCGTTCCCGGTCCAGCAGGATCTGGGCGGAGATCGAGATCGGCTTGGGGAAGGTCCTCTTGACCCCCAGGTACCGCGACTCGCCTCGGCCCTCGGCCATCGCCTGGTTCTGCAGCGGGCACTCCCCGCCCTTGTCGCAGATCGGGCAGTCCAGCGGGTGGTTGATGAGCAGCAGCTCCAGGATGCCTTCCTGGGCATTGCGGGCCAGCTCGGAGGAGACCTGGGTCCTGACGACCATCCCCTCGGCCACCGGCATCGTGCAGGAGGGCTGCGGCTTGGGGAAGCCCCGACCGTTGCCGGCGTCCGGGATCTCCACCAGACACTGCCTGCAGGCCCCGGCCGGGTCGAGCAGCGGGTGGTCGCAGAATCTCGGGATGGCAGTCCCGATCTGTTCGGCGGCGCGGATGATGAGGGTGCCCTTGGGCACGCTCACCTGCCGCCCGTCGATGGTGAGGGTCACCGACTCCGGCTTGGCCGGGGCCATCGTGGCATGTGTGGTGTCGACGCTCATGCGGTTGCTCCCACTCTGGAGTCGAGATCCTCGTCACTGAAGACCGTGCTGCGTTCGTAGGGCAGCAGCTGCCAGGCGGGCACGCCGTTGCAGCCAGCCTCGAACTCGTCGCGGAAGTTCTTCACCGCGCCGCGCACACAACCCACGGCGCCGTCGGCCAGGGTGCAGAAGGACCGCCCGCCGATCCGCTCGTTGACGTCCAGGAGCTTGTCGACGTCGCCGGGGCGGCCCTCGCCAGCCTCGATCCTGCGCAGCATCTGGACCATCCACCAGGTGCCCTCCCGGCAGGGGGTGCACTTGCCGCAGGACTCGTGCTTGTAGAACTCCATCCAGCGCAGCACGGTGCGCACCACCGAGGTGGTCTCGTCGAAGCACTGCAGGGCCTTGGTGCCCAGGATCGAACCGGCCCCGGCCACCGACTCGTAGTCCAGCGGGACATTGACCTCGGCGGCGCTGAACATCGGCGTCGAGGATCCGCCGGGGGTGAAGAACTTCAGCTGGTGGCCGGCTCGCATCCCGCCGCTGATCTGGAGCAGTTGCGCCAGGGTGATGCCCAGTGGGGCCTCGTACTGGCCGGGGTTGGCGACATGGCCCGACAGCGAGAAGAGCGTGAAGCCGGCCGATTTCTCGGTGCCCATCGACTGGAACCAGTCCTTGCCATGGGTGAGGATGGCCGGCACCGAGGAGATCGTCTCGGCATTGTTGACCACCGTCGGGCTGGCGTAGAGGCCGGCCACCGCAGGGAAGGGCGGGCGCAGCCTGGGCTGGCCGCGGCGTCCCTCCAGGGAGTCCAGCAGAGCGGTCTCCTCGCCGCAGATGTAGGCCCCGGCACCAGCATGCACGATGATGTCCAGGTCATATCCCGAGCCCAGGATGTCGGAGCCGAGGTAACCGGCCGAGTAGGCCTCCCGGACCGCCTGCTGGAGGCGCCGGATGATGTGCAGCACCTCACCGCGGACGTAGAGGAAGGCCACCTTGGCGTGCACTGCGTAGGAGGCGATGATGGCGCCCTCCACCAGGGTGTGCGGGGAGGCCATCAGCAGCGGCATGTCCTTGCAGGTGCCCGGCTCGGACTCGTCGCAGTTGACCACCAGGTAGGTGGGGTTGGGGTTGTCCTTGGGGATGAAGGACCATTTCAGGCCGGCCGGGAAACCCGCCCCGCCACGACCGCGCAGGCCGGCCTCCTTCACCAGGCTGATGACATCATCGGGGGCCATCCCCAGCGCGGTGCGCAGCCCGCGATAGCCGTCGCGTCGTTCGTAGTTGACGAGCTTCCAGGCGCGCGGGTCGTCCCAGTTCGCCGACAGCACGGGGGTCAGCGGGGAGCTGCCCTGAGCCATCTCGAGGGTGACTGCATCCTCACTCATCTCGACTCCTCCTCACCCTGGTCGTCGGTCTGCGACTGTTCTGCCGGCCGTTGCGCTACCGGAGCGCTCCAGCCGTGCTGGCGGGCGATCCTCAGACCCTGCAGGGAGGCGTCTCCCGCGGTGGGGCCCTCATCGGCCCGGTCATCGGGGAACCCGGCGAGCACCCGCTCGGCCTCCCGCCAGCTGGTGATGGTGGCGCCCCGGGTGGAGTGGACCGGTTCACCGGCGGCCAGCGCGTCGAGGATCTCGTCGGCCTTGCGGAGAGTCATGTTGTCCATGAACTCCCAGTTGACCATCATGATCGGAGCGAAATCACAGGCCGCGTTGCACTCGATGCGCTCCAGGGAGAACTTCCCGTCCGCGGTGGTCTGGCCCTCCTTGATGCCGAGCTTGTGCTCCACCCGGTCCAGCAGCAGGTCGCCACCCAGGATCGCGCACACCGAGGTGGTGCAGATCCCGATGTGGTGCTGGCCGGCCGGACGCCGCTTGTACATGGTGTAGAAGGTCGCCACCCCCGAGACCTGGGCCGCGGTGATACCGAGCACCTGGGCGCAGGCCTCGATGCCGGCCGGGGAGACCCGCCCGTCGACCGACTGCACCAGGTGCAGCATCGGCAGCAGGGCCGATCGCGGCTCGGGGTAGCGGGCCGCCAGGGAGCGCAGCTCCTCGAGGGTCTGCTCGGTGATCGACGTCGACTGGTCGGACTGGTCGACCCCGCCGGTGTCGCTGAAGTGGCTGTGGAACTCCTCGGAGAAGGGGTAGGAGGCCGACTGGCCGTCCTGGTCGGGGGCGCTCATCGGTCCACCCCTCCCATCACCGGGTCGAGGGAGGCCAGGGTGGCCACCACGTCGGGCAGCAGCGCGCCTTCGCACATCGCCGGGATCGACTGGACGTGAATGAATCCGGGGTCCCTCAGATGGCACCGGTAGGGCCTCGTCCCGCCGTCGGAGACCAGATGGCAGCCGAGCTCCCCGGCGCCGGCCTCGACCGCCTGGTAGACCTGCCCGGCGGGCACCTTGAACCCCTCGGTGACGAGCTTGAAGTGGTGGATGAGTGCCTCCATGGACTCCCCCATGATGTGCTTGATGTGTTCGTAGGAGTTGCCCTGGCCGTCGGGGCCGATGGACAGCTCGGCGGGCCAGGCGATCCTCTTGTCGGCGACCATGTGCGGGGCACCCTGGGTCTCGGTGAGGCGCTTGAGGCACTGCTTGAGGATCTTGATCGACTCGAACATCTCGTGCAGCCTCACCAGGTAGCGCCCGTAGGCGTCGCAGGAGTCGGCGGTGCAGACCTCGAAGTCGTAGTCCTGGTAGCCGCTGTAGGGCTGCTTCTTGCGCAGGTCCCAGGGCAGGCCGGTGGAGCGCAGCACCGGACCGGTGCAGCCCATCGCCATGCAGCCGGCCAGGTCCATGTATCCGGCCCCCTGGGTGCGTGACCTGAAGATCGGGTTAGCGGTGAAGAACTGGTCGATCTCCGGGATGTTGTCCGACATCCTCTTGATGAGATCGCGCAACCGGTCCAGGCCGTCCTCGGGAAGATCGGTGGCGGTGCCGCCGGGGCGGATCCAGGCGTTGTTCATCCGCAGCCCGGTGACCGCCTGGTTGAACTCCAGGCAGATCTCGCGTTCCCGGAGGCAGACCTCCTGGACCGATGTGGCGTTGAGCTCCAGGGCCCCGGCGCCCACCCCGGTGAAGTGGTTGGAGATCCGGTTGACCTCCATGATCATCACCCGCAGGATCTGGGCCCTCTCGGGGATCTCGTCGGTGATTCCGAGCAGCTTCTCCACCGCCAAGCAGTAGACCGCCTCGTTGAAGAAGTTGGCCACATAGTTGCACCGGGTCACGAAGGTGACGCCCTGGGTCCAGGTGCGGTACTCCATGTTCTTCTCGATACCGGTGTGCAGGAATCCGATACCCGGCCGGATGCTGGTGATGGTCTCGCCGTCCAGCTCCATGATGAGGCGCATCACACCGTGGGTGGAGGGGTGCGAGGGGCCGAAGTTGACCACCACCGTCTCGTCCCCACGCTCGGCGGACTCGGCGACGATGTCGGACCAGTCGCCGCCCTGGGCCAGGAACTCCTCGCGGCCCGCCGCCCCCGGGGATCCCGGGCCCCCGGCCGAGGTGCGGAACCCGCTGCGTGTCTGCTCGCTCATGAGTTGTAACTCCTTCGCTCGTCCGGCGGAGGTGTCACATGGCCCTTGTACTCCACCGGGATGCCCCCCAACGGGTAGTCCTTGCGCTGCGGATGGCCGACCCAGTCATCCGGCATCAGGATCCTGGTCAGTGCCGGGTGGCCGTCGAAGATCACCCCGAACATGTCCCAGGCCTCGCGCTCCTGGTAGTCGGCGTGCGGGTAGACGCTCACCACCGAGGGCAGGTGCGGGTGCTGGTCAGCAGGGTCGGCCAACGCCACCTCCAGGCGGATCCGCCGATTGTGCGTGTAGGACAGCAGGTTGTAGACGACGTGCACCTGCTGGCCGGTCATCTGCGGGTAGTGCACGCAGGTCAGGGCGGCGCAGCACTCGAACCGCAGCTGCGCGTCGTCGCGCAGTGCGGAGACGAGCTCGAGAAGCTTCTCGGGTCGCACGAAGAAGGTGATCTCGCCGCGGTCGACCAGGGTGAGGCCGGCGGAGAAGCCGGGCACCAGCTGGGCCATCCGGTCGGCCACCGCGTCGAACCAGCCACCGTAGGGCCGCGAGGAGTCGCCGGGGAACTCCACGACGCTGACCAGTCCGTTGTAGCCGGACGTGTCGGAGCTTCCGGAGGCACCTCCCCACATCCCGCTGCGGACCTCCATCACCGGGTTGGGGGCGGGAACCTGCTCGATCCCGGCGTCCCCTCCGCTCCGCTCCGGGGCCTTGTCGCCGCTGCCGGCGCTCGGCGTCTGATCACTCATCGCCCGATCTCCTTCGACGGCGTGGTGGTGGGCATCTCCAGGGTGCTGGGGGCGGCCAGCGCGATGCTCTCCTTGGCCTTCTCGACCTCGGCCATGTGACCGAGCAGCGGCCAGTGCTGGATCTGCTCGCGCAGCTTGAACACGGCATCGATGAGCATGTCGGGGCTCGGCGGGCAGCCCGGCAGGTAGACATCGACCGGGATGATGTGGTCGCAGCCCTGGATGATCGCGTAATTGTTGAAGATCCCGCCCGAGGAGGCGCAGGCCCCCATCGAGATGACCCACTTGGGATTGGGCATCTGGTCGTAGAGCTGACGGACCACCGGGGCCATCTTCTGACTCACCCGGCCCGAGACGATCATCAGATCGGCCTGTCGGGGCGAGGAGCGGAACACCTCATGACCCCATCTGGCGGCGTCGGCACGCGGGCCGCCGTAGGAGATCATCTCGATGGCGCAGCAGGCCAGCCCCATCGTCAGGGGCCAGAAGGAGCTCTTGCGCAACCATCCGACCACCGCCTCCATGGAGGTCATCACAATGCCGGCTGGGACATCAGCGTCGTACTCGGCCATTTCTTCCTCTCAGTCCTTGCCCTGCTCGGTGATGCTGCGGTCAGTCATGCTGTGCCGAGTCATGCCGGGTGGGCCGGGTCCAGATCCGTGGTGTCCAGTTCAATCCCAGTCCAGGCCTCGTCGGCGGTAGACGTAGAGGTAGGAGACGAAGACCGTCGCGATGAACAGCACCATCTCGATGACGGCGAAGGCTCCCAGGCTGAGGAAGTGGTTGAAGCCGACCGCCCAGGGGTAGAGGAAGACGATCTCGATGTCGAAGACGATGTAGAGCATCGCGACCACGTAGTACTTCACCGGGAAACGCCCGCCACCGACCGGCTGCGGGGTGGGCTCGATGCCGCACTCATAGGTGACGTGCTTCGAGGCGTTGTGGCGGGTCGGGCTGAACACCTTGTTCATGCCGATCATCACGCAGACGAACAGCGCCGCCAGGATCATCATGCTGACTAGGGGGATGTACGGGTTCATGACCTACCGCCTTCGACGTCGTTGTCTGTGGCACCCGGAGTGCCGCCGGGCCTGCTGGAACTGAGTTGACGCGATCTTCGCTGATCTGTCTTGGAATCAAGATAGTTCATCGCGGCGGGGTGTACGACACCGGCCCCGCTGTTCTCGCACGCCGGGTACCTCATGCTGCCCTGTCGGTACCTCATGCTGCCCTGTCGGTACCTCATGCTGCCCTGTCGGTACCTCATGCTGAGGGCGCCAATCGGGTGAGGGTGTTGATGAGCCGGTCCGACAGATCTCCGTCACGGGCATCGGTGAGATTGGCCAGCAGCTTGTTGACCAGCTTCATCAGGGACTTCCGCGGCAGCCCGTAGGTCGTGCACATCCGCATCACTCTCGGATCGCCGATGAGTTTCACGAAGATGGTCCCGAGCCGGTAGTAGCCGCCCAGCCGGGCCTTCAGACAGCTCTGGTAACCCTCCAGGGCCTTCTCGGCCGAGGAACTCCCGGCGCCGCGGTAATGGGCCTCGGCGATCGCATCGGCTGCCATCTCGCCGGCCTCCATGGCGTAGTCGATGCCCTCCCCGTTGAAGGGATTGACCATCCCTGCGGCGTCTCCCACCAGGAGCAGACCCCGACGGTAGGCGGGAGCCCTGTTGAAGGCCATCGGCAGCGCGGCCCCGCGGATCGGGCCCTCCTGATTGTCCTCGGTGAGCCCCCACTCGGGCGGGGTGTGGGACAACCAGCGTTTCATCAGCCCCCGGTAGTCGGTGTTGCGGAAGGCATCGGAGGAGTCGAGCATTCCCAGCCCCACGTTGACCGTGCCGTCGGGCTCGGGGAAGGCCCAGCCGTAGCCGGGCAGCAGGGCCGACTCGTGGGGCTTGCCGTCCCACAGCTCCAGCCAGGAGCTCAGACAGTCGTCCTGGGACATCGGGGAACGGAAGTAGGTCCGCACCGCCACCCCCATCGGGCGGTCCTCGCGCCGATGGATGCCCATCCGAGTGGCCAGTCTCGAGGAGACTCCGTCGGCGCCGACCACCACCGGGGCACTGAAGGTGCGGCCGTCCCTGGCGCGGACGCCGGTGATCCGGTCGGTGCGCGGATCGATGACCGGCTCGGTGACGTTGACCCCGGTGATGAGCTCGGCTCCCTGGGCCGCGGCGTGCTCGGCCAGGAACTGGTCCAGCACCGCCCTGCGGCAGACCATCCCGAAGTCCGGGAAGTCGGACAGCTCAGGCCACTCCATCACGAAGGAGGGGATGGTGCCGCCGTAGATGCGAAGCCCCCTGGTGTGCTTCCAGCCGGCCTGCTCGGAGACGTCGACGCCGAGCCGGATGAGTTGCTTGACGGCACGCGGGGTCAGCCCGTCCCCGCAGATCTTGTCGCGGGGGAAGACGGCCTTCTCCAGCAGGGTGACGTGCAGGCCTCGGCGGGCCAGGTGGGCGGCAGTGGCCGACCCACCGGGTCCGGCGCCGACCACGATGACATCGGACTCATGGCGGCCGCCACGAACCGAGTGGCTGCGGGCGGCGTCGACCCCGGGACCGGGCCCGTTGTCCCGCTGCTGCGCCATGACCGCCTCCTCATTGAACCGTGGCTCCGAGTCTATGGCCCCCCGGTGGCCGCGTCACATCCGTGCACTGCGTTCCGACAAGGGGAGACGCCGGCCACACCGGGACGGAATTCGCCACACCGGAGTTTCAGAAATCGGAACTCGCGCCATGACAGCAGATTGATCAGGTATCGCGCCTCGTAGCGGCGACTGGACCCCTCCGACCCGGTGAGCACATCTCTACCGATACCCGGTCTGGCTGGGAGGACGTGCACGCATTCGCATGCCGGGCCGGTATTGTGCTCACTGTGATCGTCAATCCAGGATCGAGCCGGCTGCGCGCCCGCACCGTGGCCATCCCTGACCCTGGATCCCTCCAGAGATATCTCACCCCGCGCAACAGCATGTGCCTGTTGCACGGCAAGGAGGGGATAGTCGGGCTGGGCGAGATCGCCCGCTTCGAGACGGACTCCCCCGGTGCCGCAGACGTCTGGTGGGAGGCGTTCTGCGCCGACATCGAGAATGAGACGGAGATGCCGGGGGTGCACGGCACCGGACCGCTGGCCTTCGGCTCCTTCACCTTCGACGGCGACCGGTCGACCTCGCCGTCGGTGATGATCGTTCCGGAGACCGTCATCGGGCGCCGGGCCGGTTACTGCTGGCTCACCCAGATGTCCTACGACTCGGTGCATGCCGATCCGCCGCAGGTCCAGCCGCCACCCCGCAAGCCCACCGGCCTGGAGGTCTCCGACGGGGTGATCACCGCCGAGGGCTGGGTGGAGCGCGCCACTCAGGTCCGCGAGATCCTGGGCGAGGACCTGCAACGCGTGCTGCTGATGCGCGACCTGATGGCCCACACCGATACTCCGGTGGACCCTCGCTGGATCGTCAAGCTGTGCGCCGACGTACTTCCCGGCTCCTGGACCTACCTGGTGCAGGGGGCAGTGGGAACGACGTCGAAGCTGGTGGTACGACAGATCGACGGCCTCATCACGACTCGGACGCTGACCCACGGGCCAGGTGGCACGATTGACCCGGTACCTCAGTTGCTGGAGGCCCTGCACGGCCGTGGTTTCTACGCCAGACAGCACCAGCGGGCGGTGCGCTGGTCCGAGGAGACGCTGCGACCCTTCTGCCGGTCGATCGAGGGCTCTCCATTCCCGGGGCTCGTCACTGCCGCCTCCGACCGGCTACTGGCGACCGACATCACCGGGGCTCCGCTTCCCACCACTCGTTCGCTGGCCGCAGTCGCGGCGATCCATCCGGCCCCCTTCGTCAGCGGCCTGCCGCCGTGGAAGGCCCTGGAGACGATCGCCGAGGTGGAGGGGGTCGACCGTGGCAGAATCTCCGGGCCGATCGGCTGGATCGATTCCGAGGGCGATGGTGAATGGGTCACCGACTGGCGCGGCGCCCAGATCGACGCCACCGACCCGAACCTGGTGCATGTCTTCGTGGGCCAGCCGGTGGCCCGCGACGACGACGTGAACCTGCTGGCCGCCGAACTCGAGGAGCGGATCGCCTCGACCCTCAGCCTGGTGAGGTAACGCGTCGCCCCGGCTGGGGCGACGCGTCTGGTCATCGCCTCTTGCGGGTGACGACCTTCGTGCCCGACGAGCCACCAGCACCCCCGGACCCACCGCGCCTGGTGCGCGCCATTTCGGCCTGGGCCTCCTTCTGCTTCTCGAGCAGCTCCTCCTGGTTGATGCCGCCCATCCGCAGGATGGCGTAGGCGATCACCGCCACCACGACGGAGATCCACGGCGACAGTCCCAGCACGATCCAGATCGTGATGAGGGCCACCATGTCCAGGCCGCGGACCAGGTTGAACATCAGACCTGGAGGCATCGCACCCATCTGGGTGGCCACCATCGGCGCCGAGTAGTCGGCGGATTTCGCCGAGACCCAGCGGATCGCGCCGATGTAGCCGGCGGCCGCGGTGATGACGGCCAGCATGACGGCCTGGATCCACGGCGTGTGGCTCGCCGAGCCCACCCCATGGAAGGCGGGCACCACGGCGATCGCCCACAACCCGGCCAGCACACCAGGAACCACCGAGGCCGAGGTGCGCACCTGGCTGGTGGTGAACGGCAGGCAGCGCATCAGGCCCTTGGTGCGCGACAGCACCCGCAAGGTGGTGAAGAACGGGATCAGCGCCGCGACCAGCACCAGCGCCGAGATGGTCGAGGAGAACCGGCCCATCCCCAGGGCCTCCACGGCGTAGGGCACCACCGCAGTGACCGCCAGTGCCAGCAGCGGGCGGGGGAACCGGATGAGACGCTGGACGTCGCGCCAGACCAGGGTCTGCAGGCCGAGCCCACGGCCACGGGTGGGGCGCACCTGGCCGCGTTCCACGGCGTCCCGCTCCTGGAGGATGTCGCGCATCAGGGCGAAGTCCAGGGCGAAGGCGGCGCCCTGCATGCCGGCAGCCAGGGAGCCTCCCGACATCAGCCGGGCCCGCCGGATCCGGTTCAGCCGCATCCGCGCCAGCACCCCGGAGACGATCAGCAGCAGGACCCCGCCCGCAGCCACCCCCCAGGCGGACTGCAGAGCCACCGAGGTGGTGATCTCCAGATGGAACCAGCCGCTCGCCGAACCCACCACGGCCAGCAGGGCGCACAGCCCGGCCAGACCGGCCAGACCGCCCACCAGCTTGACGGTCCAGACCCGCTCGGCACCCTGCTGGGCGGCTGCGAACGCCACCACTCCGCAGGCGGCGAAACCGGTGGCCACCGTCCAGGCGATGATCGCCTGTCCCGAGGAGCCGGTCAGCGCCGACATCAGGGCACCGATCGCGGCACCCCCCACGAAGGCGGCTGCGATCGCGACCCACAGGCGATTCACCAGCACCCGGGAGCGGTTGATGGGAGAGTCCAGCAGCCAGAATCCCTCGGCCGCCGAGGCCAGCACCGGGCCGAAGATCCGCGCCGCCATCATCGCGAAGGCCAGGACCCCGGCCAGTGCCGCCCAGGGCAGCAGCTCACGGGCGGTCCGGCAGCCGGTCGCCGAGCAGGTCGCGGCCTGGCCCTGGGCCTGAATGATGAGGCTGACGAGCATCGCCAGCACCACGGCCAGGGAGAACAGCAGCACATAGCCGTCGCTGAGCGCCTGCCAGATGTTCCTGGTGGTGCGGCCCTTGCGCCAGTCCCCCATCAGCAGCAGCAGCTGCTTCTCGTCGACCTCGCCCTGCCAGAACTCCTCGGGCTGGTGGTCGATGATGAGGTCGGGCAGCGCGACGTCGGCGATCTCGGCGTCCTTGGACTCCAGGGGTCTGGCTCCCTGGTGCTCGACCGAGTTCTGAGCGGCCTGGTTCTGCCCGCCCTGTGCGGCGGGCCGGTTCTGACCGCGGCCCTTGCGGTTGCGTCCGCGGCTCATCCGCGCTGCCCTCCCAGCGCCACGGTCCGGGCGCCGAGGGCCTCCAGCAGGGAGGGTTCATGGGAGGCCATCAGAATCGCCAGGTCGTGGCTCATCTCCTCGCGCAGCCGGGTGCCGAGCCAGGCGATCCCCTCGACGTCCAACCGGGCCTCCGGCTCATCGAGGACCAGCAGTTTCCGGGGCCGCACGAAGGCGGTGGCCAGCGCCAGACGCCGCCGCTGACCGGTCGACAGGGTACCGGGCAGCTGCCCCGACTGAGGCACCAGCTGGACCTCCTCCAACACCTCGTCGACCAGGGCGTCCGCCTCAGCCAGACCGTGGGCCCGGGCCAGCAGATCCAGATGCTCGACCACCGACAGATCGGGGAAGAAATCCAGGTCATCGATGACGGTGGCGACATTGCGGCGGAACTCGGCGCTGGTCTCACTGACCGGCTTGCCGAGGACCTCCACCGTTCCGGAGGTGGGCCGGTCGGCCCCCACCACGCAGCGCAGCACCGTCGACTTGCCGGCACCGTTGCGCCCGGTCAGCGCCACCGCCTCCCCGGCGTGCACGGTGAAGGACAGATTCTTGATGACGGTGTGATCGCCGTAGGACTTGGTGACGTCCTTGACAACCAGGACTGGGGAGGGAGAGGCCATGATGGCTATTGTCCCGCACCCGCCGACAGCCCCCAAACCCGGGCGATGGGCTCGCGAAGCTGTGGAAGACTTGGCGCCGTGTTGACGACCCGGGCCACCCTTGACAAGCACCATGACGACGTCGCCTCGATGTTCGACGGCGTGGCGAAGCGCTACGACCTGATGAACTCCATCATGACGATGGGAGCTGTCGACCACTGGCGCGACCTGGTCGTCGAGGCCGTCGAGCCGGCACCGGGCCAGACGATCCTGGACCTGGCAGCCGGCACCGGGACCTCGTCCGCCACCTTCGCCGCCCACGGCGCCGAGGTCTACCCCACCGATATCTCGATGGGGATGCTCCAGGTCGGTCACCAGCGCCAGCCCGGGCTGCATTTCGTGGCGGGCGACGCCACCCGGCTGCCCTATGCCGACGACTCCTTCGATGCCGTCACCATTTCCTACGGGTTGCGCAATGTGGAGAACACCTCGGCAGCTCTGGCCGAGATGCTGCGGGTCACCAGGCCCGGCGGGCGCCTGGTGGTCTGCGAGTTCTCCACTCCGACCTGGTCGCCCTTCCGTCATCTCTACAAGGACTACCTGCTGGCCGCCATCCCGGCGATGGCCCGGCTGGCCGCCAGCAATCGGGATGCCTACGACTACCTGGCCGAGTCGATCCTGGCCTGGCCCGACCAGCGCACCCTGGCCGATCTGATGGCCGGGGCCGGCTGGCAGGCAGTGGCCTGGCGCAACATCTGCGGTGGCATCGTGGCCCTGCACCGGGCGTGGAAGGCATGACCCAGGAGCACCGATTGAGGCAACCCGAACCGGCGGACGTCCAGCACCAGCAGATCCTGCTGGACTGCTGGGCCGCCCGCTCCTGCCCGGTCAAGATCCACAACGCCTTCGACCCCACCATCGCGGCCCTGCCGCGCCCCGACCAGGAGGGCGACGCCGAGCTCTTCGCCGACTCCCGGCAAGTGGTGGACGCCGCCTGCGACCGGCTGGCCGCGGTCCGGGGGGCGGTGGACCTGCGACAGGCCCAGAACCTTGGATCGGCCACCGTCGATGCCCTGGCCGCCGGCGCCCCGGTGATACTGGCCCCCGCCCTTGCCAGCTCGGCGGCCGGCCACCGGCGGGGATCCCCCGAGGTGCTGGTGAGAGCCGGAGTGACCTCCTCCGGCACCCCCGGATACCTGCCGGTGGTGATCACCCCGCACCGTATCCTGGAGCGCCACCACACCCGCCACCGGTTCACCTGGGCCAGTTCGCTGGCCGCCCCCGACCCCTCCGCGGCCCAGCTGGCCACCGATCAGACCTTCCGCTCGGCACGGCAGGGACCGCTGCTGCAGGCCGCCCACCACTGGCGGCTGCTGGAGGATCTGGGGCTGCTCCCGGCGGCGGACCCGCTACCGGCCCCGCGGATCGCCGGGATCATCGGCACCGACCAGATCGACCTGTTGGAGGGCGACCAGGGAGTCTCCTGGCTGGACCTGGACCACCGCTTCATCCGGACCTTCTCGCGCACCGCAGCCTCGGGCTGGCGGCGTCGCTCGGTGCTGGCCCGCTACGACCACGAGCACGACTTCCGGGTCTCGGTGGCCCGTCACGCGATGACCTCGCCGGATCACCCGATGGTCGCCCCGATCGTGGTGCGCGAGTGCGAGTCCTGCCCCTGGTGGCGGGTCTGCGAACCGCAGCTGGACGACGCCGACCTGTCACTGCGGATCTCCAAGGCACCACTGGACGTCCGCGAGATCGCCACTCTGCGGAGGCTGGGAGTCAGCACCGTCGACGAACTGGCCGACGCCGACCTGGACTCCCTGCTGCCCGACTACCTGCCCCAGGTCCAGCACCGCCCCCAGCCCGAGCGGCGGATCCGGCTGGCCGCCCGCCGGGCCCGGCTGATCCGCGACGGGGTGGCCCTGGAACGCAATGATGACGATCCGATCTCGCTGCCAGCCTCGCGCCTGGAGATCGACTTCGACATCGAGACCTCACCCGACGACCGGGTCTACCTGTGGGGATTCTGGGTCGACGACGCAGATCGGCTGCTGGCCACCAGCGCCGGGCACACAAGCCCCTACTACCTCGCCTTCTCCTGCTTCGAGGACCTGGATGACGCCACCGAGGCGGCCCTGGCAGCACGAGCCATCGGCTGGCTGGATGACGCCGTGAGAGCCGAACCGGGATGTGTCATCGTGCACTACTCCGACTACGAGAAGGTGCACCTCCGCCGATTCGGACGCAGGTCCACCCCGGCCGGATCCCGGACCGCCGGCCAGGTGAACCACCTGCTGGCCTCGGGCTGCTTCCTCGACCTGTTCACGGTGATGACCCGGCACTTCTTCGGCACCGCGGGGCTGGGGCTGAAAGCCGTCGCCCAGGCCGGGCCCGGATTCCACTGGAGAGACGCCGAGCCGGGCGGGCTGAACTCCCAGGTCTGGTGGGACCAGGCGGCCCACGATGCCGATCCGCAGCTGCGGGAGTCGGCCGCGCGCCGGGTGCTGGACTACAACGAGGACGACGTGCGGGCCACCTACGCGCTGCGGCACTGGCTGCGCCGGTGCCAGCCGGCAGCCCCCGCCGAGCCCTGAACCGCCCCTCTCCCTCGCGCTGTGCGCGGAACACCCCTGACGTTGGCACCCGACCCTCGTAACCTTGCCAGCTGTGCGTTCTCTGACCCGAATCCTGCGGTTCACCAGCTCGCTGTGGCGTCACTACGTCGGTGTCGTCCTCTCGGCGGTGGTGGTGGCCCTCACCGCCCTGGCGGTGCCCTTCGTCATCGCCCGTGCGACAGATCTGGCCGTCGACGGGGTGCGCACCGGCTCCCACCACATCGAGGCGATCCTGTGGATGGCGGTACTGCTGCTGGCGATGGATCTGATCAACTCGGTGGCCACCAATGTCAACGGCTGGCTCGGCGATGTGATGAGCGCCAGGATGCGCGAGATCCTGTCGAGCCGCTACTTCGCCAAGCTGCTGTCGCTGCCGCAGTCCTGGTTCGATGAGGAACTCACCGGTTCGATCACCAACAAGCTGACCCGCTCGATCACCAATATCACTGATTTCGCGAAGGCCTTCGCCAACAACTTCTTCACCCTGCTGCTGACCACCGCGGCGGTGCTGATCATCTCGGCCTGGTACTACTGGCCGCTGGCGGTGCTGCTGGCGGTGGTCTTCCCGCTGTATGTCTGGCTCACCGCGCTCACCTCGCGGCACTGGCAGGCCCGCCAGGACATCATCAACGAGCACCTGGACACGGCATCGGGTCGGTTCCAGGAGGTCATCTCGCAGATCCGGGTGGTCAAGTCCTTCGTCACCGAACGCATGGAACAGCGCGGTTTCGACGACCACTACGAGGCCACCATCGTCACCACCAAGGAACAGTCCACCCACTGGCACCTGATGGACACCCTGCGTCGGGCGGTGCTCAACGTCATCTTCTTCGGGATCTACGCGATCATCTTCGTCCAGACCGCCCGCGGATTCTTCAGCATCGGCCAGATGGTTCTGCTCATCCAGCTGATGACGATGGCCCGCCAGCCGGTGCAGATGATGAGCTACATCATCGACAACGCCCAGCGGGCGATCTCCGGGTCCAAGGACTACTTCGCTGTGATGGCGACCCGGCCCTCCTACACCCGGCCGCTGCCAGATGCCTCCACCCCGGCCGTCATCTCGATCACCCCGGACCGCCCAGCTGTGGAGTTCCGCGACGCGGTGTTCTCCTACGACGGGCCGAACCGGGTCATCGACCAGGTGAGTTTCCAGATCGGCAAGGGGGAACGGGTGGCCCTGGTCGGGGAGTCGGGCGGCGGCAAGTCGACCATCGTCAACCTGCTGCTGGGGCTCTACCCGCTGCAGGCCGGCCAGATCCTGGTCGGCGGCCAGTCCATCGCCGAGCTCCCGGTCGCCGAGCTGCGCCACAGCATCGGAGTGGTCTTCCAGGATCCGTCACTGTTCTCGGGAACCATCCGGGAGAACATCGCCTACGGCTCTGAGGCCACCGACGCACAGATCACCGAGGCCGCCCGTCGGGCCTACGCCGACCGCTTCGTGACCCGCTTCCCGGAGTCCTACGACACCCTGGTCGGCGAACGCGGTATCAAGCTGTCGGGGGGTCAGAAGCAGCGCATCGCGATCGCCCGTGCAATCCTCAAGGACGCCCCGATCCTGGTGCTCGACGAGGCCACCTCGGCCCTGGACACCAAATCGGAGAGATGGGTCCAGGCCGGTCTGGAAGCCCTGATGGAGGGCCGGACCAGCCTCATCATCGCCCACCGACTGTCGACCATCTCCGGGGTCGACCGGATCGTCACCCTGGATCAGGGCCGGGTCGACGAGATCGGGACGCCCCAGGAGCTGGCCTCGTCCGGTGGCATCTACGCCGAGCTGCTGGCCCTGCAGGCCTCCAGTTCCAAGGCCGATCGCAAGCGCCTGGAGCAGTTCGGCATCAAGTTCTGAGATCCGCTCAGAGGATCTCGTAACGGTGCGAGTAACGCGGGGTGGCCTGCATATCGGCCACTGCGGCCTTCCAGGTCAGGTAGTGCTCGGTGGTGCGGTGCGCCTCCACCGCGTCGATGTCGCGGTACTCCTCGACCAGGGTGAAGTTGGTCGGCACGTCGAGCTGGCGCACCAGGTCGAAGCGGGTGACGCCGGGCTCGGTGCGGCTGGCCACCGCATTGGCCGTGCTGGCCTCGATGAATGCGGCGACGCACTCGGGCTTGATGTCCAGGAATGCCAGGGTGATGATCATCAGCTGTCCTCTCAACGATGGGTGGCGTGAAACCTCTCATCAACCTATCGAAGGAGTTCCCGGCCGCACTCACCCTCAGCCGAGGATCGCACCGACGAGCAGCCCGACCGACCCGGCCAGTTCGGCGAGACCGGTGCTCTTCAACGTCGTCACCAACACCATCCCGGTGGCTCCGGTGACCATCGAGCGCACCGGCCCTGCCAGGAAGACCACCATCACCAGTCCCAGCAATGCCCACCAGGAGGTGATCGCCGCCACCATGACCACACCGATCACCGCCAGCGCCGCCAGCACCAGATAGAGCGCCCTGGTCCCGGCGTCACCCAGCCGAGTGGCCAGGGTCCGCTTGCCGGACGCACGGTCCCCCTCGATGTCGCGCAGGTTGTTGGCCACCAGCACGGCGCAGGCCAGCAGGCCGAAGACGACCGACGCCACCCAGGTCGCGGCATCCACCCTCCCGGCGACCACATAGGTCGTCCCTGCCACCGCGACCAGTCCGAAGAAGACGAAGACGAAGATCTCCCCCAACCCGGCGTAGCCGTAAGGATGGGAGCCACCGGTGTAGAACCAGGCCGCCAGCACGCAGGCCACTCCCACCGCCAGCAGCCACCAGTGGCCGGTCAGCACCACCAACGCGAGGCCGGCCAACCCGGCGATCCCGAAGAAGCCGAATGCCGCCGCCCTGACCTGTCCGGGCCGGGCGGCACCCGAACCGACCAGCCGCAACGGGCCGACCCGGCCGGGTCCGTCGGAGCCCCGGATACCGTCGGAGTAGTCATTGGAGAAGTTCACCCCGATCACCAGGGCCAGTGCCACCACCAGGGCCAGCACTGCCGGCAGCAGGCTGAAATGCCCGATCGCCACCGCCGAGGAGACCCCGGCGATCACCGCCGAGGCCGAGATCGGCAGGGTCCTCAACCGGCCCCCCTCCACCCACTGGCCGATCGTCGCCATCTCTCTCCCGTCTCCAGACCTCGCCTCGCACACGAGCGTCACACCCGTGCATCCGCCCCCCGACCTTCTCACACCTGATCGCTCATCCGGGACAGCGCGACTGAGCGAAGTGCACAACTTCGGCGACGAGGGTTTAGCGTTGTCCGAGTCGCACATGACCCGGCGGCCGGCCGACCCCGGTGGATGAGTCGGGCAGATCAGCTGGGCGGATCAGCCGAGCAGAACGGGGCCCCACCAGGCATGAGAACGATGTTCGCCAGCATGGCCATCCCGAACTACCGGATCTTCTTCGCCGGCACCCTGCTGGCGAATCTCGGGCAGTGGATCGCGCGCACCGCCCAGGCCTGGCTGGTGCTGGTGATCCTCACCGACCACAACGCCACCGCGCTGGGCTGGGTCACCGCCATCAACTTCCTGCCCGTGCTGCTCATCACCCCGTGGGCCGGCGCCCTGGCAGACCGTTTCCCCAAGCGCCGGATCATGGTGACCGCCCAGCTCGTGCTGCTCATCGACGCCGCGATCCTCGCCCTGCTGGTGCTGAGCGGACATGCCCAGCTGTGGATGGTGTTCATGTTCGCCGGCCTCGACGGCATCGCCTCCTCCTTCTACTCCCCGGCGATGCAGTCCTTCGTCCCCGAACTGGTTCCGCTGTCCCAGCTCACCAACGCGATCGGCCTCAACAGTGCCTCCTTCAACGGCGCGCGCATCCTGGGGCCCGGCCTGGCGGGACTGCTCATCGCGGTCTTCGGGGTGGGCTGGGTGATGACGATCAACGTCGGTCTCTACCTGCTGTTCATCGCCTCCCTCGTCCTCCTCAACAGCGAGCAGCTCCACCCCGCCCCGATCGCCACCGAGAAGGCCACCGTGCGCGACGGCGTCCGATATGTCCGCGGTCGCCCCGATCTGGTGCTGCTGCTCTTCATCGGCTTCATGATGGGGACCTTCGGCTTCAACTTCAATATCTCGGACGCCGTGATGGCCACCCAGGCCTTCGGGAAGGGCTCCGGGGAGTTCGGCCTGCTCGGCTCGGTGATGGGTGTCGGGGCGATCATCGGTGCCCTCCAGGCGGCTCGGCGTCAGCCCCGACTGCGCTACATCGAGTTGGCCCTGGTGGTCTTCACGATCTCGATGACCGCGGCCACCTTCGCCCCCAAGTACGGCATCTTCGCCGCCCTGATGGCCCCGGTCGGCTGGGGTGCGGTGACCACCACCATCGTCGCCAACTCGATGGTGCAGACCTCGGTCTCCCCGCAGATGCGCGGCCGGGTGATGAGTTTCTGGGCTCTGGTGGTGATGGGCGGGACGCCGCTCATCGCGCCGGTGGTGGGCTGGCTGGGAGATGCCATCAGCCCGCGGGCCACCGTGGGCTTCGGGGCGGTCTTCCTGGGACTGACCTTCATCGCCGTCACTGCGGTGGTGATGCGCAATGACCGGATCCGGGTGCACTTCGACCCCTCCAAGAAGGCTCCCTGGCTGCGGATGGTTCGAGGCCGGGTGACCGTCGACTACGACCGGCACGTGCGCTGAGTGGAGTCCGCCCTCGATCCGCCGGACGCCGGCCCCGTGGTGCCTTGGCCGGGCCCCCACGGGGTGGTTGACTTGAGCTCATGAAGAAACTCATCAATGCTGTTGAGGATATCGTCAAGGACTCGCTGGTCGGAGTGGCCGCCGCCCACCCCGATTCGCTCCGGGTCGATCTCGAGAATGCCGTGGTGCTGCGCGCCGAGGAGCCGCACGAGGGCAAGGTCGGCCTGGTCTCCGGCGGCGGTTCGGGCCACGAGCCGATGCACAGCGGCTACGTCGGCTACGGAATGCTGGACGCCGCCTGCTGCGGCCAGGTCTTCACCTCCCCGGTCCCCGACCAGATGATGGCCGCCGACAAGGCGGTCGACGGCGGCGCCGGCGTGCTGCACATCGTCAAGAACTACACCGGCGATGTGATGAACTTCGACATGGCCGCCGAGATGTCGGCCGCCGAGTCAGGGATCCGGATCGAGTCCGTGCTGGTGGCCGACGACGTCGCCGTCCAGGACTCGCTGTACACCGTAGGACGCCGCGGGGTCGGACTCACCGTTCTGATGGAGAAGATCCTGGGTGCCGCCGCCGAGGAGGGCCGCGACCTGGACGCCCTGCTGAGGGTGGCCGCCAAGGTCAACGAGGGGGGCCGATCCTTCGGCCTGGCGCTGACCTCCTGCGTGGTGCCGGCGGCCGGCCGACCGACCTTCGAGCTGGCCGACGACGAGATCGAGCTGGGCATCGGTATCCACGGCGAACCGGGCCGCCAGAGGGCCAAGCTGAGCACCGCGGCCGAGGTGGCCGAGCAGCTCGCCGAGCCGATCCTGGCCGATCTGGACTTCACCGGCGAACCGGTGATCGCGATGCTCAACGGGTTGGGCGGAACCCCCCTCATCGAGCAGTACCTGGTGTGGGGAGAGGTCTCCAAGGTGCTGGCCGGCAAGGGGGTGCAGGTCTCCAGGACCCTGGTGGGCAACCACATCACCTCCCTGGAGATGGCAGGATGTTCCCTGACACTGCTGAAGGCCGACGGTGACCTGCTCCATTTGTGGGACGCCCCGGTCAATACTCCCGGACTTCGATGGGGATGCTGATACATAATGTCTGATCTCTCGGCGCAGAGCGTCTCGACCTGGCTGAAGGACTTTGCCGAGGTCATCAACGAGCAGGCCAACTACCTCACCGATCTCGATCGCCAGATCGGTGACGCCGACCACGGCTCCAACATGTCGCGCGGGATGTCGGCGGTGGCGGCTCTCGACCCTGCTTCCTTCACCGATGCCTCGGGAATGCTCAAGAAGGCCGGGATGACCCTGGTGAGCACCGTGGGAGGGGCCTCCGGTCCCCTCTACGGCACCTTCTTCCTGAGGCTGGGCACCACCTTCACCAGCGACGGGGAGCTGAGCGCTGCGGACCTCGCCCGGGGGATGAAGGCCGGACTGGACGGCATCATTGCCCGCGGCAAGGCCTCCCCCGGCGACAAGACCCTGGTCGACACCCTCACCCCGGCGGTGGCTGCCGCCCAGCAGGCAGCCGACGAGGGCAGGAGTCTGGCTGAGGCCCTCCAGGCCGCCTCGAAGGCCGCCGACCAGGGCAGGGACTCCACGGTCGACATGATCGCCAAACGCGGTCGGGCGTCCTATCTGGGGGAGAGGTCGAAGGGACACCAGGATCCGGGTGCCACCTCGATGGCCCTGCTCATCGACAGCGCTGCGCGCTGCCTGGCCTGAGGAGGCCCGTGATGGCTGACAACTCTGCGACTGCACACGACACCGAGGCCGCTCCGCCGACCGACTCCCCTGCCGGGGTCGGCATCATCGTCGTCTCGCACAGCCACCGGCTGGCGGTGGCGGCGGTTGAGCTCGCCGAGCAGATGGTCCCCGACAACCCGCCCCCGATCCGGGTGGCCGCCGGCCTGGACGAGGAGACCCTGGGCACCGACGCGGCTGCCGTCGGCTCGGCCATCGAGGAGCTCTCCGGATGCTCGGGGATCCTCATCCTGGTCGACCTGGGCTCCTCCATCCTGTCCGCCGAGATGGCATCGGAGTTCGTCGATCCCGATCTGGCGGCCAGGGTCCGGATCAGCCCCGGACCGCTGGTCGAGGGGCTGGTGGTGGCGGTGGTCACCGCCTCCACCGGAGCGGACCTGGATGCCGTCGCCGCCCAGACCGCCGACGCCCTGGCACCCAAGGTGCAGCAGATCAACAGTTGACCCCGGGCAACTGTGCGTCCGAGGTGATCGGATGGGCGGCTGTGTGCGCGCGATCGCGCATCGGCCCGAACGGCGTCCATAGGATGACGGGTATGACCGATGCCGCCACCACCCCTCACCTCGACCCACCCCACAAGGCCGTCATCATGGCCAGGGGTCTGGGCACCCGGATGCGCAGGGCCGCCGAGGGGGTCGAGCTCGCCGGCGATCAGGCCGCCGCCGCCGCGGCCGGCGTCAAGGCGATGATCACCCTCAACGGTCGGCCCTTCCTCGACCACGTGATATCGACCCTGGCCGATGTCGGCTATCACGAGTTCTGCCTGGTGATCGGTCCCGAGCACCAGATGATCCGCGACTACTACGACGATCTGACCACGACCCGGGTCTCGATCGACTACGCCGTCCAGCAGGAACCGCTGGGCACCGCTGACGCGGCGCTGGCCGCGGAGTCCTTCGCCGGCGGTGACCGCGTCCTGCTGGTCAACTCCGACAACTTCTACCCCGGTGCCGCAGTGGCACGGCTGGCCGAGGCCCCGGCCTCCGCCACCCTGGGTTTCTCCAAGCGCTCGATGCTCGCCGAGTCGAATATCGACCCCGGACGGATCGCGGCCTTCGCGCTGTTGAGGGCCGACGCCGATCATCGACTCACCGGGATCATCGAGAAGCCGGCCCCCGAGGTGGTGGCGGCCGCCGGCGACGACGCCCTGGTCTCCATGAACTGCTTCCTGCTGACCCCGCGGATCTTCCAGGCCTGCCGCAGCATCGACCGATCGGCACGCGGGGAGTTCGAGATCGTCGACGCGGTGCGCTGGATGGTTGACGCCGGGGAGCGCTTCGACGTCGTCCCGGTCGACGCCGGGGTGCTCGACATGTCCAACCGTGGCGACATCGCCTCCGTCGAGGCCGCTCTGGGCGATCAGCAGGCGCTGTTGTGACCGACCGGAACGGGACGGTCACCGGCAAGAGGGCTGTGCCCGGCTCTGAAGGTGATGCCGCCGAGGTCCGCTGGTTCGTCCCCGGCCGCATCGAGATCCTCGGCAAGCACACCGACTACGCGGGCGGGCGCACCCTGGTCGCCGCCGTCGACCGGGGCGTCACCATCAGCTGCACCCCGACCTCGGGGCGCCCGGGGATCACCGCCCGCTCGACCGCCGTGCCCGGGGACCTTCGGCTGGTCGCCGGCACCGACCCGCAGCTGCCTGCCGGCCACTGGGGCCGCTATCTGCAGACCGTGGTCGACCGGCTCACCGACAACTTCGGCGCACTGGCCCCCTGCCAGATCGAGATCTCCAGCAATCTGCCACTGGCCAGCGGGATGAGTTCCTCCTCGGCACTGGTGAGCTCCCTGGTGCTGGCGCTGGCCGATGCCAACGGCTTCACCGGGTCACCCCGCTGGCGACGCAATGTCACCGATCAGGCGGATCTGGCCCAGTACCTGGCCTGTTTCGAGAACGGGATGAGTTTCAAGGAGCTTCCCGGTGCGGCCGGCGTCGGAACCTTCGGGGGCTCGGAGGACCACACCGCGATGGTCTTCAGCGAGGCCGATCGGCTCGGCCAGTTCCGGTTCTGCCCGATCCGGCTGGAGCAGCGGGTCGGGTTCCCTGCAGATCTGGCCCTGGTGGTGCTGGTGAGCGGGGTGGCGGCCGAGAAGACCGGGGCGGCGCGCGACCTCTACAACCGGGCATCGCTGTCGACCCGGGAGATCCTGAACCGCTGGAACCGGGCCACCCGACGGCAGGACGCCGTGCTAGCCGATGCGCTGGCCGCCGATCCCGGGGCCGAGAGGCTGCACCGCCTGATCTCTGACGACCAGTGGCTGACCAGGCGCCTGGATCACTTCCTGGCCGAGTCCGAGCAGATCATCCCGGCGGCCTCCCAGGCCCTGGCCGCCGGTGATCTGGTGGCCTTCGGCCAGGCCGTCGACCGGTCCCAGCTGGCTGCCGAGACCCTGCTGGGCAACCAGGTCCCCGAGACGATCGGCGCGGCCCGGATCGCCCGAGCCGATCTGGCGGCACTGGCCTGCTGCTCCTTCGGTGCCGGTTTCGGCGGCTCGGTGTGGGCGGCGGTACCCCGATCGGAGGCCGAGTCCTTCGCCTCGGCCTGGCTGTCGCGCTACACCGAGCAGTTCCCCGAGGCGGCCCGCCGGGCCTCCACCCTGATCACCCGCCCCGGCCCCTCGGCCCGGCGGCTGTGAGCACACCGCGGACGATTTACGTAACGATCGCGTTGCGCTATATGAGACAGCTGGCGGATGAGCTGGTCAACGGTGCCGTTGTGGGATTAGGGTTGCCTTACCTCAGTCAATGAGAGGGGTACCAGGACAGATGTCATCGTCCACCGATCTCGCGGCCGTCAGCGCCGACGCCGTTGCCTCCCACAGCCGTTCGATGGCTCACCGTCTGGTGAGCGGAGCTGGCAGCGCCTCCCTGCTGGCCTTCCGACTGGCTCCCGACCAGCTCTCCTCGGCACTGGCCCACGGCATGACGCCCTCCGGCCAGTTCCTGGTCGCCGGCTACGCCGATGCCGGCGACCCGGTGACCTCGGTCGCCGATGGCCGAGCGATCGACGTCCGGGTGGATCTGTCCAAGGAGTCCCCCGAGCCGGCTCTGCGCCTGGTGTGCGCCACCGCCCAGATGGTCGGAACCCTCACCTGGCTGTCCCCCGACGAGACCTTCCTGATGCTCGTCGACGGAGACCTGCCGGACCGCGTCGCCGAGATCGCCGAGAGCGAGAACGGCCGGGTCGGGGTCATCGAGACCGATCGTGTGCTGCTGCGCGACAGCCTCGGGGTGACGCCGATGGACGTGGACACCCTCGTCCAGGCCGACCGCTGCCCGAAGGCCTGGGAGGCCGCCTACCCGAGCGCCGATCAGGAGTGGGACGCCTACGACCTGGTCGCCTCGGTCAACGAACTCTTCCTTCGTCGGATCTGCCATGCCGTCGCCGATGGCCAGATCGCCGGGACGATCTGCGGGCGCCGATCCTCCACCCACAGCTGCGAGCACACCCTGGGACGGGTCTTCGTGGCCGATATCGACCGCACCGGCGTCACCCTGATGTCGGTGGAGTCCGAGGAGACCGTCATCGCCTTCGCCGCCTTCCGTCATCCGGCGACCTCTCTGGACGACCTGGCGGTGCAGTTGAGCTGTCTCATCGAGGACTCGGTTCCGGCCCGCTGAGCAGCCCGGCCTGATGAGGCGGCCCTGCCCACCGGCCGCCGAGCGCTCAACGACGGCACGCGGTTCGCGGCAGATCCTCGGTGGAGAGCATCCACCCCGCTCGGTCGCCTAGCATCGCTGTCATGGAACTTCCCTCCTGGCTCGGGCTGCCCACCCTCGGCTTCGGCCGGTCGACCCTGCGCGCCCGCCACGGCCTGGTGCTGGCCGGCGGCGGCTCCAGGGCCTCCTTCCAGATCGGGGCGCTGAGACATCTCTACGACGTCGTCGGGATCCGCCCCGAGGTGATCACCGCCACCTCAGCGGGATCGGTGGTGGCGTGCACGATCGCCCAGTGGTCCGATCCGAGCGACCAGGCGCGCGCCATGGCCCAGCTGGACCAGTTGTGGATGTCGATGCAGGACCAGTCGGAGATGTTCGCTCCGCGCGCCTGGTTCAAACTGCTGCTGGAGAAGGGGCCCGAGTGGGCCAAGCTCATCGACCACGAGCGCAGTCGCCGTACCCGTGGTCTGGCCATCCCGCGGATCAACCTGCCCTTCACCCGTGCCCAGGACGGTTCGAGCACCGTGGTCGACCCCGCCGATCCGGTGGCCGGCGGGGAGGACTCGCGGCTGGCTGCGCCCCTGAGCGGCCAGGCGGCCACCCTGGACCTGGCCACCAAGGAGATCCCGGTGCCCGACGACGGCGCCACCTGGAGCCCCTCAGTGGTGCTCCAGGTACTCGCCGCACTGTCCAAGCTGACCCGCGACGGCGGGGACATTCAGACCATTCTGAAGGGGGCCGACGCCTCCGGTTCGACCTACCGGGCCGGGCCGATTCTTGCCAAGTTGCTCGACACCACCTGGTTCCGCAGCGAACGACTGGCCGCCTCCAGCGTCCAGCTGCGGATCGCGATGGTGGCCCTGGAGTCGGGAGAGCTTCGCTACATGACCGAGCACGGCACCCTGGTCGACCGGCGCAACCAGCCCCTGGAGGGCCCCTCCCACGACGTCACCAAGGGAGTGCTGGCGTCCTGCTCGATACCTGGGGTGTTCCGACCCGTGGAGATCAACGGGGAGCACTACGTCGATGGCGGGGTCCGCGAGAACACCCCGGCCGAGATGGCGATCGGCCATCTCGGCGTCACACATCCCTATGTCATCGCCTGCTCTCCGTTGGGGATCGCCCGCACCGAGGATTTCGGCGCCAAGAACATGTTGGACCTGGCGACCCGCAGCATCGACATCCTCACCGATGAGGCAGGCCGCGATGAGATCGCCTACGCGCTGACCGCCGGAGCCAAGGTGATCGGACCCGATATCGCGGTGCACAGTTCCATGACGGTGGATCCCGGCCTGCTGAGGATCAACCGGGACTACGGCTGGATGACCTCCGCGGAGCAGTACGAGGAGACCGAACCGGAGGTCCGCGACCAGGTCAATGAGATCGTCCGGCTCCGGATGCGCGGCTGGGAGCTGGAGAAGGCCTGGCTGCATGACCAGATGCCGCTGGAGACGTTCGCGCCGTCCCTGGGCACTCCCTCGGCGCGACAGTCCCCCTCGTCCCAACAGCCCTTGAGCGGCCCCGAGCAGATCCTCGAGCTGGGTGAGGTCAAACGCCAGCTGGCGGAGGACTCAGCCCGGCTGCCCGAGTCGCTGCGTCCGGAGGGTGCCGACGCCTGGGGCTGGACCCTGGAGGAGCACGGCCACATGCCCCACGGCATCGAACCGCCCTGGTGAGTCTGGTGAGCCTGGGGAACCTGGTGGGCCTGGTGAGCCGACGGGCCGACCCGGACCGGGGCCTCTCGCCCGACAACCACGTTCGTCCTCGAATCTGGCGTTCGTCCTGGAATTCCAGGACGAACGCCAGATTCGAGGACGAACGTGGCAGGAGGCGGAGCTAGCAGAGCAGCAGGAGGAGAGTGTCGCGCTGACTCAGGGGGTCGACAGCAGGGGCAGCAGGTCGGCCACCGAGTCGAGGACGATGTTCGGCCGGTAGGGGAAGTGGTCGATGTCCTCGCGCTTGGTGATCCCCGACAGCACCAGGACGGTGAGCAGGCCGGCCTCGATACCGGCGACCATGTCGGTATCCATCCGGTCACCGATCATCGCGGTGGACTCCGAGTGGGCCTCGATCCGGTTGAGGGCCGAGCGGAACATCATCGGGTTGGGTTTGCCGACGATATAGGGATGGCGCCCGCCGGTCGCGGTGGTGATGAGCGAGGCGATCGCCCCGGTGGCCGGCAGCGGGCCCTGGGGTGAGGGGCCGGTGGCATCAGGATTGGTGCAGATGAACCGGGCGCCCTCACCGATCAGTCGGACGGCCTTGGTGATGGCCTCGAAGGAGTAGTTGCGCGTCTCGCCGAGCACCACATAGTCCGGGTCGGTGTCGGTGAGGATGAACCCGGCCTCGTGGAGGGCGGTCGTCAGACCGGCCTCGCCGATCACGAAGAGTCGCGCTCCGGGGTTCTGGTCGACCAGGAATCGGGCGGTCGCCAGGGCCGAGGTCCAGATGTTCTCCTCGGGGATGATGAGGCCCGATCCCTCCAGCCGAGCTGCCAGATCACGTGGGGTGAAGATGGAGTTGTTGGTCAGGACGAGGAATCGCCGGGAGGTGTCGACCCAGCGCTGGATGAGGTCTCCAGCGCCTGGGACCTCGCGTTCCTCGGCGACCAGGACGCCGTCCATGTCAGTGAGCCAGCACTCGACTTCTGCAGGTTCTCTCATGGCCTCAACACTAGCGACAAGAGTCCGGCCCGGGAGGCCGAACGTGAGCTTGCCGGGACCGGCAGGGAAGAAAACGGCGACCACGCCGGTTCACCCCCCAGATGGGCCATCGGCGGGTGCGGCTGCTGGGCAGTCGCGGCGAGCGTGTGGCCGTGGTGCACAACCGCTATGGAGGACTGGATGCGGCTCGGAGTTCTGGAACAGCTGCCACTTTTCGAGGGATACACCCCGAGGCAGGTGTTCACCGATGCAGTCGAGCTGGCACAGGGTCTGGAGGAGGCCGGCTACCACCGGCTCTGGATCGCCGAGCACCACAACAACGATCGCTTCATGTCGACCGCCCCGGACCTGGTGATGACCCACCTGCTGGACGCCACCTCGAGGATCCGGATCGGTTCGGGCGGGGTGATGGCGATGCACTACGGCTCACTCCAGCTGGCCGAGCGATTCGCCACCATGGCGACGATCTTCGGCGATCGTGTGGACATGGGCCTGGGCCGGGCCCCCGGTGGTGACATGCTGTCGGCCCTGGCGCTGAACCAGGGCCGGGCGATCCATCCCGAGATGATCAACGCCCTCATCGAGGAGACGCTGGGGTTGATGCGCGGCGAGCTGCCGGCCGATCACAGCTATCGGTCATTGCAGGTCGGGCCCTCCCTGGAGACCCTGCCGCAGTTCTGGCTGCTGGGCTCCAGTGGCCAGTCGGCGGCCTGGGCCGGGGACCACCGGATGCACTACGCCTATGCACAGTTCTTCACCGGACGCCAGAGCCCCTCGGTGGCCGACCGCTACCGTGCCCACCTGCCGGCCGGGGCCTCCGGCCTCACCCTGTCGGCGCTGTCGGTGAGCGCGGCCCCGACTGCTCGCGAGGCCGTCCACCAGGCCCTTCCAGCGGCCGGCGCCCGGGTGGCCCTGCAGCACGGACTGCCGGTGCACTTCGGATCGGCCGATCAGATGGACGCCGAGACCCGCGAGGGTCTGGCCTCCTATCTGCGCACCCATTCCTCGGAGATCATCGTCGGCGACTACGACCAGGTGGCGCAGAGAATCACCGACTTCCGGGCCGGTCACGGTGTCGACGAGGTGATGCTGATCAGCTACATCGCCGATGTCCGGACCAAGATCACGATGTACCGGGAGCTCGCCAGCCGGCTGCTGTGATCAGTGGCCCAGGGCCCTCATCATCTGCTCGAAGTCGTCGGTCAGGGCCAGATCATCGGCGACGGCCCGCAGCTGGGGCCCGGCCCCGTCGGATGGCTCGGCCGGCTCGTCGGCCGGGCCGCCCAGCAGCCGGCTGAAGGCCTCCACCGCCAGCTGGATCCTGGCCTCCAGAGCCGTCGAGTCCCCCCAGTCGGAGGTGGCGGCGAAGACCGAGACCGGAGCCACCACCGCGTGCAGGTAGTGGAACAGCGGGACGAGCGCCTGGTCGGTGACCAGGGAGTGCCTGGCGGTGCCGCCGGTGGCCGCCAGCAACACCGGGGTGCCGGCCAGGGCACCCTCGTCGAGGACCTCGAAGAACAACTGGAACACCGCGGCCGGGTGGGCGTTGAACACCGGCGTCACCGCTATCAGGGCATCGGAACCGGCGACCTGGTCGAGCAGCTCCTGCAGAGCGGGGGTGCGAAAGCCGGTCAGCTCGGCGTTGAGGAGGTCGTGGGCGTACTCCCGCAACTCGACGACGTCGATCTGAGGTGCTTCGGCGTCCGGCCGCCGGCTGCGAGCCCTCACAGCCGATACCAGACGGTCGGCCAGCAGCCGGGTGGAGGAGGGCTGGCCGAGGCCGGAACTGATGGCGGTGATCCGCATGATGGGTCCTGTGGGGTGAGAGGGTCGGGTGGTGAGTGCGCACATCGGTGGGCTGCATCGAGGTGCTGCGGTCGAGGACAAGGAGTGGTGGGCGGTGGCCCGCGGCGGGGATCAGGCGGTCCTGCTGGCCAGCCCGGTGACGTTGTCCCCGGTCTCGAACCGGTAGCTGTCATCGGGCTGCGCGCCGCTGGCGGCGAGCAGGCTGGCGTGGGTGGGGGCGTCGGGGATGTCGGCGGGGCGTCCCTCCAGCAGGCCCGCCCGAAGGTCGGGGAGGATCTCGCCGAGCAGGTCCATCTGCTCCAGAACCGTCTTGATCGGCAGTCCGGCGTGATCGATGAGGAAGAGCTGGCGCTGGTAGTCGCCGACCTTCTGCCTGAAACCGAGGGTCCGTTCGAGCACCTGCTGGGGAGAACCGACGGTCAGCGGGGTGCCGGAGGTGAACTCCTCCATCGAGGGGCCGTGTCCGTAGACCGGGGCGTTGTCGAAGTAGGGGCGGAACTCGCGGACGGCGTCCTGGGAGTTGCGGCGCATGAAGAACTGCCCGCCGAGCCCCACGATGGCGTGGGAGGCCGGGCCGTGGCCGTAGTGCTCGAAGCGGGTGCGGTAGAGCTCGATCATCCGCTGGGTGTGGTCGATCGGCCAGAAGATGTTGTTGTGGAAGAACCCGTCTCCGTAGTACGCGGCCTGTTCGGCGATCTGGGGAGAACGGATCGAGCCGTGCCAGACGAATGGCGGGATGTCATCCAGCGGTCGCGGGATGGAGGTGAAACCGTTGAGCGGGGTACGGAACTTGCCCTGCCAGTCGACCACGTCCTCGCGCCACAGCCGGTGCAGCAGGTCATAGTTCTCCAGGGCCAGATTGATGCCCTCACGGATGTCGCGGCCGAACCAGGGGTAGACCGGCCCGGTGTTGCCGCGTCCCATCATGAGGTCGACCCGACCGCCCGACAGGTGCTGGAGCATCGAGTAGTCCTCGGCGATCTTCACCGGGTCATTGGTGGTGATCAGGGTGGTCGCGGTGGAGAGGATGATCCGGCTGGTCCGGGCGGCGATGTAGCCGAGGGTGGTGGTCGGCGAGGAGGAGACGAACGGCGGATTGTGGTGCTCGCCCAGGGCGAAGACGTCCAGGCCGATCTCCTCGGCCTTCTCGGCGACCGCGACGATGTTCATCAGCCGCTGGTGCTCCGAGGGGATGACGCCGTTGGTCGGGTCGGGGGTGACGTCGGAGACGGTGAAGACGCCCAGCTGGACGGGGACCCTGGGCGCAGCGGCGAGCCTGGCCTCGGCCGTGACCTCAGGTGCCGCGGAACTCCCCGGGGCGCCGACCCCCTCGATGCTGGCGGTTGTGCTCTTGGTCACCGGACCTCCTAAGTGGTTGATGTATCAACTATCCTAACCCGGGACCACCGCGGTCTATTCCGCGATGCCGGTGACCACTCGTCGATCCCCCGAACCCCTGCTTGCGGTGTTCCCTCCGGTCTCGGTGGAGCACGGCAGCGTGGCACGGCGGTGGAGCCGGTTGCGACTGGAGGGCTGGCCTCGGGAGGCTATTCTTGCCCGAGGTCGACCAGACAGGAGATGGCGTGAGGATCCAGGCCGCAAGCGAGGTCTCTACGAGCCCTGCGCGATCACATCCTCGGTCACCGGCATCCGGTGCCTTCGAACCGATCCTCGGCCAGGCCCACGCCAAGGCGATCCTGTTCGGTGAGCATGCCGTGGTCTATGGCTCCCCCGCCGTGGCGATCCCACTGCACGCCCTCACCACGACTGCCCAGGTGCGTCCCCTGGCCCGGGGCACCCGGATCCACAGCGCGCTGTTCCATGGCGACGCCGACGACGCCCCCGCCCGGGTGCAGCCGCTGCTGGAGGCCATCTACTCCGCCCAGCGCCACACCGGGATGACGCAGACCGGGGTCGAGTTGCGGCTGGACAGCACCGTTCCCTACGAGCGCGGGCTGGGTTCCAGCGCCGTGGTCGGGGTCTCAGTGGCCCGCGCGATCGCCGCCCTGGCCGAGGTCGAGATGACCGAGGACGAGACCTTCGAGGTGGCGATGGACTGTGAGCGGATCGCCCACGGCAGGTCCAGCGGACTGGATCCGCGGACCGTCATCTCCCAGGTGCCGATCCGATTCCACGGCGGCAAGGTCTCCCCCATCCAGGTCGGGGCACCACTGGTCTTCGTGCTCGCCGACAGCGGCCATGCCGGCTCCACCGCTCAGGCGGTCGGAGCGGTCAAGGCCAGCCTGGAGGCCGACCCGACCCGCGTCAGTGGCCTCATTGACCGGCTCGGCGAGCTCGCCGAGGGATCCCTGGAGCAACTCGCCCGCGGCGATGGTGAGACCCTGGGAGCCCAGATGTTCGAGGCGCACCGGTTGCTGGCCGAGCTCGGGGTCAGCGATGTCGCTCTGGAACGACTGGTGGACGCCGCCCAGGCGGCCGGTGCGACCGGCGCGAAGCTGACCGGAGGCGGCCGCGGAGGCTGCGTCATCGCGTTGGCCCGCGACGACGAGTACGGCGCGAAGCTGGAGCATGTTCTGAGATCCGCCGGTGCGGCGCGCACCTGGCGGACCACGGTGGAGGCTGCATGAGGACCAGCGGGCCGAGCACAGGAACCCCCACGCACACAGGACAGAGGGCATGAGCCGGGCATCCTCCATCGCCTACCCGAATATCGCCCTGGTCAAGTACTGGGGAAAACGCGACGAGGCCCTCATCCTTCCCGCGGCCGGGTCACTGTCGCTGACCGTCGACGACCTGGCCACCATCACCACGGTGGAGGTCACCGACCGGCCCGGCGAGGACATCTTCCTCCTCAACGGGAGGGCCACCAGTGCCAGCGCCACCGAACGCACGAGCGCCTTCCTGGATGTCATCCGCACGCAGCTCGGAGACGATCGGGCGGCTGTCGTCAGCTCGACCAATGCCGGGCCCACCGGCGCGGGAATGGCCTCCTCGGCGTCCGGCTTCGCGGCTCTGGCCAGCGCAGCTGCCGGCGCCTACGGGTTGAGCCTCGACCAGCGGGCACTGTCACGGCTGGCCCGGCGGGGATCTGGCTCGGCCTGCCGGTCGGTGGTCGGCGGACTGGCGGTCTGGCATGCCGGGAACGAGTTGGAATCCTTCGCAGAACCGGTCCCCGGACCGGACCTGAGACTGGTCCCGGTGATCGTCTCGGGTCGTCCCAAGGCTGTCTCCAGCCGTCGGGCGATGCGGCTGAGCCGCGACACCTCGCCCTTCTACCCGGCCTGGGTGAGTTCCACCGAGGAGACCCTCAGGCAGATGATCGACGCCTGCGCGGCCGGTGACATCGAGCGGATCGGGCAGCTCACCGAGTCCCACGCACTGCGGATGCATGCGGTGATCGCCTCCTCCACGCCCCCGGTGCGCTACCTGTCACCGGCCAGCCTGACAGTTCTGGACGCCGTCCAGGAGTTGCGCGCCGGCGGGCTGACCGCCTGGGCGACCGCCGATGCGGGCCCGAATGTCTGTGTCCTCACCACCCCCGGGGATGCCGGCCAGGTGGCCCAGGCGATGGCCGGGCTGGCAGTCGCGGATCCGGCCGAGGGTGCCCCGAGCCCGGTGCGGATCCTCGGCCCTGGGCCGGGAGCGCACCTGATCCCTGATCCCGTCGAACTCACCCGGGGAGCCTCATGATCGAGACCCGAGCTCCTGGAAAGCTCTACATCGCCGGCGAGTACGCCGTGGTGGAACCCGGGCACCCGGCGGTCCTGGTGGCCGTGGACCGCTGCATCACGGTTCGGCTCACCGCCGGCTCCCAGATGGGCAAGGTGCACTCCACCCGCTACGGGCACGGCCCGGTCACCTGGGTGCGAGACGCCGACGGCCAGATCGTCACCGATCGCAGCCCCTACGACTACGTCACCGCCACCATCTCGGTGATGGAGAAGCTGCGCGCCGAACGCGGTCTGGCACCGCGCTACTTCGACCTGCACATCGACTCCGAGCTGGACGACGAGGACGGTCGCAAGTTCGGTCTGGGCTCCTCGGCCGCCGTGACGGTGGCCGTGGTGGCGGCCCTGGACGAGTTCTACCAGATGGGTCTCAGCCTCACCGAGAGGTTCCGGATCGGCCTGCTGGCCACCGTGGAGGTGGCTCCGCGGGCCTCCGGCGGGGATGTCGCGGCCAGCACCTTCGGCGGTTTCGTGCACTACGTCTCCCCCGACCGCGACGCCCTCCGGCGCACCGCCGGCGCCCAGGGGGTCGAGGGGACCCTGGGGGCCCCGGTGTGGCGCGACTGCCGGGTCGCCCAGCTCGGGCCGCTGGCCGGGCTGGACCTGCTGGTCGGCTGGACCGGGTCGCCGGCCTCCACCGAGCGTCTGGTGGAGAGGGTGCACCTGGAGCGGGTGCCCGGGGACCGTGGGGACGCCGACGCCCACTACGAGGCCTTCCTGGCCGGGGCACGGACCGGGGTCGATGAGCTGGTGGCGGCGTGGAGCCGTGATCCGGCGACCGTGCTGCGGGTGATCGGCTCCTTCCGGACCCTGCTGCAGGGCCTGGGCAGGCTGCGCGGCACCAGGATCGAGACCGATCAGCTGCGCGCCCTGTGCGATCTGGCCGAGGCCTCCGGAGCGGCCGCCAAGCCGTCGGGGGCCGGGGGCGGGGACTGCGGGGTCGCTCTCATGCCGCACGGCGGTGACCATGACGGACTGCTGGACGCGTGGCGGGCCAACGGCATCCTGCCCCTGGATCTGAGCCCCTACCCGGCTCAGCGCGACCCTCGCGGAGCGACCCGATGAGCGCCCTGCCCAGTGGACCCGACTGGGGTCACGACGCGGCTCAGCGCCACGACCGCAAGGAGGACCACGTCCGGCTCGCCGTGGTGCAGTGGTCGGGCCGCAGGGACCAGGGCGAGGGCGGTCCCCCGCGCCCGGGAGGGTCCCCGGTCAACGAGTTCGACGACCTGGAGTTCCTGCACCACGCCCTGGGGGCGGTCCCCCTGGATGAGGTCGACCTGGGTGTCGAGCTGGCCGGCCAGCGTCTGGAGTCGCCGTTCTACATCAACGGGATGACCGGCGGCACCGAGCACACCGGCCACATCAACCGGCAGCTGGCCATCGCCGCACGGGAGACCGGACTGGCGATGGGGTGCGGTTCGGTGTCTATCGCCCTGGACGATCCGTCCTGCGCCGAGGGGTTCCGGGTGATCCGGCGCGAGAACCCGCGCGGGCTGGTGATGGCCAATATCGGCGTGGGACGGTCGGCCGATGACGCCGTGAGAGCGGTCGAGCTGCTGGAGGCCGACGTCCTGCAGGTCCACGTCAATGCCGTCCAGGAGACGGTGATGCCCGAGGGCGCCCCGCGCTTCGCCGACTGGCGCGACGGCATCGCTCGGATCGTCGAGGCGGTGCCGGTCCCGGTGCTTGTCAAGGAGGTCGGATTCGGGCTGAGTGCCCGGACCCTGCGTCAGCTCGCGGAGATCGGCGTCCGGTACGCCGACGTGTCGGGACGCGGCGGGACCGACTTCCTGCAGATCGAGAACGACCGGCGCCCCGGGGCCGACTACGGCTATCTCACCGGATTCGGGCAGTCGGCCCCGGCCTGTCTGCTCGACGCCGGCCGACTGGGGTTCGAGGAGCACCCCGCCCTGCTGGCCTCCGGCGGGGTGCGCAACCCGCTCGACGTGCTCAAGTGTCTGGCCCTGGGGGCCGGGTCGGTAGGAGTGGCCGGATCCTTCCTCAGCGCTGTGGTGGACGGCGGCGCCGCCGCCCTGGTGGAGCTGATCACCAGCTGGCAGGTGCACACCCGGGAGCTGGCCGCCCTGCTGGGGGCCCGCGACGTCGCCGGGCTGCAGCGCACCGATCTGCTGGTGCGCCGGGGCCTGGCGGAGTACTGCCAGCTGCGCGGGATCGACGCGGGGCCCTACTCGCGGCGCAGCGAGGCCTGACCGCTGCTGCGCAGGATCACTCGGTCGGCTGCAGAGAGTTGAGCCCGAGGATGCGGAAGATCTGATCCTCGACCCGGTCCAGTGGCAGGTCCGGGTGGAATATCAGCCATTCCAGGCCGGCTATCAGCGTCGCCCCGACGATGGCCGCGGCGCCGATCCGGCTGTCCGGGCTCTCCTTGCTGACGACACTGCCAGTCTCCTCGGCGGAACTGCCGCTCTCGATCGCATCAAGGGGCCCCATCAGCGCGGTGCGCCAGCTCGAGACCGACTCCCGCCAGGAACGATCGGTGCGGAACACCTCCGAGGCCAGTACCCGTGCCGAGTCGAGGTGCTCGTGCATGTCGGCGAGCAGGGTCGCCACCACCGCACGCTGCAGTGCGGCACCGGTGAGACCGCGCGAGGCCTCACGGATCGAGTCGGAGACCCGGGCGGCGTGCTCGTCCATCAGGGCCTCCACCAGACCCGCCTTGGAGGTGAAGTTGTAGTAGACGCTGCCCTTGGCGCTGCCCGAAGCCAGCGCGATGTCGTCGACCGAGGTCGCCGAGACGCCGCGGGTGGCGAACAGGTGGGTGGCCGCATCCAGAATCGACTGCGCCGTCGCCCCCCGTCGCCCGGGTGATCTCGTGAGGGCATGTGACTCCTGCCCCGACTGCGGCTCGACAGGTACGTCTCTGCCGGTTGTCATGACTCCTCCATCTCACCGTTGAGCGTTCCGCACCGGGTGGGGTGTCGACCGGACTCCGCCCGGTCGGCACCCCACCCGGTCCGTCATCAGATCTTCAGGGCCGGGTGCAGCCGCGACAGGGTCCAGGTGCGCTTGCGCGCTGCCAGGATCGACGAGAGCACCAACGAGACCACGAAGATTCCGGCCATCACTGCCACCGCTGTCCAGAACCTCGGCCCGATCGAGCCGGTGATCGCCTGCCTCAGTCCGTTGACCACATAGGTCATCGGCATCCACGGGCTGACGGCCTGGAAGAATCCCGGTTCGGTCTGGATCGGATAGGTGCCACCGGCCGAGGCCAACTGCAGCATCAGCACCGAGATGATGATCACCTTACCGATGGCCGAGCCGAAGCCGATCTGGAGCATCTGTTGCAGGGCGAAGAAGGCGGCGGCCACCAGGAGAGCGAACAGCACGGTCGCCACCGCGTGGTTGGGGTTGATGCCGATAGCGAAGTGCATCACCGAGAGCATGATGAAGACCTGTCCCACGGCCAGGGTGAGCGCCGAGTTGAGCGATCCCCACGCCATCCGGAACCCGCTGACCGAGGTCATCAGGGCCCGCGACTGGAGCGGGCGCAGCAGCAGCCAGGCGACCAGCGCACCGACCCACAGGCCCAGGCCGATGAAGAACGGTGCGAAGAACTCGCCCCACGACGCCGCCTGGTGCAGGTTGTGCTTGGCCAGGCCGACCGGTGAGCTGACGGCCCTGGCCCGCTGGGTCTGGACCGACGCGGAGTCGTGGGGGATCTGTCCGGCCCCGCTGCTCAGCTTGTTTCCCAGCGTGGTGGCGCCGTGCTCGAGGGTGCCCAGCCCGGTGGTCAGGGTCGGCGTCCTGGCAGCCAGGGTGGCCGCGCCGGAATCGACCTTCGTGGTGGCGCTGTGGATCTTCTGGGCTCCCTGGTCGAGAGCCGCGACTCCGCTCACCAGCGCCGGCACCTTGGCGTTGAGCTGGCCGGTTCCGGAGGCCACCTGCTTGCCACCGGCGGCCAACTGATTCGCGCCACTGGTGAGGGTGGTGGCCCCAGAGGCGAGTGCACCGGCCCCGCTGCTGATCTTCGAGGTCCCTGCGGCGAGCTGCTGGCTGCCGGCACTGATCGCCTTCGCCCCGGCGACCAGGCCCCTGCCGGGGTCGGGGTTGGTGAATCCACCCGACAGACTCCTGGCCCCGGTGTCCAGCTGCGCCAGGCCCGCGACGAGCCCCCTGTCGGAGTGGGGGTTGTTGAGCCCGTCGCTGAGCTGGACGAGTCCCTTCTGGAGGGTCGGGATGCCGGTCGAGGCCTTCGTGCTCATCTGGGTGATACCGCTCGACAGTGCCTTCGACCCGACCATCAGCTGGTTGATCGATCCCTGGCTGCCGCTGAGGGTCTTGGCGCCGGTGGCCAGACTGGCCGAGCCGCTGGCGAGTTCACCAGACCCCTTCGTCAGAGTCTGGGCGGCTCCGGACAGGGTTGGCACCGATCCGGACAGGGTGGACAGTCCGGTTCCCAGCGGCCCGTTGCTGGAGACGGCGCCGGCGAGCGACCCCGCTCCCCTGCTGAGCTGCGAGCTGCCGCTGCTGACCTGGGATGCTCCATCGGCCAGGCTCTGGGCCGCCGCGTGCACCGACGTCGTGCCGCCACTGGAGTAGATGCCGTCGCGCACCTGCGAGGCGCCTGCGGCAAGGTCGGAGGCCTGACGCTGGGCACTCTGGCCAGTGCTCGTCTCCAGGCCGGAGAGAATCCGGTTGACACCGGCGGTGTCGCCTCGGTCGAGCTCGGCTCTGGCGGCGATGACGGCGGCATTGATCTGCTTGAGCTGGGTCGCGGTCTGGTCGGTACCGGCCGCGACCTGGGCGGCTCCCTGGTGGAGCGTGGAGTCCTCCCCGGTGGCTGCGGCCAGGGTGCGTGCGCCGCGGCTCAGCGAGGTCGCCCCGTCGGCGACCTGACTGGCCCCGGTCTTGAGGGATCCCGAGGCGGTCTGGGCTCCCGACAGCCAGGTCTGGGCCCCGCCGGTCCAGCGCTTCGCCCCGGATGCGAAGGAGGTCGCACCGGAGGAGAAGGTCGTGGCCCCGGAGGAGAAGTGGCTGGCTCCCGTGGACAGTTCCGAGACGCCGGTCACCAGAGTCCCGAACTGGTTGGCCAGCCGGGTGGCTCCGTCGGCCAGGGCCGGTGCCCCCGACGTCGTGTCGGCGGCCTGGGCCAGACCCTTCTGGAGGCCGGTGAGACCGGAGGCTCCGTTGGACAGCTCCGCGGCTCCCTTCCCGGCCGTCCGGGCGCCGGCCAGTGCGCTGTCGAGGCCGGTGCTGAGGTGCTGGGCGCCGGCGGAGGCGGTCGAGACGCCGGTGACATATCGGGCCTGGGCATCGCTGAGGTCGCGTGCACCCGAGGCGCCGCTCGCCGCTCCGGAGGCCAGCGAGTTGATGCCGTTGACCAGGGTCGGGGTCTGCTTCTGGAGCGCGGTGAGTCCGGCAGACAGCTGCTCGGCGCCGGTGTTGAGCCGCGACACCCCGCTGGCCATGGTCGACACCTTGCCTGCGGCGCTGGCGGTGCCATCGGCCAGCGTTCCGGCCCCCGCCGCCAGCTGCGCGGTGCCGGCGGCGAGTTCTCTGGTCCCCACGCTCAGCGTCGTGGAACCGTCCTTGGCCTTCTTGAGACCGTCCTGCAGGACGAAGGCGCCGTCGGAGGCCTTCGTCATGCCGTTCCGGGCGTCACCGAGTCCCACGACAAGGGTCTTGGCCGCCGTCTGCCCGATCTTCTGGGACACCACGTCGCGGATCTGGGTCATGGCGTTGCTGCCGAGCTCGGTGGCCAGGAAGGAGTTCGAGTCGTTGTAGGTGACCTTGATCTCGGCGGAGGTCGGATCCTGGCTGCCGAGGGAGACGATGTCGGAGGAGAAGGTCGCAGGGATCGTCACCGAGAAGTAGTACTTGCCGGACTTCACGCCGTCGGCCGCGGTCGAGGAGTCGACCAGGTGCCATCCCAGTGGCTTCCGGTCGACCAGTGTGGTGACCACATCGGTGCCGGCGTGGACGGTCCTGCCGTTGCTCTGAACGGCGACGTCCTGGTTCACCAGCGCCACCGGCAGGTCGTCAAGACGGTCGACCGGGTTCCAGAACGCCCACACGTACATGGCGCCGTAGAGCAGTGGGATGAGCAGCAGCACGACGAGGGCCATCCGGGTGATGGGCTGCCGGAAGAACCTCTTGAGTTCGGTTCCGTGAGATGTCCAGGCGAACATCACGCCTCCTCGGCGACGTCGGTGGTGGTCAGATCAAGGTGGGACGGCTCGGTCGTCCAGGGGATGCGGTCGAGCTCGTGCGCGTCGGTCGTGGAGGCGACCACGGTGACACCCGATGCCGCGATGGCGTCCAGCCGCGACCAGACGGTGTCCTGGTCGGACAGGTCGTGGAGCTGGTCGACGGCGTCGACGGTGATCAGCGCCGGACTGCTGGCAAGAGACAGGGCGATACGCAGCAGCAGGTTCGACGGCTCGTCCAGCTCGTAGACGCGGGTCTTCGCAGTGGGAACCGGCAGATCGCCGAAGGCGAGCCGGCAGATCTCGGCGATCTGCTCGTTGCCGGGGTAACGCACGATCTTGTACCAGGGCGCGAGCCAGGCGAGCCGTTCGCGGACGGTCGAGCGCACCGTCACGACGTCGTCCAGATCGTCGAGACCGGCGACCCCGGTGACCGAGGTGTGGCGCTGGACCCAGCGTTCCGCGGCGGGCAACTGGTGCCCCAGGACCTCGAGTCGCGATCCCCTCGAGGGTCGCATCCGCCCGGCGAGGGTGAGCATCAGGGTGGACTTGCCACTGTCCGGAGAACCGGTGACGATCCCCAGATGCCCATCCTCCAACGTCCAGTCGAGGGGTCCGTAGACCAGACCTCGCCTGCTTGCCAGGTGAAGGTCCCCAGCCTGGATGGCGAGTTTCGTCATCACACTCTCCTGTACCTACGCGCGGTGCGACCTGCACCCGTCGAGCACTATACTGACCGGTCAGTACAAATCAGAATCGATGAGACGACGCCCCCCCCTCGCGTCTGTACTGACGAATCTGTACCCCTGTTCTGCACCGGCAGGCGTGCGGCACCCGGCGGAGTGGCTCACAGCCAGCTGCCCGCAGACCTCGGATGAGGACGGGCGGCAGATCCGACCCCGCCCCATTACCCCCGATATGACGCCATGTGCGGCTTCCACAATGACGTCCACGGTGTTTTCGTGGCTCATGTAATGCGATGTCCCGAACAGCAAAAACGGCGCAGCCCGCTGGAAATTCCCCAGTTCTCCCACCGCGGAAAAGAAGACCAATACGTGGGATTTATCACCCCACTGCCGATTGCGACTGGTGTCCGCCGTGGAGAGGCGCTGCCTCTCCACAGTCATGAAGGAGAGTTGCTGCAATGCCCAACGAGATCACGATCCCGAGGGATCCCGAACCGCCCCTGACTTCAGGAGGACCCGATCTCATTCATCGCATGGTCGCCGAGGCGATCGGCACCATGGTCCTGGTCGGTGGCGGCATCGGCACAGCGATCCTGGCGGCAGTGTTCCCCAGCGCCAACAACAACGTGGTGGGAGTCGGCCACCTCGGCGTGGCTCTGGCCTTCGGCCTGACCGTGGTGGTCGGCGCCTACGCCTTCGGCCCGATCTCCGGCGGGCACTTCAACCCGGCGATCACCCTGGGAGTGGCGGCCTCCGGCCGGTTCCCCTGGAAGGACACCGTCGGCTACATCGTCGCCCAGATCATCGGCGGCTTCGTCGGTGCCTCGGTGATTGCTGCGATCGCCTCGTCCAAGGCCGGGTTCTTCTCGGCCGCCAAGGCCACCGGTTTCGCCTCCAATGGTTACGGCGCCCACTCCCCAGGTGGTTTCGGAATCACCGGTGCGATCATCGTCGAGATCGTCTTCACCGCGATCTTCGTGCTCGTCGTGCTGGGCACCACGGCCAAGATCGCCCCGGCCGGCTTCGCCCCGCTGGCCATCGGTCTGTCGCTGACCCTGATCCACCTCGTCACCATCCCGGTCGACAACACCTCGGTGAACCCGGCCCGCTCGATCGCCGCGGCGATCTACGGCGGCTCGGCCAACCTGGCCCAGCTGTGGGTGTTCATCGTGTTCCCGATCATCGGCGGCCTCATCGCCGGTTTCATCTACCGTCCGATCTTCGGCAAGAAGTTCACCGAAGCGGCGTGATGATCCGGTAGCACCGAACCCGTCGCGGGGCCCGCGCACATTCTCGAATGTGCGCGGGCCCCGTCGCATTGCTGGAGGGTCCCACGACCCGGACAGACGCCCCCCGAAAACAACGTCTCGATGTGTGCGGGCACACCGAAACGGATCCGAAACCTTGACGCGAAGAGCCGGTAATTCTGGACCCACAGCATGCTGCCCCATAGGCGGCACCGGTTGCCAGGACGGTGTTGGAGAGCTCTGAACGGCGCTATCACTTCCATCATCGGAGGCCGATCATAGGAAGCTCAGCTGAGTACCCCGCCCTCATCAATGAGATCGGGGATTGCCGCTGGTCAGCGGCTCATCAGGGAGTGCCCCCACTGGGACTCGAACCCAGGACCCACGGATTAAAAGTCCGTTGCTCTAACCAACTGAGCTACGGGGGCCCGCTCAGTCTAGCGATCCACCCGGTGGGCCGTGACAAGCTGTGTCCATGACGGCACCGGTTGGCATGTGGGTGATCCTGGGGGCGGGGCTCGCCCTTCTCGTCATCGCGGCCCTCGCCGATCGGCGCTCCAGACTGCGCGCCGAGGCCGAGGTGTCCGCGCTACCGCACGGACGGCGTCTGCCCCGGATGTCCCAGGAGCTGTGCAGCCACGTCGACGAGATACTGGCCGACGATCACCTCAGTATCGGCGCCAGACTGGTCGACCGGCGGGCCGCCTCGCAGCTGTCCCCCGACGACGAACCGACCGCGATCCTGGAGGACGCCCGGGTCATCATCTGCCCCGAACCCCTGGACGGCGCGCGCATCATCCAGGCCATCCTGATGGGTTGTCCGGATCGGGCCGATCTGGCGATCGTCTGCCCCGAGATCGACGACTTCGCGCTGGGAGTTGCACTGGCCAACCACCTGCACGGCGCTCGGGCGGTGGTCCCGATCATCGCCGACCCCGCGGACTGTGCGCAGATCGCCGAGACGCTGGGAAGCACCCCGACCACGAAGGCCGCAATCCGTAGTGGATGGCTTCCCGCCGAGGTGTGGGGACGCGCCCACCTGGTGATCAGTGATGCCCTGTCGACGACGGTGGTGCCCGCCCCCGCCGACAGTCCCGAGAAACCCTCAAGCGCGCATTGAGGGGTTGCTGAGCAATTCTCAGGCTTCCGGGATCGCCTCAGAATCTCTCCGACCGGGCCCACAAGAGCATCTTTCATCTGCGCATTTCCCCTAGTCAAGGGAGTATTCTGGGCTTCTTGTCGCCAGCATCGGGTCCTGAATCACAGGTTCGTCATTCCTGACCCGCGCTCCGCGTGTCCCCTTGACTCCATCGCGACAGATCCTCCGGCGGAGCTGGCGGAGGGCCTTCAACCGACCATAGGTTTCAACTGACACCAGGGGTTTCACGGGCGGGGACGCCGTTCTCCACACGAGCCCGGGAAGCCCCCACGCCAGGTAGCGGGCCCTGCCCGCTGGAGGGGAATCGCCACGATGGCCGTATCGCATCCAGTTCGAATCGGGGCCGTGACGCTGGCCTCAGCCGGCCTGATCGCCACCGGGTCACAGTTGCTCACCGTGAGCCCGGCCCAGGCGGTCGCCCCCCGGCCCAGCGTGCGCCCAGCGCTGCAGACCGGCGCCGCCACCGCTCCGACCGTCAGCCCCACCCTCGCCCCGCTGCCGGCCTCCTCACCGAACCCGTTGGTCTACGCCACCACCGCGGTGCGGGTCCGCGCGGCAGCCAGCACCTCCAGCACCATCCGCGGAGTCCTGGCCAAGGGCCAGAGCGTCGTCAGCCGCGGCGCCTCGGTCAACGGCTGGACACCGGTGA
>NZ_KE384018.1:0-142908 GCF_000423445.1 Acidipropionibacterium thoenii DSM 20276 | reverse complement strand
GGCAGCCAGCACCTCCAGCACCATCCGCGGAGTCCTGGCCAAGGGCCAGAGCGTCGTCAGCCGCGGCGCCTCGGTCAACGGCTGGACACCGGTGACCTACCAGGGCACCAACGCCTGGATCTCCACCGCCTACCTCACCACCTCGGCACCCTCCCAGGGCTCCTCCGGAGCGGGGGGCACCAGCTCCGGCAGTCAGAGCGGCACATCGTCGGCCTCCGCCTGGGCCACTCTGCTGGCCAACGGGTCCTCCGGTCTGAGCGGTCTGCGGCCCAGCGCCAAGGGAATCGTGGATCGCACCATCTCCCAGTTCCCCCAGATCAAGACGATCTACGGCGTCCGCGCCGACGCATATCCCGATCACCCCTCCGGCCACGCGATCGACCTGATGATGCCCCGGGGCGCGAGCGACAACGCCCTCGGGTGGACCGTCGCCAATTACTACAAGGCACACGCCCAGGAGCTGGGCGTGCAGTACATCATGTGGGACAAGAAGATCTGGAACATCTCCCGGAACTCCGAGGGCTGGCGCGATGTGGCCGATCGGGGCGGGGTCACGGCCAATCATCAGGACCACGTCCACATCACCACCATCTGGGACTGACGCCCGAGTCATCACGATGTGATCGACCCTCACTGCCTGGTACGCGGACGCCGCCCAGCAGGCCCCGAGGGCGGCGTTGGCGCTCGCCAAGGGCCCCCGGTAGCATGGTCTGGCCCGGGAAGGCACCGGTCCCGATCGTCCAGTGGCCCAGGACATCGCCCTTTCAAGGCGGTAACGCGGGTTCGAATCCCGTTCGGGATACTCTGTGACACCCCTGGTCGGACCCAGTCCGGCCAGGGGTGCCGTGGTCCTCCCCCTGGCCACCGGGACAGCGAGTCCAGCAGAGGCTGCCGGGCCGGGCCCGAGCCGGCCACAGGCCCCCGGGCCAGTGGTCGATCCAGCGCTGAACCAGCACTGAGCCAGCGCGTCCACCGAGCGGCCTGCTCACCCCGATTTCCCATCTCCGCTGATCCTTGCTATATTTTTCGAGCTGCCTGAGCCAGGCAGCGGTCAGGATCTCCCGGGATGACCGGGCGGTTCAAGGCCCCGTAGCGCAGTTGGTTAGCGCGCCGCCCTGTCACGGCGGAGGTCGTGGGTTCAAGTCCCATCGGGGTCGCTCACGCGGCGATTCATATCGCCGCGTTCGTGCTGTTAGCTCAGCTTGCAGGCACGAGCCCCTGGCCGGGTAGCTCAGTCGGTAGCAGCGTTCGCCTGAAAAGTGAAAGGTCACCGGTTCGATCCCGGTCCCGGCCACATCTCAGGAAGCCCCTCCTCGGAGGGGCTTCCTGCCGTCCCGGCTCCCGGGGCGGTTTCCGGCCTGCCGCACGTCCGCAGCCTGCAGAATCGCACCCCCGGGGCCACCGCCTCACAGTGACGCACTGCCGTAACGCTTCGGGGCTAGCTTCGCTGGCATGACCGAACGATTTGACGTCGTGGAGGCAAGCATCTCCCAGTTGCAGGAGGCGTTGAGCTCTAACCGGGTGACATCGGTCGAGCTCGTGGTCGCCTATCTCAATCGGATCGCCTACTACGACCGCACCGGCACCTGCCTCAATGCCGTCCCGATTCTCAATCCGGATGTCCTCGCCGAGGCAGCGGCATCGGATGAGCGACGCAAGGCTGGCAAGGCCGGCCCACTCGAGGGCATTCCCTTCACCGTCAAGGACTCGTACAAGGTGAGGGGACTCACCGTCGCGGCGGGCAGCCCGGCGTTGGCCGATCTGGTCTCCAATGAGGACGCCGCCTCGATCGCCCAGTTGCGGGCAGCAGGAGCGGTGCTGATCGGCAAGACGAATATGCCGCCGATGGCCGCCGGTGGCATCCAGCCAGGGATCTACGGTTACGCGCACAGCCCCTACAACCCCCAGTACATCGCGGCCGGCTACGGATCCGGCTCCTCGAACGGGTCGGGTGTGGCGACGGCCTCGAGCATGTGCGCCTTCGGGATGGGCGAGGAGACCGTCTCCTCGGGGCGCTCACCGGCCTCCAACAACTGCCTGGTGGCCTACACCCCCTCGCGCGGCGTGCTGTCGATCCGGGGCAACTGGCCGCTGCGGCCGACCTGCGACGTCGTGGTGCCGCACACCCGAACGGTCACCGAGATGACGGAGCTGCTGGACGTGCTGGCGGTCAAGGACCCCCGGACCACCGGAGACTTCTGGCGCGAGCAGGACGTCGTCCCCCTGCCGGAACCGGAGCACTCGCTCCCCCATCCGGTGGCCCACCCCCGCCCCCAGAGGCTCGAGGGGCTGCGTCTCGGCGTGCCCAAGCTGTACATCGGAGACGACACCGAGCCTCTGGTGCCGCCGGTCATCCGGCCCTCTGTGCGCGCCCTGTGGGATCAGGCCGCCGATGATCTCCGCTCTCTGGGGGCCGAGGTGGTCGAGGTCGACCTGCCGGTGGTCTCCAACTACGAGGAGGACCGGCCCAGCGCCGTCGGGCTGCTGGAACAGGGCCTGGTGCCGCCGGACTGGCGCTCCCTGGAGGGTGGCCAACTGGCAGCCATGAGGCTGGACTCCTTCCTGCGCGAGAATGCCGACCCCAAGCTGACGAGCTGGGCCGATGTCGACGGCGACACCGTCTTTCCCGACGAGGATGCGCCGATCCCGGTATGGATCACCCGGGCACGCGGCGGCTTCGACTGGCAGCGGATGGCCGAGTTCGTCAAGCAGGGGGTGCCCGACCGGATCGCCGACGTGCCCGGCGTCGCCCAATTGCTCACCGGCCTGGAGCAGGCCCGCAAGACCAACTTCGAGGACTGGCTGAAGACCGAGGGTCTCGACGCGATCGTCTTCCCAGCGGCCGGTGACGTCGGCCGCGAGGACCTGTTCAGCGATGCCGAGAGCCTCGACGAGGCCTCCCGCAATGGCGTGGTCTACTCCAATGGCAACCGGGTGTGGCGTCACCTGGGAATCCCGACGGTCACGGTGCCGATGGGGTTCATGGCCGACATCCAGATGCCGGTCGGACTCACCTTCGCCGGCCCGGCCTACAGCGACGACCACCTGCTCGATCTGGCGTCGGCCTACGAGGCTGCCACCACCCAGCGACGCCCTGCCTTCCTGGCACCTTCGCTGCCCTGCAACCAGATCGATCTGGTGCCGCACGCGGAGGGGGAGGACGCCGACGCCACCATCGAGTCGGTCGAGGTCGTCGAGTCGGGGCGTTTCTGGGAGGTCACCGTGAAGCTGGCGTCGGAGCAGGCACTGGTCTGGGCCGACGGGATAGCCCTTGCGCCGGCCGAACCCGGGGTCTACCGGGGCCGGGTCTCTCTGGCCCGCAGACGGCTGGCCCCGGAGATGCTGGTGATCGCGCGGGTCGGGGGCCATGCCGCGTCCATGGTGACTGCTCCGTTGCCGATCGCCGAGTGACCGATCCGCACCGAATCAGACTTCTGGCCACCTCTGAGACCCTCAGATGTGGCCAAAAGTCACGGCTTGGTCACGACTTCAGATCGCGAAATCTGGCTTGGCTAGGTGTGTAACACGACAGAAACGCCATCGTTTCGCTGCGAACCAGACGCCCCACTAGCGTCGCCGACAAGTAGTGATCAGCTCCTCTGAGAGGAATTCAAATGCACCCCAGTTCTACGGGTCGTCACACTTCACCCGAAGTGTCGAGCACTCCCTCCACCGGGTTCTCGCGCCCGCGAAAAATGGCTCTCAAGGCCGCTGCCGCATCGCTGTCAGTGATGGTGCTGGCCGCCTGTGGCTCATCAAGCTCCGGCACCGCGGGCGACTCCTCCAGTGGCTCGGCCGCCGGCGGCTCCGGCACCCTCAAGATCGGCGCGATCTACCCGCAGACCGGGTCTCTGGCGCTGCTGGGGCCGGCGGCCAATGCAGGTGCGAAGGTGGCGACTGACGAGATCAATGCGGCGGATCCCTCGTTCAAGACCGAACTGACGATCAAGGACTCCGGAGACACCACCACCGACATCGCATCCTCCTCTGCCAAGGCGCTGCTGTCGGCCGGTACCGATGCCATTCTGGCCCCGGAGTCCTCGGCCGTGACCAAGACGGTGTTCAGCACGATCACCAATGCGAAGGTGCCCTTCATCTCCCCCGCGGCCACCGATACCTCGCTGACCAATCCGAACAAGAGCAACGGGATGTTCTTCCGCACCGTGCCCAGCGATGTCCTCCAGGGCCAGGCACTGGGCCAGAAGATCGTCTCCGACGGCCACAAGCGGGTCTCGATCCTCTACATGAACGAGGCCTACGGCTCCGGGCTCAACACCCAGATCAAGAACACCCTGCAGGCCAACAACGTCCAGGTCGTCGCCGACGTCCCCTTCACCCCGAACTCGACGAACTTCAACGCCGAGGTCAGCAAGGTGCTGGCCGCCAAGCCCGACGGCCTGGTGGTGATCTCCTTCGACGAGATCAAGGCCATCGCCGCATCCCTGCAGCAGAACAAGTTCGACTTCAAGACCTTCTACGGCACTGATGGCAACAACGGCATCCTCGGCAAGGGCGACCCCGACATCACCGGGGCCCAGTTCTCCACCCCCGGCGTCAATCCCGCCTCGGGCCTGAAGGCCAAGCTGGACAAGGCGAACGGCAAGGCGCTGAGCTCCTACTCCTACGCGGCCGAGTCCTACGACGCCACCACGCTGATCGCGCTGGCTGCCTCCCAGGGCAAGAGCACCACCCCCGCCGCGATCCAGAAGAACCTGGTCTCGGTCTCCAAGGACGGCACGAAGTGCTCCTCCTTCAAGGAGTGCTACGCCCTGATCCAGAAGGGCACCGACATCGACTACGAGGGCGAGTCCGGCCCGATCGACTTCAACGACTCCGGTGATGTCACCAAGGCCTCGATCTCCTTCTACAAGACCACCGGCCCCGACAACAAGACCCCGTGGGTGAGCCAGCAGACCTCCTCGCTGTGATCGATGAGGTGGGCTGACACCCAGACATCAGGAAGGGCCCGGTTCGAAAGAACCGGGCCCTTCCTCATGTTCTCTGACCTGATGGATTCTGGGCTGGTGATCTCTGGACTGATGGTCACTGGCAGGTACTCGCTGGGTGGCTGACCCCCAGCCGATCCCAGACACAGCTCATCCCCGGCCCCCAACCCCGGGTGGGGATAGGTGACCGGGGATGAGCCGAGAAGCCCCTCAGCCCGCCTTGTGGTCGGCGGCGAGGGTGCCGAGGTACAGCTGGATCACCTTGGGGTCATTGAGCAGATCGCGCCCGGTGCCCATGTAGGCGTCCTTGCCCTGATCCAGGACATATCCGCGGTCACAGATCTGCAGGCAGCGCGAGGCGTTCTGCTCGACGATCATGATCGAGACGCCGGCGGCATTGATCCGGGCGACGTTGACGAAGGTCTCGTCCTGGCGCACCGGGGACAGGCCGGCACTGGGCTCATCGAGCAGCAGCACCTTGGGGTCCATCATCAGGGCCCGCGACATCGCCACCATCTGGCGTTCGCCGCCGGACAGGGATCCGGCCCGCTGCTTGAGCCGCTTCTTCAGCTCGGGGAACAGGTCGACCACGAAGGCCAGCCGGTCGCTGTAGAGTGCCGGCTTCTGGTAGCAGCCCATCTGCAGGTTCTCCTCGATGGTGAGAGCCTGGAAGACGTTCTCGGTCTGCGGCACGAACCCGACGCCGTAGGTGACCAGCCGGTTGGCCCTGAGATTGGTGATCTCGGTGCCGTCGAGCACCACCGAACCCTCGTGCACCCGCACCAGACCGAAGATGGCCTTCAGCAGGGTCGACTTCCCGGCGCCATTGGGGCCGATGATCCCGACCAGTTCACCGTCCTCGACGTAGGTGTTGGTGCCATTGAGGATGTTGACGCCGGGAAGATAGCCGGCCACCAGATCCTTGGTCTCCAGAACGCGGCTCATGCCTGGCCCTTCCCCTCGTCGGTGCCGTCCTCGTGATCGTGATGCACGGCCTCCTCGGTCCTGTCCACCAGAGACTGGGCGTCACCACCCTCGGCCAGCTCATCGGCTGCCTCGACAGCCTCCTCCTGGGCATCCAGGACGGCCTGGTCGCGTTCGATGCTGACATCGGAGACGTCGATCTTCTTCTTGCGACCGGCGCGGATGTCGTTGATGACCTCACCCAGGTCGCGGTCCTTGTTCGATCCGAGATAGGCGTCGACGACCGCCGGATCCTCCATCACGACCTCGGGAGCACCCTCGGCGACCACCTTGCCCTCGGCCATCACGATGACCCAGTCGGCGATGGAGTGGACCATGTGCATGTCGTGCTCCACGAACAGCACCGTGACGCCGCTCTCCTTGAGCCCGACGATGTGGCCCAGCAGGGACTGCTTGAGGGCGGGGTTGACGCCGGCCATCGGCTCGTCGAGCATCACCAGCTGGGGGTCGCACATCAGGGCGCGGGCCATCTCCAGCAGTTTGCGCTGGCCTCCTGACATGGAGCCGGCGAAGTCGTCCTTCTTCTTCAGCAGCCCGAAACGCTCGAGCAGCACCAGGGCCCGCTGCTCGTTCGCCTTCTCCTGGCCACGCCAGATCGGCGGCAGCAGGGCCGCCCAGAAATGTTCCCCCTTCTGCTGGCGGGCGCCCAGTTTCATGGACTCCATCACGGTCATCCGGCCCAGCACCTTGGTGAGCTGGAAGGTTCGCACCTCACCCATCTGGGAGACCTTGTGGGCCGGTACCCCGGCCAGCGAGGTGCCGTTGAACTCCCAGGACCCGCTGTTGGGGGAGTCGAAACCGGTGAGCAGGTTGAACAGCGTCGTCTTGCCGGCACCATTGGGTCCGATCAGGGCAGTGATCTTGCCCCGTGGGATCTCGATGTGCTGGACGTCGACGGCCTTGAGGCCGCCGAACTCGCGAGTCACATCGCTGGCCGTCAGGATCGGATCCACCTTCTTGCAGCCCGGCGCCGCGGGCTCCGCGGCGATCGCTGCGCCACCACCGGGACCAGCGGTGACAGCGTCTGGTGAGGTCTGTGAAGTGTCAGCCATTGAAGTAGGTCTCCGCCTTGTTGCCGAAAATGCCTTGTGGCCGGAAGATCACCAGCACCATCAGGCCGATGCCGACCAGGATGAAGCGGATCTGACCGCCCTGGATACCGGAGATCGGGAGGAGGTCGGCGCTGGTGAGCAGGCCCACCAGACCGTCGGTGATGATCAGGGTGGCCCAGAAGATCATCGAGCCGACGATCGGCCCGAAGACGGTGGCAGCGCCACCCAGGAACAGGATCGTCCACAGGAAGAAGGTGGTCTGGGTGCCGCCGATGTCTGGGTTCAGGCCCTTCGGCATGATGTACAGCATGCCGGCCACACCGGCGATCACACCACCGAGCACCAGGGCCTGCATCTTGTAGGCGAAGACGTTCTTGCCCAACGCCCGCACCGCGTCCTCATCCTCGCGGATGCCGCGCACCACGCGACCCCACGGGCTGCGCATCAGCCCCCAGACCAGCAGGGCCGCGATGACGACCACCGCCCAGCACACGATCAGGTTGAACAGATCGTCGCGGGAGTAGGAGAACGGCCCCAAGATGTAGAAACCGCCGGAGGCCGGTTCGGGGATCGGATTGAGAGCCGCCCACGCATTGCCGTAGTCGAAGGAGGTCAGACCGCCCTGGCCGCCGGTCAGTGGGGTCAGCTCGGGAGTGATCGCCACATAGCGGACGATCTCGGCCGCCGCGATGGTCACCATCGACAGGTAGTCGGCGCGCAACCTCAGGGTCGGGATGCCGAGCAGCAGGGCGAAGACGACCGCCCCGACCACCCCGAAGAGCAGGCACAGCGGCAATGGCATGCCGATGGTCCGCGATCCGATGGCGAAGAAGTAGGCGCCGATCGCCATGAAGGCCGACTGGCCGAAGTTCATCAGGCCGGTGTAGCCGAAGTGCACTGCCAGGCCGATGGTGGCCAGCGCGAAGGCTGCGGTGTCAGGAGCGAAGAGCTGTGACAGCGCCTGGGATATGAAGCTGAAATCCATGAGAGTTCCCTTCTCAGCCGATCCGCTGCTTCCTGCCCAGCAGACCCTGAGGTCTCACCAGCAGGACGATGATCATGATGAGCATTGCCACCACGTACTTCAGCGAGGTCGGCACCCACATGGTGGAGACATCCATCGCCAGGCCAATGATGATGGCCCCGACCAGTGCCCCCCAGGTGGTCCCGAGACCGCCGAGGGTGACAGAGGCGAACAACAGCAGCAGGATCAGTGCACCTGCGTTCCACTGCAGGGTCTGGTAGTAGCCGATCAGAGCTCCCGCGACTCCGGCCAGGGCGCCGCCGCCCACCCACACGATCCGGGTGATCCGTTCGACGTTGATACCGGTGGCCGCCGCCAGGGCCTTGTTGTCGGCCACCGCGCGGGTGGCCTTGCCGGTCCGGGTGAAGGAGAAGAACAGCGCGACCAGCACCAGCAGCACGATGGCGATGATCGAACCCACCACGTCCCAGTACCGCAGGTTCACCGACCCGAAGGACACCACGGGATCGTTGTTGGCCGGTATCGACAGCCGGTCGGGGCCCCAGATGAAGGCGAAGACATATCGCAGCGCCAGGGACAGCCCGATGCTGACGATCATGATCTGCATCATCCCGAGCCGACGTTTGCGCAGTGGCCGCCACAGCAGGAAGTCCTGCAGGTATCCGAAGCAACCGCCCAGGACCAGTGCCCCTGAGATCGCGATCCAGCCGTTGAGATTCCACTGCCCGGCGATCATGTAGGCCATGAAGGCGCCGAAGGTGACCAGCTCGCCATGGGCGAAGTTGTTCAACCCGGTGGTGCTGTAGATCAGCGACAGTCCGATGGAGGCCAGTCCCAGCAGCAGTCCGAAGGTCAGCCCGGTGGAGATCTTGGAACTCAGCTGGTCGAGGAAGCTGGTGGAGTCGGCACTGCTGGCGGACCCGCCACCGGCCTCCCCACCGGCCGCTGCGCTTCCGGTGCTGGAGGCGGTGCCCGTCGCAGAGGGTGCCGCCAGCGGTGCCGGCGTCACCTCGGTGCGCACCCCGCCGGCCGTCAGTGTGATCGCCGTGAACTGGGGGGAGATATTGCCGGTGGTGGCACGCACCGTCGGATTGGCGGCCGGGCCGACCCCGCTGGGCAGCGTGGCGACGTCGAAGTAGACGCCGTACCTGCCGGACTCGGTGAGGGCGATGGTGGCCTTTCCATCGGCATCGGTGGTGCCCTTGATGAGCTGGCCCGCGGCATCGGCCACCGTGATGGCGACCTTGGCTGCTGGCTTGGAGTCGGCGCCGGTGACTGTCACGATCAACTGGACGCCGGCCGCGTTCGCACCGGGTGCGCTGCGGGCCTGGAAGGTCCCGCACAGCGCCAGGAAGGCCAGGAGGGCCAATGACAGATGCCAGAGTCGTCTGCGATAGGTACTGCAGATGATCCCTTGTCGAGCTGTTCTCACGTGTTTCCCTCCAGTGCTCCCGTGCCCGTGGTGCAGGACGGGTGAGCCCTCTCCTGTTGCGCCGACGAGTCGGCGGCACAACCTGTTCGGAACTGTAGAAGCGGTTCCCGGCGTCACCCCCGTAAGTCCCTGAGACGTAACAGAGCATCGTCAATCTGTAACATGGCGGTACACAGATGTAACACAGGTTTTGAACCCGGAAGACGCTCCCGGACCGAATCCCCGTACGGGCCCTGGCAGTGCTCCCGGAACAGACAGCGGACGCCGACCGGGCTGGTTGCCCGGTCGGCGTCCGCTGTCTGATGTCGATCCGCCGACGGCTACTTCACCGACCCACTCATCAGCCCGGCAACGAAGTACTTGCCCAGGATGATGTAGATCAGCAGAGTCGGCAGCGAGGCCACCAGCACCCCGGCCATAATCTGCGGGTAGTTCGGGTTCTGCCCCGAGGCCAGTGCGTTGAGCCCGAAGGTCACCGGGCCATTGGTCTGGTTGGTGAGGAACAGGGCGAAGAGGAAGTCGTTCCAGGCGCTGGTGAACTGCCAGATCAGCGTCACCACGAAGGCCGGCGGGGAGATCGGCAGCACCACCTTGGTGTAGGTGGACCAGGTCGTGGCGCCGTCCACCCGGGCCGCCTCCACGATCTCGGTGGGCACCGAGGTGGCGTAGTAGTTCCGGAAGATCAGGGTGCAGATCGGGATGCCGTAGATGATGTGGCACAGGATCAGGGTCGGGATCCCGGAGAACCACGGGGCGCCGTCCTGAATGTTCAGCATCAGTCCCGACAGCGGGATCATGATTGCCTGGTACGGGATGAACATCCCGAACAGGAAGAGCACGAAGATCACGTGGGAGCCCGGGAACCGGGCCTTGGCGAAGACGTAGCCATTGAGGGAGCCGAGCATCGCCGAGACCGCCGCCGCGACGATCGCCATCACCAGGGAGCGGCCGACGGCCGGTGCCAGGGTGCCCCAGGCGGCCACCCAGCCCTCCACCGACCAGTGGGTCGGGATCTGCCAGGCGGTGGACTGGTCGTAATCGGCCTGGCGCTTGAAGCTGGTCACCAGCAGTGCGTAGGCCGGCATCAGAACGATGATGGCGAAGCAGATCAACAGCGCGTACTGAAGAGAGCCCCAGGCCTTCTGGCCCCTGGTGGCGCGACGGTGCCGGGCCGGGACGGCCGCCAGCTGGTCGGCCTCAAGAGTTGCCGCAGACATCAGCGGACCCCCTTCTCCGTGCGGTTGGTGTAGACGAGGTAGGGAATGACGGCCACCGCCACGATGAGCAGCAGCAGAGTCGCGTTGACCGCAGCCGCGGTGGGGTCGTTGAGCTGGAACAGCTGGGTCCACATCAAGGTGGCGGGGACCTCTGCGGTGTAGGAGCTCTGGCCGGCGATCGAGTAGATCAGGTCGAACATCTTCATCGACATGTGCCCGACGATGATCAGGGCGCTCAGCGCGATCGGTGACAGCTGGGGGAAGAGCACATATCGGTAGAGCTTGAACTCGGTGGCACCGTCGACCCGGGCGGCCTCGCGCTGGTCCTCGGAGATACCGCGGAAGCCGGCCAGGAAGAGCGCCATGATGTAGCCCGACAGCTGCCAGATGGCCGGTATCGCCATCGCGGCCATGTTGAACCTGCCTGCCGAGTACCAACTGGACTGCAGACCGTCCAACCCCACCATCTGGAACAGCTGGTTGAGGCCGACCGCGTTGGAGCCCCGGGCCGGGGACAGCAGCCACCGCCAGATCACGCCGGCAGCGACGAAGGAGATCGCCATCGGGAACAACAGCAGGGAGCGGAACGCTCCCTCGAACCTGACCCCGCGTTCCAGGAGCAGCGCCCACAACAGGCCGAAGAACATCGTCCCGGCCACGAAGGTGACGGTGAGGACCAGCAGGTTCCACAGGGCGTGCTGATAGCGCGGGTCGCTGATCAGGTCGGTGTAGTTCTGGAACCCGCCGGGGGCCTTGAGGCGCCCCGATCTGGTGCGGACCATCTGGAAGGAGGTCCCGATGTTGTTGATGATGAACCCGTAGACGAAGATCCCGATCAGGATGATCGATGGCGCCACGAACGCGAGGCTCGGCAGCCAGCGTCGCACTTTCACCATGTCGTCACTCCTCTCGTGGCTCGCATCCTGGAGTCCGCCGTCATCTCGCCCGCATCTGTCATCTCGTCATTTCCCTGTCGTGAATACCGCCAAGCCCGACAGATGGGCCCGGCCATCGCGGCCGGGCCCATCCGAGGAGTCAACTCACTGCGCGTACTTGTCGTGCGAGGCGACCAGGGCACTCACCAGATTGTCGGTGTTCTTGTCCTGGTAGAACTTGCTCATCGCGGTGTTGATCTCCGAGCTCCAGGCCAGCGGGACGGCGGCACCGTGGGCGATCGAGGAGACGATCTTGGTGTCGGAGGACTTGAAGTCCTTCATCGCCGACCGCTGGTAGGCGCTGAATCCATCAGAGGAGATATCGGTACGAGGCGGGATGGAGCCCTTGAGCTTGTTGAAGGTGGTCTGGGCATCCTTGGAGCCGACGAACCGCAGCCAGTCCTGGGTGCCGCCGGGGTTCTTGGTGCCGGCCGGCAGGGTGAAGGAGTCGGCCAGGAAGTCGAAGATGTTCTCCTTGCCGGGCATCGCGAAAGCGTCCCAGTCGGTCTTGTACGTCTTCCCCTTCATCTCGAACTGGGCGACCGCCCAGTCGCCCATCACGTTGTAGGCGGCCTTGCCGTCGGCCACCATGTCGGTGGCGTTCGGCCAGTCGTCGCCATCGGAGGCGGTGTTGGCGAAGGTGAGGGCCTTCTTGTACTGCTCGATCGACTGCTTGACGCCGTCGGAGTCCCACTTGCCGTCCTTGCTGAACAGCTTGCTGTACTCGTCAGCACCCAGGTTCGAGGCCAGGATCGACTCGAAGAGCTCGGTCTGGGTCCAGGTGCCGCCGATCGACAGCGGGGTGGCGACGCCGGAGTCCTTGACCTTCTGCAGGTCGGCCAGCCATCCGGCGACGTCGGTCGGGGTGCTGGTGATGCCCGCCTTCTTGAGCAGGGCGGTATTGGACCAGACCACATTGGCCCGGTGGATGTCGACCGGCACCGAGTAGATGTGGCCGTCGACGGTGAGCTTGTCGAGCAGGGTCTTGGGGAAGACCGACTCCCCGCCCAGCTCCTTGATGATGTCGTCGACCGGCTCGACCTGGTCGGCGTCGATGTAGTCCATCAGCTCCGCGCCGGCGTGGCCCTGGAAGGACCCGGGGGGATTTCCGTTCTTGAGATCGGAGGCCAGCTTCGCCTTGGCATTGGAGCCCGACCCGCCGGCCACCGCCAGGTTCTGGAAGGTGTCATTGGGGTACTGCTTCTTGAACATCACCTCGAGGGCATCGAGACCCTTCTTCTCGGATCCGTCCGCCCACCAGGTGAAGACGCCGACGGTGCCGCCGGCTCCCCCTGCCTTGGGGGTGGATGCCGGTGTCGTCGCGTCAGCAGAGCCTGACTCTGTGGTTGACCCGCACGCGGCGCCGGACAGCACCAGAAGCGACGCTGTTGCGAGCGCCGCGAGTTTCTTTCCACGCATGAATGAAAACCTCCCGGTCCCTTCCAGACATCAGTGTCTGGCGCCGGACTACCTTGTCCAGCGGGTCTGATCCTGCCAGTGCTGAGCAGGCGTGGCAAGGAGGGGCCGTGAGGAATCTCTCACATCGTGACCATCCCGTGACCTGACCTGCGGGAACCCGCTCCGGGCTCACAGGTAGGCCCGCACCCAGCGCCTCATCTCGGCGAAGACCATGGCGCGCACCGGCGGGGCCGACAGCACCAGATCGTGCAGTCCGCCGGTGATCCGCACCAGGGTGAGGTGGCGTCCCAGCCGGATGGTGGCCGCTGCCAGCCGTTCGACGTCGAGAACCGTGTCGGCACCTCGCATCGACTCGTTCCAGGTCGCCGACAGATCGCTGCGAGCCGACAGCAGAGTGAGGATCGGCACCTCGATACCGAGCCCCTGCTCCACCTGCGCATGGCCCTCCAGGATCGCCTTCAGCCATCCCGCGCGCACCACGAAGGCATTGTCGCGGGACTTCTCGAAGGGGATGTCCCACTCCCCTCCGAACTCCCGGCGCACCGAGCGGGCGAAGTTGTCACGACTGGCGATCGGCAGCACCGAGCCCGCGGAGGCCTGGGTGACCGCCCGGGTCAGCGGTCCCGCGATCATCCGGGCCATCGCCGATCCCTGCAGGTCGATCCACGGCGAGTTGAGGATGATCCCCTTGACCCGGTTGGGGTGCCGGGCGGCCCACAGTACGGCGATCAGCCCGCCGGTGGAGTGCCCCATCAGGGAGATCGCCTCGTGGTCGGCGCGGATGATCGACATCGCGGCGTCGATCTCCTCGTCGTACTCCGACAGGTCCGAGATCCAGCCCGCCCGTTGCCCGTCGACCAGATTGCGGCCGTAGCGGCGCAAGTCGAGTGCGTAGAAGTCCATCCCCCAGGACTCGACCTGGTCGGCCAGATGGGCCTGGTAGAAGCAGTCCGACCAGCCGTGGATGTAGAGCAGGGCGCGCGGGTGCGTCGCCGGATGGTGGCGGATCAGTCCGGCTGTCAGTAGCGCGTCGGGGTCACCGGCGATTCGCTGCGCCCGTGGCAGGCCGATCCGCGCCCACTCGAAGCCGGGCACGATCGGGTCCGAGGTCCATCTCATCTCGATGCCATCCAGACTCGGGGCACCGCGACCGGGACGCCCCGGGCACTCACCAGAAGGTGACCGGCGTCACTGGTCGTCGTCGCCGTAGTGGGAGTACTTCTCAGCCAGGTCAGCGTACTTGTCGGAGACCTCTTCATCCTCGGTGTGGTCCTCACGGACCTTGTCTCCCCGCAGCTCTCGCTCCAAGGATGCAAGATCCATGTCAACCGAGCGATATTTCAGATCACGAGCAACCTTGGTCTGCTTCGCCTTTGCACGGCCGCGCCCCATATGGGTCGACCCCCTCGCCTCGTTGGTCGCGGCATTGCCGCGCGCATGTCATCTACTGTCGTGACACACAGGCTACCCGAGCCGGTGCGAGGACACCAAAGTCCCCCGGGTCACAGGGCGCGGTAGTCGCCCACCAGCTGAACCCCCGGATCCCCGGCATCGCCCTTCGCTGCGACCGTGCCGCAGCGCCAGGCCGCCAGACCGCGTTCGGCCAGGAACGCCACCGCCTGCTCGGCATTGTCGGCAGGAAGCACCAGGACCATCCCGACGCCCATGTTGAGGGTCTCCTCGATGTCGGGCCTGGAGATCCTGCCGACCTCGGCGACCAGTCGGAAGATCGCAGCCGGAGCCCAGCTGGACCGCTCCACGGTGGCCTGCAGATCCTCGGGGATCACCCGGGAGAGGTTGTTGGCCAGTCCCCCGCCGGTGATGTGGCTCATCGCATGCACCTCGATCCGGCCGATCAGGGCCAGCAGGTCGGCGGCGTAGACGGTGGTCGGGGTGAGCAACTCCTCACCGAGGGTGCGGCCGAGCTCGGGAACAGTTCTCTCCAGCTTCCATCCGGTCTGGCCCAGCAGCACCTTGCGCACCAGGGAGTAACCGTTGGAGTGCAGCCCCGAGGACGCCACCGCCACCAGGGCGTCCCCGGCGGCGACCCGTTGGGGTCCCAGCACGTCGTCCTTCTCGACGGCGCCGGTGGTGGCCCCGGCGACGTCGTACTCGTCGGGAGCCAGCAGGCCCGGGTGCTCGGCGGTCTCGCCTCCCAGCAGCGCGCAGCCGGCCTTCTGGCAGGCCCTCGCGATGCCCTTGACGACGTCCGCGATCTTCTCGGGCCGCACGGAGCCGCAGGCGATGTAGTCGGTGACGAACCATGGCTCGGCACCCACCACCACCAGGTCGTCGACGAGCATTCCGATCAGGTCGAAGCCGATCGTGTCGTGGATGTCCATCGCCTGGGCGATCGCCACCTTGGTGCCCACCCCATCGGTCGAGGTGGCCAGCAGCGGGTGACGATAGCCGGCCAGTGCCGAGGCATCGAAGAAGCCTGCGAATCCGCCGAGCCCACCGATCACCTCGGGGCGGTGGGCGGCGGCGACGTGAGCCCTCATCAGGTCGACGGCGCGCTCCCCCGCGGCGATGTCGACCCCGGCGAGGGCATAGGCGGAGGCTGCCGCTGAGCTGGGCTGCGGCTGGTCGGTGGTGGTCATGACTGGTCTCCTTGACCTTCGCGGGACAGCGCGGGACCTGACTCAGAGGGCGACGGGTCCTCCTCGGGCAGGGCCTCCTGCATCGGCTCGGCCGTCATCGACGGGGAATCGGCCAGCATCGGTTCCACGCCGAGCGGGACCTGAACCGGATAGACGCCGTCGAAGCAGGCCCGGCACAGATTGTCCTTGGGAACATGGGTGGCCTGGATGAGCCCCTCAAGACTGACATAGGCCAGCGAGTCGGCACCAATGGATCTGGCGATCTCATCGACCGACAGTCCCGCGGCGATGAGCTGGGCCCGGGTCGCGAAGTCGATGCCGTAGAAGCACGGCCACTTGACCGGCGGGGAGGAGATCCGCACGTGGACCTCCTTGGCCCCGGCCTCGCGCAGCATCCCGACGAGTTGGCGCTGGGTGTTGCCGCGCACGATCGAGTCGTCGACGACGACCAGGCGTTTCCCCTCGATGACATCGCGCAGCGGATTGAGCTTCAACCGGATGCCGAGATTGCGCAGCGTCTGGGAGGGCTGGATGAAGGTGCGTCCGACGTAGGAGTTCTTGACCAGCCCCATGCCGTACTTGATCCCCGACTGGTCGGCGTAGCCGATGGCGGCCGGCGTCCCCGACTCGGGAACCGGGATGACCAGATCGGCGTCGGCCGGCGCCTCCTGGGCCAGGATCTTGCCGACCTTGACGCGCACATTGTGGATCCGGCGGTCCGCGATGACGGTGTCCGGCCGGGCCAGGTAGACGTACTCGAAGATGCAGCCCTTGGGCCGGGCCTCGGCGAACCGGGCACTGCGCAACCCGGCGGAGTTGATGGTGATCAACTCGCCGGGTTCGATCTCGCGCACGAAGGTGGCTCCGACGATGTCGATGGCCGCGGTCTCCGAGGCCACCACCCAGCCGGTGGGCAGCCGCCCCAGCACCAGCGGCCGGATGCCCTGCGGGTCGCGGGCGGCGCACACCGTGGTGTCGTCCATGAAGACCACGCTGAAGGCACCCTTGAGAAGGGACATCACCTCCATCGCGATCCCATCGATCGGGCCGTCATAGGTGGCCATCAGGGCAGTCATCAAGGTGGTGTCGGAGGTGGAGTCCATCCGCTCCTTGTGCGGCACCGCGGCCTGCGGGTCGCGGGAGGCGATGAGCTCCTCCAGCTCCTCGGAGTTGGTGAGGTTGCCGTTGTGGGCCAACGCCAGGCCGCCACCGCCGGGCCGCGAACGGAAGGTGGGCTGGGCATTGTCCCAGACGCTCGATCCTGCCGTGGAGTAGCGGGTGTGGCCGATCGACAGGCTGCCGCGAAGGGTGTTGAGGGTGGCCTCGTCGAAGACCTGGGAGACCAGCCCCATGTCCTTGAAGACCATCGTCCGGTGGCCGTCGGAGACCGCCATACCAGCCGATTCCTGGCCGCGGTGCTGGAGGGCGTACATCCCGAAGTAGGTGAGCTTGGCGACCTCCTCGCCAGGGGCATAGATCCCGATGACACCACAGGCATCCTGGGGACCATGGTCCTGGGGATTGAGGTCGGCGGTGAGAAGTCCGTCAGCGCGGGTCACACCGACACGCTACCCCAGCTTCCAGATGCCGTTGTCATCCGTTCACCGGGGATGGCCACGGCCCGCCCCGGCAAGGGCCTCAGAGTCGAGTTCCCAGCTGGGACTGCGGTGGGGTGACGCGAGCGGCCAGCAGCCACCCCAGCAGACAGGCGATCACCGCGGCACCGGCCGTCACCGAGTAGGCCCCGGTGTGGCCCGACTGATCGGCCAGCCGACCCGCGATGGTGGTACCCACCGAGTACCCCAGGCTGGTGGTGGCCGCCAGCAGGGTCATCACCGCCCCGATCCGCGACGGCCTGGCCGCCCGCTCCGCCACCGAGTACAAGGTGATGAGATAGGGCGCCAGGGCCAGGCCGAGGACCACCAGCTCGACCAGCAGCATCCCCAGCGAGTTCACCGCCACCAGCGGGGCGGTGAGAACGGCCAGCGCGGAGGCGAAGATCCGCCAGCGGGTCACCAGCCCGACCCGGCGGGCGATATGGGGCAGCAGCAGGCCCGCGGTGGCACTTCCCACCGACATCGCCGCCAGCAGCAGACCTGCCAGTCCGGGCCGGCCCGCGGCGGTGGACAGGCTGGTGGTGCCGGCCTGCACCGAGCCGAAGATCACCCCGATCATCAGCAGTCCGGCGATCGCGGAGGCCACCCCCGGGGTCAGCAGCGGCTCGGGGCGGGGTGCCACTTCGGTACTGACGACTGGGTCGGCGGTGTGCCCGGGGCGGGCCGGGGCTCGACGCGGTGGCCGCGAGGGCGTCACCAACCTCACGGTGGGATGGACCGCGAACCAGATCCCGAAGACCAGCAGCATGATCCCGGCGGTGATGATCGCCCAGATCGCGCCGAGTGCCACCGCCAGTAGCCCGGTCAGCGCCGGGCCCAGCGCGAAGGAGGCCTCGTCGGCCGACCCCTCCCAGGCGAAGGAGGTCTCCAGAATGCCTGCCTGCAGGTCGCGATGGGCCGCCCCGATCGCCCGCCAGCGGACCCGGGCCATGGTGCCGGTCTGGGGAAGGAAGAAACCGGCCAGGGCGCCGATGGCGGCGACGACCGGCCAGGATGCGCCGGCCATCGCAGCCAGCGCCTCGGCGATCAGCCCGAGCCCGCCGACCACCGCCTGGATGATCATCAGGCCGCGCTGGCCCCGGCGGTCGGTGAGGTTGCCGAAGATGGGCGACCCGATCGCATTGGACAGCGCCAGCGCCCCGGCTGCGATCCCGCCGGGTCCGATGTGTCCGGCCACCAGCGGACTGGAGACCAGCAGCATGGTGCCGAGCTGGCTCATCGCGAGCGGCAGCCGGGCCACGAAACCGACCGCCACGAAGGTGGCACCGGAGTGACTGAACAGACTGCGGTAGGTGATCGCTGCCATCGGGCTCCTCGGGGTATGACGTCGTGCGCGTCCCCCCACCCTTCTGAGACGCGAACCACCCCTGCCTTTCGGCGTGAGGTCAGCCTACCCCGCGTGTCCGGCGACAGTCCCGAGGGCTGCTCCCGAGCCGCCGGGGCGCCGCGATGGAGCTGCTTGTGCCTGCCGGGTCAGGCCAGTCCGGCGAGCAGCAGAGCCTCGGTGAGGATGGCCCTGCGGAAATCTCCCAGATGCAGCGACTCATCGATGCCGTGCATCCGGGAGTCGGGATCGGTGACCGCGGTGACCAGCACTGCGGCCCCGGGGAATGCCCGCTGGAGGTCGGTGACCAGCGGAATCGCCCCTCCGCAGCCGACCCGCACCGGCGACCGTCCCCACGCGATCCGGAAGGCCTCGTCGGCGACCTCGGCCGCCCTACCGGTGATCTCGATGATCCCGGGGGCCCCGATCTGGCCCGGAGTGACGGTGACATGGGCGCCGTAGTCGACATGGCTCTCGAGGTGACGAGTGAGGGCTTCCAGCGCCTGGGCCGCGTCATCGCCGGGGGCGACGCGCAGTCCCACCTTGGCCCGGGCCACCGCCGGCAGGATGTTGATGGCCTGGTCGACCGGGGTGGCATCCACCGCCAGCACCGAGACCGAGGGGCGGGTCCACATCCTCTCGACCAGGGAGCCGGTCCCGGTCCACTGCACCCCGTCCAGGATCGCGGTCTCCTCGCGCAGCCGGTCCTCCGGGTAGTCCAGGGTCGGCCCGGGCAAGGACTTCAGCCCCTCCACGGCGACGTCGCCATGGGCGTCGTGGAGGGTGGCCAGCAGTCGGCACAAGGTGGTGAGGGCGTCGGGGGCGATGCCGCCGAACTGCCCGGAGTGCAGCGGGTGGTCCAGGGTCCGCACCTCCACGACGCAGTCGGCGACGCCACGAAGGCTGGTGGTCAGGGAGGGGATGCCCTGTTCCCAGTTCACCGAGTCGGCGATGACGATGACGTCGGCGGCCAGCTCGCTGCGGTGCGCCGCGATGATGGCGGCCATCGACGGGGAGCCGATCTCCTCCTCCCCCTCGATGAGCAGGGTGATCCCCACCGGCGGGCGGTCGCCCAGGGCGCGGATCGCCGCCAGATGAGCGGCGACCCCGCCCTTGTCGTCGGCGGTGCCGCGACCGTAGAGCCGGTCTCCCCTGCGGGTTGCGGTGAACGGCTCGGATCCCCAGGCCGACAGGTCCCCGGTGGGCTGGACGTCGCCGTGGGAGTAGAGCAGCACGGTCGGCGCACCCTCGGGGGCCGGCCAGTGGGCGATGACGACGGGCAGCCCCTGGCCCTCGGTGACCACGGCGACGTCGGCGGCCCCTGCCCGGGAGGCAAGGTCGGCGATGTGCTCGGCATTGGCGACCACGTGGTCGGGGTTCAGGGAGCTGACGGAGGGGATCGCGACCAGCCGGGTCAGCTCCTCGACGGCCGACTCCATCACGGCGTCGACCCTGGCCTCCAGCTCACTGCTGTGCTCGGCAAGATTCATGGCCACAGCCTAGAAGTCCGGCCTCGGCCACGGCCACCGGAAGGACTCCGGTGGCCGGAACCGACCGCCGACCGGTCGAGCCCGGAGCCTTCCCGGGCCGAACCCGCAACCGGCCGGGCCGGTCGGAAACTACTGCTCAGTGAGCCTGGTCGCCGGTGGGCTCTGCGGACCTGCGATCTCCTCCCATCGCGTTCAGCAGCGGAGTGATGATGTCCATCGGCAGCGGGAAGACCACCGTGGAGTTCTGGTCGGCCCCGAGTTCCAACAGGGTCTGGAGATAGCGCAACTGCAGCGAGGCCGGGCTCTGGGAGAGCACATCGGCAGCCTGCTTGAGCTCCCCGGAGGCCTGGAGCTCACCGCGGGCATTGATCACCTTGGCGCGCCTCTCGCGCTCGGCCTCGGCCTGGCGGGCCATCGCTCGCTGCATCGCCTCGGGGATCTCGACGTCCTTGATCTCCACCACCGAGACGTCGACCCCCCAGGGCCTGGTCTGAACCTCGATGATCTCGCGCAGATCGTGGTTGAGCTGCTCGCGATGGGCCAGGAGAGTGTCCAGGTCCGCCCGTCCGAGCACGCTCCGCAGGGTGGTCTGAGCGATCTGACTGGTCGCCACCGCGTAGTTCTCGACATTCATCACGGCGTCCCGGGAGTCGGTGACGTTGAACAGGACCACCGCATTCACCCTGGCCGGAACATTGTCCTGGGTGATGATCTCCTGGGGCGGGATGGTCAGGGTGACGGTCCGGGTGTCGACCCGGACCAGCTTGTCCAGACCGGGGACGATGAAGACCAGCCCTGCCCCGTGCAGGGGCCGCAGTCTGCCGAGCCGGAACACCACGGCACGCTCGTACTCGGGGATGATCTTCAGGCAGGTCACCAGTATCCCGACCACCAGCACCACCAGGGCGATGGTGGTGAACAGCCATTCCGTGTGATTCATCGCGGGCCTCCGATCCGTGTCCGGGTGGCCCGGGAGCCACCCTGTCGAGTACTCCCGGTGGACCACCGCGAGCTGTAGCGCCTGATCAACTGCTCGGCCTCGTCGGAGGCACGGTCGGTGAGCGGCTGCCCGTGCACCCCTCGGGTCACCGCCCGCGAGCGCGGCCCGGGAATCTCGTCGAAGCCGGCGTCCAACGGCACCGAGGACTCGATCGGGATCTCATCGGGGATGTCGACGGGACGGGTCCGCAACGATCTGACCATCGGCCAGGCGGCCAGCCCCACCACCGCGATGGTCGCCAGCAGGGCCACGTACTCGGCGGTGGTGCGGGCCATCAGGAGCATCCCGGCCGGCAGCGCGAGCCCGGCGATCAGGATGCACAGGCTCATGCCGCGGTGGAAGGTGCCGGCCTCCGAGTAGGGCCAGGGATCCACCGGAGCGGTGATCTCCCTGGCGCTGACCCCCGGTGCGCAGGAGTCCTTGACCGGGCAGCGTCCACAGATCTCGTGCTGACCGCGGTATCGGATCACTCGTTTGACCGGGTCGAAACTGGCCGGCCACAGCCAGTGGTCCTCGTGGCACTTCCAGGCGCCGTGGGAGTCGTGAAAGACGAAATTGGCCGTCTTCCACTCCCGGGAGCGCCTGGCGCTGCGCCGTCCGAACAGATCGAGCAGCCAGGCCACCGCGATGAGCAGGACGGCGTAGCCGCACACCAGGAAGATCTGGACCGGAGCGGTCATGACTGCGCCCCGCCGGGACCGGTCGGAGCCGGATCGGCCACCGGTCCGGCCGGTCCGCCCTCGGGCTTGTCGACGGTGAACAGGCTCTCCACCGGCAGCTCGTCGACGGTCTTGCCGTGATTGCGGTACCGCCAGCCCTGGAAGGCTATCCACAGGAACGGCAGGACGCCGCCCACGATGAAGATGATGTCCCCGGGCATCCGCATCCACTCCAGGACCGAGTTGCGGTGATCGGTGATGTAGTTGAGGGAACGGGCCTCGAAGTACCCGGCACCGACTGCGTGGTAGAGCTGCAGCAGGCCGAGCGGGAGCAGGGTCACGAAGACCATCCAGACCAGGCCGATGTTGGTCGACCAGAAGGAGATCTTGGCGAGCCGGTCGTTCCACTTCTCCTCGGGGATCAGGTACCTCAGCGCGAACATCCCCAGCGCCAGGGCGAGCATCCCGTAGACGCCCATCATGGCGCCGTGGGCGTGGTTGGCGGTGAGCGCGGTGCCGATCTCGTAGTAGGACACGATCGGCAGGTTGATGATGAACCCGAAGACGCCGGCCCCGACGAAGTTCCAGAAGCCGACCGCGACCAGGAACATCACGCACCAGCGGTGCGGGAAGGGGGTCCTCGACCGGGACTCCTGTCGTGCTCCCAGCTGCATGAAGGCCCAGGCCTCCACGGTGAGGAAGGTCAGCGGGATCACCTCGGCCGCCGAGAAGAAGGCGCCGACCGCCATGCTCGAGCTGGGTGTGCCCGAGAAGTACAGGTGGTGCATGGTGCCCAGCACCCCGCCGGCCGAGTACAGGATGACGTCCATGTAGATGATGGCCAGGGCCACCTTCTCCCGGACCACGCCGAGCATCACGAAGATGTAGGCGACCAGGACGGTGGTGAACAGCTCGAGGAAGTCCTCCACCCACAGGTGGACCACCCAGAACCGCCAGAACTCCGCCACCGACAGGTGGGTGCCGGAGCTGGCGAGCTGACCGACCGCGTAGAACATCGGGATCGACAGCGCCGAGAAGAAGAAGACCCAGGGCATGTTGCCGCGCGACTCCCCCTTGAGGCGGCCGCGGATCGACCTCCAGATGATGAACACCCACAGGAACATCCCGACCGTCAGCAGGGTCTGGAACACTCTGGGCAGGTCGAGGTACTCCCACTGCTGGCCGAAGAGCGGGCCGCGCGCCCAGGACACCCCGTAGATGGACAGCATCTCGGCCGCCAGGGAGCCGAAGACGACGATGGCCACTGCGCCGAGCAGTACCCCGGCCCACCGGCCCTGGTGCCTGGGCTCGCGACCGGAGATGAACGGCGCCAGGAAGATGCCACCGGCCAGGAAGGCCGCTGCCGTCCAGAACAGGGAGAGCTGGACGTGCCAGGTGCGGGCCAGGTTGTAAGGGAACCAGCTGGCCAGGTCGAAACCGAAGAAGCTGGTGAGATCGGAGCGGTAGTGCTCGGCGGCTGCCCCGCAGATCGTCTGCATCAGGAAGAGCGCGGCGATCACCAGGAAGAACCAGGAGCAGACCCGCTGGGACTTCGTCAGGCCGACATCGCGCGGTCGGATGAACGACAGCGTCGGCACCTCGGACTCGTGCCAGCCGATCTTCCGGCTCCATCGGCCGTAGATCGCGAACATGATGCCGGTGCCGCCGATCAGGACGATGAGCGACAGTGCCGACCACAGCACCATGTCGGCTGTCGGCCCGTTGTTCACCCGCGACTCGGAGGGCCAGTTGTTGGTGTAGGAGTAGTCGTGGCCGGGCCGGTTGGCAGCCGCCGCCCAGGCGGTCCAGGCGAAGAAGCTGGTGAGCTGCTTGGCCTGCACCGGGTCGGTGATGTTGTCGGCGAGCAGGCCCAGGTTGTGGGAGTTCTTGCCGAAGTAGTCGGTGTAGTAGCCGACCAGGTAGGAGTAGGCGGAGGCCTGTTCCGGGGAGAACACGAGGACCCCGGTCTTCTCGTCGTACCGGTTGGTCCGCCAGTCGGCCTTGTTGGCCTCGGTCGGGTCGTGGACGCCGGACTTCTGGCGCAGCTGGAGGGTGTGGTCGGCCGCCCGCCGCAGGTAGTCGGCGGTGAAGTCGGGGCCGAGGTAGCCGCCGTGACCGACGATCGAGCCGTACTCCATCAGGCCACGGTTCTGGAAGATCACCTGTCCAGCGGTGATGTCGGCCTGGCTGAACAGCTCCTGGCCGGACGTGGTGGTGACTTTCTGGGGAATCGGCATGGAGTCGGTGTAGGTGCTCCATGTGACGGCCCCCATGATGGTGAAGCCGAAGAGCATCACCAGGACCACGCCCTGCACCCAGCCCTTGCCCACCACCATCGGCCGGCGCTGCGGTGTGTCCTGCGAGCGCGCCTTCGAAGTTCTGGTCATGGGCAGGACTCTAGATTATTGAGGACTCAATCCCGATAACTGTCCATGACCAGTTCCCGACGAGTACCGGAACCGTCGACTCAGATCTCCATGGCTGCCGGGATCGGCGCCTGCCAGGTCTTGCGCAGAGTGGCGAGGTCGAGGCTGAGCAGATCCTGGATCTCGATCTCCCCGGAGTCGACCACCTCGCCCAGCCGGGCAACCGGCACCCCGTGCTCGGCGCACAGGTCGGTGAACCGCTGGTAGTCGGCCCCCGACAGGGACACCAGGGCGCGGGCCGGGCTCTCGGAGAACAGCGTCACCGCGGGCTCCCCCTCGGGAAGGGTGAGACTGACGCCGATGCCGTGATCGAGGCAGGCCTCCACCAGAGCCTGGGACAGTCCTCCCTCGGACAGGTCGTGGGCGGAGCTGAGCAGTCCGTCGGCCGCTGCGGCGGCCAGCACCTGTCCGAGCGCCTTCTCGGCGGGCAGGTTGGGCATCGGGGGCATCCCGCCGAGGTGGCCGTCGTGGACGACGTCCTCCCAGGCCGACCCGCCCAGCTCGAACTTCGTCTCGCCGAGCAGCAGCACGGCGTCTCCGGAGTGGGCGAAACCGGTCGGGATCCGGGTCCGCACGTCGTCGATGATGCCGAGCATCCCCACCAGCGGGGTGGGCCGGATCGACTGCTCGCCGGTGCGGTTGTGCAGGCTGACATTGCCCCCGGTGACCGGGACGCCGAGCTCCCGGCAGCCATCGACCAGGCCGAGGATGGTCTCGGAGAACTGCCACATCACATTCGGGTCGTAGGGCGAGCCGTAGTTGAGGCAGTCGGTGATCGCGACCGGCGTCGCCCCGGTGACGGCGACATTGCGGAAGGACTCCGCCAGCGCCAGCTGAGCACCCAGGTAGGGGTTGAGCATGGTGTAGCGCGGGTTGGCGTCCAGGGACAGCGCGATTCCCAGCCCGGTCTGCTCGTCGACGCGGATTATCCCGGCATCGGCGGGCTGGGCGAGCACCGTGTTGCCGCGCACGAAGCGGTCGTACTGATCGGTGATCCAGGACTTGTCGCACAGATTCGACGAACCGGCCAGCGCCACCATCTGGCCCGCCAGGGCAGCGCCGTCATTGGATCGAGGCAGGTTGTTGGCGTGATCGGCGTTGAGCGGGTCGATCCAGTCGGGCCGGGCCACCGGCATGTGCAACTCCGGGGAGTCATGGGCCACGGTGTGCGGGTCGACGTCGACGATCCTCTCGCCGTGCCAGTCGATGATGAGTCGGTCGTCCTCGGTGACCTCGCCGATGACGGTCGCCTGGACCTCCCAGTGCTCGCAGATCTCCATGAACCGGGCCAGGTTGGCGGGGGTGACGACCGCCGCCATCCGCTCCTGGGACTCGCTCATCAGGATCTCCTCGGGAGCCAGGTTCGGGTCGCGCAGCGGCACCAGGTCCAGCTCGACATGCATCCCGCCGTCGCCGGCGCTGGCCAGCTCGGAGGTGGCGCAGGAGATCCCGGCTGCGCCGAAGTCCTGGAGCGCCTCGCAGACCCCGGCATTGAACAGGTCGAGGGTGCACTCGATGAGCAGCTTCTCCATGAACGGGTCGCCGACCTGGACGCTGGGCCGCTTGGACTCCCCCGCCGCCTCGAAGGACTCCGAGGCCAGGATGGAGGCCCCGCCGATGCCGTCGCCGCCGGTGGCCGCGCCGAACAGGATGACCAGATTGCCCTCACCGGAGGCCTTGGCGAACTGCAGGTCCTCGTGGCGCAGCAGGCCCACGCACAGCGCGTTCACCAGCGGATTGCCGTAGAAGGTGGGGTCGAACAGGGTCTGCCCGCCGATCGTCGGCAGCCCGAGGCAGTTGCCGTAGTCGCCGATCCCCGAGACCACTCCGGGCAGCACCCGAGCGGTGTCGGGGGCCTCCAGAGGGCCGAATCCCAGTGCGTTCATGACGCCGATCGGACGGGCTCCCATCGCCATGATGTCCCGCACGATGCCGCCGACGCCGGTGGCCGCCCCCTGATGAGGCTCCACATAGGAGGGGTGGTTGTGGGACTCGGCCTTGAAGGTCACTGCCAACCCGTTGCCGATGTCCACCACCCCTGCGTTGTCGCCGATACCTGCCAGCAGCGGGCCGCGGGGGGTGGTCTGGGGCAGCGCGGCGAACTTCTTGAGGTAGATCTTCGAGGATTTGTAGGAGCAGTGCTCCGACCACATCACCGAGTACATCGCCAGCTCGCCGCCGGTTGGGCGGCGCCCCAGGATCTCACGGATGCTGCGGTATTCATCCTCAGCCAGCCCCAGCTCAGCCCAGGGCTGGTCGAGGTCTGGGGTGTTGCGGGCATTTTCTACAGTGTCGGCCACGAGGACAATCTACCGGTTCGGATCATCGGTGTGACAGGGGAGTTGATCGGTGGTCACCTGCCGGGGCGATGACCGGTCGGCGGTTCGGGGACCATCTGCGCGACGCCGCCCGGGCCGCTACTTCTGGCCGGCTCGTGCCCATCCGAACTCGGGCAGCTGTTCGGCGAACACCCCCAGCACCTGTTCGGCGGCATCCAAGGCGTCGGTCCGGCCGTCGTCGATCAGCCGGCCCACCTCCTCGGCGCGAGCCCGGACCCGCGGATCTCCGTCCAAGGAGTCCATGATCTGATTGCGGATGATCGACCACATCCACTCGTGCTGCTGGGCGATCCGGCGGGCTTCCAGGGATCCGTTGCCGGACAGCCACTCGCGATGGTCGAGGACCGCCTTCCAGACGTCGTCCAGCCCCTCCCCGGTGACCGCCGAGCAGGTGACCACCGGCACCTTGCGGCCGTCCTCGGCCGAGGACACCATTCGCATCGCCTGGCGCAGGTTGCGGGCCGCCTCCCGGGCGTTGGGGGCGTTCTCGCCGTCGGCCTTGTTGACCGCCACGACATCGGCCAGCTCGAGGATCCCCTTCTTGATGCCCTGCAACTGGTCGCCGGTACCGGCCACCGACAGCAGCAGGAAGGTGTCGACCATCCCCGCCACCGCCACCTCGGACTGACCGACGCCGACCGTCTCGATCATCACGACGTCGTAGCCGGCCGCCTCCATCACCACGATCGCCTCGCGGGTGGCCCGTGCCACCCCTCCCAGTGAGCCCCCAGAGGGTGAGGGACGCACGAAGGCGTCCTCCCGCTCGGCGAGGGCCGCCATCCGGGTCCGGTCGCCGAGGATCGACCCGCCAGTATTGGCCGAGGAGGGATCGATGGCCAGCACCGCGACCTTGTGGTGGTACTCGTCGACCAGCCGGCAGCCCATCGCGTCGATGAAGGTGGACTTGCCGGCTCCGGGCACCCCCGAGATGCCGACCCGGATGGCCTTGCCGGTGTAGGGGGCCAGCAGCCTCAGCATCTCGCGGGTGCGTTCCCGGTCCGCCGGCCTGCTGGACTCCACCAGGGTCAGTGCCCGGGCGATCTGCGGCCGGCTTCCCGCGACCACCTGCTCGACGAGCTCGTTGACATCGACTGCCACCACTGTTCGACTCCTCCGTCTCGGCACCGTTCTCGGCATCGTGGGGCTGGGCTGGATCGTCGCCCTGCCCCGTTGCCCCGGTGCTGAGCCTACGGCTCCGCTGCACAGCTCACTCGGGAGGGGCTGGCGGGCACGGCGAGGGCCGGGGCTTCCACCCCGACCCTCGCCGCCACCACCTCCACCGGTCGACCGCGACGCCGCCGGTGCCACGGGCGACTCAGCCGATCATCTGGCTCGGCTTGCAGGCGACGAACTCGCCGTCTCCCTTGGTGCCGACGTAGCCGGTCTCGTCGACCACCACCTTGCCGCGGCTCAGCACGGTGTCCACGTGGCCGTCGATGTGCCAGCCCTCGAAGTTGGAGTAGTCGAGATTCATGTGGTGGGTGTCGTTGATCCCGATGGTCGTGGTGCCATTGGGGTCGTAGACCACCACATCGCCGTCGGCTCCGGGGGTGATGACCCCCTTCCTGCCGTAGAGCCCGAAGATCCGGGCCGGTCCTGTGCTGGTGATGTCGACGAACCTCTCCAGGCTGATCCTGCCGTTGACGGTGCCCTGGTACATCAGGTCCATCCGGTGCTCGACCAGACCCATCCCATTGGGGATCTTGCGGAAGTCGTTGGCTCCCATCTGCTTCTGCTTCATGCAGAAGGGGCAGTGGTCGGTGGCCACCACGGACAGCGCATCGGTCCGAAGGGCCATCCACAGATCCTCCTGATGGCCCTCCTCCTTCGAGCGCAGCGGCGGGCTGCAGACGTACTTGGCGCCCTCGAAGCCGGGAGCCCCGAGCTGCTCCTCCAGGGACTGATAGAGGTACTGCGGGCAGGATTCGCCGAACACCAGGTGGCCATCGGCACGGGCGGCCTGCACCTGACGCATCGCCTGCTTGGCGGTGACGTGCACGATGTAGACCGGGCTGTGGGCCACCCGGCTCAACATGATGGTGCGGTGAGTGGCCTCCTCCTCCATCTCCCAGGGCCGGGCGATGCCGTGGTAGTACGGCGAGGTCTTGCCCTCCTTGACCAGCTGCTCGGCGATGACGTCGATGACCGGGCCGTTCTCGGCGTGCATCATCGGCAGCAGGCCCTCCTCGGCGGCGACCTGCATGGCGCGGAAGATCTGGTCGTCGGTGCTGTAGAACACCCCCGGGTACGCGGTGAACATCTTGAAGCTGGTGACCCCCTCGGCCGCCAGCGACCTCAGGTCGATCAGCGATTGCTCGTTGATGTCCCCGAGGATCTGGTGAAAGGCGTAGTCGATCGCGCATTCACCGGCGGCCTTCTGGTGCCACTGCTCGATGGCGTCCTTGACCGACCCGCCCTTGTTCTGGACCGCGAAGTCGATGATGGTGGTGGTCCCGCCCCATGCCGCGGCCCGGGTGCCGGTCTCGAAGGTGTCGCTGGCGAAGGTGCCGCCGAAGGGCATCTCCATGTGGGTGTGGGCGTCGATCCCGCCGGGGATGACGTACTTCCCGGTGGCGTCGACGACCGTGTCGGCCCGCTCCGTCAGGTCGGCCGCGAGGCTGGTGTCGGCGGGATCGAGCACCGCGGCGATGGTCTGGCCGTCGATCAGGACGTCCTGCTTGCTGCGTCCGGTGGAGCTGACGACGGTTCCGCCCTTGATGAGTGTGATAGCCATGATGCCGCCTCAGCCCGCCACGATCGGGGAGTAGAGATCGGGACGACGGTCCCGGTAGAACTGCCAGTCACGGCGGGTGTCCTCGATCATGTCCAGGTCCAGGTCGCGCACCAGCATCTCCTCGGTGTCGGTGGAACCGACCTCACCGACATAGTTGCCGCGCGGGTCGGCCACGAAGGAGCTGCCGTAGAAGTCGACCGCCTCCTCGCCGAACTCGTCGGACTCCAAGCCGACCCGGTTGGGCACCAGCACGAAGTAGCCGTTGGCACCGGCGGCGGCGCACTGCTCCAGCTCCCACAGCCGGTTCGACAGGCCCGGGGCCGAGGCGTTCGGGTTGAAGACGATCTCCGCTCCGGCCAGTCCCAGGCATCTCCAGCTCTCCGGGAAGTGACGGTCGTAACAGATACAGACGCCGACCTTGCCGACGGCGGTGTTCCACACCTTGAAGCCGGTGTTGCCGGGGCGGAAGTAGAACTTCTCCCAGAAGGCGTTCACGTGCGGGATCTGGGACTTGCGGTACTTGCCGAGAATCGAACCGTCGGCGTCGATGACGACTGCGGTGTTGTAGTACACCCCGGTCATCTCCTCCTCGTAGATCGGAAGGATGATGACCATGTGGTACTTCCTGGCCAGTTCGCAGAAGGTGTCAGTGGTCGGGCCGGGGATCGACTCGGCGTAGTCGTAGTACTTCTTGTCCTGGACGATGCCGAAGTAGGGCCCGAAGAACAGTTCTTGGAAGCAGATCACCTGGACGCCCTCGGCGGCGGCCTTCTCGACGTAGGAGACATGCTTGTCGATCATCGACTGCTTGTCACCGGTCCAGGTGCACTGGGTGATCGCTGCTTTCACTACAGACATTGTTCGAGATTCCTTATCTGTTGCGGTACAAAACTCTCGGGGCAGGTCCTGGGGCGGCCGCTTCCCAGCGGCCGCCTGCCAGGGTGTGGACGATCAGGCCACGGTGTCGGGGACATTCCTCGGGCCGACCGGCTCGGGGACCGTCAGCCTGGACTCATCGAGCAGCGAGTCCTTCAGATGGGCCGGCGGGAAGATCTTGTTGAAGGCCACCTGCAGGACGATCGCGGCGATGATGCCGATCAGCCATCCGAAATCGGCCAGCGGCTTGAGGAAGGGGATCAGGCCGTCGACCGGGAAGGGGCCGCTCTTGACACCCTTGGCGTCGACCCCGGAGTAGGACCCTCCGATGGCCAGCAGCGCAGACACCACGAGGGTGACCACTCCGCGCCAGTTCCAGCCACCGGTGAACCAGTACGCGCCGTCCTTGCGGGAGGAGTACAGGTCGGGAACCACCAGGAACTTCTGGCGCACGATCCAGTAGTCGCCGATGAGGATGCCGGCGATCGGTCCGAGGATGCCGCCGTAGAAGCCCAACCAGGTGAAGATGTACATGTCCGGGTTGGCAATCAGGCGCCAGGGCTGGATGAGGACACCGATGATGATGGCCACGATGGCTCCGCGCTTGAAGGTGATGTACTTCGGAAGCGCATTGGCGAAGTCGTAGGCCGGGCTCACCAGGTTGGCAGCGATGTTGACCGACAGCGAGGCCACCAGAACGGTGAACAGCGCGACCAGGATGCCGATCGGGTTCTCGATCTTGGCGGTCAGCTCGATGGGATCCCAGATCGCGGTGCCCCAGACCCGCTCACCGGCGGCGGTGACCAGCACCGACAGCAGAGCGAACAGCGTCATGGTGGTGGGAAGGCCGAGCGCCTGGCCCTTGATCTGAGCCTTCTGGGAACCGCCGAAACGGGTGAAGTCCGAGATGTTGAGGCTCAGGGTGGCCCAGAACCCGATCATGCCCATCAGGGAGGGGAAGAAGACCTTCCAGAAGGCGGCACCGTGCAGGGTGCCGGGCTCGCTGAGGATGCTGCCGAAGCCGCCGGCCTTGACGGTGATCCAGATCAGCAGTGCCAGCGCGGCGGCGATGACGACCGGGGCGGCCCAGTTCTCGAACCTCCGCACCGCCTCCATCCCGTGCAGGATGATGAAGACCTCCAGGGCCAGGAAGACCGCGAAGGAGAACCACATCGTCCACGGGTGGCCGCCGACGGCCGCGGCGTTGACCCACCAGTTGCCGATCAGCTTGCCGGCCAGCAGGTAGATGCCGGAGCCGCCGATCCAGGTGTTGATGCCGAACCAGGCACAGGCGACCAGGGCCCTCAGGATGGCCGGAAGGTTGGCCCCGCGGACACCGAAGGAGGACCTCACGAAGACCGGGAAGGGGATGCCGTACTTGGTGCCGGCATGGCCATTGAGCAGGATCGGGATGAGCACGATGATGTTGGCGACCACGATGGTCAGCACCGACTGCTTCCAGTCCATCCCGATGGCCACCAGACCGGAGGCCAGCGTCCAGGAGGGGATGTTGTGGGCCATGCCGACCCACAGCGCGGTGAAGTTGTAGGTGCCCCAGGTTCGCTTCTCGATCGGGACCGGGTCGAGGTCGCGATTGGCGAGGGTGGAGTCGGCCAGGGTGCTGACGTCGTCGACGGAAACGCGTCCGTCCTCATGTATCAGCTGGCCGTAGCCTTGTCTTGTGACGCTCATGACTGAGCCTTTCTGGGAGGGTCTGGGGTCGCCTTCTGGGAATGAAGGCATTGATGCCGATGGAATCCGAATGTCAACAGCTGTCAATGTGATGGGAATGGCAAGGGAATGCTAGTGAATATGAATTCCCACCTCGTCCCGGTAGGCATCCATGGCCAGCCAGTTGTCGGTCACTTCCGGCCGCTCGGCGGTGATCTGCTGCCAGGTCACCGGAGCTCGGCCGGAGTCTCGGGTCTGCATCGTGATGCAGTCATCGACGGGGCAGACGTTGGCGCACAGCGCGCATCCGACACAATCGGCCTCCCGGACCTGCGGGAGGGGCCGACCCAGCCGGCTCGCGGCACCACTGACGGACTCGTCGATGCCGGCCCGCACCACCTCGCCATCGGGAGTCACCAGGTCGATGCACTGGTGAGCGGTGTCCTCGCAGGCCTCCCAGCACAGATTGCACGTGATGCACCTCGCCGGGTCGATGTGGGCCACCGCCTTGTAGGACAGATCCAGGTCGTTGTAGGTGCCCAGCCCCGCCAGGGCCCTGCCGCGGAAGTCCTCGATGGTGGCGAAGCCGTGCTCATCCATCCAGTTCGACAGTCCGGAGATCAGGTCACCGACGATCCGGAAGCCGTAGTGCATCGCCGCGGTGCAGACCTGCACCGAGGAGGCGCCCAGACAGAGGAACTCCGCGGCGTCCTGCCAGCTCTGCACTCCGCCGATGCCGCTGATCGGCCTGCCGAAGCCGGCGATCCTGGGATCGGTCATCAGCTCCGAGAGCATGTACAACGCGATCGGGCGCACCGCGGGGCCGGCATAGCCACCGTGACTGGCGCGACCGCCGACATCGGGCAGCACATGGACGGTGTCCAGGTCGACCGAGGCGATCGAGTTGATGGTGTTGATCAGGCTGAGCGCATCGGCACCGGCCTGCAGGGCCGCCAGCGCCGGCTCCTTGATGTCGGTGACATTGGGGGTGAGCTTGGAGATCACCGGAAGACTGGTGCACTCGCGCACCCAAGCGGTGTTCTGGCCGCACAGTTCGGGGACCTGGCCGACGGCCGCACCCATGCCCCGCTCAGACATCCCCTGGGGGCATCCGAAGTTGAGCTCGATCCCGTCGGCGCCGGTCTGCTCGATGGCGTCGACGATCTCACGCCAGGCCTTCGGGCTGGCGTCGACCATCGCCGAGACCCAGACCGCCCGGTCGGGCCACTCCTTCTTGACCTCGGCGATCTCCTTGAGACTGATGTCCAGGCTGCGGTCGGAGACCAGCTCGATGTTGTTGATCCCGACCAGCTGGCGGCCCTCGTGCCGCAGCGATCCGTAGCGGTTGGAGATGTTGAGCACCGGGGCGCCGATGGTCTTCCACACCACACCTCCCCAGCCGGCCTCGAAGGCCTTGTTGATCTGGTAGGCCGAGTTGGTGGGCGGTGCGGAGGCCAGCCAGAACGGGTTGGGCGCGCTGACCCCGCAGAAGGTCGATGTCAGATCAGCCATCTCAGGCTCCCTTCCGGCCGGTGACGCCCATCAGGGCCCGGTCAATGCAACGGGCGGCGAGTGTGCCGTCCTGGACGGCCATCACGGTGCTGGCCTGGCCCACCGAGCGCACCGCGTCGCCGGCGGCCCAGACACCTGGGATCGAGGTCGCGTAGTCGGCGTCGACGGCGATGAACCCGCGACTGGTGGCCATCTCGAGATCACCCATCGAGTCCTGGGGCCTGCCCTGACCATTGGCCTTGATCACGGCATCGCAGCCGATCACGAAGTCCGAGCCGGGCACCGTGGCGAAGGAGGCACGACCGGACAGGTCGGTCGGCCCCAGCGCGGTGCGCAGGCATCTCACACCGGTGACCACGCCCTGGTCGGCCACCACCCCGACCGGCTGGGAGAGGTAGCTGAAGGTGATCCCCTCGGCCAGCGCGAACTGGCGCTCGGCCGGGTAGCAGGGCGCCTGCTGCTCGCCGCGCCGGTAGACGATCACGGTCCGGGAGCCGAACCGCTGGGCGATGGTGGCCGCGTCGATGGCGGTGTTCCCGGCCCCGATCACCGCCACCCGGCCGAACCGGGGAAGGGAGTCGGGATCCAGCTTGGCGGTGGCGATGTAGTCCAGTCCGTCGAGGGCCAGTTCCTCATGGTCCAGCCCGAGCGGCGTGGTGGCGCCCAGCCCGGTGGCCAGCAGCACGGCGTCGAACTCGGCGCTGGCGTCGATCAGCTCCGCATGCGAGCTCAGCGGGTGACCGGTGAGGATCTCGACCCCGCTTCGGGCGACCTCGTCCACCTCGTGCTGGGCGATCTGCAAGGGTTCGCGGATCGGCAGGATGCCGTAGGTCGACAACCCGCCGGCCCGCTGGCGGGACTCCCAGATCACCACCCGATGTCCCTCCCGCCGCAGCTCGGCGGCAGCGCTCAGTCCCGCCGGGCCGGATCCGACGATGAGGACCTTTCTGCCGGTGTCGGGGCCCGGCTCGATGATCGGCAGACCGCTGGCGCTGAAGGTGTCGGTGGCGTACCTCTGCAGGCGTCCGATCTGGATCGGGTCCTCGGTGTCGTTGAGCACGCAGGCGCCCTCGCACAGCTCCTCGACCGGACAGACCCGAGCACAGCTGGCCCCCAGCACATTGGCATCCAGGATCGTCTGGGCCGCGCCCCGGTCGTCATGGTTGGAGATCCGCCGGATGAAAGTGGGGATCTCGATATGGGTGGGGCAGGCCTGCTGGCACGGGGCGGCATAGCAGTAGAGGCATCGCTGAGCCTCGATGACGGCCTGCGGGGTGGTCATGGCCGATCCGAGCTCCGGCAGCTCGGGAGGATTGCGGACAGTCACAGTGCACCCTCCGGGGCGACCGCATCATGGCGGTCACAGAGCCGTCCCGACATGCCGTCGTCGGCATCGGTGGGTGCGTCGCGCGGGCCTCTGAGAGAGATACTCAGGACGGCCCAGTCCTGATCAAGGCCTCGATTTTGGCGTTCGATCCGACTGCTCATCGTGGATGACATTCATGCCTTCTCTCATTGACAGCCCTGCTGCCACACATAACTCTCGCCGGTATTGAGATCCTCTGCTACACACTGTCGGAGTTGAATATTTCCGCTCGGTTACCAGACGTCCACGCCCTTGTGACAGATCGGCCGGAGGACCCACCGGAGACGGCGAGGGCCGGGGCCTGTGGAGCCCCGGCCCTCGCCGGTGGAGCGGTGGGATGGTGTGGGCGGTGCTACTTGGCGGCCTCCTCGGCGAGCGCCGTGCCGAGGATCTCGATCCCGCGAGAGGCCTCGTCGGCAGTGATGACGCAGGGCGGGACGACGTGGATCCGGTTGTCGTGGACCGGCAGGATGAGCCCCAGCTCCTGGCAGCGGGCCGAGATCGCGGCCAGCCGCGATCCGTCCAGCCGCTGCCTGGTGGACTTGTCGGCGACCAGTTCGACGGCCCAGAACACGCCGGTGCCGCGCACCTCCCCGACCAGCGGGTTGGAGGCCAGCGCGCCGAGCCCGGGCCCCAGGACCTTCTCACCGATCCGGTCGGCATTCTCGACGATCCCCTCGTCCTCCATCGCGGTGATGGTGGCGACGATCGCCGCCATCGCCAGCGGGTGACCGGAGTAGGTCAGGCCGCCGGGGAAGACCCGGTCGTCGAAGGAGTGAGCGATCCTCGAGCTGAGGATGATCCCGCCGGCCGGCACATATCCGGAGTTGACCCCCTTGGCGAAGGTGATGAGGTCGGGGACGACGTCCTGCTTCTGGAAGGCGAACCAGGAACCGGTGCGGCCGAAACCGGCCATCACCTCGTCGCAGATCATCACGATGCCGTACTTGTCGGCGATCCTGCGGACGCCGGCCAGATAGCCGGGCGGGGGAACCATGATGCCGGCGGTGCCGGGCACCGACTCCAGCAGGATTCCGGCAATCGTCTCGGGGCCCTCGGCGATCACGGTGTGCTCCAGGTGCTCCAGGGCTCGCTCGCACTCCTGCTCGGGGGTGGTGGCCCAGAACTCCGAGCGGTAGAGATAGGGGCCGAAGACGTGGACGTGCCCACGGGCGAACTCGTTGGGGATCCGCCGCCAGTCACCGGTGGCCACGATCGCCGCACCGGTGTTGCCGTGGTAGGAGCGGTACCGGGAGATGATCTTGTCGCGGCCGGTGTAGAGCCGGGCCAGCCGCATCGCGTTCTCATTGGCATCGGCTCCGGCATTGGTGAAGAAGACCTTCTCGAATCCCTCCGGGGCATGCTCCAGGATCTTGCCGGCGGCCTCGGCGCGCTGCTTGTTGGATGTCGAGGGGGCGATCATGGTGATCACCTCGGCCTGCTTGCGGATCGCGGCGATCACGCGGGGATGCTGGTAGCCGATGTTGACGTTGATGAGCTGGCTGGAGAAGTCGATCCAGCTGTTACCGGCGTAGTCCCACAGCCTGGCTCCCGAGCCGCCCGCCACCGAGAAGGAGGGCAGGTGGGCCTGGGCGCTCCAGGAGTGGAAGACCCGGGAGTGATCGGCCTCGATCACCGCGGCGTCCAGATCGGCACCGCTCAGGTCATGGCCGACCGCAGCCGCACCGCAGTCCTCCTCCCAGCCGACGATCCGCTCGGCCGGGGTCTCGTTGCTGATTTCGGTCTCGCTGCTCATCGTGGTGGACATCGATGCCTTCTTCCGGTTCTGTCCTGCGTGGGTCCGACTGACGCCGCGGCGCCGGGATGACCAGCACACCGGCATGGTCTGCGCTTCGCCGTTCTGGGAGGTGAGGGCCTGGTGCGGTCCCGCTCCCGACATTCATTACTGTCGGTTCTGAATATTTCTGCACCGTTACCGTCCACACACACCTGGGTGACGCCGTGGACCCGGCCGGGCGGCACCGGACCCGGTCAGGCCACCTGGAGGGTGGGCACCGCCCGGATCAGGGAGGCCGTGTAGGGGTGCTGCGGGGAGTCGTAGACCTCATCGGTGGGGCCGCACTCGATGATCCGGCCGGCCTTCATCACCGCCACCGTGTCGCAGACGTGGCGCACCACGTGCAGGTCATGGGAGACGAACAGCAGGGTGAGACCGTAGGCATCGACCAGGTCGGAGAGCAGGTTGAGGACCTGGGCCCGGACCGAGACATCCAGGGCCGAGACCGCCTCATCGGCCACCAGGATGCGCGGCGAGTTGACCAGCGCCCGGGCGATCGCGATCCGCTGTCGCTGACCCCCGGAGAACTCGTGGGGATAGCGGTCCACCGCGTCGGCGGGCAGGTCGACGTCCAGCAGGATCTTCTGGGCCCGTTCGCGGCGTTCCGACCGGGGCACCCCGATCAGCGACTCGGTGACGATGTCCTCGACGCGCATCCTCGGGTCGAGTGAACCCATCGGATCCTGGAAGACGATCTGCACCTCCTGACGCAGCCATCTCAGGTTGCGCTCGCGCTGGCCGACCACCTCCCGACCGCCGATCTGGACCGACCCGCTGCCGTCCCGCTCCAATCCGGTGAGCATCCGCAGCAGGGTGGACTTGCCGCACCCCGACTCCCCCACGATCCCGAAGTGCTGGCCCTCGCGCACGTCGAAGGAGACGCCGCGCAGCGCGGGGACCTTGGTCGGACCCTTGAGACCGCGTCCCGGCCGCAGATACGTCCTGGTGAGCTCGGTGACCTGCACCATGGCCGGCGCCAGTCCCGAGCTGGCCGGAGCCCGGTTGAACACGATGGTGCCCTGGTGGCCATCGGGAAGGCTCTCGTGAATCCTGAAAGGAGTCCGCTCGGGCCGGTCCGCCGGATCTCTCGGCGCGGCCTCGCCCTCGCTGCCTGGCTGCGGGTCGACCACCGGCCCGGCAGTGAGGTCGGCCAGTGTCACCAGCCGCCCGGTGCTCGGGTTGACCTCCAGACCGGAGGCCGCCAGCAGGGCCTTGGTGTAGGGGTGCTGCGGGTCGGAGAAGACCCGGTCTATCGGGCCCTGCTCAACCAGCTCGCCGTGGCGCATGATGAGCACCCGCTCACAGATCTCGGCGACGATCGCCAGGTCGTGGGTGATGAACAACAGGCTGGACCCCGCCTCACGCACCTGGCGACGCATCAGCTCCAGCACCTGGGCCTGGACGGTGACGTCCAGGGCGGTGGTCGGCTCGTCGGCGAACAGCAGGTCGGGGGTGTTGGCCATCGCCATCGCCAGCATCACCCGCTGGCGCTGGCCCCCCGACAGCTGATGGGGAAAGGCCTGGGCGGCACGACCCGGATCGGGGATCCCGACGCTGTCGAGCAGTTCGACGGCCCGTGCGGAGGAGGACTGATGGGACTGTCCGTGACCGTGGATGTCGATGACCTCGGCGACCTGACGGCCCACCCTCTGCAGCGGGTTGAGGGCGGTCATCGGCTCCTGGAAGACCATCGACATCCGCGATCCGCGCAGCGGCGCGAGGGCGGCCTCCGGCATCTCCAGGAGATTCTCCTCGATCCCGGCCAGCCGGATCGATCCGCCGGTCGACAGGTTGTCGGGCAGCAGCCCCATCGCCGACAGGCAGGTGATCGACTTGCCCGAGCCGGACTCCCCGATCAGCCCGACCCGCTCGCCGCCGTTGATGGTGAGGTTCAGCCCGTGCAGGATCTCGGTGTGGGCGGTGCCGACCCGCAGGTCGCGAACGGTCAGCACCGGCGTCGGCTGTGAGCCGCCCGGATCGATTCGAGTGTCCGGCTCGAGTGGGGCTCCTGAGGGATTGCCGCTGAGGGTCATCGCCGCTCCTTCATCCGGGGGTCGAGTTGGTCGCGCAGCCCGTCTCCGAGCAGGTTGAAGGCCAGCACCGTCCAGGCGATCGCGACACCTGGCCACAGGATCAGGGTGGGCCGGTTGTAGATGTAGGCCTGCGCCTCCTGAAGCATCCGGCCCCAGGACGGCGTCGGTGCCGGGGTGCCCAGCCCCAGGAAGGACAGCGCCGCCTCGCTGAGTACCGCCAGCGCGAAGGTGACAGTGGCCTGGACGATGACGATGCTGCGGATATTGGGGACGACGTGGTGGATCGCGGTGAACAGCGGGCCGCGCCCGGCGGCCCTGGCCGCCACCGCGTACTCCCGGCTCATCACCTGGATGGTGCCCGATCGGGTCACCCGGGCGAATCCAGGGGCGAAGCCGATCCCCAGGGCGAGCATCGCACTCCAGGTGCTGGCCCCGAAGACAGCTGCGAAGACAACGGCCAGCAGCAGCGGCGGGAAGGCCTGGACGATGTCGTTCCAGCGCATGCACCACTGGCCGGGACGGCCCGCCATGCCGGCCAGGATCCCCCACGGCACGCCGAGCAGCAGGGCGATGAGCACGGCCACCACACCGACCAGCAGCGGGATCCGGGATCCGACGATGAGCTGGCTGGTGACGTCCCTGCCCAGCCCGTCGGTGCCCAGCCAGTGGGCGGCCGAGCCGGCCTGGAGCCGATCGATCGGGTCGGTCGCGACCGGGCTCATCGGCGTCCAGAGGAAGGAGACGATGCAGATCAGCACCACCACGCCCACCATCACCGCACCGGTGATGAGCATCGCATTGAGCCTGCCGCCCCGGCGCGCCGGAGCGGTGGCCGCAGCCGCTGCCGGCGGCCGCGCGGTCGACGTCGGCTCGGAGGAGGTCGGGGCACTCATCGGGCACTCCTCAGACGTGGGTCGATGATGGTGTAGGCGAGGTCGACCAGCAGATTGATCAGCAGCACCATGAAGACGATGACCATCACGACCGCCTGCACCTCGGCCATGTCACGGTTGGCCACCGATTGCAGCAGCAGCGAGCCCAGCCCCGGGATGACGAAGACGGTCTCGATGACCACCGCACCGACCAGCAGTCCGGAGAACTCGACGCCGGTCACCGTCACCACCGGGATCAGGGCGTTGCGCAGACCGTGACGCCACAGCGCCCTGCCCGAGGTGAGGCCCTTGGCCCGTGCGGTCCGCATGAAGTCGTCGCGCTGGATGTCGAGCACCGCCGAACGGGTGTAGCGGCTGAGGATGGCACCGCGGACGATCCCCAGCGCCAGTGCCGGGAGTATCAGATGGGCCAGGAATCCACCGGGGCTGATCGCCGGGGCGACCCATCCGGAGGCCGGGGCCACCCCCCACCTCACCGCGAGGACCACCACCAGCAGCAGGGCCATCAGGAAGTTGGGGATGGAGATACCGATCTGGGAGAGGGCGGACAGCACCACCCCGTCGGCCCTGCCCTGACGCATCGCCGACATGGTGCCGAGTGGGATGGCGATGATGACGGCCACCAGCATGCCGGCCACCACCAGCAGCAGGGAGACCTGGAGGGCGTTCATCACCTCGGGGGTCACCGACTGGCGGGTGACGAATGAGGTGCCCAGATCACCGTGCAGCAGCCCACCGAGCCATAACAGGTATCTCAGCGGTACCGGCCGGTTGAGGCCGAGCCGCTGCTGCAGGGCGTCGACCTCGGCCTGGCTGGCGTCGGTGCCCAGCTGGGCGCGGGCCGGGTCGCCGGGCACCACGCTGAGCAGCAGGAACACCAGTATCGAGGCGACGAAGGCGGTCAGGATGAAGATCCCGATCCGCCTCAGCAGATTGACTGCCATCTGAACTCCTGTCGTTGGGGGCACGCATCAGGGCCACCGGCCGGTCCGGGGACGGGGTCGCGACCCCGTACCCGGACCGGGATCGGCTCAGCTGGCCGAGACCCCGGCGAGGTTGATGCCGACCCCCATGTAATTCTTCGAGAACCCGCTGACCCCCTTGCGGGTGATGACGATGTTCGGCGGGTTGTACAGCCAGTTGCCGGGCGCATCGGTGACGATCTGGGCGACCGCCTTCTTGGTGTCATCGACGAAGGCCGCATCGTCCTTGGCCGCAGCGGCGTCGGCGAAGAGCTTCTGGACAGCCGCGTTGTCGTAGGACCAGTAGTACTTCGGGTTCGCGTAATTGGTGACCGAGCGGGGCTCGACGTGGTTGGTCACCGTCAGGTCGAACTGGTGCTGGGTCAGCGTCTTGTCCAGCCAGACGGCCGGGAACTCCTGGGGCACCAGCTTGACGGTGAAGCCGATGGCGTTGAGCTGCTGCTGGGCGACCTGGGCGACGGCCTGGGCGTAGGGCCGCACCGGCACGGTGAAGTTGACGTTGAGATCGGTGACGCCGGACTCGGCGACCAGCTGCTTGGCCTTCGCGGCGTCGAAGGGATATTTGTCGGCGTAGTCGACGAAGTACGGATCGGTCGGCACCGCCGGTCCGCCGAGGACGGTGCCGTAGCCGCTGGCGGCGGCGGCCAGCACAGCCTTGCGGTCAACCCCGTACATCACGGCCTGGCGCAGCTTGGGATTGCTGAACAGCCCCTTCATGGTGTTCATCGACATCACCACGACACCCTGGGTGGTGCCCTTGGTGACCTCGAACCTGGAGTCGCTCTGGAAGGAGGCGACCTGGTCGAGCGCCTCGGCCTGGTAGAGGGCGTCCACCCCGCCCGAGCGCAGCGCATTGGCGGCGGCGGTGGCGTCGGCGAAGTAGTCGAACTCGGCGGTCCTCACCAGTGCCTTGGTACCCCAGTAGGAGTCGTTGCGGTCGAGGATCATCTTGGAGTTTCGGGCGTAGGAGCCGAAGGTGAAGGGCCCGGTGCCCACCGGCTTGGTCGACAGCGCCGAGATCGCTCCCTTGTCGAACATCGCACCGAGCGGGCCGGCCAACCAGAACAGGGCGGAGAAGTCGGCCTGCTTGAGGACGACCTTCGCCTCGCTGGCCGAGACGACGTCGACATGGTCGATGGCGGCCAGATTGCCGGGTGTGTTGGCCGTCCACTTGGGGATCCGTTCCAGGGAGAACTTCACGACCTCGGCGTCGAACGTGGTGCCGTTGTGGAAGGTGACCCCCTCCTGGAGGGTGAAGTCGTAGCTCAACCCGTCGTCACTGATCTTCCACGACTTGGCCAGCAGTGGCTTGATGGAACCGTCATCGGCCAGCTGGACCAGACCCTCGTAGACATTGCCGACCAGGGCCTGGATGATGGCGGCACCGGCGGTGGTGGTGAAGTCGAGGCTCTGGGGTATCGCCGCGAAGCCCACCTTCAGGGTCGCGGTGGAGGACCCGCCGGCCGAGCCGGAGGTCGAGCTGTTGGAGGTCGGAGCGCCGGCGCTGCAGGCCGACAGGGAGACTGCAGCTGCACCCAGACCGACCAGTCCGAGGAAATGTCTGCGAGATGTGAGTTGCATGGGGTGTTTCCTTTCCTGAGGGCTGTGCCCTGTCGGACGTACCGCTGATGGCCTTCGGCCGGTGGGACCTAGTCGGTGGGAGTGGAGGAGGAACCGGCGGCATCCTCCCAGATTCGTGGCCAGGGGCGTTGGGCGGCGGCCGGCCGGTTGGCCTCGTAGAAGGAGGCGGCCGACAGCGCCAGGACATCCTGGTAGCGGGCCGCAGCCACCTGCAGGCCGATCGGGCGCCCGTCGCGGGTGTATCCGCAGTTGACCGAGACGGCGGGCTGACCGGACATGTTGTAGACCACGCAGAATCCGATGTGGCTCATCGGGTCGTGGACGTCATTGGAAGGCATCGGCCACTCCGCCGGATAGGTCGGTCCTGGCGAGACCGGGGACAGGATGATGTCATAGGGGTGCGTCACCGCGATGGTACGACGGGCCATCCTGAGCTGCTCGTCGGCACTGTGGACGGCCTGCGGACCGTCGATCCCCGCCCCCGCCCGGCACCACTCGGAGATGAAGGGCAGCATCAGCTTGCGCCGTTCGGGATCCATCTTCCGGTAGTCGTTCCAGTGGCCGATCCGCCAGAACAGGTCGATGAGAGTGATCTCTCCCGGCTCCAGGTAGGGGGCGATCTCCTCGACGACGGCCCCGGCCGCCTCGAAGAGGCCGGCTGCCGCCGCGACGGCGTCTCTCACCTCGGGGTCGACCTCGGCGCCGTCGCCGACGTCCAGGACCAGACCGATCCGGGCTCCCCTGGGGTCGAAGGGGGCGGCGGTGGTCCACGGCAGATCCTGGGCCGGCAGGCTGTAGGGGTCCCGGTAGTCCGGACCGGTGCACGATGTCATCACCAGCGAGAAGTCGGCGACATGACGACCGAGTGGGCCGATGTGGCGGCCGAAGTAGGGCGGATCGACGGGGATCCTGCCAAAGGTCGGCTTGAAACCGGCACAACCGTTCCAGGAGGCCGGCAGCCGCACCGAGCCCCCGATGTCGCTGCCGAAGTTGAATGGGGCGTACCCGGCGGTCGCCGCGGCACCCCCTCCGGCGGTCGATCCTCCGGGGTTCCAGGCGGCATTCTGCGCATTGACCGCCATCGGGTGGAGGGTCGACAGCCCGGACGACAGCATCCCCAGCTCCGGCATCACGGTGCGCCCCAGGATCGGCACCCCGGCGGCCAGCAGCTTGTCGACCAGAGGCGAGTTCTGCTGGGCCGCAACCGGGTCGACGGCGGCCGAGCCCCACTGGTTCGGATCCCCGGTGACCTGCTGGTTCTCCTTGATGGTGGCCGGCACCCCATCGACCGGGGAGATCGGCGTCCCGTCACGGTACCGCCGCTCGGAGGCCCTCGCGGCTGCCAGCGCCCGGTCGGGATAGAGCCTCTCCATGGCGTGCAGGGTGGGGTCGGCATCCTCGATCAGGGCCAACCCGTCCTGGACCACCTCGACCGGGCTGAGCGACCCGTCGCGGTAGCCGGCCACCAGATCGACAGCACTCATCCCGCTCAGCTCGCCCGCCTGGGTACTCACCGTGCCAGTTCCACTCATCGGCTCCCCTACTCCCACTCTGCCGTCCTGGAGATGCCGGGGAGGACCAGATCCACCGGCATCCTTTTTCGTTACCCTCGTGGTTGAAAATTTCTGAAGGGTTTCCGTGCGAGCGCGTCCGCGTAACAGATCCGGCACTGTGTACCGCCCTTGACAGTCCATGGAAACATCGAGGAAATATTCAACACCGACAGTAATGAAGCGTGCGGGACCTCACTGATGTCGGCCCGGAGCCGGCTCCGGCCTGCCGCACGAGCCCGAGCAGATGGACCTGGAGAAGGAGTGCCGATGTCGGCAGAATCACTCACCGATGACGCCGTGCGGCGTCGCGTTCTGGTCACCGGAGGATCCTCCGGTATCGGAGCGGCCACCGTTCGCCGGCTGGCCGCCGACGGGTTCGCCGTGATCGCAGCGGCCCGCCGGACGGACCGGCTCGAGGAGCTCGCCTCCGAGACCGGGTGCGAGGCCTACCAGCTCGACGTCACCTCCGACGAGGAGGTCGCCGCCCTGGTCGAGCTCCTGGGCCGGACCGGCGGGCTGGACGCGGTGGTCAACAATGCCGGCGGGGCACTGGGCCTGGACAAGGTGGAGGACGCCGATCTGGAGGGCTGGCTGAGAATGTACCAGCTCAACGTGCTGGGCACCCTCAGGGTCACCAAGGCGGTGCTGCCGCTGCTGCGCGCGGCCGGACAGAAGGGCACCGGAGGAGACATTCTGGTGGTCACCTCCACCGCCGCCCACGCTCCCTACGAGGGTGGCGCCGGGTACACCGGGGTCAAGCACGCCGAGCGGATGCTCACCACCACTCTTCGCTGGGAGATCGTCGGGGAGCCGATCCGGGTGATCGAGATCTCACCGGGAAATGTCGAGACCGACTTCTCGATGGTGCGCTTCGACGGGGACGCCGAGCGGGCCGCGGCGGTCTACGCCGGCTACCAGCCGCTGCTGGCCGAGGACATCGCCGATGTCATCTCGTATGCGCTGACCCGCCCCCAGCATGTCAACCTCGACCTGGTCATCGTCCGCCCCCGCGACCAGGCCAGCAACACCAAGATCGCCAGGAGAGCCACGATCTGAACCCTGCGGGCGGGTCCGGGAGTCGCCCTCCGGACCCGCCCCCCGGCGATAGCATGCGGCATGGTTCAAATCTCGGTTGAACAGATCACGGGGGCCGCCGATGGCACGGCCCCCGCGCAGATCGCGGCCGGCGTCGCCCGGCTGGTCTACCAGGGCACCATCGGTGCCGGGGACCGGATGCCGGTCATCCAGAAGGTCGCCGAGAACCTCTCCGTCAGTGCCGGCACCGTGGCCTCCGCGTGGAAGATCCTGGCCGGTCTGGGACTGCTGGAATCACGCGGACGGGCCGGCACCGTCGTTCTGCCGCCTCCCAACAACTGGCTGCCGCCGCGCTATCGCGGGGAGTCCGACCCGGCCGCGGTGGTCTCCCTCAATCTGTCGGAGGGGACCCCCGATCCCAATCTACTGCCCGACATCAGCGAGGCTCTCCAGGCGGTCTCCAGAGACAACCCCACGCTCCATGTCGACTCCTACTTCAGCCCTCCACTGCTCCCGGAGCTGGAGCACCTGCTCACCGAGGACTGGCCCTACCGGCCGCAGCGGATCACCGTGGTCAATGGTGCGATGGACGCCTTGTTCCGCACCCTGGTGGTGACCACCCATTTCGGCGACAAGGTGGCGGTGGAGAGCCCGGGCTACCCCCCCCCTCTTCGACACCCTGGATGCCCTGGGCCTGGTGGCCGTCCCGCTGGACATGGACTCCTCGGGAGTCACCCCCGACTCCTTGCACAGTGCTCTGAGGAACCGGGTGCGCGCCGTCGTCATCCAACCCCGGGCCCAGAACCCCACCGGGGTCTCGATGCGGACCACCCGGATCCGCGCATTGGCCCAGACCATCAAGGAGGCGCCTGGCAGCAGCCACCCGGTGGTCATCGAGGACGACCACTCCGGGCCGATCACCCAGGCGAGATCGGTCAGCCTCGGCAGCTACCTGCCGGACGACGTCGTCTACATCCGCTCCTACTCGAAGACCCACGGGCCCGATCTGAGGGTCGCGGCGGTCTCCGGGCCGGCCCGGATCATCGACGCCGTGGTGGCCCGTCGGTTGCTGGGCCCGGGGTGGACCAGTCACCTCCTCCAGGTGCTGCTGGCCCATCTGCTCACCGACCCCGGTTCCCAGGCCCAGGTGGGCCGGGCCGCCGCCGAGTACCGGCGTCGCCGTATCGCGCTGGCCGCCAGCCTGTCGGAGCACGGCGTGAGGGTGCTGCCCGGCGACGGGCTGACCATGTGGATCCCGGTAGGTGACGAGGCGACCGCCGCCAACCAGCTGCTGGCCGCCGGGATCCGGGTCTCGGTGGGCAGCCAGTTCATGCTCGCCGAGCGGTCCGGTGGTGCCGGGCAGCCCGGGCCCGGCCATATCCGGGTGAGCCTGGGAGCGCTGCGCGGGGTCCACATCGACGACATCGCCGCGGTCCTGGCCGCCGGTGCCCTGGCCGAGTGATGCCAGCTGGCTGCGCGGTGCCGGCTCTGCGTGCCAGCCGGGTGCCGGCAGCGGCGCTGCACCCTCTTGCAGCCTCCCGGCAGCCGATCTGAACACCGGCTCGCCATCGCGGCCCCGCCGACCGGGCAGGATTAGGCTCGTCCCTCGTGTCCGCCCCCCGATCTGTGATGCCAGAAGCGTCGACTCGAAGTTGGATCGTTCTGGGAGCCGCCGCTCTCGCCTATATGTTCGCGGTGCTGCAGCGCAGCTCGCTGGGCGTGATGGGGCTGACCGCCTCCACCCACTTCCACGCCTCGGCCGGCATCGTGGCCACCTTCATGGTGCTGCAGCTGGCGGTCTACGCGGTGGCCCAGCTGCCGGCCGGGATGCTCCTCGACCGGGTGGGGCCCCGCCTGGTGATCACCCTGGGAGCGGTCCTGATGACGATCGGACAGCTGCTGATCGCCGTCTCGGACCAGATCCCGATGGCCATCCTGGCCCGCGTCCTGGTGGGTGCCGGGGATGCCTGCACCTTCGGTGCGGCCATCAGGCTCCTGCCGGTGTGGTTCCCACCGAGACAGGTGCCGATGCTGACCCAGATCACCGCGCTGCTGGGCCAGGTCGGACAGATCGGCTCGACCGTCGGGCTGGTCGCCCTGGTGGAGAACCGGGGATGGCGCACCACCTGCCTGGTGGCGGCCGGCATCGCCGCGGTGGGCATCGTCACCAGCGCGGTGCTGCTGCGCGACGCCCCGGCCGGGGCCACCGGTCAGCGTTCCACCATCCCGCTGCGGGAGATGCCGCAGGATCTCCTCGAGGTGATCAGGCATCCTGCCACCGGCGTCGCCTCTGGTGCCACTGGTCCACCAACTTCGCCGGGATCGTCTACTCGATGATGTGGGGGATGCCCTATCTCACCCGCGCCGAGGGCCGCTCGACGGCTGCCGCATCCACTCTGATGACCTGCTACGTGCTGGCCTCGGCGATGTCAGGACCGATCGCCGCCCGGCTCACCAGACAGAACCCGCTCAACCGCGCCAGCCTGGTGGTGCTCATGGTGAGCCTGTCGGTCGCGCCGTGGATCGCGGTGCTGCTGTGGCCGGGGCGGGCACCGCTGTGGCTGCTGATGGTGCTCTCGGTGTGCCTGGGACTGTCGATCCCCGGTGGATCGGTGGGGATCGACGTGCTGCGCACCGAGCACCAGCCGCACCGGCTGGGGGCCGCCACCGGAATCGCCATCATGGGCGGGTTCACCGCGGCTCTGATCCTCATCCAGGCGATCGGCGTGCTGCTGGACTGGCTGTGCCCCGGCGGGGCCTACACCTTGACGGGCTTCCGCTGGGCGATGAGCAGCCAGCTGGTCCTCTTCGCCGTCGGGATCGTCGGCATCCTGGACTGCCGACGTCGGCTGCGGCGCAGAATGACCGCCGAGGGCATCGAGCTGCCGCCCTGGCACGACGTCATCACCCGCCAGAGCGCCCGACTGGACCAGCAGGGCTGAGCCGCGGCCGGTGATCCGCGACCCATCCGGGCTCAGCTCCTGACGGTGAGCTCCCCGGCGATGCTGGTGCCCATCCAGCGGGCCACCTGCTCGGCGTCCAGGCCTTGGGAGAGCAGGAACACCAGCTTGGCGTAGACCGCCTCCAGGGTCATGTCCGCCGATCCGATCGCCCCTGCCCGGGCCAGCTGCCAGCCGGCCTCGTAGTGTCCCAGCAGCACATCGGCCTGGTGGCACTGGGAGGTGACCACCACCGGCACTCCGGCGGAGATGGTTCCGGCGATCACGTCGACCAGTCCGGGCTCGTCGCTCGGCGCGTTGCCCACCCCGAAGGCCCTCAGCACCACGGCCTCCGGACGGGGATCCAGCATCGCGGCCAGCCGGTCGGCGGTGATCCCCGGGGCGAGGTCCAGCACCGCGACGTCGCACCGGCGGTAGGCCTCAGGGCCCTCCCAGCCGCATCCGCGCGGACCGGGAGCGGTCCACTGCCAGGGGGCCCCGGTCCGCGCCAGCTCGGGAACGCTCGGGGAGCCGAAACCCTGGAAGGCCCACGATGAGGTCTTGGTGACCCGGGTGCCCCGCAGCAGCTTGTGGCCGAAGAAGATCGCCACCCCGAAGGACCGCCCGGCCATCGCTGCCCGTAGCGCCCCGGTGACATTGGGGGCGGCGTCGGTGCCCACCACTCCCAGCGGGTACTGGGCGCCGGTGAGCACCACCGGCTTGTCGAACCCGGTGAGTGCGTAGGACAGTGCCGCCGCGGCATAGGCCATCGTGTCGGTGCCGTGCAGGACGACGAAGGCGTCGGCGTCCTCGCGCCGCGCCCACAGCTCATCGACGATGTGCTGCCAGTCCTCGGGGGTCGCGTTGGCCGAGTCGATGAGGTGCTCGAAGGTCACCAGCTCGACCCCCCGATCGAGCTCGGTGCCGCTCAGGAGCCGGCGCAGCCAGCCCTCCAGATCAGCCCCGGGGGCCAGCCCCTGCGGGGTGTCGACCATCCCCAGGGTGCCACCGGTGTACAGGATCTCCACCCTCATCCGACTCTCCTCCTCATTCCTGCTTCTGGGGCTCCTGGCCGGCCTGGTCGGTCGCGTCGGAGTCCAGGATGTTGTCGAGCAGGTCCCCCTTGATGCGATTGCGCACTGCGAACCAGCCGATCACCAGGAGTGCGACGACGCCCAGGAACATGTAGATCGTGGGGCGACCCACCTTCGGGTCGAACCACATCGACACGATCACCACCAGCAGGAAGACGATGGCCACGATATTGGTGACCGGGGCCCCGCGCAGCCGGAAGTCGGGGCGCTCGACGTCTCCCCGCCTGGCCCGGCGGACGAAGATCACGTGGGAGGCCAGGATCGAGATCCAGGTGCCCGCGATGCCGATACCGGCCAGGTTCATCACGATGTCGAAGGCGCCGCTGGGGTAGACGTAGTTGATGAGGACGCCGATCAGTCCCAGCGAGGCGGTGATGACGATGCCCCCGGCCGGAACCTGGTGCCTGTTCAACCTGGCCGCCATCCTCGGGGCCTCCCCGGCCACAGCCATCGACCGCAGCGTGCGGCCGGTGGCGTAGAGACCGGCATTGAGGGAGGACAGCGCCGCGGTCAGCACCACCACCTGCATGATGTCGCCGGCATAGGGCACCCCGATCCGGGCGAAGAAGGTGACGAAGGGGGACTCATCGCCGGAGTACGCGGTCCATGGCAGCACCAGGGTCATCAGGACCACCGAGCCGACGTAGAACACGAAGATCCGCAGAATCATCGAGTTCACCGCCTTGGGCAGGATCTTGCGGGCCTCGGCGGCCTCGCCGGCGGCCACGCCGACCATCTCGGTGCCGCCGAAGGCGAAGATGACGCCCAGCGACAGGGTGAGCAGCGGGGCGACGCCCATCGGGAAGAACCCGCCGTGCTGGGTGAGGTTGGAGAGCCCGGCGTGGTCGTTACCGACCGCGTGACCGGTGATGATGGCCCAGATGGCCACCGCCATGAAGACCACGATGGCCGTCACCTTGATCGCGGCGAACCAGAACTCCGCCTCACCGAAGTACTTCACCGAGAACATGTTGAGGGTGAAGACCAGCACCAGGGCGATCATCGCCAGGAGCCACTGGGGCATAGGCTGGAAGAAGGTCCAGAAGTGCAGGTAGAGGGCGACGGCTGTGATGTCGGCCATCACCGAGGTCGCCCAGTCGAGGAAGAACAGCCAGCCGGTGATGTAGGCACCCTTCTCCCCCATGAACTCACGGGCGTAGGAGACGAAGGCTCCCGAGGAGGGCCGGTGGATGGACAGCTCGCCGAGCGCCCGGACCATGATGAAGGCGAACAACCCGCAGATCGCGTAGGCGATGGCCAGTGCCGGCCCGCCGTTCGCCAGCCGGCCGCCGGCACCCAGGAACAGCCCGGTACCGATCGAACCGCCGATCGCGATCATCCTGATGTGGCGGGTCTTGAGACCCTTCTGGTACCCCTCGTCGGCCTTGTCGACGACCCGGGTGTCCTCTTCCGAATTCACGGGGTAAGTATGGCCCCGCCGCACCGCTGCCCCGACCACCATTGGCCGCGGGCGCCGGCGTGTGCTGTCAGGGCGCCCTCACACCTTCCACATCATGAGACACGTCCCGGTGGGCGACAGACCGGCCCGACCTCTCAGACCTGGACGCTGAGGAATCGACGTACCGAGGAGAGGAATCCCAGACCGTCGGTGCTGCCGCCGGTCAACCCCTCGACAGCGTGTTCGGGGTGGGGCATCAGGCCGACGACATTTCCGGTCTCGTTGGTGACCCCGGCGATGTCGTGCTCGGATCCGTTGGGGTTGTGGAGGTAGCGGAAGACCACCTGGTTGTTGGCCTCGATGGCCGCCAGCGTCGCGGCATCGGCGACGTAGTTCCCCTCGCCGTGCTTGGCGGGGATCCGGATCGCCTGCCGGGGGGCGAAGTCGCAGGTCCACACCGTGTCGATGCTCTCGACGACCAGCTCCTGGACCGAGCACTTGAATCGCTGCTGCTCATTGCGCATCAGGGTGCCCGGCAGCAGCCGTGCCTCGCACAACACCTGGAAGCCGTTGCAGATCCCCAGCACCGGCAGGCCCTTGCCGGCCGCGGCCCGCACCGAGGTCATCACCGGCGACAGCGCCGCGATGGCACCGGCACGCAGGTAGTCGCCGTAGGAGAAGCCACCGGGAAGGATGACGGCGTCGACCCCCTTGAGGTCGGCCGAGGCGTGCCACAGCTGCACCGGCTCGCCGCCTCCCAGCCGGATCGCGCGGACGGCGTCCTGATCATCGAGGGTGCCCGGGAAGGTGACCACACCGATCCGTGGGGCCATCTCAGCGCTCCACGTGGATGTCATAGGACTCGATGACGGTATTGGCCAGCATCTCGTCGGCGATCTGCCTGATCTCCTCGAGCCGGTCCTCGACTCCCTCACCGGTGATCTCGAAACGCTTACCCTGCCGGACCGTCAGCCCCTCGTGAGACCGCCGTCCCAGGGCGCCGGTGATGGCCTTCCCCTGCGGGTCGAGGATCTCGGGCTTCGGCATGACGTCCACCACAACACGTGCCATGGGCGTGATCCTATCGGCATCGGTGGCCGCGGCGCCCAACGGGTCGTCGAGGCCGGTCATCGCGGTCCAGGCCTCCAGGTAGCGGTCCCGGGTGGCGGCCACGATCTCGGCCGGCAGTGCCGGGGGCTGCTGGTCGCCGTGCCGGTCCCAGCCGGACTCCTGGGTCAGCCAGTCACGGACGAACTGCTTGTCGTAGGAGGGATTGGCACCACCGGGGGCCCACTGGTCGGCGTCCCAGAATCGGGAGGAGTCGGGGGTGAGGACCTCATCGCCCAGCACGATGGTGCCGTCGGCGCGGGCCCCGAACTCGACCTTGGTGTCGGCCAGGATGATGCCGTGGTCACGGGCGATCTGCTCGGCACGGGAGTAGATCGCCAGGGACAGCCGCCGCAGCTCGCCAGCCACCTGGGGGCCGACGATGGTGACCAGGGTGTCGAAGTCGATGTTCTCGTCGTGCTCGCCGTACTCGGCCTTGGTGGCCGGGGTGAAGATCGGCTCGGGAAGCCGCGAGCCGTCCTGGAGACCCTCCGGAAGCGGGATGCCGCACACCTGGCCGTGGTCCTGGTACTCGGCCCATCCCGACCCGGTGAGATATCCGCGCACCACGCACTCCACGGGGAACATGGAGAGCTCCTCGACGACCATCGCCCGGCCCGCGACCGCCTCGGGGACATCGGTGGAGATGAGGTGGTTGGGGACGATGTCGCCCAACTGGTCGAACCACCACAGCGAGATACCGGTGAGCACCTTGCCCTTGTCGGGGATGTCGGGGGACAGGATGTGGTCGTAGGCGCTGATCCGATCGGTGGCGACCATCAGCAGCCGTCCTGGCTGATCGGGCAGCCGGTAGATGCGACGCACCTTGCCCTCGCTGAGCAGTGGAAGCCCGAGATCATCGGTGGAGCTGGCCATGCGGTCATTCTGTCACGGCCCACGCCACCGTTGTCCGAGGTGGACAGCGGCCTCGCCAAGCCAGGGGCCGGGGTCGCATCTCGATACGCGACCTCTATTGGTCCGACCATTCGTGATAGTCTGCGTCTATCAGTTGTCGAGAACACCAACCAAGAAGGTCACTGATGAGTCTGATCAACACCAAGATCCTCCCCTTCCAGGAGCACGCCTACCGGAACGGTGAGTTCATCGACGTCTCGGAGGCCGACGTGGCCGGCAAGTGGGCCATCTTCTTCTTCTACCCGGGCGACTTCACCTTCGTGTGCCCCACCGAGCTGGGCGATCTGGCCGACCACTACGACGAGCTGCAGAAGCTCGGCGTCGAGGTGTTCTCGGTCTCCACCGACTCGCACTTCGTCCACAAGGCCTGGCACACCGAGTCCGACACCGTGAGCAAGGTCCAGTACACGATGATCGGTGACCCGAGCCTGCAGCTCACCCGCAACTTCGACGTCGAGAGGGTGGGCGCCGGCCAAGCCGACCGGGCCACCTTCCTGGTCGACCCGCAGGGAGTCATCCAGTTCTACGAGCTGACCGCCGAGGGGATCGGCCGCAATGCCGAGGAGCTGGTCCGCAAGGTCAAGGCCGCCCAGTACATCGCCGCCCATCCCGGCGAGGTCTGCCCGGCCAAGTGGGAGGAGGGCGATGACACCCTCGCCCCGTCCATCGACCTCGTCGGCATGATCTGATCCACCCGCTCACCTGAGACACACCCCACGAGCCCCCGGCAGGGACCCGACCTGCCGGGGGCCGTGCTGTTTCCCAGGCAGCATCCCCCACCTCCCACGGCCGCCCCGGCGGCCGGCTCAGCCCCTCTCTTCCCACTCGAAGGAGAAATCCCATGCTGGAACCCGCACTCGTCCAACAGCTCAAGACCTACCTGGCGATGACCACCGAGGACGTCGTCCTGGTCCCCTCCCCCGCCAGCGATCCGGCCACCGACCCCGCCACCGCCAGGAAGTCCGCCCAGATGATGGAGCTCCTCGGCGAGATCGCCGCTGCCGGCCAGCGGGTCACCGTCGCCGACCCGGTGGCCGATGACCGCACCCCCTCCTTCGCCATCACCCGCCCCGGCACCGAGATCTCGGTGCGCTTCGCGGGCCTGCCGATGGGTCACGAGTTCAACTCCCTGGTGCTGGCCCTGCTGCAGGTCGGCGGGGTCCCGGTCAAGGCCGACGCCGCCCTGCTGGACGCCGTCCGCGGCCTGTCCGGCGACCACGAGTTCACCACCTACATGTCGCTGACCTGCCAGAACTGCCCCACCGTGGTCCAGGCCCTCAACGCCATGAGCATCACCAACCCCCGCATCAGGCACACCGCCGTGGAGGGCGGAGCGTTCGCCGACGAGGTCAAGGCCAAGGGCATCCAGTCGGTGCCCGCCATCTACCTGGACGGCAAGGAGTGGGGTTCGGGGCGGATGACGATGGCCGACATCCTCGCGAAGCTGGACTCCTCGGCCGCCGAGCAGGCCGCCGAGGACCTGTCCCAGCGCGATCCCTACGACGTCCTGGTGGTGGGCTCGGGCCCGGCCGGAGCTGCCGCCGCCGTCTACGCGGCTCGCAAGGGGATCCGCACCGCGATGGTCGGCGAGCGGATCGGTGGCCAGGTGCTCGACACCGAGTCCATCGAGAACCTCATCTCGGTGCCCCACACCACCGGCCCCCAGCTCGGTGCCGCGCTGGGCGCCCACGTCGCCGACTACCAGATCGATGCGATCGAGGGTCAGCATGCCGCCGAGCTCATCGAGGCCGGTGCCGACGGCCTGACCGGCGTCCGCTTCAATGGCGGCGAGCTGCGCGCCAAGGCCGTGGTGCTGGCCACCGGCGCCCGCTGGCGTCAGCTCGGGGTGCCCGGCGAGCAGGAGTACAAGACCAAGGGGGTCACCTACTGCCCGCACTGCGACGGACCGCTGTTCAAGGGTCAGGACGTCGCTGTGGTCGGCGGCGGCAACTCCGGCATCGAGGCGGCCATCGACCTGGCCGGTGTCACCCGGCATGTCACCGTCTTCGAGTTCATGGACTCCCTCAAGGCCGACGCCGTGCTGCTGGCGACCCTGGAGTCGCTGCCCAATGTCGATGTCATCACCTCGGCCCAGTCGACCCAGGTGATCGGTGACGGCTCGCACGTCACCGGCCTGGAGTACCGCGACCGCAACTCCGGGGAGCTGCGCACCGTGCCGGTGCGCGGGATCTTCGTCCAGATCGGTCTGCTGCCCAATACCGAGTGGCTGGAGGGGGCGGTCAACCTCACCAAGCGCGGGGAGATCGTCGTCAACACCCGCGGCGCCACCTCGGTGCCCGGCGTCTTCGCCGCCGGCGACTGCACCACCCAGCCCTACAAGCAGATCATCATCTCGATGGGATCGGGTGCCACCGCGGCACTGGGCGCCTTCGATCACATCATCCGTACCGCCGGGGCCGCCAGGACCCTGGCGAATGCCTCCTGAGCGCGGTTGACTGGAGTCATGAACCTGCGATGGGTGGAGTACCTGGTCGCGCTGGCCGATGAGCGTCATTTCGGTCGGGCCGCGGCCAGGTGCGGGGTCAGCCAGCCGACCCTCTCGGCGCAGCTGCGCCGTTTCGAGGAGGAGCTCGGCGGCCCCCTGGTGCTGCGCGGTCCGCGGATCGAGCTCACCGAGCTGGGGCGTCGGGTGATCGGCCCGGCGCGTCAGATGCTGTCCCTCGCCGAGGACATCAGCTGGGCCGGGCGCGACCAGGAGGGGCCGGTCACCGGGGAGGTACGGGTCGGGATCTTCCCGACCCTGGCCGCCTACCTGCTGCCCCACCTCATCGCCGGCCTGGAGCATGACGCACCAGGGGTGAGCCTGTCGGTGGTCGAGGAGAAGTCCGCCACCCTGCTGCGGCTGCTGGACGCCGGCGAGCTCGACATCGCCCTGCTGGCCTCGGCGGTACCCGCCGGGCTGAGCAGCGTGCCGGTGTTCCGCGAGGAGTTCCTGCTGGCCACCCCGGCTGATGACCCGCTGGGGCGTGCAGCCGGGCCGCTCGATCCGGCTGAGCTGCGCGGCACGGATCTGATCCTGATGTCGGAGGGCCACTGCCTGCGCGACCAGGTGCTCGAGGTGTGCGCGGACTCGGGTTCCGGTGTCCGCAAGGACATCCGGCCCGGGTCGGTGGCGACCCTCTCCCAGCTGGTGGCCGCGGGTTCGGGACGCACTCTGATGCCCCGGATGGCGGTGAGTCCGCCGATGGCCCCCGATCCCCGGATCGCGCTGCGCGAGTTCACCGAGCCCCGACCCCATCGCGACGTGGTGGTGTGCGGGCGGGCCCCGGTGCTGGAGCGGCGTGCCGTCAAAGCGCTGATCGGAGTGCTGCGAGATCTGCCCGGCGGCCTGGTCGAGCCCCTTGGGGCCGAGCCCTCCCTCGAAGCCGTCAGCCTGTGAGCCGACGAGTCCGCCTCACGAAGGACTGGATGTGACGGCCCCGTGAGGCAGAAGCCCTCATTCGGCTGAACGGGTCAGAGCACCTGACCCGGCAGGTAGCGGGCCGCCTCGGGATGGGTGGCCACGATCGTCTCCACCTGTCCCACCAGGGCGGCGACCTGGTCGCGGGCCGCCCCGGTCAGCTCGATCGGGGAGGTCACCAGATCGGCCAACTCGGAAGAACTCAGCGGGATCCGGTCGTCGGCGGCCAACCGGTCGAACAGGTCGTTGCGGGTGCTTCCGGTCTCGCGCATCTGAAGGGCCAGCGAGACGGCGTTCTCCTTGATCGCCTCGTGGGCGTCCTCGCGGCCCACCCCGGCGCGCACGCAGGCCATCAGCACCTTCGTGGTGGTGAGGAAGGGCAGATAGCGCTGGAGCTCGGCCTCGATGACGGCCGGGAAGGCCCCGAAGTCGGTGAGGATGGTGAGGAAGGTCTCGAACATCCCATCGGTGGCGTAGAAAGCATCGGGCAGCGCGACCCGGCGGACCACCGAACAGGAGACATCTCCCTCGTTCCACTGCACCCCGGCCAGCCCGGTGGCCATCGTGAGGTAGCCGCGCAGCACCACCAGGAAGCCGTTCACCCGCTCGCAGGAACGCGCATTCATCTTGTGGGGCATCGCCGAGGAGCCCACCTGACCCGGCTTGAAACCCTCGGTGACCAGCTCGTTACCGGCCATCAGCCGAATCGCGGTGGCCAGGTCGGAGGGCCCGCAGGCCACCTGCACCAGGGCCGAGATGACGTCGAAGTCCAGTGACCGGGGGTAGATCTGGCCGGTCGAGGTGAGCACGTGGTTGAACCCCAGGTGCTCGGCGATGGCCGACTCAAGGGTGGCGAGCTTGGCGGCGTCGCCCCCGAGCAGGTCGAGCATGTCCTGGGAGGTGCCCATCGGCCCTTTGATGCCGCGAGCCGGGTAGCGCTGGATGAGTTCCTCCACCCGCCGGTAGGCCACCAGCATTTCGTCGATGATGGTGGCGAACCGCTTGCCCAGGGTGGTGACCTGGGCGGCGACGTTGTGCGAGCGCCCGGCGATCGGCTGGTCGGAGTACTGCGCAGCCAGCCGGGCCAGCTGGGCCAGGGCGGCGACCATCCGGTCGCGGATCAGGTTCAGCGAGACCAGCACCTGGTGCTGCTCGATGTTCTCGGTGAGGTCCCGGCTGGTCATCCCCTTGTGGATGTGCTCGTGGCCGGCCAGCGCGTTGAACTCCTCGATCCGGGCCTTGACATCGTGTCGGGTGATCCGCTCGCGGGCGGCGATGGACTCCAGGTCGACCCGGTCGACCACCTTGCGGTAGTCATCGAGCACCTGCTCGGGATCGTCTCCGCCCAGTGGCACGCCCAGTGCGATCTGCTCGGCCAGCACCGCGATCCACAGCCGCCGTTCGGCCCTGATCTTGTTCTCCGGGGACCAGATCTCGCGCATCTGGGCCGAGGCGTAACGGTTGGCGAGGACATTGGGCACGCTCACGGGCGCTCTCCTGAGGGGTTGAGGGAAACTGGCGACGTCGTTCGGCGGGCCGGGTCTACTCGGACTGCGCCGGGTCGGACGGCGAGGGAGAGGTGGGCTCCGACATCGCGGTGAAGGCCTCCTCCTCGGCGGCGGTCAGGGCGATGTCATCGCGATGGAAGCCGCCTGGCAGCTCGATGCGCGACAGTCGGGTGTAGGCGGCCTGCCGGGCCCCGGTCAGCGTCTCGCCGTGGCCCAGAGCCACCAGCACCCGCCCGCCGGCCGAGACCAGCCGACCTTCGGGGTCCAGCGCGGTGCCGGCATGGATGACGTCGGGATCGGGGCCACCGTCTGGCGACTCGGCCCCGGTGATCGGTCGGCCGGTCTCCGGCGTCCCCGGATAACCCTCGGAGGCCAGCACCACCCCGACAGCGAAGCCGGTGCGGAACTCCAGGCCCTCACCGAACTGCGACAGGTCGCCACGGGCCGCGGCACGCATCACCTGGGCCAGCGGGGTGGTGAGAAGGGACAGCAGCGGCTCGGTCTCCGGGTCGCCGAAGCGGACGTTGAACTCGACGACCTTGGGGCCCTCCGCGGTCAGTGCCAGGCCCACGTAGAGCAGTCCCTGGAAGGGAGTGTCGCGCCTGTTCATCTCGGCCAGGGTGGGGGCGATGACCTCGCGGGAGACCTGCTCGACCAGATCGGTGGGGGCCCATGGCAGCGGGGTGTAGGCGCCCATCCCGCCGGTGTTGGGGCCGGTGCCGCCGTTGCCGACCCGCTTGAAGTCCTGGGCTGGCTGAAGGGGAAGGGCTCTGGTCCCGTCGCAGATCGCGAACAGGCTCACCTCGGAACCTTTGAGGTAGTCCTCGATGACCACCGGATGGCCGGCCTCCAGGCAGCGCCGGGCGTGCTCGACGGCGGCCTTGCGGTCGCTGGTGACGACCACTCCCTTGCCCGCTGCCAGCCCGTCGTCCTTGACGACGTGAGGTGCGCCGAACCGGGTGAGTGCGACCTCGACCTCGTCCAGGTCGACGCAGTTGACGGCATCGGCGGTGGGCACCCCGGCGGCTGCCATCACCTCCTTGGCGAAGGCCTTGGAGCCCTCCAACCGGGCCGCCTGCGCGCCCGGTCCGAAGCAGTCGATACCGGCGGCCCGCACCGCGTCGGCGACCCCTGCCACCAGTGGCGCCTCGGGCCCGACCACGACCAGGTCGGCCCCGACCTGCTGGGCCAGCGCGACCACCGCGTCAGGATCGGTGAGGGCGACCGGATGATTGGTGGCGAATGACGCCGTGCCGGGGTTGCCCGGGGCCACGTGCAGGTCGCGCACCTGCGGGTCTCTGGAAATGGCCAGGGCGATCGCGTGCTCGCGGCCACCCGAACCCAGGACGAGGACAGTCATCTCGGTCACGGGGACAACACTAGATGACGTGGGGAACAGCGGAGGTGGCAGTGGACCGGGTCGGGGCGGGCGGTGCTGCGGGGATAGCCTGCCGGGGTGAAGAGCATGGGCGGCCACGTCGCGGCCGTGGTGCTGGCCGGCATCCTGTGGGGCACCACCGGGACGATGGCCCACCACGCCCCGACGGGTTCCGATCAGATGCTCATCGGACTGTCCACCTTCGGCTTCGGCGGGCTGATCCTGCTGGCCACCCGGCCCAGGCGCACCCTGGCCCAGTTGGCCGACCGCCGCACCCTGGCGATCCTGGCGGTCGGAGCGGTCGGCGTGCTGGGCTACGCCAGCATGTACTACTGGTCACTGGATCTCATCGGGGTGGCGGTCGGTGACGCCCTGGCGCTGGCCTCCGGGCCGGTCTGGGCCGGGGTTCTGGAGATGGTGGTCGATCATCGCTTCCCCGGAGGGGCCTGGCTGCTCACCGTGATGGTGCCGGTGGCCGGGATCTGCCTGCTGGTGGCCTCCGGCGGGTCGGCTCCGGCCGGTCATCCGATCGCCGGTGCGGCGCTGGGGCTGGGAGCCGGGTTCGGCTGGGCGCTGTACTCATGGGCCGGCGCCCGGGTGATCTCCGACCCCAGCAGGCCGACCGCTGACTCGGGGACCGTGATGGCGGCGATGTTCACCCTGGCCTCGGTGGTCCTGGTGCCGTGGTTCATCCTGGCCGGCCCGGGGCCACTGCTGGAACCCCGCGGAATGGCGGTGCTGGGATACCTGGCGGTGGTCCCGATGGCGATCGGCTACCTGCTCTACGGCTACGGGCTCAGACGTGTCCGGGCGTCCAGATCGACCACCCTGGCTCTCACCGAGCCGATGACGGCGACCCTGCTGGCGACCTCGGTGCTGGGCGAGACCCTCACCGCTGCCGGCTGGATCGGTCTGGCCCTGGTGGGGCTGGGGATCGTACTCAGCGCCGTCGCCCAGAGCCGGACGGCAGGACCCGCCGAGGACACCGACCCGGTGGACCGGGTCGCCGCCTGATCGGCGCCGAGGCGATCGGTCGAGTGCGCAGATCACTCCGCAGACGGGGGTCTGTGCACTCCCCGCTGCACGAACCCCGGTCTGCGGAGTGATCTGCGCAGCCACAACCCGCGGACGAGCCCCGGGCCGGGACTTCTGCCCGGCCCGGCTCAGTCGATGAGGTCGTTGATCATCACCGACTGCTCCCGGCCGGCGCCCACCCCGATACCGGAGATCCGGCAGCCGATGAGCTCCTCCAGGCGCTTGACGTAGGCCTGACAGTTGGACGGCAGGTCATCGAAGCTGCGCACCCCGGTGATGTCCTCGGTCCAGCCCGGCAGGTACTCGTAGATCGGCGTGGCGTGGTGCAGCTGGGACTGGGTCATCGGCATCACGTCGAACCGCTCCCCGTCCACCTCGTAGGCCACGCAGACCGGGATCTTCTCCCAGCCGGTGAGCACGTCGAGCTTGGTGAGGAAGATGTCGGTCATCGCGTTGACGACCACGGCCTGCTCGACCACCAGGGCGTCGAACCAGCCGCAGCGACGCGGTCGCCCAGTGGTGACGCCGTACTCCCCGCCCTCGGTGCGCAGCCTCTCGCCGGTCTCATCGAGCAGCTCGGTGGGGAACGGACCCTCGCCCACCCGGGTGGTGTAGGCCTTCGCGATGCCGATCACCCGGTCGATCCGAGACGGCCCGACACCCGAACCGGTGCAGGCACCGGCAGCGATCGGGTTGGAGGAGGTGACATAGGGATAGGTGCCGAAGTCGACGTCCAGGTGGTGGGCCTGGGCCCCCTCGAAGAGCACCACCTTGTTCTCGTCCAGGGCCTTGTTGAGCAGCCTGGCGACGTCGACCACGTGGGGACGGATCCGCTCGGCGTGGGACAGCAGCATGTCGGAGACCTGCTCGGCGTCGATCTCGCGGCGGTTGTAGATCTTGACCAGTTGCTGATTCTTGCGCTCCAGGGCGGCCTCGACCTTCTGGCGCAGGATCGACTCGTCGAAGAGGTCCTGGATGCGGATGCCGATCCGGTTGATCTTGTCGGAGTAGGCCGGCCCGATGCCGCGACCGGTGGTGCCGATCCGCCGCTTGCCGAGGAACCTCTCGGTGACCTTGTCCATCACCTGGTGATAGGGGGTGATGATGTGGGCATTGGCGCTGATCAGCGGGTGCGGGATCCTCAGCCCGCGGGCCGCCAGCTCATCGAGCTCCTCGTGCAGCACCTCCAGATCGACCACCACCCCGTTGCCGATCACTGCGGTGGAGTTGGGGTTGAGGACGCCGGAGGGCAGCAGGTGCATGGTGAACTTGTCGCCGTTGACGACCACGGTGTGGCCGGCATTGTTGCCACCGGAGTAGCGAACGCAGTAGTCCACCCGCTCGGAGAGCTGGTCGGTGGCCTTGCCCTTGCCCTCGTCCCCCCACTGGGCTCCGACAATGACGATTCCAGGCATTCCTCACTCGCTTCCTCGACCGTCCCTGCTGGTGGACGTCGATCGCTGCTACCGCGACCGACGACCGGACAGCGGCACACCATCGGCATTGTAGGGGATCAGTCCCGCCCCGCCCTCGCAGTTCCAGCGGGCTCACAGCTCCAGCAGCAGCATCCGGGATCCCTCGAAGGGCAGCCGCTGGGCCAACGGCCCGAAGTGTGGGTCCTGCTCGCGGCCGTCGAAGGCCAGCTTGCGCACCCCGTTGTCACGGGCGTCTCGCACCACCTGGCAGACCGCCCGGGCCAGCGCATCATCTCCATCGGGCACCTCCGGGGCCAGCGTCTCGGCGCACACCGTCGGGGCCCCCGGGTCGTCGAAGACGAAGGCCGCCGCGCCCGGTTGACCGTCCACCAGGGCGATCGCGGTGCGGTCCAGGTCCAGTTCGCCGGCCTCGGCGCGCAGCGCCTCGCGGGCCTGGTCGGAGTCGTAGACCGGGGACCAGTCCTGGTGGGTCCATCGGTAGAACTGCATCCACAGATGCTCGGGTTCCCCTGGTGACAGGGACGAGGCCGGGATGACGTCGCGATGGCCGCCCAGGATCTCGATCGCCCTGCCGAACTGACGCCGGGGCAGTTCCATCGGCGGGCACCAGGCATAGGGCCTGGCGCCCAGACCTCGGAGAAATCCGGCCGAGTCGGAACCCTCCACCGCCCTGGCGGCCAGCGGACGGTCCGAGCGGGCCTTCAGTTGGGCGACCAGCCGGGTGGCTATCCGCCGTCCCTGGGACCGCGGGGCCACCTGGACGTCGAAGAATCGGCGGGTGCGATGCACCTGGGCCAGCCAGCTGGAGATGTATCCGACGATGTCGCCCCGCCAGGTCGCCACGATGATGATGGGGTCGGGGATGCCGGGCTCGGCGGCGGCGTCGTCAGGCGGTCCGCCGAGATCCTCCAGCGAGCCGGGTTCGCCGAAGTCGATCCTGGTGACGTCGGAGGGCTGGAAGTCCCGGAACTCCACATGGTCGGTCATGACTCCTCCTTGAGGTCTGCGCCGTTGACTCAACCCTGGATCACGCCGCCAAACGGCTCCACCGTGCCGGCCTCACTCATCATCCCCCGGGCCCTCCGCAGTGTCAGCCGGATCGGAGGGATCGGCTGGGACCAGGGTGGTGTGCAACTGCTGCCAGGCCGATTCACTGGCCCGGTGCAGGAACTGCTCGCAGCGGGTGGACTCGTCGGCCTGCCCGATCCGGTCGGCGGCCACCGAACGGGCCCAGACGCAGCGGAGGAAACCCTGGTTGGTGAGGTGCTCCCAGGCGATCCCGCCGCGGCCCTGCCAGCCGGCCGCACGCAGCGCGCTGATCCCAGCGTGGAAACCGGTCACCGCATAGGAGTAGCCGGCGATGTCGGCCTCCTCGGTGCCGGCCAGCAACGCCCCCTCGGCCAGCAGCGCCCAGCAGAGGCTGGACTCGGGGTGGTCGCGCACCACCGAGATGAAGTCGTTGCGGCCGTGGTCGGCCAGTTCGGCGATCGCCGGGTCGGCCGGCAGACGGGTCCCACCATCCTCGACCGCGGCGTCCCCCGGCTGTCCAACCTCGCCGACCTGGCCATCGGCCAGGGGCTCGTCAGCGTCCACCAGCTCATCGACAGCCCCCGGGCCCGACTGCATCTGATCATCTGCCATGGGACCAACCCTACGGCTCCCTCAGTCGGGCGGTCTGCCGGGACGGTCCTGGATCAGGGGGTGGGGACCACTCGGACCGCTGGTGAACGGCGTCTCATCGCCGCACGGTGGTCCAGCCACAGCAGCACCACGGTGATGAGCAGGCAGGGTGCCCCGACCCAGTACGGTCCGCCCACCCCCCCAGGCGGCGGCCAGCGAACCGGTCATCGTGGGGGCGATCGCGCCACCGACGAAGCGGACCCCCGAGTAGCTGGAGGAGACCACCTCCCCCGGCAGATCGGAGGCCGCCATCGCGATCTCGGTCATCAAGGTGTTGAGGACGCCGATCATCGCGCCACCGAGGATCACCCCGACGATCTGGACACGCAGGTCGAGGCTGGCAGCCAGCGCGGTCTCCACGACGGCCAGTCCGATGAGCACCCAGACCAGGGTGTGGCGGGTGCCATGACGCTGCGACAGGTGGGCCGCACCCCACACCGATCCGATCGCCAGGCACAGCCCCCAACCGAAGAACACCAGACCCAGATCCAAGGGGGTGAAGGCCCGCCCGGCCCTGGCCGAGGCCGCGTGCAGCGGGAAGGGGGCGTAGGCCAGCAGGGTGAAGTAGCCGTAGTTGTAGAACAGCGCCGCCACCATCAACAGTCGCAGCCGCGGATCCCCCAGCGCCTTGAACGGCGCCGACAGCGGGCTGGGAGTGCGGATCCCGCCCCTCTGGTGCGGCACCAGGACGGCGATCAGCACCAGACCGACTCCCATCAGCACCGCGGTCCCGGCGAACGGCCCGCGCCAGGAGATCCCGCCCAGTAGCCCTCCGACCAGCGGACCCAGCGCCATTCCGGCACCGAGCGCCCCCTCGTAGAGGCGGATGGCGCTGCGCGGGTCGGCAGCCGCCCCCAGCACGGTGGCCAGCGCGGTGGAGACGAACAGCGCATTGCCGATCCCCCAGCCGCCGCGAAAGCCGATCACCTGGTTGACCTCCTGGGACAACGCGCAGGCGGTGGCGAAGGCCACGACGATCGCCAGGCCGAGCAGCAGGGTGGTCCTGCGGCCGATCCGCGAGGAGACCCAGGAGGCGAAGAACATCACGATCGCCGAGACGATGAGATAGGTGCTGAACAGCAACTCGGTCTGACCCGGGGAGGCGTTCAGCGAGGCGGAGATCTCGGGAAGAATCGGGTCGACGAGCCCGATGCCCATGTAGGAGAAGGCGCAGGCCACCGTGACCGCCCAGACTGCTGGACTCACCTTGCTGCTCATTCCGAGCCCTCCTGCCCGGGGACAGCACCGGCAATGGATCCGGGTTCTGGGGAGACGTCAGGGGACATGACGGAGCACGAGGATACCCCCGCCCCACCGCATGCGGCAGCCGACGGTTTCTGACACCACGCCACAGCGACTACAATCGGTCAGGATGCCCTTCGGCATCCACCACATTCTTCTCCCCCCAGACCGATCCGGAGTTACCTGCATGCCCGTTCGCAAAGACCTGCGCAATATCGCCATCGTGGCCCACGTCGACCACGGGAAGACCACCCTCGTGGACGCGATGCTGTGGCAGTCCGGAGCCTTCCGGGAGGGCGCCGACGTCGCGAAGCGTGTGATGGACTCGATGGATCTGGAGCGCGAGAAGGGGATCACCATTCTCGCCAAGAACACCGCCGTCAAGCACACCATGAGCGACGGCGAGGTGATCACCCTCAACATCATCGACACCCCCGGTCACGCCGACTTCGGCGGCGAGGTGGAGCGTGGCCTGGAGATGGTCGACGGCGTCATCCTGTTGGTCGACGCCTCCGAGGGGCCACTGCCCCAGACCCGTTTCGTGCTGCGCAAGGCGCTCGCCAAGAAACTGCCGATCGTGCTGGTGATCAACAAGGTCGACCGCCCCGACGCCCGGATCTCCGAGGTCGTCGAGGAGACCTACGAACTCTTCATGGATCTGTCCGACGACGATGACGCCTCGCTGCTGGAGGTGCCGGTGGTCTACGCCTCCGCCAAGGCCGGCCGGGCCTCGATGACCCAGCCCGCCGACGGCGAGATGCCCGACTCCCCGGATCTGCAGCCGCTGTTCGACTGCATCCTGGAGAACATCCCGGCCCCCCACTACGAGGAGGGCGGGGTCCTGCAGGCCCACGTCACCAACCTCGACGCCTCCCCCTACCTGGGCCGTCTGGCGCTGTGCCGGATCGTCTCCGGTGAGCTCCACAAGGGCGAACCGGTCGCCCTGTGTCGGCGGGACGGCTCGATCGAGAACGTCAAGCTCACCGAGGTCCTCATCACCGAGGCCCTCGAGCGGGTCCCCACCCAGAGCGCCGGCCCCGGCGACATCGTCGCGGTGGCCGGTATCCCCGACATCACCATCGGCGAGACGATCACCGACCCCGAGAATCCCAAGCCGCTGCCGCTGATCCACGTCGACGAGCCGTCGATGTCGATGACCATCGGTATCAACACCTCCCCGCTGTCGGGCCGTTCGGGCACCAAGCTCACCGCCCGGCTGCTGAAGGCCCGACTGGACCAGGAGCTGATCGGCAACGTCTCGATCCAGGTCAAGGAGGCCGGACGTCCCGACATGTGGGAGGTCCAGGGCCGTGGCGAGCTGCAGCTGGCCGTGCTGGTCGAGATGATGCGCCGTGAGGGATTCGAGCTCACCATCGGCAAGCCCCAGGTCGTCACCCGGGAGATCGACGGCAAGCTCAACGAGCCCTTCGAGCGGGTCACCGTCGACGCCCCCGAGGAGTTCATGGGCACCGTCACCCAGATGATGGGGCTGCGCAAGGGCCAGATGATGCACATGGTCAACCACGGTTCCGGATGGGTCCGGATGGAGTTCGTGGTGCCGGCCCGCGGCCTGATCGGCTTCCGCACCGAGTTCCTCACCCAGACCCGCGGCCAGGGCATCATGAACCAGGTCTTCGAGAACTACCAGCCCTGGGTCGGTGAGCTGCGCACCCGGCTGTCGGGTTCGATGGTGGCCGACCGCGAGGGGGTCGTCACCTCCTTCGCACTGTTCAATCTCCAGGAGCGCGGCACGATGTTCGTCTCCCCCGGCGACGAGGTCTACGAGGGCATGGTGGTCGGGGAGAACTCCCGCCCCGACGACATGGACGTCAACCCCACCAAGGAGAAGCACCTCACCAATGTGCGCTCCTCCACCGGTGACGAGCTGGAGCGGCTCATCCCGGCCACCAAGATGTCGATGGAGCAGCAGCTGGAGTTCTGCCGCGCCGACGAGTGCCTCGAGGTGACCCCCGATGTGGTGCGGATCCGCAAGACCTCGCTGAACGCCCACGACCGCGCCAAGGCCCGGCTGCGTGCCAAGCACTCCTGATCCGTCCGACGCCGCAGCCGTCGGTTGCGGCGTCCGCCCCCTCGGGTGGAGCTGATCCGCTGGCGGCCCTCGGTATCAATTCGACAACGGTCGGCAGTTGCTGTTGGGAGTTGGCTGATCCATCGGTTAGCGTGGCCCGAGGTTCGCTGGGCGGATGCCCGCCGCCTTCTGTACGCCTGGGGGAGGCCACCTGATGAGGATGAGGTCGATGAAGAGAGCAAGTTTGCACACGGCTGCCGTGAGGATGGTCCTCACTGCGGCAATGGCAACCCTGGGAGTCCTGGTGGCCGGTTGTGCACCCGCTCATCCGGCCGGCTCCGGGACGCCGGTGCCGGTCCCCTCGAGCTCGGCGGCGGCCCCCTCGACCTCTTCTGCGGCACCCAGCCAGGCAGCCTCGGACCCCTCCACCCCTGCGGACTCGACCGCCACGGCGTCACCCAGCCAGTCCAGCACCCCGACGCCGACCCCCACCCCGACCCCGGAGCCCTTCGACGCGTACCGGGCCTATGCCACCGTGGCCCTGGACCTCCGGTCGGCCGCCAGCGCCGATGCCCAGGCCAGCAGCGAGCTGAAGCGCGGTGACAGGGTGCAGGTGACCGGCGACGACGTCAACGGGTACACCCCTGTCAGTCGCGACGGGGAGAAGTACTGGGTGACCACCGGATTCCTGTCGACCACCAAACCGGAGCCGCTGCCGACCGCCGTCAAGGCCCCGGTGACCACCATGTGGGCCACCACCGAGCTCAACGTCCGCACCACTCCGCTGCTCGGCGGCGGTGTGCTGGGGGTGCTGGCCAGCGGCGAGCAGGTCACCACGGCGGGATCGGTGGCCGGCAACTTCACCCTGGTCAAGTACCGCGGCCAGACCGGCTGGGTGGTCTCGAAGTACCTCACCGCCACCAAGCCGAAGCCCAAGACGGCCTCGACCGCCGGGGTCACCCTCGACAAGCGGTGCACCACCGGGCTGGTGATCTGCATCTCCAAGGCGGACCGACAGCTGCGTCTGGTCCAGGACGGGAAGATCGTTCTCAGCCTTGACGCCCGGTTCGGTTCGGAGGCCGGCCCGACTCGTGAGGGGACCTTCAAGATCGAGTGGCGCGACAAGGACTGGGTCTCCAAGATGTACGGCTCCAAGATGCCCTACGCGATGTTCTTCAGCGGTGGTGAGGCGATTCACTACTCCTCCGACTTCGCCGCTCGCGGCTATGCCGGCAACTCCCACGGATGCGTCAACATCCGGTCGATGAGCGGCCTGCAGTATCTGTGGGACCACGCCCCGGTCGGCACCACGGTGGTCGTCTACCGCTGAGCTGTCCCCTGTGCCGGGGACACCGCCGCATTCCGCCTCAGGGCTGGCAACGGCGGTTGCCCAAGGCGCCGGATGACTGGATGGCGGTCGGTTTCGTTCCTGAGCCTGCAGTGGGTTACCTTGTCCAGTGCTGGCGCCTCCTGTGTGGACCGTCTGCTGGCGGCGCTCCGATCCTGGAGAGCCAGGATCTCTGAAAGGCTGAGCGATGAGCTCGAAACGACTCCGGTGGTGTGCAGCCATCATCACCACTGCTGCCCTGGCGATGACCGGACCGCTGACTGCTCAGGCCGCGGGGCCGACTCCCACGCCGACACCGACTCCCGCCGTGTCGACCACCTCCCCGACACCGACGCCGGCACCCTCCGCCTCGACCACCTCCCCGACGCCGACGCCGACGCCGGCACCCTCCACCTCGACCACCACCAAGCCGACCCAGCCTGCCAAGCCGGTCTTCAAGACCAGCCTGCGCTACGCCACCACCGACGTCACCGTCCGCGGCGCAGCCAGCAAGACCTCGAAGAACCTGGGACTGCTCAAGCGCGGCCAGTACGTCGGCACCCGGGACTCCGGCAATGGCACCGCCACCAGAAGCGGCTGGACCGCAGTCAAGTTCAAGGGCAAGGCAGGCTGGATCGACGCCCGCTACCTGTCGACCACCAAGCCGAAGCCTGCTCCGGCACCGAAGCCGGTGTTCAAGAAGTACCTGGTGTACGCCACCACCACCGTGCCGGTCCGGCCCAAGCCGAGCCTGGCCTCACGAGGCTTTGCAAATATGAAGCGCGGCGACCGGGTTGCGGCCGTCGGCATCGCTCAGCGCGGCTTCACCCCGGTCAGCTACAAGGGACGCACCGCCTGGGTGCAGACCAGCTACCTGTCGCGTACCAAGCCGGTGGCCAATCCCCAGCGGCTCGACAACCGGTGCCTGAGCGGACTGGTGATCTGCATCTCCAAGAACAGCCACAAGCTCCGACTGGTGAGCAACGGCAAGATTCTCATCACTCTTGACGCGCGATTCGGCAGCGAGTTCAATCCCACCCGCGAGGGCACCTTCAAGGTCTACTACAAGGACCGCAACCACGTCTCCGGGCTGTACGGCTCGAAGATGCCCTTCTCGATGTTCTTCAGTGGCGGCCAGGCGGTGCACTACTCCTCCGACTTCCACAACCGGGGCTGGGCCGGCCACTCCCACGGTTGTGTCAACATCCGTGACTGGAACGGAATCACCTACCTGTGGAACCACTCCCCAGTGGGCACCAAGGTGGTCGTCTACCGCTGAGCCAGCACCACCGACCTCCATCGGACCAGAGGTCCTGGAAACAATCCCAGCAGTCCCGGGTGTCGAGAGCATTCCTCCCGATCCCGGGACTGTTGCCGTCCGGCCAGCGGGAGCGGCCCCCCTCCCCGCGAGCCGCCGCCGTGATCGTGGCCGCGGCGACACCGCTGCTGAATAGCATGCAATCATGACACAGCACAGCACCGCACTCCTCGTCATCGATCTGCAGAAGGATGTACTGCGCAACGCCCACGACGCCGATGGCGTCGTCTCCCGAGTCGTCGGACTGGTCGACCGCGCACATCGCGGGAACGTGCCCGTCATCTGGGTTCAGCACAATGACGAGGGGATGCCGCTCGGCAGCGACCAGTGGGCTCTTGACGACCGCCTGGTACCTGCCGACGATGATGCGCGCATCGACAAGACCTATGGAGACTCCTTCTCGAACCCGGAGCTCCCGGCGCTGCTGGAGAGACTCGGCGTGAGGCGGCTGGTGATGGCGGGCGCGCAGACCGACCAGTGCATTCGAAGCACCTGGCACAGCGCTCTGATGCGCGGCTATGACACAGTGCTGGTCTCCGACGCGCACACCACCGAGGACATCGAGTTCGACGGGGTCGAGCTGCCGGCGAGGGCCACCATCGCCCACACCAATATGTACGCCACATGGGGGAGCATCTACCCGGATGCCCGCGGCACCGCCATCCCGGCCGACCAGGTGGAGTTCGTCTGAGGGCCGCCGATCAGTGGAGCTCGAGGACGCCCTCGGGCAGCCGGACGGTGGTGTCGCGCTCCTCGGTCTCATCGACGCCGCGGGAGGAGACCTTGTCGAACAGGATCTTGATGGTCTGAATCATGATCTTGACGTCGAGGACGAGGGTGTACTCCTTGATGTAGATCAGGTCGAAGTTGAGCTTGCTGGCGAAGTCCGAGGCGTACTTTCCGTAGACTTGGGCGTATCCGCTCAGCCCGGCGCGGACATTGTGGCGCAGCCGGTAGTGAGCATTGGCGGCCTGGAACTGGTCGACGAAGAACGGCCTCTCGGGCCGCGGGCCCACCATCGACATGTCCCCGATCAGCACATTGAACAGCTGCGGCAGCTCGTCGATCCGCAGGCTTCGCAGGTACTTGCCGACCGGCGTCACCCGGGGGTCGTTCGAGGTGGCGAGCATCGGGCCCGAGGTCTTCTCGGCGGTGACCCCCATCGAGCGGAACTTGAGGATCTTGAACTCCCGCCCTCCCTTGGTGATCCGGGTCTGCCGGTAGAACACCGGGCCCGGCGAGGTCAGCTTCACCAGCACCGCGGTGACCAGCATCACCGGGGAGGCGAGGATGAGCCCGACCAGAGCCGTCAGGAAATCGAAACACCTCTTGATGAGGTCCAGCTCCGAGGGAATCTTGAACGGGCTGGCCGCGATGATCGACTCGTCCTCAATACTCATGATGGTCGGATTCACCAGCAACAAGTGCTCGAAACTCGTCGTCAGGAAGATCTCCTTCTCCTCACTGAGAAGAAGATCGTAGATGGCATTTCGCTCAGGATTGGGAATGAGATCAGAGACGTGCGCGGTGTCGAACTCGTCGAGATGCTCCCTGATCTGCTCCAAATAGTGGCCATCGACGACCTGGGTGAGACGATGACGCCGGCTGCGGTTGGACATGTAGTTCAGCACCGCACCGGAGATCTGCCCGGGAGGACCCAGCACCATCACCCGCTTCACACCGCGAATCCGCTGATAGCCTAGGAAGACCAGAGATCGCCACAGCACCAGAACCACGATGCTGACACCAAGATTGATGAGCAGCACCGAACGGGGAAAGGCGAACCACCGGCCGGCGAAGGTGAGCGCCATGATGAGGACGGTGATGAGCACCTGATCGACCACCGTGATGATCCAGACGTCCAGAACCGTCTTATTGTAGAGGACATAAACCCCCGACAACACATTGATCACAAGAAACCCGATGGCAGAGACCAACATCGCGGCCTTGGCGTCGTTGAGGTTTCGTGAGGGAATGAATCCCACCGAGGTGAAGAACCGCAGATAGAATGACAGAAACAGGCATCCCACGAACACCGCGACATCAATGACAGCGGTGAACAGCTTCTGGGTCTTGTTGAAGTCGACCTTCTGCGACACGAGTGTTCTCCTCATCGTCTTCCCCGGAACCCGGAGAGGTTCCCTCAGAGTATCGGCCTGACATGGAGGCCGACCTCAGGGTCCACCAGCAACTCCTGGCTGGCGGTGGTGGAGGCCACTGCCAGGATGGCGTCCACCGGCGTCGCCCGGCGCAGCAGGGCCAGCCCGATGGGACCGTCCTCGTGATGCATCGCCACTGAGCCCAGTACTCCGACCCGCCGGCCCTCCAGGGTCACCTCGGCGCCGGGATCGGGGAGCTCGCCGGTCGAGCCGTCCAACGACAGCAGGGTGAGACGCCGGGGCGGACGGCCCAGCGTGTGGACCCGGGCCACCGTCTCCTGGCCCCGGTAGCAGCCCTTCTCCAGATGGGTGCCATACAGACCGATCTCGTTGGGGATGGTGCGTTCGTCGGTGTCCAGACCGATCCGGGGAATCCCGGCGGCGATCCGCAGCGCCTCCCAGGCTCGCACCCCGACCTGCCCGGCGCCCAGACCTTCGGCGATCCCATCGGCGTCATCGGTTCCGACCAGCAGCTCGTGGCCGCCGGCCACCTCGGAGTCCAGGGCGACGGAGTCGTCGGGCACGGTTACCTCGCGACCCGTCCACAGCACCGTGCGGTCCGGACGCAGCGCGACCTCGACGCGCATCATGAACCTCATCGAGTCCAGCCAGTCGACCAGCTGCTGCCCCCTGCCCGGTTCGGTCCATGCCCAGAAGGTGCGGCCGTCATCGACGCCGTGCAGGACATGCTCGATGTGACCCGTCGGCGACAGCACCAGGCTCGTCACGGTGCGTCCTGGCGCCAGTCCCTCGATGAACTGGCTGGTGATCGAGTGCAGCCAGCCCAGCCGGTCGGGTCCGCTCACCGCCAGCACCTCGCGGTTGCCCAGCAGCAGCCAGCCCGAGCCGGACTCCATCTGCCGCTGCTCCAGGTTCGGGTTGACCAGATGGGAGACCAGACCGGCGTCGGGGCCCTCGGCCATCAGCACAGCCGACATCAGGACCTCGCCAGCCGGGCCCACATGTAGGGCTGGAGCGGTTGCTCGGTGGTGGCGCGGTCGAAGGTCCACAGCAGGTCTCCGTCGACCTGGCCGTAGAGCCGTTGACCTCCGGTGTAGCCCACCGTGGCGTTGCTGGTGGTCATCACGGCGTCTGTCACCAGCTCGATCCTGGCTCCATCGATCTTCCCGGTCCAGACCTCAGCCCAGCCCTCGGGAGCGGCCATCACGACGTCGATCGTCTTGTCGGCGGCCGGACGCCAGAACCCGGCCTCCATCCGCAGTGGTGCCTTCGGTGTGCCGTCGTCATTCTTGGTGAAGGTCTGGCACAGGTAGTGCAGGTAGTCCCCGCCGTTGTCGGCGAAGTCGATCTGGCAGCCGAACTCGAACTCGCCGTCGGCGGGGGTGACGCCGTGGCCCTCGCCCTCCCAGTGGCCGATCATCCAGGCCAGCGGGAACAGGGCATCGTTGAGGTCATCGGGAATCTGGAAGGGCATCGTGCCTCCTGGGTGCTTGGGATCTGTGGCCGCAGCTCGGGGAGAGCCCTGCTCGGTCGACGGGTGGTGTCCACGCCGAATGAGGAGCTCAGGGCCTGGGCTCCGGACCGCGCATCAGCTCCCGGGTGACCGGAATGAGCAGGCCGACGGCGGTCAACAGGCTGACCGCCACCAGCACGACGAGATCAAGAGTGGCCACAGAGGGATTCTATGTCCCTGCCACCCGGTGGGGTGGCAGCGACAGCCGGCCACCAGGAGCTGATGAGGTGGCGGCCGCTGGCGCCTCGCAGCCGCGGTGTCCCGCTCATACCGCGGTGCTCTCCCGGTGTTCTCATGAGATGCCATCGGGTGCCAGCTGCCGACTCCAGCAGCCTCACCGCAGTCCGCCGTAACATCTGCCGAGGGGGCACCGCCCACCAGGGCCTCGCCACCGCCAGAACCTTCCAGGGAGATCACCATGTGCCATCGCATCACCTGCCCCATCTGCGGCAAGCCCACCTGGGAGGGTTGCGGCGAGCACATCGAGTTCGCCCTCGACGGCGTCCCCCTGGCCGATCGCTGCCACTGCCAGGCCGCCAGCCAGCAGGAGCACGACGCCGGTCCCAGCAAGTGAGCAGGCCGGACCAGGTGACAGCACACGAGTCGATGAGGGGGAACCGCCGATGAGGGTGGTCATCCAGAGAGCCCTGGAGGGCTCGGTCAGCGTCGACGGGCAGGTCGTCGGCGCGCTGCCCTCCCCGGGGCTGGTGATTCTGGCCGGGATCACCCACGACGACACCGCTCAGATCGTCGAGAAGGTGGCTGCGAAGGTCTGGGGGCTGAGGATCCTCGCTGATGAGAGGTCGGCCTCCGACAGCCACGCTCCGCTGCTGGTGATCAGTCAGTTCACGCTGTACGCCGGGACCCGGAAAGGACGCCGCCCCACCTGGAACGCCGCAGCCCCCGGGCCGGTCTCCGAACCCCTGGTCGAGCACTTCGTCGAGCAGCTGCGCAGCCTGGGGGCCCACGTGGAGACCGGCGTCTTCGGAGCCGAGATGAGGGTCGCCCTGGTCAACGACGGGCCGATGACCATCATCATCGACTCCGACACCTGGCAGTAGCCGACCCCCGGCTGTCCACGGAGTCGTCGACCCCGGCCTGCATACTGTGGGTCGATCAGTCCGCTCCGGAATCCGCCGGCCCCTGCCGAGGAGGGCGCAGTGAAGAACTTCCATCACGTCCTGGTGAACACCCTGCTCGCGAACGTGACGACGAGTTTCCTGTGGTTCGCGCTCACCTTCTGGATCTACCTCGAGACACGCTCGGTGCTGGCCACCGGCATCGTCGGCGGCGGCTACATGGCGATGGTGGCGGTGTGCTCGATGGCCTTCGGAGTCATCGTGGACCACAACCGCAAGAAGAAGGTCATGGTGATCGCGCAGATCACCACCCTGTGCAGCTACCTGCTGGCCGCAGGCATCTGGCTCGCGCTGCCCGATGACGCATTCCTGCACATCTCCTCCCCCGCATTCTGGGCATTCATCGGCATCATCCTGGCCGGCAGCGTGGTGGAGAACATGCGCAACATCGCGCTGTCCACCACGGTGACCCTGCTGGTTCCCGACGACCGGCGGGACAAGGCCAATGGTCTGGTCGGCATGGTGCAGGGGATCGCATTCATGGTGACCTCGGTCTTCTCCGGGCTGTCCATCGGGTACCTGGGGATGAGCTACACCCTGCTGATCGCCTTGCTGGCGACCGGAATCGCCTTCGTCCACCTGGTGACCATCGAGATCCCCGAGGACACCATCGTGACCGCCGCCCCGGCCGATCCCCCCGCCGGGGCAGCACCGCAGGAGCCCGCTCGCACGCCCGACCCGGCCGCGAGCCCGGAGCCCGCCTTGAGCCTGCGGCAGCGCATCGACCTGTCCGGCTCGATCGCGGCGATCCGCTCAGTGCCCGGACTGATCGCGCTGCTGCTGTTCAGCTGCTTCAACAACCTGGTGGGCGGGGTCTACATGGCACTGATGGATCCCTACGGGCTGGAACTGATGAGCGCTCAGGCCTGGGGCCTGGTGCTGGGTGTCACCAGCGTCGGGTTCATCGTGGGCGGAGGGATCATCGCCAGGACCGGACTGGGCCACAATCCGGTGCGAACCCTGCTGATGGTCAACATCGGGGTGGCGCTGGTCGGCGCCTGCTTCGCCATCCGGGAGTCATGGCTGCTGTTCGCGGTGGGCATCTTCATCTACATGTGCATGATGCCGGCCGCCGAGGCTGCCGAGCAGACCATCCTGCAGCGGGTGGTGCCGTTCGAGAGGCAGGGTCGGGTCTTCGGGTTCGCCCAGAGCCTGGAGACCGCCGCCGCCCCGGTCTCCGCCTTCCTGGTGGCTCCGATCGCCGAGTTCGCGGTCATCCCGTGGATGCGCGACGGATCCGGACAACGCCTCCTCGGATGGCTGCTCGGCAGCGGGGACACCCGAGGGATCGCGCTCATGTTCCTGCTCGCAGGGCTGGTCATGCTGGTCGCCGTGGCACTGGCGTTCACCACCCCGCAGTACCGGAACCTGTCGGCCCACTATGCCGGCACACGGCAGTCGATCCCGGTCGCGGAGGGCCCACTGGGAGAATGAGCAGCAGGTGGTTCACCGGGGACCGGCGCGGGTCCCCCGCTGAGGAGCGCAGGAATAATTGACACATCAACCACCTTGAGGAGCCATGAAGAGTTTCGGATTCCTCTCCTTCGGCCACTACGGCCGTGGCTCAGGGCCCTATGATCCCGACGGCCGTCGGGCTCTCCACGAGGCGATCGAGATCGCCCAGGGAGCCGATCGGCTCGGTGTCAACGGGGCCTACTTCCGGGTGCATCACTACGCCCGGCAGGCGTCCTCCCCGATGCCCCTGCTGTCGGCCATCGCAGCGACCACCGAGCGGATCGAGGTCGGCACCGGCGTCATCGACATGCGCTACGAGAACCCTCTGTACCTGGCCGAGGAGGCCGGCGCACTGGATCTCATCGCCGACAACCGGATCGCTCTGGGCATCAGCCGGGGATCGCCGGAGCCGGCCCTGCGCGGCTGGGAGGCCTTCGGATACCGGGAGTCGGCGGACCCGCGCGGCGCCGACATCGCCCGCACGAAGTTCGACCGGTTCCTGCGCGCGGTACGCGGCGAACGGATGGCGGACGCCGATCCGAGCCAGTTCGGACCCGGTCAGAAGCTGCGCGTCGAGCCCTTCTCACCCGGTCTGGATGAGCGGATCTGGTGGGGTTCGGGAACCTCCGAGACCGCCGAGTGGGCGGCGGGTCTCGGGGTGAACCTGATGAGTTCGACCTTGCTCACCGAGGCCAACGGGGAGGCTTTCGCCACCATCCAGGCCCGTCAGATCGAGGCCTACCGCCAGGCCTGGAGGAGGGCCGGACACACCCGGACACCACGGGTCTCGGTGAGCCGGTCGATCTTTCCGGTGCTGAGCGAGGAGGACCTGTGGTTCGCCGCTCCGATGGGAGATCAGCAGCAGGATCAGATCGGCATGATCGACGGTTACGTCTCGACCTTCGGCAAGACCTATGCCGGAGAACCCGACAAGCTGATCGAGGGACTGCGGGCCGATGAGGCCGTGATGGCCGCCGACACCCTGATGCTCACCATCCCCTCCCAGCTGGGACCGGAGATCAACCTGCGACTGCTGGAGAACTTCGCCACCCACGTCGCTCCGGCGCTGGGCTGGCAGCCCAACACCGAGGGGCCCGCCGTCGGGTACCCGATCGACTGAGGGCCAGGGCCCGGTCAGCCCTCACTCTGCGGGCCGGCACCACCGGTCGTAGCCATCCGGGTGGCTGCGACCGGGGAGGCCGGCTCGTCCTGGCTGGTGTGACCTCGCACCGTGATCCCCAGCGCCAGGCCGATGACCAGGCAGATGACAGCTGCCAGCAGCAACCAGGACCAGCGGATCCGATGCCTCTCGAAGCCGCGTCGCAACGGAGCGGTATGGCCGACCACGACCGCCGGGCCCTCCCCATCGACGTCTCCCAGGCTCAACCGTCCAGTAGTGCCCGGGTCGGTGGTGATCTCCGATGGCTCCTCGGGGAGGCCGGACGAGATCTGCCGCTCGGCCGCCTCCTCGGGGCCGACAGTGCCGCCCCCGGGAGCGGTGTGGGGTGCGGCGATACGACCCGCGTCGGCGGCGCGATCGCCCTGCGCGGGCCTGAACCAGTCGTCTGGAAGGTTCGACACCACCTGCGCAATGCTACGTGCACTGTGTTCACTCAGGTGAAAAATGCGCCACCGGGCTCCCATCTGGGGCAGAATGCTCACCAGAGCCGATCGCGGGTCCACAAGCGGTTCCGTTCAGGAACAGTTCGGTGAAGCTGAGGCCACCCGGTCGGGACTGGCCGATTCAGTGTCACAACGGCTTGATCGCTCCATGCTGAGCCGCGAACCTCCCCCGGGCGGGAGGGGCCGCGGGAAGGAGAATGCACATCGTGTCGAGACTGGCTCTTGTGGGTCCGGCTGACGAGCCGTTGCCCGAGGCGCTCGAGCTGTTGCCCCACACCACGATCCGCTACGACGACATCGAGGACTGTCTGGACCACCTGGACACCACCGACATCGTCCTGGTGGACTGCCGCACCGAGCCGGCCCGCGCCCGCGAGACCTGCCTGCAGCTGTCCTCCCGGGAGTCCGCGGTACCGGTGATGCTGCTCGCCTCGGCCAAGACCCTCTCAGTGGTGACCCGTGACTGGGGGGCCGATGACTTCCTCACCGACACCGCCACCTCCCTGGAGGCCGACGCCCGGCTGAGATTCGTCACCTCGGGACACGAGACCAAGGAGTTGGTGGCCGGCCCCTTCACCGTCGACGAGGACGCCTACACCGCATCGGTCGGTGGAGTGGGACTGGACCTCACCTACACCGAGTTCGAACTGCTCAAGTTCCTGGTCGGCCATCCGGGCCGGGTGCTCACCCGCGATGTGCTGCTCTCGGAGGTCTGGGGTTACGACTACTACGGCGGCACCCGCACCGTCGACGTGCACATCCGGCGGCTGCGCGCCAAGATCGGCCCCGAGTTCGAGGGCCACATCCAGACCGTTCGCTCGGTGGGCTACCGATTCCAGGCTCAGCGCTGAGACAACCTGCGCACCAGTGGGTGAACAGTTCCCCACAACTGAGGCCAACCCCCGGGCGGGACCGCCGGATCCGGTAGATTGACCTGCGTCGCGCCGCATCGACGGCGTCCCCGCCACAAGCGTCCCGGGGTCCACAAGGAGTAGCCAGATGCCCAACCAGTCCGTCCAATCCACCGCGGCCCAGAAGGCCGAAGCTGACGCCCTTCCGGCGGATCGGTACTCAGACCGGGAGCTGTCCTGGCTGGCCTTCAACAACCGGGTGCTCGACCTGGCGCGCGACGCCGAGCGGATCCCCCTGCTGGAGAGGGCGAAATTCCTGGCGATCTTCTCCAGCAATCTCGACGAGTTCTACATGGTCCGGGTGGCCGGCCTGAAACGCCGCATCGACGCCGGAGTCGCGGTGCCCACCGTCACCGGGCAGATGCCCCGCGACCTGCACGAGAGAATCCTGGACCGCACCCATCAACTGGTCGGCCTGCAGGCCGAGGTCTTCGCCGACGACGTGCGCCCGGCGCTGGCCGCCGAGGGGATCCACATCCTCACCTGGGGGGAGCTGGACGACGAGGAGAAGGACCGGATGCGGACGCTGTTCTCCGAGCGGGTCTTCCCGGTACTCACCCCGCTGGCAGTCGATCCCTCCCACCCCTTTCCCTACATCCGCGGGCTGTCGATCAACCTGGGTGTGATGCTGCACAACCTGGTCACCGGCACCAACCAGTTCGCCCGGGTGAAGGTGCCCTCGGTGCTGCCGCGGTTCATCGACCTCGGCCACGGCCGCTTCCTTCCGTTGGAGGAGGTCATCAGCCGACACCTCGACCAGCTCTTCACCGGGATGCACGTCATCCAGCACACCACCTTCCGGGTGACCCGCAATGAGGACGTCGAGGTCGAGGAGGACGACGCCGAGAACCTGCTGTTCGCCCTGGAGAAGGAGCTGCTGCGCCGCGAGGTGGGCCGCCCACCGGTCCGCCTGGAGGTGCAGGACGACATCCAGGAGGACATGCTCGAGTTGCTCACCCGTGAGCTCGGGGTCTCCGAGCGGGAGGTCTTCCGACTGCCCGCCCCACTCGACCTCACCGGGCTGTTCTCCTTGGGCGACGTCGATCGCGACGATCTGAAGTACCCCAACTTCCTGCCCATCACCCACCCCCATCTGGCGGAGGTGGAGACCGCCCGCCCGGCGAACATCCTGGCCGCCATCCGGCGTCGCGACGTGCTGGTGCACCATCCCTACGACTCCTTCACCACCAGCGTCCAGCGGTTCATCGAGCAGGCCGCCGCCGATCCCAAGGTGCTGGCCATCAAACAGACCCTCTACCGCACCTCCGGGGACTCCCCGATCGTCGACGCCCTGGTGGAGGCCGCCCAGGCCGGCAAACAGGTGCTGGCGGTGGTCGAGATCAAGGCCCGCTTCGACGAGCAGGCCAATATCGGCTGGGCCCGGGTCCTGGAGAAGGCCGGGGTGCATGTCGTCTACGGGATGGTGGGCCTCAAGACCCACTGCAAGCTGTCCCTGGCGATCCGCGACGAGGGCGACAGTCTGCGCCGCTACGCCCACATCGGCACCGGGAACTACAACCCGAAGACGGCCCGGCAGTACGAGGACCTGGGCCTGCTGACCTGCAATCCGATCATCACCGATGATGTCGCCCGGCTGTTCAACCACCTGTCCGGGATGACCGCCGAGAAGCGCTACCGGCGTCTGCTGGTCGCCCCGGAGGGGATTCGCAGCGGCATCATCGACGCCATCGAGCGGGAGATCGCCGCCAAGCGGGCCGGCCGGCAGGCCGGGATCAAGATCAAGGTGAACTCGATCGTCGACGAGGCCACCATCGACGCCCTCTACCGGGCCTCCTGCGCCGGGGTACCGGTGGACCTGTGGGTGCGCGGCATCTGCAGCATCCGACCGGGGATCCCCGGGCTGAGCGAGAACATCCGGGTACGTTCCATCCTGGGCCGGTTCCTGGAGCACTCCCGGATCTACTGGTTCGCCAATGACGGCAACCCGAGTGTGGCGATCGGCTCGGCGGACCTGATGCACCGCAACCTCGACCGGCGCGTCGAGGTGCTCGTGCGATTGTCGAACAAGGACCACATCACCGAGATCGAGAATCTCTTCGCGCTGGCCTTCGACGAGGGCACCATCTCGTGGAAGCTGCACGACAAGGAGTGGACCAAGGTCTCCCGGGCCGCCGATGGCACCATCCTCACCGACCTCCAGGAACAGCTCATCGCCGACACCCGGACCCGGGGACGACGCCGATGAGCCGGCGCAAGGGCCCGGTGCTGGCGGCCGGCGCCGTGGTGCTGCGACGGGGACCCGACGGCCTCACCCAGGTGCTGGTGGTGCACCGTCCGCGCTACGACGACCTCAGCCTGCCCAAGGGCCACCAGGAGGCCGGCGAGCTCTCCCCGGTCACGGCGGTCCGCGAGGTCCGCGAGGAGACCGGGGTGAGGATCCGGCTGTGCTCCAGCCTCCAGCCGATCGAGTACGACGTACCCAAGCAGGGCGCCAAGCTGGTCCAGTGGTGGTTGGGCACGGTGATCTCCCAACAGCCCCACGAGCCCGACGAGGAGGTGGACACCGCGATGTGGCTGAGCCTGGCCGAGGCACGCCAGAAGCTCTCCTACTCCACCGATGTGCAGGTCCTCAAGGAGGCCGCCAAGATCCCTCCGACCAGCACGATCATCCTGGTGCGCCACGCCAAGGCGGTCAGCCGCAAGGACTGGGCCCACGGCAAGACCAAGAACCGACCCGATCTGGAGCGTCCGCTGGACCGGCGGGGCCACCAGCAGGCGAAGTCGCTGGTGGCCATGCTGGAGGCCTACGGCGTCACCCGGCTGGCCAGCTCCTCGGCGACCCGCTGCGTGCAGACCCTGACCCCCTACTCGCAGACCGCCGGGATCGAGATCGTCACTCACGAGGAGTTCACCGAGGAGACCTTCAAGTCCCACCACAAGCCCGCCAAGCAGGCGATGAGGCAACTGGTCGCCGAGCAGCTGGCCGAACCGGACCAGCCGTTGGCGATCTGCGGCCACCGGCCGGTGCTGCCCGTGATGGGCGATGTGGTGAGGGCCGGCAATCATCCGATGGCCACCGCCGAGTGCCTGGTCGTCCATCTGGACGCCAGGGGACGCCAGATCCGCCAGGAGTGGCACCGGCCGTCGGTGTGAGCTCGGGCCCACCATCAGCTGTTCATCCGGCGTTCACCGAGCGAGGGCCGTCAGGACATCTCGGGCCTTTAGCGTGTGCCGCGTACGAGGAACTGAGGAGCGTCCCGGTCACGGCTGAGTGGCCGCCCGGAAGCCCTTCGGGCCCCGTGATCCAGATCCCCAGCACTCAAGGAAATTCTTGTGAAGACCACGCGTCTCGCCATGATCACAGCCACTGCTCTGCTCGGCAGCGTCGCACTGGCCGCCTGCGGTTCGCAGGAGTCGAGCAGCGGCGCAAGCCCCTCGGCCACCGAGACCAGCTCCTCGTCGACCGCCGCGGCCTCCAGCTCCGACGCCTCGACCGCCGACTCCAGCTCGGCCCCCGCTGCCGACGTCAAGTACACCCCCACCTGCCCCGGCGGCTCCATCAATGGTGCGGGCTCCTCCGCCCAGGCGAATGCCATCACCCAGGTGATCAACAACTACAAGACCGCCTGCAAGGGCAAGGGCCAGATCAACTACTCGATCAGCGGCTCCGGAGCCGGCGTCTCCGCCTTCATCGGCAAGCAGATCGACTGGGCCGGGTCCGACTCCGCGCTGTCGGCGGACAAGGGCGAGGTCGACAAGGCCAAGGCCCGCTGCTCGGCCAATGACGCATGGCACCTGCCGCTGGCCGCCGGCCCGATCGCGGTGGTCTTCAACGTGGACGGTGTCACCGACCTGAACCTCAGCTCCGAGACCCTGGCAGGGATCTTCTCCGGCGCCATCACCAAGTGGGACGACGAGGCCATCAAGCAGGAGAACCCGAACGCCAACCTGCCCTCGGCCAATATCTCGGTGTTCTACCGTTCCGACGAGTCGGGCACCACCGACAACTTCACCAACTACCTCAACAAGGCCGCCGGTGATGTCTGGACCGAGGAGCACTCCAAGCAGTGGAAGGGCACCGGCAAGGGAGCTGACAAGTCCGCCGGCGTCTCCCAGGCGGTCAAGTCCACCAAGGACTCGATCTCCTACGTCGAGTGGAGCTACGCCAGCAAGAACAACCTGTCGATGGCCGCCATCGACAATGGCAACGGTCCGGTGAAGCTCACCGGCGAGTCCGCCGGCAAGGCCGTCTCGGCCGCCAAGGTGGTCGGCTCCGGCAACAACCTGCAGCTCGACCTGCAGTACAAGGACACCCCCGCCGGGGTCTACCCTGCAGTCCTGGTCACCTACCAGATCGTCTGCTCCAAGGGCTTGGACGCTCAGAAGACCGCGCTGATCAAGGACTTCATGTCCTTCTACGCCTCCTCCGAGCAGCAGAACGACATCCAGAAGCTGGGCTACGCCCCGCTGCCTGGTGACGTCGCCAGCAAGGTGCTCACCGCGGCCCAGGCCATCTCCTGACCTGCGACCTCCCCCACACCATGGTGGAACCGTGCCCGGCTCTGGGCCGCCGGGCACGGTTTCACCATGTCGGACCCTGCTTGAGGAAGGACACACATGGCCGAACCGAACCCTGGCACTGACTCCCAGGCCGTCTCGGCGCCTGCCGATGCGCCGGACCCGACTGGCGGTGCCACCGGCCCCTCGAAGCCGCGACCCTCGGTCAGGACCAAGACCCCGTCGAGGACCGGTGACCGAGTCTTCTCGGGACTGTCGGCCACCGTCGCCGTCCTGATGGCCGTGCTGGTCGTGGTGATCTTCGCCTTCCTGGTGAAGTCCGCGATTCCTGCACTGTCCGCCAACCAGGCGAACTTCTTCACCACCCGCACCTGGTCCACCGATGGCGACCCGATCAAGTTCGGTATCGCCGCGCTGTTCTGGACCACCGCGATCTCCTCGGTGATCGCACTGCTGATCGCCGTCCCGCTGGCCATCGGCATCGCCTTGTTCATCACCCAGATGGCACCCAGGAGGCTGGCCGGACCGGTGGCCTTCGTGGTCGATCTGCTGGCCGCCGTGCCCTCCATCATCTTCGGTCTGTGGGGCTCCATCGTGCTGGCCCAGGCCGGTTTCCTGGAGTGGATCCGCTCGGCGCTGATCGCAGTGCTGGGCTGGATCCCGATCTTCTCCGAGACCCCGAGCTGGACCGATCCGAGTGGCACCGTCTTCCTGGCCTCGATCGTGCTGGCCATCATGATCCTGCCGATCATCACGGCGACCAGCCGCGATGTGATGGCTCAGACCCCGCGCGACCAGATCGAGGCCAGCCTGGCGCTGGGAGCCACCCGCTGGGAGGTCATCAAGATGGCGGTCCTGCCCCACGCCCGCTCGGGCATCATCTCCGGATCGATGCTCGGCCTGGGACGGGCCCTGGGTGAGACTCTGGCGGTCACCCTGATTCTCCAGCAGGTGAGCCAGATGCAGCTGCGCCGGGTGTTCGATCCGTCGATCTTCACCGGCGGCGACACCTTCGCCTCGAAGATCGCCCGGGACTTCCCCGAGGCTCTCAACGACCCGCAGTCGCTGGGCGCTCTGGTCGCCTCCGGCCTGGCCCTGTTCGTCATCACCTTCTTCGTCAACGGGGCGGCACGAATGATCGCCGAGAGAGGAGTGAAGCGATGAGCTCGACATCGGACAACGGCTCGGTCATCACCAGCCTGGAACTCACCAAACCCTCCGGCCCGCGACTGGCCCGAAACGGCTGCGTCTCGGTCTTCATGGTCTTCGCCACCGTGCTGGCGGTCGCCCCACTGGTGTGGGTGCTGTGGTCGGCGATCAGCAAGGGCATCGGCTCGATGCTGCGCGCCTCCTGGTGGACCAATGCGATGGACTCCGCCGACCAGGCCAAGTGGGGTGCACTGCACGCCATCGTCGGCACGATCCAGATCGGCCTCATCACCGCGGTGATCTCGGTGCCGATCGCACTGCTGACAGCCATCTACCTGGTCGAGTACGCCCGCGGCACCAAGATGGCGCGGGTCGTGAGCTTCGCGGTCGACGTGCTGACCGGAGTCCCCTCGATCGTTGCGGCACTGTTCATCTTCGCACTCGTGGTGACCACCTTCGGCGGCCACCAGTCCGCCTGGGCGGCGTCCCTGGCCCTGGTGATCCTGATGGTTCCGACAGTGCTCAGATCCACCGAGGAGATGCTCAAACTGGTACCGGACTCGCTGCGCGAGGCCTCCTTCGCACTGGGCATCACCAAATGGCGGACGATCGTCTCAGTGGTGCTGCCGACCTCGATCTCCGGCATCGCCACCGGCATCATGCTCGGGCTGGCCCGGGTGATGGGCGAGACCGCCCCGCTGATCCTGTTGCTCCAGTTCAACCAGTACTTCACGGTGAACCCGAACACCCCGACCTTCGCGACCCTGCCGACGATCATCTCGAATGCCTACACCCAGGGCTCGGCCGACACCCCGACGGTCTGGGGTGCCGCGCTGACCCTCATCGTCCTGGTGATGGGCCTCAATATCATCGCCAAGTCGATATCCCGCCGCTACCTCCGCAGGATGGGCAAGTGACCACCCCGGCTCAGCTGCGACGACGATCAGAACGGAAGTGACTCACAATGGCAAAACGGATTGAGGTCAAGGATCTCAACATCTTCTACGGAGACTTCCATGCCGTGGAAGGGGTGGAGCTCACCGTTGAACCGCGCACCGTGACGGCCTTCATCGGCCCCTCGGGATGCGGCAAATCCACGGTGCTGCGCACCCTCAACAGGATGCACGAGGTGATCCCGGGGGCCTACTGCACCGGCCAGGTGCTGCTCGACGGCACCGATCTGTACGGCAAGGGAATCGATCCGGTGGCCGTGCGCCACACCGTCGGGATGGTCTTCCAGCGGGCCAATCCGTTCCCCGCGATGTCGATCCGCGACAACGTGGTGGCCGGGCTGAGGCTGACCGGGGCCAAGAACAAGAAGGCCCTCGACGAGGTCGCCGAGCACGCCCTGCGTGGGGCCAACCTGTGGGGTGAGGTCAAGGACCGGTTGGACCGCTCCGGAGCCTCGCTGTCGGGCGGCCAGCAGCAGCGGCTGTGCATCGCCCGGGCGATCGCGGTGCAACCCGAGGTGCTGCTGATGGACGAGCCCTGCTCGGCCCTGGACCCGATCTCCACCCTGGCGATCGAGGATCTCATCAACGAGCTGAAGGAGGAGTTCACCGTCGTCATCGTCACCCACAACATGCAGCAGGCGGCGCGAGTCTCCGACCGGACGGCATTCTTCAACCTCAAGGCCCAGGGAGAGCCCGGTCACCTCGTCGAGATCGACTCGACCGAGAAGATCTTCTCCAATCCCTCACAGAAGGCGACCGAGGACTACATCTCGGGCCGCTTCGGGTGATCCTCATCCAACTGAGATCGGCCACCACGGCGCCGACGTCTGGATAATCCAGACGGCAGCCCTGTGGTGGCCGATTCCGTTCGGGTCCGAGACGGCCTCCAGATGAGTTCGGCCACGTGGCGGGCGATCTCTGGATTATCCAGAGCTCGCCCGTCATGTGGCCGTTTTCAGCAGTGTCCCGACGCGCCACTCCTAGCGGCGGCACTCCGAACTGACAGGTCAGTGTCGTCCGTAGCGGCGGTTGAACTTCTCCACCCGGCCGGCGGTGTCGATGACCTTCGCCCTGCCGGTGTAGAAGGGGTGGCTGGCCGAGGAGATGTCGACGTCGACGACCGGGTAGCTGTGGCCGTCCTCCCACTCGATCGTCTTCTCGCTGGTGACGGTCGAGCGGGTGAGGAAGCTCATCCCTGCCGAGATGTCGCGGAAGACCACCGGCCGGTACTGGGGATGGATGCCGTCCTTCATGATGTGCTGCCTCCTGGGCCCCCTACGGGGCGGGTTTGTTCCGTGGACGATCGTGATGCATTATATGCGAATGATTCTCATGTGCAATCTAACCGGAGGCGCCACCACGGCGCCCGGACTGGAGAGGCCCTGATGGCCAAGAAGAGCAAGGATCTGCGACCCATCATCAAGATGCGGTCGACCGCGGGAACCGGCTACACCTACGTCACCCGGAAGAACCGCAGGAACACCCCCGACCGACTCGTGCTGCGCAAGTTCGACCCGGTCGTCGGGCATCACGTCGAGTTCAAGGAGGCCCGCTGATGGCCAAGAAGTCCAAGATCGCCAAGCAGCACAAACGGGAGGTCCTGGTGGCGCGGCACGCCGAGCTGCGGGCTCAGCTGCGTGCCGCCCGCAAGGACGAGAGCCTGACCATGGCGCAGCGGATGGAGGCCTCCCGTCGGCTGGCGAGGCTGCCCCGCGACTCCAGCCCGGTCCGACTGCGCAATCGCGACGCCATCGACGGGCGTCCCCGCGGCTTCGTCGGCAAGGCCGGGATCAGCCGTGTGCGGTTCCGTGAGATGGCCCACAACGGCGAACTGCCCGGCATCACGAAATCGAGTTGGTGAGATCATGGCCGTCCCCAAGCGCAAGATGTCTCGCGCCAACACCCGCCACCGCCGCTCGCAGTGGAAGGCGCAGCCGGCCCAGCTGGTGCCGATCGTCGTCGACGGGCGCCGGATCCAGGTCCCGCGCCATCTGGTGAGGGCCTATCAGTCCGGGCTCATCAGCCCCGACGACTGAGCTGCTGCCGAGCAGCCGGTCGTCCCATCCCGATCTCCCGCCCTGAGGTGATCCTGGCAGTGTGCCGCCCAGGATCCTCAGGGCGGGTCAGTACTGGGGCCCGGTGTCCGGGGGCTGTCAGCCCCGGGCCTCCAGCCTGGTGAAAGGTCCGCCTGCCTGCCTCAACTGGGACGCGAGGCCCGCCTCCACCACCTGTCCGGCATCCAGCACGACGACCGGGCTGTCGTCGGGGACCAGATCGGCCCGATGGGTGATCTCCACCACCGTCATGCCGGCCCGCCAGTCGGCGATCCCCTCGCGAACCCGGTCCGCGGTGACGCCGTCCAGCTGGCTGAGCGCCTCGTCGAGCACCAGCACTGCCGGTTCGGCCACCAGAGCACGCGCGATCGCGATCCGCTGCAACTGGCCGCCGGAGACGCCCGCACCCCGGCCTGTCACCGGGGTGTCGAGCCCGGCGGGCAGCCCTGCCGCCCAGTCGTCCAGACAGACCGCCGCCAGCGCCCGTTCCAGCAGCCCGGTGGCGGCCTGCGGAGCCTCCAGCCGAAGGTTGTCAGCCAGGCCTCCCGAGAACAGCACCGGGTGCTGAGGGACCATCGCGATCTGCGAGCGCAGCTCGTCCAGGCGCATCGCCGAGACATCGACGCCGCCCAGCCGGACGCTCCCGGACTCGACATCCCATCCGCGCAGCAGGAGCCCGGCGAGAGTGGACTTGCCCGAGCCTGACACCCCGACCACCCTGGTCCAGGAGCCCGGTGACACCTGGAAGCTGACCTCCTCGAGGGTCTCACGACCGGTCCCGGGATAGCGGAAGCCCACCCGGTCGAAGGCGATCCCGGGCTCACCGGCGCAGTCGACCGGTTCCGGCGGATCGACGACCAGTGGCTCCGCCTCGATCACCTCTCGCACCCGAGCCGCCGCCGCGAAGGAGTCGTCGAGCCCCTGGACGAAGTCATCGACACCGCGGGTGGGGGTCCACATCCCGATGCCGACGGCCAGGGCACTCAGAGTCAGGCCCAGGCCGGCACCGCAGACCGGCGCCACCGCCATCACAGCGATGAGCCCGCCGGCCTGCACCGCAGATATCGCCCCGGTCCGCAGGCCGGCGAGGGCCCCCTGCCTGCTGCGGATCGCGACCAGTTGACGATCGGCCTCGTCGAGGGCCGCGAGTCGTCCCTGTCCGGCGTTGAAGGCCAGGATCTCCCGGACCCCGTTCAGGTCATCGCCCAGCTGTTCGGCCAACCTCCCCCGGCCCTGGGCGACCCGCCTGGCGGCCCGCCAGCCGACCGACCCGGCGACCATCGGTATCGCCAGGACGACCAGCACCGGCACCGCCAGGGTGAGGGCCAGCGGCACGGAGCGCCCAGCCAGCCAGCACAGGGCGGCGAGCGGCACCAGGACCGCCGAGAGGGCCGGCGGCAGGGTGTGGGCGAAGAACACCTCGATCCGGTCGATGTCGCGGGTGGCCCGTTCGGTGAGCTCGGCCCCGGCCCGCCCGGTGGTCGCGGCGGGGGCCTGGGGGACGAGCCGGGAGAAGAACAGTTCGCGCAACCGCTGGAGGCAGCCGAAGGCCACCCAGTGGCCGCAGTACTGCTCGAGGTAGCGCAGTGCCGCCTTGAGCAGGGCCACCCCGACCATCGTCGCCACCAGCACCCCGAGGTGAGGGCGCAGCTGCCCGGCGGCGGCAGCGATCGCATCGGCAGCGATCACCAGCAGTGCGACCCCCGCCAGCTGGGAGCCGATCCTGGCCAGTGCCGAGATTCCCAGGACAGGCACCAGACGCCGGGTCCGAGCCACCAGCCATCGGGCCAGCGCCAGCCGCGAGTCCGAGTTCATCGGTGACCGGTTCATCGTGCCTCCTGAGGCAGTGGAGCCAGCCTGATGAGACGGTCGGCCGCCATGATGGCCCCGGGACGGTGAGCGATCAGCAGCACGGTCCGGCCCTGGGCCAGCCGCCTCAGTGCCGCCAGAATGTCGGCCTCGGCGCCCAGATCGACCTCGGAGGTCGGCTCGTCGAGAATGAGGATCTCGGCATCGCGCAGCACCGCGCGGGCAATGGCCAGACGCTGGGCCTGACCTCCGGACATCGTGCTGCCACGCTCGCCCACCGGGGTCTGCAGGCCGCGGGGCATGGCGCGCACCTCGCCGTCCAGCCCGGCGGTCCCCAGGGCCCTCCACAACTCGGACTCGGAGGCATCGGGGGCGGCCATCCGCAGATTGTCGGCGATGCTGCCGAGGAACAGGAAGGGCCGCTGCTCCACCACCGCCAGCTGGGAGCGGATCAGCTGGGCAGAGCAGCTGGCGGTGTCCAGACCGGCGACCAGCACCCGTCCGGAGGTCGGCATCAGAAAACCTTGGATGAGCGCGCTGACAGTGGACTTGCCGACTCCGCTGGGGCCGACCAGAGCCACCGTCTCGCCCTGCTCCACCCGCAGGTTGAGCCCCGAGAGCACCGGTCGGTCAGCCGACCAGGAGGCCGAGACGTCCTCCAGCAGGATGGCCGCCTGGTGACCCTGCTGCAGCTCACCGGAGCGCTGAGGGCGGGTCTGCGCTCCGGCCGGTGGTCGGCCGGCACTGAGATGGCGTCCCAGGTTGCGCTGGTTCGCGCGCCCCGTGATGCCGATGTAGAAGAACTGCCCGACCACGTCCACCGGCCCGATCACCAGCACGGTCATCAGCAGCACGGCGACCCCCCGACCCACCGGCAGCGCACCGGAGGCCACTCGGTCGGCGGCCAGCACGCCCCCCGCCACCACCACCGTGAGGGAGAAGGCGGCGTCGACCACCAGGATGAGCAGCTGGTTCACGGCGAGCAGGTGCATCAGGGAACGGCGGTGCTGCTCGCCGCGCTCGGCGAGCCGATCGGCCGTCCGCTTCGCAGCCCGGGCGTAGACCAAGGTGTCGAGGCCGCGCAGCGCCTCCAGGAACGCCGAGGTGAGTCGGGCCTGCGAACGGTGGTAGGCGGCTCCGACGGGGCGGACCAGTCGCTGGAACCCGCCGATCGCCAACGGCACCAGCACGATGAGGACCGCGAGACGCCAGGCGATCCCGGCATCGGTGGTCACCGCCATGACGGCCAGCACCAGCAGCGGAGTGGTCAGCGCCCCGGTCATCGGGCCGAGGAATCCGGCCCGGTAGTGGGCGGTGCGCTCCACCGAGTTGGTGGCCATCGACAACAGCTCGCCGGTACCCCCTCGGGTGCCGGTCGGACCCAGCTGCAGCACCCGCGACATCACCGCCTGTCGCAACCGCCGTTCGGTCGACGAGGCGCCCCACTGGGACAGCCACTGCCCCACGCCCACCGCCAGCCCGCAGATCACCGCCAGGCCGATCAGTAGGACTGGACGACCCCTCGGCACAGGACGGCCGCCGACCATCCGGTCGACCCCGTCACCCAGCAGAACCAGCAGCAGCGCGGTGGCCAGCGCCGCGACCCAGCTCAGCACGACCGAGCAGATCAGGAGCCAGCGCGGGGTGGCACGTCGAACGACCTCGGGCGGCCTGGCCCGGCCCGCCGGACCGGCGCCGGGATGACCTCCCGGATGGCCGGCGGCCTGGGAGGCCGGCGTTCTCGAGGAGCTCATCGGGTGCTGCGCGGTTCGAGCATGGTCCCCATTCTCACTCCTCCTGCCGGGCCACCGGCAATCCAAGGGCCTGTCCGAGGCCGATGGCTCACCGTGCCGGCCACGGGAGGGGGCAGGCGGGTACGCCTTTCCCGTACGAGCTCGACTTGCCCGAGGAACCGCACAGGCGCAGTATATGAGAACAGTTTTCATTAAGTCATCACCAGGAGGTTCAGATGTCTCGACGCTGCCAGGTCCGGGGCACCCGCCCCGGTTTCGGGAACTCGGTGTCTCACTCCCAGCGCCACACCCGCCGCCGCTGGGAGCCCAATCTTCAGACCAAGCGGTACTGGGTCCCCTCACTCGGCCGCCGCGTGACACTGCGCCTCAGCGCCAGGGGCATGAAGATCATCGACCGGCGCGGGATCGACACCGTCGTCGCCGAGATGCTCGCCCGCGGTGAGCGGATCAGATGACCCGGCCCGCTGGGTCGCACCCTCAGCGGCCACCCGACTACGCTCGACAGCGCGCCGATCGGATGGCAGCCGACGACTCGTGGAGCCACGGAGCCCGATGAGGGTCCGCCCCGCGGGGACCGAGCGAGCCGGCAGGCCCCGCACCCGAGTTGCCGACTGCCGGAGGAGCAAGCCATGGACATTCGCCAGGGAGTGCTCAGCATTCCGGCGGCCAGCACGATCGGGGAGAATCCGCTTCCGGCACTGCGCGATCAGCGCGAGGATCTCCCGGTCCTCAGCAACGGCAGCCTGTCGGCCGCCGAGCAGGAGCGGATGGGCGAGCATGACGCCCGTCGTGTGCTGCCCTATCGCATTCAGGATCGCTACAGCCGCCACCGGCAGCAGACAGATCTCAGATCGATAGAACTCGACAACGGACTGCTCCGGGCGGTCTTCCTGCCAGAACTCGGCGGACGGCTGTACTCGCTCACCGATCTGGCCACGGGACAGGATCTGCTGTTCTCCAATCCGGTCCTCCAGCCCGCCAACCTCGCCATCCGCGACGCCTGGTTCTCCGGTGGTATCGAGTGGAATCTCGGTCACTACGGCCACAGCGTGACGACCTGCGAGCCCTTGTTCTGCGGCGTCGGGCAGGCCGTCGACGGCGATTTCATGCGCATCTGGGAGTACGAACGGATGCACGGCCTGTTCTGGCAGGTCGACTTCCGACTTCCCGAGGGTCGCAGGCTGCTGGAGGCTCATGTCCGAGTGGTCAATCCCCACGACGCCGACGTCCCCTTCTACTGGTGGACGAACACCGCCGTCCCCCAGGATGCCGGCACCCGGGTGTTCAGCGGCACCGACGAGGTGATCTGCGCCGACTCGGCGGCCCGGATCGCCTGGACCAGAGAGCATCGACTGCCGCTGAGTGCGCAGTCGCTGGCGAAGGCCCCGCACTACTTCGGTCACAGCCGACTGCCCTGGTTCACCGAGAACGGCCGCACCTTCGACGCCAGCTATCCCGGAAACTTCGACTTCTCCAGCGAGTACTTCTTCCAGACCCCCGCCGCCGATCCCGCTCCCTGGGAGGCGGCCTGGCAGCCGGACGGCCGACTCTTCGTGGAACGCTCCACCCGGCCACTGAGGTACCGGAAGATGTTCTGCTGGGGGGAGCACCCGGGTGGACGGTGGTGGCGGGACTATCTCAGCGAACCCGGCCGGGGCGACTATCTGGAGCTGCAGGCCGGGCTGGCGCCCACCCAGTTGCACGGGTACACCCTGTCGGCGGGCCAGCAGCTGGAGTTCACCCAGGTGTTCGGCGGCAGCTCACTGGATGCCGACCGGGCGAATGCGGACTGGGCGCAGGCCCGTGCCGATGTGCGCGACGCCGTCGACCAGGTGGTCGCGACCGCCGAGCTGGCGGCCGCGGACATCGCAGCCCGCCGCCGTGCCCGGATGCCCGTGGCGAGGATCCTGCACCGCGGTTCGGGCTGGGGCGCGTTGGAGGCGACTCGACACCCGGAACAGGTGCCGGAGGGGCTGAGCTACCCGGCCGACAGCCTCGGCGCCGAGCAGGCCGGCTGGCTGAGGCTGCTCGAGACAGGCCGGCTGCCGAGCGAGACCTCCTCCTTCATGGTGGACCCCAGCTGGCGTCCGTTGCTGGAGGCCAGCCTCGCCAGCTACCAGACGGCGGGCTCACCCGGCGACCCTGAACCCGGCACCGGGAACCAGCCCGGCCTGGCCACCACTCTCGATCACCTGGGCCTGCTGGAGTGGGAGAACCTCGAGCCGACCAGAGCCGTCGCCCGGTGGCAGCGTGCTGGCGAGCTCGGAAGCTGCCGAGCACTGCGCAACCTGGCGATGGTCGCCCAGGCCCGCGGTGACCTCGTGACGGCGGTCGACCTGATGTCACGGGCGTGCGACGGTGTCGGCCCCCACGCCGATCAGGCGTGGTTCGAGGAGTTGCTGAACCTGCTCGTCGGTGCAGGACTCCACGAGCGGGCCTGGCAGGCCTTCCAGGGGCTTCCCGGGTCGACCCGCAACAGTGAACGCATCCTGCTGGCAGTGGCGAGGGCCGCCATCGAACTCGGCCACGACGACTTCGTCGCCGCCCTCCTCGACCGGGACTGGGCCGGACTGCGTGAGGGCGACACCACCGTCATCGACCTGTGGTACCGCCGCGAGACGATCCGGCTGGCTGCCGAACGCGGCGTCCCGCTGACCGATGAGCTGCTGGACGAGGTGAGGGCCACGCTCGATCCCCCGGCGAGGATCGACAACCGGATGATGCCTGTCATGCCGCCGGCGACCGGCGCGGCGGAACCCTCCCGGGGCCGCTGAGCGCGGTCAGTCGATCAGTCCGAGCTTGATGGCCTTGGCGACTGCGGCGCTGCGGTCGTTGACGGTGAGTTTGTCGTAGTCGCGACTGAGATAGGTCTTGACCGTGGCCTCGCTCACGTGCATGGCGTTTCCGATCGCGGCATTGGTCATTCCCTGCGCCACATGGGCGAGCACGGTGCGTTCCTGTTCCGAGAGGGCCGGGGTGGTCACACTCGTGTGGTGGAGACGAGACATCAACGCCCGTTGCGCAGAGCGGGCCAGGACGGTGTCGCCCCGGTGTGCGGCTCTGATCGCGTCGGCGAGCTCGTCCGGGGTGATGTCCTTGAGCAGGTACCCCACGGCCCCTGCCTCGACTGCCGGGATGATGTCCTCATCGGCTTCGTAGGTGGTCACCACTATGACGCGGGTCGTCGTCGTCCTGACGATCTGTCGGATGGCCTCCACGCCGTCGCCACCGGGCATCCTGAGGTCCATCAGGGCGATGTCGGGGCGCTCGCGGGCGACCAGACCCACACCCTCGGGGCCGCTGGCGGCGTCCCCGGTCACCGTGATGTCGGGGACCGGGCGGAGCATCCCTCGGATGCCCTCACGGACCAACGGATGATCGTCGATCAGCACCACCGTGATCATCAGGACCGCTCTCTGGGGATCCGGGCACGCACGACCGTGCCCTCTCCCGCCGCCGAGGTGATCTGCACAGTTCCACCCAGGTCCGACACGCGGGACTTCATGCCGGCAATCCCGAAGCCGGACGACACGCCCTCCGTGGAGAACCCGTGGCCGTCGTCGGAGACCCTCAGGTGGAGGTCCTCAGCAGCATAGGCCAAGGCCACCTGGAGGTGTGAGGCATGCGCGTGCCTGCGGATGTTCGCCAGGGATTCCTGGACCACCCGCAGGGTGACCACGTCCACCGAGGGATCTGCCCAGGGATCCCCTGTGATGTCGAGCGTTGCGTCGATCCCGGTCTCCTGGGTGATCTCCTGCGCGAGCCGCTGGATCGCCGTGGTCAGCGGGGTGTGCATGAGGCGTGCCGGCGACAGCGCGTGGATGATCCGGCGGGACTCCTCGAGATTGTCCTGCGCCGTCGAGACGATCATGTCGAGGTGCCGCCCAGCGGCGGCGCGATCGTCGACGAGCTCACCGCGAATGGCGTGGCCCAGGACGATGATCGAGGCGAAGCCCTGGGCCAAGGTGTCGTGCATGTCGCGGGCGATGCGTGCGCGTTCCTCCTCGGCAGCACGGGCGGCCGCCAGGGCGCTGACCTCCTCCTCGCGCCGGCGCAGCTCCTGGATCAGGCGCAGACGTTCGGCGCTCTCCACGGCGACGGTGTGCATCCTGCTGCCGAGGAACAGGGAGAAGGTCACCACGAACACGGCCGTGCCGACCTGATCGGTGAGGTCCACGGCACCATCCAGGGTGATCCGGACCAGGGTCTGTCCTGCGCTGAGGAGGACCACGCCTGCTGCCGCGACCCGAGAACTCAGCAGCATGAACAGCTGTGGTGTCAGGTACGTCAGACTGATCTGTGCCCATGGGTCCAGGCCAGCAGCCAGCCAGTAGGTGACGATCGCAACGCTTGCGTACATCCCGGCCAGTCGTCGGGTGAGGCCGCGTGTCCTCGTGGCGAACGTGACGATCCAGTAGAAAGCCTGTCCCACCAGCAGCAGACCGATCGCACCGAACGTCGGCCGAGGATCGCTTCCTGCGTTGCCGAGGAGGACCAGTACGGCTCCGAGCGTTGCGAGCGCGAAGAACAGGTACCAGGTGCGCGAGCCGGACCGCACGTCCTGGCCCGGGAGTGACGGCATCACAGCCCCGACCCTAGCTGGCCGACACCCCCAGGACGTCCCGCACCTTCTCGCGATCGGTGTAGAGCAGGCTGACGACGGCCACGGCGGCCATCGCGATCGCAGATCCCGCGAAGGCGTGGGAGACCGCCTCGGCATAGCCCTGCTGCACGGCCTGGATGTACTGCGCCTGGACAGCGGCAGGCAGCGAGGACGAGCTTGACGAGCTGCTCGCGCCGCCGATCTGAGCGACGGCATCGGCTGCGGCGCTCGCAGGAGCCCCCAGCGCCGTGAACGACGCGGTGAGCCTGGTCGTCAGCGACTGAGTGACGACGGTCGACAGGACGGCCAGTCCCAGGGCCCCGCCGAGGTTGCGCATGGTCTGGGAGATCGCCGTGACCTCTCCGTAGGAGGCGCCGATCGCGCGATTGACGGCGTCGGTGGAGGCAGAGCTCAGCATGAAGCCGATTCCGGCCCCTGCCAGCATGATGGGGAGGGTCTGGGAGTTCATGAAGTCCGCGGGGTTGTCCGGGATGGTGATCACGGCCTTCGACAGCCAGAAGAACCCGAGGAACCCGATGACACCGCCGAACAGGAGGACGGTCCGGCCGCCGAGCTGGTCGAAGCGTCTCGCCCCGATCTGAGATGCCACCACGAATCCGATGAAGAGCTTCAGGAACAGCAGTCCGGTGTTCAACGCGCTGAGCTGGAGAGACACCTGCCCATAGACGCTGAGGAAGAAGAATGTCGAGACGAACGCGATCGACGCGAGGAGCAGAGCTGTGTTGGCGATAGTGAAGCTGCGATCGCGGAACACTGCGAGCCGGACGAGCGGATGCTCGGTGCGCAGCTCCACGATGCAGAACACGATCAGCAGCGCGGCACCGGTGATCAGTGACGCGATGATCCACGGATCCGTCCATCCCCAGGATCCTGCTTGCTGGAGGCCGAAGACGATCACGCCGAAGGCAGCGGCGACGATCGCGGCCCCAGGCAGGTCGATGGGCTCACTGCGCGGCTCTGACCGTGGTGCAGCCAGCCGCACCAGGACGAGACCGACGATGGCCAGGGGCACGTTCACCCAGAACACGGAACGCCAGGTCCACACACTGAGGTAGCCGCCGGCGATGGGCCCCAGAGCCGTCATGGCGCCGGTGATCGCGAAGAAGCGCGCCATCGCGCCTGCTCGACCTGCTCTGGGGAACGTCTGGACGACCAGACCGATCGCGGCAGGGTACATCAGTGCGCCGGCCACGCCCTGCAGAGCTCGCGCGCCGATCAGCCACACCCCGGCGTAGTCGCCCTCGGGTGCGAGGCCACACAGCAGAGAGGTGCTCCCGAAGGCCGCGATCCCGATCAGCGCCATCCGACGATGTCCTAGGACGTCGGACAGCCGCCCGCCGAGAAGGAAGAACGCGGCGGTGGCGATCAGGTAGACATTGACGGCCCACTGCATCGGGCCGTGGGTGATTCCGAGATCCTTCTGGATCGTCGGCCCGGTCAGCGCCACGATGGTCTGATCTATCGATGTCATCGACACGGCGACGATCAGTCCCACCATCATGGCGGTTCGGTGGGTGGTGTTCTGTTCCGGCACGATCGGGCTCCCTGTCCCACAACTCGGTTGTCTCGAGTCTGCGGGACCTGGAGCGACGCCGCGACCCCCGACCGGGGACGGCCCTGTCCTCCACCTGGTGGACACCGGTCGGGTGCTGTTGCGCATTCAGCTGTCAGGCTGGCCTGGCCGAGGGATCGGTTTCCAGCGGGGATCGCCCTCCACGCCTGGTCGCGGCAGGACGACACCGGTCAGCGGTCGGGCGACTCCTCCTCGTCACGGTCGGAGCGCTCGCGCCGACCTCCCGTGTAGTCACGGGGCGGGCCCTGGGTCACGTGCTGGGTGTCCTCGGCCGGCGGGACGCCTTCCTCGGTTCCGGGGATGTCGTCCGCCCCTTCATTCGGGGTCATCCTCGAGGTCTCGGAGATCTGGCCTTCACTCATGTGTCCTCCCTTGATGGCATGGCGACTGTGACACCTCCCTTGCTACCCGTGGCCTCGGTCGCCGGCCCACACCCCCAGGGGTGTGATGGGCCGGGATCGCGTGATGGAGGGCTCGGCACGGCAGGGGAACCGCACCTGCGTGCATCTCGGCTTGTCAACGGTTGCTGAACAATTTTCATAAGGTTAGGCTTCCCTAATAGTTCAGGTGGGCAGGTCCCACCCCGTTCCAGAGGAGTCCCGTGAAGCCCGTGCACCCCCATTCCGCCTTCGCCACGCCGTTGTCCCGGCGACGAATGTTCTCGGCAGCCGCCGGCGGGGCCGCCCTGCTGGCGTTGTCCGCCTGCGGAGGCAACGACTCCAGCTCGGCGGGCGCCTCCCCCTCCACACCGTCGACTCCCTCCGGCTCGGCATCCGGGGCGACCGACCGCTTCCCGGTCACCATCAAGCACGCCTGGGGCACCACCACGATCCCGAAGGCACCCTCCCGGATCGCCACCACCGGCTGGAGCGGCGAGGACGCCGTCCTGGCCCTGGGCGTGCTGCCGGTGGGCATGCCGAAGGCCAACTACGGTCAGGTGGACAAGAACGGCATGCTCGCCTGGACCGCGAAGGCCGTCGCCCAGCTGGGCGGCACAGGCGACAAGATGCCCAAGGTCTACGACGAGACCGACTCGATCGACACCGAGGCGATCGCCGACACCGAGCCCGACGTCATCCTTGGCATCTCCTCGGGAGTCACCAAGGAGCAGTACGCGACCCTCTCGGAGATCGCCCCGACCATCCCCTACACCTCCAAGATCGCCTGGGGGGCGACCTGGCGCGACGTGATGCGCGTCACCGCCAAGGCGATGGGCCGCAGCTCCGACGGAGAGAAGGTCATCACCGACTGCGAGAGGACGATGGCCCAGGCCGTCGCGGCTCACAAGGGCCTCAAGGGCCGCTCCGCAGCGATGATGTGGTTCGACCCCAAGAAGCTGTCCACCCTCACCCTCTACACCACCGGCGACGCCCGGCCGGCCTATCTCAATGACCTCGGCCTCACGACCCCCGCCTCGGTGGCCCAGCAGTCCAAGGGGGCGGCCTTCTACAAGGAGATCTCGGCCGAGAACGGCGACCTCTTCTCCGATGTCGACATCATCGTCTGCTACGGCGACTCGAAGACTCTGGTGCCTCTTCTCCAGAAGGACCCGCTGCTGTCCAAGATCCCCGCCATCAAGCGCGGCTCGGTCGCGGTGATCCAGGACAACTCCGAACTCGCCTCGGCAGCCTCCCCCTCGGTGCTGTCGATCCCGAGCCAGGTCGGGCCCTACACCGCGGCCCTGGCCGCAGCCGCCCAGAAGGTGGGCTGACGCCGGTGACCAGTGCAGCGGTGCGGCCCCGGCTGGGGTCGGCCGCCCCGCCGGGGGCCGTCTCGGCGACCCGACGGCGGACCCGCCGGTGGGGACTCGGTGTGGCACTGCTCGCCCTGATCGGGGCCTGCGCGGCATCGGTGGCGGTCGGTTCGAGGTCCGTCCCGTTGGGGCAGGTGTGGACCGCGCTCACCGACCCCTCGGTGCACACCTTCGCCGCCGAGGCGGTCCGCACGCGGGTGCCGCGCACCCTCCTGGGGGTGCTGGTCGGCGCCGCGCTGGCGGTCTCGGGTGCCCTCATGCAGGGCATCACCCGAAATCCGCTCGCCGATCCCGGCATCCTGGGGATCAACGCCGGAGCAGCCGTCATGATCGTCATCGGGATGGCCTACATCGGTCTGAACTCCCCGGGACAGTACATCTGGCTGTCGGTGCTGGGAGCCTCCCTCACCGCGGCGGCGGTCTGGACGATCGGGTCGGGAGGGCGAGGCCGTCCCACCCCGCTGCGGCTGGCGCTGGCCGGCGCCGTGATGGCGGCGGTCCTCACCGGCATCACCCAGGCCGTGCTGCTGCCGCGCGCCCAGCTGCTGCAGACCTTCCGCTCCTGGCAGGCCGGCGGTATCGATGGTGCCCGGTTCGACCAGATCCTCCAGGTGCTGCCCTTCCTGGCACTGGGAGCAGTGACGGCCGCATTCTCGGGCCGCGCTCTCAACACCCTGGCGCTGGGTGACGAGATGGCAGCCGGGCTGGGGGTCCGGGTCGGGCGGGTCCGGCTGCTCATCGCCATCTCCGCGGTGCTGTTGGCCGCCGCCTCCACCGCGCTGGCAGGTCCGATCGGTTTCGTCGGCCTCATCGTCCCGCACGCCGTTCGCGCCGTGGTGGGCGCCGACAACCGCTGGGTGCTCACCTGGTGCGTGCTGGTCGGGCCTGTGCTGCTGCTCATCGCAGACGTCGTGGGGCGCGTCATCAGCCGGCCGACCGACGTGCAGGTCGGCATCGTGACGGCCATCATCGGCGCCCCCGTCTTCATCGCCCTGGTGCGCAGCCGCAGGATGGGCGAACTGTGATGACGACCCTCATGCCGTTCAGCTCGACGCCGGCACCCCTCGCTGAGCCCTCCACCGCCGATCGGGTCCGGGCCCGGCGCCGTCATCGCCAGCGCCGTTGGGTGCTGGTGGTGCTGCTGCTCGTGGCGGTGGTCATCGCGCTGTTCATGGTCAACCTGTGCGTCGGGGAGCGCAGTTACTCCCCGGCCGAGGCCATCCGGGTGATCCTCGGCCAGAAGGTGCCGGGGGCCGGATTCACCATCGGGCGCCTCCGCCTGCCGCGGGCCAGCACCGCGGTCCTGGCCGGGGCGGCCTTCGGGGTGGTGGGGGCCTGTTTCCAGATCCTGCTGCGCAACACCCTGGCCAGCCCGGACATCATCGGCATCACGGCCGGTGCGAACACCGCCGCGGTGGCCGGCATCATCCTGCTCGGCGCCTCCGGACTGGCGCTGACCGCGATGGCGGTGTCCGGCGGACTGCTCACCGCACTGCTCATCGCCGTGCTGGCCTGGCGGCGTGGCGGCGCCACCTCCCGGCTCATCCTGATCGGCATCGCTGCCAGTTCGATGTTCGACGCCGCCACCATGTGGATCATGATCGGCGGCAACCAGTACGACATCCAGGCGGCCAGTCGCTGGCTCACCGGCAGCCTCAACGGCGCCCGTTTCGCCGATCTGGGGCCGCTGCTGGTGGTGATGGCGCTCGGGATGCCGGTCATCGCCACAGCGGGGCGGGCGCTGGACGCCATGAGGCTCGGCGAGGACACCGCCGCCGGACTGGGCGTGCGCGTCCAGGCCACCCGGATCGTGGTGATGCTGGTCGGCGTCCTGATGCTGGCCACCGCGACCGCGACCACCGGGCCGATCGCCTTCGTCTCGCTGCTGTGCGGACCGATCGCCGCGAATCTGGTCGGCCCGGGCCGGTCCTACCTGCTGCCGGCAGCCCTGGTCGGATCGGCCATGGTGCTCGGTTCGGACTTCATCGCGGCCCACTTGCTGGCACACACCTACCCGGTGGGCGTGGTCACCGGAATCGTGGGCGGGGCCTACCTCATCGTTCTCATCACCAGACTCACAAGGAGCCAGCCGGCATGACCGATCACACCTTCTCCGCCGACGGGGTGGCCGTCGGATACGGCGACCGCACCGTCATCGACTCCCTCGACCTGGCGGTGCCCGATCACCGGATCGGCGCCATCATCGGCCCCAACGGGTGCGGGAAGTCCACCCTGCTGCGCGCCCTCTCCCGGCTGCTGAGACCTTCGGCCGGCTCGGTGCTGCTCGACGGACGGGCGATCCATGAGATGCCGACCCGTCAGGTGGCCACCGTGCTGGGCCTGCTGCCGCAGTCCCCCAGCTGCCCGGAGGGGATCGTCGTGGAGGATCTGGTCTCCCGCGGCCGGGCCCCGCACCGCGGAACCTTCGCCCGCTGGAAGGCCGCCGATGACGAGGCGATCGCCTCGGCGATGGAGCAGACCGGCATCGCCGAGTTGGCGACCAGACCCGTCGACGAGTTGTCGGGCGGGCAGCGCCAGCGGGTCTGGATCGCGATGGCACTGGCCCAGCAGACCGATCTGCTGCTCCTCGACGAGCCCACCACCTACCTGGATCTCGCCTACCAGATCGACGTGCTGGAACTGCTGGCCGAGCTCAACAGGAGCCGCGGGACCACCATCGTGATGGTGCTCCATGACATCAACCTGGCAGCCCGCTACTGCGACTGGCTGGTGGCGATGCGTGACGGGGCGGTGATGGCCCAGGGAGCACCGGCCGAGGTGGTCACCGAGCAGAACCTCCGCGAGGTCTTCAGCCTGGACACCCGGGTGCTCCCCGACCCGGTGAACGGGGCCCCGATCGTGGTGCCGATCGGGCGGGCGACCCCCTCCCATGCCGACGGTCCGCAGCGAGGCCGTGGGGAGCGGGCGGCATGAGCGGGCCGACCACCGACCCGACCGATCCCCGTCCGGTCAGCGCCACCGGCTCCCGGCCCTACCGGGTCACGGTGGCCACCCGGACCGACCTCAGCGCTCACTTCGTCCGACTGGTGCTGCGCGGTGAGGATCTGGACATCTTCGGCACCGGCGGTCTGGATCAGCGGATCAAGCTGGTCTTCCCCAACCCCGACGGTTCATGGCTGGACCTCGGCCTCGACGACCCCCGGGCGCTGGCGGCCGGCGACTGGTACCAGCGCTGGCTGGATGCGCCACCGGATTCCCGCAACCCGTTCCGGACCTACACGGTGCGCCGGATCGATCCCCGGCGCCGGGAGTTGACCGTCGACCTCGCCGTGCACGGGGCCGCCGGACCCGGGTCCCGCTTCGGCCAGGGAGCACGGCCCGGTGACGAGCTCATCGTCGTCGGCCCCGACGGCCGGTCGCCCGACTCCCGGCTCGGCATCGACTTCCACCCGGGTCCGGCGCGCCACCTGCTGCTGGCCGGCGACGAGACGGCGGCCCCGGCGGTCTGCTCGATCCTGGAGAGCCTGACCGCCGACGGGCCGGGTCGATGGCAGGTGCAGGCCTTCCTGGAGGTCCCCGACGCCGAGGACTTCCTGCCGGTCGAGATCGCCGACGGGATCGAGCTCAGCTGGCTGGCCCGCACCGAGGTGCTGGGAGAGGCGCTGATCGCTGCGGTGAGACGGTTCTGCCAGGAGCACCCGGAGGTCGTGGGTGCTGGCAGGCCCCGGTCGACAACAGCGCCCCTGGAGGACGTTGATGTCGACTGGGAGTTGCTGTGGGAGGCCCCCGAGAGCGTCCCGGGAGGCGAGTTCTACGCCTGGATCGCCGGCGAGGCCGCGGTCGTCAGGACGCTGCGCCGGCTGCTGGTCGGCGAGCTCGGCGTGGACCGCGCCCGGGTCGCCTTCATGGGCTACTGGCGGGCCGGCAGGGCCGAGGGGCTGACCTGAGCCGGTGCTGGAGGTGAGCGACGGGGCCCCGACTCAGGACCGGTCCATCTCCTCGGCCAGGCCCAGCAGGGCGTTCTCCACCACCTCCGGCAGGGCCGGGTGGATCCAGTACTGGCCGCGGGCGATGTCGTCGACCTTCTGATTGACGCTCATCGCGGAGATCGCGATCTGGATCAGGGTGGAGGCCTGCGGCCCGATGATGTGGGCACCCAGCAGGGTGCGGGTGTCCGGGTCGCCGAGCAGCTTGACGAAGTGGGCGTCGTCCTCCATCGCCCAGCCGTAGGCCACGTCGGCATACCTCTGGGTGAAGGAGACATACCGGGTCTCGGACTGGCGCAGCTCCTGTTCGGTGGCACCGACGGAGGCGATCTGCGGGGAGGAGAACACCGCGTGGGGCACGAAGCGGTGGTCGGTGGCCACCAGCGAGTCGGGATTCAGCAGATTGTGCCGAACGGTGCGGGCCTCGGCATTGGCGACGTGCTTGAGCAGGCCCGGGTAGCAGATGTCGCCGAGCGCCCAGACTCCCGGTGCACTGGTGCGCTGGTACTCGTCGACGACGACGAACCCGTCATCGTCGACCGCCACCCCGCCGGCCGCCGGGTCGAGCCGGTCGGAGTTGGGGATCCGGCCGGTGGCGTTGAGGACGATGTCGGCGGGATACATGTAGTCCACCCCGTAGGAGTCCACGGTGACGACGGTGAGGTGCCCACCGGCGTCCTCCTCGATCCCGACGGTGTCCTCCGACATCCGCAGGGACACCCGCCAGGCCAGCTGCTCGGTGAACCGGCGGGAGATGTCGACATCCTCGCGGCGCAGCATCCTGCCCGAGCGGTTGACGATGGTGACCTTGGAGCCCAGGGCGGAGAAGATGTGAGCGAACTCGGCGGCGATGAACCCGCCGCCCAGGATCACCAGCCGCTCGGGCAGCTCCTCGAGCCGCATGATGGTGTTCGAGGTGTGGATCCTGTCGCTCCAGCGCGGGTCGTCGATGCCGAACAGCTCGGGAACCCTCGGCCGCGACCCGGCCGCCAGCACGATCTGATCGGCGCTGATCTCCCGATCGCCGACCACCAGGGTGTGCGGGCCGACGAAGCGGGCCTCCTGGGTGAGGACCGTGATGTTGTCCAACCCCTGCCGGAACTTCAGACCGGAGGCCGAGATCGGATCGATCCGGTGGAAGATCCGGTCGCGGATGGCCGGGAAGTCCGCACCGGCCATCTCCAGGTCCACGTTGACCCGGGCGGCGTCCCCGCCGCTGGTGGCGAAGTCGGCCGGGATGACGTACATCTTCGAGGGGATGCAGCCGTAATTGAGGCAAGTGCCGCCAAAAGTGCCCGAGTCGATGAGGGCCACCTTCTTGTCGGCGTACTCGGGACCCAGAATGGTATTGCCCGAACCCGACCCGATGATGGCGATGTCGAAGGAGTCCCCATTGGTCATGGCCCCCAGTCTTCCATCCGGACCCTGCCAGAACCCATCGGAGGGGCCCGATTGAACCACTGCGGGGCTGCCGATATGGTCCAGAGCAGGCCGTAAAGGAGCGCCATGTTCACCCTCACCACCACCCCGGTGACCTTCATAGGCCTCACCGTGCTGTTCATCTGGTGCATTCTCTGGTCGGCTCGTGACCTGTTGGCCGCTGTCGGTGTCGATCTGCCGGCCAGCTGGGCCCCCGCCGAGCCACTCGCCCACCGCACCCCGATCGCCATCTCGCAGTCCTTCCACCTGGTGATGTCGATCGTGATGCTCGTGATGGTTCCGAGGGCCTGGTGGACCGCCCTGCCGGAGGCACTCAGAGGTCCGACACTCATCGCCGTGATGGCTGCCGGCGCCATCTGGATGGCGGCGATGGCGATCTGGAAGATCTCCTGGCTGGCAGTGGGGCACACCGCGATGTTCGCGGCGATGGTCTGGCATCTGGCCTCGATGGCCAGCCATACCGCGATGTCGATGACCGGGGCCGCTGCAGCCCGACCGAGCGGCGGCCACTCCGGAATGGCAGGGATGGGTCACCCGGCGTCCCCGGCAGCAACCACCGGACCCTCGGGACTCACCCTCGTCACCGGTGTCGGCCTGCCGCTGATGGCCTGCCTGCTGGTCCTCGGCATCTCGGGACTGGTGCGCGTAATCACCGGGCGCCCTCCCCATCCGGGCCAACCGGCCTGCTGCCACACCACACCCACCACCGCAGGGTCGGCCCGGCTGAGCGGGCTGTTCGACGCCGCGATGGGTCTGGGGATGGCGTGGATGAGCGCCGGACTGATGTCACCCCTGATTCCGGTGCTGGGCCACCTTCATCCGTGAAGGACGCGGTGGCCGACCGGGCTCCCGGGGCTGCCCCGTCCACATCCTGAAAGTCAGATCCCGACCCGCGACCACGGCTGGTAGTCTCCAGACCATGCATTCCGGTCGAGTTCTTATTCGTCGGCGCGCGGCCTGAAGCCCACCGCCCTCGCAGACGAGACCGCGCGCCCTCCCTCCTGACGGACGGAGGGCGTTCCTGTATCTGCGCACCTGTATCTGTTCTCATCCACCCACATCCCAGACATCCTGACGACGGCCCCGACGACAGTCCCGTACGGCCCCGCCGACACCTGTTCCGCTCGACCGGCGGCTGACGCACCACCGGTCAACTAGGAGACGACATGCCCACCCTGCGATCTGCAACCAGCACCTCCGGCCGCGCGATGGCCGGCGCCCGCGCCCTGTGGCGCGCCACCGGGATGGGGGCCGGCGACTTCGGCAAGCCGATCATCGCCATCGCCAACTCCTTCACCCAGTTCGTGCCCGGCCACGTCGGCCTGCGTGACGTGGGCAAGATCGTCGCCGAGCAGATCCAGGCCGCCGGCGGGGTCGCCAAGGAGTTCAACACCATCGCCGTCGACGACGGCATCGCGATGGGCCACGACGGGATGCTCTACTCGCTGCCCAGCCGCGAGCTGATCGCCGACTCGGTGGAGTACATGTGCAACGCCCACTGCGCCGACGCCCTGGTGTGCATCTCCAACTGCGACAAGATCACCCCCGGCATGCTGATGGCCAGCCTTCGCCTCAACATCCCGACCATCTTCGTCTCGGGCGGGCCGATGGAGGCCGGAAAGGTGACGCTGTCCGACGGCGTCAGCAAGCTTGATCTCATCGACGCCATGGTGGCCGCCGGGGACCAGAGCACCTCCGACGCCGACCTGGAGCTGATGGAGGCCAATGCCTGCCCGACCTGCGGGTCCTGCTCGGGGATGTTCACCGCCAACTCGATGAACTGCCTCACCGAGGCCCTCGGCCTGTCCCTGCCGGGAAACGGCTCGCTGCTGGCCACCCACGCCGACCGCAAGGCCCTGTTCGAGCAGGCCGGCCGCCAGATCGTGGCGATCGCCAAGCGCTGGTACGACCAGGACGACGCTTCGGTGCTGCCCCGCTCGATCGCCACCAAGGCCGCCTTCTCCAATGCCATGAGCCTGGACATCGCGATGGGCGGCTCCACCAACACCGTGCTGCACCTGCTGGCCGCAGCCCAGGAGGGCCTGGTCGACTTCACGATGTCCGACATCGACGCGCTGTCGCGCAGGGTCCCGCATCTGTGCAAGGTGGCTCCCTCCACCAACGTCTTCCACGTCGAGGACGTCCATCGCGCCGGCGGGGTGCTGGGCATCGTCTCCGAGCTGAACCGCGGCGGGCTGATCGACACCACCACCTCCACCGTGTGGTCCCCCGACGGCAATCCCGCCACGATGGGCGATGAGCTGGCCCACTTCGACCTGCGGGGCAATCCTGATGAGGCTGTGCGAAGGCTGTACTCGGCGGCCCCGGGAGGGGTCCGCACCACCCGGATGTTCTCCCAGGCCTCGCGCTGGGAGAGCCTGGACACCGACCGGACCAACGGCTGCATCCGCGACATCGACCATGCCTACTCGGCCGACGGCGGGCTGGCGGTGCTCTACGGCAACATCGCCGTCAACGGTTCGATCGTGAAAACCGCCGGGGTGGACGCCTCGATCCTCACCTTCACAGGACCCGCGGTGGTCTACGAGGCTCAGGAGGACGCCGTCAACGGCATCCTCGGCAAGCAGGTCAAGGCCGGCGACGTCGTGGTGATCCGCCACGAGGGCCCCAAGGGCGGACCGGGCATGCAGGAGATGCTGTACCCCACCAGCTACCTCAAGTCGATGCACCTGGGCAAGGAGTGCGCCCTGCTCACCGACGGCCGGTTCTCCGGAGGCACCTCCGGGCTGTCGATCGGTCACGTCTCCCCCGAGGCGGCCTCCGGTGGCCTCATCGGGTTGGTGCACTCCGGGGACACCATCTCGATCGACATCCCCAACCGCAGCATCCGGCTCGATGTCTCCGATGCCGAGTTGGCCCGCCGCCGGGCCGAGGAGGAGGCACGCGGGGCGGCCGCCTGGACCCCGCACGTGGCCCGCACCCGCGCCGTCTCCACCGCTCTGAAGGCCTACGGGCTGCTGGCCTCCTCGGCCGACCGCGGCGGGGTGCGCGACCTGTCCCAGGTGACGCCGGTACCGCTGGCCGCCGGTGCCCCGGCAGAGCCGACTGCAGCCCCCCAGGACGCACCCCTGGGCACGACTTCCGCCAGCACCGCCGCCGCAGCCTCGACTCCGGGCGCCGAGGACTCCGTGGCCCACGCGTTCTCCGCCACCCAGGCCTGACGATGACGGCCGAGCCCTCCACGCCAACCAGGCGTGAGCCCATCAGTCCCGCACAGGCCAGTCCCGCACAGGCCAGTCCCGCACCATCCAGCCGGCCACCGGTCAGCCCGGAGTCGGCGACGCCGATGAGCGCCCAGGACTACCTGCGCGCGGTGCTGCGGGCCCCGGTCTACGAGGTCGCCGTCCAGACCCCGCTGGAACCGATGGAGCGGCTGTCGGACCGACTCGACAACACCGTGCTGGCCAAGCGGGAGGACCGCCAGCCGGTGCACTCCTTCAAGATCCGCGGCGCCTACAACAAGATGCGCTCGCTGACCCAGGCGCAGAAAGACGCCGGTGTGGTCACCGCCTCGGCCGGCAACCACGCCCAGGGGGTCGCGCTGTCGGGAGCCCGACTCGGGATCCGCGCCGTCATCGTGATGCCGACCAGCACCCCGTCGATCAAGGTGGACGCCGTCCGCCAGCTCGGCGGGGAGGTGGTGCTGTCGGGCACCGCCTTCGACCAGGCCAAGGACCACGCCATCGCGATGGCCTCCGAGCAGGGGCTGACCTACGTGGCCCCCTTCGACGACCCCTTGGTGATCGCCGGCCAGGGGACCATCGGACTGGAGCTGCTCCAGGACGATGCCCGGCTGGACCGGATCTTCGTGCCCGTCGGCGGCGGCGGGCTGGCCGCCGGCATCGCGGTGCTCGTCAAGCAGCTGATGCCGGAGGTCCAGGTGATCGGCGTCGAACCCGAGGAGTCGGCCTGCCTGGCCGCGGCCCTGCGGGCCGGCCGGCCGGTCTGTCTGGACCACGTCTCACTGTTCGCCGAGGGTGTCGCGGTGGCCCGGATCGGCGATGAGACCTTCCGGGTGCTGAGCGAGTGCATCGACGACGTCGTGACCGTCGGCTCCGATGAGATCAGCGCCGCCGTCAAGGATCTGTTCGACGACAACCGGGCGGTCGCCGAGCCGGCCGGGGCGGTGTCCCTTGCCGGGTTGAAGAAGTACGTCCGGAGCCACCGGCTGCACGGCGAGCGGTTGGCGCACATCCTGTCGGGGGCCAATCTCAACTTCGATTCGCTGCGTTACATCGCTGAACGGGCCCAGCTCGGCGAGCAGCGCGAGGGACTGTTCGCCGTCGAGATCCCCGAGCGACCCGGGTCCTTCCTGCACTTCTGCCGGATTCTCGGCGGCCGGATGGTCACCGAGTTCAACTACCGGTATGCCGATCCGGCGCGGGCCACCGTCTTCGTCGGGGTCTCCCTGCACACCGCGGCGGAGCGCGCTGAGATCGTCGCCGCGCTGCAGGAGGGCGGCTACCGGGTGGCCGACCTGTCCGACGACGAGAACGCCAAGACCCATCTGCGCTACATGATCGGGGGCAGACCACCGCAGGATCTGGCGGAGCGGCTGGCCAGCTTCGAGTTTCCCGAGGCGCCCGGCGCCCTGGTGCATTTCCTGACCACCCTGGACAGCCGCTGGAACATCTCACTGTTCCACTACCGCAGCTTCGGGATGGACACCGGACGGGTGCTCGCCGGGTTCGCCGGGGCCCGCGATGATCCGGGCTTCGTCAGCCATCTGGATGCCGTCGGCTACCCGTGGCGCGATGCCTCGGACTCCCCGGCCTACCGGTTCTTCCTGGCAGATCCGTTGTGACGGTGTCACGAAGCTGTCATCCGGCAGGTGCCAGGATGGCCCTGTGACTATCGTCGTCGTCATCATCATCGCCGCGATGTTCGTCATCGCGATCTCACAGACGGTGGCCGAGAAGAGCGGCATCGCCTCCCCCATCGTCCTGCTGCTGCTGGGCGGGATCGTCGCCCTGGTACCCGGCATGCCGGAGATCGAGGTGGAGCCGGAGCTGGTGCTGATGATCATCCTGCCGCCGCTGCTGTTCTCCTCGGCGGTACGGATGCCGGTCTCCGACTTCCGCCGCAATCTGCTGCCGATCAGCGTGCTGGCCTTTCTGCTGGTCGCCATCTCGGCCGCGGTGATCGGCTTCGTCGTCAATCGGATGGCACCGGGGATCGGCGTCGCCGCCTGCGTGGCACTGGGAGCGATCGTCAGCCCCACCGACGCGGTGGCCACCTCGATCGTCAAGGAGGCCGGCGTCTCGCGGCGAGTGGTGACGGTGCTGGAGGGCGAGGGACTCATCAACGACGCCTCGGCACTGGTGATCCTGTCCAGCGCGATCGGGGCGATGGCCAGCCAGGTGAGCGCCGGCCGGGTGATCGTCGACTTCCTGCTGGCGGTGCTCGTGGCCATCGTGGTCGGATGGCTGATCGGCCATCTGATGATCTGGCTGCGCTCCAGGACCTACCAGCCGACAGCCGACACGATGCTGTCGGTGGCGACTCCCTTCCTGGCCTTCCTGCCCGCCGAGCACCTGCACGGCTCGGGCCTGGTCGCGGCGGTGGCGGCCGGTCTGGTGGCCAGCCACCACAGCCCCCGGGTGCTCACCCCGACCCAGCGGATGTCCAGTCGCAACACCTGGAACTCCATCCTGCTGGTGCTGGAGTCGGCGGTCTTCCTGATGATGGGCCTGGAGCTCACCGCGATCGTCAAGGACATGCAGTCCGAGTCATTCGGCTGGCAGTTGGCCGCCGGGGTCGCCGCGGCCGCCCTGGTCCTGACCCTGGTGCTGCGGGCGGCGATCATGACTCCGCTGCTGCGCCTGCTGTCGCGACGTTCCAGACGCCACTCCCGGCGCCGCCCGCGACTGGAGTCGGTCACCGATCGGGTGGACGCCGCCCAGGACCCCGAGGACGGCTCGATGGAGTTCCGCGGGGTCACCCTGGGAGCCGATCGGGTGGCACGGATCCGCACCCGGCTGCGCCGCCGGATCTCCGATCTGGACTACTACATCGACCACCCGCTGGGGCCCCGCGAGGGTGCGGTGATGATCTGGGCGGGGATGCGCGGGGCCATCACCCTGGCCGCCGCCCAGACCCTGCCGCTGGACACCCCGCACCGTTCCTTCCTGGTCTTCGTCGCCTTCCTGGTGGCAGCCGGGTCGCTGCTGCTGCAGGGCAGCACGCTGGGACTTGCGGTGTCACTGCTCAAACCGGCCGCCGCCGAGGGGCTCGATCCCCACGAGCAGCACGAGATCCGCGTCCTGCTGCGCCAGGCGGCCCGCGAGGTCCCGGTGCCCCCGGTGATGCGTCAGCTGCTGGCCGGTGCCGACCGGCGGACGGCCGCAGGTCAGCAGGGCCAGGCCGATCAGCTCGCCGATTCCGACCAGCAGGCCGGTGCCGATCAGCAGGCGGAACCGGCGCACGAGGATGTCGAGGCCGACGAGAACCGGGTCCAGGCGGCCGCGGTGGCGCTGGCCTGGCGTCAGTTCGCAGCCATGCGCGACCAGCCGCTCGACCGGGATGCCGAACGCCAGCAGCCCGCGGGACCGGAACGTCCGTCCCGAGGCTCTGGCACTGAGGGCTCCGGGTCCCCGGACCACGACACCGCCGGTGCCGGCGACCAGCAGAAGGCGGTGACCTCCTGGCAGCACCGCCGCCGAGCCGCCGAGATCTCCCGCAACTACGCGCTCAAACTCATCACCACCCAGCGCGATGCCCTGCTGGACGCCAGCGACGACGGCCTGTTCAGCCCCGAGGCCGTCAGCGCGGCCCTGGACACCCTGGACGCCGATCAGCTGTCCCTGGAGGCGCGCAGCGTCTACCTGGACTGAGGCCGCGGAACGGCCCCAGTCCAGGAGCAGGTCAGTCCAGGAGCAGGTCAGCCCTGGACCTCGGGGGCGACGTCGATGAACGGCGTCGCCTCCCCCACCTCGTTGCGGATCTGCTGGGCCTCGACCTCGCCGGTGATGCCGGCCGCCTTCTCCTCGGCGGCGCAGCGCTCCCGCCAGGCCGCGATCTCGGCGGCCCGCTGCTGGTCATCCCAGCCCAGCATCTCCCCGGCGAGCTCGGCGACCTCCTCGGCGGCCCCTTGACCGCGATCACGGTGCTCGTAGTGCATCCGGGTCCGCCGGGCCAGCAGATCCTCCAGGTGCAGGGCCCCCTCGTGGCTGATGCCGAAGGCGATCTCGGCACGCAGGTACTCCGGGGCGCCGGTCAGCTCGCCGGCCAGATCCGGCCTGTCGCCGATCGCCCGCAGGATCTCGGAGATCTCGCAGCCGTAGCGGTCCAGCAGATCCTCGACATGGTCGACGCTCAGCCCCGAGTGCTCGGCGATCGCCTCACGGCGGCTCCACAGTGCGTGGTAGCCGTCGGCCCCCTGCAACGGGGTCTGGGCGGTGACCGAGGGGTGGGCCGCAACATCCTGCCCCAACTTCTCCAGGGCGAAGTCGACGGCGTCCTCGGCCATCTTGCGGTAGGAGGTGAGCTTGCCACCGGCGATCACCACCAGGCCGGGTGCGGCCTCGGTGACGGTGTGCTCCCGCGACACCTTCGTCGAGGTCGACTCGTCACCATCCAGGGTGCCCGGCTGCAGCAACGGACGCAGCCCGGCATAGCTGCCGATGACGTCGTCGACGGTCAGCGGGTCGGCCAGCACCGCGTTGGCGTGGTCGAGGATGTACTGGATGTCGCTGCGGTCGGCCACCGGCTCGCGGCGATCCAGGTGGTAGGCGGTGTCGGTGGTGCCGATCACCCAGTAGCGCTTCCACGGAATAATGAACAGCACCGACTTCTCGGTGCGCAGGAAGATCCCCACCTCCGACGTGATCCGGTCCTTGGGCACCACGATGTGGATCCCCTTGGAGGCCAGCACCTTGAGTCCGCCGGAGCCGCCGGACAGCGACTGGGACTTCTCGGTCCACACCCCGGTGGCGTTGATCACGGTACGGGCCGACACGTGCAGCTGCTGACCGGTCTCCAGGTCGCGCAGATCGGCGCCGTCGACCCGCCCGGTGGGGTCCTTGGACAGCCCGACCAGCTGGCTGCGACTGGCCGCCAGGGCACCGTAGCGCACCGCGGTGCGCACCAGATCGACGACCAGCCGGGCGTCGTCGACCCGGGCGTCGTAGTAGACGATGGAACCGGTCAGGGCGTCGCGGCGCAGCGCCGGGGCCAGCTTCAGGGAACCCCGACGGGTGTGGTGACGCTGGATCGGCACCGAACCACGGTGGGCCCACTGGGCCATCGCGTCATACATCCCGACGCCCACCGCCGAGTAGGCACGCTCGATGACCGGCGTCTTCAGGGGCCACAGGAAGGGCTGGGCCCTGACCAGGTGGGGGGCGGTGGTGGTGAGCAGCAGACCGCGCTCGCGCAGTGACTCGGCCACCAGTGGGAAGTCCAGCTGGTAGAGGTACCGCAGCCCGCCGTGGACCAGTTTGGAGGATCGCGAGGAGGTCCCCGAGGCCCAGTCCTGGGCCTCGACGATCCCCACCCTCAGGCCCCGGGTGGCGGCGTCCAGGGCGATTCCCGCGCCGGTCACCCCACCGCCGATCACCAGGACGTCCAGTGGGCCCGCGTCCCCCTGGTGCGGATCGGTCGCGGCCATCGCGGCCAGGTGGTCAGCGCGGGTCTGCTCCGACAGGATGGCGTCCGAGTTGCTCATAGTTCTTCTTCCCTGAAGTCGTGGTCTCCGGGGCCGGGACAGGTCAGCTGATCCGGCCGGACAGGATGCATTTAGACAATGTCCATCTTGCTTATTTCCCGATACTGCCCACCCAGCCATCACCACGCCAGGCCTGCGAACCGACGTGCACCCCGTGCTGCGAGCCCTGGGCATTCGTGACCGCCCTAAGATCTGGACATGACAGCTCACCAGCAGCCGACTGACCGGATCCCGACCCCAGACGAGCGCCCATGGGCCCTGGTGACCGGGGCCACCGGCGGGCTGGGGCATGCCTTCGCCGACTATCTGGCGGCCCGCGACGTCAATCTGGTGCTGACCGGCAGGCGCTCCGAGGTGCTGGCGGAGCTGGCGGATCGGATTCGGGTCGGCCATGGCGTCCAGGTCGTCACCGAGACGGTCGACCTGTCGAAGCCCCAGGCCACTTCCGGGTTGCTGGCCGATCTGTCGGCCCGCGGGATCGAGATCGAGACCCTCGTCAACAATGCCGGCTTCGGCACCCTGGGCACGGTTGCCGAGATCTCCCCTGACCGGCTGGCCAGCGAGGTCGCGGTGGACTGCCAGGCGCTGGTCCAGCTCTGCTCGGCGCTGCTTCCCGCAATGGTGGCCCGCCACCAGGGCACCATCATCAATGTCTCCTCCACCGCGGCCTTCCAGCCGGTCCCCGGGTTCGCCGGCTATGCCGCCGCGAAGGCGTTCGTGCTGTCCTTCAGCCGGGCCCTGTGGCAGGAGACCAGGGGCTCGGGGGTACGGGTCACCGCGATATGCCCGGGGCCGACCAGTACCGGCTTCTTCCGCGCCGCCGGTGACGACGGCTTCCCAGGTCGGCGGCGTCGTCCCGACCAGGTGGTCCGCACTGCATTCACCGCCCTGAGCCGCAACCGTCCCCAGGCCGTCGACGGGCTGTTCAACAAGGCTCAGGCAGCCGCTGTCAGGTTGCTGCCAGCGCGGATCGCGACCGCCGCGGCCGGACGGCTCATCAGCTGAACGGCGCCGAACCCCGCTACTTGACGGTGATGGTCTTGATGGCCTTCTGCCGGCCGATGGTGAGGATCACCTGGTACTCCCCGGCGGTCTCGGGCACCGGCACCTCCTGCTGCCAGGCGGTCCACGGGCTGTGCTGGCTGCCGGTGGCGACCGTACCCTTGTCCACCACCTTGCGCTGGGAGACGCTGTAGAGCTGCCAGCTCGGTGGCGACAGGCCTGACCTCACCAGCCCGGAGATGGTCAGCAGCCCGCCGCTCGCGGTGGCTCCGGCCAGCGGGCTGTCGACCCACATCGGCCCGAGGACGCTCGCTCCGCCGCGCTTGAAATCGGACTGCGGCTTGCCGATCAGGGGCAGGTTCGGTGACCCGTCGACGAGGATCCGCACCCACCTGTTCTCCCCGTTGTCCACCGCGGCAGTGGCGGCATAGACCAGCTGCTGGATCGCCGTCTCCTCCTGATGCTGGGAGTGGAAGCCGGCGAACGCCGACTGGGACAGATCCAGTGTGATCCGGTCGCCGTCCAGGCTGGCGGCGTTGACCTGCCCACCGGACCAGCTGGAGGTGTACTCGGGGTCCAGGGGAGCCACGCTGAGCACTGCGGTCACTGCAGTATTGAGCCGGTCCCCGACATTCGGCAGGTTGCGGATCTCCCGGTAGAGCAATCCGTCGGAGCGTCCCAGATAGAACACCTCGACACCATCCTGGGTGGAGATCGCGGTCGAGCCGGAGGGCTCGGGCGCCTGGCCGCCGGCGGTGACCGCCCCACTGGAGGACGGATCGGCCTGATCATCGGGCATCGTCCACAGCCACGACAAGCCGTAGCCGGCTGCCAGCGCTGCCACCAGCACCAGGACGACGAAGAGACGCTGACCCCAGTGCGAACGGCGCTGCCGGGCCGAGCGGGCCAGGTCGAGCACCTCCGCCCGGAAGTCGCCCGGCTGGAGCCGGTCCCCGGCCTGTTTCAGCTGCTCCTCGAGAGCCTCCTCCAGCTCATCACCGTCGGACCGGTCGCAGATCCGGCACAACTCGGCCAGGGCCCTGTCGCGCCGCCGGCGCACCACCTTGCGGGTGGCTCCCAGGGCATCGGCGGTCTCCGCCAGCCGGGTCCCGGCGTACAACTTGATGACCAGGACGTCACGCAGCCGGTGAGGCAGGCCGGCAAGAGCCCGCAGCAGTTCAGGAGCGCCGCCTGGGTCGTCGGGTCGGGCTGTTCCATGGCGGGGTGCCCGGTCGCCGCTGATGCCGGCGGCCTTACCCTGCTGTGAGCGGTCGCGGATGGCGGTGTCATCGAGGTGGACGCCGCGCGCCGCGGTGGTGACATTGGCGCGCAGCGTGCTCACCACGTGGTCCCAGGAGTGGAAGGTCGGATCGTCGCGGTACATCACGACCAGTTCGTCGCGGACCAGCAGTTCGGCGCCGGCCAGATCAGGGCGAGCGGGCGAGATCAGCAGGGCAGCCAGGCGCACCATCGGCACCCACTGCTCCTGATAGAGGGCCGGCAGCCAGAACTGCCGGTCGTCGAACCGCTCGTCGCTCACTCAGTCTCCTGTCCGCTCGCGTCCGGGATCGCAGACCCCGGCACCCTCAGATCCCCGCATAGGAGTGCAGCCCGGAGATGAACAGGTTGACGCCGACGAAGTTGAACCAGAAGGCGGCGATCCCGATGATCGCGACGATCGCGGCCCGGGTGCCACGCCATCCCGCGGTGGCCCGCGCGTGCAGATATCCGGCGTAGATCACCCAGGTGACCAGGGACCAGGTCTCCTTGGGGTCCCAGCCCCAGAACCGGCCCCAGGCGTACTCGGCCCAGATCGACCCGGCAGCGATCGTGAAGGTCCAGATCGGGAAGCCGAAGGCATGGGCCCGGTAGGCCAGGTTGTCGATCGACCGGCAGTCGGGTACCCGGGCCAGGAAACCTCTGATCGGCGTCCCGGTGCGTTCGGCCCGGTGCTCGGCACGGGACTTGACGAGGAAGAGTATCGAAGCGATCGCCCCGACATTGAGCGCGGCGGCGGCCAGGCAGGCGGCGACGATGTGGACCACGAACCACACCGAGTGCAGGGCCGGCACCAGCGGGGCGATCCCGACATAGAGCACGGTGGCGGCCAGGCCGTCGCCGATCGCCATCAGAGCGGTGACGCCGATCCCCAGCCAGCGCACGTTCTGGCGGGTCATCAGCACCAGGTAGGCGATCACCACGAACAGCAGGGCGGTGGTGACGAACTCGTACATATTGCCCCAGGGGGCCCGGTGGGCGGCCAGCCCCCGGCACACCACGCCGACCAGCTGGCAGATGGCCCCGATCACGGTGAGGTTGAGCCCCATCCGCCCCCAGGTCTCCGCCCTGGTCACCGCGACATCACCGGCGTCCCGGGAGACCTCGGGTCCGCCGTCCGCCGGCTCCTGGCCGGCCGACCCGGCACCGACCCGTGCGGCGCCGACCAGAACAGCCTGGGCCGGTACGGTGCCGACCGAGGCACCGTCGTCGACCCCGCGCAGCGCGGCCCACTCCGCCACATGGGCCAGGAAGGCCAGGATGAAGACCACCGCGGCCGTCACGATGCCCAGTGCCGACAGACTCGCCAATGTCATGAGTCCTCCTCGCCAGTAAACCCGGTCACAGTATCCCCGCCCGCAAGCCCGGGTGCACCATCCTCGTCATCGTGCCCCGAGTTCCTGGGCAGCTGACCGCAGGCCGCCGCCAGCAGATCAGCGACATCCTCATCCAGCCCGGCGCGTGCATCGGCGCGGTCCAGTCCGCCGACCTGGACCCTGATGGCGTCATCCCGCTGGCCGCCCCCGGGACCGGCGGCCGTGGTGATCCGCAACCACATCCGGCGCGGCCGGGTGAACAGGCTGACGCACAGCCCGGCCACTGCGATGAGGATGGAACCGAACAGCAGTGGCAGCCCGGGCGAGTGCGAGACCTGGATCTTGGTCCAGCGCTGGTAGCCGGTGAACTCGATCGATCCCTGCCCCCCGGGCAGCTTGTAGCCCTGACCGGGTTTCAGCGCGAAGCTGACCTTCTGGCCCTTCTCGGAGACCTGGGTCAGGCCGGTGGTGTCGAGCACGTAGAGGTTCTGCGGGGTGCCGGTCTCGGCGATCGGCTTGCCGTACCAGGCGTTGAGGAAGAGCTGCGGGTTGTAGGCGTCGGGGAAGACCGAGACCGGCCCGGTGGCCCCGATCTGGGTGGTGGGCAGGAAGAATCCCTGGAAGGCCAGTCGGTCGGGGCGGGCGTCGGGGACCTTGATGACGCCGGTCGAGGAGAAGTTGCCGTCCTGGGGGACGAAGGCCACCGGGCCCTGGAAGGCGACCCGGCCGTTGCCGTCGGTGACCTTGACCACCGGGGCGTAGCCGTGGCCGAGCAGGTGGACCTTGGTGGTGCCCAGGCTGAGCGGGTGGTTGACCTGCAGATTGTGCTCGCTGGCGCTGCCGTCGCGGGTCACCGTGACATCGGCGCTGAACTCGCGGGCCGCCCCGCGCTGCACCGGGCCGGTCTCGAATTTGACGGTGAACTTCTTGAGGACGAGGGAGAACGGTGTCAGGGAGTCGGTGTCGACCAGCGCACCGGCGTGGAAGTCGTCGAACTGGGTGATGTTGTTGGAGAACCCCTGGCCCTCTACCACCACCGCCGAGCCCTTGTATCCCCACAGGGTGTTCCACCCGATGGCGATCAGCACCACGACCAGGAAGACGTGGAAGACCAGGTTCCCGGTCTCCCGGTACAGGCCCCGTTCGGCCCGCACCGAGCCGTCCGGGTCCAGAGCCGTCCGGTAGTGCCGGGACCTCAGCCAGGCCCGGGCGCGGGCGGTGACCTCCTCGCGTTCGCCCTGGTCGGCGACCACCAGCGCCTCGCCGTGCTCGGGCAGCCGGTCCAGCCGGGCCGGGGTGCGCGGGGGTTGACGCCGCAGGGCCCGGATGTGGGCGGTGATCCGCGGGATGATGCAGCCGATCAGGCTGATGAACAGCAGCAGGTAGATCGCCGAGAAGACCGTCGAGGTGTAGACGTGGTAGAGCCCCAGCGGCCGGTAGATCCGGTCCAGGGTGGGGTGCGCCTTGGCGAAGTCGGAGACCTTGACCGCCCCGGAGGCGGTCTGGGGGATCAGTGATCCGGGGATCGCGGCCGCCGCCAGCAGGAACAGCAGCACCAGGGCGGTGCGCATGCTGGTGAGCTGGCCCCACAGCCATCTCATCGTGGCGCGAAATCCCAGCACCGGGGTCCGGCGCTTGCGGGGGTTGTCCGGCGTCGCGGCCCCGGCGGCGTCTGGGGATGTGGTGATGTCGTGCTCGGCCATCAGATGATCGCCCCGAATCGTGCCGCCCAGGAGCGCAGCAGGGCCATCAGCCAGGCCCACCAGCCCGTCACCAGGGCGAGACCGACAGCCATCATCACGACTCCGCCGGCGATCTGGACCCCGCGCTGGTGGCGTCCGACCCAGCCGGTGGCCCGCCCCGCCCAGCCGAGTGCGGCACCGGCGGCGATGAACGGGATGCCCAGCCCCAGCGCGTAGCAGATCGCCAGCAGGGCCCCGCGCCGGGCCGATCCCTGCTGGAAGGACATCCCGTAGACGACGCTCAGCGCCGGACCGATGCACGGCGTCCATCCCAGCCCGAAGACGATTCCCAGCACCGGGGCGGCGGCCAGCCCGGCCCTCGGCAGCCGGTGTATCCGCAGTTCCCGGCGACCCACCGGGATGAGCCCGGCAAACATCCCTCCGAGCAGCATGGTGAGCCCTCCGACGACGATCTCGATGGCCCGCTGATGCATCAGCAGGGTGCGGCCCAGCCCGCCGATCACGGTGCCGGTGGCCACGAAGACCAGACTGAATCCCAGCACGAAGAGCGCCGATCCGGTGACGGTTCTCAGCCTGCTGGTTCGAGGCCTGGAGACCGACTCGGTGGCGCTCTGGCCGGCGGCATAGGACAGGTAGCCGGGCACCAGTGGCAGCACGCAGGGTGAGAAGAAGGACACCAGGCCGGCCAGCAGGGCCACCGGGATGGCCCCGAGCATCGACCCCTGCAGACTCTCGGCGGCCCAGGACCCCAGGTCCAGGGGCACCATCAGCGGCCCGGCCAGCATCCGGGTCACGATGCCTCCCCCGAGATCTGGGTGACGGCCTGGACCAGGCTGATGGTGGTGACCTCGCCGAGGAAGCGGGCGGCTATCCGGCCCTGGCGGTCGATGATGACCGTGGAGGGAATCGCCTTGGGGGGCAGGCTGGTGAAGTTCAGCAGCAGTTGTCCGTCGGGGTCGTAGAAGCTCGGCCAGCCGACCCCGAAGGTCCGCACGAAGGCCTGCGCCGGGACCCTGTCCAGATCGCGGGTGTTGATCCCGTAGAAGGCCGCGATCGACGAGCTGCGGGAGGCCGCCGCCACCAGGGCGGGCGCCTCGTGACGGCAGGGGGCGCACCAGGATCCCCAGACGTTGATGACGATCACCTTCCCGGCGGAGTCCGCGGTGCTGAGCGGCTTGCCGTCCAGGGAGGTCCCGGTCAGCGTGGGGGCGGCCTTCCGGTCGGCCGCCGGAACCTTGGTGTAGGACCCGTCGCCGGTGGCGAATCCGTTGTCACCGGAGGCCGACGGCGAGTCGGAGCAGCCGGCCAGCAGGGCACCGGAGATCGGGGCGACCAGCAGCAGCCCGGCGGCGCCCAGCAGGGTTCGCCGGTCCATCAGCGGCCGGACCCGCCCTGGCCAGGATGGTCGCCGGGGTCTGCTGCGCCGGCGGCCGGTGATCCCCCTGCGGAGATGTTGGCCCGTCTGGCACTCCTGGGAACCAGGTCGGCCGAGGGTTCGGCGTAGTCGATCCGCACGATCCGGCCGTCCAGCACCCCGAAACTGGTCACCGATCCCAGGGTGCAGACCCGCGAGCGCGGGTCGTGGGCCAGCCGACGCCCGGCGGCCGACAGATGGGCGATCCAGATCGGCAGCTGATGGGAGACGATGAGCGCCTGACCACCCTCGCCGACCTCGCGCGCGGCGGCCAGGATGGCGCCGTGCATCCGCGCCGCGATGGCCTTGTAGGGCTCCCCCCAGCTGGGCCGCAGCGGGTTGCGCAGGTACTTCCAGTTGCGCGGGTCGCGCAGTGCCTTGTTGCCGTGGCCGAAGACCTGGCCCTCGAAGTAGCTGGCAGCCTCGATGACGGCCGGTTCCAGGCGCACCTGGAGGTCGGGGTGCAGGGCGGCGGTGGGGGCGATGGTCTCCTGGGCACGCTCCAGGGGGGAGCTGATGAGGGCGCCCAGCGGGATGTCGGCGAAGTACTCGGCGGCCCGGGCCGCCATCCGGCGTCCCACCGGTGACAGGTGGTAGTCGGGAAGTTGCCCGTAGAGGACGCCGGCGGGGTTGTCGACCTCACCGTGGCGCAGCAGGTGCACGGTCGTCGTGCGACTCATCTGGGCTCCATTCCTGGGGTTGTGGCCTGGCGTCCGGTCGATGCCAGAAGGTGGCGCAGCCCCCAATCTACGGCCCCCGTCCAGCTCGCGGTCGTCAGTGGCCGGGCTGGCGTCCCCGACGCTTGCGCTGGGAGGGCCGGATCACCGGACGCCCCTTGGCGATCAACTCGTCGCGGCGGATCGCGGCGAAATCGGCCAGGGCGTCCGCCAGGGCGGTGGCGGTCGGCTCGGGGGCGACCACGTCGACGTCCAGACCGTGCTCCTGGCAGGTCTCCGCGGTGTGCGGGCCGATGGCGGCCACCACGGTGTGCTTGTGCGGTTTGCCGGCGATCCCGACCAGGTTGCGCACGGTGGTCGAGGAGGTGAAGACGACGGCGTCGAACTTGCCGGTCTTGATGGCGTCGCGGGTCTCTGCCGGCGGTGGGGCGGCCCGCACGGTGCGGTAGCCGATGACGTCCTCGACCTCCCAGCCAAGTGCCGACAGTTCGGCAGACAGCGACTCGGTGGCGATGTCGGCTCGCGGCACGAAGACCCGGTTGATGGGGTCCAGGGCGTCATCGAATGCCGGGAAGATCGCTGCCAGGGCGGCCGTCGACTGCTCTCCCGGTGGTGTCAGGTCGGGGCGCACCCCCCATTCCGCCAGGGCTTTGACGGTGGACTCGAAGATCGCGGCGATCCTCAGCCCGGAGTAGGCCCGGGAGTCCAGCCCGATGGTCTCGAGCTTCTCGCGGACCGCCCGCACCGCATTGGCCGAGGTGAAGACGACCCACTCGTAACGGCCCTCGACCATCCCGCGGATGGCCTTGTCCATCTGCTGGGGGGTCCGCGGCGGCTCCATGCTGATGGTGGGGACGTCCAGACATCGGGCGCCGTAGTCCTGAAGACGGGAGGGCAGCATCGCCGAGTGGTCCCGGGTGCGAGGGATGAGCACCGACCAGCCGAACAGGGGCTTGGACTCGTACCAGTCCAGCCGGGCCCGGTTGGCGTCGGAGAGGACCCGCCCGATGACGACATGGACCTGTTCGGTCGGGTCGACCTTGGCGACCGAGGCCGGCAGACCGCCCAGGGTGGTGGTCACCGAGACCTGATTGGTGGTGCCGCCATGGCGGGTCAGGACGGCCGGTTCGGACTCCGGGCGACCCGACTCGACGGCGTGGGCCACCACCTCACGGATCGAGTCGACGGTGCTGGAGACCACGATGAGCCCGGCGGCGGCCCACGGATACCCCTCCGAGCTGAGGTCGCGGGAGGCCGACTCGGCTCCGATCAGCTGGACGTCATGGCCGTGCAGGGAGACCCCGGCGTACTCGGGGACGGCGGTCAGCGGGGAGACGCCGGGGATGACATCGACGTCGAAGTCGGCGACTGCCAGGGCGCTGCACTCGGCGCCGATGTCGCCGTCCAGGAAAGGGTCCCCCCGGACCAGCCGGACGACGTCCAGGCCCTGGCTGACGGCGTCCAGCAGTGAGCTGATGATGTCCTGGGTGCTGGCCGACTCGATGATCTCGACGTCGGCCGCCAGGGTGATCTCGGGGGCGGCCAGGATCGCCCTCATCTGGGGGGAGTCGATGACGATCCTGGAGGCTCTCGTGATGGCCGTCACTGCCGCCAGGGTGAGCAGACCCGGATCGCCAGGTCCGGTGCCGACGAACTGCACCCTCGCCTGCGCGGTAGCGCTGGGCGGGAGGCCACTGCCCTGCGCGTCCGCAGCGCCCAATGGCGTCTGAGTCATCCTGAGTTCCCTTCGTGGGAGCCCGGCGCCCGATGTGTGCCCGGCTCCGGGTGAAGTGATTCCGGCGGGGTCACCGTCAGGACGCCGACCGGGTGCCGATACACTTGTTCTCCCGCACTGCTGCCCCACTTTTCTCTCAGTCCGGACCCCTCTGCGTCAAGTCGAGGAACATTTTCGCGACCCCGGTGGCAGCGTTCTGAACTCCCCGTGGTACATGGCGGGAGCACCGTCACCGACGGGCGGGCTGCGCGGTGACCGCAGATCGATCCGGGGAGCCGGGCATCAGGGGATCACCCTCACCCGGGTCGGGCCCTCGGTCAGCGCGGCCAACAGAGTGTCGCGGTCGAGATACCAGTAGCCGATCAGCACCCCGTCGACGAAGGTGACCGGGACGTGATCTCCCCATCGGGACCTCAGTGCCGGGTCGGAGTCGACATCGACCTCGACGGCTCCGTCGGGGATCAGTTCGGGGTGGGCTGCCGCGACGGCAGCCACCAGCTCGGTGACCGCCGCGCACAGGTGGCACCCGGATCGCCCGAGAAGGACAACATGCCCCTCGACCGGAGGAACCGCTGAGCCCTGCTGGACTGACGTGATCTGCGGGTCGGGGGGACGGGGGGTGCTTCGAGACGACGCCGGCCGCGCCACGGACTCCCGGCGATGATGCCGGGGATCTCCGGTCACGGCCGCCGGGGCGTCACTTGCCGGCGCGACGACGCTGGATGCGCGTCTTCTTCAGCAGCTTGCGGTGCTTCTTCTTCGCCATCCGCTTGCGACGCTTCTTGATAACGGAACCCACAGTGGACCTCTTCTCGTTTCGGTCTCGACCATTCGGTCCGGACCGGATTGCATGGACCCCGAGGGGGTCCGCACGGTGATTGCCAGATGTCCGCCGGGTGCTGTCGGCCCGCCGATCCGACAGCAGGCACGTCAACGCATCCGGTGGCGCAGACAAATGGTCATTCTAGTCGGTGGCCATGAACTGAGCAAAGACAGCTCCCGCTGAGCGTCGGCTCAGTGCGGACCCTCACCCAGCTGGGCGGCCTTGAGGCAGCAGGCCTCGATGGCCCTGGCGAAGGCCGTGCGGACCCGATGGCTCTCCAACTGGTCCAGGGCGGCCGCGGTGGAACCCCCCGGTGAGGTGACGGCATTGCGCAGCGCCGCCGGGTGCTCGCCGGTGCGGGCCATCAGGGATGCCGATCCGGCCATCGTCGCAATGGTCAGCTCACTGGCCTGGGCCCTGGGAATACCCAGCGCGACGCCGGCGTCGATCATCGCCTCTGCCACCAGGAAGATGTAGGCCGGCCCCGATCCGGAGATCGCGGTGGCGGCGTCATGCAGTGTCTCGGGCAGTTCGACGACGGTTCCGAGCGGGGCGAGCAGCTCCCTGACCTGCTCAGCCGCCGCCTGGGCGCCGGCAGCCGCGGAGACGATGAAGGTGCCCTGTCCCACCTTGACCGGGGTGTTCGGCATCACCCGGACCACCGGGAGTCCCTCGGGCGCTCCGGCGCCGGCCAGGGCTCCCGACAGCGAGGTCGTGCTCACCCCGGCGGCGATCGAGATGATCACGGTGCCAGGTTCCAGCGCATCGGCGACCTCGGCCAGCACCGCGCCGGCCATCGCCGGCTTGACCCCCAGCAGCACGATCCGGGCACCCTGCACCGCCGAACGATTGTCGGAGCTGGCAGTGACCCCCAGGGTGCTGCGAATCCTCTCGAGGCTCGCTGAGCTGCGCGCGGTGGCGATGATGGAGGAGCTGTCGGTCCCTGCTGCCAGCAGCCCGGAGACGATGGCCCCGGCCATCGTCCCGCAGCCCAGCACGGCGATCCGCCGGCTCATCGGGTGACCCCGGCCGGAGCCTTGGCGGCCTCGCCGGCCACCAGCTCGGCGAGCTGGATGGCATTGAGAGCCGCTCCCTTGCGAAGGTTGTCGGCGGTGCAGAAGAACACCAGACCATGGCCCTCAGGAGCCGATTGGTCGGCACGGATCCGGCCCACCAGGCAGGGATCGGTACCGGCGGCGTCGCGGGGTGTGGGGACCTCCGAGAGCAGGACCCCGGGAGCATCGGCCAGCAGCGAGGTGGCGGTCGAGGGGCTGAGCGGCTCGGCGAACTCGGCATGGACCACCAGGCCGTGGCCGGAGAAGACGGGGATCCGCACGCAGGTGCCGGCCACCAGCAGGTCGGGGATGTGCAGGATCTTGCGCGACTCGTTGCGCAGCTTCTGCTCCTCGTCGGTCTCCCCGGATCCGTCGGCGACCAGGTTCCCGGCCAGCGGGACGGCGTTGAAGGCGATCGGGGCGACATAGGGGCCCGGATCCGCACCCGGATCCAGCAGACCCCCGAGGGCCAGCGCGGCGGGATCGGCGATGGCCCGGCTCTGCTGGTCCAGGGCGCGTACCCCGGCGAGCCCCGATCCTGACACCGCCTGATAGGTGGCCACGACGAGGCGGGTCAGTCCGGCGGCGTCATGCAGCGGCTTGAGGATCGGCATCGCGGCCATCGTGGTGCAGTTCGGGTTGGCGATGATCCCCTTGGGCCGATGGGCGATGTCGCCAGGATTGACCTCGGCGACCACCAGTGGGACCTGGGGGTCCTTGCGCCAGGCCGAGGAGTTGTCGACCACCACCGCACCGGCCGCGGCCACCCGGGGGGCGAACTCACGGGAGGTCCCGCCCCCTGCGGAGAACAGCGCGATGTCGATCCCGGAGAAGTCGGCGGTGGCGGTGTCCTCGACGGTGATCGGGGATCCCTGGAAGTCCAGCACCTTTCCGGCCGACCGCGACGAGGAGAAGAACCTCACATCGTCGAGGGGGAAGTGACGCTGTGCCAGCAGGGTCCGCATGACCCCACCGACCTGCCCGGTTGCTCCGAAGACTCCGACTCGCATGGGGGAGATTCTATGTCCCCGCACCGGCCGGCCGAGATGGTGACCAGCTCACAACCAGGAGACGTGCGGGGCCAGCAGTGTGTAGCCGACGAAGGAGACGACGTCAAGGATGGTGTGAGCGATCACCAGGGGCAGCACCCTGCGGGTGCGGGTGAAGATCCACCCGAAGATCACACCCATCACGATATTTCCGGCGAACCCGCCCCAGCCCTGGTAGAGGTGATAGGTGCCGCGGATCAGGGCACTGACCAGCACCGCGGTGAGGGTCCGCCATCCGGCCTGGGCCCACCGGGTGAGCAGGTAGCCCACCATCACGACCTCCTCCAGGACGGCGTTCATCACCGCCGAGAGGATCAACACCGGGATGACCCACCAGGCGCTCTGCAGATTGGCGGCGGCCACCGTGGTGTTGAGCCCCACGGCCCTGGCCCCCAGGTACCACCCCAGGCCCGGGATCCCGATCAGCGCGGCGATCACCACCCCCGCCCCGGCGTCATGGCCCCAGCCGGGGCCGACCAGGCCCAGTCGGCGTCGGACCCCTGAACCGGGCGGGTCGATGTGCGCCAGCAGATACAGCGCCAGTCCCGCCGGCACCACCGCGAAGCCGATCCCGGAGAGCTGGTAGAGCAGGTCGAGCCAGGGCCGCCCCGGGGTCACCGAGGTGTTGAGGGCCGAGGACTGCTGGGACAACGGGACCCCGCGAGTCATCCTCTCGATCATCCTCAGGATCGAGTACCAGGCCGACTGGCCCAGGCACAGCGCCAGCACCAGCACCGTCTCGGCGACCAGCATCCGCCGGGTGCGCGACGCCGGGCCGGTGCCGTCCGGCTGGTTCACCGGCGGACCACCAGGGAGCGCGAGAAGAGCAGCAGATTCGCCGGCCGCTCGATGATCCTCCGGGTGCAGTAGGAGTACCAGTCGGATCCCCAGGGCAGGTACACCCGCACCTTGTGGCCGATGTCGGCCAGCCGCCGCTGCTCAAAGGGGCGGATTCCCTGCAGCATCTGGAACTCGACATTGTGGGGACCCCGGTTGAGGTCGGCGATCAATCGCTCGGCAATCGCGATGAAGACCGGATCATGGGTGGCGATCAGGGCGGTCGCCGGGCCCTGCAGCAGGGTCCGCAGGCAGGCCGCCATCCGCAGGTCCACATCGTGGGGGGAGACCACCATCTCCTCACGGGGGCCGGTGTAGTCGCCCTTGCACAGCCGGATCCGGCGGCCGGCGGCCGACAGCTCTCGGATCTGGTCCAGGGAGTCGTGGCGGGCGGCCTGGACCACCACCCCGGTGTCGGGGAAATCGGCCAGCAGTGAGCGGACCGCGTCGAGCACCTGGTCGTGGGTCTCGGGGCGCTCATCGGCGACGGTCACCAGCACCCCGGCGTTGCGGGCCTCCCGGCAGATCCGCTGGGCATTGGCCAGGGCCACCTGAGGGCCGTCCTCGGCCAGCCCGATACCCAGGGTCGACAGCGCGATCGACACCTCGGCGTGGGGTGCCAGCTCCGGATCGGCTCCCAGCGCCGCCGTGGTCTCCAGCAGCTGCACGGTGGCCTGCTCCGCCATCTGCGGCGTCTCGGCCTCTCGAGCCAGCGGGTGGAGGGACACCTCCAACCCCTTGTCGACCGCGTCGGTGGCGGTCGCCACCGCTTGGTCGAGGGTCCTGCCGGCGACATAGGAGGCAGCGATCTCGCGGGCCGGCGGCAGTTTGGCCACCGCCGCCGCGATGCGGTCACTGGTCGCCGCATGGACGGCGAGGTCACGAGCCCGGAACCTCATCTCAACCGCGCTCGGTCCACGCGGTGGACCCGGAGTAGCTGGGCAGTCGTGACGCCATCCCCTCGGCGACCGCCCGGCGGGTCTGGTCCAGGACTCTTCCGAGCGCGTCCTGGCGATCGGCCCGGCTGGTGAACCGATGGGTGTTGACCTCGATGACGACGTCCCCGTCGAAACCACGGCCGACGGCGTCGCGCACCACCTCCCAGGCACGCTGGGTGCCCTCGCCGGGAAGCAGGTGCTCGTCCTTGAAGGAGCCGGAGCCGTCGGTCAGGTGCAGGTGGGCCAGCCTCGGACCCCAGCTGCGGACCAGGTCGAGGGACTGCTTGTGGGCGGTGGAGGCGTGCGAGAGGTCCAGGGTGAGGTGGTCGTAGGAGCGCATCGTGGGGTCCCAGTCGGGGGCGTAGGCCAGGAACTTCCCGGCCGGGGTGCGCCACGGGTACATGTTCTCCACCGCGTAGATGACACCGGCCTCCTTGTTCTCGGGGGCCGCGTTGAGCTCGGCGATACCGGCCTCGAAGCGGGTGGCGTAGTCGCGCTGCCAGCGGAACGGCGGGTGCACCACGATGAGATGGGCGCCGAACCGCCGGGCCGCCTCGCCGCTGGTGGCGAGTTTCCCCCAGGGGTCGGTGCCCCAGACATTGGGGGTGACGATGAGACAGGGGGCGTGCACCGAGGTGACGGGCATCCGGTGGTAGTCCGACAGCGCGACGACCTGGTCGATGTCGGCGGAGACGGAGTCCATCCCCACCATCAGTTCGACGCCGTCATAGCCGAGCTGGGAGGCGCACTCGAAGGTGCTGGCGGTGGCCTCGGGGTACATCGAGCTGGTGGACAGGGTCACTCTGGGGCTGGTCGCGTCGGGCCGCCTGGCACTGGGACGGTCGGCACCGGCGGCGTCCCGCAGACGACTCCCGGGGTCGTTGCGTCGCGGTTCCTCATCCTCGGTTGGCACCCTACAAACTTAGTTCATCGCCCAACCTGAGGGTCGCGGCGCCAGCGGCCGGGCGCGGTACCAGGGCCCCAGTTTCCAGATAGTGAGCCGACCAGTGGACAATGGCCCCATGCATGTCGACCATCTCACTTTCGTTGCAGGACCTGAGGGCCTCAAGGTTGAGGCCGCCCGTCTGGGTACGAAACTCGGGGTTCAACTCAAGGACGGCGGGTTCCACCCGCGGTTCGGCACGCGCAACCACATCCTTCCGCTCACCGGCCAGCACTACATCGAGGTGGTCGAGGTGCTCGACCACCCGGCCGCTGACAAGGCCATCTACGGCCAGGCGGTGCGCGCCCGGTCGAAGCTGGGCGGGGGCTGGATGGGATGGTCGGTTGCCGTTGACGAACTCGCTCCTTACGAGAAGCGGCTCAACCGGGAATCGGTCCCCGGCTCGCGGCACTTCCCCGACGGACGACTCCTGGAGTGGCACCAGATCGGGATCAAGGGCCTGATCGCCGACCCCCAGCTGCCCTACTTCATCCACTGGGAGTCCCCCGACAACCTGGAGCCGATCCAGCTCGAGGGAGTCATCCGGCTGGACACCGTGGAGATCTCCGGATCACGTGACCGGGTCGAGGACTGGCTCGGCGAGCCGATTCCCGACCAGATCGAGGGGATCAACTTCGAGTTCACCAGCCCGAACGGCCATCCCGGGATCAATGCCGTGATCCTGGACACCCCCGAGAAGGGCTTCGTCAGGATCTGAGCCCGGGCCCGCAGCCACTGCGGCCCCGACGACCCTCTCTGAGGACCCTCAGTGAAACTGTCAGTGCCGACTGGCAGGCTGGGACTCATGGCGAAGAAGAGCTCCGACGGCTGGGTGTGCACCGAGTGCGGCTGGACCACGTCCAAGTGGGTGGGCCGCTGCGGGGAGTGCCAGGCCTGGGGTTCGGTGGTCGAGAAGGGCGCACCGAAGCTCACCGACGTCCCCTCGCACGTCCCCTCGGCCCGAGCGGTCCGGATCGGCGAGGTCTCCGAGCAGGCCGCCGACCGGCACCTCACCGGGATCGGGGAGCTGGACCGGGTGCTGGGCGGCGGACTGGTTCCCGGCGTGGTGATCCTGCTGGCCGGGGAGCCCGGGGTCGGCAAGTCCACCCTGCTGCTGGACGTCGCCGCCAAGTGGGCCAAGGCCGGTCGGCGCACGCTGTACGTCACCGGCGAGGAGTCGGCCGCCCAGGTGCGGCTGAGGGCAGGCCGGACCGACGCCCTGGCCGATCAGCTCTACCTGGCCGCGGAGACCGATCTGGGCACCGTGCTGGGCCATATCGAACAGACCGATCCGTCTCTGATGGTGCTCGACTCGGTGCAGACCATCGGCACCACCGCCGCCGACGGCTCCCCCGGCGGCGTCTCCCAGGTCCGCGAGGTCACCGGCGCCCTGGTACGGGTCGCCAAGCAGCGCGGGATGGCGGTGGTCATCGTCGGCCACGTCACCAAGGACGGATCGATCGCCGGGCCACGCACCATGGAGCATCTGGTCGACGTCGTGCTGGCCTTCGAGGGTGACCGGCACTCCGGCTTCCGGATGGTGCGGGCCACCAAGAACCGTTACGGGCCGGCCGATGAGGTGGGCTGTTTCGAGATGACCGACGCCGGGATCTCCGAGGTGACCGACCCCTCGGGGCTGTTCACCTCCGACAATGCCGACCCGCAGCCGGGCACCTGCGTCACCGTGACGATGGAGGGTCGCCGTCCGCTGCTGGCGGAGGTGCAGGCGCTGGTGGCCCCCTCCGCCACCGAGAAGTACCCGCGCCGGACCACCCACGGGGTGGAGAACGGCCGGGTGGCGATGATCCTGGCGGTCCTGGAGCGCAAGGCCGGGCTGCCGCTGAGCAGCCGCGACGTCTACGTCTCGACGGTCGGCGGGGCCAGGGTCACCGACCCGTCGGCCGATCTGGCGATCGCGGTGGCGGTCGCCTCAGGAGCGATCGACCGCAACTTCCCGACCCGGGTGGTCGCCCTGGGCGAGGTGGGCCTGGCAGGGGACCTCCGCCGGGTGCCGGGCCTGGAGAGGCGGGTCGGGGAGGCCGCCCGGCTGGGCTTCGACCTGGCGATCGTGCCGCGCAACTCCAGGGAGGCGCACTCCAAGGTGCCGACCATGCATGGCCTGCACGTGGTGGAGGTGGCCACCGTGGCGGAGGCTCTGGGAGTGCTGAACCTGGGCCGGCGCCGGAGCGCCGGTGGCCCGCGGGCAACCGAGGAGGCCGGTGCGTCAGCGGGAGGGCGACGGGCGTGAGCGTGAGAGGTTCTAGAGTCGAGACATGACTGACGAGGCAGCTGTGACCGGGGGCGCGCGGCCCGGAGGAGACCGGTTCGACGATGGCCCCTTCGAGGGGCTCCAGGCAGGCCAGGACGAACCCGCCGACGACCGTCCCGAGCAGGTGCGCCATCTGATGGCTCTGCTGGCCCCGGGAACCCCGATCCGCGACGGTCTGGAGAGGATTCTGCACGGCCGCAACGGCGCCCTCATCGTGCTCGGTGACACCCCTGAGGTCCGCAAGGTGGCCACCGGTGGTTTCGCCATCGACGTGCAGCTCACCCCCCAGGCACTGCGCGAGCTGTCGAAGATGGACGGCGGACTCATCCTGTCCAGCGACCACGAACGGATCCTGGCGGCGGCGGTGCACTTCGTCCCCGATGGCTCACTGCCCACCATGGAGACCGGCACCCGGCACCGCAGCGCCGACCGGGTCTCCCGGCAGACCGGCGTCCCGGTGGTGGTGGCGTCGGCGTCGATGAGCACCCTGGCGGTCTTCCTGGACGGCAACCGGTACCGGATCGAGGAGCCTGAGACCCTGCTGACCCGGGCGAACCAGGCCCTCAACACGCTGGCCAGCTACCGGGGACGGCTGGTCGACACCGCCGCCCGGCTCACCGTTCTGGAGGTTCACGACGTCGCCACCGTCGAGGACGTCGCGGCGGTGGCCCAGCGGGTCGAGATGACCAGGCGGATCGACGCCGAGGTGCGTGGCTACGTCTCGGCGCTGGGAGTGGAGGGACGGCTGGTCGGGCTGCAGCGCGACGAGCTGTACGCCGGGGTCGATGAGCAGACCCGGCTGCTGGTCGAGGACTACCGGCCCGAGGAGGTCGAACCCTGGAACTTCAGCCTGGCCGGGCTGCGCCAGTTGTCCTGGGACGATCTGGGCAGTCCCGGCCTGGTCGCCCAGACCATCGGCCTCGACCCGAAGCGCTACCCCGCCACCATGGTGCTTCACCCTCGTGGGCACCGTCAGCTGTCAACCATCGGTGACCTGCCGCCGCGGCTCGCCCAGACGATCGTCGATCACTACGGCTCCCTGCCGGCCCTCTATGCCAGCGGCACCAATGAGCTCAGCGAGCTGCCGGGGATCGGACTGGCCCGGGCGCGCAGCATCCGGGCCGCCCTGGAGCGGATATTCGAGGGGAACGCCCCCGGACTGCGCTGAGGACCGGCCGCCCCCGGCCTGCACTGAGGACACTGCCGGAAGTCAACTCGACCGCGCTCTATACTGAAAAGCGATATATCGATCATCGATATTGCGGCCACCGAGGAGGCATCATGGCCCAACCCGCCGATCGCGCCGGCAAGGTCGTGTCCAGGAGCGTGCTGATCGTCGTCATTGTCATCTCGAGTCTCGGCATCATGGCCACCCTGCTGTACGGAGCAATGACCCAGGACTCGCTCAGGTACAGCTCCACATGCATGGACGTCCGGATCGCCGGCAGCCTGCCGCCACTCCCCCGACCCGAGTTCGAGGGAGCGGATGCTCAGTACTCATTCGTCGAGCTGTGTGCGGCTCACGGAACCAGCCGGGCCGGCTCGCTCCAGATGGCGGCCTCCCTCATCCCCTTCCTCGTCGGCGGCCTCACCTGCCTGGTCCTCCTGCTGCTCGCCGTCCAGATGCTGCGGGGCAGACCCTTCGGACTGGGGGTGGCCATCTCGATGTTCGCAGTCGCCGCGGTGGCCATCGCCGCCGGTGTCGCTCGTCCAGGCATTCAGGCCCGCGCCGAGGAGCTCCTGGTGGCGTCTGCCGAACTGCCCACCGCCTGGGGGAATGGCCACCCGGCATGGCTGCTGCCGGACTCGCCGGACTGGGCCTCCTCGGACTGGCCGCTCATCATGATCGGTCTGCTGATCGCACTGGGCGGCTGGCTGGTGCTGCGGGCCCGGCAGCTGCGTCTGGATCTGGAAGGGACCATCTGAGATGCCGGGACGGATCCGGCCCGGCACGGTCCACTGCCGCGTCGACGAGCTTCTGGCCGAGCGCGGCATGACTCTCACCGACCTGGCCAGGCGCGTCGACCTCAGCTACGCGAACCTCTCGGTGCTCAAGAACAATCGCGGGCGCGCCATCAGGTTCAGCACGCTGGCGTCGATCTGCACCGCCCTCGACTGCGAGGTGGGCGAGCTGCTCGTGGTGCACCAGGACTGAGGACCGGGAGGCCCGGCCTGGGGCTCCCGGCGGTCTCAGGCGGTGAGGTGCATCACGAACTTGCGGGTCGCCCCGCCCTTGACGGTGGTGGTGGCGACATAGGTTCCGGTGCCCAACTCCTCGCTGGCCGGTGTGCAGGACCCGGAGGTCGAGCGCTGGGTGGGCCATTTCACGGTGAAATGCCACTGCTTGCCGGCCGCGATCGGGTGGGATCCGCTGGGCCCCCAAGCCGCACAGTCGGCGGTCGACCAGATCCGGTCGGACCCGGAGGTGATGGTCACCTCCACCGGAAGGGTCTTGAGATCCCACAGACAGCCGGCCTTGCCCTGGTTGGTGACAGTGACGGTCAGCGGCACGCTCGAACCGCGCCTGACCGCACTCGACGGCGCTGCGATCGCCGAACGCAGCTGCGACAGCTGACAGCCGGCCAGGGTCGGGGTCGGCGTGGGGCTTGCACTGCCGGAGGTCGATCCGGCCGGGATGGCCGCCGAGCTGGAGTCGACCGGGCTCGGGGTGGGCGTGGAGGTGTCCCACACGGTGTCGGTCCACGACGGGTTGATGGAGGTGACGCTCGGTGTGGCCTGCACCGCAGAGCTGTCGGAACGGCCTCCCAGGCCCCGGCCCACCAGCCAGATCAGCAGCACCAGGACCAGCACCGAGACGCCCACCAGCCCGGCGCGGCGTCTCCAGTAGACCCCCTCGGACTCCGGTCCCATCGGGTGCTGTACTCCACGCATGTCAATCTCCCCGCGTCAGTCGGATGACCCCACCGGCCGGCCCCGGCCGACCGGTCCCGGTTCCTGGTCTCACTCGCTGAGCTGGCGGGCCGCCCAGGTGTCGGGGTCGACCCGCTCGCCGGTGTAGAACGGCGTGTCGATGTCGACGTGACGCCGTGCCTCGACGTAGCGCATGTCCTTCATGACGTCGACCAACCGGGCCAGATCGTCACCTTCCAGGGTGAGGATCCACTCGTAGTCGCCCAGCGCGAAGGCCGCCAGTGTGGAGGCCTTGACGTCGGGGCTGGCGGCCCCGGCCATGCCGTGCTCGCGCAGCATCGCCGAGCGGTCCTTGGGGTCCAGGAGGTACCAGTCCTTGGTACGCACGAAGGGGTAGAAGCAGGCCCAGCGGCGCGGCGCCACACCGGCGAAGCAGGACGGCAGATGGGACTTGTTGAACTCGGCGGGGCGGTGCACCGCCAGGTTCGACCAGACCGGCGTCAGGTGACGTCCCAGGCCGGTGGCCACGAACCGGTGATAGCTGTCCTGGAGGACGGCGGCGTCATCGCTGGTCCACCAGACCAGCAGGTCGGCGTCGGCGCGCAGCCCCGACAGGTCGTACCAGCCGCGGGTGTCGGCGCCGGCCTGGTCCACCCAGGCCACCGACCCGTCGACCAGTTCGGCGCGAGCCGTGGGATCGGCCGGCAGTGGGGTGGTGACCTTGAACACCGAGTACATCCCCCACAGGCTGGCCTTGTTGACCAGCGCCGGGTCGACGGGGTGGTCGCGGGAGTCGGTGGGAGTGGTGTAGGTGCCATCGGCGGCTGGGCTGTGTGACGTGGTGTCCACTGAAGTGGTCTCCTCGGGTGCCGGCTGGTTGCTGCTGACGTCGTCGGCGGGCGGTTCGGTTGCGGGCGGTTCGGCGGCCGGGGAGTCGGTGGCGGGGGACTCCGCAGTGGGCTGATCGGCCACGGCCCGTGCTGTCACCTGCGCCCTCTGGGGGGTGACGTCGGCCGGCTCGGAGGGTTGCTGCGGCTCGCCGTGACGGGCGCGGGACTCAGAGGCCTGCTCCCGATGACCGTGGTCTTCGTGGCCCCCCTCTTCGTCCACCAGGGTTCTGCCACCGCGCAGGTACTCCCCGTCGTCGGAGCGCTGCTGCTCGCAGGGGCACAGCCAGTTCGGCGGCAGGTCGCCGTAGCCGCGCACCGCCTGGGCCTGCCGGACCATCAGATCGGCCAGCCCGGCGATGAAAACCGGATCGGTGCCGGCCGTGGCGGCCCGCGAGACCGCGAGCCCCAGCTCCTCGGCGGTCTCGGCCGCCTCGTGGTCCAGGTCGTTGGCGACCTCCATGTGGTCGGAGATGAATCCGACCGGGGCCAGCACCACCGAGCGCACGCCCTGTCCGGGCAGCGTGGCGAGGTAGTCGTTGACGTCGGGTTCCAGCCATGGGTCGGTGGGACGGCCCGAACGCGAGCAGTAGACCAGCTCCCACTGGGGCATCGCCCCGAACCGCTGGCGCACGATCTCGGCGACCCGGTTGCACAGCTGCTGGTGCTGCGAGACGTAGTCGGTGCCGGGTTGCCCGGAGCCGGATGCCGCCAGCATCGACATCGGGATGGAGTGGGTGACGAAGGCCACCCGGGTGGCGTCCAGCGGGGTCGGCGGGATCTGGGAGAAGGCTGCCATCAGCGCCTGGGCGTTGGCGATCGCATACCCCTCGACCGGGTAGAAGGGTGGCACCTTGTCGATCACCAGGTCCGACAGGCCGAGATCCGCAATCGCCCGATCGGCGTCCTGGCGGTACTGGCGGCAGCCCGAGTAGGAGTCGAATGCGGCGGTCGGGAGCATCAGGATGCGCCGGGCGCCACGGTCGTGCAGGGTCGCGACCACCTCGGTGAACCAGGGGGCGCTGTTGCGGTCCCCCAGCACCACCGGCAGCTGCGAGCCGTGCGAGCGCAATGCCGAGGTCAGCGACTCCACCAGGGCGTCGTTGGCGGCATTGATGGGGCTGACGCCGTCGAACCGGTAGTAGTGCTCGGCGACATCGGCCAGTCGGGAGTCGGGGATCCGGCCGTTGGAGACCCGCCGCAGGAAGGGCATCACCTCATCGCGGCCCCGAGGGCCGCCAAAGGAGGCCACCAGTACCGCGTCGTAGGGATTCAGCGGGTCGCTGCCGGCGTGGTCGGGGGTGTACTGGCTCATCGACGCTCCTCGCTGTGTGCCAGGTCAGTGGTGGCCGGATCGGCTGGTCGCGGGCTCGCCGGGGCCAGGTCGTCGACGCTCAACCCGGTGACCGGGCAGGTCAGCGCGCCGGTGGTGGCCAGGCCGCTGAGATCGAGAATATGGTCGTCGACCTCGACATCGATGCCCAGCACATCCGACAACGAGTTGAGCCACCTGTCCCCCAGACCGTGCTCGGAGGCGATCCGGGCCCTGGCCGAGGGGATGTGGGCCATCGAGGCGGCCAGTCGCCGCAGCGCCTGGGCGGCCTGGTCCACCGGCACCGATCCGCCGGCCGGGAGCCGGTCGATCTCGGCCTGGACGAGGCTGGACAGCGAGTCCCTGAGGGCGACGACGGCAGGTGCCAGACGGCGTCTCTCCAGGTCCATCGCCAGGTTCTGAACCCCTTGGGCGACGATCCTCTCGGCGGCTGCCCGGTCGGCCGAGACCTCGGCCGGGACGGCCTCGCGGATGGTCGCCAGGTCGATGACGCGGATTCCGGGGACCGGGGTCTCGACATCGCCGGAGAGGGCGAGATCGAGCACGACGAGGTCTCCGGCCCGATCCTGCCGCCGCTGGTCCCGGCTGCCTCGGTCCCGCACCGCCTGCTCGGCCAGAGCCCTGGTCAACGCCGGGACGCCATGGCCCCGACAGGTGACGACCAGATCGGCCTCGGCCAGCGCCCGGGCCAGCCCGCCGTCGTCGACGGCCACGATCTGACAGTCCTCACCGGAGTGGCTGCCCGCGAACCCCTCGGCCCGCCCCGAGCAGGAATGAACCAGGATGTGGGAGACGCCACGGCCGGCCAGCTGGGCGCAGCTGGCCCCGGCATAGGAGCCGGTGCCCATCAGCAGCACGGTGGCGCCGGCGAGATCGACGAGGTCGCTCACCAGGTCCAGTCCGACGGCCACCACGGTGCGGCCGCTGCTGGCCAGCGCGGTTCCGGTGGCGACCTTGCGGGAGGTCTTGAGGGACTCCTCGACCAGATGGCCGATGAGCGGGGTGACGGTGTTCTGGGTGCGGGCGAAGCTCAGCGCCCGTTTGAGCTGGCCGGCGATCTCGCGCTCCCCGGTGACCATCGACTCCAGACCGGCGGCGATCCGGAAGAGCCGCCAGACGGCGTCATCCCCCTCCACCGCGGAGGCGGCAGCCAGGTCGCGGGCGCCGGACTCGGCCAGCAGCTCCCGCAGCAATTGCCCGGGATGGGCCACCCCGGGGGCCGTCTCGGCGAGCACCATGACCCGGTTGCAGGTCGACAGCACCATCGCGCCACGCACCTGAGGGAGGTCGGTCAGGGTGAGACCGAGCCCGTCCAGCTGACCGGCGGCGTTCGAAACGGCACCGAGACTCTGCTCGGCGTAATCCACGGAGATGATGCACAGACCCACGGCGACCCATTCAAGCACGACCGACTGTCAGACGCCGACGCAGGTGCGACCATGCGGCAGAATCGAGACGATGACTGAGCACAGCACCCAGACCGAAGCGACTCCCCCGATCCTGGCGGCCCTGACCGGCCACCGCACCGCCCATCCACCGGTGTGGTTCATGCGCCAGGCCGGCCGCTCCCTGCCGGAGTACCGCGCCGCGCGGGCCGACACCACGATGCTGGAGTCCTGCCTGGATCCCGAGCTGGCCGCCGAGATCACCTGCCAGCCGGTGCGACGTCACGGCGTGGACGCCGCGGTGCTCTACTCCGACATCATGGTGCCGCTGGTACTGGCCGAGGTCGGGGTGCGGATCGAGCCGGGCGTCGGCCCGGTGCTCGACGAACCGGTGCGCACCGCCGCCGAGGTCGATGCCCTCACCTCCCGGGCACCCGGCGACACGGCTGCCATCACGCGGGCCGCCCGGCTGGTGGTCGCCGAACTCGGCGACGCCACCCCGCTGCTGGGATTCGCCGGGGCCCCCTTCACGATCGCCGCCTACCTGGTGGAGGGCGGGCCCTCCCGCGACCACCTGGCGGCACGGGCGATGATGCACGCCGACCCGGACTCCTGGGCCCGGCTGATGGCCTGGGTCGCCGACCTGGACGCCGCCTTCCTGGCAGCCCAGGTGTCGGGCGGGGCCGGCGCCGTGCAGCTCTTCGACTCATGGGCCGGATCCTTGTCGGCGCGGGACTACACACGGTTCGTCGCCCCGCACTCGGTGCGGGCGCTGGCCGGTCTGGACCGGTCGACGCCGGTGATTCACTTCGGGGTCAACGCCAACCACCTGGCGGTGGCCTTCGCGCAGGTGGCCTCGGCAGCCTCCGACCATCCGGTGCTCGGTGTCGACCACCGGGTCCCGCTCGACCAGGTGCACCAGACATTGAGCGCGGCAGGAGCAGCCATGCCGCTGCAGGGAAATATCAACCCGGCGATGCTGTTCGCCGGCCAGCAGGCCCTCCACGGCGAGGCCCGGGAGGTGGTGGAGGCCGGTCGGGCGGCGCCCGGCCACGTGGTCAACCTGGGCCACGGCGTCCCCGCCACCACTGAACCGGATACCCTGACGAGGTTGGTCGAGTTCGTTCACTCGCTCTAGGAAATCGCTTATCGGAGAGGCATTGATGGACAGGGTTGACGCCGTCGTCATCGGTGGCGGGATGGCCGGACTGGTGGCCGCCTGGCAGTTCAGCAGGGCAGGGCTGAAGCCGGTGCTGCTGGAGTCCCGCGGATACACCGGAGGGCTGGTCGCCGGATCGACGATCGCCGGCGTCCGATATGACATCGGCGCCGAGGGCTGGGCGGTGCGGGTCCCCGACACCGAGAAGCTGGCCGGCGAGCTCGGCCTAACCGTCGAGTACCCGCGGTCGGCGCCCAGCTGGGTGTGGTTCGACGACGGCCCCTTCGCGATGCCGGTGCGCGCGATTCTCGGTATCCCCGCCGACCTCTGGGCACCCGATGTGGTCGCCGCGCTGGGACCTGAGGTGCTCTCCCGGGCCGCGCAGCTGGATGCCGCGCCGCTGCCCGAGCAGTTGCCGAGCGATCTGGGCTCCCTGGTGGAGCTGCGGATGGGGGCCGAGGTGCTGCGGCGTCTGGTGGCGCCGATCGCCGGCGGTATCCATGCCGCCGATCCGCACCTGCTGGCCACCGAGGTGGTCTCCCCCGGCCTCACCGCTGCGGTACGCAGCACCGGCGGCCTGGCCGCTGCGGTCTCGCTCATCAAGGGCGATGGTCCGGTGACCTCGCCGGTGGCCTCGGTGGCCGGCGGGATGTACCTGATGGCCCAGACCCTCACCGATCAGATCGAGCAGGCCGGTGGCCGGATCCTCACCCGTACCGGGGCCAGCTCGCTGGCACATCCGGCCGGCAGCGGGCGGGGTGACGACTGGGTCGTTCGCGCCGCGGCCACCCATCGCGCCGCCGATCCCTCGCTGCCCCCTGAGCCTGACGGGCAGCCGGTCGAGTTCAGCACCCCACGGGTCGTGGTGGCCTGCTCGGCGGTGACCGCTCGGCCGCTGCTGTCCCAGGTCATCGACACCAGCGGGCCGGAGCTGGTCGCCGGAGCCCCGATCGCCCACGTCAACCTGGCCCTCCAGGCACCTGAGCTGGACTCCGGGCCCAGGGGCAACGGGATGCTGGTGGCGGCCGGATCGCGCGGTGTGGCGGCCAAGGCGCTCACCCATCTGTCGGCCAAGTGGCCCAGCCTGACGGCCTCGTGCCCCGACGGGCTCCACCTGCTGCGGGTCAGCTACGGCCGTTCGGGCCAGGCGGCCCAGGATCTGTCGGTGGACCAGGCGCTGTCGGATGCCAGCGCCCTGACCGGGGTGCCGCTGAGCGCCGACCAGCTGGTGGCCTCCCAGATCATCCACTGGACCGGTGCGCTGGCCCCCACCACCCCGGCCACCCGAGCCTGGGTGCAGGGGCTGCACGCCCAGGTCGCAGAGCAGCCGGGTCTGGGGCTGACCGGCGCCTGGACATCCGGTTCGGGAATCGCCGCCCTGGTCCCCCATGCCCGCCAGACCGCCGCGAGGCTGGTGTGAGCTGCGCAGATCACTCCGCAGACGGCCCTTCCTGCAGCTGGAGATGCATCACTCCCCGTCTGGGGAGTGATCTGCGCACCCGACCGGGCCACTGTCCCAGCCGGTGGCCCCAGCCGGCCCGGTCCTGGAGCATCGGGGCCGTGAGAGGATGGCGGATATGAGTCGACGACCCGGGAGAGCGCCCGCAGCCCAGCACCCGCGCACCTCGGTTCGGCTGGCGACCCGCGCCAGCCGACTGGCCACCACCCAGTCCGAGATGGTCGCCCACGCGCTGGACCGCCACGGGCTGGATGTCGAACTGGTCCACGTCACCACCCATGGCGACGTGGTGGACACCCCGCTGTCGAAGATGGGCGGGATCGGCGTCTTCGCCTCCGCGATCCGCACCGACCTGCTGTCGGGAGCCTGCGATCTGGCGGTGCACTCCTTCAAGGACCTTCCCACCGGCCAGCCGCTCGGACTGGCGATCGGGGCCATCCCGGCCCGCGAGGACCCCCACGACGCGCTGGTGGCCCGCGACGAGCTGACCCTGTCGGAGCTGGCCGAGGGAGCCCGGGTCGGGACCGGCTCGCCTCGCCGGGCGGCCCAGCTGCGCGCCGCCAGGCCAGATCTCGAGGTGGTCGACATCCGCGGCAATGTGGACACCCGGGTCGGCCGGGTCAAGGGTTTCGGCGGACGCCAGGATCTGGATGCCGTCGTCGTCGCGGCTGCCGGACTCGGCCGACTGGGACGGGGCAAGGACATCTGCCAGATCCTGGACTTCGACGTCATGCTGCCCGCCCCCGCCCAGGGCGCGCTGGCGGTGGAGTGCCGGGCAGCCGACGCCCGGCACGGCGACCTGGCCCGGGCGCTGATGGCCATTGACGACCTGGCGGCCCGGCTGGCCGCCACCGCCGAGCGTGCGGTACTGGCCGGACTCGACGCGGGCTGTGCGGCCCCGGTCGGGGCACTGGCCCGGGTCGAGTCCGGCGTGCTGGACCTGCGAGCGGCCGTCATCTCCGTCGACGGCACCCGGTCGGTGCGCTGCCAGGCGGGGCTGGAACTTCCCGTCAACCTGCTGGATGCGGCACCCACCACACCTGAGGCCGTGGCCACCCTGGCAGGTGCCGCCCACACCCTCGGCCTCCAGGTCGCGGCCGATCTGCTGGACCAGGGAGCCGGCGGGGTCGCCGACCTGCACGCCTCGAAGGCCATCCGATGAGCTCAGTGGTCACCCCGGACTCCGCCGGCATCATCCGCCCGCCGGTGCTGTTGCCCCGCGACTCCGCCGGCGACGCCATCGGCCATGCCCTCAAAGGAGCCGGCTTCGGCGTCATCCACCAGGCCGTCACCCGCACCGTGCCACTGCCCGGCGCCCTGGAGGCCGTCTCGCGATGGCTGGCCGGTGCCGGCACCGAGGACTGGCTGGTGCTCACCAGCAAGCGGGCCGTCCACCAGCTGGCCGCCGACGGGCTGCTCACCGACCTGGCAGTCAAGGTCGCCGCGGTCGGCCGGGCCACCGCACGAGCACTGGCCGACAACGGCGTCGAGGTCTGCCTGATCCCCCAGACCCAGTCGGGAGCCGGGCTGGTGGAGGCCTGGGACTGCCCGCACAGCCGCGTCCTGCTGCCCGTCTCGGCCCTGGCTGCCGGCACCGTCGCCGAGGGACTGACCGCCAAGGGCTGCCAGGTGGAGCGGGTCGATCTCTACACCACCGAGCCGCTGGAGACCCTGCCGACGGTGATCGCCCAGGCCTGGCCGGCCTTCGGCGCAGTGGTGATCACCTCCTCCTCGATCGCCCGGGCTCTGGACGGCCTGCTGACCCGAGCCGGGTTGGCCTGGAAACCCCGCCAGCACCCGATCGCCATCGGCGACGCCACCGCCGCCACCCTCGAACAGCTCGGACATCCCGCCTCGGCGGTCGCCTCCGAGCCGACTCCCGAGGGCATCCTCGCCGCAGTAGAAAGTGTCCTGTCATGACGTCCTTCCCAGATCGCAAGCTCAACCCCGCCCTGGTCCCGGTGGACCGGCCACGGCGTCTGCGCACCACTCCGGCGATGCGCCGGATGGTGACCGAGACCCGGGTCCATCCCGCCCAGTTGATGCTTCCCGCGTTCGTCGCCGAGGGGATCGACGAGGCCCGCGAGATCTCCACCCTGCCCGGGCAGTTCCAGCACACCACCGAGTCCATCAGGACGCTGGCGGAGCAGGCGGTCAGGGCCGGCATCGGCGGCATCGACCTGTTCGGGGTCCCGACCCGCAAGGACGAGATCGGATCGCAGGCCTGGAACCCCGAGGGGATCCTCAACCGGAGCATCGCCGCGGTGCGAGACGCCGTCGGCGACGACCTGGTGATCTGCGCCGACACCTGTCTCGACGAGTTCACCGACCACGGCCACTGTGGGGCGCTGACCCCCGATGGCAGGGTCGACAATGACGCCACCTTGCCGCTGTACGCCGAGATGGCGGTCTCCCAGGCCCGCGCAGGCGCCCACCTGGTCTCCCCCTCGGGGATGATGGACGGCCAGATCGCGGTGATCCGCGACGCGCTGGACGCCGAGGGGTTCACCGACGTCTCGATCCTGGCCTACTCCGCCAAGTACGCCTCGGCCTTCTTCGGACCCTTCCGCGGGGCGGTGAACTCCTCCCTCAAGGGCGACCGCAAGACCTACCAGCAGGATCCGGCCAACCGCCGTGAGGGGATGCGCGAGACCCTGCTGGATCTGGCCGAGGGTGCCGACATGGTGATGGTCAAGCCGGCCTCCCACTACCTGGACGTGCTGTCCGACGTGGCCGAGATCTCCCCGGTTCCGGTGGCCGCCTACCAGGTCTCCGGGGAGTACGCGATGCTGGAGGCCGCCGCCGCCAACGGCTGGATCGACCGCCAGCGGTGCATCACCGAGTCGCTCACCTCGATCGCCCGGGCCGGGGCCGATGTCATCCTCAGCTATTTCGCCATCGAGGCCGCCGACTGGTTCCGGTACTGATCCCCCCATCTGCGAAAGGACTGCTGTGAGCAGCAACGCTGAACTCTTCGACGAGGCCCGCTCGGTGATACCGGGAGGGGTCGACTCTCCGGTACGGGCCTACGGCAACGTCGGCGGGGTGCCGCGGTTCATCGAACGCGCCGCGGGCCCCTGGCTGTGGGACGCCGAGGGCACCCGCTACCTGGATCTGGTCTGCACCTGGGGTCCGGCCCTGCTGGGCCACAGTCGCCGCGAGGTCGTCGAGGCCGTCCAGGACGCCGCCGCCCGCGGGCTGTCCTTCGGGGCCCCCACCGCCACCGAGACACTGCTGGCCGAGGAGGTGCGCGCCCGGGTGCCGTTGGCGGAGAAGATCCGCTTCGTGTCCACCGGCACCGAGGCCACCATGACGGCGATCCGGCTGGCCCGGGGAGCCACCGGGCGAGACATCATCATCAAATTCGCCGGTAACTACCACGGCCACTCCGACGGCCTGCTGGCCGAGGCGGGATCGGGGGTGGCCACCGCCGGCCTGCCGGGCTCGGCCGGCGTGCCGGCCGGCATCACGGCGTCCACCCTGGTGCTGCCCTACAACGACGAGGCCGCCCTGGAGGCCGCCTTCGCGGCCCGCGGGGACCAGATCGCCGGGGTGATCGTGGAGGCCGCCGCGGCGAACATGGGAGTGGTGGCTCCCCGGCCCGGGTTCAATGCGGCCATCCGGCGGATCACCGCCGAGCACCGCGCGCTGATGATCCTCGACGAGGTGCTCACCGGCTTCCGGTGCGGGCCCTCGGGATTCTGGGGGTTCCAGCAGCAGCGCGGGGAGGGCTACCAGCCTGACCTGTTCACCTTCGGCAAGGTGGTCGGCGGGGGGATGCCGCTGGCGGCTCTGGGCGGGCGCGCCGAGGTGATGGACCTGCTGTCCCCGACCGGGCCGGTGTACCAGGCCGGCACCCTGTCGGGAAATCCGCTGGCCACCATTGCCGGCCTGCGGACCCTGCAGCTGGCCACCGACGAGGTGTACCGACGCCTCGATGACCGCTCCGAGGCCTGGCGCCAGGTGCTGGCCGAGCAGTTGGAGCGGGCGGGGGTGCCGTTCGTCATCAACAACGCCTCGAACCTGTTCAGCGTCTTCCTGGGCTCGGCACCGGCCCGCGACGGAGTGGCCGACTACCAGCAGGCCAAGGCCCAGGACTCCGGGGCCTACACCGCCTTCTTCCACGCCATGCTGGATGCCGGGGTGAATCTTCCGCCGAGCTGCTTCGAGGCCTGGTTCCTCTCCGATGCGCACGATGAGGAGGCTCTCGAGGTCTTCTCCTCGGCGCTGCCGAGTGCCTGTCGGGCGGCCGCGAAGGTCATCGGCTGAGTGTCCGAGGTTCCTGCATCGGCCGGGCAGGCCCGGCTCGGACCGCTGACCGATGTCGAGCGGTCCGAGCTGCGGGGAACCTGCTCGGACTGGTACGCCGAGCACGGCCGGGATCTGCCCTGGCGCCGTGAGGGGACGACGCCGTGGGGGGTGCTGGTCAGTGAGGTGATGAGCCAGCAGACACCGATGGCCCGGGTGGTGGCCCCGTGGACTCAGTGGATGGAACGATGGCCCACCCCCGATGATCTGGCCGAGGAGGAGCCCGGTGCCGCGGTGGCCGCATGGGGGCGGCTGGGATATCCGCGGCGGGCGCTTCGACTGCACGCCTGTGCGGTGGCGATCGCCCGCCAGTACGGCGGCGTGGTGCCCTCGAGGTACGAGGACCTCATCGGGCTTCCGGGGATCGGGGACTACACGGCTGCTGCCGTGGTGTCGTTCGCGTTCGGGGGCCGGGCCGCGGTGCTGGACACCAATGTGCGCAGGGTGCTGGCGCGGGTGGAGAGGGGAGTGGCCAACTGCGCCTCGGCGACCACCCGGGCCGACCGCGAGCTGGCAGCCCGATGGCTTCCCGACGGTGACGCCGATGCGGCCCGCTGGGCGGTGGCGTCGATGGAGCTGGGCGCTCTGATCTGCACCGCCAGGACGCCGTCGTGCCAGCTCTGCCCGGTGGCAGCGCACTGCCGCTGGGTGGTCGCCGGCAAGCCACTGGACGGCGCTCCGGTCAGGCGCGGGCAGCCCTGGAAGGGCACCGACCGGCAGTGCCGCGGGGTCATTCTGGACCTGGTGCGCAACAGCGCCGCCGGCGTGGAGATCGAGGTGGCGCTGGCGGCCTGGCCCAGCCGCCACCAGGCCGAGAAGTGTCTCGGTTCACTGCTCGACGACGGCCTGGTCCACCAGAAGGGCTCGACTCTGAGGCTGTGAGCTGGTGGGGGATCCGAAGACCTCACCTCCGCCACCGAGATCCCACTGCAGCGTCACACCCGCCGCTCCTGAACAACGGCAAGTGCTTCGATCTCCACCAGCACACCTGGCCTGGCGAAGCAGTGCACTGTCAGCACGGTCACCGCAGTGGCATTCTCGCCCCACACCTCAAGAGCGGCGGCATACCGGCTCATCCGAATCCAGGGTGTAGTCGGGGTCTGAACCCGCCGGTCTCGAGCAGGGATCTGGCGATGTAGTTGGTCAGGTTGCGGAACCCCAGCGCCGAGCCGCGCAGGTGCTCGAGCCTGCCGTTGAT